>NZ_VZQQ01000320.1 GCF_014397785.1 Paraburkholderia podalyriae
CAGCACTGACTCGGCGTTCTTCCTCTCTATCGTGGTGAAAATCCATACCGTGTGCCCGTACCACGGGTGCCAGCGGTAGAGAACCTCCTTTGATTCGCCGATATGGGCGTTGTGTTGACGGCTTGTACAACCAGAAACGGCCCCATTCGAGTCTGTCCGATCAGACGCCGGATGAGGCATACTTCGCGACGCTGCCAGCGATCAAATCGGCAGCTTGATGACCCCGGCGCTTCCACTTATAAATTCGATCTGACTGTCCGAACCAACGGCGCCACCTCTT
>NZ_VZQQ01000321.1 GCF_014397785.1 Paraburkholderia podalyriae
AAAGCGTGCCTGGAGATGGGTGTGTGAGTAGGTGAATCAGGGTTGTGATTGTATCGATGTATTTTAAAGGTGATCGAGAGATCGCTTTGGAATACGGCGCAACACGAATACTCAACCTGTAGCGGAAGTGATCTGCGGTGAGCAATCATTGGGAGACACACCCGTTATAGGGTCAAGCGAACAAGTGCATGTGGTGGATGCCTTGGCGATCACAGGCGATGAAGGACGCGGTAGCCTGCGAAAAGCTCCGGGGAGCTGGCAAACGAGCCTTGATCCGGA
>NZ_VZQQ01000322.1 GCF_014397785.1 Paraburkholderia podalyriae
GAATTCGGGACTATGGTTCGGGCGGCCTTTACGGCTGCCAGGCCTCTGAGTTGGCTCTGACAAAATGGTGTCCACCACTTCGAAAATGATGGACATCACTTTGATGCCGATTCTTGCGCCCGTCTACGACGGCCATCGCGAGCTTGCAATTGCCCACATCCGTTCCGGGCGAGCTCATATCCGAGTTGAATGTCGGTAAGGCGCTGCATGCCGCGCCACATAACAGTATTGCCGGGAGGCGCGTCGTTGGCTCTGGCCAGATAACCGCCAAGGCGTGCG
>NZ_VZQQ01000323.1 GCF_014397785.1 Paraburkholderia podalyriae
GGCCGCCGCGTGCCCGTCGATACAGTCTCTCCCGCGGTGTTCTCCATCGCATTGCTCCGTCGTTACGATGGCTACACCTTCGCACCGCGCGTACGTGCGTTCAAGACGGGATGCGCTGACGGATACGGCAATACAGTTACATGGTTAAATCGTAAGCGGTGGATTTAGCACACGGAATGGAGAATCGTTTGCAAGTAACGGCCGAGCGTAGCCGCACCGCGTCGGTTGAGATCAACCGGCGATGTCTGCATCGGGGTGATGGGAGCGCGCGCAGTCA
>NZ_VZQQ01000324.1 GCF_014397785.1 Paraburkholderia podalyriae
TGACGGCCGCGTGGAGATCAGCAACGTGCTCGCCGAAAATGCTTTGCGCTGCGTGGCCCTCGGCCGGCGCAATTTCATGTTCGCTGGCTCTGACAGCGGTGGTGAGCGAGCCGCCGCAATGTATAGCATGATCCGCCGGACCGAAGTAGCCGAGGGTGTAAAAATTTTTGTGTAAACGGTCATTTGGCAGGAAACTGTCAGCAACAGGAGCACAGATGACCGTAGCGAAACGCAACAAAAGAGAAAAACCCGATCCTGAACTCGTCAAGCTGGCAGA
>NZ_VZQQ01000325.1 GCF_014397785.1 Paraburkholderia podalyriae
TCCACCGTTTCACGAACTCCGGCGCAAAGCGCCGCACCCAGCGCAGGATCGTCGTGTGCGCCAGCGACAGACCCCGTTCCGCCATCATCTCGACCAGATCGCGCAGGCTAAGCTTGTAGCGCAGGTACCAGCGAACACACAGAATGATCACATCGCGGTCAAAGTGACGGCCTGCGAACAGTTCGTCAAGGCTCTTCAGCTTGCTCATCGTCGGTTCTCAATTCGTTCAGCCTGACACCTTAACCGATTCGCCCCCGCGCTATTTGCACCAGAGCC
>NZ_VZQQ01000326.1 GCF_014397785.1 Paraburkholderia podalyriae
CTCCACGCCAATGATAGTGCGGATTGCCCGTGTGAAAGTAGGTAATCGTCAGGCTCCTTACCCCGTCAGAAACCCCACCCCTCGCGGTGGGGTTTTTGCGTTTACGCGGCCGATATCGCGCGTTTCACCAGAGTCAATTGCCCGATCTTCGTAAGCGGCTCGGCAGGGCCGGTCCCCGATTCGCGCGCGCGTGGGGCATGATGTGAGAGCGTGGGTAGGTCCGGCGTAGACCACGTGAAGATCGTTCCATGATCGTGGCCACGATCTATCTGGATC
>NZ_VZQQ01000327.1 GCF_014397785.1 Paraburkholderia podalyriae
TTCTTGCTGATGTTGTTCAGCGCCAGGTAAAACAGCTTGGTCACGGCCTCATCGGTCGGAAACGAGCTGCGGGTCTTGATTACTTTGCGCAGACTCATGTTGATCGATTCTATGGCATTCGTGGTGTCCCCCAAGGGGACTTCCTCCGGGGCGTAAATCACCTTCCTGATTTCCGGCGGGTAATCGAAGAACGGAATCACGCGTGCCCAGTTGCGCCGCCAGCTCTGCCCGATGGAAGGGTAGTCCTTGTCCCACCTGGCCTCGAAGACGCCGAG
>NZ_VZQQ01000328.1 GCF_014397785.1 Paraburkholderia podalyriae
ACGCTAACGTTCAATGTGCACATCGACCGCGTCGTGCGAATCTCGATGCGCAGTGCAGCCCATTCTCAGATGATTTTGGACGCAGCCGGCCGGAGCACCATATCGCATGGCGCCTCCTGAATTGCTATCCCTCTTTCACTGAGCGCCTAGTACTACTGTGTCACAAAACCTATTTACAGCGAAGCGATACCTGGTAGTATTGAATAATACAGACTTCGGGCGATGATGATGAGAGAAGATGTCGACGAATTTGACGCGTATCTGAATCATCTGG
>NZ_VZQQ01000329.1 GCF_014397785.1 Paraburkholderia podalyriae
TTAGACCCGGGATGCTTCACTACCGATCGCTCGCTCATCGTCCAGGGACCACTTTGGCCACCCGGCCACAATTGGTAAAGGGGAGGTTGCCCGCGACGTTGCGATCGCACAAGGTTGCAAGGTCGAACGGAGCGCGTATCGGATGCCGCATACGGTGTGCGAGGAGGAGATCGAGGCGCTGCGCATGTGGCTCGGCGCGGGCCTCGCGCCGGGTTAAACGCTGTGGCGCAAAACTTGCGGTGCCCGGCATGCCCCGCATTGCCATGAAAGACGA
>NZ_VZQQ01000032.1 GCF_014397785.1 Paraburkholderia podalyriae
CTTGTTCATGGTGGATGGTTTGTTGTTTGCTGGTTTCCGACTTCGACAATCAGATTCTCAGCTGAAACCTCCACCGCCTACAATCTCCCGCCTCAACTCCCCCGTACACCACTTCCGACTTTAGCTCTTCTGCAATCCGGCATTTCTGCTGCCTGTCCTTGAGCGGACGGCTCGCCTCGGAAGGCGAATGTTTATACAGGGTCGACTTCTGCCGGACACAGAACGTCGACGGCGGCTACCTCGACTGTCTCGGCGTCGGACCGGGTTCGGCCAACAACGGACCTTCGCCCACGCTTGTGCACGGACGTTCGAGCGTCGGCTTCGACCCAGGCAACGGACGTTAGCGTGCCAATTGCGTCGGTTGTGTCGTCAGCCGAAGCCGACATTGGGGGCCGAGCGGTGCGACATTATGGAGTGTCCGCTATCAAGATACGGAATGCGCTCGACTGTTCAGCGTGAAGCCTGCGGAGAAACTCAATCTTTGCCTTCCGGTGCTGCCAGCCCACGAAGGTTCCACAGGGGAACAAGGACTGTCTTGTCTTCGCTATTTTCCGTTGAATGATGAGCATCAACGGAAGGCGACAACAATAGGGCCGCCTTTTGGGCGGCCCTATTGTCTACCTGCAGAGCGCACGATACGGTTTGAACGCCTCTCGCAACTCAGGAGACAGCCCGTCAGGTCGACGAGTTGCCTTCAACGGTCGTCGCCATCGCGACCCGCAGACGCCGGCCGCGGCGGGCTTACGGTAATGGCGGCGCCAGTCAGTACCCAAGCCCGCTGGCTGGGCGCAAACCGCGGCGCCAGGGAGCCGTCATTGATTTCGCGCGTCACGGCAAAGCGACGGAACGAAGTCGCCGGCAAGAACAGACGGGAATTGTCCGGGAACCCATCGCTGGCCGTATCCACGTCTCCCTCGCGTGCCGAAATGACGCCGTCGCCATTGGTATCGACCCGTTTGACTTCGGCCACATAGGCGTCGTACAACCGCTGCGGGAATGGCGTGCCCTGCTCGAACGATGCCACTCGCACGTAGGTGTCCAGGTAGATTTCGTGGGCCAGTCCGCTCGGGATGAAGCGCTGGCGGTATTCCCGCTGGTTATCGACTGTGGCATCGAATCGGTCGGGGTCGCGCGGACCTGCACCACCCAGCGGGGCCGCATTGTTCGGATCGTCACCATAGTCGATCGGACTGTTCTTTACGCCTGCCGGTCCAGAGCCGGGAATCAGTGACGAGAGCGCGCCAACTTTGCCGGCTTCAAAGGTACCGGGGATACCGCCGGTAAAAGGCAACTCGTAGAGTGGATGGATCCAGTTGGTCGTGTAGTTGAATTCCCAGTAGCCGTGACAATCAGACTGCTGCATGCAGTTGAGCGCCCCCATGCTCAGCTGGATCGGCACGATATTGGTCTGGCGGTCGGGGAAGTGGTCTGAAGCTTCGGGCAAATGCGGTGCCTTGCCATCCATTGTGAATAGCTGGCCCGGCACGTTGTGGTGCGTGCCCATCGCCCGCAAGGCGGCCGCGTCCGCGACTGTCATTGTGCCGAACTGGGCGTGCCCGTCGGGACGGGGTGGTGCGACATTCGGCACTTGCAAATCGTGGATCATCCAGCCCTCGTACCAGCCGCTTTCGTTGTTAATCACAAACAGATATGACAGGTCGGTAAATACATCGATGAAGGCGCGAACGTTATTGGGATCAGTGGGCAACCCCGGCTTCGGCTCGACCACCAGGCGTACCGCACCGATGGTTGGCAAGCCGCAGTTGGCGCCAGTTGCCGTCAGCATCGCCTTGTCGTTGATGCCCGGGAATCGTGTCGTGAACGGATTGGGTTCGAATCCTACTGTGGACAGCAGGTAATACTGGAACAGCTGGCTCGGTTTGTCGGCCTCGGCATAGGCCTGAATCGGCAAATAGGTATGGGGCCGCTCGGCTATCCTTTGGAGGAGATCCTGCAGCGGATCTGGCAGGTGCGCGATGTCGCCGCGCTGGCGCACCAGCGCGGCGTCAGCGGCAGCGTTCGGATTCGGATGGCAAGGTGGCGGCGGCTGTTCTGCGCATGCCTGGCCTGCGGCCAACGCGCCGATGAAGGCGGCAGCGGACAGACTGGCAGCTCGAGAAGCCAGTGGTCTGAAGCTGCGGGGCTTGAATAGCGATTTCATGATTGCTCCTGAGGTTGACCCGCTTCGACGGACAGATCTGCGGTTAGGTATTGATGTGTGGCTTAACCTCCTTTGAAAGTTGAGTCGCGGGTTGTCCATGGCCGGGCAGCGGGTCGCCTGTCTCGACCATGACGCTGCCTCGCGGTGGGCAACCCGCGAGGCGATGTGACTGGGTGAAATCGGCAAATCGGATGCCGCGAGAGAAGTGTCGAGTAAACGGGTTGGAGGAAGAGATATTCCGGGCGCAGCTAAGGAATGCAGCGGCAGTCATGCCTGTCGGATCCATTGCGCGCGTACTAGCCGCAACATCCGGCTGTATTCGCGCACTACCTTAAGGCAGGCTGAAGAAGTCGCCGTTCGTCGTTGCCGCAGCAGCAAAGTTGCGTCAAGTTGCAGGCGTAACGGCATCGCCGTCGTTTGATCGCGCCACGCCGCCCTCGGAAGGCCGATGGCGTCCAATAGCGCATTTGCGCGCGCGGTGAAATCCGGACTTGCTTGTCCCGCGATTCATTTTCGTCGCACCGCCAGAGCGGACGCTCGACATGGGTTGTTACGGCCGTGCAACCAACGACAGCGATGGCCGTTCATGTCGCTCAGCGCGGGATGTCGGATGATCGCTGTTCCGGAGTAAGCTGCCGTTGAGGTGACGGAGCTTCGAACGACGGCAGTGCGTCGAAAGTACGCGTTCGCCGAACGGAGCACGAGATTCAGAGCGGATGGTTGGCGAATGCCCGGTTAGCGTGCTTCAGCCGACTCCCGCACGCCCACACATCAATGACCGCAAAGGCCGACAGAACAAACCTCAAGACACAAGACAGGATGACTTGCCGGCTGGCTCCGAGGGATGAATGACCGCCGCATCCTCAAAAGCTGCACATGATGTGGTGCTTGGCCCGGTGTCCGGAGTGGGCGAATCCGCCCAGTCGCGATATGGGGCAACTAGCAATGTGCTGTTCGATGCGCCGCGTGATGCGTGATCTACACATCCTTTGAAAACTGATCGTTGCAGGCAGATCGAATGGCAGCGCGTTGGTCCACTCTGACAACCCTGCGGACGTTTCATGGAAACGTGAAGTCTGGCAGACTCTTCTGGCTACTAGCGGATAGGGGTTTTCCCTGATGGGGCAATCGGGCATCTAATTGTGATGCACAGATTCCATGAGTGGCCGTCCGCGCCGGAGCCGACAACAGCCGATGGATCTCCGAGAAAATAGTTTAAGTATTTGTTTTTAATGTAAATTATCCGGCGACCTCGAATTTTTGTTGCGTTGCAAGATTCAGACTTAAGCGAACAAAGTTCAAACTCAAGCGAATCTCGAGACCAGCACTGCCGCTACTCCTCACTTCTTGAATTTGTCACTACCCGTCCATATAATTAGCACTCGCTGCACGAGAGTGCTAACAACATCTCCGGTTGGCTCAGCCAGCCGGGTTTTCTCAGCGTTCTTCAGTCTCAATCAGAGAGGAGTATGTATGAACCTTCGTCCTTTGCATGATCGCGTGATCGTCAAGCGCCTGGATCAGGAAACCAAGACTGCGTCGGGCATCGTGATTCCCGAAGCCGCAGCGGAAAAGCCGGATCAGGGCGAAATCCTCGCAGTCGGCCCGGGCAAGCGCGACGACAAGGGCGCAGCCATTGCGCTCGACGTAAAAGTCGGCGACCGCGTCCTGTTCGGCAAATACGCAGGCCAGACCGTCAAGGTCGACGGCAACGAATTGCTGGTAATGCGCGAAGAAGACATCATGGCCGTGGTGCAGAAGTAAGCGCAAGGTCGCTACTTCCCCGGTTACATCCAAAGTATTCAAGGAGTTAGAAGATGGCAGCTAAAGACGTCGTATTCGGAGATTCCGCCCGTGCCAAGATGGTCGAAGGCGTGAACATTCTCGCCAACGCCGTGAAGGTCACGCTGGGTCCGAAGGGCCGCAACGTGGTCCTCGAGCGCAGCTTCGGCGGCCCGACGGTCACCAAGGACGGTGTGTCGGTCGCAAAAGAGATCGAACTGAAAGACAAGCTCCAGAACATGGGCGCGCAAATGGTCAAGGAAGTCGCTTCCAAGACCAGCGACAACGCAGGCGACGGCACGACGACCGCTACGGTTCTCGCGCAATCGATCGTCCGCGAAGGCATGAAGTACGTCGCATCGGGCATGAACCCGATGGACCTGAAGCGCGGTATCGACAAGGCCGTTACAGCCGCAATCGAAGAACTGCGCAAGATCAGCAAGCCGTGCACGACCAACAAGGAAATCGCCCAGGTTGGCGCGATCTCGGCGAACAGCGATTCGTCGATCGGCGAGCGCATCGCTGAAGCAATGGACAAGGTCGGCAAGGAAGGCGTGATCACCGTCGAAGACGGCAAGTCGCTGCAAGACGAGCTGGACGTCGTCGAAGGTATGCAATTCGACCGCGGCTACCTGTCGCCGTATTTCATCAACAACCCGGACAAGCAAGTCGCCGTGCTCGAGAACCCGTTCGTGCTGCTGCACGACAAGAAGGTGTCGAACATCCGTGATCTGCTGCCGGTGCTCGAGCAAGTCGCGAAGGCTGGCCGTCCGCTGCTGATCATCGCTGAAGACGTCGAAGGCGAAGCGCTCGCAACGCTGGTCGTCAACAACATCCGCGGCATCCTGAAGACCGTTGCCGTCAAGGCTCCGGGCTTCGGCGATCGTCGTAAAGCGATGCTGGAAGACATCGCGATCCTGACCGGCGGTCAGGTCATCGCTGAAGAAACCGGCCTCACGCTCGAGAAGGCAACGCTGGCTGAACTGGGCCAGGCGAAGCGCATCGAAGTGGGCAAGGAAAACACCACGATCATCGACGGCGCTGGCGAAGCTGCAAACATCGAAGCACGTGTGAAGCAGGTTCGCACGCAAATCGAAGAAGCGACCTCGGACTACGACCGTGAAAAGCTGCAAGAGCGCGTTGCCAAGCTGGCAGGCGGCGTTGCAGTGATCAAGGTCGGTGCTGCGACCGAAGTCGAAATGAAGGAAAAGAAGGCACGTGTCGAAGACGCACTGCACGCAACGCGCGCGGCTGTGGAAGAAGGCATCGTGGCCGGTGGCGGCGTCGCGCTGATCCGTGCACGTAAGGCAATCGATGGCCTGAAGGGCGCTAACGCCGATCAGGACGCAGGTATCAAGATCGTTCTGCGCGCAATGGAAGAGCCGCTGCGCCAGATCGTCACCAACGGTGGCGAAGAAGCGAGCGTCGTCGTGGCAGCGGTTGCGGCTGGCAACGGCAACTACGGCTACAACGCAGCGACCGGCGAGTACGTCGACCTGGTTGACGCAGGTGTCGTGGACCCGACGAAGGTGACGCGCACGGCGCTGCAAAACGCAGCTTCGGTTGCCGGTCTGCTGCTGACGACCGACGCAGCTGTCTGCGAACTGCCGAAGGAAGATGCTCCGATGCCTGGTGGCATGCCCGGCGGCATGGGCGGCATGGGCATGGACATGTAATTCCGCTCGGGCCTCGTGGTCCGGCCGCGTGGTTGACCACAGCGGCCGGGTCACGGACGAGGCCCGGCTGGAAGTCCATGTGGGGAGTGCGCCGCGAGGCGTGCTTCCCAAACGAACAAACCCGCTTATGCGGGTTTTTTCGTTTGGGGTCGGCGTTGACGTGGGGACCGGGGGGGCGCTTGTGGATGCCCGCCGTGCGGATCAGGCGCCTGCCGTGTGAGCGGAACGATCAGTCGACGTTCCGAGGCACTTTTCGCGCAGGTAGTCGAAGATCTGCGCGACGCTTTCCTCGCGGGGGAGCGTTCCCGTATCGACGTACAGGTCGGGATCGATCGGCGCTTCATAGGGCGCTGATACGCCGGTGAACGAGCTGATTTCGCCAGACCTCGCTTTCGCGTAAAGACCTTTGGGATCGCGGTTCGCGCAGATGGCGAGCGGGGCGCACACGTAGGTCTCGACGAACTTGTCGGGTCCGATGATCTCGCGCGCCATCGCCCGGTCTTCGCGTATCGGCGAAATCAGCGCGGTAATCACGATCAGGCCCGCGTCGTTCATCAACTGGGCGACGTGCGCGACGCGGCGGATGTTTTCGCGCCGGTCGTGGCGCGCGAAGCCGAGGTCGCTTGCCAGACCGTGGCGGATATTGTCGCCGTCGAGCACATAGCAGGCATGACCGAGCGCGATCAGCTGCTCCTCGAGCGCGAACGCGAGCGTCGATTTGCCGGCGCCGGACAGGCCGGTCAGCCAGATCGTGGCCGGCGTCTGATCGAATAGGCGTATGCGGTCTTGCACCCCAATGTTGCCGTGGAAGCGTTGCACGAAGCTCGGCGGCTCTTTCATGGATAAGTTCTCCCGACTCTTCTGGCTCACTCGCAGTGCCAGCCTTGCCGCCACGTGCCGGCGTTGTGCAGGCGTTCGGTGGAATTGGCGATCGTAACGCAAAAGCCTTCCGGGATGCCGTCCGGCAGTGGAATCGAAAATCCGCTGTTCGAGCTGGGATAGCCGGCGCTCGCTACATCGGGCCGCGGCTCGCCGCTGTAGCCGGTCGCGACGATCTGCGCGCCGACCCGCACTTCGAGCGGCACCTGTCGCTCGGGCCGGCTCAGATTGACCGCCCAGCCCGACACCCCGGCGTCGCTCACCGTGTCGACGAAGCCCTCGAAGAGGTCGATCGGCGCGCGCTGGCAGCTTTGCGCGAACTCCAGATAGGCGTCGATCGGCGCGAGATCGAAGCGGCGGATCACCTGATGCACGCGCGACAGGAACGAGCCGTCGAAGCCAAAAACCGGCGAGCTATAGACGTGAGGATTCTCGAGCTGATTGATTTCGGACTGAATCAGCCGGACCAATTCGAGCGCATTCGAAAAGACGCTGCCTGTATCTTTCGCATAAGCTTCGACGATCCGATTCGCGTCGTCGAACAGCTCGTAATCAAAGCGATTGTCCGCGATAAACTTTTTTCTTGCTGCCTCGCTGATGTGAGCCTTGCCTTTCGACGCGCCATTGGTGCGATTCGTTTCGAAATAAAACGGTAGTTTCATCCCGGTCGAACCGCAAAGCCGCAGTAAGAATTCACTCATCTCCTCACAGGCGCCGACGGTCTCGATCTGCTCACGCAAATGGATTTGCGCGACAGCGAGGCTCGCTTCGTCGACCACCGGTTCGCCGCTCAGCATCTGCACGAAAAGGTTCTTGCCGGCGAGCGATTCGCTGACCCACTCATCCAGCGACAGCGCGCCTTGCTGCGCCAGAGCCTCGGGCGTCGACACGCTGACGCCGCGCGTGACCTCGCCGTTCTTGCCGTTCGCCGCATACCAGTAGTGCGAGACTTGCCGTGCGAGCGGATCGCGCAGGATCGTGCAGTAAGTGAGCGGATGTTTGATCGCCCGATGAATGCCATACGGTTGATGCCCGCCGCCGACCTGCGTTTCGAGCAGCTTTGCGCGGCAGTTTCCCCACCCATCCTGATCCCAGATAAAGCTAATGAATTGGTCACTACCTTTATTCAAATCAAAACACGAAATTACGGTCGAGCCGCCGCATTTCGGTGGATGGATGAAAAAGCTAGGGAAAGACATGTGGTGACATATGACAGTTCGCGATCCGTAAAGTCTAGCCAAAGGGTGTCGCGGAGGTTGTAACGTTTAATTACGCGGCAAAACGTCTGTTGCCGCGGCGCCAGCATCATTTCATGCTGTCATGCGAAATGGATTGGCCAGAGCGTCCACAATAGGCGCGGGGCGCGGCAGTAGCGATAGCGGGCATCGAATTGCGCTATTCATTTGGAATAAATCGAATGAAAATTCGCCGTAACCACGAAAGAGGCATGTAATAAAAAACCCGCCAAAAAGCGGGTTTTCAATCAATACAAACGAATGACGGGGTCAGTGCCGTGCTTCTCCGGGCGCCGCACCCTTGCCTTGCGCTGGCGGGGTTTCATCGTCGTCGCTGCTGCGCGCCCAGAAGAAGCGATCGGGCATGTATGCCCCCATGCCGGGCCGGAACGCATTGCGCACCGCCTGATACAGATACTCCTGGCTTTCGCGCACCGCTTCCGCCGGCTCCTGGCCGTTAGCGAGCAGCGCGGCGATCGCCGCGCCGAGCGTATCGGTCAGTCCGGTCAGCCGATGAGGCGCGCGGTCCCACATGTCCTGACGCAACTGGCCGTCCTCGCTGAACAGCGTATTGACGAGCCGATGCGTGCCGGTTTCGGTCGACAGAATGTACTCGCAGCCCTGCGACAGCAGATGCGAGATCGCCGCGTCGAGGCTCGGCGCCTCGGCGTCGCCGTCGGGCTGCGCGAGCGCGAGCAGCGTGGACGAGTCGGCGACCAGCAGCGTGGTTTGCGGCGCGAGCAGATCGGCGATCGCTTCGCGCAGTTCGTCGGCGGCGAGCACGTGTTCGTCGTCGAGCGTGAAGTCGGGGACGAGGATCAGCGGGATGTCGTCGTAATCGGCGACCACTTCGGCGATCGCGCTGACCACTTCGGCGCGCGTGCACGCGCCAACCTTGAACGCGGCGATCGGCATGTCCTCGAGCAGCATGCGCGCCTGCGTCGCGACGACGTCCGGGTCGAGCCCGGTGACTTCGTCGCAGTTCGCCGAATCGCGCACGGTATAGCCCGTAAGCACCGAAACGCCGTGGCAGCCCATGCTGGCAAGTGTCAACAGGTCCGCCTGCAGGCCTGAGCCGCCGGTGGGATCGGAGAGGCCGAAGGTGAGGACGATCGGAGGCGTGTCGCTGGGCATGAAAATGGATAAAGAAAGCAGGATTTCGGCGCGCAATGCGCAATTGGCTCAATTATGCGGCCTAAACCGTGGAGAGGGCGTTTTTTCGCGCGGCGGGGATCGCGAGAGGCTGGCTCGCGGCCCGCTGACGCGGGGCGGACGGGGATTGCTTCGAGGTTGCCACGCTAGCGCCGCGAGCGTCGCCCGCACACCGCTGAAAGCCGGTCCACGTTACGGTTGCGCGTTTTCGATTGCTAGGCATGGGGGCGGCAACACGGTACCATCATGGCTCCCGCTTCCACGGACTCAACGACGCGACAAAAGAATGGAATATCAAAGCTGGATGTGCCTGATTTGCGGCTGGATTTACGACGAAGAGGCCGGCTTGCCGGACGAAGGCATTGCGCCGGGCACGCGCTGGGAAGACGTGCCCATCAACTGGACGTGTCCGGAGTGCGGAGCGCGCAAGGAAGACTTCGAAATGGTCCAGATCTGAAGTTGGGCAAGCCACCGGCGTCGGCTGGCCGGCCGTTGCCTGGCTGATCGATGGTTCCGGCGCCGCGGTTTGACGGGTTCATGCGACACGCCGCATGCGGCGCCGCCAAAACCTCGTCCCGAGGTTCGATCCCGAAATTCAGCGGCGTCATTCGCCGCGTAATTCCTGCAATCGCTTGAAGCGTCCGGCGCGGCCGGTGCCCGTCTGAGCGCGCCGGCGCGGAACATCGCAGCGCGCGTCGTGTCGCAACGGTAGTCTGTCATTGTCCTGTCGCCGGTTCGCGCGTTGGCCGATCACTCAGCACGCGGCGCGAAGCGACGGCCCCGTCAGCTTCGTGTCGCCTGCCCATGACTTTTCGATCCGCAGCACCCGTTTCCATCGATGCACTGCCGAACCCGCGCGGCGGCGCGGTCCGCCCCGCGGAACTGGCGCTCGCCGAGGCGTCGCTCGCGTTCGAGCAGCGCGACGAGAGCGGTGCCGCGCTGCTGCGCGCGTCGCACGCGCTGCGCACGGCGGGCTGGCTCAGCGCCCAGCGTTTCGCCGACACGCTCGTGCGGCTGTCGCCGCTCGCGTGCGGCGAGCCAACCGAAGCGGAAGGCGCGCGGCCGGTGTTCGGCGCGGCGCTGCACGACTTCCGCGCGGCGCTCGAGCGCCACAACCTGCGCGAGCTCAGTTGCTCGCCGACGCTGTTCGACCACTATCGCGAGCTGTGCGCGCAACTGGTCGAACCCGCGCCGGGCTCCGCCGTCGCGTTCGAAGACCTCGCGCTGTACGGGCGGCCGGTGCCGCCGGCGTCGCTGCACGTGCAATCGGCCGATCAGCTTGCCCATCTGCGGGCACGCTACGAGCGCGCGTTGCTGCCGGTGCTGCGCTCGCAGGCCGACACGGGCAGCGCGGTGGCGCTCGCGGTCACGAATGCCGCGCTCGACGAGCTCGACGCCGTGTTCGTCGAACTGGCTGGCCCCGATCCCTATGATTTCTGGCGGCTCGCGCGCGCCTGCGCCAAGGCGCTGCGCGCGCGCGGCCACGCGATCCGCGATATCGAGGCACGGCGCTTTTACGCGCGCTGCAACCTGGCGCTCGCCGATCACGCGCGCGGCATCGAGCGCGCGCCGCGTTCGCTGGTGCGCGCGACGCTCGCGCTGCTGTGGCGCGATTACGCGCTGTTCGGCGCGGCGCCGCAAGACGCCGACCAGGTCGAGGTGTTGCACGACTACGGCTTGACGGTCGACTGGCACGTCGCCGGCACGCAGTCCTCGGAAGCGCTGTGGGAGGCGGGCGCGCTCGAGGCGCAGGCGCTGCCGCACACGCGCGATCTCGGCGTGCTGAGCGTCAACGCGAGCGCGTATGAAGACTTCCTGCAGAGCGCCGACGCGTCGATCGAGGCGCTCGCCGCCCATGCCCGTGCGGCCGATCAGCCGGAGAAGGCCGACCCGAGCGAAGCGCTGCAGGCGGGCGACGCCGCCTACCGGCTCGGCTCGGCCGCTTGCGCGCTCGGCCTCGGTCACGTCGCGCTGCTTGCCGATGCGCTCGGTCTCGCATGGCGGCGTCGCGCGCATGCGGGCGTCGCGACGC
Organism: Paraburkholderia podalyriae; assembly: GCF_014397785.1. Taxonomy (GTDB): domain Bacteria; phylum Pseudomonadota; class Gammaproteobacteria; order Burkholderiales; family Burkholderiaceae; genus Paraburkholderia; species Paraburkholderia podalyriae. The sequence goes on from NZ_VZQQ01000032.1 coordinate 10,918, forward strand.
CGGCGGTGCGCGCGCACGTGATCGTCGGCGCGCCGCCCGCCGATACGCTCGAACAGGCCGCCGAGGCCTTGCGCGCGACGCTGCACAAGGTCGCCGCGGGCGTCGCGCCGGTCCGCGGCAGCCTCACGCAGGCGGCGCTCGGCGCGCTCACGCGCGCGATCGAGCAGGGCGGCGCGTGAAGCGCGGCCCGCGCCGCGCCGAACGCGCGACGTGGCCCGCGACTTGCGTCCGTAACGTCTCGACTCACGCGCACACGACGGGCAGAAGCCCATTGTGACAACACACCTTCCCGCCGCTTCGCGACGCCCGCCGAACGCGCCGTTCTGCGCGGTGTTTCGGCGCCTGATCGCGAGATGGCGCGAGTCGCGCGCGTGATAGAGTGCAACTTGATCCGGCGTCGATGGCGCGGCACGTCGCATGCAGCGCAACGCGCTGCAGCGCTCAAAGCAGCCCGCCATCCCGCATCGTCTTTGCTAAAATCCGAACTATGTCCAAGAGTACCGATCGCATCAATCTGACCAACCAGTTCCTGATCGCCATGCCGAACATGGCCGATCCGACATTTTCAGGAACGGTGGTCTACCTTTGCGATCACAGTGAGCGCGGCGCGCTCGGCCTCGTGATCAACCGGCCGACCGATATCGACCTGCAGGCGCTCTTCAATCGCATCGATCTGAAGCTCGAGATCGAACCGCTTCTCCATGTTCCCGTGTATTTCGGCGGCCCGGTGCAAACCGAGCGCGGTTTCGTGCTGCACGATCCGAAAGGCGGCAGCGCGTACACGTCGTCGATGTCGGTGCCCGGCGGGCTCGAAATGACCACGTCGAAAGACGTCCTCGAAGCCGTCGCGAGCGGCACCGGCCCGGAACGCTTTCTGTTGACGCTTGGCCATGCCGGTTGGGGCGCCGGTCAGCTCGAGGACGAAATCTCGAAGAATGGCTGGCTGACCGTCGAGGCCGATCCGAAGATCGTCTTCGACGTGCCCGCTGAAGATCGTCTCGAAGCGGCGCTCGCGCTGCTCGGCGTGTCGCTGTCGATGCTCTCGGGCGAGGCCGGGCACGCATGAGGGGCCGCGCATGACTGTGCCGGCCGGACGTGAGGCGACGCTGCTTGCGTTCGACTACGGAGAGAAACGCATCGGCGTCGCGGTCGGCAATTCGCTGACGCGCCGCGCGCGGCCGCTCGTCGTGGTGCAGAACCGCAGCAAGGAGTATCGCTTCGAAGCACTCGGCAAGCTGATCGCCGAATGGAAGCCCGATGCGCTGGTGGTCGGCTTGCCGATGCACCCCGACGGCACGCCGCACGAACGCACGCAACTCGCGAAGCGCTTCGGCAACCAGTTGAACGGCCGCTTCAATCTGCCGGTCACGTGGGTCGACGAGCGCTACTCGTCGGTCGAGGCCGAGGCGGAAATCCGCGCCGGCAACGCCCGCGCCGACATGCTCGATGCCGAAGCCGCGAGCATCATCCTCCAGCAATATCTTGACGGACTTTCCGACGATCATGAGTTCCATTGACGCCGAAGCGCTGTATCGCGCGTTGCTCGACCAGATTCGCGCGGCGTACGGCGACCATCTCGCCGCCACGCAAGACGGTGCCGAAGCGGCGGTACTGGCCGGTATCCATAGCGGCGGCGCGTGGATCGCCGGGCGGCTCGCGCGTGACCTGAAGCTGGCGAGCTTCGGCGTGGTGAACGTCGCGCTGCATCGCGACGACTACGCGAAGAAAGGGCTGCACGCGCAGGCGAGCCCGACCTCGCTGCCGTTCGCGGTCGACGGCCGCCGCATCGTGTTGGTCGATGACGTGCTGTACACGGGCCGCACGATTCGCGCGGCGGTGAACGAGCTGTATGACTATGGCCGGCCGGCATCGGTCGAACTCGCGGTGCTCGCCGATCGGGGCGGACGCGAGTTGCCGGTGGCGGCGCGCTTCGTCGGTGGCGTGGTCGACGTACCCGCCGACGCGACGCTCGTACTGGCCCGTGAAGACGACGGCGCCGGCGGCCAGCGGTTTTCTTTTCACACTGAGGCACGCGTCGATTGAAACGCGCGTGAGCGGCGTGTCGACGCGACCTCGATCACGTCGAAGCCCGTATTTGACGCAGGTACATCATGAACACGGCCACCCAGGCTCCGCAAGATTCCTCCGCCAGCGCATCCGAGCGCTTCCGCTACGGCTTCCTGAAGGGCAACCCGCAGCTCACGAAGAACGGCGAGCTCAAACATCTGCTGTCGATCGAGGGGCTGCCGAAGGCCATCGTCAATCACATTCTCGAGACCGCCGACCAGTTCGTCAGCGTGACCGATCGGGAAGTGAAGAAGGTGCCGCTGTTGCGCGGCAAGTCGGTGTTCAACCTGTTCTTCGAGAACTCGACGCGCACGCGCACCACGTTCGAGATCGCGGCCACGCGGCTGTCGGCCGACGTGCTGAACCTGAACATCAACGCGTCGTCGACGAGCAAGGGCGAATCGCTGCTCGACACGATCAACAACCTGTCGGCGATGCACGCGGATCTGTTCGTCGTGCGTCATGCGTCGAGCGGCGCGCCGTTCCTGATCGCGCAGCACTGCGCGCCGCACGTGCACGTGATCAACGCCGGCGACGGCCGTCACGCGCACCCGACGCAGGGTCTGCTCGACATGTACACGATCCGCCACTACAAGAAGGACTTCACCGGGCTGCGCGTGGCGATCGTCGGCGACATCCTGCATTCGCGCGTCGCGCGCTCGGACATTCATGCGCTGACCACGCTCGGCGTGCCCGAGGTGCGTGCGATCGGGCCGCGCACGCTGCTGCCGGGCGGCCTCGAACAGATGGGCGTGCGCGTGTTCCACAACCTCGACGAAGGCCTGAAGGACGTCGACGTGATCATCATGCTGCGCCTGCAGAACGAACGCATGAGCGGCGCGCTGCTGCCGTCGTCGCAGGAGTACTTCAAGAGCTGGGGGCTGACGCCCGAGCGTCTCGCGCTCGCCGCCCCCGATGCGATCGTGATGCACCCCGGCCCGATGAATCGCGGTGTCGAGATCGACTCGCAGGTCGCGGACGGCCCGCAATCGGTGATCCTGAATCAGGTCACGTTCGGTATCGCGGTGCGCATGGCGGTGATGGGGATCGTCGCGGGCAACAACGACTAAGCAACGACTGATCAGGAAGCCGAACATAGGCTGAACCGCAGGTTTAACAAAGGCAGCGCATGAAGATTCATATTCAAGGCGGCACGCTGATCGATCCGGCAGCGGGCACCGAACAGCAGCAGGACGTCTTTATCGAGGCGGGCAAGATCGCCGCCCTCGGCAACGCGCCGGCCGGCTTTCAGGCCGAGCGCACGATCGACGCACGCGGCCTCTTTATCGCGCCGGGTCTCGTCGATCTATGCGCGCGTTTGCGCGAACCGGGCTACGAGCACAAGGCGACGCTCGGCTCCGAAATGGCCGCGGCGCTCGCGGGCGGCGTGACGAGTCTCGTGTGTCCGCCGGACACCGATCCGATGCTCGACGAACCGGGCCTCGTCGAGATGCTGAAGTTCCGCGCGCGCAACCTGAACAAGGCGCACGTGCATCCGCTCGGCGCGCTGACGGTCGGTCTCAAAGGGCAGGTCATCACCGAGATGGTCCAGCTGACCGAGGCGGGCTGTGTCGGCTTTTCGCAGGCCGATACGCCGATCGTCGACACCCAGGTGTTGATGCGCGCGCTGCAATACGCGAAGACTTATGGCTTCACTGTCTGGCTGCGTCCCGTCGATGCGTACCTCAGCAAGGGCGGCGTCGCCGCGAGCGGCGCGCTGGCGTCGCGGCTCGGGCTGTCGGGCGTGCCGGTGGCGGCCGAAACGATCGCGCTGCATACGATCTTCGAACTCGTGCGCGTGACCGGCGCGCGCGTGCACGTTTCGCATGTGTCGTCGGCGGCGGGCGTCGCGCTCATGCGCGAGGCGAAGGGCGAGGGGCTGCCGGTGTCGTGCGACGTCACCGTAAACCACGTGCATCTGATCGACCTCGACATCGGTTATTTCGACGCGCAGTTCCGGCTCGATCCGCCGCTGCGTCAGCAACGCGACCGCGAAGCGATCCGCGCGGGCCTCGTCGACGGCACGATCGACGCGATCTGCTCGGCGCACACGCCGGTCGACGACGACGAAAAACTGCTGCCGTTCGCCGAAGCGACGCCGGGCGCAACCGGCCTCGAGCTGTTCCTGTCGCTGACGGTGAAGTGGGCCGACGAAGCGGGCGTGCCGCTCGCGAGCGCGCTCAATCGCATCACGGCGGCGCCGGCGCAGGTGCTCGGCCTCGAAGCGGCTGGCCGCATCGCGCCCGGCGCGGTGGCCGACCTCTGTGTGTTCGACCGTCACGCTCACTGGCGCGTCGAGCCGCGTGCGCTGAAAAGCCAGGGGCACAACACGCCGTTCCTCGGCTACGAGCTGCCGGCGCGGGTGCGCGCGACCGTGGTGTCCGGTCAGCTCGCGTACGAACAGCGCTGAACGGTATCGTTTCGGTCTAGTCAAGGAAAGCTCCGGCCATGAAGCTCGCGTTACGCAAGGTCCGTCTGATCACGCATCTGCTGCACGGCATGTGGACCGTCGCGACGCGCTTTCCGAACGCGAGCGCCGAGCGGCGTCACGCGCTCAACCGCGCGTGGTCGCTGAAGATGCTGCGTCTGTGCGGCATGCGCCTCGTCGTGCATAACGACGCGGTGCGGCTCGATCGTGGCGCGCTCGTCGTCGCCAATCACATCTCGTGGATCGACATCTACGTGATCAATGCGTGGCGGCCTACGCCGTTCGTGTCGAAGGCGGAGATCCGTCAATGGCCGGTGGTCGGCTGGCTCGCGCAGCAGCTCGACACCGTGTTCATTCAGCGCGACAAGCGCAGCGACGCGAAGCGGATCATGCACGAACTCGCCGCTCGGCTCAGCGCGGGCGAGCTGATGTGCGTGTTCCCCGAAGGCACGACGTCGAATGGCCTCGCGTTGCTGCCGTTTCACGCGAACATGTTCCAGGCCGCGGTGTCGGCCGGCGTGCCGGTGCAGCCGCTGTGCATCATGTACGAGGACGCGCAGGGCCGGCAGTCGACGGCACCGGCGTATATCGACGATCTGTCGTTGTCCGATTCGCTCGACATGCTGTTGCGCGGCGCTCCGCTGACCGCCCACGTGTATGTCGGCGCACCGCTCGCGCCGGACGCGGACCGGCGTGCGCTCGCGGCGCGAGCGCAGCACGTGGTGGCGGGCGCGCTGCGGGAGATGCAGGCTGGCAACGCGGTGGCGGGGACGGTCGCGGAAGAGGGCGAGGTTGCGGCTGCTGCGTCGTCGAGTGACGCTGCTGCGTCGCCGGAAACGTTGATCGAGCCAGTCGATCAGCCGCGCCGCTCGGCCTGAGCGGCGGCGCTGCCGCACAGCGCCGTTTTCGGTTTAATTTCCGCCGCGCTGCACGCCGCACGAATCGCAATCGACCTGCGTCAACGTCCGCTCGGCCGGATCTCGCGCGAGCCGTACCGCCGATAGCTTCGCTCCCCACACGCAACCCGAGTCGAGGCCGATCAGGTTGTCGCGCAACACCAGGCCGAGCGCGGCCCAATGACCGAACACGACGGTCACGTCGGCGGTCTTGCGCGACGGCACGTCGAACCACGGCATGCAGCCGCTCGGCGTGCAGGCGAGCGTGCCGCTGCTGCTGAAATCCATCACGCCATCGGCGTTGCAAAAGCGCATGCGCGTCAACGCGCTGCACGTGACACGCAGCCGCTCGATACCCTTCAGGCCAGGCGTCCAGCGATTCGGCTCGTTGCCGTACAAGCCGGCAAGCGTCTCTTTCCAGTTCGGCGCGCGCAGCGCGCGTTGCAACTCGTCGGCGAGTTCGAGCGTCAGCGTCGCATCCCATTGCGGCAGCACGCCCGCATGCACCATCAGCATGCCGTTGTCGAAATGCGCGAGCGGCCGATGGCGTATCCACTCGATCAGGTCGGCGGCGTCGGGCGCGGCGAGGATGTCTTCGATGGTGTCGCCTTTCTTCGACTTGCGAATCCCCGCCGACACCGACAGCAGATGCAGATCGTGATTGCCGAGCACTGGCACCGCGCGTTCGCCGAGCGCGATCACGTCGCGCAACGTGTCGAGCGAATCGGGGCCGCGGTTGATCAGATCGCCGGCGAACCACAGCGGCGTGCCGTCCGGCGGCGCGGCTTTGGCGAGCAGTTGCTGAAACGGTCCGCGGCAACCTTGCAGATCGCCGAAAGCAAGAGGGACGAGCGGAGCGGACGTGCAGGAAGCGTTGAAGGGTGTCATCGAGGAAATCAAAAACGATTCGGTACGCGCGGTGTTGCACGACGCGTGCCACGCTGGGCAGCCCAGCAAGCTAGCGTGACATAATAGCCCGTTTGGGGTTCGGATATCGCGCGGTCACGTCGCGGGACGCGGCTGGAACGTCGGCGCGACTCGGCAAGGCGGCACCCACGCATCGACCGCGCGCGCTATTCCTATACAACAACAGGATGACTCTCTCGTGAACGAAGCCAGCATGTCGTCTACCGCGGCGAAGCAATCATTTCGCACGCTCGTCACCGGTGCGAGCGGTTTTACCGGCCGCTATCTGGTCGAGAAGCTGACCGGGCGAGGCCATACCGTGATCGAAGCGGTGTCCGGCCGCGACGAGCCCGATACGCCGACACGCGTCAAACTCGACATCACGTCGCCGGATGCATGCCGGCGCGTGCTCGATACCGTGCGTCCCGATTACATTGTGCATCTGGCCGCAATCAGCTTCGTGGGTCACAACGATCCGCTCGACTTCTATCGCGTCAACGTGGTCGGCACGCAGAATCTGATCGAAGCCTGCGCAGCGATCGGCCATGTGCCGCGCAAGCTGCTGATCGCGAGCAGCGCGAACGTGTACGGCAACGTCAGCAGCGCCGCGATCGACGAGAGCTTCCCGCTCACGCCGGTCAATCACTACGCGGCCAGCAAGGCGGCCATGGAAGCGCTGGTGCGCACATGGTTCGACCGCCTGCCGATCCTGATCGTGCGGCCGTTCAACTACACTGGCCGCGGCCAGGCCGTCAACTTCCTCGTGCCGAAGATCGTCAGCCACTTCGCGCGGCGCGCGGCGTCGATCGAACTCGGCAATATCGACATCGCGCGCGACTTCTCGGACGTGCGTTATGTGGCGAGCGCGTACGAGGCGCTGCTCGACGCCGACGTCGCCGCCGAAATCGTCAACGTCTGCACCGGCACACCGTATTCGTTGCGTCAAATCCTCACGACCGCGAGTGAACTCACCGGTCACGACATCGAAGTCCAGGTCAATCCTGCCTTTGTCCGGCAAACGGACGTCAGGATGCTCGCCGGCTCGCCCGCCAGATTGCGCGCGCTGGTGCCGGCGGTCGAATCGATTCCGTTCATCGATACGCTGCGCTGGATGCTCGCGGCCTGAGCCCCGTCGCACACGACGCGGCGCGCATCATGAAAAGCATCAAAATGCGCGTAACCGCACCGAAAAATCGCATTTGATGGGATAACGGCAACGAATTCTGTCAAGCTGTTTCAAGTTGTTAGGGTTCTAGTTTTTGCACTGGGCGGCTTTATAATTGGGGCTTCCTAAAATTGGCGTTTAAGTGTCCACGCTCCGGGCGGGCACGACAGGCGGCTACAGAAACGGACACCACCATGCGGGGTGAGGCAGGCTGCAAGCTCTTGGCTGCCTGTCACTAACATCGACAAGGGAATTACATGATCCTGGTAACGGGCGGTGCCGGCTTTATCGGCGCCAATTTCGTGCTCGACTGGCTGAATGCGTCGGATGAAGCGGTGCTCAACGTAGACAAGCTGACCTACGCGGGCAACCTGGGCACGCTGAAGTCGCTACAGGGCAATTCCAAACACATTTTCGCGCGCGTCGACATTTGCGATCGCGCCGCGCTCGACGCGCTATTGGCCGAACACAAGCCGCGCGCCGTGCTGCATTTCGCGGCCGAGAGCCATGTGGATCGCTCGATTCACGGTCCGGCCGATTTCGTGCAAACCAACGTGGTCGGCACCTTCACGCTGCTCGAAGCGACGCGCAGCTACTGGAACACGCTGGGCGAAGCGGAGCGCGCCGCGTTCCGCTTCCTGCACGTGTCGACCGACGAAGTGTTCGGCTCGCTGTCCGCTACCGATCCGCAATTCTCCGAAACCACGCCGTACGCGCCGAATAGCCCCTATTCGGCGACCAAGGCCGGCTCGGATCACCTCGTGCGCGCCTATCATCACACGTACGGCCTGCCGGTGCTGACCACCAATTGCTCGAACAACTATGGCCCGTACCAGTTCCCCGAGAAGCTGATCCCGCTGATGATCGCCAATGCGCTCGGCGGCAAGCCGCTGCCGGTGTATGGCGATGGGCAGAACGTACGCGACTGGCTGTACGTCGGCGACCATTGCAGCGCGATCCGTGAAGTGCTCGCGCGCGGCACGCCGGGCGAGACGTACAACGTCGGCGGCTGGAACGAGAAGAAGAATCTCGAGGTCGTGCACACGCTGTGCGACCTGCTCGACCAGCAACGTCCGAAGGCGGCCGGCTCGTATCGCGACCAGATCACCTATGTGACGGATCGTCCGGGTCACGATCGCCGTTACGCAATCGACGCCCGCAAGCTCGAGCGCGAACTCGGCTGGAAGCCGGCGGAAACGTTCGAGACGGGCCTCGCCAAAACGGTCCAGTGGTATCTCGACAACCATCAATGGGTCGACGAAGTCGCTTCGGGCGAATACCGGAAGTGGGTCGAGACCAACTACGCGCAGCGCGCGTAAAGGCACGGCAATGGCGCGCAAAGGCATTATTCTCGCGGGTGGTTCGGGCACCCGCCTGTATCCGATCACGCACGTCGTCTCCAAGCAGCTGCTGCCGGTGTACGACAAGCCGATGATCTACTACCCGCTGTCCACGCTGATGGTGGCGGGTATTCGCGACGTGCTGATCATCTCCACGCCGCAGGACACACCGCGCTTCGAGGCGATGCTCGGCGACGGCAGCCAGTGGGGCATGAACATCCAGTACGCGGTGCAGCCGTCGCCGGATGGGCTCGCGCAGGCGTTCATCATCGGCCGCAAGTTCGTGAACAACGATCCGTCGGCGTTGATTCTCGGCGACAATATTTTCTACGGCCACGATCTCGCGAAGCAACTCGAGCGCGCCGACGATCAAACCGACGGCGCGACCGTGTTTGCCTATCACGTGCAGGACCCGGAGCGCTACGGCGTGGTCGAATTCGACCAGCAGTTCCGCGCGTTGTCGATCGAGGAAAAGCCCGCGAAGCCGCGTTCGAACTACGCGGTCACCGGTCTGTACTTCTACGACAAGCAGGTCTGCGACATCGCCGCCGACATCAAGCCGTCGCCGCGCGGCGAGCTCGAAATCACCGACGTGAACTCGCGCTACCTCGCGAACGCGGCGCTGAACGTCGAGATCATGGGCCGCGGTTATGCGTGGCTCGACACCGGCACGCACGATTCGCTGATCGAAGCCGCGACCTTCATCGCGACGCTGCAAAAGCGCCAGGGTCTGGTGGTCGCGTGTCCGGAAGAGATCGCGTACCGGCGTCAGTGGATCGACGGCGAGCAGCTGCTCGCGCTCGCCAAGCCGCTCGCGAAGAATGCCTACGGGCAATACCTGCAAAACATTCTCACGGATCACGTCGCATGGCCATCCAGGTAACCGCTACCGCGCTGCCCGAAGTCAAGATCATCGAGCCGAAGGTGTTCGGCGATGCGCGCGGCTTCTTCTTCGAAAGCTTCAACGCGCTCGAATTCGCCGAGAAGGTCGAGGCGGGCGTCGAGTTCGTGCAAGACAATCACTCGCGTTCGGCGAGAGGCGTGCTGCGCGGTCTGCACTATCAGATCCAGCACGCGCAGGGCAAACTCGTGCGCGTGGTCGAGGGTGAAGTGTTCGACGTCGCCGTCGACATCCGCAAGCGCTCGCCGAACTTCGGCAAGTGGGTCGGCGTGACGCTGTCGGTCGAGAACCATCGGCAACTGTGGGTGCCGCCCGGTTTCGCGCACGGCTTCGTCGTGCTGTCGGAATCCGCGCAGTTCCTCTACAAGACCACGGATTATTGGTTTCCCGAGCACGAGCGCAGCATCGCGTGGAACGATCCGGCGATCGGTATCGAATGGCCGATCGACTTCGAGCCGTTGCTCGCGGCCAAGGATGCGGCGGGCAAGCGTCTCGCCGACGCCGAAGTCTACGCATAAGGGGATCGCATGAGCGCACGTGAAGCGAAACCGACGATTCTCGTTACCGGCGTAAATGGCCAGGTCGGTTATGAACTCGCGCGCACGCTGCAAGGGCTCGGCAACGTGGTCGCGGTCGACCGCTCGCGGCTCGATCTATCGAACCTCGATCAGATTCGCTCGGTGGTGCGCGACGTGCGTCCCGCGCTGATCGTCAATCCGGCCGCTTATACCGCGGTCGACAAGGCCGAAGAAGAGCGCGATCTCGCGATGCGGATCAACGGCGAAGCGCCTGGCGTGCTCGCCGAGGAAGCGAAAAAGCTCGGCGCCGCGCTGATCCACTATTCGACCGACTACGTGTTCAACGGCACGAAGGAAGGCGCGTACGTCGAAGACGATCCGACCGATCCGCAGAACGTCTACGGCCGCAGCAAACTCGCGGGCGAGCAGGCGATCGCGGCGAGCGGCGCGAACCACCTCGTATTGCGCACGAGCTGGGTGTACGGCACGCGCGGCAAGAACTTTCTGCTGACGATGCTGCGGCTCGGCGCCGATCGTCCCGAGTTGAAGGTGGTGGCCGACCAGTTCGGCGCGCCCACCTGGTGCAACACGATCGCGACGCTGAGCGCGCATCTGTGCGCCCAGTCCTTCGCCGCCGAAGACGGCGCGAAGTGGTGGAGCGAGCGCTCGGGCATCTATCACCTGTGCGCGGGCGACTCGACGTCGTGGCACGGCTTCGCGTCGGCGATCTTCGAACTCGCGGATTTGCCGAACAAGCCGACCACGCTGCCGATTCCCGCCGCGGATTACCCGACGCCCGCGAAGCGCCCAGCCAATTCCAGAATGTCGAACGACAAGCTGGCGCGCGTGTTCGGGCTCGCCGCGCCGCATTGGCGCGACGCGCTGAAGCTGTGTCTGACGAACGGTTTTCCGAAGTCGCCGGCGGTGCGCGCCTGATTCGCGGATTCGACGCGGGGGCGCGAGCGCCGCTGTGGCAAACGAAACACAATCGGACGATCGTTCCCTGACAATGATGAAAGGGGGCAGCGGTAGAATGTTGCTCGACTGAAGGGCGCGCTGGGCGCGGATTCGACGGTCTATGCGCAGAAGATTGCAAACGTGTGCGTCAACCGTGCGCAAGCCAATATGGCCACGTAATAAATACGGTATCGAGAGGGAGCTGTGAGTTTGTTACCGATCATTCTGTGCGGCGGAGCGGGATCGCGGCTGTGGCCGGTTTCGCGCGAATCCCACCCGAAGCCGTTCATCCGTCTCGCGGACGGCGAAAGCCTACTGCAGAAAGCCTTCCTGCGCGCCGTCGCGTTGCCCGACGTGAAGGAAGTGCTCACGGTAACGAACCGTGAGCTGTTTTTCAAGACCGAAGACGATTTCCGCGAGGTGAACGGCAAGCACATCGCGATCTCGTTCATTCTGGAACCGTTCGGCCGCAACACGGCCGCGGCGGTCGCCACGGCGGCCTTGCATATCGCGAAGGTGCATGGCGAAGACACGGTGATGCTGGTGCTCGCCGCCGATCATTTGATCGCCGATCAAACCGCCTTCGCCGCAGCGGTCGCGCGTGGGCAGACGCTGGCGCAGGCCGGCAAGGTGGTGACCTTCGGCATGCATCCGGACACGCCCGAAACCGGCTACGGCTATATCGAAGCCGATGGCGAGCGGGTCGTGCGCTTCGTCGAGAAGCCGTCGCTGGAGAAGGCCCGCGAGTATCTGGCGTCGGGCAAGTTCGTGTGGAACTCGGGCATGTTCTGCTTCACCGCGGGCACGATCCTGAAGGAGATGCGCGAGCACTGTCCGGACATTCTCGATGCCGCGGCCGAATGCATGGACAAGTCGCCGTCCGCCGAAGGCGAGAGCGGCGCGCAGGTGCGTCTCGAGCCGGGCTGCTTCGGCGCGGTGCCGGAGCTGTCGTTCGACTACGCGGTGATGGAGAAGTGCGAGCACGCGGCGGTCGTGTGCTGCGACCTCGGCTGGACCGACGTCGGGTCGTGGACCGCGCTGTCCGACCTGTCGCCGGCCGATGCGAGCGGCAACCGCGTCGAAGGCGAGGCGCTGCTGGTCGACGTGAAGAACTCATATCTGCGCAGCGGCGGGCGCCTGATCGGCGCGATCGGCGTCGATGACCTGATCGTGATCGATACGCCCGACGCGCTGCTGGTCGCGCACCGGGACCGCGCGCAGGATGTGAAGCAGATTTTCGCGGAACTGAAGTCGCGCGGGCACGAGACGTACAAGGTGCATCGCACCGTGCACCGGCCGTGGGGCACCTACTCGGTGCTCGAAGAGGGGCCGCGCTTCAAGATCAAGCGCATCGAGGTGAAGCCGGGCGCGAGCCTGAGCCTGCAGATGCATCATCACCGCAACGAGCATTGGGTCGTGGTGAGCGGCATGGCGAAGGTCGTCAACGGCGAGAAGGAATTCTTCGTGTCGACCAACGAATCGACCTACATCCCGGCGGGTCACAAACATCGCCTTGAAAATCCGGGCGTCGTCGAGCTCGTGATGATCGAAGTGCAAAGCGGCGAATATCTGGGCGAAGACGATATCGTTCGCTTCGAAGACATTTACGGACGTACTTGAGATGGATATCAGTTTTACCAACGACTCGGAAGACCTGACACGTCACAACGAGCACGACGATCTGCTGGTCGGCATGAAGGCGGTGCGGGTCTGGGGCACGCTCGGCTGGCACGACATCCGGCAGCGTTATCGCCGCTCGGTGCTCGGGCCGTTCTGGTTCACGCTGAGCACGATCATCATGGTGGTCGTGCTCGGCGCGTTGTATTCGACGCTGCTGCACCAGGAACTCTCCGACTACCTGCCGTATCTCGCGGTGGGTCTCGTCGTGTGGGCGTATCTGGCGTCGGTCGCCAACGAAGGCTGCATGGCCTTCATCGGCTCGGCGTATCTGATCAAGCAGATCAGGCTGCCACTGACGGTCCACGTTTGCCGCATCGCGTGGCGCAACTTCGTGATCCTGCTGCATAGCCTGCCGGTCGTGGTCGTGCTGCTGATCGTGTTCGGTCACTGGCCGGGCTGGGAAATCGTGCTGGTGCCGTTCGCGCTCGTGATCCTGCTGATGCACGGCGTGTGGCTCGGCGTCACGCTCGGCGTGCTGTGCGCACGCTTTCGCGACATTCCGCCGATCGTCACGAACCTGATCCAGGTCGTGTTCTTCTTCACGCCGGTCATGTGGTCGCCGGAAATCCTGAAGGACCGCGCGTGGGTCGCCGATTACAACCCGCTGTATCACCTGATCGAAACGGTGCGCGCGCCGCTCACCGGCCGCCCGACCTACTGGGAGTCGTGGGCGTGGTCGATTGGTCTCCTGATCGTCGGTTTTGCGTTCGCGCAGTTCCTGATGAAGCGTTTCCGTAATCGCGTTCCTTACTGGCTTTGATATTGTGAGTTCTTCATCGATTGTCGCTCGTAACATCTCCGTCGAATTTCCGATTTACGAGAACTCGCATCGCTCGCTGAAAAAGGCGGTGCTCAATCTGACGACGGGCGGCCGGATCGGCCAGGACGCGGGTCGCCATGCGATCGTCCGCGCGATCGACGACCTGAGCTTCACCTTCGGCGAAGGCGAGCGCATCGGCCTGATCGGCCACAACGGCTCGGGCAAGACGACGCTGTTGCGCACGCTGTCGGGCGTCTATGCGCCGGTGCGAGGTGAGCTGAAGGTGCAGGGCAAGATCGCCTCGCTGCTCGACGTATCGATGGGCCTCGACCCCGACGCAACCGGCTTCGAGAACATCTATCTGCGCGGCATTCTCGATGGGCTGAAGCCCGCGCGCATCCGCAGCAAGATCGACGAGATCGCCGACTTCAGCGAACTGGGCGACTACCTGAATCTGCCGGTGCGCACCTATTCGAGCGGGATGATGCTGCGCCTCGCGTTCGCGATCTCGACGAGCGTCGAAGCCGACATCCTGATCATGGACGAATGGCTGAGCGTCGGCGACGCCGAGTTCAGCGTGAAGGCGGCCGAGCGTCTGGAAGGTCTCGTCGGCAAGGCGGCGCTGCTGGTGGTGGCGTCGCACGATCCGTCGCTGGTCGCGCGCGTGTGCAACCGCAAGATCTCGATGGAGCACGGCAAGATGGTCGCCGACGAACCCGTGTTGCCGCCGGAAAAAACCGACGAGCCGCTCATCAGCCACGTCGCGCAGTTGCCGCACTGAGCACGCGGGCGCGGCGCCCGCGCCAGTCCCGCAGTTCAGCAACACCCTCGGGGCAGGCCCCGAGGCGTAATAAGGTTCGAATTCGATGCGAGCTAATCACCCATTTCTGCGCTACTCCGAATCCCTGCTCGTGCGTCAGCCGTTTCGCACGCTGAAGGGTTTCGCGGGCGGCTATATCGCGTATCCGATCGCGGAGAACGCCGAAAAACGCAACGTGCGCCCGAAAATCCGCGAACTGCGCGAGCACTATGCGCTGCCGGTGCCGCATCGCCGCCGCATTGCGCTCGAACGGCTGGTCGCCACGCTCGAATTCGCCGGCGCGAAGGTGCCTTACTATCGCGATCTGTTCCAGGCGAAGCAGTTCGATCCCGCCAGGGTCAAGGACGACCCGCGCTACCTGCAAGAACTGCCGTATCTGACCAAGGACATCATCCGCGAGCAGGGGCCGCGTCTGTTGTCGGGGCCGCTCGTGGCGGGCAAGCACCACGCCTGCAAGACCGGCGGCTCGACCGGCCTTTCGACGACGATCTACTACGACCAGCAAGGCGCCGATTATTCGTCGGCGGTCACCAACTATTGCCGCGAGCGTATCGGCAAGCTGCGCCATCGCTCGGAGTTGCACTTTGCATGCCGTTTCCCGGATCAGGCCGTGCCCGAGTGGCCATCGCGCGAGGACTTCAAATGCTTCGCGATGAATCGCAGCAATGTCTTCTTCGACCGCATCGACGATCAGGGTCTCGAGGAAATGTGGCGCACGCTGAAGCGTCGCCGTCCGTATCTCGCGCACTCGCATCCATCGACGATGTACGCGCTCGCCTGCTACGTCGAGCGCAAGTACGGCGGCGGCAACGCGTTCCAGGTGTTCGAGTCGAGCGGCGAGCTGCTCGAGCCGCATGCGCGCGAGATGATCGCGAAGGCGTTGCGCTGCCGCGTGATCGACCGCTACGGTCTCGCCGAGCTCGGTGTGATGGCCTACGAGCTCGACGGTCACGAAGGCGGCTTCCAGATCCTCGAATCGGAAGGCTGGCCGGAAAGCCGCGTCGCGCCGGACAACCCCGACGGCGCGCATGAGCTCGTGTTCACCGGTTTCCGCAACCGGCTGATGCCGTTGATCCGCTACACGACCGGCGACCTCGCGCGCGTGCGGGAGACGGACAAGGGCTTCTTCCTGACCGACGTGGTCGGCCGGATTCACGACGTCGTGCCGATCAACGGCGTCGCGCATCCGACGCACCACATCCAGGACATGCTCGATCACCGCGTTGGCGGCATCCAGGAATTTCAGATCGATTTGCGCACCGCGCCGCCCACTTTGCGCATCGTGCTCGAACCGCACGCGAACGCGGAGGACACGACCGCGAAGCTGCGCCACTTCTGGCAGGATGCGTTCACGATCGCCTACGTCGGTCACGACGATTTCGTACGCGTGGGCAGTCGCGCCAAATTCCGTCACGTGGTGAGCGCATGATCGGCGTCGCGTTTCCCGACGCCCGAGCCGACGCCGGCCAATACGTGCTGGCGGCGCTGCGGCGCTCGGTCAGCGTGACCCAGGCGCAGGCGATCACGCGCAATATGCTGCACGAGATCGCGCCCGACGTCGTGGTCGCCGTCGACGCGCCCGACGCGTGGAGCGCCGACCTGATCGCGTTCGTGAATGCACGGCCGCGCAAGCTGATCGTGTTCGGCCATATGCCGATCGCGCTCGCGGACTATCTGCGTTATCGGCCCGCGGCCTTGCCGCCCGAACTTGCAGCGGCGAGCCGCAGCGCATCGGCGCCTTCCGGCGAGTCGCGCGAAAGCGCGGCGGCGGTGCGCTACGGCGCGCTCGCGCAGACGCTCGGCGGCGCGGCATGGCATCGCCCGTTCGAGCGCTTCGATTTCACCGACGAATGGAACAACCTCGGCTACGGCGCGATTCGCGCCGACGGCTCGATTTGGGCGCTCTCGGAAGCGCCCGACGTACCTGCCGAAGCGGAACTGGCCTCGGTCGTCGTGAACGGCGATCGGCAGTTCGCGTACGCGGCGCTGTGGGATGCCGGCGCATCGGGCGTGCTGTGGTTCAACCGGCCGGTCGGCCCGTGCGATTCGTTCGAATGGCGCCTCGTCGAGCAGTTCCTGTGCGGCTACCGGGGCGATGCGCTGCCGTGTCAGCCGGTGCTGAGCGAACTGCCGTGGGGCTACGACGCGGCGATCACGTCGCGGCTCGATTGCGACGAGGACGTCGAATCGGCGCGTCCGCTATGGCACGCGTATCAGCGGCTCGGCGTGCCGTTCACGCTCGCGGTGCATACGCACAACCTGCAGCGCGGCGGCCAGCACGACATCCTGCGCGAGCTGCTCGCCGACCGGCAGCAGGGCGCGGTGCTGTCGCACACGGCGACGCACTCGCCGAACTGGGGCGGCAGCTACGACACCGCGCTCGCGGAAGGCGCGCAATCGGCCGAACTGCTCGAACACGCGACCGGCGTGCCGGTGCGCTACGCGGTGTCGCCGTTTCACCAGTCGCCGCCGTACGCGATGCTCGGCCTGATCGACGCGGGCTACGCGGGCTGCATCGGCGGCATCATCCGCAACGATCCCGAGTTTCTGAGTGCGCGCGGCGGCGCGTTGGCGGGACTGCCGGCGGGTTTCGTCGGCCATAGTCAGCAGTGCATGCTGCACGGCGACTGCATGCTGAAAGAGGGCGACCCGCTCGCGATCTTCAAGCAGGCCTTCGACACCGCGTACGCGACCAACACGCTGTTCGGCTATCTCGACCATCCGTTCTCCGAGCGCTACGCGTACGGCTGGTCCGGCGAGGCGGCGCGCATCGACGCGCACGAACGGTTCATCGCCTACATGCGCGGCAAGGCGCAACGGCCGCTGTTCCTGCACGAGGAAGCCGCGCTCGATTTCCTGCGCTTCCGGTCGTTCGCGCGGATCGTCGAACACGACGGCGCATTCAGCGTCGTCACGCCATATGCCGACACGACGCCGCTCGCGCTCGGCGTCGAGTTCCGGGGCGCTCATACCAAGGTCGAGGCGGGGAAAGCACTGCAATGAAAGTCATGGTGGTGATGGGCACGCGGCCCGAGGTGATCAAGCTCGCACCGCTCGTGCGAGCGCTGCGCAGCGAGTTCGACACGATCGTCTGCGCGAGCGGACAGCACAAGGACATGGCTGCGCAGGCGCTCGAATTCTTCGGCATCGAACCGGACATCACGCTCGAAACGATGCACCCTGGCCAATCGCTGAATGCGCTCGCGTCGCGCCTGATCGCCGCGCTCGACCGCGCGCTCGACGAAACGCGTCCAGACTGGGTGATCGTGCAGGGCGACACGACGACCGCGTTCTGCGCGGGCTTCGCGGCGTTCCAACGCGGCATTCGCGTCGGTCACGTCGAGGCGGGGCTGCGCACCGGCGATCTCACGAGTCCGTTTCCCGAGGAAGCGAACCGCAGCCTGCTCGGTCGCATCGCGACGCTGCATTTCGCGCCGACCTCGCGCGCGCGTGACAGCCTGCTTGCTGAAGGGGTCGCGGCGGAGAAGATCGTCGTAACCGGCAACACGGTCGTCGATGCGATCGGCGAAGTGCGCGCGAGCTGGAACGTCACGCCTGCGGCGAGTCCGCTGCCCGCATGGCACGGCGCGCAGCAGCAGCACGTGCTGGTCACGTGCCATCGCCGCGAGAATTTCGGCGACGTGCTGCAGGACATTTGCCGCGTGCTGCGCGATCTATGTCAGCGCTATAGCGACTACCGCTGGGTGTTCCCCGTGCACCTGAACCCGGCCGTCCGCGAGCCCGTGCATCGCGAGCTCGATGGCATCCCGAACCTCGCGCTGATCGAGCCGGTCGACTATCCGACGAGCCTTTATCTGATTAGCGGCAGCGCCGTCGTGGTCAGCGATTCGGGCGGCATCCAGGAAGAAGCGCCGACCTTCGGCGTGCCGGTCGTCGTGATGCGCAATCACACCGAGCGTCGCGAAGGCGTCGACGCCGGCTTCGCGACGCTCGCGGGCCAGAGCGCCGCGAGCATCGAAAGCGCGGTGATCGGCTGGCTCGACGATCCCGCGCGGCGCGCCGCGCTGCGCGATCGCGCCAATCCGTATGGCGACGGGCTGGCGTCGCGGCGCATCGTCGACAGCTTGCGCGGCCGACCGGTCGAGGTGTTCGTTGGTTGACGGCGTGAACCCCGTGCTTGCCCCGCAAGACTGCGTGCTCTTTTCGACCGCCGACTGGGACGAGCCGTACTGGACCAACAAGCAGCACACGGCGAGCATCCTCGCCGCGCGCGGCTGGCGGATTCTGTATGTGGAAAGCGTCGGATTCCGCTCGCCGAAAGTGGCCAGCGGCCGCGACTGGTCGCGACTGTGGCGGCGCCTGTGGCGCGGCGTGCAGTCGCTCGTGCTCGGGCCGCCGCGCCGCGCCGACAACATCTGGGTGCTGTCGCCGCTGATGGTGCCGGCGGGGCATCATCTGCCGTTCGTGCGCTCGCTGAACCAGGCGATGCTGCGCTTTTCGGTGAACCGCTTCGCGAGGTCGCATCGCTACGACGAGCCGGTCGTGTGGACGTACCACCCGTACATGCTCGATGCGATCGCGACGTTGCCGCGCGGGCCGCTCGTCTACCACTGCGTGGACGATATCGCGGCGATTCCGGGCGTCGACGTCGATGCGTTCCGCAACGCGCAACGCGACCTGCTCGGCCGCTGCGAGGCGGTGTTTACGACCGCGCAATCGCTGAAGGACGTGTGCCTGCCGTTCAATCCCAATACGCATTTCTTCGGCAACGTCGTCGATGAAGCGCACTTCGGCGCAGCGCGCGCGGACGGCCCGTTGCCCGCCGAGCTCGCCGCGATCGACGAGCCGCGGCTCGTGTATCACGGCGTGCTGTCGGACTTCAAGGTCGACCTGCCGCTGCTGCTGCAAACCGCGCAGGCGCGGCCGCGCTGGCAATGGGTGATCATCGGCGAGGAGCGCGAAGGACAGCGCAGCGACCTGCTCGCGCAGCTCAAGCGTCTGCCGAATGTGCATCTGCTCGGCTACCGGCCGTATCGCGTGCTGCCGCAGTATCTGCGCGGCATGCGGGTCGGCGTGCTGCCGACGTTGATCAACGAGTACACGCACTCGATGTTTCCGATGAAGTTCTACGAATATCTCGCGGCCGGTCTGCCGGTCGTATCGACGCCGCTCGATTTCGCGAAAGAGCCGCGCGCCGGGCTCGAAGTGGGCGGCGATGCCGACACGTTCATCACGGGGATCGAAAGGCAACTGGCACGCGGCAAGCTGAGCGCGGAAGAAGCGCGCGCGGCGGTTGGCGAAAATACGTGGGAGGCACGGCTCGACAAGATGCTGGCCATCACGTTCCACTGCCGCCAGGCGGACGGCAGCAGCGCGCAGCAGCACGGCGCGGAGGTGCGCACGTGAGGGTCGTTCATGTGTATCGCACGTACTTTCCCGACCCGCCTGGCGGCCTGCAGGAAGCGATCCGCCAGATTGCGCTATCGACGCGCGAGCGCGGCGTCGAACCGCGCATCCTGACCCTGTCGCCGTGCCCGACGCCGACCGTCGTCGAACGTCCCGAAGGGCAGGTGGTGCGCGAGAAATCGTGGGCGGCGCCGGCATCGTGCGATCTCGGCGGTCCGTGCGCGGTGATGAAGTATCGCGAGATGGCCGACTGGGCCGACGTCGTGCACTTCCATTTTCCGTGGCCGTTCGCCGATGTATTGCACCTGCTCGGACGCACGAACAAGCCGACGGTAATGACGTATCACTCCGACATCGTGCGGCAGAAGCTGCTCGGCGCCGTCTATGGACCGCTGATGCGGCGCACGCTGCGCAGCATGTCCGCCGTGGTCGCGACGTCGCCGGCCTATGCGCGGACCAGCGAGGCGCTCGCCGCCTGCGTGTCGAAGGAGCGGCTGAAGACGATTCCGCTGGGCATCATCGACTATCGCGACGAGCCGCAGCCGCTCGACGCGCAGCGCAAGCTCGAGAGCCGGCTCGGTCTGGCGCCAGGCGAGCCTTATTTTCTGGCGCTCGGCGTGTTGCGCTACTACAAGGGGCTGCACACGCTCGTCGAGGCAGCCCGGCATGTGCGGGCGAAAATCGTCATCGCGGGCTCGGGACCGGAGCGCGAGCGGCTCGCCGCATTGGCGCGGGAGCATGGCGCGAGCAACGTCGTGTTTGCCGGGCAGGTCACGCATGACGAAAAGGTCGCGCTGCTCAAGGGCTGTCGCGCGATGGTGCTGCCCTCGCATTTGCGCTCCGAAGCGTTCGGGATGGTGCTGGTCGAAGCAGCGATGTTCGGCAAGCCGATGGTGTGCTGCGAGGTGGGGTCCGGGACTTCGTTCGTGAACGAGGATGGGGTGACGGGGTTTGTCGTGCCGCCCGAGGCGCCCGAACCGCTGGTCGCCGCGATCAACCGGCTGGCGCTCGATGAAGCGCTTGCGCGCGGTATGGGGGCGGCGGCGCGGGAACGGTATGAGCGGTTGTTTTCGGGGCCGGCGTTGGGAAGCGCATATAAATCGCTGTATGAACAGGTATTGTGTTCGTGAGTCGTTATTTCCTCGGTCCATTTCGCCCATACACTCGCGAGAAATCGGTAATATCTGCGCAAATTAGACGGGCACACTGCCTTCCACACTCTTTTCTGCCTTGCGGCGGCTCACTGAATGAGTAGCAAACCCCTCGTTGTCGACCTTGATGGAACACTCATTCGCTCGGACGTCCTGATTGAATGCGGGTTTGCTTTCACCAGATCTGCACCGCATCGGTTCTACGAGCCGTTTCTCTGGTTCCTGCGCGAGGGCAAAGCCGGACTCAAGGCCCGGTTGGCCGAAGCGACCGATATCGACGTCACCGTCCTGCCGTACGACGCCACGGTCATCGAGTGGCTGAAGGAGGAGCGGGCCGCCGGGCGTTCGCTCGTGCTCGCGACTGCTAGCCATGAACGCTACGCGAATGCGATTGCCGATCATCTTGGGCTCTTCGACAAAACGTTCGCCACGCATAGCGATATCAATCTGTCCGCGCATCGTAAGCGCGACAGGCTCGTGGCGGAGTTCGGCGAGCAAGGCTTCGACTATGCAGGCAATTCGCACGACGATGTCGCGGTCTGGGCCGCCGCTGAGCGTGCCTATGTCATCAATCCGTCCAGCGGCGTAGAGCGCGCGGCGCGCAAGCAGGGCAACGTCGAGCGCGTCATCGGCCAACGGTCCGCGTGGCCGAAGACGTGGGCAAAGTCGTTGCGACTGCATCAGTGGCTGAAAAATCTGCTGATCTTCGTGCCGCTGCTCGCGGCGCATCAACTGTCGGACGCCGCGCTGGTCATTTCCGCGCTGCTCGCTTTTTTTGCCTTTGGTATCTGTGCATCGAGCGTCTACCTGTTGAACGACCTGCTCGATCTCGAGGACGACCGGCATCATCCGACCAAGCGCAAACGCCCGCTTGCTTCGGGCGCGTTGCCGCTGGTTTGGGGCGCGGCGCTCTTTCCGGTTCTGCTGGTCGCGGGTGGTGCGATCGCGTGGCTCTGTCTGCCTCATAAATTCGCCCTGGTTTTGCTCGGCTATTACGTACTCACGCTGGCCTATTCTTTCCATCTGAAGCGGCGAGTCATGATGGACGTGGTCGTGCTGGCCTTGCTCTATACGACCCGGATCATCGCCGGAAGCGCAGCGATCGACGCGCGGCTCACCTTCTGGCTGCTGGCGTTTTCGATGTTCATTTTTCTCAGCCTTGCGCTCGTCAAGCGGTATGCGGAACTGCACGCGTTGAAGGAGCGCGGCCTCGCCAAGTCACGCGGCCGCGGCTATGTGGCGAGCGATCTGCCGTTGATTTCGTCGCTCGGCGCGGCCTCGGGCTATCTTTCCGTGCTGGTTCTCGCGCTTTATATCCAGGATGGCAATACCACGAGCCTCTATCGGCATCCGCAGTACATCTGGCTGGCCTGTCCTCTGCTGCTTTATTGGGTGAGCCGCACATGGATCATCGCGCATCGCGGCTCCATGCATGACGACCCGATCGTATTCGCGGCCAAAGATCGGAGCAGCTGGCTGATCATGGCACTATGCGGCGCCGTGTTCTGGATGGCGACCTAGCCATGTCCAAAGTTCAGTCCTGGGGGCGCTATCCGTATGCGCTGCAAGATGCCCATCCGATCGCATGGCGTGATACGGCCGCGGCGGTATGGCGAAGTGTCGGCAGCGCGGAGCGCACGACCCTTGCCTTTGGCAATGGGCGCAGTTACGGCGACAGTTGCCTTGCGTCGTCAGGACACGTGGTCCACATGCTGCCGCTGGACCGGATGATTCTGGCTGACTGGCAAAACGGCGTATTGCGTGCCGAACCAGGCATGACGCTCGAGCAGATTCTTGACGTGGCGATTCCACGTGGATGGATGTTGCCCGTCACGCCGGGGACGAAGTACGCGACGTTGGGCGGCGCAATTGCCAACGACGTGCACGGCAAGAATCATCATGTACGCGGCACTTTTGGCCGACACGTGCGGCGTTTCTCCCTACTGCGAAGCGACGGTACGCAGTTCGAATGTACGCCGGAATCGCACCCGGAGTTCTTCGCCGCAACGATTGGCGGCCTTGGCATGAC
Source organism: Paraburkholderia podalyriae (assembly GCF_014397785.1). Lineage (GTDB taxonomy): Bacteria > Pseudomonadota > Gammaproteobacteria > Burkholderiales > Burkholderiaceae > Paraburkholderia > Paraburkholderia podalyriae. The sequence continues at coordinate 33,903 of NZ_VZQQ01000032.1, forward strand.
AGGGCTGATCACGTGGGCTGAAATCCAGTTGATACCGATCAAGTCGAGCATGCTCGACGTGACCAGCATCCGTTTTGCCAACCTCGACGAGTTCTTCGTGCTGTCCGAACGACTAGACGACCTGCATGAGTACAGCGTGGCCTGGGTGGACTGTCAGAGCCGCGATGCCGCGTTGGGCAGAGGCATCTTCATGGTCGGCGATCACGCTTCCGATGGGGGGCTCAAGGTCGGGCGCCGCAAGACGCGTACGGTGCCGTTCACGTCGCCGATCCCCGTTTTCAACCGGCTGACCCTGCGCGCCTTCAACGAGTTGTACTATAGGCGGCAACGCGCGGACGAGGTCCGTTCGACGGTCAGTTACGACTCGTACTTCTATCCGCTCGACAGCCTGCTCGAATGGAACCGTATCTACGGCCGCTCGGGCTTTCAGCAGTATCAATGCGTGATACCGGCGCCCGTTGCGCGTGATGCGACGCGGGCCATTCTCGACGCGATTGCCCGCAGCGGCACGGGATCGATCCTTGCCGTGCTGAAGCGCTGCGGCGACATCAAATCGCCGGGCTTGCTGTCTTTTCCGCTCGAAGGCACATCGCTCGCGCTTGACTTCCCGCAGCGCGAGGAATCGAATCGCAAGCTCTTCGACCGGCTGGATGCGATCGTGCGCGAGAGCGGCGGCCGTTTGTATCCCGCCAAGGACGCGCATATGTCGGGCGAAGATTTTCGCGCTGCCTATCCGCAGTGGGAGCAGGTCGAAGCGCTGCGTGATCCGGCCTTGCTGTCACGCTTTTGGGAACGAACCACTCGAGTATGAAAAACATCGTTATCGTTGGCGCCACTTCGGCGATCGCCATTGCCTGTGCACGGCAATGGGCAAAACAGGGCGCGCGGTTCTTTCTCGTCGCGCGCAACATGGAGCGCCTCCAGCAGGTTGCTGACGACCTCAAGGCACGTGGCGCGCAAGACGTGCTGTGCCAGCAATTGGACATCGATCAGCTTGGTGAACACGCCGCCATGATGCAGCGCTGCTCGGCCGAGTTCGGCGCGCTCGACATCGTGCTGGTGGCTCCCGGCACGCTGCCTGATCAGCAGGATTGCCAGAACGATGCCAACGTCGCAGTCCGAGAGTTCAACACCAATGCGGTCTCGATTATCGCGTTGCTGACGCGTTTTGCGAATGTGATCGAGCAGCAACGGCGCGGCACGATTGCGGTCATTTCGTCGGTGGCCGGCGATCGCGGTCGGCAGTCGAACTATCTGTACGGCAGCGCGAAAGCAGCGCTCTCCGCGTTTTGCGAGGGCCTACGGGCGCGCCTGTTCAAAGCGGGCGGGCACGTGGTGACGATCAAGCCTGGCTTTGTCGCTACGCCAATGACAGCGGGACTCCCTTTGCCGGGACCGCTTGTTGCCACGGCGGATAAGGTCGCAGGCGATATCGTGCGCGCGGTGGAAAAGGGCAGGGATGTCATTTATACCCCCTGGTTCTGGTGGGGCATCATGCTGATCATTCGCTCCATTCCTGGCCGCGTGTTCAAGCGGCTCTCGTTGTAATGCATTGCATGCATCGCGACCGGTCTGCCGTGCTCCACGGCAACCGTCGCCGCGCAGCGAGCGCATGGTGCGGCGAACGTTTGTCTGACCTTTCTGATTTGGTGTGCCTTTCGTGAACTCCTCGGCAACTTCCATGAGCGCGTCGCGCCTCGTGATTTTCTACGCGATATTCGCGGCGATTTCGATCGCCGCGAATATCGGTCTTCAGAAGCTCTCGCTGATGACCTATTCGGGAGCGTTCAGCGTGCCGCTGTCCGTGGTCGTCGGAACGGGTGGTGGGCTGGTGGTGAAGTTCGTACTCGACAAGCTCTGGATCTTCCGATACCGCCATCGCGATCTGTCGCACGGCATACAGAGTTTTCTGCTGTATACGGTGATGGGGCTCGCAACTACCGCGATTTTCTGGGGCTTCGAGTTCGGCGCGGACGCGATCTATCACTCCGAGCCTGCCCGCTTTACGGGCGGCGTGATTGGACTCGTGATTGGTTACATCGTCAAATATCGGCTCGACAAGAAGTTCGTTTTTGCCTGATTCGGGCAATGCGTCGATTTTTAGAAGTTGCGTCGCTGCTGGACGAGCGCAACCAGAACTTATTGGCCAATGAACATGCAACGATTGAGGCGGTACCTTGCGGAGAATGCGCTTCTATTGGTGATCACGATTGCCGTGAGTGGCTGTCTCGCATGGAAAACGCGCAACTATCAGCTCGATGATTCGCTGATCTACCTGCGATATCTGCGCAATCTGTTTGACGGAAATGGCCTGACCTACAATGCCGGCGATCGCTTCAACGGGCTGACGTCGCCGTTGTATTCCTACATGCTGATCGTCGCCAACGCTGTGTCGGGGAATCTGCAATATACGGCGATCTTCCTGTCGTTCGTCTTTCTGTGCGCGGCTGCAATCACGGGAGCGCATCTGCTGGCGAGCGGGAAATACGAACAGACGCTGTGCGCGCTGATCGTTGTTTCCTTCAATTATTTTTACTACACCTTCGGGATGGAGACTTCGCTGTTTCTGTTCCTTTCCGCGCTCGCGTTGCTGCTCTATCGCAGAGAGCAATTTTTCGGCCTTGGCGTTGTGCTGGGCCTGCTGTTCATTACGCGCAGTGAAGGTGTGTTCGTTGGCCTCGTCGTGGTCGTCGATTACTTTATCAGGAACAGAAAGCTGCCTCATGTTAAGTATTTGGTCGCGCCAGTCATTTTGCTCGCGGCCAATTTCATATTTAACTACTACTACTACGGCGCGTTTCTTCCGGCTACCGGTAATGCGAAGCTCGGCCAGGGCAAGTCAGGGTACTGGGGCGAAGGACTGATTTTTCTTCACGTACAGTACATGAAGAATGCTTTCTTCGGCGGCGATTTCCGGCTGCTCGCGTTCATGCTGCCGGTCGGTCTTGTCGGCGTGGTGTCGAGTCTCGGCAAAAGGATCGGGTGGCTCACCATGGTCTATCTGGTGCTGCTGGGTTCGTTTTATGTGTTTATGCAGATTCCAAATTACCACTGGTACTACGCGCCGTTATTTTTCTTCGGCTTGTTGTTCGTTGGTGTCGGCGCGTGGAAGCTGCTCAACTTCACGTATGAGCGGTCCCGGGAGAGTTCTGTTTTCCTTACGCTGTTCCTTGCGTTTTTTCTTGTCACGAGCGGATTCGTTTATCACAGTTTTCGTATTTCGAATGTGCAGCGCGGCCCGATTGACGCCTACAAGAATATCGGTGAATGGATAAAAGCCAACACGCCAGGTAATGCGGCAGTCGCCAGTGTCGAGATCGGGACCGTCGGCTGGTACTCCGACCGATACATCATCGACATTCTCGGTCTGACTAATCGCTATAACGCGGACTATATTGCCCGCAGAGATCTTTACTCGTGGCTCACGAAGTACAGCCCGGATTACATTCTCGTGCATCAGCCGCTCTGGAGTTTCGAGGCAAGCGCGAATTGTTTGCTTGCGAGCCAGGCCTATGCGCCCGTGGACGCATTCAATTTTGCTGGTTACCTCCTGCTACGGCGGAGTGACGCCGCGGGCACGCAGCAGCAGATTCAAACATGCGCAAAAGGGCCGCAGACCTGAAGCTCGCGCCGAACGGGGCGGTTCAGATTCCTGATCGTCCACCCGCCCATTAGGTCCTCTGGAATTCCCTTGTCGCGATTGTTACCTCGTTTCAGTGGCAACCGCAGCGGGGGCAACCGCAGCGGGGGCAGCGTGAGACTCGGGGGACCGCCGCAATGCCCGCCCCTCCCGCCACCCATATTGCAGGTAATGCTGACCCGCATCCACTCCGGCCGCCGCCACGTCCGTATTGACGGCGAGATATTCCTGTTCATTGAAATCCGGCGGCAATTTGATCGCTGTGACGGGGTCCAGCTCGCTACGCTGTCCGCATACGCGCTGCGGGCTCTTGCTGTCGTCCTGTCCCGAGCATAGCTCCCGGAGTTTGCGGTGCGTGCGCCAGAACGGCACGGCCGGCGTTACGTCGCTGGCGTGCCGCTCCATACGCCGCCAGCTCTCAGCAATGTATTGCGAATCGCGCGAGCGCCTCATCACGACGGAAAACTCAATATCGTTACGCATCGTGTCGCAGAAGTCTTCACAGGCGAAATCAATCAGCTCCATTTCGCAAAGATCGGCGATCAGTTTCGCAAACGAGCGCGGCGTGAACACCCAGCAGTGAACGTCGTGATACGTGCCGTTTTCGAATGCGTCGCGCGCAAGATGCAGCGCGCCTTGCCATGTGTGATGCCGCCTGACCGAGTGCGGGTCGATCCGCTTTTGCCACGCTTCCTGCGTCGACACCTCGGCGGCGGACAGGCAGTGATCGAGCAGCGAGTAGGGCTGCGGTACCCGCGCACGCGCGATATAGCTGGCCAGTACTTCGGGCAGCCGGCTTTCGCGACGGAAATAATCGAAGGTGTAGCGTCGGTCGGGAACGACGAGACGCACTTCGCCGGTCGGTTTGAGGACCGCGCCCAGTTCTCTGAGCCACGTCACCAGATCGGGAACATGCTCGACGACATGAGAGGCCACCACGTAGTCGACATAGCGACCCCTGATCGCTTCATGCAGCGTGTTGCGCCCCCACACCGCGTCGACATCGACGATCTCATTAACGTCGAGATGAGGATCGTCCTTGTACTTCTGACGCAGGTGAGGCGTGTCCGTATGGTCGACGTAGATGATTTCACCGGCGTCGCTGCGTCGCACGAGAGGCCAGCACAACGGGCCTATCTCGACGCCCACGCTTTCCTTGACGTTCAGTCCTTTCAGCAGACGGCAACGCCGCTTATCTCGAATTTCACCGATGCTGAGAGCATTGTCTTCCTTCGCCATGTTGCCTCCTCGTATTGGACGGCACAGCTTCCAGTTATGACCGATGTTCACCGCATTGCGCGAGACCGTTCACACCACTAGGTTCGCATCTGCACCTTGATGGAGTGTGAACTTTTATCACTGGCCAGACGGAAGGCCTCGTCAACGTCGTCGAGGCTCAGTTCGTGCGTGATCATTGCGCGCAACGTATCGCCCTTGCGCGCCAGCAGATCGATTGCGAGCGCGAAGTCGTGTTGACCGTCGATATAGCCGTAACAGTTCGGCAGATGAATCGTCAGTTCCTTGATGTGCGGCTTGATGATTTCAATGTTCTTGAAGCCGTGATCGAAAGCGCCGAGCACGCACACGTGACCGAGCGGGCGCACGAACTGACACGCGAAGTCGAATGTGTCGGCCGTGCCGCCGACGGCTTCGATCGCATAGTGCGCACCCAGTCCGCCGGTTGCCTGTTCGACGATGGCGAGCGCTTCGGCGCGATCGGCCGGCAGGATCGCGGTGGCGCCCATCGCCAGCGCGGCGCGCGCCTGAGCCGCGTGTCTTGCGACCACATAGACTTTATCGCTGCCGGCGTCCAGCGCCGCGGCGAGTGCCGCGAGGCCGATGGTGCCCGCGCCGATCACGACGCCGACCGAGCCTCGCGCAATCGGCATCTTGCGGCAGCCGTGGATGCCGACCGCCACCGGTTCGACGATGGCGCCGAGCTGATCGTCGACGGCATCGGGCAGCGGGAACACGCCCGCCTCTTTGCTGCGCACGTATTCGGCAAAGCCGCCGCCGAACGGAAACTCGCGCGCGCGGCAGTGAATCGGCGTGCCGAGCTTGCAGTACTCGCATTTGCCGCACGCGGTGCCCATCACCATGTCGAGCGTGACGCGCTGGCCGATACGCACGCTCGTCACGCCCTCGCCGATCTCGACCACGGTGCCGCTCAGTTCGTGGCCGTTCGGAAAGCTTTGATGGACGTCGACGTTCCGGTAGGCGTGCAGATCGCTGCCGCAGATGCCGACGCTCGCCACCTTGACGATCACGGTGCCGGGTAGCAGTTCAGGCACCGGGATGCGGCCGACCTTCATCGTGCGCAGGCCGTCTTGCAAGCCGGCTCGCATGGACGCGCCTTCGGTGCGATGCTCGAGCGCGTGCGTCGAAGTCATCGATGAATCTCCTCAAAACGTGAAACGCCTGCGTTGCGACGCCTAACGGGTCTTGCGAATCCAGAAGCTCGCACCGGGATTGCGCATGAACAGCGGCATCCGTGTGTTCATCAGCTCGGCGTGGAAGTGTCCCATGAAGGTATTCATCAGTACGACTTCGAAAGCGCTGTTGTACTGAAGGAAGGCACGCAGCAAATACGCTTCGTTCCATGCGCGGCCCTCGTAGATCCACTGCGGCGGGTATTCGAGCGGCAGGAACACGTCGTGAAAGTGCACATGCACGCCGGGCGCGAGGATCGGCAGTATCTCGAAGAGGATGCGGTTCACGTCGCTGCCGATCTTGCTCACGTGCGACGAGTCGACGAACAGGATGTCGTTCGCTTCGAGCTCCGTGAAGACAGACAGGTCGACGTCCTGCGCGAGCGACTTGACAATCTTCGAGGTGACCTTGTCCTTCTCGGTCAGCAACGACAGCAGGCGTTCGTTGTTCGGCTCGACGAAGGTGCACTGGATCTGGCCGTCAAAGAACAGGTCGTTGGTATCGAGCGAAACGGCGGACGAAAAACCCGAGCCGATCTCGACGATGCGGCGCGGCCGCAGGTGACGAATCATGCAGTACAGCGACGTCGCGTCGCCATACGAGAACATCACGTTTTCGAAGTAGAAGCGCAGGCCATCCTTCTTGTGCGGCTCGAACGGCATCTCGCCGTAGTACTGGTCCGCGAACTCGCCGACGAGGCGCACCTGCGCCTCTTCGTTGAACTCGATGCCGGGCAGCGTGCGCGAGACGTTGCCGAACAGGCGTGCTTCGTCCTGTTTGATGTCTTGGATCGACGGGATCGGCGAATAGTAGTGGCCAGGGGGCACGTCGCCGAGGTTCGAAAAGTGCGGAACGTTGACCTGAAGCGCGTCGCGATACTTGTCCCGTTCAGCGATCAGTTCTGCAACCTCGGGATGCTGCGCGGCAAGTGAATCGAGAAGCTCGGGCGATGCCGACATCTTGTTTCTCCGCTTGAAAGAATTTGCGAAAAGCCACGTCAGAAGGGCGAATCGATAACGCTATGCCGAATGGCTGGCGGCCCGGCATTTCCGGCCGGCCAATCTATCGTACCGCGAGTATTCTGCACGCCCAATATGCGCTGTTGTTTCAACATGAGCCAGCATTTACCGTTTCTTACAAATTATTCGTCGTAGCAATCGACACAGCCACGAGCGCAAAGGGTACGTGCCCTTCGCTTCGCGCGGAAGGGTGCGCGTGGGTCGCGATTGCGGGCGGAAAGGGCTGGACGGCGACTGTTTCCGTAAGCCACGTAAGCTGACGAAAGCGTGGAGAGGGTGCTTGCCGGGTCGCCCGGGGCGGTCGTTAGCGTTACGATTTGGCGTAAAATCAAGCCCCTGCCAATAGTGGTCCGCGCCTGTTTCGCGCGTGGCGCGAACGCGTGAATTCCGCACCGTCCAGCGGACGGCAGCAGCGCCCACGATACGGGACGATTCGGGACGGAGCCCGCAATATGCATTTTAAAATTCTCCTGACCACTCACAGTACCGCGTTCATGACGAGCGGTGGTGGTGAGTCGGAACTCGTGCAGGTCGCCGAACTTCTGAACGATTCGGACGTACAGGCCGACATTTACGGCATTCGCAGTCGGCCGCTACGCTTTTACGACGCGGTGATGCACTTCTCCGTTCATGCGGACGGCGAAGCGATCATTCGCGAAACGGTGAATCAAGGCAAGAAGCTGTTCCTGTGGCCGAACGTCTGGTGGTTGAGCGCGCCCGACGCGGCGGAAATCAGCCGCATCGAGGCGCTCGTGCAGCGTGCCGAGCGGCTGCTCTTCAAGTCGTCGACCGAGCTGGCGCACTTCAACACGTACATCACGGTCGATCCGGGCAAATGCGTGGTGGTGGGCTCCGGCATATCCGACCGGTTCCTGTTGCCGGCCGACAAGGATTTGCTCCCCACGGTCTGCGACGTGTCGGATTACGTGCTGTGCCTCGGCTTGATCGAGCCGATCAAGAATCAGCTCGAACTGATCCGCGCGCTGAACCAGCTCGACATGAACGGCCTGATGGTCGGCGGATTCAGGGACGAGGCGTATTACCGGCAGTGCGTTCGCGAAGCGCGTCGCGGCATTCATTTCCTGCCGTTCATCCAGCCGTGCAGCGCGCTATTGCGCTCCGCGCTCGCCAACGCGCTGGTGGTGGCGGAGCCGAGCTTCGATCCGCCCGGGCGCTCGTGCCTCGAAGGCGCGTTCGTGAAAAAGCCGCTCGTTATGGTTGATGGGGATTGGCAGCGCGAACACTTCGACGACAATGTCTGGTACCCGGCTTCCACCCGCGCGCCGGACATCGTTCCCGCCATTCAGGCCGCCCTGACCGACCCGGACAGGGATGAAAAGATTGAAAGTAACTACGAACGCGTCTATGCACGGCACTCGTCGAGCACGGTAGCAGCAGACCTAATCAGACACCTGATCGATGCCGGCCTCACAAATTACTAAAATTCCCCGACTGCTCGTCGTTCAGCGGCGCTCCATGACCGATGGGCGGATGAATTCGCGCACCATCGGCGCGCGCTTCGCGCCTTTGCTTTCGTACATGCAGCGCCATCAGCTGATCGAGTGGGAGCAGATCTCGGAGGCGGACGTCGGCGTCAGCCACCTGCATCGCTTCGACGTCGTGCTGTTCAACAAGCACGTGTCGAACCTGTCGCTGAAAATCATGCGGATGGCGAACGAACTCGGCCTCCATACGATTTACGATCTCGACGACTGGTTGCTCGATCTGCCGTCGTGGAGCGTGCTCGAAATGAACGAGGACGTGCTCTACAACGTGCTCGCGATGATTCGCGAAGCGAGCGCGGCCACCGCGTCGAACCCGCTGTTGCAGGAGCGCATGCGCAAGGTGCGTCGCTCGGACGACGTGCTGATCATCCCGAACGGTTTCGACGATCAGGCGTTCGACCTGTCGCCGGAACTGTGGACCGAAAAGCAGCCGCCGAAAATCATCTTCTCGAACCTCGACGGCATCAAGCTCGTGAGCTTCCGCAAGGCGTTTTTCGACACCTTGCGCAACTTCCTCGCGCGCCACGAAAACGTATCGATCGACTTCTGGGGCGATCCGTTTCCGGAACTCAATACGATTGCCCGCATCACGCATCGCGGCAGCCGCGGCAACCTCGAATACAAGAAGGCCATTCGCGACGAAGGCTACACGTTCGCGATCGTGCCGCTCGGCGCCGAAGAGGATCCCGAGACGCTGTTTTTCAACTCATGCAAGTCGCCGATCAAATACGCGGATTACGGCAGCCTCGGCATCCCGAGCATTTACTCCGATTGCCCGACCTACCGCGAGAACGTCAGACATCGTGAGACGGGATACATTGCGTCGAACACGGCTGAGAGCTGGGCACGAGCGCTGGAGGACATGCTGGGCGACCCGCGGCTTCGCCAGTCGATCCGCCGCAACGCTTATGCCGACGTGTTCGACCGTTTCAGCGTGCGACGCATCTCGTCGATGTTCCTGAAGGCCTTGCCCGACCCCAAGCCCCAAAGCAGCTAACACCTATGGATCTTCTTCTGATTCGCCACGGCCAATCGCACGCCAACGTGGCTGGCCTGTTGAACTCGACCGAGCAGGACGAGTTGACCGAACATGGCCTGCGGCAGGCCGCGAAGCTACGCACGCTGATGGAAAGCCACGGTTTCGTGCCCGACCGCGTTTTTTCCAGCCCGTGGCGGCGCGCGTTGCAGACCACAGAAGTGCTGTTCAAGGACAAGGCCGACTGGACCGTCGACGCCCGTCTCGGCGAAACCAATGCGGGGCGGTTCGCAACCTGGAAGGCCGAAGACTTTCGCGAGGCGTTTCCCGACTGGGGCAAACATCTATCGGACCGTTACGAGGGCGGCGAGTCGCATCTCGAGTTGGCCGCGCGTTCGGTGAACTGGCTGGAGGAGGAGGTGCTGCGGCACGCCGAGCAGTCCGGCCTGGTCGCCGCCGTATGCCACGCGGGACCGATCTCGGTGATCTCGCAATACCTGCTGAACGTGCCGTTGTCCCGCTTCCCCAACGTGCTGGTGCCGAACGCATCCGTCACGCTATTCCGGCGCAACCCGCATACCGGAAACTTTTATCTGCAGATCGCAGGGCTGTCATGAGTGCATCGATCAAGATTTTCGAGCCGCTTTACGCGCCCGGGCAGGTGCTGTCCGAACCGGTTTTTCACCCACTCGAGTTGCGCGACAACGCGCACGCCGCGTGGCGCGAGTTCTATATTCTCGTCGACATGTACCGCAAGGGCATGCATCGGCAGCAGCAGATCACCGGCCTTTTTTCGCCGAAATTCGCACTGAAGGCGCGCATCGACGGCAGCCGGTTTCTGGAGTTCGTGCAGGCCAATGCCGACGCCGGCGTCTGGATGATCAATCCTTTTCCGCAGCTCGCGTATTTCTCGTACACCGCGTGGATGCAGGGCGAGCATGCGCATCCGGGACTCGTCGAACGCAGCCAGCAACTGCTCGACGCCTGCGGCATTGCGTGGAATCTGCGTGAGGCGCCCCGGCAGTCGCCGCACACGCTGTGCTACTGCAATTTCTGGGTCGGTACCCAATCGTTCTGGGACAACTACGTCGGCAAGGTGCTCGAGCCGATTGCCACGTTCCTCGAAACGCGGAGCGACACTGAAGCTGCGCGCGGTGTGCTGGAGCCCACGATCCACTCGGACGACGCACCGTTCCTGCCATTCGTGGCCGAGCGTCTGTTCAGCACGTATCTGTCGCTGCATCCCGGGCTGAAGGTGGCCGCCTATCCGATCGAAGGCGACCAGGTGCTGGACTATTGCGTCAGTGACTTCGAAAAAGACATCGTGCGCTATATGCAAAAACCGATCGACGCGGCGGATCGCGCGCCGGTGTTTCCACCCGAGCAGATTGCGTTGATGGATTTGCTGTGCACGCTATCGCAGAAGTACGTGCGCGCGCATTTCTCGTTCACTCCGCACCCGCATACGGGCCAAACGATCGACTTCGACAGGACCGGTAAGTCGTTTGCGAACGAGTGAGGCGGCGCCGACTAGCTATCTCTTCTCGGAGGAAACGGTCTTGGCACCCGCGCGCGCATGCCTGGGCGCGCCCGCCATGCCGACACCGACGCCGATGAAGATGTTGCGCCACACCTCGTCGCTGGCACGTTGCAGCATGCCGTCGGCGTGTTTGACGAAGGCCGCGTCGATCGGACTGCGGCCGTGGGTCTGGCCGAGGCGCTGCGTGATCGCCGGTATCCAGGCGGCGAGTTCGGCATTGGCGTCGAACACGCAGTCCGGCGGACAAATCTCCTGAGCGGCCGTGCCGCCGCGCACGAATACCGGCTTGCCGTAATGCATCGCTTCGAGCACCGGCACGCAGAAGCCCTCGTGGCGGCTCATCGCGAGCAGCGCGTTGGTGGATTCGTAGCACTCGAACAGATCGGCGTCGTCGAGCATGCCCTTGAAGTCGACCTGCTCGAGCACGCCGAGGCGCCGCGCGTGATTGATCAGAAACTTCAGATAATCGTAGTTCGGCGTGCTGCCGACGATGCTTAGCGTCGCGCCGAAATCACGCTGTTTCAGCAGTGACAGAATTTCGATGCCGTCTTCGATGCGTTTATGCGGCACCACGCGGCCCACCATCAGCAGGTTCGGCTCATGGCGCTTGCGGCCCTTGCGCGGCCCTTCGCGCCGGAACACGTACATGTCGGGAAAGATCGGCGGCACGACCTTGATGGCGTCTGCGGCGACGATACCGGCGAGGCTCGCAGCCGTGCTGCGCGAATTCACGACGACGGCGTCGAAGCCCGTGAGCAGCGGCAGTTGCGCGAGTGCCTTGTCGCACAACTGCGCAGTGCGTGGTTCCAGCGCGCGCAGCAATTGCGGGTCGGTCACGCCGTGGAAGTAGCCGATCTTCCGGCAGTCGAGCGCGAGTATCCGCTCGAGGTACGGATCGTAGATCGAGTAACTCAGCAGGACCACATCGTCGCGAGTGACCTCGTCGAATAATGCGTCAAGCGGTCGCACTCCATTTGTTCCCTCCTCGAAACCGCTTGCATACAGCTCGGCCCTCATGCCGAGACGTTCAGCCATGCGTACGAAACCGATGCAGTGATTACCCACCGCATCGCCCGAGAAAATGTCCGGAGCACATACCCGCAGCGTCATGTTTTCTTCGCCTCCGCAATGTCGGTCAACCGTCGCGCATATGCGCGTGCGACTGCTTCAACTGAGTAGTCGCGCTCGATGCGCGCCTTCCCCGCCAGGGCGATGCGCTCACGCAGCGGCGCATCGTCGATCATGCGTTTGAGCTGTTCCGCCGCGATCGACACATCCGGATCGCACCAGTACTGACCTTCGGCGAACAGATAGTCGCCGGGGCGCAACGGCACGAGTTCGCCGTCCACGAGGAACGCGGTGTCGGGTTCGCAGAAGTCGACGTTGCCCGAGAAATTCGTGACCACGGCGGGCTGCCCCAACGCCATCGCCTCGGCGATCACGCGGCCGAAGCCTTCACTACGGTGCAGCGAGATGTAGGCATCGCAGCAGGCCATGAAGTCGGTCGAATCCTGGCGGCTCAGGCGCTCGGACACGATGTGGATGCGGCTATCGCCCGCGGTGAGGTCGAGCACGGCGCGCCACACCGGGTCGTCGTCGCGCACGTTCATCGCCTTGATGACGAGCCCGACGCCCGGCGAGCTGTTGCCGAACGCCTGCTTGAACGCCTGTACGCCGGCGAGCGGGTTCTTGCGGCTCAGCCACGAGTTGCCGTCGAACATCAGATAGAACAGGAACTCGTTGGTCGGCAGGCCAAAGCGCTCGCGCTTCGGCTCGACCGGCGCGGGCACCTCGACCGCCATCGGCATCCGATAGACCGGCGTATTGCCGAGGCGGCTGTAGACGCTCTGCACGAAGCGGCTCTGCGCCCAGATTTCGTCGACCATCTGATGCACGTTGCCGAACGCGTTCGGCCAGTGGGGCAGCTCCCACGGCCATGCGCCGATCTTGTGCGTGGGCGCGTCGATCAGCTTGCGGCCACCTTCCAGCGCGAGCCGCACCATTTCCGGCGCCGGCAGGCAGATCAGGCTGATGTTGTACTTGAGCTCGTCGCTGATCAGGTGGTCGACCGAGTGGTCGAGGCGCGCGGGCCCCGCCATCGGCGCGTTGAGCAACGTGACCGGCGTCGAGCCGAGTTGCAGCACGCGCGCGGCCATGCGCGCGTCTTCGCCGAGACCGAGCACGCCTTGCGGGAAGCCGATGATGTTGACGCCGAAGTCGTAGCCGACGCCTTCGACGCGCGCATGATAGCGGGCGGGCTCGCGTGCGTCGTCATCGGCTTCGTCGTCGGCGGTGTCGGCGCCATCGGCGCTTTCGGCCCAATGCACTTTCAGCGAGCCGACGAGCGGATATTCGGTCGACGCCCACTCGTTCCACCAGCGCACCAGCTGGTCGCGGCCTGCCTCGGTGTTCAGATCGTACGCTTCACGCAGATCCGGGCGGTCGCTCGCGATCATCGTCAGGAAGCGCGGCAGCAAGGTGTCGTCGGCCGGCTGCTCGTCGTCGATTCTCGCGAGCTCTTCGGCGAGATGAGTTGGCGACCACTTGATCGCGTAGTACTCGTCGTGCCCATGCTTGTCCCACCACGAGATGAAGCCGAGCCGCTCGCTGAAGCTGTTCAGATTGAACGATGCCTGCAGGTCGGGCCGCTCGTTCCAGATCAGCAGCAGAAAGCGCGGCAGCAGCGGCAGCGCGCCTTCCTCTCCGGCTTCCGCGGCGAACAGGCTGTCGGGCAACGGCGGGATGGCCCACTGAAGTGCCGGATACTGATGCTGCCCGTGTTCGATCCACCACGACAGGCACTTCAGGCGTCCGGTGAAGCTGTCGAGCGAGCAGAGTGCCTGCAGATCCTCGCGCTCGCCATGCAGCAGCCGCAGGAAGCGCGGCACCGGCAGCCAGTCGGCGTGCGTGCCCCATTCGGGCTCGAACATCAGTGCGGGCGTGGAGGGCGGCACCCACTTGATCGAGGGTTCTTCGGCGAGATGAGTCGGCGACCATTTGATCGCGTAGTACTCGGCGTGTCCGTGCTTCTCCCACCACGAAATGAAGCCGAGCCGCTCGCGGAAGCTGCTTAGATTGAACGACGCCCGGAGGTCGGCCCGCTCGTTCCAGATCAGCAACAAAAAGCGCGGCAGCAGCGGCAGCGCGTCTTGCGCACCGGCTTCCATGCTGAACAGGTTGTCGGGCATCGGCGGCACGCCCCAATGAAGCGCCGGATACTGGTGCTGACCGTGCTCGATCCACCACGACAGGCACTTCAGGCGCCCGGTGAAGCTGTCGAGCGAGCAGAGCTCCTGCAGGTCGCGGCGTTCGTCGTGCAGCAGCCGCAGGAAGCGCGGCACCGGCAGCCAGTCGGCGTGGGTGCCCCATTCGGGCTCGAACATCGGCGCGGGCGTGGTGGGCGGCACCCATTTGATCGAGCGGTACTGATGCTGGCCGTGTTCGATCCACCACGACAGGCAGCTGAGCCGCCCACGCAGGGACTGCAGCTCGAAGGTTGCCTGCAGGTCCGGCCGGTCTTTGTAGATCTCGCAAAGAAAGCGCGGCACGTAAGGGCCGCCGTCCGCGGGCGGCGCTTCGGGCTCGAGCATGAAGCCACCGATCGGCGGCTGCGACCACTTGATGCGCGGATACTCGCGCTGGCCGTGGTCTTCCCACCAGCTGAGCGCGTTGAGCCGCGACGTGAAGCTGCTCAGATTGAACGCGCTGCTCAGATCGGGCCGCTCGGTCGTGATCAGCGCGAGGAAGCGCGGAAACGGCATCGCGTTGGAACCGGCCGCGTCGATCGGTTCCAGCAGCCCGGGCCACGCAATCGGCGGGCGCCACGTCACGCGCGGACAGGTGACCTGGCCGTACTGATCCCACCAGTCGAGGCAGTTCAGATAGCCGGTCAGCGTGTTCAGGTTGAATGCCTGGGACAGATCGCCGCGATTGCGCACGATCATCGTCATCAGCTTCGGCAATTGCAGGCTGGCTTCCGCGAGCACGGTGACAGGTTCGTGCAGCGTTTCGCTCAGGTGCTTCGCATCGAGCACGCTCGGTTTGGTCGAGCCGAGCCAATACGTGACGGCGTCCGGGTGGCGCTCGATCAGCGTGTCGTTATCGAGCTGACGCAAATATTCGAGGTCTTCCTGACGCAGTACCCAGTCGAAGTCCGGATACGTTTCGCGCGCCGACATTTCCCACCAGAAATACAGCGTGACCCGGTCATCCAGCACTTTGGAATTGAAGCGCGCAAGATCGGCTCTGAACTTCATCAGAAAGTAGATCGCGCTCGGCAGGCAGAACAGTTCCCCCGGCGATGGATGGCGGTACTCCGCCAACCATCCGGTCTTGTTTTTTTTGGGTCCCAGATTAATCAAGATTTGCAATCCTTGAAGGCCAAGCAAAGGAAAAATCGTCGGCAGTCAGTGTCAGATTGGGCGAATAGCAGGGGTCGTTCATCAACAGATGCCCCCAGCGCTGTCTGACCAACTCAGATTCCTGGTTGAAGCGGCTGATTTTTTCCGGTGTGTCTTCGGCGCCGCGGGTTGCCGATTCGTGATGATAAAGCTCCGCGTAGGGCGTCCACACATTGCGGTAACCCGCTTGCCGCACACGCAGGCAAAAATCGATGTCGTTGTAAGCGACGTGTAACTGTTCGTCGAGGCCGCCGACTTCCTTGTAGATCGACTGGCGGATCAGCAGGCACGCGGCGGTCACCGCGCACATCACGTTGCGCAGGCGCGCACGCGCGAAGTAGCCCGGGTGCGAATTGGGGAAATGCTTGTGCGCATGGCTCGCGATACCGCCGACGCCGAGCACCACGCCGCCATGCTGGATCGTGTCGTCCGGATACAGCAGTTTCGCGCCGACCGCGCCGACGTTCGCCTGCAGCGCGACCGACACCATTTCCCCGAGCCAGTCGGCATTGATCACTTCGATGTCGTTGTTCATCAGGCAGACGAAGTCCGCCGTGCTCGCGAGCGCGACGCGGTTGTTCAACGCCGAGTAGTTGAACGGCGAATCGTCGCGCACGACCTTGATCCGCTCGTCCTGCTGCAAGCTCGCGAACAGCTCAAGCGTTTCCTGCCTGACCGAGCCGTTGTCGATGATCGTGATGCGGAAGTTCGGGTAGCCCGATTTCTGCCGCACCGATTCCACACATTGCTCGACGAGTCCGGCGGAATCGCGCGTCGGAATGATGATCTCCACCGACGGCAGCACCTCGGGCAGTTCGTACACGACCTTGTTGAACGCGTCCGTGCCGGGCGCGTGCTCGGTGTGGGCGGTGATGCCGTTGCGCGCGAGGTGTTCGTCGAGCGCGCGCATCGCCGCGATATGCGCGTACGGCTTGGCTTCATGGCCGGCCGCGGTGCTTTCGGGAATCATGCGCCAGTGGTACAGCGCGCGCGGCACGTGATACACCGTGTGATGACCCGCGCGATCGATCACGCGCAGCGCGAGGTCGTAATCCTGCGAGCCTTCGAAGCCGGTTCTGAAGCCGCCGACCTCCTTCATGACCGAAGTCTTGTACACGCCGAAATGCGAGATCATGTTCTGGCTCAGGAACAGATCGTAGTTGAAGTCGCATTTGAAGTACGGGTCCGAGCGGACCCCGTCGATCGAGATCTTGTCTTCGTCGCTGTAGATCACCGTCGCGTCCGGATGCGCGTTGATCAGTTCGGCGACGCAGTAGAGCGCGAGCGGATGCAATTCGTCGTCGTGGTCGAGCAGGCCGACGAATTCGCCGACGGCAAGCTCCAGCGCCGTGTTGCTGGAGTTGCTGATGTGGCCGTTGGTCGTGCGGTACGCGACCTTGATGCGCGGATCCTTCGCGGCGTAGCTGTCGAGCACCTGCTTGACCTCGGGGTTCGTCGAGCAGTCGTCGGCGATACAGAACTCCCAGTTTTCGTAGACCTGGTCGACGACCGAGTCGATCGCCATGCGCAGCCATCTCGCCGGCGTGTTGTAGGTCGGCATCACGATGCTGATCAGCGGCTGCAACGCCCACGCCTTCGAGCGCGCGCGCAGTTCCGGGTAATGCGACGCGGGCGGCTCGTGCCGCTCGATCCATTCCTGATACGTGTGACCCACGGTTGCCGGCGGCGCGGGCTGCGCGCCGCCGCCCCATGACGCCATCCGGCGCGCGCGTTCGAGCAGTTCCGTCGGGCACTCGGCGTCGGCCACCAGTTCGACGTTGAAGCCGTTGACCGAAAACAGTCCCGAGCGCGCGATCGGATCGAGGCGCAACGGACCGACGAGCGGGGGAAACGCGACGACCTGATCCACCTTGCCGTCGGCGTCGACCAGCAGACCGATCGTCGCGTGCTCCGACATGCCCGCGCCCGCATCGAAATAGATCATGCACGGCGAAGACGGCATGTCCGCTTTCGCGAGTTCGAACGAAATACGCGCGGCGCGACCCGACAGATCTTCCCATCCCGTCAGCTCGAACTGCGGATCGCTGTTCGTCGCGTGCCACGCGAAGCCGGAATTCGAGGACGCCTCGACGTTATTCAGGGGACGAAGTTCGAAGTTCTTCATGAGGTTCGTCACGGGTTTTGTCATTTCGTCAGCAGGGAATCGTAGAGGTCTTTCAAGGGCGACAGGACGGCCTGCCAGGTCAGATCTCGCGCCGGGGCCGCGGCAGCGCCGCGTGGTTGCGCGAGCGCCGCGCGAATCGATCCGGTGATGCTGTCGACGTCGAACGGATCCAGGTAGGCGACGTGCTGCGCGAAATATTCTTCGGTAGAGCCAACTTTTGTCACCGCGATGCGAGAGCCCGCGGCGTGCGCTTCGAGCGCGGCAAGCCCCGGCGTTTCCAGCGTGCTCGGCAGCACGAACGCTTCGCAGGCCGCGTAGGCGGAGCGCAGCAGCGGCGAATCGTGAGGCAGCGTGCCGGCGTAGACGACCTGCCCGCCGCCTTCGTCGAAGCACGCCTTCGCGTATTCGGGATCGCGCTGATGGCCGATCAGCACGAGCTTCAGTTCGGGGAACGACTTCATCGCCCGGATCAGCGCGAGCTGGTTCTTGCGCGGTTCGATGTTGCCGACGTTCAGGATGAAGTGTCCGTCGATGCCGGACTCACGCCGGAACAGCTCCGCCGCGACTGGCTCGTAAAAGCTCGGTTCGACGCCGTTCAACACGCTCGCGAACTTCTCACGCGGCAGATCGAAGATGCGCGCGAGCGTGTCGCACTCGATCTCGGAGTTCGCGACCACGCGGTCCGCGAGAGAAAACTGGTGATGAATCTCGCCGATCGGATACAGATGCCTGGTTTCCTCCGTCACCCACAGGCTCGACGACACGACGAGCGGCAAGCCGAGCTGCTTGATGAAGTTGCAAAAGTGCACCGAGCCGCCGACACACGAGAAGAAATGCACCACGTCGTGTTCAAGAAAACGCGGCTTCCACGGATCGAACAGCGTGACGTCGACGCCATGCGCGGGCAGATGCTTGTGATACGCAAGCAACTGGATTTCTCCGCCGCCGGGGGTATGGAAAGCCATCGGGTAGGTGGCGAACAACACTTTCATAGGTGGGACTCTAGGGTCTGTTTACATATGGAACACACGTGCGTTGCCGCGAGAAGGGCCGCTTGCAAGGACTGCGACGCCGCGAATACTCGACGTATTCGCAAGGAGCATGACGCAGCGAGCGGCCCTTCTCGCGGCAACCCCATTGCGTGGAATATTTCAGGGGAATGCCCACTATCGGCCTCATGGCGGCGTCGCGCGTCGCTCACGTGGCGAGGCCACGCGGCGCTCCTTACTCCTTGCCATGAGGCCGATAGTGGGCATTCGCACGTGCGTTCCATATGTAAACAGACCCTATCGCTCAAACAGTTCTTTTCTTCAGACCAGCATGCGTGGCCCGCCGCTCGCGCGCAACGCGCGGGCTCGGCGGCGAGACCGGCAGGTTTCGGGGCATTCACGTAGATGCTCGCCGCGCGCTTGCGCGGCCTTCAGGCGCCGGCTCGCCAGTGCGCGGGCCGGGGCCGGTTCGCGCGGCCAGCAAGCAGGCCTGAGTGTGCTGTTGTCGAGCACGTCGGATCGATACCACGAATTCCACATGCGCGAATATGTTTGAGTTGTTACGAAGTGTACGAACGACGCGCCAGCAGGCGCCGGTCCGTTTTATTATCACGGCCCGAATACAATACGTTCCAAGCCAGACTTCCTGAGAAAGCACCGCCGATGCCTGATTGTATCGTGTCTGATCCGCCTTTCCCGCCGTTGGCGGCCGCGTCGAATGCTGACGGCGACCGTCTGTTTGCGTGGGTCGCGCGGCAGGGCGTGGGCGCGATCGTGCGCCGCGAAGTGCGTGACGGAGCATCGCGATGAGTCTGCAAATTCTCGTCACTGGCGCCAACGGCTTCGTCGGCCAGGCGGTATCGCGCGCGTTGCTGCGGCGGGGCGATCGCGTGATCGGCGCGGTGCGCCGGCCGCAGACGGCCGCCGAGGGCGTGCGCGAATGGCTGCTCGATACCGAAGACTTCGCGGGCATCGACCAGCGCTGGCCGGTCACGCTCAGTTGCGATGCGGTGATCCATCTGGCGTCGCGCGTGCACGTGATGCGGGAGACCCTGACCGAGCCGCTCGCCGCCTATCGCGCGACCAATGTCGAGGGCAGCTTGCGCGTCGCGGCCGCGGCGCGGCGCGCGGGCGTGAGGCGCTTCGTGTTCGTCAGCAGCATCAAGGCGATGGGCGAGGCGAGCACCGGCCAGCCGATCGCCGAAACGGATCGGCCCGCGCCGTCCGATGCTTATGGCATCTCGAAGCTGGAGGCCGAGCGCGCGCTGTTCGACTACGGCCGCTCGGCGGGTCTCGAAGTCGTCGTCGTGCGGCCGCCGCTGGTCTACGGGCCGGGTGTGCGCGCGAACTTCCTGCAACTGATGAACGCGGTCGCAAAGGGCATTCCGTTGCCGCTCGGTGCGGTCAATGCGCGCCGCAGCCTGGTGTTCGTCGACAACCTCGCGGACGCGCTCGTGCATTGCGCGACCGATCCGCGGGCGGCCGGCGAGACTTTCCACGTGACCGACGGCCGCGACCTCAGCGTGCCGGAACTCGCGCGGCTGCTCGCCACACAGCTGCACGTGCCCGCGCGGCTGGTGCCGGTGCCGGCCAGCGTGCTGCGTGTCGCGGGTCGCCTGACCGGCCGCTCGGCGCAGATCGACCGGCTGGTCGGCGAGTTGCGCGTCGACAGTTCGCATATTCGCGAATGTCTGAACTGGGATCCGCCGCATACGGTCGAGCATGGGCTGCTCGAAACCGCGACGTGGTATCGCTCCACGCATTGACCACCTGTTGAACCCGGCTTGACTCCGACCTGAACCGCTTACCCTATCGATGCCGCTCGCTGCACATTCCGCCTCTTCCGTCGTCTCTCTATTGCCGTGGGGCGCCACCGCGCTCGCCGCCTGCGCGGCGATCCTGTGGACGCTGCTGCGCACCGGCCTCGCGTGGCGGCTCGCCACCGACGTCCCCAACGACCGCTCGCTGCACACGCGCCCGACCCCGCGCGTCGGCGGCTGGGGCATCGTGCCGGTCGCGGTGCTGCTGATCGCGCTCGCGGCGCCGTCGCTGTGGGTGCCCGCGCTTGCCGCGGCGCTGCTCGCGGCGCTGTCGCAGATCGACGATCGACGCGGCCTGCCCGCGCGCGTGCGCTTCGGCGCTCACGCGGCGGCGGTGGCGGCGCTGATCGCCGTCTATCCGGCCGACGTGCCGTGGTGGGCGCTCGCGTGCATGGCGGTTCTACTCGTGTGGCTCGTCAATCTTTACAACTTCATGGACGGCTCGGACGGCCTCGCGGGCGGCATGGCGTTGTTCGGCTTCGGCGGCTATGCGGTGGCCGCGTCGCTGTCGTCGCATGCGGACCCGGCGCTCGCGACGGCGAGCCTGATCGTCGCGGGCGCGGCGGGGGGCTTTCTGCTGTTCAACTTTCATCCGGCGCGCGTCTTTCTCGGTGACGCCGGCTCGATCCCGCTCGGCTTTCTGGCTGGCGCGCTCGGCTATTGGGGCTGGCGCGACGGCGCGTGGCCGGTGTGGTTTCCTGCGCTGTGCTTCGCGCCGTTCATCGGCGATGCGTCGGTCACGCTTGTTAAGCGTCTGTTGCGCGGTGAAAAATTTTGGCAGGCGCATCGTGAACACTACTATCAAAGACTGGTGCAGTCGGGTTGGGGGCACGCGTCGACCGCGTGGATTTGGTATTTGTTCATGGCGGTGGGCATAATGCTTGCTGTTTGGGCGCTGCAATTCGCTCTTCTGTATCAATGGCTGGTTGTCGTCGCATGGGCTGCCGTGCTGGTCATCGCGGGGCTGTGCATCGATCGCCGCTGGCGGCGCCATGTGTCCCGTTCCGGGCCAATCTGAGGTTCTGCGCAATGAAAAGCTTCAAAGCCAGATGGCTTTCGTTCAGTGCGTTTGCGTTCGACCTGTGCGCGGTGGCGATGGCTTGGCTGCTGGCCTATGTGATCCGGTTCAACGGGCCGGTGCCCGCGCCGTTCTGGTCGAGCGGGCTGCATGCGCTCGTCTGGGTGCTGCTGATCTACGCGGTGATGTTTCGCAGCTACGGCCTGTATCGCGGCATGTGGGTGTTCGCGAGCCTGCCCGATCTCGTGCGGATCGCGAAGGCGATCGGCGTCGGGGCGCTGGTCGTCGTGATCGGCTCGGCGCTGTTGCAGCCGGCGCCGGTCGTGCCGCGTTCGGTGCTGATCGTGTCGCCGATGCTGCTGTTCCTGACGATGGGCGGCTCACGCGCGCTGTATCGCGCGGCCAAGGAGTTCTATCGCTACGGCGGACTCGTCGGCCAGGGCAAGCCGGTGCTCGTGCTCGGCGCGGGCAATGCCGGCGCGAACCTCGTGCGCGAGTTGAAGCGCTCGGGGCAATGGCGCCTCGTGGGTCTGCTCGACGACGATCCGATCAAGCAGGGCCGTGAAATCTACGGCTATCGCGTGCTCGGTGCGATCAGCGATCTGCACCAGATCAGCGCGGAACTGAAGGTCGAGCATGTGATCATCGCGGTGCCGTCGGCGTCGGTGGAAGCGCATCGGCGCATCGCCACGCTGTGCGTGCGCGCCGGCGTACGCGCGATGACGCTGCCCGCGCTCACGCCGCTCACGCAGGGTCAGGCGTTCCTGTCGCGGGTGCGGCAGATCGATCTCGAAGACTTGCTCGGCCGCGACCCGGTGACGATCGACACCGAGCACGTCGCCGCGCTGCTGAAAAACCGCGTCGTGATGGTGACGGGCGCGGGCGGCTCGATCGGCTCGGAGCTGTGTCGGCAGATCCTGCGCTTCGGGCCGGTGCAACTGGTCGCGTTCGACATCTCCGAGTTCTCGATCTATCGGCTGAACGAAGAGCTGCGCGACAAGTATCCGGAAGTGTCGGTGGTGCCGCTCGTCGGCGACGTGAAGGACTCGCTGCTACTCGACCAGGTGATGGCGCGCTATTGTCCGCACATCGTGTTTCATGCGGCGGCCTACAAGCACGTGCCCTTGATGGAAGAGGTCAACACGTGGCAGGCGGTGCGCAATAACGTGCTTGGCACGTACCGCGTCGCGCGCGCCGCGATCCGCCACGACGTCGCGCATTTCGTGCTGATCTCGACCGACAAGGCCGTCAACCCGACCAACGTGATGGGCGCGAGCAAGCGGCTCGCGGAGATGGCGTGCTCGGCGCTGCAGCAGCAGGGCGCGCGGCGCACGCAGTTCGAAACCGTCCGCTTCGGCAACGTGCTTGGCAGCGCGGGCAGCGTGATTCCGAAGTTCCAGGAGCAGATCGCGCGCGGCGGGCCTGTGACGGTCACGCATCCGGAGATCACGCGTTTCTTCATGACGATTCCCGAGGCGTCGCAGCTCGTGTTGCAGGCGTCGAGCATGGGGCGCGGCGGCGAGATCTTCATTCTCGACATGGGCAAACCGGTGCGAATCGCCGATCTCGCGCATGATCTGATCCGGCTGTACGGCTTCACCGAAGAGCAGATTCGCGTCGTGTTCACGGGCCTGCGCCCGGGCGAAAAGCTCTACGAGGAATTGCTCGCGGACGACGAAACGACCACGCGCACACCGCACCCGAAGCTGCGCATCGCGCAGGCGCGCGAGGTGCCGGACAGCCTGATCGACAACCTGCTGCCGTGGCTGATGCAGCATCGCGTGCCGGCCGACGATGAAGTGCGGCGCGATCTGCGGCGCTGGGTGCCGGAGTACCTGCCGGCGACGGCGACTACGTTGCGTAGCGTGGCGCCGGCGACGCGGGTGTCGTAGGCGTTCCGCTGCCGCGAGTCATCGGAGTAGTCGAAGCATCAGTACTCGCGAAGGCAGGTCATTCGACCCGTTGAAATTGGCCGTCGGATGTTTATCGATAAAAGCCCCTACAGACCTGCTGGGGCTTTTTTATTTTTGCCCAGGAGAGTACGACCATCGCGCACGCCCCGGCTTTCGGAGTTGTCTGAAGCCTGTGCCCGGCACATACGCCCAGCATTGAACCGTCGCCGCCCGGTACGTCAGGTGGCGGCTCTGTTGGCTCTTTTTCTGTGATGCAAAGGCTTTGGTTTTGCGCGCCCTTCGGGCGCGTTTTTTTGTCCAGGCGAAAGAGGCGGCAAATCCGGAATCGACCTGTAGCGCGCCAGCGGCACGCGCGCGCTCACGGTCAAGGTTCACCAACGGAAGGAACCTATGCTGGGCGCAATGACCTGCAGCCAGCGCAATCAGGAGGCGTGAAACATGCCCTACACCGGCAAATTTCTCGTGAATAGCGAGCCCCTATCACCGCTCACGATTTTTGGCATCGGCACATTCAACGCGTATTCAGGCAACAATCAATACCGCAATCGGGGCGGCTGCACGATGGTGCCTAATGATGGGCCGCTCCCTGCCGGTAAATACTGGATCGTGGACCGCCCCACGGGTGGCATCCGTTCTCAGGTGTTTGCATGGACAAAAGATGAGTGGAATGCAGCAATGGGTCACCCATCGGATCACGGTGAATGGTTCGCGCTATATCGTGATGATGGGACGATTGATGATGTGACGTGGATTAATGGCGTCAAACGCGGGCAGTTCCGTTTGCATCCGACAGGCGGACGCGGGATTTCGCTTGGCTGCATCACCCTGCCGAGCCATAGCGATTTCATGACAATCCGCAACGCGCTGCTGCACACCGTCAAAATTCCCGTGCGCAGTTCGGGCCTTCTCGCCTACGGAACAATTGAGGCCATCACATATGGCAACACTTGCCCGTAGGGTGTTCAAGGTCGCCCTGTTTATCGGCCTGTGCTATCTCTCCCTGCTCTATGTCCGTCCATACCATTATGAGTGGACAGAAAGCGAGTCGCGCGCATGGTTTGCTGCTTCGCGCTGGCTTGGTGTCCGCGATCCCGAAGACTTGTATTTCGTGGTGTGGGTAACGATTGAACTGATCGCGGCGGCGCTGGCGTATGTGGCGATCGTGAAGCTATGGCGGTGGTATCGCACGACGT
This sequence comes from Paraburkholderia podalyriae, assembly GCF_014397785.1. GTDB lineage: Bacteria > Pseudomonadota > Gammaproteobacteria > Burkholderiales > Burkholderiaceae > Paraburkholderia > Paraburkholderia podalyriae. The sequence goes on from NZ_VZQQ01000032.1 coordinate 58,471, forward strand.
AGATGAAAGCCCCGGCGACCGGGCTTTTGTATTTTTGCCCAGGAGAGTTGACGACCATCGTGCACGCCTCGGCGTTTCGGAGTTGTCCGAAGCCTGCGCCCGGCACATACACCTAGCATTGAGCCGTCGCCGCCCGGTATGTCATTCCTGCTGAGGTGGCGGCTCTGTTGGCTCTTTTCTGTGATGCAAAGGTTTTGATTTTGCGCGCCCTTGGGGCGCGTTTTTTGTCCAGGCGAAAGAGGCGGCAAATCCGGAATCGACCTGTAGCGCGCCAGCGGCACGCGCGCTTGCGGTCAAGGTTCACCAACGGAAGGAACCTATGCAGAACGCAATGACCTACAGCCAGCGCAATCAGGAGGCGTGAAACATGGCTTACTTCGGCAAATTTCTCGTGAACAACGCGCCGCTGTCACCGCTCACCATTAATGGCATCGGCACATTCGACGCGTTTTCGGGTGATCAGCAATATCGCAATCGGGGCGGCTGCACGGCGGTGGTGGGCAAAGGGCCAATTCCCGCTGGTAAATACTGGATCGTCGCGCGTCCTGCTGGCGGTGTAGGCTCCACGGCTTTAGCGCGGATAAAAGATGCGTTTAATGCCTATGATGGGAGGCCAACCGATCACAACGAATGGTTCGCGCTATATCGTGACGATGGTGTGATTGATGACTGGACATGGGTCAATGGCGTCAAGCGTGGCCAGTTCCGGTTGCATCCGGCAGGTGGTCGGGGTGTTTCGCTTGGCTGCATTACCCTGCCGAGCCGTACGGATTTCCTGAGAATCCGCAACTCACTCCTGCGCACCATGACGATCTCTGCCGGCATGTCGGGGCTTCGCGCCTACGGAACAATCGAGGTCATCACATATGGCAACACTTGTCCGTAGGCTCTTCAAAATCGCGCTGTTTATCGGGTTGTTTCTTCTTTCATTTCGTTATGTCCGGATATCCCATCAGTGGACAGAAGGTGAAGCGCGAGCGTGGTGGGGGGCTTCGGATTGGCTCGGTGTCCGCGACCCCGAAGATTTGTATATCGTGGTGTGGGTGACGATTGAACTGATCGCGGCGGTGCTGGCGTATGTGGCGATCATGAAGCTATGGCGGTGGTATCGCAAGAAGTAGACGAAAGCCCCGGCGACGGGGCTTTTTTTAATCCCGCGCATTGATGAATTTCGAGGAATCTCGGTGACGAGAGGGGTTTCATGTACATATGAACCACCTTTCGAGGCGGCTAAGGCTATTTCGACCAACAAAAAAAGGTGCCCTCGGTGTCTTTGTCGCTTCTGCTCACCGCTTACCCTTCCTCACCACCATCCACCGCGGCGACTTGAACCGCACGATGCTCACATAAAGCCACACATAAGTCGCCGCGAACACCACAACGAAGCAGAACAGATGCAGCGTGTGCCGCCAGAACAGCGTCGCGGGCACGACCGCGATCAGGCACAGTAGCCACAAATAGGGCGACGTCAGCGAGTTGCGGCGCGTCAGTTCGCGCGCGGTGCGCGCGCCGACCGCCCAGCGCATCAGCCGCTTGTAGACCAGCATGTGCAGATGCACACCGTCCGGAATGCCCGGCGACATGCCGCGAATGAACTTCTTGCGGTAGATCGAGAAGCAGGTCTCGAAGATCGGGTACATGAAGAGCAGCACCGGATACCACGCGGATACGTCGCGATTGCGCATCACGAGCAGGATCGACAACTCGGCGAGCATGAAGCCGATGAAGTAAGCGCCGCCGTCGCCGAGAAAAATCAGTCCGGCCGGGAAGTTCCAGATGAAGAAGCCGAGCACCGCGCCCATCATCATGAACGACGCGGACAGCACGACCGGGTCATGCACCTGGAACGCCACATACGCGAGCGATGCGAACATCATGCACGCGACCATCGACGCGAGGCCGTTGAAGCCGTCGATGATATTGATCGCGTTGGCGAGCGCCGCGACCGCGAGTACCGTGACCACGAACGAGATCGCCGCATACGACAGCAGAAAGTCGAGCGGCGGCACGCTGATGCGCGTGACCGCGATGTCGAGAAAGAACCAGGCGAGCGCGGCGGCCGCCATCGTGCACACGAGGCGCGCGAGCGGCGACACGCGCTTGGTCAGATCCTCGGCGAGCCCCGAGCCGAACGCCGGCATGCCGCACGCCATCAGCCCCAGAATGCCGCCCGACACGGCCGGATACGCGCGATGCAATTGCGCCGCGGAGACGATCAACCCGACCAGAATCCCGGTCCCACCGATGCGCGGCACCGGACGCACGTGGAATTTCTGCACGCCGGCCAGATCGGTATCGGTCGAGAATTTTTCATGCAGATGCGCATAGCGCACGATCAACAGCGTGATCAGCAGGGAGACGAGAAAGCCGAGCGCAAAACTGAGCATGAAAGTGGGCCTGAGCGAAGACGCGGAATTATACAAACGAAACACGCGGCGGCCGGCGTGCGGCCGCCGCGCAAGGTTTTCAGGCGGGACAGCAAAAAATCCCAGATAGCGAGACCGAAGCCGCCCGCCGAGGCCCGCGAGCGCTCGCTCGTCATGGATTCCCCCTATGCGGCGCGCGCGCGCAATGACCGTAAACCTGGATGCGACGAAGTGTAAGTCGCGCGAAACACAGGCGTTCCGGAGATCCAATGCTAAATAACATCACAATTCGTGGCGGACTGACGCTCGTGATCAGCGTATTCGTCGCCTTCCTTCTGACGGTGATCGCTGTCGGTTACGGCGCGCTGAAGCTCGCCAACGGCAGCCTCGACGACACGCAGCGCAGCGCCGCTGCGCTGTCGCATCTGAAGGCGAGTTCGGAGAAGCTTTTGCAGGTGCAGCTCGCATTGGGCACCTATCAGACGCTGTTCAGCGTCGGCAAGCAGACCGACGATCTGCTGCCGGCCGCGCACAAGGTGCTGGTCGAATCGAACAACGACTTCCGCAACTACATGGCCAGCCCGTTCGCGAGCGACGCCGAGCGTAAGTTCGCGCAGAGCGTCGGGGATGCGCGCGCGGCGCTCGTCGACAAGGCGATCGAGCCGGAATTCAAGGCACTGACCGACTTCGACTTCAACACCTTCCGCAACATCCAGGGCGATACCGCGAACAGCCTGTACGCGTCGTACTCGAAAGCGATCGACGCGCTCGAAAGAGCGCAGATGGACAATCGGCATCAGCAGGCCGCGACCGGCGCGCGACGCTTCCAGCTCGCGACGGCGCTGTTCGGCGCGATTGCGGTGATCGCGCTCGCGATTGCCGTGGGCGCGCGCGTCGCGTTGTCGTCGGCGCTGATCAAGCCGGTCAACGCGACGGTCAAGCACTTCGAGCGCATCGCCGCTGGCGACCTGAGCGTCGCGATCAAGGTGAAATCGCGCAACGAGATGGGCCAGCTGCTCGGCGCGCTGACGCGGATGCGCGACGGCCTCGTCGAAACGGTCGGCAAGGTGCGCGGCAGCACGAGCGCGATCACGCAGGGCGCGAACGAAATCGCGTCGGGCAATGCCGATCTGTCGGCGCGCACCGAGCAGCAGGCGGCCGCGCTGCAGCAGACCGCGGCGAGCATGGAGCAGCTGTCGGCGACCGTGAAGCAGAACGCCGACAACGCCAAGCAGGCGAACCGTCTCGCGCACGGCGCACTCGATACGGTCACGCGCGGCGGCAAGGTGGTGTCGCGTGTGACGGAGACGATGGACGGCATCAGCGAGTCGTCGCGCAAGGTCACGGAGATCATCGGCATGATCGAGGGGATCGCGTTCCAGACCAACATTCTCGCGTTGAACGCGGCCGTCGAAGCGGCGCGCGCAGGCGAGCAGGGGCGCGGCTTCGCGGTGGTCGCCTCGGAAGTGCGTAGCCTCGCGCAGCGCTCCGGCGCGGCGGCCAAGGAGATCAAGGAGCTGATCGGCGAATCGGCGGCGAAGGTCGAGGAGGGCGCGTCGCTGGTGTCGGATGCGCAGAAGACGATTCAGGAAGCGATGAAAGCGGTCGAGCGCGTGACCGGCGTGATGAGCGAGATCGAGGCGTCGGCGCTCGAACAGAGCGATGGTATCGAACAGGTCAACAAGGCGGTGTCGCAGATCGACGAGGTCACGCAGCACAACGCGGCGCTCGTCGAGCAGGCGGCGGCCGCGGCGAAGTCGCTGGAGGAGCAGGCCAATGTTCTGAAGGAGGCCATTGCCGTGTTTCGGCTCGAAGAGTCGCGGGTGCCCGCTTAGCGCCTGGCCCGCAGAAATGGGAGCTGTCGATCGCATAGCGCGCCGATAGCTACCTTAGAATCCTGCTTTCCATCCTGACCTCCGCTTTGGCTGCCAGTTTCTTCCACTTTCTTCATCAAGTGGTTTGCCGGGAAATCGCGCCAGATCACAGCAAAGTGTTGGATAAAGCGAAAACAGGTGTTCGATGCTCAAGGGTTTGGCAGCATTTTTTATTTCGGCGCTGTGTGTCGGGATGTTCATTATCGTGTTCGGTCAGACCTTTGCGTCCGTTCCGCTACACGAAGTCGGAGACTTTGCGGCGAACTCGTTGCTGATCGCCGACGCGAAGCATCTGAAGCTGCTCGTCGGACATTACTCGCGCGTCGGGTTCAATCATCCTGGCCCCGCGTTTCTGTACGTGCTTGCCGCGGGCGAGATCGTATTTTCCGACCTGATGCACTGGGTCGCGTCACCGTTTTCCGGTCAGATCTATGCGGTTGCGCTGCTTTCCGGTTTCTGGATCGCGGCAATCGGGACGCTTTTGATCAGGATGCAGTGGGCGACCCGGAGCGGCACTGCGGCGGCCGTCGTCACGACGGCCTTATTCGTTGGTATCACCGCTTACATCAGCTACCAGGCCTTCGCGGGTCCCTGGTTCCCCCATCTTTACTACTTCGCTTTTGCGGCCTTCACGGTGTCCGTGGGCGCATTGATCATGGGCCGCGCAGACGGGCTTGTGCTGCTTGCCGTGAGCCTTGGATTTCTTCTGAATGGTCACGCCTCTTTTCTTGGAATGACTATCGTCATGCTGGCGTGCGCGCTGATAGCCAATAGCTGGCTTTCGCGCAGGTCGGGTTCCAGTGAAACCTGGGTGCTGAGCCGCCAATACCTCGCGGCCAATTTCCGAACCATCGCTGTTGCATTGGCGATTGTGGTGCTTTTCCTTATTCCTCTCGCGATCCAGACGATCCTTCATTTTCCTGGCCCCCTCGCTGAATATGCCGCTTTTGGGCGTGCCCACAAAGCCAACCGTTTCGTGGACGCCGTGCGCTTTGCCGGTCTTTTCTGGAGTAACGGAATCTTCGGCATTTTGCTGGGCGCGGTGGCTTGTGCGGTTCTCGTGACCAACGATCCCGCGCGGGACAATGAAGGCCGTGACATGCCTGAGCGGGCATTGTCGTTGGCACTGGCCAGTGCGACGGTCGCCTTTCTGTTTTATGCGGTTTTCGGAGTCGACGATCTTTCGCTGACCTATGTCGGGATCTTCTACTATGCCGTGCCTGCTCTGGCGCTCACGTTGCTGGCGAAGCGCGTTCTCGACAATGTGACGGTTGCGAGTCTGCCCATTGCCGTGATCGTTTGCGTGGCCGTCGGGGCGTTCACTGCGATCCGGATTCATCAGCCGCCTGAAAACGTTTCCCAATACAACGATCCGCAAATTCCCGCTGCTTACGCAGCTATCCGCAATCTCGACGCGGGGGGCGGCGTGCCTGTTTTCGACCTCGATGGCTCCGCGGATTGGGAACGGCTGTGGCCTGTTCTGGTGGGCATCGAAGCGTATGCCAAACGCCAGGGCAGCGTACCGTTTTGCATCGCGCAAAACTGGCAGCTCGTGTTCACTCGATCGGCGCGTTGCACGCCTGACAAAATTCGAAGCGCCCACCGGCGCTTTCTCGTGTCAGCAGTGCCGAAGGAGGGGTTGACAAGTGTGGTGAACGTTTCGGGATTATATTTTTATCCGCGCGAATCCGCGCAGTAAGCAGTAAGCAGTTCGCCGCGGAGCGCGACCCAGCGCACGCGCCAGCGGCGCGTGAGCGATCCAGGCTGTGATGCGGGCTGTGATGCCGGCCGTGATGCGGGCCGGCCGCCGGCCTCATCTGTCAGGCCGGCGCGACGGAGATCGCGCCGCGAACGTCAGGCAAACCCCTGCGGATTCATCGACTGCCAGCGCCAGTGGTCCGCGCACATGCGCTCGATGCCGAACTGCGCGCGCCAGCCGATGATCTTTTCGGCGGCGCTGGGGTCCGCGAAACACTGCGCGATGTCGCCCGGGCGGCGCGCGACGATTTCGTACGGCACCGGCCGTCCCGACGCCTGCTCGAACGAGCGCACCACGTCGAGCACGCTATAGCCCTGCCCCGTGCCGAGATTGACGACGAAGCTCGCATCGCGCTTGACGAGCCCATCGAGCGCGGCGAGGTGCCCGCGCGCGAGATCGACCACGTGGATGTAGTCGCGCACGCCGGTGCCGTCGGGCGTCTCGTAGTCGCCGCCGAACACGCGCAGGCGGTCGAGCTTGCCGACCGCAACCTGCGCGACGTACGGCATCAGGTTGTTCGGAATCCCGGCCGGATCTTCACCGATCAGGCCGCTCTCATGCGCGCCGACCGGATTGAAGTAGCGCAGCGTCGCGATGCGCCACGACGGGTCCGACACTTCGAGATCGCGCAGGACCTGCTCGGCGATCAGCTTCGATTGACCATACGGATTGGTCGCCGACAGCGGAAACGATTCGTCGATCGGCGAGCTTTTCGGCACGCCGTATACCGTTGCGGACGAGCTGAACACGAACTGCCTGACGTTGCGATCGCGCATCACGCCGAGCAGCGTCAGCAGGCTGCCGACGTTGTTCGCGTAGTACTCGATCGGCTTCGCGACCGATTCGCCGACCGCTTTCAGCGCGGCGAAGTGGATCGCGCCGGTGATCGGATGCGCGTCGAAAATCCGCTGCAGCGCGGCCGCGTCGCGCGCATCGTTGTCGTAGAAGCTCACCGAACGGCCGGCAATTTGTTCGACGCGCCGCAGCGATTCGCGCTTGCTGTTCACCAGGTTGTCGATCACCACGACGTCGTAGCCGCCGTTCAGCAGTTCGACGCAGGTGTGCGAGCCGATGAAACCCGCGCCGCCCGTTACCAGAATCGTGCCTTTCGTGGTCATGCTGTTACTCCGTTAAAGTAAAACGCCCGTGATTTTTTGCACCAGATCTTTATAGGTTTCGATGACCATGCGTTCGTCGAATTCGGTCGCGACCTTCTGCCGGCCGCGTTCCGCCATCGCGCGCCGCTCCGCGCCGCTCATGTCCAGCATGCGCGCGAGGCTCGCGGCGAGGCTCTGCGCACTGCGCACTTCACACAGCAAGCCGTTGACGCCGTCGGCCACCACTTCGCGGCAGCCGGGCACGTCGGTCGCGACGATCGGCCGGCCCATCGCCGACGCTTCCATCAGCGTGCGCGGCACGCCTTCACGATACGAGGGCAGCACGACGCAATCGGCATCGGCGATCAACGGCCGCACGTCGTGCGCCTCGCCCAGATACTCGATCACGCCTTCCTGTTCCCACGCGGCGACTTCATCGCGTGTGATCGCGCTCGGATTGTCGACGCCGACCGGCCCGAGCAGCTGGAAGCGCGCATGCGGATAGCGCGCACGCAACTGCCGCGCGGCCTCGACGTATTCGCCGACGCCTTTATCCCACAGCAAGCGCCCGATCAGCAAGAAGCGAAACTGCGCGCGCTCGCGCAGCGGCGTGAACGGGAACTGCTCCAGATCGACGCCCTCGCCATGCAACAGCCGCGCGCGCTCAGGATGCGCGAGCAGCTTGCCGTCGATGAACGCGGCCTGGTCGTCGCGATTCAGGAACCACACTTCACGCGGAAAGCGGAACGCGAAACGATACAGCCTTTTGGCGATCTGCGCGGCGCGGCTGTGCTGGATGAACACATAGCCGAGCCCGGTGGTGACCGCCACCGATTGCACGCCAGCCAGCTTCGCCGCGATCGAGCCGTAGATGTTCGGCTTGATCGTGTAGTGAAACACGACATGCGGATGAATCGTCCTGTACTGCCGATAGAGCGCGACCAGCGTGCGCAGATCCTCGCCCGGACTCGTGCCCTTCGACGCAACCGGCAGTTCGATGCAACGGCAGCCCATCGCGGCGAGCAGCTCGAACGTGCGGTCGCGCGGCGCGAGCACCGTCACGTCGACGCCGCGTCCGATCAGTGTGCGGATCAGCCCTTGCCGGTACGTATAGATTGCCCAGGCCGTGTTGCAGACGAGTGTAATGCGCAGCGCGGGCGTCGACTTGAAAGAGGGCTTCATGCGGAAAGGGGCCGGGCGTTGAATGAAATGTGGACCAGCGATACGAATACAGCGGCAGCGCTCATACGCAGCGCGACTCAACGGCTCGCGCGCGGCGTGAGCAGTGCGCGCTTGACCCGCTGCAACGTGCGATAAGGCAGCATCAGATGCAGCAGATTCTTCGCGAGACCCAACCAGTCGTACGGATTGGCCACGTTGAAGTAGCGCAACTGCAAACGCAGCGTCGAGCCGATCTGCCGCCGCCGCTTCGTCGCGCTGATGCCGCCTTCGTTCAGCTCATAGAAAAGGCCGAGCTCCGGCAGATTCGCGCAGTCGTAGCGTTCCATCAGACGAACGAACAGATCGAGGTCCTCGGCTGAACGATACGCGGCGCGATAGTTGCCGACTGTGCGCACGGCATCGATACGCAGCATCATCGACGGATGCGCGAGGCACGAACGGAAAAAGCGCTGGCGCCGGATCGCGTTCGGCTCGGCCGGCGGCGTCAGCATGAATAGCGGTTCGCCCGCGCGCGTGACGACCTGGGTCCACATGCCCAGGCCCGCCACATTGGGATGCGCTTCCATGAAAGCGCGCTGCTTCGCGAGCCGTCGCGGCGCCGGGCGATCGCCGGCGTCGATGCGCGCCGCATAGCGAAAGCCGCGCTGCGCGAGCGCGTCGATGCCGGTTCGCAGCGCGCGCTCGATGCCGCCGTTCTGCGCCATGCGCAGCACTTCGATCTTCAGGTTCGGCAGCGTGGGCGCGACGATCGGCGGCGTGCTGCCGTCATCGACGATCAGTACGTGCACCAGCGCACTTTCTTCGAACGACGCAAGCGTAGAATCGACGTCCGACTGGCCGTTGTACGCGGGCATCAGCACCGCGACGTCGTCGAGCGTGGTTTGCGCGGTGGCGGATGAATTCGTCATGGGCGCAATTTGAAACGGATGTAATAAAGATTGACGGAGGCGGCCGCCAGATAGCCGGCGGCGAGGCCGACGAGCGCGCCGTAAGCACCGAGTCGAGGAATTGCCAGCAGATTGACCGCGAACGCGACGGCGAGCGCGAGCAGCCACTTCGCGAGCAACACGAACCTGGCCTGATACTTGAGCACGACCAGATTGCCGATCGCCTCGATACCGGCGGGCACCGAGAGCCACACGGCCACGCGGAAGATGTCGATCGCGCCTTCGAAGTCCGGGCCGAACACGCGGCGGATAATGAAACCCGCGAGCAGATCGAGCATGAGCGCGCCGCCCACCATCAGCACGGCGGTCAGCGCGGTGAGCCGCCACATATTGCGGCGCAGTTGCGCGATGCCCTGCACGCGATAGACGAAAGCGGGCGCGATGGTTTGCGCGAGCATCAGCGCGAGCGTGATCCAGTTTTCGTTGAGTTGCTGGGCGGCCGAGTAGCGTCCGAGGTCGGCGAACGAAATCGCGCGCTCCAGCATCAGCCGGTCCAGTTTCAGAAAAAGATACATACAGATGAGCCCGAGCCAGAACACGGTGCCAGCGCTCGCGAAGTGCCTGAACAGCGAACGTTCGACATGCCAGCCGAGCTTGCCGCCATGCCGGCGCATGAAGTAGAGCAACAGCACCGCGCCGATCGCCGCCGATTCGAGCGCCCACAGCCAGCCGAAGCGCGCGGGCGCGGCCATCGCGCGCACCAGCAGATAGACGAAGCCAGCCTTGATCACCGCGGTGCTCATGCTGGTCAGCAACTGCGGCTTGCTGTAGGTCATGCTTTGCAGCCACGCGTTGATCACGCCGACGAACGGCTCGCGAAACAGCATCGTCACCGCGAGGCCCGCGAGCATCGCACCGACAAGCGGGTCGAACCAATGCAGCGCAATGCCGAGCCATGTCAGCATCAGCGCAACGGCCGACACCGAAAAGCGCAACGCGAACGCGCTGCCGAGTACGGTGCCGAGTTGTTCGGGCGACCGGTTGACGATGGTCGGTACGAGGATTTCGGCGCCGCAGACCCACGTGATCGGCGACAGCACCAGCAGCAGCGTGTTCGCGTACTGCCATTTGCCGAACGTATCGGGCCCGAAGTAACGGGCGAGCATGCCGCTGATCACGATCGCGACGCCGATCTGCGTGAGCCGCTCGAGACCCAGCCAGACGATGTTCGCAAATGCGCGGGTGACGTCGGGATTGGCGAAGCGCTTGAGCGTCAGCATCCGTTGGCCGCTCGCCGCCGTGCGTCGGTCGAGCCGCCTTTTGCGGCCGTGCCTGCGGCGCTATGCGGGTTCGCCCGCCCGGCCGGCAGCCACGGCAACTTTGCAAAAGGAGGGCGTCTAAGCATTAGAATGGCGGTATTCAGGCTGGTCAGAAGAACGCAATTATAAGTTGGAACCGGACCGCTTCCGGCAAGGGCGCATCGAGGCGGTAACACGCATTTTTAACGCGAGTATGACTTCGGCTTTTTAACGCGAGTTTTTACCGCGATTTTTTTACGGCGATTGTTCCCGGCGATTGTTACCGGTTGCCGTCGGTGCGCAGGTCAAAATTTTCCATTGCACGCAAGTGAGCCAACATGATCTCCAAATCCATTTTCAAGGCCTATGACATTCGCGGCGTCATTGGCAAGACGCTCGACGCCGACGCCGCGCGTTCCATCGGTCGCGCGTTCGGCAGCGAAGTGCGCGCGCAGGGCGGCGACGCGGTCGTGGTCGCGCGCGACGGGCGCCTGTCGGGTCCCGAGTTGATCGGGGCGCTGTCCGACGGTCTGCGTGCGGCCGGCGTCGATGTCGTCAACGTGGGCATGGTGCCCACGCCGGTCGGCTACTTCGCGGCAAGCGTACCGTTGAAACTGGCGGGCGGCGAGCGCCGCGTCGACTCGTGCATCGTCGTGACGGGTAGCCATAATCCGCCGGACTACAACGGCTTCAAGATGGTGCTGCGCGGCGCGGCCATTTACGGCGAGCAGATTCTCGCGCTGCATCAGCGCATCGTCGAGCAGAACTTCGCCGACGGTAACGGCAGCTACACCGAGTACGACATCGCCGACGCGTATCTCGAGCGCATCGTGAGCGACGTGAAGCTCGCGCGTCCGATCAAGATCGTCGTCGATACCGGCAACGGCGTGGCCGGTGGGCTCGCGCCGAAGCTGTTCAGGAAGCTCGGCTGCGAACTCGTCGAACTGTTCACCGAAGTCGACGGCAACTTCCCGAATCACCACCCGGACCCGGCGCACCCGGAGAACCTCGAAGACGTGATTCGCGCGCTGAAGGAAACGGATGCGGAAATCGGCTTCGCGTTCGACGGCGACGGCGACCGCCTCGGCGTCGTCACCAAAGACGGCCAGATCATCTACCCGGACCGTCAGCTGATGCTGTTCGCCGAAGAAGTGCTGTCGCGCAACAAGGGCGCGCAGATCATTTACGACGTGAAGTGCACGCGCAATCTCGCGAAGTGGGTCAAGGACAAGGGCGGCGAGCCGCTGATGTGGAAGACCGGCCACTCGCTCGTGAAGGCGAAGCTGCGCGAAACCGGCGCGCCGCTGGCTGGCGAAATGAGCGGCCACGTGTTCTTCAAGGACCGCTGGTATGGGTTCGACGACGGCCTGTACACGGGAGCGCGTCTGCTCGAGATCCTCACGCGTGTCGCCGACCCGAGCAAGCTGCTGAACTCGCTGCCGAACTCGCACTCCACGCCCGAGTTGCAGCTGAAGCTCGAGGAAGGCGAGAACTTCGAGCTGATCGCCCGTATGCAGCAGAACGCGAAGTTCACCGGCGCGGACAACGTCGTGAAGATCGACGGTCTGCGCGTCGAGTATCCGGACGGCTTCGGCCTCGCGCGTTCGTCGAACACGACGCCGGTCGTCGTGATGCGTTTCGAAGCCGACAACGACGCGGCGCTCAAACGCATCCAGGACGACTTCCGTCGCGTGATTCTCGCGGAGAAGGCCGATGCGAAACTGCCGTTCTGACGGCTGACGCGGCGGCGCGCTTCGAAGCCCGTTCAGACGGATCGAAGCGTCGCCGCTACCGAACGCGGCGCGGGTTGCCTTACCGCGCCGCGTTTTTCATGTGTTTTACCGATGACGCGCTAGAATTGCGGTCCTTTCAACGCATCTTCGATGCCGGATAGCCGGTTTTCCCACTCTTGAGCGCGCAAAAGATACTGATCGTGAGGGTGTCGTCGCTGGGCGACGTCGTTCACAACATGCCCGCAATCGCCGACATCCGTCGCCGCCATCCCGACGCGCAGATCGACTGGCTCGTCGAGGAAAGCTTCGTCGGGCTCGTGGAACTCGTGAGCGGCGTGCGGCGCGCGATTCCGGTGTCGCTGCGGCGCTGGCGCAAGCGCATCCTGTCCGTCGACAACTGGCGCGAGATCGGTGCGTTTCGTCGCGCGCTCGCCGCCGAGCACTACGATCTGGTGATCGACTGCCAGGGGCTCATCAAGACCGCGTGGCTCGCGAGCATGGCGCGCGGACCGCTCGTCGGCCTCGGCAATCGCACCGAAGGCGCCGGCTACGAATGGCCGGTGCGCTTTTTCTACGGGCGGCGAGTGCCGATCGCGCCGCGCACGCACGTGGTCGAACGCACGCGGCAACTGGTGGCCGCGGCGCTGAACGATCCGCCGCCGCAAGCCACCGACGACATCGACTTCGGTCTCGATACGGGCCGTGCCGCGCTCGCGCTGTCGCAGGCGAATCTGAATCTGCCGGTGCCGTACGTGGTGTTCGTGCACGCGACCTCGCGCGCCGACAAGCAGTGGCCCGATGCCGCGTGGATCGAGCTCGGGCAGTCGCTGGTGCGGCGCGGCGCGTCGATCGTGCTGCCATGGGGCAGCGACGCCGAGCGCGCGACCAGTGAGCGGCTCGCGAAGGAGTTCGGCGCGGCCGCGATCGTGCCGCCGAAGCTGTCGCTGGCGGCGGTGGTCGGGCTGATCGATGGCGCGGCCGCGACGGTCGGGGTCGACACAGGTCTGGTCCATATCGCGGCGGCGCTGAAGCGGCCCACGGTCGAGTTGTACAATTTCTCGACCGCGTGGCGCACCGGCGGCTACTGGTCGCCGAACGTCGTCAATCTCGGCGCGGCCGGGCAGCCGCCCACGCTGCGGCAGGTCAAGTCGACGCTGGCCGACTTCGGTTTGTTGTAACCCGGGTCTGCGGTAGCCCGGGCCGGCAGTCATCAGCACGGGCTGCAACCCGCCGGTGCGCTTCGCCTTGCGCACCCTCCGTTCCCAAGGGCGATCATGAACGAAACCCAGATCATCGAAGTAGCGAACGCCGACTGGCACGGGCGCAACCTGTCCGTGCCACGCGAGACGCTGCTCGGCGGCGTCGAGCGCGGCAAGGTGCTGTACTTCCCGAACCTGCGCTTCGCGATCGACGGCGGCGAGCAGGCGCTGCTGGACCCGGCGCTCGCCGATCCCAACCGCAAGAACATCAGCCTCGAACCGAACGGCGGTGCGCTACATGGCGTGGCCGGCGATGCGGTCACGCAATCGGCGGTGCGCGCGTTGATCGCGCGTTATCAGGCGAATGCGCGCACGCTCGTCGACGGGCTGTTTCCCGAGTACAGCGGCAAGCTGCGGGTCGCGCCGACGAGCCTGCGGCTGCATCAGGTCGAGACACGCGAAACCTCGTGGCGCAAGGACGATAGCCGCCTGCACATCGACGCGTTTCCATCGCGGCCGAATTACGGCGAGCGCATCCTGCGCGTGTTCACCAATGTGAACCCGCATGGCGTGCCGCGCGTATGGCGCGTCGGCGAGCCGTTCGAGGACATGGCGCAGCGCTTCCTGCCGCGCATCAAGCCGCAGATGCCGGGCACCGCGTGGCTACTAAATTTGCTGCACGTCACCAAATCGCTGCGCAGCGAATACGATCATTTGATGCTCAGTCTGCACGACGGCATGAAAGCCGACCTCGACTATCAGAAGACGAGTCCGCAGCAGACCATGCCGTTTCCGCCGGGTAGCGTGTGGGTGTGCTTCTCCGACCAGACCTCGCACGCGGTGATGTCCGGCCAGTTCATGCTGGAACAGACTTTCTTCCTGCCGGTGAAGGCGATGGCGCAGCCGGAATGCGCGCCGCTCGGCATTCTCGAGCGCCTGAAGGGCAGGGCGCTGGTTTGAGCGCGGCGGTTGATTCGAGAGCTCGGCAGGCGCCGGTCCGCAGGGCGCGCATGAGCGCCGTGGGCTTGCCGAGGCGGGCGAACCACGCGGAGCGCCGATGCTAAGAGCGATCTATCGCGCGCTCTGGTGGCTGATCGCGCCGCTTGCCGTGCTGCGTCTGTTGATCCGTTCGCGCAAGGAGCGCGGTTATCGCGAGCATATCGGCGAGCGCTTCGGTTATTCGCGCGGACGCTTGCCTGATGACAGCGCGCCATTGATCTGGGTGCATGCGGTGTCGGTCGGCGAGACGCGCGCCGCGCAGCCGCTGATCGATGCGCTGATGAAAGCGCGCCCCGACGCGCGCATTCTGCTCACGCACATGACGCCGAGCGGCCGCGCGACCGGCATCGAGATTTTCGGCGACCGCGTGTTGCGCAGCTATCTACCGTACGATATACCGCACGCAGTTCGGCGTTTTCTGCGCGCATGGCGACCGTCGCTCGGTCTCGTGATGGAAACCGAGGTGTGGCCGACGTTGATCGACGAATGCCGGCGCGCCGAGGTGCCGCTCGTGCTGACCAACGCGCGGATGTCGGCGCGATCGTATAAGCGTGCGGCGAAGTTCGGCGGCGCGACGAAGGACGTGTTCGGCGGCTTTGCGCGCGTGCTCGCGCAGAGTCCATCCGATGCGGAGCGCTTGACGTCGCTCGGCGCGCGCAACGTCGCGGTGCTCGGCAATCTGAAGTTCGACATGAGCACGCCGCCCGAACTCGCGGCGCGAGGCCACGCGTGGCGCGCGGCGATCGGCACGCGGCCCGTGTGGGTCGCGGCGAGCACGCGCGAGGGCGAAGAAGCGCTCGTGCTCGACGCGTTCGCGGCGCTCGGCATCGACGATGCGCTGCTGATTCTGGTGCCGCGTCATCCGCAACGCTTCAATGAAGTCGCGGCGCTCGTCGAGAAGGCGGGGATGCGGCTCGAACGCCGATCGAACTGGGCACCCGACGCGAAGGTTGCCTCGGCGGCGCTTGGCGCCGACGATGGCGTGCCGCCGTTGCGTCACGATGTGAACGTGCTGCTGGGCGATTCGATGGGCGAGTTGGGCGCTTACTACGCGGCGTCGGATCTTGCGTTTATCGGCGGCAGTCTGTTGCCGCTCGGCGGACAGAACCTGATCGAAGCGTGCGCGGTCGGCGTGCCGGTACTAATCGGGCCGCACATGTTCAACTTCACGCAGGCCACCGCCGATGCGGTCGCGGCCGGTGCCGCCGTGCAGGTGCAGGACCCGGCGGGTCTGGCGCGCGCGCTGCGCGAGCTGTTCGGCGACAAGTCGCGGCGGCTCGCGATGGGCGGTGCGGCTGCCGCGTTTGCGGCGAGCCATCGCGGGGCGACGGCAAGGACGGTCGATGTGTTGGCGGCGTTGTTGCCGGAGTAGGGTTGGGCGGCTGCCGTGCAACGCGGTGTAGTGCTTTGTCGGATGACGCAGAAAGTGCAGACCGTGCTGGTTAAATGCGATCGTGGTGCCGCGGATAGCGAACAAATCTGGCTAGCGCTGGAAAACAAGCGCCCGGAATCCCGGGTCTTGTTTTTGATGCGCAGTTTAAAAATGCTCATTGCGCGGTGCAGGGGCCAACGGTGGCCGCTGCGTCCTCGCACTCGTCGGGCGGCTGTCGACCCGTTTCTGTCCTTCACGCCGTCAACACTTGAAGGGCCGCTTGCGAAGTAAAAACAGGCATCAATAAGTCCAGCGCAGTCGCTGAGCCGTGACCTCGCGTATCGGCGCTCGCGCACGCGCATGTTTCTTGATGCGATGGAGCGCGGGGTGAATTCCTACCGCTGATTGCACTGCACGATAGACGATCAGTCGGCACGGTGAGTCAATGCCGAGCCGCCATCGACGTGGCGAAGCTGTCTTCGAGCATCAGGAAGCTGGCGATCTTTCCATCCGCGAAAGTCAGGATGATTGCGAACGCGCTATCGATCAGCTTTCCCGTGGCGTTGATCCGGGTTTGGAGATGGCCGAGGATGACGGCCCGCTCGTCGCTTGCCAGAACATCCTTTATATCAAGGCGCACGCGCTCAATCGTGGTTTGGGTGTCCCTGACGAAGTCGGACATGGCCTCGCGCCCGGTTTTGTGCCCAACCCACGGCAACACACCTGAGTCGCCCGGAATGTTCCAATCGAGATCCGGTGTGCATAACGCGGCAATCTCGACGCCGCTCGCGCCGGATCCGATCTTTTCGAGGAACTGCTGCGCGAGGCGAATGTTTTCTTGCCTATTCATCGTGTTTTTCCGGTTTGTATTGCTCTGCGGGAGGGATGGAAGCGGGGTGCTGAAGCGTCAGACCTGCGCGCGTCCACCGTCGACGAACAACTCGATGCCGGTGATGTAGCTGGCATCGTCCGAAGCGAGGAAGGACACCGCTTTGGCGATCTCGTCGGCGGTACCAACCCGCCCAAGCGGGGTCGTTTCGGCGACTTCCTTGCTGTACGCGTCGATCTGCTCGTCAGTCAGTCTGAGTTCGGACTTGTAGGCAGGCGTAACCACGACGCCGGGCGCAACCACGTTCACGCGAATGTCACGGCCTTTGAGATCGGATGCCCAGGTGCGCGCGAACGAACGCAACGCTGCCTTGGTTGCGGCATAGACACCGAACGCGGGGGTGCCCTGGATTGCCGCGATCGATCCGGTTATCACGATTGCGCTGCCTGGCGGCATCAATGGCAGTGCGGCTTGCACGGTGAACAACGTGCCTTTCATGTTGATGCCGACGCATTTTTCGAATTGCGCTTCGGTAATACTGCCGAGCGGCGCAAACTCGCCGCCGCCCGCGTTCGCGAAAAGAATATCAATCTTCTGGTGCGCCGCCGACACGGGTATCGATAACGCTTTGAAGGTCGACCGTCGAAGAGATATCGCCACGGATCGCACGGGCGCCGTGCCCGATCTCCACCACCGCTGCGTCCAGTTCCGGCTCGCGTCGTCCGGTGATGAACACCGTTGCGCCTTCGCGAGCAAGGCGCTTTGCGGCGGCAAAGCCGATCCCGGTGCTGCCGCCGGTGACAAGCGCAACCTTGCCGGCGTGTTTGGTGACGTGAATGTTGGCGTGGAGAGTAGTCATCTGGGGCTCCTTGTCGAGCGGGGTTGATCGATGACTCAAGCGTATATAGATTTCAAACAGAGATAAATGCGGTATCTGTGGTTTCTTTATCCATGATTGTGGATAATAGAAACCGTATCGGGCGCAACCGAGACGCCAGGCAAGACCGTTTCCCAAACGCTATTCACCGCGGTGAATAATTTGCGAGGTGAATCAATGGATCATCTGCAGGCCATCCGCATCTTTGCCCGGGTTGTCGAGACAGGCGGCTTCGGACGAGCCGCGCTTTCCTTGAACATGCCGAATGCCACGGTGAGCAAGTGGATCAAATCGCTCGAAGAACATCTCGGCGTGAAGCTGCTGGAACGCAGCACGAGGAGCGTCAGCGTAACGACCGATGGGGCTGCCTACTATGAACGTACGCGTCACCTGCTCAGCGAACTCGATGACATCGAAGCTACGCTTGGCCGGGATCAGGCAAGCCCGCGCGGCGCTTTGAGGGTCGACGCTGGCGGATCGACCGCCAGCGGCATCATCATCCCCGCATTGCCGGCCTTTTGCGCGCGATATCCTGAAATACAGATGCAACTGAGCGTCACCGACCGCACTGCCGATCTCATCGCTGAGAACATCGACTGCGCGATTCGAAGCACGGCCAATGATCCCGCTCTGGTGACGCATTCGATCGGCACGCTCTCATGGACCACATGCGCGAGTCCCGCGTACCTGGCAAAGCACGGCACGCCGAAACATCCGCGCGAGATCGTTGATAGGAACATGCCAGTGGTTGGATACTTTTCCGCGAGCACCGGGCTTACGCAGCCGCTTCAATTCTGTCGGGGTGCGGAGACTGTTACGCTGGATCGCCCACGCAACGACGTGCTCGTTAGCGAAAGCAACGCGCATCTCGCGACTGCGCTTAGCGGTCTCGGGATAGTTCACACGCTGGACTTCATGGTGCGCCCTTTTATCAAGCAGAAGAAGCTTGTGCCTGTTCTCGCGGAATGGCGGCCCGCGCCTATCGACGTCTACATCGCTTATCCGCCGAGCCGCCGGTACAGCACCAAGGTTAGGGTGTTTGTCGACTGGGTAACCACGCTGTTCGCGTCGGTCTGAGTGACGGCGGTCGGTGACGACCACAAACGCAAAGTCATCGAACTCGGCCGCCTCATTACGGTGACGGGCTGCGCTGATCAGCATGCGCTTCTGCCATTCTGACCAGGACCGCTAAAGAAGCCCACGCGATGGGCTTTGGACATCTTTCTACCGGGACCCGCGATATACAACTCCCAAAGAGTGATTGGCCGTTGTCTCAGGAGAAGCGGCCGGTTGAATGTCCGGTTGAGCGAACGGGTGAACGACTGAAAGTGGCCGGCTCCTGCCCGATGCGGACGGTTCAAGCCATTTAGCGTGCAGTCAGCCTGTTCGTCAGCTATCTCCGCGATAGCTTTGCCGACGGATTTCCGATGTAGCGGCCTCTGTCGTGCCGGAGAAAACCGCCTCGCCCGCGTCGAGACACGGGACTCTCGTCCCGGACGGTCAGTTGAAACTCCCCCACTTATGGTCGCGCAAATTCCCCCACCCTGTGCAGCAGGACTAAGGGTTTTATTTAGCTGGTTTTCGTTTTTCTCGCAAGCGTTTCAGCGGCCTCTTTAAG
>NZ_VZQQ01000330.1 GCF_014397785.1 Paraburkholderia podalyriae
GTTGCAGCATTCTGCCGCAACCAGCCCTATGCCAGCTTACTTGCGCCACGCGCGTCAAGTGTTCGCTTCGCCGGGCTGACGCCCGCACTTGACCCGGCAACCACCCACTCGAGATTCGAAAGAAGCAAAAATCCCCAGGGGTGTAAGCCCCGGGGATGTCGAAAGAAACTGCCGCACGCCGATCAGGCTGCTGCGGCGAAAAGATCAAACTGCGGCGCCGCCGGCTTAAGCATCGCCGCGTGCTGCGCGTCACTCACGCTATTCG
>NZ_VZQQ01000331.1 GCF_014397785.1 Paraburkholderia podalyriae
CGCACGCCTTGGCGGTTATCTGGCCAGAGCCAACGACGCGCCTCCCGGCAATACTGTTATGTGGCGCGGCATGCAGCGCCTTACCGACATTCAACTCGGATATGAGCTCGCCCGGAACGGATGTGGGTAATTGCAAGCTCGGCAGGGCCGGTCCCCGATTCGCGCGCGCGTGGGGCATGATGTGAGAGCGTGGGTAGGTCCGGCGTAGACCACGTGAAGATCGTTCCATGATCGTGGCCACGATCTATCTGGATCTACCCGGT
>NZ_VZQQ01000332.1 GCF_014397785.1 Paraburkholderia podalyriae
CTTAAAGAGGCCGCTGAAACGCTTGCGAGAAAAACGAAAACCAGCTAAATAAAACCCTTAGTCCTGCTGCACAGGGTGGGGGAATTTGCGCGACCATAAGTGGGGGAGTTTCAACTGACCGTCCGGGCACCAACTTCTTCTATGAAGGGTAAGTAATTGTCAAGGCCCGGTTTGCACAGATCCCTCCTGAGACGTCATCAAGTTTACGAGGTCCCTTGTCAGGAAAGCGCGTAGCAAGCGTCAAGGGCAGGCGAAGCCTGGCG
>NZ_VZQQ01000333.1 GCF_014397785.1 Paraburkholderia podalyriae
TAAATGTCGCTTTCCCGATCGCCCACGTGAATGCAGCGCACAGGATCGCCGAGCAGCGCCGTTGACTGACGCATGTTCTCCAGCCAGCGATAGCTTTCCTTCTGCTCAATGGGTACCCGTGTAGGATATGAAATCTGCTTCTTTCGAATCTCGAGTGGGTGGTTGCCGGGTCAAGTGCGGGCGTCAGCCCGGCGAAGCGAACACTTGACGCGCGTGGCGCAAGTAAGCTGGCATAGGGCTGGTTGCGGCAGAATGCTGCAA
>NZ_VZQQ01000334.1 GCF_014397785.1 Paraburkholderia podalyriae
GTGAGCCCGTCCATCATGGGTCACGCGGTCAGTCTGCCGTTTCGAAATCCGATCCATGGACGTCGGGCCAGTCCTCAACAGCTCGAGGCGCCGAACGCTGCTCGCATTTCATGACGTAGCGACGCAGGCTCTGGTGCAAATAGACGGTCTGGACGAGATTTCTGTAGAACGGAGACCTCATCAAGCAGACAGCACGGCCTTCCAAACTGCGGGCGCAGCGGTATCTTTGAGGTCGAGCTTCGCGAGGCTGAATTGGCCT
>NZ_VZQQ01000335.1 GCF_014397785.1 Paraburkholderia podalyriae
GCAAAGGCGCCTGGCGCGACAACGTATTCGTCGAACGCGTGTGGCGCAGCGTGAAATATGAAGAGGTGTATCTGAAAGCCTATGAATCAGTCAGCCATGCACGCCGCTCCATCGGCGATTACCTGAACCTTTACAAGTGCGTTTCATACTGCCCAACCTCGCTATGTTGTTGATAAATCTAGAGAGCCCTGTTGTGTCGTTGGTATTGTGGGGTGTCCACGCCGTGCGCGAGCCCGTCCGACGAGTTCGGTAACTGCG
>NZ_VZQQ01000336.1 GCF_014397785.1 Paraburkholderia podalyriae
CGTTGTCGATCACGATGATCGTGTCGCCCGGCTCACCCTTGCCCACCAGCGTCGGCTGCGTGTCGTCCGTGCTCTCCCCATTGCCCACCGGACCCTGGATCGGACCCACGTGGTCAATGACTTCGCCAATCGACGGCGTGTCCGGCGGGGTCGTGTCCACGATCACGGTCCACGGGTCCGACGGCTTGCTTTCGTTGCCCGCCGGATCGCGTTCCACCAGCGTGAACTCATGCCCGCCTTCGTCCAGCGGCGTTTCA
>NZ_VZQQ01000337.1 GCF_014397785.1 Paraburkholderia podalyriae
CACGTGGTCAATGACTTCGCCCAGCGACGGCGTGTCCGGCGGGGTCGTGTCCACGATCACGGTCCACGGGTCCGACGGCTTGCTTTCGTTGCCCGCCGGATCGCGTTCCACCAGCGTGAACTCATGCTGGCCTTCGTCCAGCGGCGTTTCAGGCGTGAAGCTCCAGTTGCCCTCCTCGTCGACCTTCGTCTCGCCAATCGGCGTGCCGTTGTCGATCACGATGATCGTGTCGCCCGGCTCACCCTTGCCCACCAG
>NZ_VZQQ01000338.1 GCF_014397785.1 Paraburkholderia podalyriae
GACGTACTGAATCGCTTGCCAACGCATCGCGCCGACCACATCGCTCAGCTACTGCCTCATCGCTGGGCGCCGATCACCGCCTGATCGCTCGTAGGCACTCCCCAGGGTGCCATTGCCGGGCGCTTACAGCTGTCATCGCCAGGCGACGGCGGAATTCGGGACTATGGTTCGGGCGGCCTTTACGGCTGCCAGGCCTCTGAGTTGGCTCTGACAAAATGGTGTCCACCACTTCGAAAATGATGGACATCACTTTG
>NZ_VZQQ01000339.1 GCF_014397785.1 Paraburkholderia podalyriae
CGGCCGCACCACTTCAGAACCCACTTCATTTTCGTTCATAGCGTACACGTGTCCATTAAAAAAATAGGTGGACACGATCGTCGCTTTCATGACCCGCCGGTTCAAGGTGACATTGCCGGGCGCTTACTGACAGCTTGTGAATCAGGGGTGTCAGTCGCCAGGTTGGCCCGTGAGAACGGCTTGAACGCGAACCTCGTGTACACGTGGCGGCGCCGGTATCTGGCGGAACAGCAAGCCGAGGCGGTGCAACTCGT
>NZ_VZQQ01000033.1 GCF_014397785.1 Paraburkholderia podalyriae
CCAGTGTATTGGAACCAGAACTCGACCAAAACTAGGGAGGAACTCTACAATCGAAACCGCGCAACGCCCAACCTCGCCGAATCGGTCACGTTCCCGAAATCAGCGGTCACGTTCACCGAAATACGCAGATATTGCAGATTTCTGTTCAAACAGTCGCGCAACACAGTTCTCAGAGAACCACCGTTGGGCGAAGCGTGTCGAACGCAATCACCGCGCCGTCACCGGGGTGAGCGATAAATGGCAGTTGCCGCCCGGGGTCAAAGCTTTTGTAATCAAGACGGGTTGCACGGCCACCAGCGGAAGATCGACGACCAGCGTCAACGGAAGGTCGCCGGCGGCAGCCGGGTCGTCGGCCGCCGACGGGACGCTGGCACACGGGAATAAGCCCACCGCGCTGAACGTTTTCCTATGGTACGCAGGCGGGCCGGATGATCAGCGCCCGGAACCCATTCGAGTCCGAAATGCACCGTCCGGGCGGGAAGTCTGCAGCCGGCAAAGGCATGAGCAACGTTTGGTCGTGAGCCAACGACTCCTGGTGGCGTTGACCGGAGGCCGGTGGTTCCGCGGCCCTGCATCGATGCGACCTTTAATGAACGGAACGCGAGCGATGATGCCGATTGAGAACACCGAGGAGCGCTTCGGAGCGGTCGCGATCCTGTTCCACTGGTCAATGGCGGTTCTTATCATTGGACTTCTGGCATTGGGCCTTTACATGGTCAGGCTTCCCGATGCCGGGTTCGACACGAGAAAGATCGTGCTGATTCTCTACCACAAGGAGATCGGCTTTGCGGTACTCGTGTTACTCCCAGCGCGGTTGGCCTGGCGGCTAACCCAGATACTGCCGCAACTGGTTGCAGATCTGCCTCAATGGCAAAAAATCGCCGCCCGATTCGTCCATCTTTGCTTTTACGCAATGATGTTCGCGTTGCCGGTGACTGGTTGGCTGATGTCCTCTGCCGCTGGCATCCCGGTCTCGTTCTTCGGCCTGTTCATGCTACCCGGTTTCCTTCCTCGCGACGACTATCTGTTTCAACGACTCATCGACATCCACAAATGGCTCGCTTACGTACTGATCCTTTTGATATTCGTTCATGTGGGCGCGGCGCTGATGCATCATTTCGTACGCAAGGACGATACTTTACGCAGAATGTTGCCTTAATGTGCTTTCTCGACCACGAGACTGGCGAGTTCCCGCAATAGTTTTGCCATAGCCTCATTGGCCGCTGCGACTCCCGCGGCGGCGTTCCCGTCTCGCATGGGTACCCGCACCGACAATTCTCTCGTCGCAATCACCTGATTCGTTGCCTCGAGGCTAAGAGAGACGCGCATCGCGAACTGCAGTATCGCGGGGTCCGAAGTGAAATCCTGCTTAAGCGTCAAGAGTTCGGTGTGAAGCACGAAAGTGTGGTGGCCGAAGTGAGGGGCGGACAGAACATCGCTGAAATAGCGGGTCTGCCGAAGTGTCTCGACGATTAAAGGCTGAATCATCCGCGGCGGTGTTTCCGCCCATTCATTCTGGCTGAAGTACGCGATCTGATGCGCCTGGGTCGTATAAGCCATCTGCGTTGTGGCGTAGATCGGCTCGGCCTCGGGGATCAGCACCAGCAGGGTCGCAGGATGGGGCCGTTCGCTGGGCAGATCAAGCGGGATATTCTCCAACACATATTTTTTCATATCCATCTTGACCGGCGAGAAGAGAGTGCAGGCCGACCACGCGACGACGCATAGTGCGATGAAAGTCGCCCTGCCCTTGTCGATTTTCATTTCCGTTCGCCCGGCCCGGGTGCCGGCGGTGCCGTGCCGCGAATCACGATTGAGGGGTCGCGATTGATCCTGGCCGCTACGTCGGCGACGGAACTGGACAGATTGTCAAGGTTGGACAGCGCCTTGTGCGCTTCCGGCAAGATCTGCGTCTGGAGCGCTGTCACGGTGTCATGGCTCGACTCCAGCAGCGGCTCGAAACGATGACTGGCGCGTTCGGTGTTAGCAACGATAGCGTTCAGTTTCCCGGTGTTTTCCGCCAGCACCGTGGTGACTTTCTGCAAGCTGTCGACTGATTGCTTGAGCGATGCTACGGTTGTCTTGTCGAGTATCGATTCCAGCAGTTCGGTGATGACGCGAACGTTTTCGTTTACCTGATTTATAGTCGTATCGAGCGTCACGGCTTTCGATGGCGCCGTCGGTATGATCGGATAGGGCTCGCCTGGCCGTGGGGCCAACGGCCGAAAATCGTTGCCGACGTCCTCGATGGAAATATAAACGTAGCCTGTAAATCCTCGTGTCGCAAGGCCTCGGGATGTGATCGTGGCTACGCTCGCCGAAGTAACCGGCGCCGTCTTGTCGATAGTCAGCACGATGTCCACCGAGTGCGGATTGACCAGCCTGATGCTTTTCACCTTTCCCACATCGACGCCGTGGAATTCGA
Source organism: Paraburkholderia podalyriae (assembly GCF_014397785.1). GTDB lineage: Bacteria > Pseudomonadota > Gammaproteobacteria > Burkholderiales > Burkholderiaceae > Paraburkholderia > Paraburkholderia podalyriae. Next base: position 2,426 of record NZ_VZQQ01000033.1, read on the forward strand.
CTGGGGCATCGGCAATGAGACCGGAGACGGACTCCTCTGTATCGATCTGGTAGGTCGCATATTGGCTTGCGGAAAAAAGATACCAGCCCGCCCCAGCGACAGTCACCACAAGCAGCAACGCCACGAACGCGAGCCTGGCCTTCGTGCCGATATCGTCTTTCATCGCACATCTCCTCCATGACTTCGCCAGCCGCAGGTCTGGGGCCGGCGCAAAGCGTGGTCCGTGATGATCGACTGGCCCAACTCACCGGCTCGTATCCGTCTGAATCGTGACCTGCCACCCGTCTGGCATGCGTAAGCGTCCGAATCCTGACGGCATCGAGCTCGTGGCGACCTTGTAGTAGTTAATATCCGCCGCCACTGCTGCTACTGCTACTGCTGCCACTGCTCGCCGCCGCACCGCTGTCATGTGTGCCCGCGTTTGACGGGCATCCCGTTAAGGTGACCGACAGAATCATGAGGAAGGCCACTACCAGCCTGGTTGCTTTCATCTTGAGCTCCTGTGCGCGCGACTGGCGCGCATTACCCGACTTCGCGCCTCGCATATATCATATGCCGTCAAGGCGAACATCCTTTTCCGGCTTCCGGCCCAAGGCTAACAGGAACAGAGGTACCCGTTAGCTCGCTGGCGCTTTCTGACACCCGTTTCCAACTGGTAAACGTTCTGCGGCACCGGGATAATCCATCCTCAGTGGATCAATCGATCCGGCTCGACAGGAGCAGCGTCAAGGCGGGAACAGTCACGTTCGCAGTGACTGATGCTGCTGGCGATAAGACGAAGCACGAACTGGTCGTGGCGAAGACCGATCTGGCCGACGACCCGTTACCGGCAAAGAACCAGCAGATCCCCGAAAGCCTGTTCAAGAAAATGGGCGAGGCGGAAGACGTGGCGTCCGGCACGAGCAACCATCTGATACTCAGGTTCTCACCGGGTCATTACGTCCCGATCTGCAACAAGGCAGGTCACTTATGCACGGAAATGGACGCCGTCTTGATCCTCAGACGTTTGATCTATCTCTGCACCGACATGCGGCCTTGGGCGCAACAGCGATCCGATCGCCACGGGCTAATGCACCCGTCACGGCCAGCCTACTCGCCGGTTTGCGCCCGGTTGCGACGCTATCTGTACAAGACCAGAAATGCGGCGCAGTAACAGGAAGCCAGCAACCACCCTGGTCAACGGACATCATTCGTTTTTTACCGACACCGGGGGCTCATCCGCGCGCCGACGTCCATGTCGCGACCAGCAACAGCACAAATCCGAACACCGCGATGCCAGCGTGGACGAGGATTAACCACTTTGGCAGGGCGATCATCTTCCAGTGATAGCCAAGATTCAGAACCGCACCGCCGGCAGCCGCGATCAGGAACAAGGCAAGTGCGACAAGCGCCAGCACTGGTAGTCCGATCGTTGCGGCGGCATAGGCCAGCAGTGTGATCGCGGAGGCGGCAAGCACACCGTGCAGCATCGCAAGCCACGCCGGAGGATGGGGCCGTCCGGCAAAGCGCATACCGGCCATCAACAGACCACCGAGTGCGCCAAGTGCAAGCAATACCGTCGCGGTCTTCAGAATCAGGCCAGGTTCCATGATTGAAATCTCCTTCACAATGTCAGTGATGTCGTCCGTCGGAGCGATTCGCTTCGTCACGAACGCGGACTCGGACACCGTCAGCGCCCAGGATCTTCGTTCCCAGCGATCCGGGCCATGACGTTTTGAACAATCCGGTCGCAACGTGTACCGGCGAACTCGAAAAGCTCGCACTCGGCAAGATCGATGTCGTGGGCCAGCGATTCACGCAGCAGGCTCTTCGCCCGAAAATGCCGGCTGCGGACCGTGGCCTCGGGAATCCCCAGACATTGCGCAGTTTCGTCGATGCTCATTTCTTCCACCGACCGGAGCACGAATACCGTGCGCAGAGATTCCGGCAACGCATCGAGCTTTCGCTCGATGAGCGCGCGCATCTCGGCGCGTGCCAGTGCGTTGTCCGGAGAGGCAGAGTCAGGTAGTGGCGTGGTGTCCATTTCAATGTCAGCTGTGTTCGAAGTCACCATGGGGATGATGTTCTGCCTGCGGTTAGCACGTCGTAACCGGCCGAGACATTCGTTCAGGACCAGCCGCGACAGCCAGGTGGACAAGGAGGCCTGCCCACGAAACCGGCTGATGGATCGGTAAGCCGACAGATACGCCTCCTGCAACGCGTCCTCGGCCTCCGCGTCATCGCGCAGCGTCACGCGTGCCAGACGATACAGGCGCCGGTTGTGTCGCCGCATGAGCAGTTCGAACGCCGGGTGGTCGCCTGCGGCAATGCGTCCAGCGAGGGACAGGTCATCACCGTTGGGCGCGGAAGATAAGTAACTTGTGTTCGTCATTGCGTGCTGCCTCTCATCGCACAGTAAGGGAGCCGTGCATCGTCGGGTGGAAGCTGCATCCGTATGGATAAGTGCCGGCCCTGCCGGTGACATAAGACCACGACGCGTTCGCGGCAAGGCTCCCCGAGTCGAATGCACGGTTATCAGCGGTCACCGTATGGGGAAACAGGTCTTTGTTGATCCACACGATGCGATCCCCGCGTTTCACATTCAGTGTTGCCGGACTGAAGCGCATGTCTTCCACAGCGACGACGTAGGTTTCTGGCGCTGCGAGCACGTTGCCAGCGGATGCCAGCATGGCACAGGTGACGACCTTGCACGCCAGCGCGATGCCAGCCGACCGAACGTGGCCCGTCATCAGTTCGACTCCGGCAGCGCACCCTCGCCTATCCACCGCTTTTTCCCAGCGACGCCTGCAAGTGCCTGGCGTGCTCGAGGTGCGCGACAAAGGCCGGCCGAACCTTTACAAGGAGCGCTTTCAGTTCTTCGTTTTTTGCATTCGGTATCAGACTTTTGTCGAGCGCATCAAGAACGCTTTCGTGATACGCCACCTCGTGGTCGATGTAGGCGCGATCGAATGCGTGAGCATCCAGTTTCCTGCGCGCCGCGAGATTCGCATCCCCGCCACTCTTCAGGCTCTGACTTGTTGCGTTCTCCTCGGGTGTCACGTTCAGCTTATGCACGAGATCGGCGGCCGATTTGTTGACCGCGCTGTGGTCGGTAATCATTTGCTGGGCAAATGCCTTCACGTCCGTCGACTTCGACCGCGACTCGGCGAGCTTGCCTGCGTCGATGTCGACCTGATTGGCCGTCACCACGATCGCCGCGATCTGCGGATCGGTTGGCCCGGCGTTTTGCGCCCAGCCAGCGACACTGATCAGGGCCAGGACGCCTCACCAGCTTGGGTTAATTAATCTCATGATGGTATCTCCGTGGATGTCTCCAACCAGCCCGGAACGACCCGAGCCAGCCTAACGCGACGTTGCGTATGTAGATAGATGTCACGACTGGGAATCCCGTTCCGCGCAAGAGCTTTGGTTCAGCAGCCGCCGGAGCAAGCGTTCTTGCATTACCGCCTTGCGGTCCTACAATCCTGGATGTCAACACCTGAAGCGGGTCGCTTTCAGGTTTTTTCGCGCTGGAGGTCTTCATGCGCCATCATGAAGCCCCTTTCATTTTTCCGCGCGGCTCCGCAACTTGCCCGGCCTGCCCGAAGCGGCAGACGACAGTCCAACTTCGCAAATTGGCCTCCGCGACGCTCACCGTTGTACTTGTTTCGCTAGCATCTACCGCAGTCGCGCAGACCATTGCGATTGTTTCAGGCACTTACGGCGGTAGCTGCGGGGTGCGCCACGGTAACGATACCCGCCACCTTGCGGCCGAATGCGGTGGTCGCATGTCATGCCGATATGTCATAAAAGACCGGCGCACGGACAATCCATTGTCTGAATGCAAGAAGGACTATCTGGCTGAATGGAGGTGCGGCATGCATGAATTCCATACCGCCGCCGTCAGTCCCGAGGCGAACGCCAGCACGCTTGCGATTAGCTGTATTGCATCGGCCGGAGCCGGTAAATAGCGCCCAAGACGCACACCCAACACTGCGGAGGCTGGAACCACGACACGTTGCCCCTCGGCGACGAATTTGCGCCTAGGTTTCCGTATGACCCGGCGCCGCGCCGCTGCTGCCGGCGCGCAAGCCTGCGACCATCTCCGCCAGCCAGTTCACAACCAGCGCCGTGTACGCGCGCTGGCTGCCGTCGTCAGAGAGGCCGTGATCGGCGCCCTCGATGATGCGATACGTCAGCGAATGCGCGCGCAGGAAGGCCTGCAGATAGCTGGCGATGACCGTGTGCGGAACAATCTCATCGTGTTCCGATTCGACCAGCAGCACGTCGCCATTGAAGCTCGCGGCGGCACGCAACGCCCGGTTTTCGTTCGCCGGCACGATGCGCTTGCGATACTCGACAAGATCGTGCTCGACATGCAACGCGCGTTTCGGCGTGGTCCAGCCGTCGTCGAGATACAACGCGGGCACGCGCAGACCGAGCCAACGAACGGGGCGCAACTCCGTCAGGATGGCCGCGAGATAGCCCCCATAACTGCTGCCGATCACCGCGATCGAATCGCGGTCGATCAGCGGATGTGCAGCCAGCGTATCGTACGCAGCAATCAGATCGTTGAGATTCGTCTCGCGCGTCACCGTCTGTTGTTCGCTTTGCGTACGCGCATGCCCTGTGAGGTCGAATGTCAGGCATACGCAGCCCATGGCCGCCGCCTGCCTCGCGCGTTCGAGATACTGTCCCTGGTTGCCGCCCCATCCGTGCACGAAAAGTGCCCCGGGCACGGTCGCTTTCGGCACAAGCATTGTGCCGTCGAGATGGCCATGTTCGACCTTGATCTGCAGCTGGTAACGGTCAGCTGTCATCAATCGACGCTCCTTTGCGGCGTTCCCCGCCTGGCGTGTAGTACTTCGTGATTTGACCAGCGTGCGCATCGACACCACTGTAGACCACGCACGCCCCAGCGGGTAGCCGTACATTTTTTCCATAGATCTCGCGTGTCGATGCGTACACCAGATGCGCGTGCGGTTCGGCTCTGAATGTGCGCAGTGCACCGATCTCGGCACCCGTTGCGCCACCGACGCGCCAGGACTGCTCAAGCACGCCGCAATGGAGGACGCCCGCTTCATCGAAACCGCGCGCCACGTCGTAGTTTCGCCTCGATGCAAAGAACCCGGCATAGTCGCTGTGCACAGTGGCATCGAATGCGCGCGCCTTCGCGATGGCTTCTCGTATGTTTTCCGGCAGCTCGAGCCGCACAAGCGCATTGAAGCCGCCTCGCACCACGGCCAGATCCGTGCCGCCATAAACACGGTGGCCGTGATTGTTGACGGTCAGGTGCTGCACGCCGTAGTAGCTCGCTATCATGTCGTCGATCTCGATCTGGCCAGCGCTGAATGTTTCAATCGCATCCAGATGCCGCTCAATGACGATGCCTTCTCGCAGCGCCTCATCGCCAAGCGCATCGAGCTCCGCCTCCAGTTGGTCGCGGTTCGCAACCAGCGTCTGCCCAGCGCCGCCGATTCCATAGGGCCGCTTGACGCGCACGCGGCCGCCTTCCAACAGGATGCGCGCGGCGTTGCGTGCATCGTCGCGTGAAAACGCCGAATACCCCGGCAATACCAGTGAGGCCGTACGCGAGCTGAACGCATGTGACCAGCCGGGCGGCGAAACCTTTGCATCATCGGGCAGGCCATGCGCAATCAGCTTCGTCGCAACAAAGGGAAACGGCACGACGCCACCATACAGATCGCGTACGGATCGCACGCCGAGTTTGCGCGCGTCCGCAAGGGTCAGCGTGTCGTCGGGAATGAGATAGCGATGTGCCGGATAGGCGCATGCTTCGTCGAATTCGCCCGCAAGCTGCGTGCCTTTCAGCTCCGCGATCTGTCGCGCGAGTTCCCGAAGCGTGTCGGCTTCGTGACCACGTGGGGCCACCTTGGGTCCCTTGCGATACAGGAGGACGACTGGCAACGCTGGCGCCGCGGAACTCGCGCCTACGAAGGGTGGTAGCGTCATTGCGATGACATGATACGAAGCACCGGACTTCCGCCGACGTCTTTCAGCGCGAAAAACGAATGGTGTGTAGCCTGGTCGATGGCAACGACATGCGCATTCGGCCCGAGACGGCCCTCACCGATCTTTTTGATATTCGCGCCTCTGACGCTGAACATCGAAACAATGCCAGCTTCGCCCGCCACATAGAGCGTGCCCGGTGCCGGATCGAACGCGAGCACGTCCGGGTCGCGGCCGATTCCGAACGACTGGATAATTCGCCGTGCTTCCATATCGAAAACGAGCAGCTTGTCGTTTCCCTGGCAAGCGATAAAGGCGAGCCGATCCTGAGAATCAATCAGCAGCCCATGATTGTGTTCGGCTCCCGGAAGCCCGAAACGCGCAACGATCCTGTCGACGGCCGGGTCAATTTCATTGAGTTCGTTGCGTGTCTGAACGTTGACGAAAATGTGCTGCGATCGCGGATCGTATTGCGTATTGCCAACCTCACCGCCGAGCGGAATGGTCGCGACACGCTGGTTGCTTCGGACGTCAATGACCGTCTCAGTGTTACCGGTCTCGTCTGATACGTAGAGCTTGTGCACCTCCGGCGCGTATGCCATCCCGTCCGGGTAGCGTCCACCTGGCATGCGCGCGACTATTTTGAGCGTCGCTTCGTCGATGGCGACGATTTCGTCCGTTCCTGATGCTGAAGCAAACACGCGGGACAGTTCGGGAATGGCGAGCACGCCGTGAACGGATGAGACACCAGCAATGCGTGCGATCACGCCCGACGCACCCACATCGAAGGCGATCACTTCCCCGTCGCCGAGGTGGGCGATGAACAGCAGATGGCGAGCGGGATCGTAGCTTTCATAGTCGAGCCGGGTGGCGCGACCCGGCAACGGGATGTCGGCGACATGCGTCAGTGGCAGGCCATGGGCTCCTTCTTCCCCGGCAGCGGGGGGAACCATGTACAGCAGAACGCCTGCAACTGCGGATAGAACGAGAAGGACGGGGTACGACAGGACAACTGGACGGAAGCGCCAGTGTTGCAAGGTTCTCATGAAACCCTCCCACGCGCGATTACCACCGCTGCACGCAAGCGGCAGCGGTGGCATCACGCATCTAGAGTGCCGTGCACCGTTATCGCGTGCTTGCGCTCTGCGCGTCCAGAGCCGCCTTGACGCCCTTTGCCAGATCGACAGCCTTCCCCTTGCCCCAGTAGTGCAGGAACAGGACGCGGGGCGTTTCACCGGTCATATGCTGATGGATCGCGACAATGTTGATTCCGGATGCGCGCATGCTTTTCAGCACGGCCTGCAGTTCGCTTTCACGCATCGCGAAATCGCCATCCACGACGGCTTCGTCGTCCGTGCCAGCGAATGCAGCCCAGGTGTTGACGCCCATCTCGTTGCCGACCGTAGCGCCGTGCATGCTGGCTGTTTTCCCGATGACCACCTTGAACATGCCGTTGTTCGTCTGGCCTTTCGATCCGAACACCGCCTCCAGCGGCGCGGGGCTGATGCTGCTCGGGCTGGCGATGTGTCCGGGAAAGATGTTCTCCGGATCCGCGTGCGCGGAACGGATCTCTCCGATCTTGTCGTAGACCTTCCTGACACCCTCGGAGAGCTGTGCCACGTCCCCAGTGCCACCGATATGCATGAAGTAGACCTTCGGATGATCGAAAAAGAAGTGGTTGTGAAGCGCCGTAACCTCCAGTCCGGCATCGAGCGCGGCACTCATGACGGGATTCACCTCGTCTTCAAACAACACGGTGTCGCCCATCATCATGACCTGCGAGCCATGTGCCGGCTTGAATGCCGCATAGGAGGTCAACCCCATGAATGGCGGCATCGTCCAGTCGTCGACCTGGACTTTCACGTCGTTGCGCGGTTTCGTTACCTTGAACACGTCTTCCTGTTTCGAATACGTGCCCTTCAGGCCGGTGATCTGTTCGATGCGACCGGTGTCCAGAGCGGCTGGTTGCGCGGCCAGTACCGAGGTCGCAGCGGCGCAGGCGCCAACGGTGATCAGCAATGCACGCGAGAGACATTTCAGCGATGACATCAGGATGTCCTCCTTTGAATTAACAGCGGGCAATGCAAGCGACGCCGTTATCAGATCCAGAGAGCGTGCCGGCCGCCCGCATTGTGGGCACGGAACTGTTTCATTCGGCTTAGCCGTCGGGCTTGACGTGACGAAATGCGCCAAGCAGCGAGAGGTCGTAGGTAATCTTGAGCACACCACACGCAAGCAACGGCGCACCGGCCCAGCCCAATGCGATCAGTGCTCCCGCCAGCGTCGGTCCCAGCGCTGCGGCGAGACTGCGCGGTACCGTGGTGAAACTTGCCGCCGCCGGCCGCTCGGGGGGCGTTACCACCGCCATCACATAGGCGGTGCGGGTCGGCACATCCATTTGCGACAACGCGCTGCGAATGAGCAGCAGCGCCAACGTCAGCGGCAAGGACGGTGTGAACGCGGCGGCGATCAAGCAGAGGCTTGCCGGGATGTGGGTAAACACCATCGTGTTCAGCAAGCCGATCTTGCGCGACAGCGGTACCGCGGCGAGTTGCGAGCCCGCCGTCAGGAGCCCGGCCCAGAAGAAGAACCGGCCCGCCGCACCGAGCGAAAGACCGAAGCGTTGCATCAGCCACAGCGACAGCAACGCGTTCACCACCAGGCCGCCCGCAAACGCATCGACGCTGAAAAGCAGCGCCAGGCGGGTGACGATTCCGCGCGACGGACCAAGCAGCGCACTCGGAGCGCGTGTCGGTGCGGACGGCCTGGGCAAGCGCAGATACAGCAACCACAGCGCGACGCCAGTCAGCGCATAGAGGACGAACATGGCGCGCATGCCGACAAGCAATGACATGCCCGTGTGCGACGCCAGCCAGTCGGGCAGTGCCGCGACCAGTGCGCCGACGGCGGCGGAAAGCGCTCCAACCAGGCTGTAGCGCGCGAATACCGCGGTGCGTGCGTCGCCCGTCGCCGATTCGGCCAGTCGCGCCTGCTCGATCGGCAGGAACAGGCTGACATCGCCCGAACTCGGGTTGAGCGTCCCGACAAACGCCACGATCAGCAGCGGCCACAGCGCAGACAGGCCGGCAAAGCCTATGCCGGTGACAGCCATCAGGCCAGCCGCAAAAGTCAGCATGCGACGCGGCGCATAGCGATTGCCGAGCATGCCGACCGCGATCGTCGCCAGGGCCGATCCGATCAGCGTCGTGCTGCTGACCAGTCCGACGTCCAGCTCCCCGAAACCGAGAGCGAGAAGGTATGCCGGCAGCAGCACGGCGATAAAGCCGTCGCAGAAACCGCGCAAGCCGCGGCCGACAAGCAGGAACAGCGCGCTCGGCTGCACCCCCGCCGGCAGCAGCCACCGCGGGACCCGACTGCCACCTGCGGTCAACGCCGCGTCCTCAGGTGCGCGCATCGCCCTGACACCATGCGTACAGTGCGTCATAGACGATCATGCCGTGCCGCAGCTGATCGTGATCGTCGGTGAAACGACGCGAAAGCCCGACAGAAATCGCGTAAAGCCCGCTCGCTTCGGGCGCGAGGTCGAGCCGGCTGGTGTCCGCCCCGCGCACGATGCGGGCGAGCTTGAGCAAGGCGGGTTCGCTCAGCTGGTACTTCTGCAGGAACGCGTCGAAGCTGCACAGCTCGCCGTGGTGTCCAAGTTCAACGTTTGGCACATCGTATGGAATCGCACCGGTCTCGTTCGCCACCCGCAACACATCATCTCGCGGCACATAAAGAAACTCGGCGTCCTTGTCAATGAAGTTGACGATCAGCCACGGACATGCGATCCGATCGACTTTGGGGCGTTCGCGTGTGACCCATTTCATGATGTGCTCCCGCGTTGCCGCTGACGGCACGCAGTATGGCTATTGGCACCATTCAGTCGTCGTCTTCTTCCCCAGCGTTGGTGGCGACTACTTTGCCGCTTTCGTCGATGAGCAGTTCCTGCTTCTGGTCACGGGAGCCCAGCGCGACGGCATAGCGCGTCGTGCCCCTGGCGGTCTGCTTTTCGATTTCGCCGATAGTGCGGCCCTGTGCCTGCTGATCGATCGTGGCTTTGACCGGGGGCGGTAGTTGCGGCAGGCTGACCGTTTCCTGCTGACGCTCCCCGACGGGCTTCTCCTTGCAACCGACCAGCGTCAGGCAAACGGAAACAACAATGCTCGCTATGGCTAACTGCCCGGTACAAATCAACATGATGTGCTCCTTGTCGCGCGAGACAGTGCGGCCCGTATCGCTCAGATGCCCAGCGCCTCGAACCGTGTCACCGCCCGCGTCCAATCAATGTTCTGCATGAACGCGTCAACGTAGGCGGCGGCCTTGGCGCCAAAGTCCATGTGGTACGAATGCTCGTACATGTCGAGCGCCAGAATGGGCACGCCATCGGCCAGCGTATGCGCGTGATCGGACGCCCACTGGTTGACCAGCCGGCCCAGGCGTGCCGAGTATGTCAGCAAGACCCAGCCCGAGCCGCCGCCCAGCGCCTTGCCCATTGCGCCGAATTCAGCACGCCAGCGCTCGACGCCGCCGAAGTCGCGCACCAGCGCGGCTTCAAGTGCGCCCTTCACCGGGTCGCTGGTGCCGAGAGACTCGAAGTACGTCTCATGCAGGATCATCGAATTGGTCGCGATCAATTCTTCGCGCTTGAGTCCATTCAGTACGAAGACGGGCACGCTCGCCACATCGATCGCGGCCAGTTGGTCAGTGATGGCGTTCAGGCGTTTTACTGCACCGCCATAGTTGTTCTCGTAGTGGCTGACGATCAGTTTTTCCGACAGGCCGGAGAGCCTGGCGGGATTGCAGGCCAGCGGTTTCATTGAGTGGGTCACGAGCGTCTCCTTTGACGTGACAGTCAGTGATGCAGGAGCGGGTAGGCAATCAAGCCGACCAGTGCGGCTGCCACGACAAGCACAGGCTCCTGCAGCTTCCTGAAACGCCACAGCAGCAGAACCGTGGCAAGCGCGAGCGCGATAGTGAGCCAGTCGACGATGGACCTTCGCGCGATGACGATCACCGAGCCGGTGATCGCGCCAATCGCTGCGGCCGTGATGCCGTCGACGAAGCCTTGACGGCGGGCAGCTTGCCGTATTTCTTGAAGTACGGCTCGGGCAGCACCGTGAACAGATAGCAGGGCAGGAAGGTCCCGAGCGCGGCGACGCAGGCGCCGGCAAAGCCCGCGACCAGGTAACCGATGAAACCGACCGTGATCACGACCGGGCCCGGCGTGATCATCGCGACCGCCACTGCATCAACGAACTGCTTGTCGTTGAGCCAGTGGTGTTCAGTCACGACGCCACCGTAGAGGAACGGCACAATTGCAAGTCCTGGGCCGAACACGAACGCGCCGGCCTTGGCGAAGAAAAGGCCGATCTGGCCGAGCAGTGGCAGATCCAGACCGCTGAGGACGCCGCTCACAGTGGGCGCCTGTGTCGCTGCAAGCGCGTTCACCCCACCTTTGCTGAGCCATTTCGGAGGAGCACGCCAGAACCAGTTGAGCAGGCCGCCCACGATAAAGAGCCACGCGATTTCAGATTCGGTGATAACGGTCACCGCCGCGAGCGTCAGGTAGATCGCCCACAGGAGTCTGTTTGTCCCGATGGTCTTCATGGTCAGCTTGTATGCGCTCATCGCGATGATGCCGACCACTGCGGCGCCGACGCCATAGAAAGTCGCCTGCATCCAGGAGAGCCCGCCGAAATGGGCGTAGGCCCAACCCAGCGCAACGACCATCAGGAACGAAGGCAGGACGAAGGCGATACCGGCCAGCGTCGCGCCGACGACACGGTAGTGCACATAGCCGAGATAAATCCCGAGTTGTGCGGCGAGTGGTCCCGGCATCATTTGAGCCAACGCCAGCCCCTCGCGGTAGTCGGCGTCGCTGATCCAGCTCCGCCGCTCGACCAGATCACGGTGCATGTAGCCAACGAGCGCTACGGGTCCGCCAAACCCGAACGTGCCCAGTCGCAGCATGTACAGGATCATCTGACCCAGGGTATAGCCAGGCGCCGTCGCTGCAGTGGTGTTCATGAGCGGCTCCCCGCGCTGCCGTTTTTTGTGGTCGCCGCAAAGTGCGTGTAGATCGAATCGAGTACGCGGCTCATTTCATCGAGCAGTTGTTCGTCATCCGGCGCACGTTCGCGCGCACCGGCCATCACCGCTTCAAAGCCAACCGCCTCGGGCACCGGCGCTCCGCCGACATCGAGTGCGTGAACCATTTCACCGAGCCGCAGCAGCGCCGGGTCCTTGTCAAGGCCGAAGCTCGCAACCAATACCTCGAATGTCACGCGATCGCCGACGTGCGTGAAGGCCGCACCGTCAAAGTCAAAGCCCAGCGCATCAGTGGGACACGCATCGGGGGACGTGAGCCAGATGAAGCGTGCGTCCCGATCGATGAAGCGCCGGATCAGCCATGCGCTTGCCACGCGATCGACCCACAGGCGCTGGCGTGTGGCCCATGTCCGGCCTTGGTACTCGTCAAGCGGCAGCAGACGGATAGTCCGTTGCGCGGGGTGCGGCTCGCCGGGCGACAGCACCGTATCGACGAGCGCGACGAAGTCCTGCCAGGCCGCCTCAGCGCGCGTTGCCGCATCGCCGGGAAAATAGTCGGTTGCGACGATCGTCTCGTAGTCCTTGCGCAACCGACGCAGCAGCCGGGCCAGGTCGGCGGCGGATTGACCCGAGATCGTCTTGCGCGCGTCGGCGAGCGCGCGGACGAAGTTCGCGTAGTCGTCGCCACGATCGAACAACGCGCGGAATTCGGCTTCCTGGGATGTGTCAAGGCTGGGCGCTCGCAACAGGTGGGCCGTGCCGCTGCTGTCCGCGATGGCGCCGGCCAGTTCGCGCAACATGTCCTCGCGTTCTTCGGTGTAAGGAAGCAGGTAGATGCCGTCGCGCAGCACCGCGCAGCCCTTTGCCTTCAGCGCGCGCCAGAACCGCATGCGGGCCGTGGCGTTTTCTGTGGGCAACGTCAGCACCAGGAGCGACCAGGTTGAGATTGTATTCATGTAGATTAGCCTACAACATGGTAGCTCCATCTACAAGCTAACCTCTAAAACGTCCTGGATGTGCCGTCGGCGCGGTGCGGTTTGACCGCGGCAATACGGAGAGATCGACCGTGCGCCGGGGGAAGATCCCCAACCGTCAGATTGATGTATACGTAACCTGATGTCAGGCAAGACTGTCAGATTCGGGAAAGGATTGTCATGGCAATTGTTTGACGCGGAGATGCCGAAGTCATAGATTTCAGCCTGACACCTTCGTCGGAAATTCGCCATGAACGGTCAGCTTGTCGGCCACGTCCGGGTCAGCTCGTTCGAGCAGAACGCCGGGCGCCAGCTCGACGGAATTGAGGTTGATCGCACCTTTACCGACAAGGCGTCGGGGAAAGACACGAAGCGGCCGCAGCTCGACGCGATGATGGCGTTCGTGGCAGCGGCGACACGCTAGTAGTGCACAGCATGGACCAGCTCGCCCGAAATCTGGATGATCTGCGCCATATCGTGCAGACGCTGACCCAACGCAGCGTGCGGATCGAGTTCGCCAAGGAATGTTTGACGTTCATGGGCGAAGATTCGCCGATGGCGAATCTGATGTTGTCGGTAATGGGGGCCTTTGCGGAATTCGAGCGCGCGCTGATTCGCCAACGCCAGCGTGAGGGGATCGCCCTGGCGCGGCACCGTGGCGCCTATCGCGGTCGTAAGCCGGCCTTGTCGGTCGCGTAACTGGCGCGCTGGGAACGAATTTTGGCCGGAGGGAAGGTTATCGTTTGCTACCATTTTTTCGACTGCGCGACGCCTTGCGTCGCCGAACCGATTGCCTTGCCTCGTTTCTACAATGGCAGGAGATATGGCTACAACTCCAGCTGTCCCTATGAGGGAGCGACTTAGCTTAATCGTGGAGATGTCAGAGGACCCGCTCACTCAAAGTGGCTTGCTTAAATCACGTTCTGATCCATGAATCGAGTCGAAGGGCCACGGTCGACCTATCGCGCCATTCGACCGGGTGGCAAGTGGATTTTTTGAAGTACAGCGGGAATATTTGAAGTACAGCGGTCGTTTAGTCTCCTCTGGCGCCAACTCAAGCATCTTTTCACCGGTAGCTAAGGAGAGTAGTCATGTCTCAGGTCTCGTGGGGTCTCAAAGCGGCGGCCGTGGTCGTCCTCGCCGCCGGTTTCACAATCGGGCATGCCGCTGACGATGATACATACGTTGTCACACCACTCGTGTCCAACGTGGCAGGCGCTGCACCGAAGCCCGACCCGGTACTACAGAACGCCTGGGGTATTGCCTTTAGTCCGGCAGCCAGTCCCTTCTGGGTCAACGACAATGCCACAGGCTGCTCCACGCTGTATGACGGCGAGGGGGCAAAGTTGCCGCTGCAGGTCTCCATCCCGCTGCCAGGCAATGTCATACCGAAAAGCGCCTGTAGTCCCGTCCTTCCCAACAATGCACATAAAACCGCGCCTGCGGCGCCGACCGGAATCGTGTGGAATCCCTCATCGGCATTTCTCGTGCCCGGTACCAATATCCCGGCCGCATTCATTTTCGCGACTGAGGACGGCACGATTTCCGCCTGGGCCGGTGGGTTAAATCCGCCTGACCACGCCGTGATCGCGGCCGATAACTCATCCTCTCCCTCCGCCGCCAATGGGGCCGTCTACAAAGGTCTCGTCTTCGGTGTGAACGCGAAAGGCGGATTCCTCTTTGCGACGAACTTCCGCTCGGGGCGGATCGATGTATTCGGGGCGAGCGGCGCGAATGGCCTGTTCACGCCCGCGACGACGGACGGCGGCTTTACCGACCGACACATCCCGGCCGGCTACGCGCCGTTTGGCATTGCGAACATCGACGGCGACCTTTTTGTCACCTATGCGAAGCAGAACGATGAGAAGCACGACGATGTTGCAGGCAATGGTCATGGATTCGTCGATGTATTCGATACAGACGGTCACCTGCTGCACCGCTTCGCCAGCCGAGGGCCGCTCAACTCACCATGGGGAATCATGCGCGCATCGTTTGCATTCGGCCGCTTCAGCGGCAAAATCCTTATTGGCAACTTTGGCGATGGGCGAATCAATGTCTTCAACGATGATGGCACGTTCGTCGATCAGCTGGAGGATGCGAACGGCAATCCACTGGCTATCGACGGCTTGTGGACTCTGACGCTCGGTGGCGGTCGCAACTCGAGCCCGGACACGGTGTACTTCTCGGCAGGTCCAAACAAGGAGGTCAATGGACTTTTCGGTACCATAGCTCCAACAAGCGCCTCCAAGGCACATGAGCACAGGGAATAGCCGGCAGTCGCGCGGGGCTTCCTGACGGTGAGGTAAATGCTCACCTTGTCCGCGTCAGGGCACCTGCAGCCCCATCGCGGTGCACCCTCGCCACTTCCTGACGGTGACGAGGTCCCGGGGACTGACTACCGGGAAAAACTGGCCGGCGTGTTGGCACAACGCGCCAATCCGCCAATCCGCCAATCCGCCAATCCGCCGATCGGGCGATGAACGGTCGCGCCGCCAGAGGTTCTGCCTCTCCCGCTCCAGCGCGACCCGGTGCTGAGGCAAAGTGGGACATGCGCGTTGCACAAACGGTGGACAAGTGGGCACCGCCAGGCCGCCCAGCGATGGCTACGCGGCCCGGCTCAATGCGGTGACGAGACCTCGGGCTCGATCCACGCGATCGTTCAGCTGAGATGCAACCGCCAGCGGACACGCCTGTTGCCCTCATCAACGCGCTACGACCAGCGATGCATGCATCCCCATCTCATAGTGCCCATGGCGATTGCAGATCAGCACGTAATGTCCAGGTGCGAGCTTCACCGACAGGCGCTTGCTCGCACCCTGCTTCACGTCTTCCACCTCGCCCATCTTCTTGAACTTGCTTTCCGTGACCTGACCTTTGTGGATGGGTAGATGCGAGTCGTCCGTGTCGGTCTTCAGCACCACGAGTTCATGTTCGGTTTTGCCGTTCGCCACGTTGCTCACGTCGAACGTGATGCGCCCTGCTTTTGCGCTTCCGGGATCAAGTTGAATCGTAGTGTCAGTCAGCTTCACCTGTATCGTTTCGTCCGCGTGACTGCCTAGCGGAGCAACGCCGAGCACAACCGCGCTCAGCACGAACGCAGCATGGTATCTGTCGGTCATGATGTTTCTCCTTGAACGGTCCACGTTGCCGCAGGACGTGCCCGGGCACAGTGTCGGGGACATCGGCGCCGAGCGCCTCCGCGTCAGGTGTTCTCTCGATAGTGAGTAGACTTAAGCAAGCAGCTCGCCGAAATGCATGGGTAGGAACCGGCACCGCACGCATGGCCTGTCCATACCGGTGCTTCGTGGCGGGGACAGCTCGACATTCACGCAATGGCGCCAACAGGCTCGACTGGATCGCAGATCGAAAACCCGTGAACACCATTGCACTTCGACTCCGCTACAAGAACGCGGGGGAACTTCGAAATATTCCACGGAATGCCGGAGACGGCTCTGGGAACGGAGCCTCGCGATCGCGAACGCGCGGGATTCGCATCGCCGCACACGTCGGCTCATCGTGAGCGCTGCGGTGCTCCGCCATCGCACCGCGCGAGGGTCAAGCGAGTTGGCGAAGCTCGCGGCGAAGAATCCTTTCTGCAGTCGATTTTGGCGCGTGTGGTGGAGCCCCCTGCGTCACACTAGATGTCGCCTCTGAATTTTCTTGATTTGAAGAACTCAGAGGTGCAGGTTGAATGCCAAACAGACGTATTCTGTCGAATTCAGGGAGCAGGCGCTGGCAAAGGTCCTGCAACGAGGCAACCGGTCCGTAGGAACGGTTGCCTCGGAACTGAACATGAACGTATTAACCTTGAGGAAGTGGATCCGCGTGTCTAACGCCGCAAACCGCAACCAGGGGCCAATCGATGCACGGCGCCCGGAAGACTGGTCTTTGGAAGAGCGCCTGCTGGCCTTGCAGCAGAGCCATGGACTGAGCGACGAGGCGCTGAACGCGTGGTGCCGCGAACGGGGCCTGTTTGCCCATCATCTGGACCAGTGGCGCGCCCAGTTCTGCTCGGCCAGCACCGCGAGCAGCGCACGTGCAAACGCTCCAGAGATGCGCGAGCTGAAACAGGCCAACGCGCAACTGCAGCGCGAACTCAAACGCAAGGAAAAGGCTTTAGCGGAGGCCGCTGCGTTGCTGGTACTTTCAAAAAAGTATCAGGCGCTGTTCGGGGACGAGGACGAATGACCTCCCTTGAAGAGCGCGCGACATTGCGGGAGCTGATCGGTGAGGCGACTACAGCCGGGGCTCGTCAGGCACGCGCGTGTGCCATGCTGGGGTTAAGCGCGCGCGCACCGTGCAGCGCTGGCAAGGCGGCGGTCCTGACGCGGTGGATGGGCGCACCTTGCGCCGCCATGAACCCGCCCACAAGCTGTCTGCAGAGGAACGCGCCGAACTGCTGGCGGTGGCCAACTCAGCCGAATTCGCTCATCTGCCGCCGAGCCAGATCGTGCCACGCCTGGCCGACCAGCAACGCTACATCGCGTCGGAATCGACGTTTTACCGGGTACTGCGCGAAGAGAAACAGCTCGCCCACCGGCGCAGTGAACGACCGGCCCGCGCCTGCAGCAAGCCACGCGCGGTATGTGCCGATGCACCCAATCAGCTGTTCAGCTGGGACATCACCTACTTGCCGACGACGGTTCGTGGGCAGTATTTCTATCTCTATCTGTTCATGGACGTGTTCAGTCGGATGGTCGTTGGCTGGCAGGTCTATGCCGAAGAGAGCAGCACCCAGGCCAGCGAGCTCCTGAAGGACCTGTGTGCGCGTGAAGCGATCAAACCGGGTCAGGTGATCCTGCATTCGGATAACGGCGGCCCGATGAAGGGCGCCACGATGCTCGCCACTCTGCAGGCTCTGGGTGTCATACCGTCATTGAGTCGACCGGGCGTGAGCAACGACAACCCGTTCTCGGAGTCGTTGTTCAAACACTGAAGTATCGGCCAGCCTATCCTCTGCAGGGCGTTCGACACTCTATTTGCCGCGCGCGCCTGGGTCACCGGGTTGGTGCGCTGGTATAACCACGAACATCGTCAAAGCGCGATCCGCTTCGTCACGCCGGCCCAGCGGCACGCCAACCTCGACCAGCAGATTCTGGATCGTCGCGCGACGCTCTACGAAGCAGCAAAGCAGCGCAACCCGCTACGTTGGAAAGGCCCCACGAGAAACTGGAAGCGCGTACACACGGTCCATCTGAATCCCGATCAGACAGATAAATTCGAACCCATCAAACGCGACCACCGACAGGAGCAAAAAGCCGCCTGAATTTTATCGTTGAGGCGACATCTAGCGTGAAATTTACCGTGCGGCGTTCCAAGGAACCGGGAGCGCCGCATGAAAACCCACACTTTTACATATGTTGCCTGCACTTGTGGCCATAGGGGGTCGATAGTCCAAACCTACGATCCGACGCCGCCCGCGGGCTGGTATCACGCATGGTTGCGCGATCTGTCGAGTGGCGGCGCTTACGAGGGGATTGACGAGCTTTTCGCGGAGAATCGTCCTTCCTGTCCAGAATGCGGGCGCAGTCTCACGCCTCAGGATGTTGTTGGGCACAGCGAACTGAACGAAGACGCTCAATTGAAGCTTGCCCCTCGTTGAGGTGTTGCCGCCACCCCCGCGGCCCTCGGAAGGCCGCCGGCGCGCAAATGAATCGTTGCCAATTTTGCGTTACGCGATTGCTCGCAGACGACCCGAATCGGCCAGTCAACTAAACGTACTTCCGAGGTCTGGTATTGGCAGTACAGGAGCCACTCGTCAAAATGTCTGTCACCCCATATCGCCGAAACGCAATTGCGTTTTGAGGTAGTTCAGAAAAGCTTGCAGCTTGGGCGACGGAACCCGTTCTCCCGGGAACAGTGCGTTCAAATCCTGCGGTGGACCTATCCATTCGGGCAGCACTCTCAGTAAGCGCCCTGCCTCGACTTCGGGAGCCACGCTGGCATCCATAGCCAGCAACAAGCCTTTGCCGGCGCGAACGGCGTCAAGAATAAGTGCGGGGTCACTGGCGACGATCACCGGTCCCAGCGAATAGTGCGTCGCCTTCCGTCCCAGCTTGCGCAGAGGCCAGGTGTAACCGCTGTCGCTGCGGGCCTGATGAAGTGCGAGCGTAGGATGGAGCCGGAGTTCGTTGGGAACGGCTGGCGAGCCGTGCCGTTCGACATATGCGGGACTCGCATAGACCGACGTCGAAAAGGTCCCAAGCCGCCGTGCCACAAGACTGGAATCGGGAAGGACTCCAAGACGCAGAGCGACGTCCACTTCGTCATCGAAAAGATCTAATGGCACATGCGTCGCCAGAATATCGAGCCGCACATCGGGATAGCGCGAGCAGAATCCGGCAATCAAAGGCGCGATCCACGTGACGCCGAACGAAAACGGCAGCGTGACGCGCAGCCAGCCTGCGGGCGCGCCGCGAATGCGCTGCACAGCGTTCTCCGCGTCATCAAGCTGTTTGCAGATACCGCGGCAGTGCTCGAAGTAAGCCGTACCCGCTTCGGTCAGGCGAAGTTTGCGCGTGGTCCGGTGCAACAGTCGCGAACCGAGGTGCGCCTCGAGTTCCCGTACTCGCCGGCTAACCGTCGTCTTGGGAATCTGCAACGCGATCGCTGCCGCAGTAAAGCTGCCCGATTGCACGACGCGAAGAAAGACGAGCGTGTCGTTGAGATCCCTGGTCATCGACGCATATATCCCGGCTGAGCGTTGTGGATGACTTGAGCCTAGCATAGAGATTGTGCCGCCGATGGTTTAATCCTTCCCGGCAACCCGGGCTAATCGCCAGCACCCTCCTGCAATATCTTGTCGCCTTCAACCAGGAGGCGCATATGAATCTCAGCGAATACACAAGTCACGATGCAATTGGGCTCGCAAAACGCGTGTCAGACCGCGAAGTTACGCCTGCGGAGCTTGCCGAGCTCGCCCGTTCGGCGATCGAAGCAGTCAATCCGGCGATCAACGCAGTTATCGAACACTGGCCGGCCAGCGAAAGCGGAGGCTACCCGGACCACTGCACTGGTCCGCTCGCTGGCGTACCGTTTCTGATCAAGGATCTCGCGGTTGCGATGAGTGGTAAGCGGCTGGAGCTTGGGAGCCGGCTCTCCAGCGGCGTCGTCGCCCCGGCCGATTCATGGCTCATGTCGCGGTTCCGCGCAGCCGGACTCGTCACGATTGGCCGCACGACTACGCCCGAAATGGCGTTCAGCACGACCACTGAATCCACGCTCCAGGGCGCGACGCGCAATCCCTGGCAGCCGGATTCGAGCGCCGGCGGTTCTAGCGGCGGAGCCGCAGCTGCAGTCGCAGCCGGCGCCGTCCCGCTCGCGCATGCCACCGATGCAGCCGGCTCTATCCGGGTGCCGGCAAGCTTCAACGGCTTGTTCGGACTCAAGCCGACGCGAGGGCGCAGTTCGAACGGGCCCGCCCTCGACGAAGTCTTTGCAGGCTTCGGCGTGCAACTTGGCGTGAGCCGGAGCGTGCGGGACAGCGCCGCGCTACTCGATGCGATCCAGGGGCACGCGATCGGCGAGCCTTACCTCACCGCCGCGCCAGAGCACAGCTTCCTGTCGCAGGTCGCCCGCGAACCAGGCAAACTCAGGATCGGCATGATGACCGATCCGTGGAGCGCGGATCGAACCGACCCAGCAATCGCGGCAGCGGCGGCATCGACGGCGCGGCTCCTGGAGGACCTCGGTCACACGGTTTACGAAGTGCGGCCGTCCCTTGGCGTGTCGTGGGACGCGTTCGTGCGGATGAATGCGACGATCTGGACGGCGACGCTGGTCGACTGGATCGAAGGCCTGGCTGCCGCGACCGGACGACCGATCGATGAGACGACGCTGGAGCACGCCACATTGGCCTGTTATCGCTATGGCAAGGAAGAGAAGGCGTCCGCATTCGCCGCCGCGCTGGCGATGCGCAACGTTGTGACGCGGGCTGTCGGGCATTGGTTCGAAGACTTCGATGTTCTGCTCACGCCAACGCTGCCGCAAATGCCACCGCGCATTGGAGAATACGGCGAGGGCGCGGAATCGATGAACGGCCTCGAATGGACCCAGCGAGCATTCCAGCATTCGCCTCTAACCCCGCCGTTCAATGTCGCCGGTGTTCCCGCGATGTCAGTCCCGCTAGAAAGTCATCCCGGAACAGGTGTGCCCATCGGAATGCAATTCGCGGGAGCATTCGCGCGAGAAGATATATTGCTGCGACTCGGAGGGCAGCTCGAACGCGCACGGCCGTGGATCAATCGGCGGCCCGCAGTTTGGGCGGGGCATCAGGCGTAACAGCAACGGGCCGCGTATTTCATGCGGGCGGCTCGGTTCGCCCGTTTTCCCCCGTTCTCACGCGACGGCACCAGCTTGGCGTCATCGGAGGACAAATGCCGATATCCGGGTGATGCCGCCACTGAATGGCTTCATCAAGCAATAGCAAAACAGGCGGATGCGTCGCCGCGATCCCTTCGAATTCGGCAGCGCGAAGTAGCGAGGCAACTCGCCGCCTCGCTATCTGGTCGGCGGCTTTCGAAAGCAAAGCGGCCGCTCGAACGTCCGGGAAGTTGTGACGACGATTGTCTTCTCATGGCCGAGAGGCGTCTGCGTCTCATTTCAGTTGAGTCCAGCCGCGAGACGGCGCCTTGACATTGGTCGGTGATAGGTACGATAGCCAGACAGATTGTCTTTTACCTGCTGCCCTACTGATGAACCGAGCGCCTGCCCTTCCCTTAGCCTCCGGACTACCCCTACTCCTTGACGGCGGCGTTTTAGCGAAGCGAGAGCTTCGCTATCATGGAAGAAGGCGCAATTTCAGTATATACATTTATGGATTCGGAACTCTGGTTGTCGGACCCTGAAACGGCTTATGCCGAATGGCAACGCGCCGAGGCGACCGGTGCGGATAGGCGCGCGTTTGCCGAGCGCTCCATCGTTCAGCATCGCTCGATGTTTGCCCGCTTCCATCGCTATCTCGGCAGCCGTGGCATTACCCTGGTGGACTTTGGCACTGACCACATCGACGGCTTCTTTGCTGACCTCGACCGCGATTGCGAACCGGGTACGTCGACGCGCCTGCGTTATCTCAAGCTGATGGATCGGCTCTCGCGCCATCTTTCGCTGCTGGGTCTGCGCACCGATAACCCTGCTGCAAGCCTCCTGCCGCGCGAACATTGGCCAGACGACGAGCCGATGCCGGTCTTTCTATGGCCAAACGAAGATGCGCGGCTTCAGGACGTCTGCCGCACAGCGACCTTCGAGTCGTTCAAGGAACTGCGTAATTGCGCGGTCGTGGCGCTGTTGCTTGCCACTGGTATCACGGCGGCCGAACTCAGCGCCCTGAGCGTGGACGATCTCGACGCAGGAGGGTCAAGAGTCAGCGTGTACGTGAGAAAGCGTGGGCCGCGCTTTGCGCGCCGCGTGCCCGTCGACGGGTTTGCGCTTGAGATCGTGAGTGAGTATGGGAAGGCGCGCGCCGCACTTCCGGCGTCGGACGGTCTGCTATTCATAGCGACGGCCGGCGGCAAGCCATTGAAGCCTGCAACGCTGGGGCAGTGCGTGCGGAGTGCGTTACGCGCTGCCGGCGCCGCGGCCGCTGACGAAAGTCCGCGGTTGTTGCGCAACACATATGGTCGCAGGCACCTTCTGCAAGGCAAGACAAACGAACAGGTGAGTAACCTTATGGGCCTGTCCAGTCATAGGACGGCTACCCGGCTGCGCGAGACAATTTTTAACGCTGGTGAAATGGATGACCAGCAAGGAGGGGGTGCCGACGTAAGTCCGACGTGCGGGGCGCTCCCTTGACTTTGGCCACCGCCGCGTAGCCTGGTGTGTGAACCGTACACGGGGTACGGCCACACTTCCGGGCTACAGCCATGATCTATAAAAGCGCGTTCAAGGACATCATTTACCCGGCACAGAACCGGGAGCCGCGCGCCACCCGATACCGCATCGTGCTCACGAAAAACTCAAAGCTGGTTCGTGCGATCGTTCATCTTGTAGCCAACGAACCGACGCAACCGCATTCCACCGAGCTCGACACGGCGCTCGACGTCATTCTCAACCGGATCATTGATGCAGAACTGATTGGCGTGCGCCACGACTGCGTCCGGCTGGTCGTTCAGGCCGATGCGCAGCTGACGGAGTACCCGGTCACCTTCAACGCGCTGGATGTTGCGCGCCCCGGCAGTGTGGCCGGGCGGCCGGCGACTACGTCGGATCAGCCCATGCACATCCGCTCGCTCGATGTCGTTGGCGGGTCCGTCGCGTTCTATGTTGATCGGCAAGGCGGAAAACCGGTCAGCCCCAGCGTCGCAGGGATGCTCCGATGAGTGCGCCGCGCCCCCGCTACGCCGTCGGTCGATGGGAGTCCCTGTGGGCGAGCCACCCGTACATGTCGCAACGAATACTGATGGACCTTCCTGCCCGAAAAGTCATCGCCGGCGAACACCGCTACGACAAGGAATGGCACTACATGAGCTTGCCGGACCTTGAGTACATGCAACAAATACTGAACGAGACCTTCGGCGACATCTTCGACGAGCCGCAGGAGTACGACTTCAAGTTGATCGATGAACCGCCGTACTGGGCCGTCTATCCGTGGCCGTGGCCATGGGTCCCGGCGCTGACCGACGACGAAGGAGATGTTCAGGATAAGGGCGACGAATAATCCTCCACGGCAACGCGAGCGGGCGGATCAGCCGCAGGTGGGCGAGAATTAGCCGCCGCACGAAGGGCGTGGCGAACATTTGATGAGGCATGAATTGACAACCAGCGATACCCTACTGCAATTTGTCGTGACCCGAGACGACGTCTTCACCTTCGATCACGGCGAGATCTTCGGCACCATGTACCCGTCGCACGACAAGATCGGGCTTGATGAATGGGTCTGGCGGCTCTCGAAGACGGTCATCAACCGCGTGCGCGATGGCGCCGGCGAACTGCTTGGGGTAAAGGCCGAGACGGTGGTCATCAGCGAGGGCTACGCCGGCACGGCCGCCGAGGCGGCGTACGACATGCGCGCCTGTCTGCATCGCCAGATCGAGAAAGCCGGGCAGGACGCTTAGCGGCGCTCCGCAGCCTTGTTCTCGCCCACAATCGATCGCCGTCCCTACGTCCTAGTAACAGGACGGCGATGGCATGCAGTTGACTCGCGAGGATGCGAAAGGCGAGGCTTCAAGACAAGTTCTATATGTTCGAGCAAACTCGGGCCGACGCCGACGAAATCTGGGCCAACGCAGCGGTGACCGTTCCCGGCATTCTGTATTGGGCATCGGGTACCGCGCCAGCTGGCCAGCAGTGGAGTCCAATGGATCCGGCTCGAAGCCTTCATCGTACTGCCCCTGGACCGTTGCCTTCGTGGGCCCCAACGGACTATGTCGCGCATAACATCGCGGAATTTCAGCGTACCGGATTCCACGGAGGGTTGAATTACTACCGCGCGGCATTCAGCCGTCGTTTTTTATCTGGGGCAAGGCGGACGGTCCGAAAGAGCTATATCCACTTAGCCTCGACGACCTTCGCGCCGGCTTACCGGGCCTTGTAGGAGGACTCGAACTCGATAACGTGGGACATTGGGTTCAGCATGAGGCCGCCTCCGATGTCAGCGATCAACTGCTGAAGTTCGTGCGTACCGTTGATCTCACATGATCGTTTCGGACACTGTCCGGTGTAGTCTCTGCTCCAGGCTCCGTTTAATCGAGCGAAGAAAATGGCGGCGTAACGGAAGCTGACGGGAGTCTTCAATGACCCTGGTACTCAAAGAATGGACATCGACCAACAGGGCCACCGGTTGTCCGCGTTGGGTCGCGTGTCGCCGACCGCAGGCTTCCGATGATTCATGCCTCGTATGCCGATTGCATGAGGCAGTGACCGGCCAGTTCCGGACGTTCATCGACGGGAGAGCGGAGACTTTCGAACGGCTGGCTGCCGCCGAGACCGGCCGGTCCCTGACGCCATCTCCGTGTTAGCGCATGTCCTGGCATGCTGCGCGTGAGCAAGGTAGGCCACCGCCCGCCCGGGCACGACTCGCGTTTCGGCTCCGCCTGCGAAGACTTACGGAGCGTCGCGGGCGGGCGGATCCGTGCGCATGGAATCGTCACGAAAACGGGCGTAGATCTCGGATTCGACGAATCGCGTGATCACCACTTTCGCGTGCTCGAACAGCTCCGTGCCGGCCCAGTCAGCGAGCGCAAGCGCGGGATAGCCTTTCACACGGCGGGATGGATAGACGAAGCCATCGGGCCGATCGGCCGAAGGCATCGTCAGCATCGCCTCGCGGAGCCGCTCGCCAAACAGTTGACACGCCGCGCAATCGCCTTCGGAGATCATGTCGTGAACACCGAGCCGGCTGCTATGGTCCTCGCCAAGGTTCCACAGACGGAGCGGCCGCGTAAACCTGATATACGCGAGTACGCCGTCCTCTTCAGCCCGGCGCGTGATATGGAAGCCGGTTCCCGGACCACGATTGTTCAGCACCAACCGGCCTTCCCACGCGGCCACGAGGCTGTCCATCCCCAGATACAGCCAGGTAAAGGGAAGGCGCTGATCGGCGCCGGCGGTTTCGGGCGCCGGGCCGAAGCGGCCCGACATGAACGGCGACGCCGTTGGAATGTATTTCGGGTCGGTGACAGCGCGTACAAAAACGCGGTCGGCTTCGTAGGTGTAATGCTGCCCCCTGAGGGCCTGCAGGATCGGTGCTGTGGTCGGGACCCTTTCGCCCACTCGCAGCAACCGTTCCACTTCCGATTGTTTGTGTTCTGACATTGGATTGTCTGGTGCTCAATCCAGGTCAGCCACCTCCATCCTCGCCAGGGCGCTGATCCTGTCGAGCCGTGCCTTGAGCGGAAGCGACAGCATCCGGGCCTGCTCTGGCGCCACGGTCCGCCGGTCCTCGAACGCCATTCCCGCGAGGACTTCCGCAGGCGACAGCTCATTCAGCGACTCCTGCTCGGACATGAAGAAGGTGTTGACCTGAATCCGTGAATTGCTGCGGAGGATTTCGAGCAGATGCGGGAGATGCGAAGGCACGTCGGCGGTGAACTGCCAGGCGGGATATGCGCGGCCATTCTTCTTGCCGGGCGGCACCACGCTGTAGAACTGCGCATGGTCACCGCGATAGAGCGTGCTCTTCGACATACCGGTGTGCTCGATTACCTCCTCAGGACTCCATCTGGCAACTGGCAAACAGGACGGGCGGGGATCACCGACACGACCGGTGTCCCGGATCAGCCACTCGGCCAGCCGCGAGGCAATCTCCCGGCGGGCTGCCTCGCTGGACAGGCCGGCGATCTTTCCCGATCCAGGCTTCACCCCGGCCCGCGCGGATACACCAGCGAGCAGGTCTGCCGCGACCTGCTCGATCAGGGCGTGCTCGTCACCCGTGTACTGTCCGTTCACAAGGGCCCGCAGGTCCGCTTTTGCGCCTGCGTGGCTGCGTTTGGTTGCCAGTTCCATTTCAACTCCTGCTCAGCAATCCAGGGGGCGCGCCGACAGGCGCGAGCATGCGGGACCGGGACGCGATACTCCGGCTATGGAAGGGATGCGCGTGCGGCAGGCGAACTTGCTGTCCGCAACTGAAAATCAGCCGGCCGGCCGCTTCCCGGTGAAGCACGCTGGCCACGACGTCGAGACCACGCCGTGCGACGGGCAAGCCGAGCGTGCGTCGGGGAGCGCGACTCGCGCCGAGTGGCCGCAAAAACGCGTTCCTCGTGGCGAAGCTGACCGCCTGACCACGACGACCACCACAAATGACCTGCTCGCAATACTCGAGGTAACGGTTGTATGTAGTCTGCAGGACGCCTGCCCGTACCGGCACGACGCGCCCGGTCTGCGGCAGCATGCGGTCCAGCTGGGCCAGGCGCTCACGCTTGATGGCCAGCCGCTCCACGCGGAGAGCAAGAATCCTTTCGATGAGCTGCTCGCGTTCGGGGGACGCGTCCAGCTGCCGCACTTCCGCGAGCAGAAGGTCGGTCTGTGCAATGGCCTCGTCCAGCGGCGCAACGGCGAGTCGCCTCGCGTGCCTCACTTCGAGCCGCGAAAGCTGGATCTCGTCATCCCAGTTCAGCATGGTTCTCCCCCGCGGGGTTTCGGGTACGTGGGTCCCATTATAGCAAGGTTTTTTCCCATTTGTCCCATCTTTTCCCATTTTTCCCGGACGCCGTTCGCTTATCGACGGGCCATTTAATGTCAACGTCCTCTGCCACGTTCCGCCCGTCGCGGACCCGGCGCGCGAGGCCCCTTGGCTCAAGTTATCTGAAGCCGCATTTCGCGCGTTTCCATGCCCAGCCGCCAACGGCGCTCGGCGTGGGGTACGCAAGCTTTGTTGACGACTACGCGATGTTGACGATGCTGTTAGAAGAACGCCCAGCTGCCGTGAGCTTTCATTTCGGGCTGCCACCGTCGCAAAAATTGCCGCGCTGCGCGACGCCGGCATTGTGCTGATGGCGACGGCTACCAATCCGGACGAAGCGGGCCAGATTGCCGCAGCCGGAATCGATGCCATTGTTGCGCAAGGGATCGAGGCAGGCGGCCACCGCGGCATGTTTGATCCGGCGTTGGAGGACGAACGGCTTGGTTCTATGGCTCTCGTCCGATTGCAGCTGCGCGAAACATCACTGCCCGTGATTGCCGCAGGTGGGATCATGGACGGCGCGTGTATCACTCGACCATCTTCGAACTGAATGTTGAAAGCTATCGGCGCCGCAAAGCCACCGACAAACAGAAGGAGCGGCGCCGTCAATTACCCGCTGACGACCGGATTTCCTGCTTGACGCTATCCAGGCTGCCGAGTTGGTTGCCATACTCGTATGCGAAATGGTCTGTTCAATCTCGTCGTTAACAGCGGACTCCTTATCGCTTTCGGATTTCGGGGCATCGAAGTCGACTACGTAAATGGGTGTGCTGCTCGGGCTTTCATCGCGAGCGGCTACGTCGAAGGGCGGACATTGAGCCGGTGGTCTCGTGGCGGCCATGAGCCGACGGTCGCGCGGCCCGCTAGATTGAAAGTCATCTAGTGTTGTGAGTTAGAAGTTCGTTGAATCAATTTCCTGTTTTCTCCGGAATGACGAAATGCTGATTGAAAAGCCGCTTGGACTCCCGTAGTCCTTCTTCGGTAAAGATCACGGACTTTGTCTTGTTGACTGGGTCTTCGATGAAGCCTCGTTCGTAGAGTCGGTTCAGCACATCCCAGTCGAAACCTTTCCATGCGCGGTATTGGTCGTGCAGGGTCAGGTAGAGAAGTGCCAGGGCGACTTCGTCGATTGCATCGGTATTGATATTCATGGTGCTCCTCCCGCGGCCTTGCGGACCCGCACACAAAACCGTTCGAGGCTGGCCAGGATCGCATCGGCCGACTTGCTCCAGATAAACGGTCGGGGATTGGCGTTATAGATGTCCAGGTAATGGCGGATCGCGTCTTCGAGTTGACGTGTCGAGCGATGCGTGCCGCGTCGAAGATATTTCTCAGTAAGCGTGGCGAACCAGCGTTCGACCTGGTTAAGCCACGACGCCGAGGTGGGCGTGAAATGAACATGGAAGCGGGGATGACGAGCGAACCAGGCTTTGATCGAGGGCGTTTTGTGCGTGCCGTAGTTATCCATGACCAGATGCACATCCAGGTGAGACGGCACACTGCCTTCGATGGTGCGCAGAAAGCGCACAAATTCGCTGCTGCGATGGCGCCGATGGACCTCGCCGATCACTTCACCGGTAGCGATGTCCAGCGCCGCGAACAGGGTGGTGGTACCGTGGCGCATGTAATCGTGGGTGCGTCGCTCAGGGATGCCGGGTGCCAGCGGCAACATGGGTTGGGTGCGATCGAGCGCCTGAATCTGGCTCTTCTCGTCCACGCACAGCACCATGGCCTTGAGCGGCGGGTCCAGGTAAAGCCCGACGATATCTCGCACCTTGTCGACGAACATCGGATCGCTGGAGAGCTTGAACGTTTCCTGTCGATGCGGCTGCAAACCGAAAGCACGCCAGATCCGACTGACCGCCGTCTGCGACAGTTTCATCTCGTGAGCCATCGCGCGCGTGCTCCAGTGAGTCGCTCCGACAGGCACGGACTCGAGCGTCTTCGCGATGACTGCATCGACGCGCGCGTCATCAATCGTCCTCGGGGCGCCGGGCCGCGGTGCATCGAGCAGTCCGTCCAGACGATGGATCAGGTACCGCGTGCGCCACTTGGAAACCGTTTGCTGAGTGACCCGCTGTTTGGCCGCAACCGTCTTGTTGTCCATGCCATCGGCACAGGCCAACACGATGCGCGCCCGCAATGCCAGGGCCTGTGCGGTCTTGCGTCGCATCGTCAGCGCTTGCAGTTCTTCGCGCTCCGATTCGCTCAGCACGAGTTCCCCTTTGGGCCGTCCGCTCATCGATGCCTCCTCGTATCAGGTGCCACACAGAGCACTTTAGTACGTGATCGGCATCATTCAATGAATTTTCAACTCATGACACTAGCGGGCCTCCGCGGCCGCCCCCGGGCGTGTCTCTCAACAATCACGGAAATGCCGACCGCTTAAATCTTCGGATGCTGGTCGCGAACCGGGCTGACAGATTCAAGCAGTGACGCTAGATGGAGGATGGTGGATTCCGCCTGCCAGCTGCCAACGATCTGGACGTTGATCGGCAACCCATCGTTACTCGTACCGAATCGCATTGAAATGCCGGGCAAGCCCGTGACGTTGAGGGGAACGGTTGCGCCTTGGAGATACGTCGCGTCCACGGTCTGGCCGTTGATGGTGAATGTGTCTGCACCGTGTTTGTGTGCAGGGATCGGCAGGACGTGGGTGATCAATGCGTCGTACTTCTTGAAGTATTCGGCGTAGCCGTCCCGCAGACGCTCAGCGGCCTGTTCGGCGTCGATATAGTCCTTCATGGAAGTGTCAGCCAATGCAAGCATTGTTCTCGCCATCTTGTAAAGCTCGTCCTGACCATGCCCGGCGGTGGCTTCCGCAAAGGCGGGCTTCATCTCCATGACGTGCAGACGGTTGAACACATCGAGAGCGAAGTCACGCCCAAGCGCAGGAATACGGACGGGCTCCACGAGGCAGCCTATGCCCTTGAGCGCTTCCGCCGCCGCCTGGACGGTCGCGGCGACTTCGGGGTCGACCGGTCCGAATCCCGGTTCAACCATCCAGCCTACTCTCAACTGGCGATCATGCGAACGGCCGAGGCCTGCATCGAACTGCACGGTGCTGCTCGCAAAAGCGTCCTGCCCGTCGGGGCCTGACAACTGCGAGAAAGCGAGTGCAAGGTCGCGGATGCTACGGGCCATTGGACCTACATGCCAAAACCGGCGCGGTGCACGGGGCCAAATGCCGGTCATTGGTACTCGCCCGTGAGTAGCCTTCAGCGAGACGATGCCTGTCTGCGCGGCCGGCCCACGCACCGAGATGGCGAGATCAGTGCCGAGTCCCAGCGGCGACATACCTGCTGCGATGGCCGCCGATTCGCCGCCGCTTGACCCACCGGGTGTTCTGTCAAGATCCCAGGGATTGTTGGAACGCCCGCTAAGCAGGTTGTCACTCTCGATCCAGTAGGAGAACTCGGGCAGATTGGTTTTTGCCAACAGGATGCCGCCTGCCTGTTTCATCCGTGCGACGCTGGTTGCATCGGCGCCAGGGACGCGTCCTTTGAAGATGGGCGAGCCACGCTGAGTCGGCACACCGGCAGTGTCGATCGAGTCTTTGGAAGTAAAGGGGACGCCGTGCAGCGGCCCGAGTTCTTGTCCAGAGAGCACAGCCGCTTCGGCAGCTTTTGCGGCCTTCATCGCGTCACCCGCGACCGTAACAATCGCGTTGACCTTGGGATCGACCGCTTCGATCCGGTCGAGGTGTGCCTGCACGACTTCTACCGGCGAGATTTCCTGATTGCGGATCAGTTCAGCCAATCGCGTTGCGTCCTGAAAAAAGATTTCTGCGCTCATAACGTCCTCCGACGGTTGGTTGAAGCAAAACTGGAAGACCACCCTAGCTAACGTTCGTTAGGCATTCACCGCGTTAAAAAAGCCGACGATTGATCGGCTCAGCTGCGGTTTCCTACCTAACGTTTGTTAGACACCACCCTAGGCGCTACAATCGGTGTTGTCAACATTTTTTGCGGAGACCTGCCTTGAAGAACCAAGCCGTTGGGAGCTCGAGCGACAAAATTGTCGTCGCGGCTACAAGAATGGCGCAGGCCCGCGGCTACGGCGGGCTCAGCATTCGTGACCTTGCGCAGGAGGTTGGTATCAAGGCTGCAAGCATCTACCATCACTTTGCTAGCAAGGCCGACCTGGCCGCGGCCGTCGCCAGACGTTATTGGGAAGACTCTGCGGCAGTGCTCGAAGCGCTTGCGACCGCGTCGGCGGATCCGCTGCTCAGCCTGCGTCGATATCCGGAAACGTTTCGCAAGTCGCTCGAGAGCGACAACCGCATGTGCCTGAGCAGCTTCATGGCCGCCGAGTATGACGATCTGCCTGAAGGGGTGAGGATAGAGGTTCAGGCTTTTGCGGATGTAAACGTCGCGTGGCTGGAGAAAGTTCTGGGAGAGGCGGGGATCGTCGACCCCGAGCAGACCCGTCGACGTGCCTGCGCAATCTATGCGGCGGTCGCCGGTGCGCAGCTTATCGCGCGCGGTCGCGCAGACATTGCACTATTCGACGCGCTGATCGAAAGTTACAGGCAGGCCGGGCTGTTGCCTGGTTGACGCTTCACCTTACGCGTATAGACGCGACAATTGCGGAAACATGCTGCGGAACGATCAATAGCTAACCGGCGCGCTCTCGGCGTCGATCGGCGAATCGATCGAGCCGGTGTTGCCGGGACGCTGGTTGCGCCAACGACGCCAGGTCCGCGTTTGCCCCCGCGAACTGAGTGACCGCTAAGCAGTACGACGAGGGGCTGTTGTGGGTCGGCACGAGGCAAAACGCATCGGGCAGCACGCGGCCATGATGGGTCATTCGCGTCGTGACGGCGAATGGCTGCTCGCCGGACCCATACCGGCCATCCACACTACAGAGATCGACGAAACGGCAATGCATGTTATCGGTTGTAGTCGTGCAGCACTCGTCCGTAAGGCAGTGTCAGGTCGGCAATGAAGTGAACGGAGCGACGATGCGCCTGACCGGCAAGTCCGACACAGGCGCATTGACGTGTGGTAGCAGAGCAAGCCGCGCTGGTCCTGACGATGCTCCTGGATGCCCATCAGGTTGCCCTGCGACGTACGCCGGACCGGCTACTCGCTTGCGAGACGTCATTAATCCACAAGTTAACTAATCAGTCAGACTGCCTTAACCCCAACGGCTTTTTGGTAACTAATACTTTTCAAACGGCAGGCGAACACACCTGCCGTCACGCACGTCGGCAGTCTCCCGCCGAGCCGCAGAAAGTAACGCCACTACCCGTCGATACTCCGTTGGGCAGATACGCGTCCGATGCCATTGAGAGTGACCCAGGAACGAGTACCTGATGAAAAGTCTGCGCATCGGCACTCTTGGTTTCGCGATCAAGTCGAACCGAGTTGCGCCCCGTGTTCGCTGGGAAGTATTCAGTGTCCACGTCCGGCTGATCACCGCAGTTCCATTTGCGGTATCGGCAGTGATGTTTCTGTTGTGGGGACAATATGCCCGACGTTCCTCGTTCAGCGCCTGGCACGTCGCAATTTCCACGGCGTTGGGCGGCTTGTTGTTCGCCGCTGCGCTGGATCTTTCGTCGCGTTATGAGGTGATGGCCGCTTTCATCCTCTGGGGCGGTTGGCGTCTATACCCACATGCATCGTTCTGGCAGTTGCCGCCTCGCTATCTGAACAACGCGGCGGCTGCGCCCGGCATCGGCCTTGTCAATATCATCGGCACGCTGGCCGGCATCCTCGGACCTTACGCAACGGGCTGGCTGCACAGCCTTACCGGCCCCGATCGCGTTCCGATGCTCGGTGTTGCCGCGCTGATGTGCGTCTCGGCAACCACAGTAGTATTCGCGGACCGCGCCAACCGCGCGGCGGCCCGCCAGCAGCCGCGCCCCGGCGCAGTACTCCTTGAGCCCGGCCGCGCTCTGACTCTCCGGCTGGCACACGCTGGTTAGCGCACGTGCGAAACGCTCCAGGATTGAACTATTCACAAACAGAGGTTTAATACGATGCGAAATGATGTCAAGCTGATTCTTCTCGACAAACACCAAGTCGAGGCGTTGTCAAAGCCTGACGATGTCGTCGAAGCGGTACGGGAGGCGTTTGCTCTGCACAGCGCGGGCGAAGGGCGTGTCTTTCCTGTTGTCAGGGAGGCGCTCGTGACGGGTGGCGTATTTGGAATCAAATCGGGCGACGTACAGTCGCAAGGCCTGCTCGGCTTTAAGGCTGCGGGTTTCTGGCCGGCAAACCGCGGCGTGGGCGGCGAACCGCACCAGGCCACCATCATGTTGATCGATCCCAAGACCGGCCGGCCTGTATGCGTGATCGACGGCAACGCAATCACGACCATGCGCACGGGTGCGGCAGGTGCTTTGGGATTGACACTCTTCGCGCGTGCGGACAGCACCCGCCTGTGCGTTTTTGGCACGGGCGTACAGGCGCGAGTTCAGGTCACATTCGCGCTGCGTGTGCTAAAGCAGCTTTCCTCCATTCGCTATGTCACCGTGGACGCTCAGCGCGATGCTTCGTTTGAAGCGCATTTCACCGGACACTGCGAAGTGTCGCATGCGACCGACCATAACGCCGCAGTTGCCGAAAGCGATGTGGTGATCACCGCGACTCCAGGCTTCGGGCCGCTCTTCAACGCGGCGGCGGTTCGACCCGGGACTCACCTCAACTGCGTCGGTGCCGACACCAAAGGCAAACGTGAACTTCCCGAAGGCTTGCTGATGCGCAGTCGCGTTTTCGTCGACGACCGGACCCAGGCGCGAGAAATCGGCGAGACTCAATGGGCGCCGGGCACCGTATCTATCGAGATCGGCGATGTGATCACCGGCCGGGTCCAGACAAACCGGCAGCCGGACGACATCACGCTGTTCGACATGACGGGTATTGCCCTGCAAGACCTGACGGTGGCACGCCTGCTTCATCAGCGCGCCTGCGAAACAAGCACGGCAACGTCGTTGGCGTGGCCCTGGTAATATCATTGGGTCATAGACCACAAGCACAGGCCGTCAGCCCAAGTCCAGCACCGATCAGGCCGATTAGTTCGTCGATGGACAATACGGTTAGGCGGCCACACTCAACTTTCCAAAGGAGCGGTACGTCGAACGCTTGCGCAATGTCGTTGAGCCTGCCCTGCGACTCAATTGCACACCTCGCAACTAAGAGACGTCCGGGTAAAGAATATGGATGACGTGACTTCCACAGATTCCACGATAGGTTCAAATTCACGCCAGACGTCTGATGAATTGAAATCTCCTGCCATCCAGCAGGCGCGTCTCGATCTCGCTGCGTGCTTTCGCATGGCCGCGCGGCTCGGCCTTCATGAAGGCATTTGCAACCACTTCTCCGCGCTCGTGCCGGGACACCCGAGGCTCTTTCTGGTCAACCCGCTCGGTTACGCATTCGATGAAATCACCGCTTCCAGCCTGCTGATCTGCAATTTTGACGGTGAGGTTCTCGCTGGAAAAGGGGAGCCCGAAAGCACGGCTTTTCATATTCATGGGCAGGTGCATCTGCACCATCCACATGCCGTTGCATGCTTTCATACGCACATGCCGAACGCAACCGCCCTGTCGATGCTCGAAGGGCCCCCGTTGCGATGGGCGGGTCAGACATCACTGAGGTTTTACGGCCGGCTCGCGGTGGAGGAGCGTTTCGGCGGCCTCGCGTTGGACAACCGTGAAGGCGAACGCATGGCAGCCGCACTCGGGAGCGCGAAC
Organism: Paraburkholderia podalyriae; assembly: GCF_014397785.1. Lineage (GTDB taxonomy): Bacteria > Pseudomonadota > Gammaproteobacteria > Burkholderiales > Burkholderiaceae > Paraburkholderia > Paraburkholderia podalyriae. Next base: position 37,215 of record NZ_VZQQ01000033.1, read on the forward strand.
GTGATCTTTTTGAAAAATCATGGCGTCATGGTCGCTGCCCGAAGCATCGCGCAAGCCTGGGACGACCTCTACTATCTCGAACGGGTTTGCGAAGTGGAACGCCTCGCGCTGTCAACGGGCGTGCCTCTGAAACCGGTCGATCCACAGATCGCGCGATTGACCTTCGAACAAATGGAGTCCGGCGCCGAGGAAGCCAGTCAGCTACATCTTGAGAGCATCAAACGCAGGCTCGATAAGCTGGAACCTGACTACCGGGACTAACCTGAGTCATGGTGTTTGAGAGTGACGGCATACCGTTGCGGTCACATCCCGTCAGACGGCAGTCGCGCGAGCGCCCGAGCCATCGGCACGCGGGTCCTTTGCACACTTGCCGCGCTCGGGATGCTCGCTGCCATTTCGCGGGAGCCAAGGCTGCTGCAACACCGAGGCATGGAGAAGCTCAAGAAAACGAGTTGCGCGCAGCGAGCGCCCATGCCGCGAACTGATCAGCGCGACGATATCCGCGTCCGGTTGCGTCCATGCACCGAGCAGTGGGACAAGCCGCCCCGCGTTCAGGTGTTCGGCGACATCCCACTCGGAACGTGAAATGATCCCGAGTCCGGCCAGTGCCCAATCGCGCACGGTGCCACCATCATTGCTCGTCATGACCGGTTCGATACGGACGTTCGCCGGTGCACCATGATCTTTCGGCGTGAAGCGCCACATCGTCACGTCTTCATCGTTTTCACGCAGCGCGATACAGTCATGCGCGCGCAGATCGTCCGGATACCGCAGTTCGCCGCGCCGGGCCAGATAGCAGGGCGCGGCGCACAGGATGCGGCGGTTAGGTGCAAGGCGCCGGCTGACAAGCGACGAATCGCGCAATTCGCCGATATGTACCATTAGGTCCCACATATCGTCTGAGATGCTCGCGGGACGATCGGATAGCATGAGGCTTGCGTTGACTTCCGGATAAAGGGTGCGAAATTCAGCAATGGCAGGCGCGACATAACGCTGCCCGAAACCGAGCGGCGCGATCACCCGCAGATGTCCAGCCACCGAGCCGCGTCGCGATGCCAGCGTGTCCGCCAGATTGCCGATGTCATCGCAGATCCGGCGCGCATTGCTCGCAAGCAGTTCGCCCTCATCGGTGAGCACCATGCGCCGCCCCGATCGGTCGATTAACCGCATGCCCAAGCGCGCTTCAAGAAGACGGAGTCGCTGCGTGACCGCGGGCGGCGTGACGCCGAGCTTGCGCGCGGCGTCAGCGAGTGACGCCGCGTTCGTAAGCATAATGAAAAAGTGCAGGTCCTCGGTCGAGATCATTGACTTGAGTGTGAGCGCAACAATCCGAGGATGGTAGTCTGCGGGTTTTTTGACCGCCATTGCTATCTGCGTTTGACACGAGAGATTCCTTGCGATCCGCCTGCGCAATTCGTCTGCTGATTTACAACGATGATGTCCGCTCAGCCCGGCCGGTCACCCAAATTCCTCCGGGTGTGGTCACTTCAAACTCCCCCACCTTGCGGTCCGATCTGAGCAGACCGACGTCGCCGATCGCACCACGTAGCCGGACGTTATTTTTACCTCCTTGGCCAGCCCGGGAGGTGGGAGTTGAACGTCTTGAAGCCGCATCAGCAAAGTACGGTGTTCACGTTGCTGGAACTCAACAAGAGCCAGCGCGAGATTCATCGGATCACTGGAATCGACCGCAAGACGATCCGCCGTTACATGGCGATCTTCGCTGCACGCGCAAGCGCGTCCGCAAATTCCCCCACTCCGGCGACCATCGGATCGAGGCCACCAGATCAAACTCCTCCACCCCCGCGACCACCGGCTTTTCAGGCCACGCCTGCCGAGCCGCGTAACTTCGATTTTGCCCGCTCGTTGTGCGAGCCTCACCGGCAATGGATCGAAGAACCGGTTCGTCTGCAGCGAAACGCCCAAGCCATCTATCAGGATCTCGTCGACGAGTTCTCGTTTGCTGCGAGCTACGAGAGCGTCAAACGGTTCGTGCGCGCACTGCGACACGTCGATCCCGAGCAATTCGACCGGCTCGATTTCCTGCCCGGCGAGGAGGCCCAGGTTGACTATGGCGAGGGCGCTCCGACCCGCGATCCAAAGACTGGACGTTATCGGCGACCGCGGCTATTTGTGATGACGTTGCGTTATTCGCGCCACAGTTTCCGGCGGGTTGTCTGGAAATCCGGGCAGGAGGTGTGGGCGCGACTGCACGAAGAAGCGTTCCGCTATTTCGGTGGTTGTGTTCATTACGTCGTCCTCGATAACCTCAAGGAAGGGGTTATCACACCGGACCTGTACGAGCCGGAGATCAATCATCTTTACGCCGCGATGCTCGAGCACTATGGCGTGATCGCCGATCCTGCACGCATCCGCGATCCGAACAGGAAGGGTACGGTTGAGAACGCGATCCAGCATACGCAGGGCACCGCGCTGCGCGGGCGGAGTTTCGATTCTATCGAAGAGCAGAACGCGTTCCTTGTGCGCTGGGAGGCGAACTGGGCGTCGAAGCGCCTGCATGGGCGCGCCCGCCGTCAGGTCGAGTCGATGTTCGAGGAGGAGAAGCCGCACCTCCGGGCATTGCCGCTGACTGCATTCCGTTACTTCAAGCAGGTCGTTCGCACTGTCTCCGACGATACAACCATTCGTATCGACCACAGCTGGTACGCAGCCCGTCCTGCGGCGATAGGCAGCACGGTGCTTGTGCGTGTCTTCGATTCAACCATTGAAGTTCGGGATCGACAGACACAAGCGCTGTTACGCATCCACCCGCGTTTCACGGAGCCCGGTCAACTGCTACTGCCCGAGGACGAGCGTCCGTTCAATCCGTCCCGGCAAACCGCCTTCCTGCTCTCAACCGCAGGCGACATCGGTCCGCAAACGAAGGCACTTTGCCAGCGAATGTTTGAAGCCCAGGGACGCGTTGGCCAGCGGGGCATGTGGGGCATCGTCGGTCTGGCAAAGAGATACCCGGCCCGCATCGTCGAGCAAGCCTGCAGCCAGGCACTGCAGTACCGCCTCCAATCCTACAAACAGGTTCGCAAGCTGGTCGAGCGACTGTTCGAGCAGGCACTGGAACAGCTTGATCAGGCGCCCCAGGTCGCTTTGCCTCTTACCCAGAATCACGCGCTAATCCGTCCAGCGGCCGAATACGGTGAGCTGTTCAGCCTCGGCGCACGACAGCAACTCAACCCATTGTCGTTGAACAACGGAGAGACCAACGAATGACCATGTCGATGCCCGAAATCGAGCGTTCGCTCAAACAGCTCCACCTGTCCGGCGTGCGCGACACGCTGGAGACCCGCATACTGCAGGCACAGGCGGCAAGTCAACCGTTCATCGAAACCTTCTCGATCATTCTGCAGGACGAACTGGATCGTCGTCAGTCCCGGCTGATCGATCGTCGGCATAAACAGTCGGGCCTTGACGAGAAGCTCACGTTCGCCGAGTTTGACTGGACATTCAATCCAAAACTCCCTCGGCAGGCCTGTCTGGAGTTGCGAACGCTGAAGTTCGTTTCCGCTGGCGAGAACGCACTTCTCATCGGCAAACCCGGCACTGGCAAATCGCACATCGCGAAGGCCGTCGCGAATCAGGCTGTTCTGCAAGGCTATAAGGTCCAGTATCTCGAAACCGACGACTTCTTCGCCCGCTTCAATCTCAGCGAGCCCGAGCAGCAGGAGAAACGCCTGCGCAACATTCTCGACTGCGATCTGCTAGTTCTGGACGACCTGTTCCTGTCGCGATCGATTCCAGACGCCGCCGGTGCGCTGCTGCAGACCCTCGTTCATCAACGATACAAACTACGCCGCAGCACCATGGTCACGTCCAACCGCGTCGTCCAGGACTGGGGCGCCTACCTCGGCGATAACACCATGAGCAGCACCATTCTCGACCGACTTATGCACCACTGTCACTCGCTTGAATTCGACGGCCGAAGTTACCGGCTGAAGGAGGCTGCTGAAACTCTTGCGCGCAAAACCAAAGCGAGCTAAAAAACAATCTTGTCCTGCTGCCGGATGGAGGAGTTTGCGCGACCACAAGTGGGGGAGTTTGAAGTGACCATCCGGGCGCTCAGCCCAGCCGACCCTCAATCACGCGAGTTCCGCAAGACCATCGACCCGCACCTGACACATTCGCGCGAGTGACTGCAGAGCGCGCGAGGCCGTGTCCCGGCTCAATGGCGCACGGCCTCTGATATGACTTCGGGTGCGGCCACTTCACGAAAACAACCTCGCCGCCGCGTTGTTCGCCGAAATGCAAGCGGCGAGCGTGTTATTCGGCCGCGTACGTGGTCTGCTGCTGTTCGCCAAGACCATCAATGCCAAGGCGCATCGTCTGCCCCGGCTTCAGAAACACTGGCGACGGTTTCACACCCATGCCGACTCCCGGCGGCGTACCGGTAGAGATCACATCACCCGGCTGCAGGCTCATGCACTGGGACAAATAGGAAACCAGCTTCGCGACGCTGAACACCATCGTGCGCGTATTGCCGTTTTGGTAGCGATGCCCGTCGACCTCGAGCCACAGATCGAGTGCCTGCGGATCGGCCACTTCGTCGCGAGTCACGAGCCAGGGGCCGATTGGTCCGAATGTGTCGCAGCCCTTTCCCTTGTCCCACGTGCCGCCGCGTTCAATCTGCCACTCGCGCTCCGACAGATCGTTGATCACGCAATAGCCCGCTACGTACTCGAGCGCATCTACTTCGTCGACGTACTTGCAAGACTTGCCGATGACGACGCCGAGTTCGGCTTCCCAGTCGGTCTTCGCGGAGCCGCGCGGGATTTCAATGCCGTCATTTGGGCCGCATACGGCGCTCGTCCACTTGTTGAAGACAATTGGCTCCGTAGGAACCGGCAGATTTGATTCGGCCGCATGGTCGACGTAGTTCAGGCCGATACAGACAAACTTGCCGATGTTGCCAACGCATGCTCCGATGCGCGGTTCGCCCTGCACGACAGGCAACGACGCAGGACCGATGGCGCGCAGCCGTGCAAGCCCTGCGTCTGTTAGCACGTCACCAGCGATGTCGTCCACGACAGCAGACAGATCACGAATCTTGCCGTCACTATCCAGCAACCCTGGTTTTTCATGCCCTTTCGGCCCATAACGAAGCAGTTTCATTGTTTGACTTCCTAAGGTTTTCTATTGAAAATCGGGCTTCTTGGGGCCAGCCGTTTAGCCCGGTCTGACGCTACTTCGCGCGTCAGCTCAACTCATCTCGGCGCCTGTCCTCTCCGTCCTGCCCCATTCGTGCGCCGGCTGGACGGGTTCGTGGCTCGGCGAGCGTCGCCGCGGCATTAATGCTTGAGTACCCGTGACAGGAACGTACGCGTGCGGTCATGCATGGGATTGTCGAAGATGGCGGCCGGCTCCCCTTGTTCAAGCACCTTGCCGTGGTCCATGTAGATGACCCTGTCCGCCACCTCGCGCGCGAAGCCCATTTCATGGGTAACGATCATCATCGTCATTCCAGAACTTGCGAGCTCGCGCATCACTTCAAGCACCTCGCCTACCATTTCCGGGTCAAGCGCCGAGGTCGGCTCGTCAAACAGCATCACCCGCGGCTCCATCGCCAGCGAACGCGCAATCGCGACTCGCTGCTGCTGTCCGCCGGAAAGCTGGGATGGGTACTTGTTGACATGGTCTCGTAGTCCAACGCGCTCGAGCAGCTTGCGGGCAATCGTCTCGGCGCGCGCACGCGGCCATCTGCGTACGCGGATTGGTGCGAGCATCACGTTTTCCAGAACGGTCTTGTGCGGAAACAGGTTGAAGTGCTGGAAGACCATGCCGACTTCCTTACGGATAGCCGCCAGTTCCTTCCTTGAAGTGCCGAACCCATCCTCCGACGGCGCCAGCTCGATTCCATCGACAATCAGTTGGCCATCGCCGAAATTCTCCAGCCCGTTGACGCAACGAATCAGGGTCGACTTGCCGGAGCCGCTCGCACCGATAATGACCACCACTTCGCCGCTCTGTACTTGCAGATCTATGTCTTTCAACACGTGAAATGCGCCGTACGATTTGTTCAGCTTGTGCATTTGGACAATCGCGGACATATCCACTCCTTCGTCAAAAATATCTTCACCCAGCAAGAAGCTGGCCATCCATCTTGTTCGAGGCGGCAGCCTAGCGCGCACCCTCGCTCATTTTCAGTTCAATCCGGCGAGCGCCGTACGATATGAGCGAGCCGATCGCGAGGTAAGCAGCGAACAGAAAGGCATAAACCTCGTCTTGCGAGCCGCTGTACTGCGGATTGGCGAGCACGGTTTGTCCTGCCTTCAGAAAATCGGTAAGCCCGATAATGAACAGCGCGGGTACGTTGTTGAACAGGTCAAGCACGTTCCCCACGAGCGCGGGAATCACGGCCTTCAATGCCTGCGGAAGAACGATGAGGAAACTCTCGTCCCGCTTGCTGAAGCCCAAAGACTGAGCCGCCTCCGATTGCCCCCGCGGCACGCTCTGAATACCAGAGCGAACATACTCGGCGGCATAGGCCGCGTAGAAGAGCACGAAACCCGCGATGCCCCGCGCAAGGTCCGGAATATGAACCTGAGGTGGAAACACCAGCGGAATAATGATCCATGACCAGTAGACGGTGCAGACAAGCGGCACGGAACGCATCAATTCGATGTACCCCGAACACGCCAGTCGCACGCTCGAAAATCGGCTATTTCTGCCGAACGCGAGCAGGATGCCTACCGGCAGGCTGAGCAAGGTGGCAATCACCGTGACGAGGACACTCAGGAGCAATCCACCCCATCGGTCGACGCCGGCCGGTGCCAGCAACGCGCAGATGATGCCCACGCCCAGCAGCCACAACAGGCCCATCATGCGGCCGATCTGGGGCCAGCGGCTCGTAGCGGCGCATGCGACCAGCGCGATGGAAAGACAGCCGAACACACCGGCGAGCCAATGAAGTTGAATACCGGAAGTCACCGCCGCGGCCGCCGCCAGAACGGCGCCGCTCAGGACATGGCGCTTCCAGCGCTTCGCTATCAATACAAGGCCGATCGTCATGCCGAATAGCGCGCTCAGTCCGGCGCCAGTAACGAGCGCACGCCAGATCTGGTCTGCCGGGAACGTCCCGACCAGCAATACGGTCAGGTTGTCCACCACGACCGACCAATGCGCGATGAACAAGACCCAGCGCGCGGCAAGGACTGCAATATAAAGCGTCAGCGGAATCGACACCAGCGAGAGCAGCGAACTGGATGAAGTCGAGAACAGGTTGTGCCGCGCCCAACGACCAATGGTCATTGCCATTACCGAGCTCCTTTCTTCATGACACGCCGGTTGTACAGGTTCGCGATCGCACTAATGGACAAGCTGATGAGCATGTAGACGACCATGACAATGATGATGCCCTCCAGTGCACGTCCGGTCTGGTTGGCGACCGTCCCGTACACACTGAACATATCGGGAAAACCGATCGCAATTGCAAAGGAAGTGCTCTTCGCGATGGTGACGTACAGGTTGCCAAGGGAAGGCAGGATGACGCGCACCGCTTGCGGCAAGACGACTACCCAGAGGGATTCACGATGGCCGAGACCTAGTGCAGCGGCTGCCTCCCACTGCCCTCGGTCGATCGATTGCACCGAACCGCGCACCACTTCGGCAACGTACGCGGCGAAGTTCACGCTGAGACCGATGATCAGGGCGGCCATCTCCGGAGAAAAGCCCGCGCCACCCGACACCGAAAAAGCGCTGGCCTGCGGCATGTCGATGCTGAACGGCCGCCCAGCGACCGCAACGCCGAGCGCCAATATCCCGGCACTCACCGCGAAGGCTAAGCGACGCTGGCCTCGCGTCCTCACCAGCACACCCACGGCAAACACGGCCACGGCCAGTCCTGCAATCCACGCGTAGCGGGACGCCGCCGGGGTAGCAATCAGCCACGGAGTGAACACACCTTGCCGGCTTGCGATCAACGCACCATGCAGCAGCGTCGCATCTGACAGGCTTGGCAGTTGCAACAGCACAGCGAAATACCAGAAGATGATCTGGATGAGTAGCGGCGTATTGCGGATGAGTTCGACAAACGCCCACGCCCAGTTTTTGACGACCCAATTCCTCGACATGCGCCCGACGCCGACCAGCACGCCAACAACGGTGGCGAGCACGATCGAGATGAGTGTGACTACGAGGGTGTTATAAAGACCCGCAATCAGTGCCTGGGCGTAGGTCTGCTGAGAATTGAACGGCACCAGCGACAGACCGTGCGGACCTTTCGCTACGGTCAGGCCCTCACTGATGTCGAAGCCTGCAGGCTGCTTGAGAAAGTCGAGGCTAAACCCGATGCCATGGCGTTGAAGACCACCCCATACCGTCGCGAAGAAGGCCAACACGACCGCAATAATGGCCGCAAGGATCAGCGCCTGGATCGCCGCTGCGCGCGTGCGTGCCGCGCGCCGCCGCTTCGATTGGGACTGTGAAGCGGGTGAAGGAGGAGGTCCGAACGGTCGATTTTTTTCCGTACTGGACAGTTTTAATTGCGACACTCTTCCTTCTCCACTGACGTCAAAATTTCCAATGCGGGCGGACAGTTGATCTCGTTTCATATCCGGACTCTGCCGAAGCCGGCGGCAGGTTGCCGGCCGCCCGCTTCAGTGCGACTTGCGCTGCTTAGTACCAGGGCGGCGAATACATCATGCCGCCGTCATTCCATGCCGCGTTCAGAGAACCCTTGCGTTCAATTGCGTAGGGTGTCCGTGGGCCGATATTGCGGTCGTAGATCTCACCGTAATTGCCGACCGACGCGATCACCTTCTGCACAAACTCAGGTTGCAGCCCGAAATCCTTGCTGAGCGTACCGTTCACACCCAAGAATTTTTGCAGGTACGGGTCTGTCGTCTTGACGAAGGTCGGCAAATTCTTCGAGGTGATGCCGTGCTCTTCGGCTTCGAAGGTCGCATAGATCACCCATGTCAACGCAGCGTGCCAGCGAGGGTCGTCCTCAGACACAAACCCTGCGAGCGGCGATTTGTCGAACGCCTCAGGAAGAATCTGGAAGGCAGCCGGATTGCTCGCGTTGCCGCGCCAGCCCGCCAAAGCCGACTTGTCCGTCACCATTGCGTCACAACGTCCGGAATTCAGCGCGTCAAACAGTTTGTTCGTGTCCTGATAGGTCAGCGCCTTGGTTGACGTTTTCCAGTTGTGAGCCTTGAAGTAACCGGCCAGCATCTGCTCCGTTTCCGAACCCTGCGTCGTGCAAAATGTCGCACCGTTCAGGTCGCTGATGTGCTTGACCTTCAGCGCGGTCTTGACCAGAACACCGGTACCGTCATAAAAATTGGTGGGCAGGAAGGAAATGCTGAGCGCTGCCGACTCGCGCGTCGGCGTGACCGTACTGTGGGCGAAAACGACGTCGGCCTGCCCCGTGCGAAGCGCGTTAAAGCGGCTGCGGTCCGTGACGATCACGAACTGGACCTTGTTCGGGTCACCTAACACGGCGGCAGCGGTCGCCCTGCAAAGGTCGACATCCATGCCTTCCATCTTGCCGGTCTTCGTGTTCAGATAGCCGAAGCCCGGCGTTGCATTGTCCGTGCCGCACAACAGCATGCCGCGTTTGACCACCGTGCTCAGGTGATCTTCATCGGCGTGTGCAGCGGTCATTCCCAAAGTCAACGCACCGCAGCTCAACGCCATGCACGCAAGGAGACGTGCCGCATTAAAGCGAATCTTCATGTTATTTCTCCAGCCCGGAAAGATGACGTCGGCCCGCCTATTCCGAGCAATATCGGCGCGACGCAAAATTGCAACCAACCATTCGTATTCACTTCCCAGTCCTTTCCATTCTCGAAGCTCGATCGCATGACAACCTGGGCTGACATGCAATGCTTCGCGCTACTCGACAACCTTACCTAAAGCAGGCGTGTAGTTGTCTCAGCAGCGGGGAGGGACTTGCCGCTAACTATCACCACCCCTGAAAGCGTGGCCATTGGGCTGCGATTTCGCGAGAGCCGGTTCGAATCAACTCGTAGTGGGCGTGCTGGGCGGCCGTCGCGCAAGCGTGATTCGGGAGAATGCGCACAAGCGAGCCGATGGGTAAATGAGGCAGCGACGCCCCACTACCGCTGCGCACGGCGATGATCCCCTGCTCCTGGTTCGCCTGAACCATGATCAGGTCGGGGTAGGGCACGCCGTCGACACTGCACACCACGCCATAACTCTGATCGATTCTCTGCGACGCCGTACCGCGATCGCGCGACATCGCCATCCAGCCTGCATCGACGAGAATCCATCCCTTGGCGGCCTGGTGACCGATGACGGTGGCCAGCACGCTAACAGCGATGTCGTCGACCGTGCACACATCAAGACCCGCCATCACGAGATCGAAAAACACGAACACACCCGCACGCACCTCCGTGACGCCCGTCAGGTCGCCCGCGAAATGGGCCGTCGGCGTCGACCCCACACTGACGACGGGGGCTGGCAATCCCGCAGCGCGCAGCACTGTTGCGCAACCGACTGCCGCTGCGCGTTCGCGTTCGGCAATCGCCACGATCTCTTCGATGCTCCTGCATGCGTACGATTCGCCCGCATGAGTCATGACGCCACGCAATTCCGCACCGCCGTCATGCAGCGTGTTGCCGATTGCCAGAAGATTGACCGTGTCATCGGGCCGCACACCGGCGCGATGACCGTCCGAGTCGATCTCGATCAGCGTTGGAATGCGGTCATTTGTGCGGCGCGACTGCTCGGCAACCGCTCGCGCAGCGTCGACGTTGTCCACCACGACCGACAGGTCGATGCCCTGCTGGCGTAGTGCACTCACGCGGTCGAGTTTGCTGGGCACAACGCCGACACCGTAGAGAATGTCGCGCACGCCGCCGGCGGCGAACTGCTCCGCTTCCTGAAGAGTCGATACCGTCGCCGGTCCGGCCGGACCATCCATCACGCGACGCGCCACTTCGATCGACTTCGGTGTCTTCAGGTGCGGGCGCAACTTGACGCTGCGTTCCGCGAGCCGTCCCCGCAGACGCGCGATGTTGCGCATCATGCGGCTCTCGTCGAGCAACAGCGCAGGGGTGCACAGGGACTCGATTGGCCCAGGCGTTGCAGCGCGCGACTCACCGTGGAACTCAGGCTCACTCGGATCTGTTGTTGTACGTCTCATGCTCGACATAATTCCTCTACCTTGGGACGAGTTGGACTTGCTTACAGCGCGACCACGCCGGTCTTGATCTGCGCAAAACTGCGCAGCCCCTCCGCGCCTTTCTCGCGTCCGTACCCGGAGCGCTTGAAGCCGCCGAACGGCAGTTCAACCCCACCTGAGGCGCCATACGTGTTGACGAAGACCTGCCCGGCCAACACCTCCCGGATCATTCGATGCGCGGTGGTCAGATCGCGCGTCCACACGCCAGCAACCAGTCCATAGTCGGTGCCATTGGCCAGTTGGACCGCTTCCTCGAGGTTGCGGAACCGCGTCACGGCCAGCACCGGCCCGAAGACTTCGTCCTGGCCCATCGGGCTCGCGGGGTCGACATCGTCAATCAATGTTGGTTGCAGGAAGAAGCCCTTACCGAACACGCCGCCGTTCAGCGCGTTGCCGCCGGCAACGATCTTCGCGCCGTTGCCGCGCGCCTGCTCGAGGAACGACATGACGCGACTGCGCTGCGTCTGCGAAATGAGCGGCCCAAGAACGGGGTCAGTCAGAGCAGGACCGATCGTCACGTTGGCAAAGGCCTGCTGGATGCGCTCCACCAGCACGTCGTGCACGCTTTCGTGAACCAGCAGCCGCGAACCGGCTGAGCAGGTTTGCCCTGCATTTTGCAGAATGGCGTTGACGACGCCCGGTACGGCACGTTCGAGGTCCGCATCGGCGAACACGATATTGGGCGACTTGCCGCCCAATTCCATCGTTGCCGGAATTACACGGTTGGCCGCGGCGTGGGCGATGATGCGTCCTACTTCGACTGAGCCGGTGAACGAGATATGGTCGATGTCGCCATGGCTCGTCAACGCTGCACCGGCCGTCTCGCCATAGCCAGTCACTACGTTCAGCGCGCCGGCAGGCAAGCCCGCTTCAAGCGCGAGCAATGCCAGTCTCAACGCGGTCAACGGCGCTTCTTCAGCAGGCTTCAACACGCAGCAATTGCCCATCGCCAGTGCGGGGGCGATGGTGCGCGCGAAGATCTGCATCGGATAATTCCATGGAATCACGTGCGCGGTGACACCATGCGGTTCCCATTGCGTAAAGATCATCGTATCCGCGTTCAACGGAATGGACGACCCATAGTGTGTCTCGAGCGCGCTGGCGTAAAAGTCAAAGTAGCGGCTGGTAATTTCAGCATCGCGCTTCGCTTGCCGCAAAGGCTTCCCCGTTTGCAGCGCTTCGAGTTCCGCCAGTGCATCGCGGTCACGTTCGACCAGTTGAGCGATGCGGCGCAGAATGCGTGCGCGCTCGGCAACCGCCACCTTGCGCCACGGATGCGACGCGCGCCGGGCCGCGCTAACCGCAAGATCGATTTCCGCAGGACCGCAGTCCGGGGTCTGGGCGATCACTTCGCCGCTGGACGGATCCAGCACCGCTACCGTGTCGCGTGTCTCAATCGACTCACCGTTGATGACGGCCGCTTCCTGCTTCATTGCTTGACTCCTCGATCATTCGTGGACGGATCGCCGCCGACAGGTCAGGACCGATCCTTGGAAATTCGCCGGTGCTTGCTGCGCCGTCTGGCGCGCAACCGCATAGGGCGGGACGAAGTATTGCCAGCCAAAATGCCAATAGGGTTAACGCCAACGCGACTTCATCATTAATGCGGCAGTTAATAGAGGGGACGCGAAAGATCCACGGTCGTGCGCCACAGGCATGTTCTTTTGGGCATGTGCACGAGTGCGATCGCAGCGCTCCTCGCACTATGCTTCCCTGGAGCCGGGCTTCACGCCGTGATGGCATATCTCGCCTTGGAAAACTGCCCAAGACGAGTTATGACGTCATCCGTCTCGTCATAGGGGCACAGCGAATTGTCGAGCAACACTGAATGTCGAAGGTTGGCATGGTCCGCCATTTGCGCTTTTTTGGCGCATGGTCGGACGGCGGGGTACTGTCAGATTGCTGGCATGTGGACGAAAATGCGGCGGCTATTCCTGGCCTCCGGCTCTCCCTATGCCGGAGCCAGGGCGATCGCCCAGCGCACGCGAGTCGCCCAGCCCCCAGTTACGGCGTGGGGAGAACGGCCGCTTTTGAGCGCGGTGGTGACATTCGGAGAAACTTACTGAGGGGCAGGAACGGGTCGGGAATCGCCGGTTAAGCGGCAGTCGATGCGAAGCTACAGAATCACACGAGCAATGCGCAGGGATGGGTGCGCCTGCACGTGCCTTAGCTCGCTTTCTGAGCGATCATGACGTAGAAGTTATAACCACCGAAGAAGGTCCCCTTTTCACTGGCGCGAAGTTGTCGGGCAACGAACGCTTCCACTTCTTCAGGCGTCGCTGCGCCGGCTTTTGGCAACAGGACAGAAAACGATTGCAGCCCCGCCAGCAAAAAGTCCGCGTGTCCGATTTCAGTGAGAGCCCATCCGCGACTATCGACCAGTTCTAGGTGTGCGTCTTTGAACATCGTCGGCAGTCTTCGCAAGACACGTGGATTTGCTATCAGTGCCGAAATAATCTTGTTATCCATGTCGGGATCGGCTCCGAACGTCAGCGTAGCGTAGTCACCGTCAAAAACAACGACTCTTCCACCGGGCCTGACGACGCGTGCTGCTTGTCGGATGACTTCTTCCGGGTCCGGTACGTGGCTGATCAACGTGTGCGCGATGACCACATCGAATGCCGCGTCCTGAAACCCAAGCCTTTGTGCATCGTCCACCAACCACTCGATTCGATCCGCGAATCCCTGTTGTGCGGCGATGCATTTTCCGGTCGCGATCAGTGTCGGGCTTATGTCAACCGCTGTGACCTTTCCCGAAAAAGATGGCTGGCGAAGGAGTTCGCGAACTTCGACGCCCGTGCCACAGCCAAGAGCAAGCACGTCCCGAGCGGCGGTCAGATCGATAGCACCGAGGTAGTCGTGCAGCATGCCCATGTACCGATCGCTGTTCGATCGCGCTTCCAGTCGCTTCGCGATTACTTCGACAGTCGGCGCGTCGAGTTGGTGAGTGCGGCCGTACACGTCACGGAAAGACATGTTTCGTCCTCGTTAGTCGGAGTCGGGAGGCCCTTTGGCAATGCATGAAGCAGGTCCGCCGCTGCGGCGGTATCTGGTGAGGGGTAGTCGGCAGCCGCATGGGACACATGTGGCTAAATATAGTTGTCCGGCTTAATCCACGCAAAAACTTAACTTGTCGGGTTCCATGGCGCGCCAACCTTGGGTTGCGCTTTGTGACCGCGTTCGGCCACTGACGGCCTTTCGATCCTGCCGGCGTTCAGTCTTTGAAACGGCAGATTGACATAGAACCGCGGTCATTTTGACCTGTCGCAGACGAGCGGCGTTGGCTGTATGCGCCGCCGAGTCCTTCGGGACACAGCTCCCGTCAAAGCGCGGTAGCTGCGATAAAAAAGACGGCGCGCGCGGTGCGTCATTAGGAAGCAGGAGCTTCCCAAGTGTCTGTTCGACACTGCGGCTCACGCCAACGCGCGTGCCGCTTTAGCTTTCAATGACGTCGCCCGACCAGATGTGATCGAAGGCAGCGCCGGCTTCCCGTTGCACCTTTCGGACGGTTTCCGCATCGGGCGCTTCGTACTCGCAGATCATATGCCGGCGATCGATGGACACGACACTGCGTATCCAGACAACGCCATGCAGTTCGCTGCACGGGGCCAGGTGGTCTTCCAGGACGGACAGGTCCGCCTCCGACTGTGGCATCGGAAAGCTCCTTTCAACGACGACGTGCGACATGTCAGTTCTCCCATTGCGACACAGTTTGCACTCGCCAAAGATTAATGCGTCTGCGTTTGAATGATGGTTGCAGTGCCGGGATAGCGATCGTAAAGCCGTTGTAGTGCAGCCCGACTTCGGGGAGCAAGCGGCTTGTCGCCCAGCAATTCGCGCAATGAAGAAAGAAAACGGTTGGAGCGTTCCGTCTCGTCGGCGGCGAAAGCTGCCTCGATGAGCAAAGCCGTCGCAACGATTTTCTCGGTGGGTGAACCAAGCGCGTCGGCAGCTTGCAGCGCTTGTCGCCCAAGATCGCTCGCATCGGCGCTGCATCGACAGTCGAGACAGGCACGCGCCACCTCGTTCAGTGCATAGCAAAGATGCCGCTTGTCATCAGCTTGCCGAAGGGCGTCAAGACCTTCGAACACGAACATGCGATGGTCGCCCTCGGCCAGGCGCAGGGCTGATATCTGACTGATGACCTCCGCAAAGGGTGCGCCGGAGTCGCCCATTTTCTGTGCAGCCGCGACGATGTCCGCCGCCAGCCGCGTAACGTCCAAATACGCGCCGCGCTCGAACTTCATCGTCGCGAGCCAGACCAAACACTGGTACTCGCGCCAGTGATCGCCCATCGCACGCGCCTGCGCCACGGCTTCGTCGAGCTTCGCGCATCCGATGTCCAGTTCGCCGTCGGCCCGGGCGAGCAGCGCCTGGCCCCACATCAGTTCGACGACGCGCAGGTCAAGACGTCCGGCGAGCACGCCCGCTTCCTGCAGAACGCCGCGCGCACGAGGCAGATCTCGCTCCAGTTCGAGTAAACACCGGCCCGTGTTGGCGAGCTGCTTGCAGCGCGTCGCCGCGTCGGCTTTGCGCGCGGCCGTTTCTGCGCGGATCGTCACCTGGCGCGTACGTTCGATGTCGTTTGCCTGCTGCGTCAGCCATGACAGGCTATGGAGTCCCTGCACAACGTCGGCATGAAGCGACAGGGCTTCCGCCTCATGGATCGCCCGTTCGAACTCATGCTCCATCGACACCGCATAACCGTCGCCCGAACTCGCGACGGCAACGAGCCGCGCAGTGAGTAACTGGATTTCGAGCTGGACCCGTTCGCTCCCCTGCGGTAATGAACGGGCGTGAGCCAGGCCGCGTTCCGCGACAGCGCGCGCCTCCGTGGCCGCAAAAAGCGCGAAGACAGTGGTGGCTGGCCTCAACGCATGCTCGCGCCGTCATGCGCGAGTCGCCCGCCAACATCGCGTGGTGAACGACTTCTCCATGCAGCTGCGGGTCGTGCACGCTTGCGGCCAGCAGTTGCCGCGCGATCTGATGATGAATCGCACGCCTGTGCGGCTGCGAAAGCGTTCGATAGACGGTCTGCCGTACCAGATCGTGTGCAAAGTCGAATTCCGTGGATGTCGCCTCGGCCAGGATCCCGCGACGCTGGAGTTCGACAATGGACGACAGGATGTCAGGAAGCGGGCGGTCGAGTAGTTGCGCAAGCTGCTCGGGAGCAAACGCATGACCTATCGAAGCCGCGAACGAAAGCAGATCACGCGTGGGCGCGTCGAGCGGCGCGAGCCGATCGGCCATCAACGTATCGACGGTACAGGTCGACGCTTCGCGATCCATTTGCTTTGCGCGCGTCAGCTCGAGCACGTAAAGCGGATTGCCGCCGCTATCCCTCAAGGCCTGCTCAACGCGGATGTCGCTCCCCGCGGCCCGGATAAGCGCGCCCACCTCGTTGGCAGAAAGCGGTTGCAATGGGACGCGGGTCAGCCTGCCGTCTCGCGCGAGCGATTGCAACAGTACCCTCGCGAACCGGTTGTCCTCCATTTCAGCAGGACGCGCGCCAGCGGCGAAAACGACAGGCAGTTCGGGGTCCAATCGTCGCCGCACGAAGTGCAGCAGCGCGCCCGACGATTTGTCGAGCCACTGTAGATCATCGAGCACGAACGCCAATCGATGGTCGACACACAGCCGGCCAAGCAATGTGACGACCGCATTGAAGAACCGTTCGCGGCTTCCCTCATCGCGCTGGATTTGAGGCGTGCCGACGGTAGCGGGACGGATAAAAGGCGCGAGATGTTGGTCGAGCGGTTCTAAAGCATCCATTGCGACGTCGCGCAAGGCGTCTATCCAGATGCCGTATGGCCGGATAACCTCCCCCGTCAGCAGAGTGAGTCCGTGCGCCGTCGAAGATGCCAATAGCACATCGAGCTTCGCACGTTCTGCGTCGCGCCCGACAAGAGGCAACGGGGACATCGATTGTTGATCACGCGTCGGCGCTCGCTCGCTTCGTTCTGCTGTTCCAGCGTCGTCTTTCGATGGGCGGTTCTCGTCACGAAGTGCGCGATGGCAATACTCGTTGGTGTTGCGCAACAAGGTGGTGTGGCGCATGCGCCGGACAGCACCATCGAGCATTGCAGACGCGCGCGCGCCGAGCTCGCGATGGAGAAGCTCGTGTGCATAGCGGTGATGGCCGTCCGCATCCGAGGGACGGCCGTCCGCTTCGAGCAAGCTGATCAACATCGCGTGAGCCGACTCATCGAGCGGATTGGTCTGGACCAGCTCACGGCCATACTGCAACGCAAGCGGCACATTGCACGACAGCCGCGCGATGAGCGAGCGCAGGACCGCCCCGCGAATCCGTCCGAACCGTTCGCGCTGGCCGACACACCAGTTATGGAAACGGTAGCAGCCCGGAAGTTCGAGCCCGCCGAGGAAGTCGCCCCCGAGCAACTGCGCTGCTTCGGCGAGCGCAGCTACGGGCAATCGTTCGGTTCCCGATTCGAGCAGCGCCTCAATCCTCTTGCTATCGACGAACGCGCCAGCGGCATGGAACGCAGCGTGTGTCCGGTTGGCGACGATGCGCTCCTGCGATGCGTCGTCGACCAGCGGGCGCAGCTTGGACAGACTCCAGCGAAGCGCGGCTCGCGGATCGTCGGGACCGTCCCATAGCAGATCGCAGAGGGCCGATCTGTGTATTGCGCCGTCGGACATCACGAGATAGCCCAACAGAGCGCGGGTACGGCGTGAAGCGGGCAACGGTACGCTCGCGCCGTCGCGCCGCACTTCGAGCTCGCCGAGCAGGCGAATGCTCAAGGGTCGGCCCGGGGCGTCAGGCGCATCGGCGTTTCTCACGCTGGCTCCAACCGTCAATACAACGCTTCAGGGGCACGCTCATGTCGTCGAACGCATTCATCGAATCATCGCTTGAATGCAGGTTACTACCGGAGCGGGACGCTCTGCCACCTGAAAATCGCAGGGAGGTCAACGTGGCAAACCATCAAGGCAAGCTAAACGAGCACATCCTGGCACTCGCGCATCGTCGTGATGCATTCGGAGTCAATGCCGCGCTAGCGGAAGCGGACACGCTTCGACTGTATGAAGCGCTGGCTGACAATCCGCTATCGGCGCAGCGACTCGCGAGGAAGACGGGCACCGATGCGGGAGCCGTGCGCAAGTGGTTGGGGGCGCAGGTGACGCAGGGTCATCTCCAGTACGACGCGGCGCGTCAGCAATACTGGATGACCGAACAGCAGGCGTTCGCAATCGCCCATGAGCCCGGGCTTTATTTCGTCGCCGACGCATTTCGGATCTGGCGCCGCACGAGGCCATTCGCGCGGTGATGCGGGTATGCGGCGACGGCAGACGGCCTAACCCGCCGCTTGTAGCGTTTCTGGCGGAAGCCGAAAGTGCAGTGCGTGTGCCTTGAGGTAATTGCACAGCCATAGGTCAACGGACCGCGGCAAGGCCTTCGCAGGCGACTGACCGTTGAACCTTTGACACCGGTCATTGCGACCCTTGTGACGCGAATGACGGCAGGGGGTCGCGAAGGGCCGATCGCCGTCGGCCAGAAGCGGTTCTTCGGACTGAGACGCGCATCGCGGACCTTCGCTCGGAATAGCTGTGCACAAGCAGCAGAAGGCCCGATGAGCCGTGCTGGATGATTCAAGCTTTCTGGCGGCAGCCACCAGGCTACCGCCGCTCAAACGCGCAGCGCGTGGCCGCGTTGTCGACGATCGCGTGAGTTCCAGTAGGCTCAGGCGCCAATGCGTGCGTTCTGGGGAAACATCGACTTGCGTGCCTCATCGTCCATTTCGGCCTTAAACGCATGACGCGTCTTGAGCGCTTCGGCGCGCTGCGCCGCTGGTCGGATGTTGATTTCGTCGAGCAGACGCTTGACGTTCGGCAGCTTTTCCCATGCTTCGGGCCCCAGGACGAAGGTCACGACCCGTGCCCATCCCCATACGGCCATGTCCACCAGAGTGTATTCGTCGCCGAGCATGTAGCGGCGGTGGGCCAAGTGCGCGTCGATGATGCTCCAGTGGCGCCACGCCTCGAAGTCGTAGCGGTTCACGGCGTAGTCCTTAGGCTCCGGCGCATAGTGTTTGAAATGCACCGCCTGGCCCGAGTAAGGCCCAATGCCGGTGGCCACGAACATCAGCCACGAGTGCATTTGCGCCCGCGCCTCGGCGGTGCTCACCGGTAGGAACCGACCCGTCTTCTCGGCTAGGTACAGCAGGATGGCGTTGCTGTCGAAGACGGTCGCATCGCCATCGACCAGTACTGGCGTCTTCGCGTTCGGGTTGATCGCCGTGAAGGCCGGGACGTGCTGCTCGCCCTTGCGGGTGTCGACAGGCACAAGTTCATACGGCAGCCCGCTCTCTTCAAGAAACAATGCGACCTTGGCGGGGTTGGGCGAAGGGTGGTAGTAAAACTTGATCATGAGGTAACTGTGAACGGGTGGGACGGCTGATGATTATAGGGCTGCGAGCTTCTCTTTGCAGGGACCCCACTCATACTTACGTAGGTAGCGTCCCGCCCTGGAACGCACGCTGATGCACCAGGATTCTGCTGGGCCTCCACGCCCTGTAAGTGGTCAACCTGCAGACTGGCATTTACTCAACTGGCGAAAGTGAGCTCGTCATAAGTCGCCGTACCAAGTGGAACCTGTTCTTGTGCGAACGTCTGCTTTGGAGAATCGCGGATGGCAGATGAGGGTCGCTGGTCGCCAATGGTGCTGCGCGCCAGCGCCCCGCAACCGTCTCGCAAGTCGTAAGGCTGCGTCTGGCCAGGAGCGGTCGGCTATTGGACGGAGTAGACTTGCCAGCTTCCAATCGCCGCTCGAGGTAGTCTCTATGTTGGTGAAAGCCCTGCGTGCCGGTCTCGGCCAGTTAATCGTGCTCGGCGACGCCGTCAGTCGCCCACGCCCGCAACGCCGTTCGGCGCAAGGTCAGGCCGCAGTGGAAAAAGAAGCGGCGCGGCTGTCGCTGTATCAATTCCATGCGTGCCCTTTCTGCGTAAAGACGCGACGGGCCCTGCATCGTCTGAATGTGCCGATGACTCTACACGACGCCAAAGACGATCCTGTGCAGCGGGAGCATTTGCTGGCCGGCGGCGGCAAGATCAAGGTGCCCTGCCTGCATATTCAGGAGGAAGGCCAGTCGCGTTGGTTGTACGACTCCAACGCGATCATCGCCTATCTGGAGCAACGCTTCGCTGGCATCGTCTGATCTGGGGCGTGGAGCCGTAAGACTTTATGAAAGCTCATGGCTCGCTACTCCCAGAGCATGACCTAATCCTTGAACGCCTGTCACGGACATTCGGTCACCTGTTCATCCGCGACTTCCGCTGGATTGCTCGCGCATCACACGCGCAGCAAAGTGGTGTCGCCTTCCAGGGTAACGGGACATACCTACATCGCCTACGGTCCGCTCGCTGTGGGCGCGACGCAGGTGATCTTCGAAGGTGTCCCGACCCACCCCGATGCGGGCCGCTTCTGGGAGATGATCGCGCGTCACAAGGTCAGCATCTTCTACACGGCGCCCACAGCCATCCGTTCGCTCATCAAGGCCGCGGACGCGAACGCGGAGGTCCATCCAGCCCGTTACGACCTGTCCAGCCTGCGGCTGCTTGGCACGGTCGGCGAGCCGATCAGCCCCGATACATGGGAGTGGTATCACCGCCATATCGGCTCGGGCCGCTGTCCGGTCGTCGATACCTTCTGGCAGACCGAAACGGGCGGACACATGATTGCGCCATTGCCCGGCGCCACCGCGCTCGTGCCGGGTTCCTGCGCACTTGCACTGCCGGGAATCACGGCATCGGTCGTCGACGAAACGGGGCAGCCGGTGCCCAACGGAAGCGGCGGTATTCTAGTCATCCGGCGCCCGTGGCCATCCATGATTCGCACGATCTGGGGCGACCCCGAGCGTTTCAAACAAAGCTACTTCCCTCAGGAGCTCGGTGGCGATGTCTATCTTGCGGGCGACGGGGTCATTCGCGACAGCAACAGCGGCTACTTCACGATCACCGGTCGCATCGACGACGTGATGAACGTTTCGGGTCACCGCATGGGCACAATGGAGATCGAGTCCCCATTGGTGGCTCACCCGCTCGTAGCCGAAGCCGCCGTGGTCGGACGCGCCGATGATGTCACGGGCGAAGCGATCTGCGCTTTCGTGGTGCTCAGGCGAGCGTGCCCGACCGGCGACGAAGCGCGTGAGCTCGCCGCCGACCTCCGAAAATGGGTTGGCGGGCAAATCGGACCGATAGCGAAACCCAAGGACATTCGGTTCGGCGACAACCTGCCCAAGACACGTTCGGGGAAAATCATGCGCCGGCTTCTGCGCTCCCTTGCAAAGGGTGAAGCGATTTCACAGGATGTTTCGACGCTAGAGAATCCGGCGGTTCTGAGCCAGCTGGGCGAGGCTTTCTGATATCGTGCAGTCCCTAAGCCGCGCATAGTCGCGGCCAAACGCAGCGGAGACGCGGTCGCCACCTGGCTCAGGCGACGCCTGAGGGGTCAGGGATAAACGCTATTTGTCCGGCGCAATCGCGAGCCGATAATCGAGCATTTCGACCGTTCCACGATCAAGATGCGCGACCGAATCGACGACGAGATCACCTTCCGCAAGCTGGAAGTCCTGCTCGCATTCATGGAGACCGGCAACCTGGCGAAGGCGGCGGAGGCGTTGAACGTGAGCACGGTCAGCGTGCACCGCGCGCTGCATTCGCTCGAGCAAGGCGTGCGATGCGCGCTGTTCCGCCATGAGGGGCGCAATCTGAAGTCGACGGAAGCGGCGCAAATGCTCGCCGACGTCGCGCAAGAAGTGATCACGCTGATGTCCGATGGCATCCGCTTGACGCGCGAGGCCGCGGGCTATTCGTCGGACCGCCTGAAAATCGGCTCTCTGTATTCGCTGACCATCAAGACCGTGCCCGGCATCGTCGTTGATATTAAGGTACGGCGGCCCACACTGCACGTCGAACTCGTGCTCGGTCCGAATGCCGAGTTGCTGGACAAGCTGAAGCGGAGCGAAATCGATGCGGCGCTGATGGCGCTGCCCGACGCCGAGCCCGAGGTCGAGTCCATCCCTCTTTTCGAAGACGACATTTTTTTCGCGGCGCCCGCCGGTTCGCGCTACGCGAATCAGGAAGCCGTCGATCTGCGGGATTGTCGTGACGAGACCTTCGTTTCGCTCGGCGAAGGGTTCGCGACATTTCACGGCTTCGTGGAGGCGTTTCGCGTCGCGGACTTCACGCCGAACGTGTCGATGCGGACCGGCGATATCTTCTCGCTGATGAACCTGGTGAGCGGCGGAGTCGGCTATACGCTCCTGCCCGGACGCGTGCGCGGCGTCTTCGGCGACAAGGTGCAATTCATTCCGCTCAAGCCGCAATACCTGATGCGCCAGACTATCGGCGTCAGCTTCCTGCGCGCGCGCGAACGCGATCCGAATCTGCTCGCGCTGATGGCCGTCTGCCGTCTGCGCACGAGAAGCGCCGGCTGACGCTTCAACGCTCGTCGCGTGCGCGCTCCCTGTCGACGAGCGTGCCGAGGTCCGGCAGCGAGGTTTCGCTGCAACTCACCGCGACGCCCTCCGTGAAGATCGCGCCGGCCAACCGCGTCAGGACGTTTGCGGGCGGCATCTCGATCGCCAGGCGCGCTCCGCGCTCCCACGCGAGTCTCATCGTGTCGTGCCAGCGCACCTGCTGCGCCATGTTGCCCGCTAGATCCGCGGCGATGCGCGCACCGTCGAACAGGGGCCGCGCGACGCTGCTGCTCAGATACGCGGCGCGCGGCGCACGCACGTCGACCTGTGCGAAGGCGTCGGCAAGCGAGGCCGCGGGCGTGTCGAGCAACGCGCAATGCGACGGCACTGCTACATCGAGACGCTCGCAGCGTTGCGCGCCGTGTTCGCTCGCGAGTGCTGCGAGACGGTGTATCGCGGCGTCGCTGCCTGCGACGACCATCTGCGTTTCCGTGTTGATGTTTGCAAGGAAGACGGGCTCGGCCTCGCTGTTCACTTGCGCGATCAGCCGTTCGAGCGCTCGTTGCGTCATGCCGACGATCGCAGTCATGCCGTAGCCGCCCGGATAGGCGCGCTCCATCAACTGGCCGCGCAAGGCGACGAGCCTGACGGCGTCGGAGTAAAGAAGCGCACCCGCGGTCACGGCGGCGGGATACGCGCCGATCGAAAGCCCCGACACCGTGTCGGGTTCGTGGCCATGGGCCTGGATGACGCGTGCCTGAGCGACACCCGCAATCAATAGGCAAAGTTGCACGGCGACGGTTGAACGGAGCGTTGCCGCATCGTCGATGGATTGGACGTCGTAGCCCAGCGTGTCGCTGGCTTCTTCGAGTGTGCGGGCGACCTCCGTGTGACCCGGCAGCGCGTGCAGCATGCCGGCGCGCTGCGAGCCCTGGCCGGGGAAAGTGAATAGCACGCTCATGATGCGTCCGGGTCCCAGGGATCGGCTACGAGCAAGGGGCCACGCCCCGTCTTCAACAGAACGCGATCCGATTGGCTGGCCCACTCGGCCAGAGCGAAGCCGGCGTGGCCAGTGTCCACTTGCATGTCGATACGTGCGGGCGCGGCCCGCAGCAGCGACAGGAGTTCATGCGCTTCATCGGGCGGCAAGGGCCGCGTGGCACGCAGCAACAGATCGAGGTCGCTGTCCTTTCGCAGCGTGCTCACGCCGCTTGCCAGCGCGAAGCCGACGCTGCCGATAATGCCCCACGTCAACTGAAGCCGGTCGAGTTCGGGCGCGATGCGGGCGAGTGCGCGCACGCAGGGCAGGCTCGCGAGTGCGATGTGTGCGCGCCACTCGGGAGCCCGAGCGAGAGCCTCGGGTGTCACGCGGCGCGTGACGCGCTCGCGAGCCACGTAGGCCGCGAACCGCTCGCTGCGCGTGCGTCCGCGAAGGCCGACTGGCACGATGCCATGCTCGTCCACTGCCTCGCGTCGCACGACGACCGGTGCAATCGACAGCCACTCGCGCGAAGCCCAGGCAGGCACTTCCGATGTCGAGCAGATGTCCTGCGGCGCTCCGATCCACAGGAGGTCATGCGGGCGAAGCGCTTCTTCAGCGATGGACACAGTGGTTCTCCACGACGCATCACGCGCCCATCAGTGCCTTGGTCGAGAAGAACAGCAGCGACGGCCCGAGCAGGCAGCCGACGCCCGTATGGAACGTCGCGATCAGCGCGCCGTAGGGAACGAGCCGCCGATCGGTCGCGGCCAGCCCCGCGCTGACGCCGCTCACCGTGCCGGCCAGCCCACCGAAGATCATCGCGGAACGCGGCGTCTGCAGCCCCATGAAGCCGGCTGCGAGCGGCGTGCCGATCATCACGATGATCGCTTTGATGAGACCCGTCGCGATGCTGAGCGCGATCACATCCGAGCTTGCGCCGATCGCCGCGCCCGTCACCGGTCCTACGATATACGTCACGGCGCCCGCGCCGATGGTGGTCATGCTGACCGCGTCGGTGTAACCGAAAGCATGCGCGATGCTCGCGCCGACGATAAACGGCAGCACCGTCCCGAGCAGCAGCGATACTACCCCGATGAGCCCGGCCTTGCGGGCCTCGGTGGCCTGGACTTCGAACGCCGTCGCGACGATGGCGAAGTCCCGCAGCATCGCGCCGCCCATCAGGCCGACGCCGGTAAAAAGCGGCAGGTCCGCGAGACCTTTTTGTCCTCCAGTGAACGCGCCGCCGAAGTAAGCGAGCACGAGGCCGATCACAATGGCGATCGCCGAGCCGTGCACGCGCCCGAACGTCAGCTTGCGCGAGATCAGCGACGACACCCACATGATGAGCCCCACCAGCGCGAACGCCGTGACGAGGCCGTTGTGGATCAGAACCTTATCGATCATTTGGAACATGGCTGACTCCTGCTTCAGATTTCTTCGAGGTGCGGAGCGTTCACGAACGACGTGCTGTCGTGACCGGTGCGAGACAGAACGGCGATGCAGCCTGCGCAGACAGCTGCCGCGCCCAGCGCCGACAGCAGCGCGACCGGTCCGCCCTTGAGCGCGGCCACGACGTTCTGATTGGCGGCCATTGCCACCACGACTGGGATGTACATCGCGCCCCAGAACCCCACGCCTGCTTCGGTTTCCTTGGGCAGCAGTCCCTTGCCGTGCAGATAGAGGCGCAGGAAGATCAGGAGCAGCATCGCGATACCGACGCCGCCGACATTCGTCTTGACGCCGATTGCGACCCCGAGCAGGTCGCCGAGAAAGAGTCCAGCCAGATGGCAGAACGCGAGCAGCGCGGTTCCATAAATGATCATTTCGTGTCTCCTGAAATATCTTGAGTTGGCTTCTGAAGAGCCGGTGCTCGAAGCGAGCGATTTACCGCCATTGCTCCCGCAGCTTGCGGCGAACCGTCGCCGAAGCGGCGCGATGCATGCTGCCGAGCCGGCTTTCAAGGCCGTGCGACGGATCGGCACGAATGTCATCGAAGGCGTTCTGCAGCGCCTTTTCGACCGACGACTGGTCGGCGCCGGTGGGAGCGTCGGCGTTGGTCACGCTCAGGAGCTTCCACAGCAGCCCGAGCGACGCATAGTTGTCGATGTCGTAGGCCATCGGCGGTACGCGTGCCGTGAACGCTTCCAGATCGGCGACGGAGCGCAACGTGACCCGCGCGGCGGACTCCTTGCCCATCGCGTGAACCATCACCTGCGGATCGGCGAGTGCGATCAGCCTGTTGGCCTGATAGCCGTGCGCGAGGAACGCTCCGGACATCGCGCGCCCCACGATCAGCCCGATCACCGGATGGCCGGCAAGACGGGCGCTCGCGTAGGCATCGGCGGCACCGGCGAGTGCCTGATGGATGCCGTACGCTTCCTCCCGCCGTCCATACGCCTGGCTCGCGACATCGACCACGGCGACGATCGCGCGTTTCTCATCGCGCTGTGCATCGGCATTGACGACTTCACGAACCGCCCGCGCGATCTCCCATCCCTCCACGAGGCCCACCTCGCCGTTGCGTGCGCGCGGGAACGGGTTATCGGGGTCCGGTAACACTGCGATGAAACGCGCGGGATGATCGCCCAGCCGCGCATCGGCGACGCGTACCGAAGGCGGATAACCCGCCTGCAACGGCGCGCTGTAAGTGAGTGCGTCCAGCCAGACTGCGCCGCGCTTCGAAAGCTCTTTCGTGCTCATGACTCGAACCCCTTGCCGTAGATGGCGGCCGCTTGTTCCGGCGTGGCCTGCACGCCCGGATCGACTTCGGAAAGCCGCTTCAGAAAGCTGGCGACGCGTTCGCTGCGGCATGCACTTGGACGCCCCGCGCGATAGCGTTCGATGACGGCCACGCGAATCGCATTGGCGTCGTCGGCGACGTAGTCATCGACCAATCCCGTGCGATGCCGCTGCTCGCAGCCGGTGAAGCTCCAGATCATCGGACGGTCCCGCGAATCGAATTCAGCGATGCCCGCTTCCTGTTCGATCACCGCCGGTCCGTTGAGGCCGAGCCGCGCTTCGCGGGTGGCGATCAGATAGCTGCAAAGCCCCGCCGCGATCGACATGCCTCCATAGCAGCCGATCGGCCCGGCGGTGACGCCGATCACCGGCTGGTAGCGCCGCAGATCGACTATGCCCGCGTGAATCTCCGCGATAGCCGCGAGCCCGACGTTCGCTTCCTGCAAGCGCACGCCGCCCGTCTCGAAGAGGATGACAGCGCGCGTCGGGATGCCATTGCGGTTGTCCTCGGCGGCGAGTTCGAGGCTGCCCGCGATCTTCGCCGCCGACACTTCGCCCATGCTGCCGCCCTGGAACCCGCCATCGATGGCGAGCACCACGGCGGGCTGTCCGTCGATGGTTCCCTTCGCGACCACCATGCCGTCGTCGGCCTGCGTCACGATGCCTTGCCGCATGAGCCATGGCGAGCTCACGCGCTGGAACGGATCGAGCAGTTCGCTGAAGGTGCCTTCGTCAAGCAGCTTTTTTGCGCGGCTGCGCGCATCGAGTTCGATGAAGCTCTGGCGTTCGAGCAGTTGTTGCGTATCCATGATCTTCACGCTCCGCCGGTTGATTTCAGTTGTTCGAATACCTGCCCGATGCGCATCTGCACGACACCCGGCGTCGCGCCGGAATCGTTGATTTCGAGCTTCACCGCGGGCAGCGATCCGTCGCCGAGGATGCGTTCCAGCACGGCCTGCCAGAGGTGGCCCTTGCCGTCGACAGACGTCGTGATGTTCACCGCGGTGCGATGCGCCGTGTTCGCTTCGAGGAGGACTTCGAGGTCCCCCGACGCGACCACGCCCACCAGCGCGCGGCCTGCCGCGGGCTGACCCGCCGGAAATTCGAGGACGATGGTTTCCATTTGCCTTCCTATCCCTTCGTCGTGTCAAAGGCTTCGTTCCGAAGCCGGTCGAGAAAGAGCGCCGCGGCGAGCAGATCGGCCGCGCCGCCGGGCGACACGTGCAATTCGACGAGCCGCCGGTCCAGCGCCTTGAGGCAACGGCGGCCGTCGAGCTGAGCCGCGCCGCCATGCTTCAGTACGAGCCGCGCGCCGCTCTGCATCTCGGCGAGTGCGCTTGGTCCGCCGCGAGCGAGCACGCACGTGTCGTCGAGGCTCGCCATCACCGCGAGCAACGCGTTCAGGCGCGCGGCCGTTTCGCTGTCGCCGCGTTCGCGTGAGCGCCGGAGTTCCGGCAGCGCGACGTCCACGACGTGCGGAAAGCCCGCCTGCGCTTGTCCGCGTGCGCCGCCGACGGCGTAGTCAAGGCATGCCTGCTCGCCCTTGTTGCCGGTCAGCGCGGGCGCATGGTGATCCCGCACGCACGCGATCGATCCGGCGCGCGCGGCGACTGCCTCCGGCGCAAGGTCCGACGGTTCACGCGTTGCCGCGGTCACGAGCAGTCCGAGCGCCCAGATCGCGCCGCGATGTGTATTCACGCCACCGGTCGCGTCAAGCATGCGCGCTTCGCCTTCACGTCCGATCGCGCCGATCTGTTCACGCAGCGCGAGCATCGGCCGGGTTTCGATGCCTGCGTGCGCCATTTCGACAAATGTCGGCTGCAACGCAAGTGCCGATACGCACATCAGTTTCCAGTCGAGATCGTGATGCGCGCCACGGCTGCGGATGTCGACGAGTCCGGGCTTCGGCGCGAGCGTCACTTCGTCGATCAACGCCTCCACCACATCCACGCCGAAACGATCGGCGAGGTCCGGCGCCTTGTGTAGCGGCCGCGCCGCGTTCATTGCGAGGTTCTCATGCATTACCAGCTCCGAAAGCGTGCGGGCGGGTCGTACAACCCGTCCGACCAGTCGACGAGATCCGCCACGCTTTTCGCCGCGAGCAGCGAACGACTCGCTTCGCCGCGATGAACGCCGAGGTCTTCGGGCAGGGCGACGAAGCCATCGCGGCGCAGCTCGGCGACCTTCTCCGGGCGGCTTGTGAGCCCGACCGGCGTCACGCCGGCGACCGCGGCGATCATCTCCTTGCGATGTTCGAGCGAGCGCGCCTTGTACAGATACGCGATGCCTTCCTCGGTCAGCACGTGCGTGACGTCGTCGCCGTAGATCATGACGGGCGCGAGCGGCATGCCCGACTCGCGGCCGACGTCGACTGCATCGATCGACTCGACGATGCTCGGCTGGCCGCCGGCCTGAAATGTCTCCACCATCTGCACGACGAGCTTGCGGCCGCGCTCCAGCGGACTGTCGGTTTGCAGGAGATCGAGCCACGCGGGCGTCGCATGGCGGCGGCCGTGCGGATCGTGGCCCATGTTGGGCGCACCGCCGAAGCCAGTGAGCCGCCCGTGCGTCACCGTCGACGAGTTGCCAACGCCATCCATCTGCAGCGTCGAGCCGATGAACATGTCGACCGCGTATTGCCCCGCGAGTTGGCACATCGCGCGGTTGGAGCGCATCGAGCCGTCGCGGCCGGTGAAGAAAATATCCGGCCGTTGCGCGACATAGGCTTCCATGCCGAGTTCGCCGCCGAAACAATGCACGCTGTCGACCCAGCCGGTTTCGATCGCGGGGATCAGCGTCGGGTGCGGGTTGAGCGTCCAGTGCCGGCAGATCTTGCCCTGCAGGCGGAGCTTCTCGCCGTAGGTCGGCAAGATCAGTTCGATCGCCGCCGTGTTGAAGCCGATGCCGTGGTTGAGCGATTGCACCTGATGCCGCTCGTAGATGCCGCGAATCGCCATCATCGCCATCAATATCTGGATCGGTGTAACGAGGCGCGGGTCGCGCGTGAAGAGCGGCTCGATGAAGAACGGCTTGTCCGCCCGCACGATGAAATCGATCCACGAGCCCGGGATGTCGACCCGCGGCAGGTCCTTCGGATCGTCGACGATCTCGTTGACCTGCGCGATCACGATGCCGTCGCGAAACGCCGCGGCTTCGACGAGCGCGGGGGTATCTTCGGTGCTTGCGCCCGTATAGAGATTTCCCTCGCGATCCGCCTTGAAGCCGGCGATCAGCACGACGTTGGGCGTCAGGTCAACGTAGAGTCGGGCATACAGCTCGATGTAGGTATGGATCGCGCCGATTTCGAGAATGCCGTCTTGCAGAAACTGCGAGATGCGCAGGCTCTGCGCGCCCGCGTAGGCGAAGTCGAGCTTTCTCGCGATGCCGCGCTCGAAAAGATCGAGATGCTCGGCGCGGCTCACGCTCGGAATGATGAGATGAAGATTGTGAACGACTTCCGGATCGACCTTCGCGAGCGAACGCGACAGGAAATCCGCCTGCTTCTGGTTGTTGCCTTCCACGACCACGCGGTCGCCGGGCGCGATCAGGTTCTGCAGGACATCTACGATGCGCTCGGTGGGCAGAATCACGCCATCGGCGATCGGCGCGACGCGCGCGAGGCGACGGTGCTTTTCCGCGCGGCGCGTGGCCCAACGGGATTGGGACGGACTTTGACTGGACATGGTGCTCTCGCTCAGGACGTGAGACGAGTCTAGGGAGCGGGGGATGTCCGTTCAATCACCTTCGAGATGCGTTCGTTATCTCCAGGTTAACGATCTGTGTTGCCGTGCCACACTTGCCTCGCCGGACGGGGCTGTGCGGCTGGCACCAGTGTTCCAGGGTTTTCCCTTGCCGTGCGGCGGACGCGGCGGAGATGTGAAGGCTCGGCAGCGATGTGTACGCCCGCAGGCAGGCGGCTCATACACGGTCGGCACAAGTCTCAACGATGGGGTCGCGCACCTAACAAGTCCGTCCTGAACAATTCGTTTTGTCGACCACCGGCATTACCGCGATAGGACCGTGGCCACGCAGCGGTTGAACAAGGCAGCGAGAACGAAGACGCAAAGAAGCCGCAGCTTCCGGAGGATCATCCTCAGGTTATGGCCGGCGCCGCACAGCACCGCGTGCATCGCATCGCCCAAGGCGCCTTTTAGCCAGTTCCGATCGAGTTTTCCATCCGTTTTCATGTGACCGATGGCTGGTTCGATGGCGCTGCGCCGCCTGATCATCGCACGTAGTCCGCGCGTAATGCCACGCCGCAAACCCGGGTGGTAGATCTTCACGCCGTCGATGGCGATACCCTTGTATCCACGGTCGACGATGGCGACTTCCGGCGTAGCGTCGCTCAGGATTGCCGCCTGCTCCAGCGCTTCAGCCAGCGTGTGACCGTCGTACGGATTGCCCGGCATCGAGCGCATCCCAACTACCAGTCCTTCCTTGTGTGTCGTCGTGATCGACACTTTCACGCCGAATTCATACGGCGTGCGCGCCTTGCCTTTGGCCAGACATTCGACTTCCGGTGCATGCAGCGCATAAAGCTTGTTCTTGTCCTTCGCCTTTTGCGTCAGGATGCGCTTCGTCCGGCCAATCAGCTCCAGCAGGGCCGCACGGCCTGAGTCTGCCACCTGGGTGACCTGTCGCTCCACATCACGCATCACCCTTCCAACGCGCGAACGCAGCGTACGCAGTACCTTCCGCATGCGCTTGTACTGCTTCGCGTGAGCGTAGCGGCCAATCTGCAGCCCCAGACGCGGCGCCTCGCGATTGTAGTTCTGCCACAGCTTCAGGCCGTGCCGTGCGGCGGCCTTCACCAGATGTTCGCGACATCGCTCGAGCAATCGTGAGTCGGTTGGATGCGCAATCGCCTTCTCCATGACGGTCGTGTCTACAATCACCCGCTTCACGCTCGAGGCCTTGATCACGCCGGCACGTTTGGCCGCTTCGATCGTTTCGGCCAGCAGCTCTTCAACGCCGGCTTCCCCAATCCGCTTGCGCCAGCGCGTCAGGCTCGACGGATCGATCGGCGGCTCGGTCTGCAAATGGGTTTCGCCGGTGAACACCTGCCAGTACGGGTTCTCCACCCATTGCCAGACCACCTCTTCGTCGGACAGGTCGAACGCGTGCTGCAGATACAGCAGCCCGGCAATCAGGCGCGGCGACGTTGCCGGTCGCCCCCTGCGCGACGCGAAGCTCTCGCTCATCGACACACTCAACCGATCCCAGCTGATCAGCTCGGCCAGTCGCACCAGGGGATGCTTCAGGTTGATCTGCTCGCGCAGCGGTTGCCGGAAGAAATCCCGCTCAGTTACAGGCGTCTTCGGACCCATCCGTACCTCGTCGAAAAATGCAGGATTCTCGCGTTAATGTGCCAGGTTCCTGCAAATCTCACAACACCATTTCTTGCTCAAAGCCTCACTCTGCAAGGCTTCGAACATTGTTCAGGTCCGACTAACAATCGTCTGATCAGCGTCGTGAAGCGGACCGTCGTTCAATTGCTCGAAAGGGCTCAAACGGGTCGAAGAACAACCCTGAACGAACTGTGACGGTCGCAGCTGGTGGGATGGTCCGAAGTAGCCTGCTGGCCAGCAGGCTGCCTTCGTCTGTTCCGCATCCGGCGCAGGCGCGCACGCGATCATCTGCTGCGCGCGCAATAGTGGCGTAGCGCAAGCGGTGTCACCACCACCATGGAAGCAACGCACCGCCATCTTTGCGATCGGTGCGATCACCGGGGCGCCCCGCATCGCCGCCGTCGCGGTCCTCATCACGTTCTTCGCAGCGGCGCCCGGCTTTCGGCAGGCCGCTTACCTTGCGAATGTACCCGGAGCCAGCGAAGAACAGATCGCCCTCGGGTCCAAACGCGAGCCCCCTGGGACCGCCTATGCTAGCTTGAGTGGCAAGGCCGCCGTCGCCGCCGTAGGAGTCCTGCCCGTTGCCGGCAATGGTTGTGACGATGCCGGTTTGCCTATTCACCTGACGCACACGGGCGTTGAAGGTATCGCTGATCGTCAGATTACCCGCGCAGTCAAACGCAATGTGCGTTGGGATGTTCAAGAAAGCATCGGTCGCCGCAATGCCATCTCCGTTATAGCACCCGGACGCCATCAAGCCCGCCCCCGAGCAAAGGGGCGACTTCCCGGCTACCGTGGTGATAGTGCCTGTTCTTTTGTCCACCCGGACGACCGTTGCCGGAGAGGGATCGACTATGTAGAGGTCGCCGTGCGGGCCAAAGGCGATAGCCAGGATGTAACTGGACGCAAGCTTGACGGCGGTCGTGATGATTCCCGTTTCGTGGTCCACGCGCCGGATGCGTGCTACCGCCGAATCGGCGATGTACAGATCACCTTCCCGGTTCAGGGCCACGTCGGTTGGGAACAGCGCGGCCTGAGTGGCCGGCCCCCCGTCGCCGCGGTTGGCGCTGCCAACGCCCGGACCTGCAACAGAAGTAATGATCCCCGTTTTTCGATCCACCCTTCGCACGACTCCGATGTATGGATCCGCAACGAACACATTGCCTGCTCGGTCAACCACAACCCCTGACGGATAGTCGAGACTGGCGTTCGTCGCTGGGCCGCCGTCGCCGCTGTAGCCTTCTTGCCCGTTGCCGGCAACGGTCGTGACAATTCCGCTCTCGTGATCGATGCGGCGAACGACGCGAAATGTCGGTTCGGCAGTGTATATGTTTCCCCACCGGTCCAGCGCGATGGCTTCTGCGGCGATTCCGGCCGCACCTACGCCGCCCTGACCGGGGCCCGCGACGGTGCTGATGATCTGCGCGGCGGCGGGGTTTGCCGTCGCAATTAGCAGCAGTGCGTAAAGGGCCCGCAACATGACAGCGATGCTCGGACAGAGCTGTGTTCCGTGCGACATACATCCTCCTGTTCGGAGTCACCGAATTGTCACGACTATTCAAGGAAAAGTCGTTGTCGCGGAACGCAGGATGTTGTGACCAGGAAAAGCAAGCCCGAAAGCCCCCAAACCGCCCAACACTTCATCTTAGTAGTGCGTTTCGAAAAGCAAATAAATTTTTAGGCTCCTCCCTTCGGGACGGACGCAATTTGCCGTGCTGTTGGGAAACGGAAATAGCTGGGCTCGGGCAAGCTCAGCCAGAGCCGAACGCACGGAACACGCTGGACTGCGCCGCCGAGATGCGTTCTTATGGCGGCTGGTTTGAGCATTGAAGATTCGGTGGCCAAAAGTGCTGAACCATCAGGCTTCGCGCCGTGCCATGGCGCTGCCTGACGACCGCGACCGGCTGCACTCGACCCACAACTGCCCTTCCACCCGAAGCGAGCGCCGTGGCAACCTGCCAACAGGAGCGGTCATTCGAGCAACCCGTCTAGCCCGGCGAATTCTCGGTACATGAGAACGTTCGTCACGCGCGGTATTGTGCACGATTCTCCGTTTCCGAATCGTTCCGCGTTAGACGGTGGCGACGGTGAAAGCAAGTTGTGAGAGCACCCGCAATGGACCAATCGGCGAATGCGCTTTCGACCTCGCCTTACGCAGCAAGTCGCAGCGTATTGGACCCGCACCGTGCGTAGTTGAGTCAATGCGCCAGGCGCCGCAGGGACTGTTGTCGCCGCCCTTTTGTTTGGCTTTTTCGATGGCTGGTGTCTGGTCAACGTGGGCCTCGGCCAAAACTGACTCAGCAGTCGTGTCCGTGCCCGGCATGTGGTTTGGGTCCATGAGCTAAAGTCTGAAGACGTGGACGAGTGAGCTTATGTTTCCGGAGCTATCTACCCTCCCGTCGGCCGTATATAAATGCCTTCTGACAGGGCCGGACAGCCCTGTCTCCGCGGCTAAACTTGTTTGTGGTCCTGACGCAGGCGCGCCCTTCGACAACACCGGGTAGAGTTTCAACGCACTTTCATTAATGGTCAGTGCACCTTTCTTCGGAAAACTTAAATCTGCTACTTCTTCTTGCGCGAGTACCTTCTTGCCATCAATGTAAAAATAATGCGTTGGAAAAATAGATCCGCAGCCAAGCAATTTAAAGATCCCTCTATCATAGGTGAGGAGGAGTTCACACCATACCCACGGAACATGAAAGGGAGAGCCAACATCGTCGCTCACTCCGATTCCATCAGTATGCGAACCAGCTCTGAACTTAATCAGTGCATTTACGCAAACCACTTCATTCTTTGGCGTGGGAGGCAGCACAGTATTTGCGTGTCGTGCGCGTGTCTTAACTAGAGAGATGCTACTGGCCTCTCCAGGATAAAAATTTGGGTCACTCATTGACGAATTTTTCATCAACTTTGTGCTGCTGAACTTCGATTTATCAAAAGGCGGCGTCCACCCCGGATCGTGTACGGCATCAAGAACATTGAAGCTGCCTACTGCGTTGGTGGTCGGATCTAGTTCAACGGTGAAACGGCAGTACAACAACGCTCGAAATTGCTTCTGAGCTTGGAAAGACTTGAAGTCAGCAATCTCGTTCGGAGGTGTCGGATTGGCCGTGGCGGCCAATCCGATATAGGTTTTCGGGATCCAGTGCGGTGTTTGCGTAAGGGCTTGGAACGCAAATGATACCGGGTGCGAATCGGCGTGAATCCAACTGATGGAGCCAACGGCAACCTTATATAGCATCGCGACCTCCTAAGCGAACAGTTGTTTCGAACGATGCCGATGCGCCATCGGCCAACAGTGTCTTAACTGTTGAGATACTTGTCGACCGGCGCGATGCGCGTGTCCAAAGTATATGTCTCGTAGCATTCGCTACAAACCGATTTGGCGGGCCAGACCTTAAACCAAAGGAACCCGTGAATGCCGGTTTCGATCGGCCATTCAACTCATATGACGTGAACACGAGTGTCCGGTGTTTGGATGGTGTGGACTTCCGAGCGTCTTCCTAAAAGCATGGGCCAACGTCTGAAAGTGACCGAGGCCGTGTGAAAACGCGCTCCGCACGAAGCCTTCTCAAAAGTCGACCCTTCAGATCGCCGCGTATCAGCCTGGTGGCGACTCGGGAAGGGTAAAGCGACACCCGAAAACCGAGTACTTTTCCGTTTTCACACGGCCTCGGCCGACAGCCGCCCGACGTTGGCGAC
Organism: Paraburkholderia podalyriae; assembly: GCF_014397785.1. Taxonomy (GTDB): domain Bacteria; phylum Pseudomonadota; class Gammaproteobacteria; order Burkholderiales; family Burkholderiaceae; genus Paraburkholderia; species Paraburkholderia podalyriae. The sequence goes on from NZ_VZQQ01000033.1 coordinate 72,582, forward strand.
CGGGACCAACCTTCTCGGCCGCATTAGCGATTCCGCATCAACCCGCCTTCAGCCGCAGCGCGGGGTTTATATATGCCGCGCGCTGACACGCGAGCCTTGGAATGGCTGACGACCTATTCAAGGCGATCGATCTGTTGAAGCGCCGAAGTCAAGCGCGACTGATCCAGCGCAACGGCGGCAGGTTAATATCGCCGCGCGCCGACCCTGCGTCGTCCTAAAATTGTAAGTACGGT
>NZ_VZQQ01000340.1 GCF_014397785.1 Paraburkholderia podalyriae
GCGCTTTAGCACTCGGGTGATGTCCGCAGCAAGCGTCTTTCGCGGTGTTTGGGTCTTCTTCATCGGCCAGCCAAAGCATATTTGTCAGGCTCGAATACTACCTCTCCCGTCTTAACGCGACAAAACCGCATTTACCTCACCGTCAGGAAGCCCCGCGCGACTGCCGGCTATTCCCTGTGCTCATGTGCCTTGGAGGCGCTTGTTGGAGCTATGGTACCGAAAAGTCCATTGACCTCCTTGTTTGGACCTGCCGA
>NZ_VZQQ01000341.1 GCF_014397785.1 Paraburkholderia podalyriae
AAAGGGCAGATGAAATGTCGGGGCGAGACTCCGCTGTCTCCCGCACAGCAGTTCTACTCGCTCGTTTCATAAGCAATCCTCCGCATATCACTGCTGCTTGACCCGTTGACCTTACTGCGACAGAGCCTTTCACTGTCAACATCATCGTCGGGCGAAATGCGGACCAGCCGCGCATGTGCGAAAAATTTCCCAAGGGAGAAATCCGGGGTCGCGTCAATGATCCACCCACGGTATCCGCACTTCATGATTACCTC
>NZ_VZQQ01000342.1 GCF_014397785.1 Paraburkholderia podalyriae
GCGGTTCAGGGCCGCTTTCCAGTCGCGGATAGGCATCGTCCACTTCTTGCTGATGTTGTTCAGCGCCAGGTAAAACAGCTTGGTCACGGCCTCATCGGTCGGAAACGAGCTGCGGGTCTTGATTACTGTAAGCGCCCGGCAATGTCACCTTGAACCGGCGGGTCATGAAAGCGACGATCGTGTCCACCTATTTTTTTAATGGACACGTGTACGCTATGAACGAAAATGAAGTGGGTTCTGAAGTGGTGCGGCC
>NZ_VZQQ01000343.1 GCF_014397785.1 Paraburkholderia podalyriae
CTTCACGGTCAAAGTGACGGCCTGCGAACAGTTCGTCCAGGCTCTTCAGTTTGCTCATCGTCGGCTCTCAATTTGTTCAGTCCGACACCTTAACCGATTCGCACGCGCGCTATTTGCACCGGAGCCCTGGCTGGCGTCTTCTTGTCTCCGCTAAAGGCGAGCACCGCACCGAAGGCATGCGCTACGCCATCGACAACGGTGCGTGGACCGCATATCAGCGTGGCGAGCCGTTTGACGAAGCCGCGTTTCTTGC
>NZ_VZQQ01000344.1 GCF_014397785.1 Paraburkholderia podalyriae
AGCAAGAAGTGGACGATGCCTATCCGCGACTGGAAAGCGGCCCTGAACCGCTTCACAATCCAGTTCGAAGAGCGGCTAGTGCCGGGTTAAACCTCAACCCGTTTACACAAAATTCCGGACACCCCCACGCTTCTTCCAACGCCTCGACAGCGTGCATCGCTTCCATCGTAATCGCCACGCGGTGGGCCAGTACCTTTCGGCTGGCCCAGTCCACCACGGCGGTCAGATATACGAAGCCGCGCGCCATCGGGAT
>NZ_VZQQ01000345.1 GCF_014397785.1 Paraburkholderia podalyriae
TCTGCCAGCTTGACGAGTTCAGGATCGGGTTTTTCTCTTTTGTTGCGTTTCGCTACGGTCATCTGTGCTCCTGTTGCTGACAGTTTCCTGCCAAATGACCGTTTACACAAAAATTTTTACACCCTCAGAAGCGTTTGCGAAATACGGGCAACCTGAAATCGTCAACACCGACCAGGGCAGCCAGTTCACCGCGACAGCGTTCACCGACGCCGTGCTCAGCAGGGGCATCCGCCTGTCCATGGATGGCAAAGGC
>NZ_VZQQ01000346.1 GCF_014397785.1 Paraburkholderia podalyriae
GCTCGAACCCTGCTGCTTCATGCTTGCAATCGTCATGCGTTCTTCAGGCTGCAGTTGTTGGTAACTTCTTTTTTGCATTGGCACACCTTACACGAGCAAGGTGTTGCACTTCAAATTTGATCGCGCCAAGAAAGGGCAGATGAAATGTCGGGGCGAGACTCCGCTGTCTCCCGCACAGCAGTTCTACTCGCTCGTTTCATAAGCAATCCTCCGCATATCACCGCTGCTTGACCCATTGACCTTACTGCGACAG
>NZ_VZQQ01000347.1 GCF_014397785.1 Paraburkholderia podalyriae
ACTTATTCATGGTGGATGGTTTGTTGTTTGCTGGGTTCCGACTTCGACAATCAGATTCTCAGCTAAAACCTCCACCGCCTTCAATCTCCCGCCTCAACTCCCCGTACACCAGAATCGAGCTTAGCTCGTGTATGCAATCGCCTTGCCGAGCAGGCTCTGGGGTGCCACCTTCGGCGCCAGTTCATCGAGCCACGCCTTGAAGGACTCAAGCAGCGGCACACTATGCTTTTGCCGCAGGTCGTACGTGAAGTCG
>NZ_VZQQ01000348.1 GCF_014397785.1 Paraburkholderia podalyriae
GGCCAAGGCCACCCGCCAATCGGCGTGGGCAGCGTGAGCGTGGACAAACGAAGCGGGAAACATGGCGGAAACCTGTCGAAGACAACAATAAATTGGACCTCCGCTGGCAGGGCATGTTCACCCTGCCCTCCGCTGGCAGGGCATGTTCACCCTGCCGATGAGAAACCCGCGGTCAAGCCGGCCGCCGAGGCTGGCTACTACCAGCGGAGATTTCCGCCAAGATAAGCAGCGACCGCTTCCGTCAGCGCCATGC
>NZ_VZQQ01000349.1 GCF_014397785.1 Paraburkholderia podalyriae
TCCCGGCAGATCGGCTTGCGGGGTCCAGCGGACAGTCATGGCCCACGTCTGCACGACATGAGGCACGTGTTTGCAACGAATACGCTTGTACGCTGGTACCGTTCAGGACAGGACCCCGAGCGCCGCCGGCTCTGTCGCAGTAAGGTCAACGGGTCAAGCAGCAGTGATATGCGGAGGATTGCTTATGAAACGAGCGAGTAGAACTGCTGTGCGGGAGACAGCGGAGTCTCGCCCCGACATTTCATCTGCCCTT
>NZ_VZQQ01000034.1 GCF_014397785.1 Paraburkholderia podalyriae
CTCCAGTTCCGCGGCGATGTCCGACATACGCATCCATCGCGCTTCTCTTGCGAGCAACTCGATCGCCTGTAGCGACCGGTCAACTGCACCCTTGACAACTCTCATAATTGACGTAACATGATTCTTAATGGAACGGTGTTACAACAATAGACAAGCACCAACAGAAAGTCAATCAAAAACGGAGACGAATCATGAAACCGAACACCCTGGTTAGGCCCCACGGCAAGCGCCAGTCGAAGATAGCCGCGGCCAGCGGCTGGATCGGCTCGGCATTGGAGTATTACGACTTCTTCATCTATGCGACCGCGGCGTCGCTGGTGTTCCCACAACTCTTCTTTCCCTCTGACGACCCAACGGTCGCGATCATCGCTTCACTGGCGAGCTTCGGTGTCGGCTATGTCGCCCGGCCAGTGGGCGCCGTCGTCCTCGGGCACTGGGGCGACCGCCATGGCCGCAAGACGGTGCTGATCCTCTGCATGTTCGTGATGGGCTTGTCGACAATGGCCGTCGGGGTCCTGCCAACTTATAAGCAGGTCGGGATCTGGGCTCCGGTGCTGCTCGTGATTCTGCGCCTCGTCCAGGGCTTCGCGGTCGCCGGGGAGCTTTCCGGTGCCAGCTCGATGATTCTCGAGCACGCGCCGTTCGGCCGGCGCGGCTACTTCGCGAGCTTTACGCTCCAGGGAGTGCAGGCCGGACAGCTCCTCGCGGCAGCGGTCTTCCTGCCTCTCGCGCATTTCATGCCCAAGGACCAGTTCACCTCCTGGGGCTGGCGGATTCCGTTCCTGCTCAGCATCGTCGTCATGATTGTGGCTTACATCATTCGCCGCGAAGTCGACGAGACCCCGGCCTTCGCCGAGGAGCGCGCACACGGCGAAGTTCCCGCCTCGCCGGTCGTCGAAGTATTCCGGCAGAGCTGGGCCGATATCCTGCGCGTGGTCTGCATGGCGCTTACCGCCGTGATCGCCCTGGTCGCCGCGGTGTTCGGTGCCGCCTACGCGGTTCAGCCGGCGTACGGCATCGGCTTCCCTTCCGGCGTGTATCTGTGGATTCCTGTTCTGGGAAATATCTGCGCGGTGATCCTGATTCCCTTCGTCGGCAACCTCGCAGACAAGATTGGCCGCAGGCCGCCAGTTCTTGTCGGCACGCTCAGCGCCGGACTGCTCTCGTTCGTGTATCTGTACGCGATCAGCATCCATAACCTGTGGCTGGCGATGATTCTCTCGGTACTCATGTGGGGCATTGCCTATCAGGGCTTCAACGGCGTATTCCCAAGCCTCTTCCCGGAACTGTTCCACACGCGCGTGCGCGTGTCCGGGATGGCCATCGGGCAGAACGTCGGGACGACGCTTTCCGCGCTTCTCCCGGCATTCTTTGTCGCGGTCGCGCCTCCCGGCTCCGCGAATATTCCGCTGAAGATCGGAGCCCTGACATTCGGCATCTGTGTCGTGGCCGCGATTGCCGCTTTCACCACGCGCGAGACGTACCGGATCCGCCTCCACGACCTCGGCAACCGCAACGCGGTCCCCGTACCGAAAGGCGACTACGATCGCCTGCGTGCCGAGATGATGGTGGGGGCAACCGAAACAGCCGACTCGCAGGACTTCGCAAACCATCTGCGCACCGAGGTTCTCGCGAGCCAACAACACCGGGGATGATCATGACGTTAAATCAGCAGGACCTGTCGGGCAAGATCGCCGTGGTCACGGGCGCAGGGCGCGGGTTGGGCATCGCCATCGCCGATGTTCTCGCCGACCGTGGTGCGCATGTGATCGTCAACGACCGCACACTTGAACCCGCAACCGAGGCGGCGGAAAACATTCGACGAAGAGGGGCAAGCGCCAGCGCCGTCGCTTTCGACGTGGCTGATACGGACCAGGTCGAGGCGGCCTTCCGCCGGCTCCTTGCGGACCATGGCCGTGTCGACATCCTGATTAACAACGCTGGAATTGGCGACTTCGTCAGTTTTCCCGAGATTAGCCCGGAGAAATGGGATCGGATGATTAACGTCCATCTCAAGGGCTCGTTCATCTGCTGCCAGGCTGTTCTCGCGTCGATGAAGGCGCAAAGGTATGGAAAGATCGTCAACGTGAGTTCAGTGGCCGGCAAGCGTGGCGACTTCAGTGGAAACGCACATTACACCGCTGCGAAGGCTGGAATCATCGGCCTGACAAAATCGCTCGCACGCTACGCGGCACCCTTTGGCATCAATGTCAATGCCATCGCGCCGGGCCTCGTCGCGACGGAACTCACCGATGAGATGAGCCCCGAGATGAAGGCGACGACCATCTCTAACATTACCGCGGGCCGCCTTGGGCGCCCCGAGGAGATTGCACGGGCCGCTGCCTTCCTCGTCTCGGATGATGCAAGCTATATCTTCGGTGAGACACTCAGTGTGAATGGCGGCTCCTACATGGATTGATGGCCTCGATGATCGCACTGCTGTGGAGCCCATTATGAGAATTGCTGTTTTCGACGTCAGCCACTGGCACTTTCCCCTGTATCTCTCCGCGTTGCGAGATCCTGGTGTCCAGGTTGTGGGTATCTCAGATACTGCCTCGTTTGCTGGATCAACAGTCGCGGACCAGCTGAAGTGCAAGCTGTACGGCTCCAACGAAGAGCTCCTCAACGAGGATTTCGACTTTGCTCTGGTATTCAGCCGCCACTCGGAAATGGCGGGACTGGCCGAGCGGCTAATCGCCCGCGGGATTCCGTTTCTCATCGAGAAGCCTTGCGGACTTAACCTCCAGGAGGTCCGCCGGGTCCGGCAGCTCGCCGAGAAGCACGGCGTTTACGTCAGTGTTCCCTTCATCATGCGTGTGAGCGATCTGGCTACCTGTCTTTCCCCCGCGGAGGGATTTACGCCGGAGGGATACCAGCATCTCTCGTTCAGGTTCATCGTTGGCCCGGTAGCTCGATATGAGCGCGGCGGGTGCAGCTGGATGCTTGATAAACGGCATGCAGGTGGAGGGTCCACGTTAAATGTCGGGGTTCATTTCATCGACCTGATCTCAACCCTGACAAACGGCCCAATCACCCACGTCTCGGCGCAGATGCGAACGTATCGGCCTGATGTGACCGTTGAAGAGCAAGCCGTCTTCACCTGCCGGAACGCTGCGGGCCAAATCGGAGTAATTGAAACGGGCTACCTGTATCCATCAACAGCGGAAGATCAGCGAGACTTCGCGTTTTCCATCTCACATACCTCCGCCTACGCACGGGGTTACGCGGACCAGCTTTATATCAAGGCGCGGGGCCAACAGCAGGGGCGCGCCACGAAGGTGGAGTACAACACGGACGAGTTTTATTCGGTGTTCTTAAGGCGCAGCTGGGCCGATCTGGCGAATGATTGTCCTCCCGTTGCAGGGTTGCGCGAGGCAGAGCATGCGATCGCTGTCGTCGAGGCAGGATACCGCTCTGTAGCCAACGACGGCGCACCGGAACCGGTCGACAATGCCTTCTAGGACCGTTGCCGCCTAACGGCTCTACCCGCCGCTACGCCTTGCGACGAGTTATTGTGCGAGTCAAATTTCAACGCAGACCGTAACTCCGCCGCCAAGGGGCCGCTCTTCGCCGCTTGCGGAAGACCGCACTACGAGCGCCCGCCATCCGCCACAACAGCATCCATTGAAAGGCCAAGGTCAAGAGAAGCGGTCAAGTTCATCCGCCGGCCGGTAGTGGAATTGCATATCACCAACCTCCACAAGCGTTCGGAAGAATATCGTCACTCGACGATCTCGGTGGCGGCCACTGCGGTGATCTGCGGGGCAGGAGCGAACGGATATTTGCTAGCGATCCGCGCGATTGACGATCTGTGGGGCAACCAGACCTGAGCCGGTCCCTCAATTGATGAAGCACGCGGGCTCACTGAGGGAGCCCGCTTCGGCAGACATGCGTGTTTCGGGCATTGGGCCGGATTCCGAGCAGACCAGCCGTTCGAGTGACCATCGCATGGCTCCGCCGAGTAGCCGAAATTAACCGACAGCACCGGTTCCGTAAGCGTTCTGCGGAGCTGACATCGGTGTCTTCAAAAGGCAGCAATCTGGCTCTGCGATTGACAGGGTAGTGTCGGCCATGAAGAGACGGTCGACTGTGCTGCCCAGTTCGTCGACAATCGCTCACCGCATCCTTCGTCGACACGGACCCGCAATGCCTGTTCGCCTGCTCACCGCAGCCGACGCACTATCGTTTCAATCTCTGCAGGTATCAAAGACCAGCGCGATCCGACGCTCGGCTGTCAACTCACAGCAGAACTCTCGAGCATCGGCCTACTCTGCGACACTATCCAGCGCGGCGGCACGAATGAGCCGTGTCTCTTGTGCCGTGATCAGATGGCCCGATGCCTTGAGATAGGCGGGGAAATCCGGATGCGTATCGCGTGCAAGGCAACGTCGTTCGTAGTCTGCCAGATCGTCATACCCCCACAGGTGGGTGAACTGGTTCTGCGGCCCGACCAGACTTGTCCAGAAGCCGAGCGGATGTCCAAGCGTCTCACGCAGGATCGGCATGGCGAGCCTGTCAAACACATCGAGAAACTCGGGCATCTTGCGCAGCGCGATAGTGTAGACCCGGAAGTCCACGAGGGGCTTCGCCAGAAACATTGGGTGGGTACTCATGCGTGCACCTTCTCTTTGCAGGCCATGGCTTTGGTCGCGATGGCGTTACCGGTGACATAGCCGAACGTCATATTGGGCCCATGGGTGATACCGGCGCCCGGATAGTTGCCGCCCATCACGCTGCGCCGGTCATTGCCGACCGCGTAAAGGCCCTCGATCTGACTGCCGTCGGCCCGCAGCACCTCGCCGGTGACGCTAGTCCCGAGGCCGTCGAACGTGCCCAGATCGCCCATCACGACCTTCACCGCATAGAAGGGGCCGGTCGCAATAGGCGCAACGCAAGGATTGGGCTTGTTGTCCGGATCGGCGAGATAACGGTTGAACGATGTGCGACCGCGATGGAACGACGGGTCTTCTCCGCGCTCCGCATCGAGATTGTAGGCATGGACCGTCATCTCAAGCGCATCGGGAACGATCCCGCAATTGCGCGCCAACTCGCCGATCGTCTCGCCCTTGATCAGGTAGCCTTTGCGCAGCAACGGCCCCACCGGCATCGGCGCGGGCTTGGCATATCCCAGTCCATACTTGCCCAGCGCCACCTTGTCGCAGATCAGCCACATCGCCGTCTCCCGCTCACCCTCGCAGGCGCGCATCAACGCCGCGCCGACATCGTGATAGGAATTCGATTCATTGGTGAAGCGCCGACCGCTCAGCAACACGCCGATCACGCCGGGCTTATAGCGGTCGAGCAGATGCGGGAATACGCCAGTGCGGCCCTTGCCGAAGGGCACCTTTGAGACAGGCATCCAGGCCGACGCATCGGTGAAGCCGAGCTTCACGGCACCACCCACCTTCTCCGCCATGGTCAGCCCGTCGCCGGTATTGCCGACGGGTGTGGGCGACAAATGCTCACCCCCACGCTTCACATGCGGATAGACCTGCGCGATACGCTCGAGATCGTGCGGGAAGCCACCACAAGCCAGCACGACGCCGTGCCGTGCGGTGATCCGAAGGTCGCCGTCCGCTGCGGTCGCGCGCACACCGATCACCTTGCCGTCCTCGCTCAGCAGTTCCTTCACACGCGTCGACGTGAGGATCGGAATGTCGATCGCCAGTGCCGACTTCGCGAGCCTCGCGGCGAGCGCGTTGCCGCTCGTGACGTTGATCCCCCGCCGGTAGAGCGCCAACTCCTTGACGTGCGTTGCCAGACGGCGGGCCACATAGAGGAACGAAACAAGGGACTTGGTCGCGCGAAAGAAGTGCTTGAGGTCCGCATTCGAGGAATTGAACATCATTCCCATGAACGTGATCGTCTCGAGCGGCGGCTTGAGGCGGCGCATATCCTTGCCCAGCCCGCGAATGTCATAGGGCGCGGCAAGGATCGAGCGGCCGATGTCGACGCCGCCGGGCGCATCCGGGTGATAGTCCGGATAGAGCGTGGGCACGAACTTCATCTCGGTCTCGCGCTCGAAGAACTCGACCATAGCCGGCCCGTTCTCGATAAAGCACTGGACCGCGGCGGCATCGAAGTTGTTGCCCGTCTCGCTCATCATGTATTCGCGCACGCGCTCGACGGTGTCAGCCGGGTTCTGCTGTCGGCCGTATTTGCTCAGCGGAATCCATAAGACCCCGCCCGACAGCGCGGTCGTACCACCGAACACGGGCTCCTTTTCGAGCACGATCACATCAAGGCCGCGCTTGCGTGCAGTGATCGCAGTGGCGAGGCCCGCGGCACCCGATCCGACCACGACCAGATCGCAAGTGATCTCCTTGGTCATATCCAATCTCCTTGTCGTTATGGTGTGATCCAGCTCACGCGGCCGGGGTGGCATTGAAACCGGGGCGCGGGACCATGTCCATCAGCATGCAATCGAGCCCGCCGTCGACGAGCACCTCCGCGCCGTTGACGTAGGCAGCCAGGTCAGAGGCGAGGAACATAGCCGGGCCGGCGAGGTCCTCTGGCTCGCCGATGCGGCGGCTCGCGGTGGCGGCGGCGCGGCGAGCCTCGAAGCCGGGCTCCTCATAGAACTTCGCGGACAGCGCGGTGCGGATCATGCCGGGCAGCACGCAGTTGCTGCGCACCCCGCGTGGGCCCCACTCCGCCGCCAACTGCCGCGAAAGCAGCAACACGCCCGCCTTGCTAGGGCTATAGGAACCGCTATTGGTCTGCGGATTGAGCCCCGCAATCGAGGCAACGTGGACGATACTGCCCTTGCCCGCCGCCAGCATGTCGCGCCCGAAAGCTCGAGCACACAGGAGATAGCCGGTCAGGTTAACGGCGATGGCCTGGTTCCAGTCCTCGATCGAGACCGTCTCGAGAGTTCCGGCGCGCAGAAGCCCTGCATTGTTGACGAGCGCGCTGGCCGGCCCTAGCTCTGCGCGAGCCTTGTCAGCAGCTGCGGCAACCGAGGCTTCGTCCGACACGTCGCAGCCGATCGCCTGCGCCACCGCACCGGCCTTCCGAAGTTCGGCGGCGACCGCTTCAGCGCCGGCAAGATTCCGATCCACAAGCGCCACATGTGCTCCGACTTCGGCGAAGGCGCGTGCGATGCCGGCACCAATGCCGCTGCCCGCACCCGTGACCACGCAGACCTTTCCGTGCAGGTTCAGCGCGTACGGGGTCGACGCAGCTGCGCGATTTTCAAGTTCCTGTCTCATGTCATTACCTTCCTGAAATTTGTATGCGATTGCGCTTCTCTGAAATTCGTATCGCCATTGAACGCCTCGAGCGCATATGGAACAATGGACAGAGACTACATAGAGCAGGACATAACGTGCATCATGGCCTCTGACCAGCAGCGCCGCCGGACCGTGCTGCATTTCGCGCTCTATGGCGCGGAAGCGGACCAACCCTGGGTCGACATGGTCCATTACGAACGCATTCCCCTGCGTGCCGGCCGTTTCGACTTCGACATCGAGCCGCACGTCCACGATGCGCTGATCCAGGTGCTCTACGTCACCGCCGGGGGCGGCGAAACCTTCATCGACGGCAAGACCTGGGCGGTCGTTGCGCCATGCCTGATCGTCGTGCCAGCGCGCTCGGTCCACGGCTTTCACTTCCGCAGCGACATCGACGGTCACGTCATCACCGCAGCGCAGTCCGCGCTGGAATCGCTGGCGATGACGGCCGCGCCCGAGCTGCTGGAATTCATCCGCACGCCGACCGTGCTGTCGATCGATCCCGACGTCGAGCGCGGCACACCTCTGGACACCCTGTTTCAGTCGATCGGGCACGAGGCGGAGAGCCACGAGCGCTGGCAGTTCACGGCAGGCGCAGCACTGACGATCGCCCTGTTCGTCAAGATCGGGCGCCTCAGCGAGAGCGCGCGGCTTTCTGCCAGTTCCGAGCAGCGGACAATGGCCGCGCGGATCGAGCGGTTCCGCGCCCTGCTCGACCGACATTGCCGTGAGCGGCGGCCGGTCGCCAGCTATGCCGACGCGATGGGCGTGACCACCGGCCAGCTCTCCCGCATCTGCCGCGCTACGTTCGGGGTCTCGGCAATCGAGGCGATCGATGCACGCTCGATCCACGAGGCCAAACGGCTGCTCGGCTATTCGACGCTCAGCGTGAAGCAGATCGCCAGTGAACTGGGCTTTCAGGACGAGGCCTATTTCGGTCGTTTCTTCCGCAAACAGACGGGACTCCGGCCAACCGAATATCGCTCCGCAGCCCACGATCGATCCTTGCCGCCAGAAAAGGCGAGAGCGGGCTGACTCGCCCTCGCCCCCTGATCCGCTTCAGGCCGACAACCCACCTAGCCTCACGAACAGGTGCTCCGGCCCGGAGTTGGTCAGATTGTTGCCCCGCACATACTGGATCGGCCTTGCCGGATCGAGCGCAATAGCGCCAATCTTGCGGGCCAGAGCCTTCGTCGCGATCAGCGTCTCCAGCTTGGCGAGCGGCGCGCCAAGGCATTTGTGCATGCCGTTGCCGAAACCCAGATGGCCGCTGGAATCGCGGTCGATGTCGAACGTCTCGCCTTCGGCGAACTTGCGGCTGTCGCGGTTCGCAGCCGACAGCAGCAAGCGCACCACCGCGCCCTTGGGCAGATCGACGCCCGCGATAGTGGTCGCCTCGGTGGTGATTCGGCTCACGCGCTGGACGGTACCGCGATAGCGCGCCACCTCCTCGACGAACCGGTCAGCGTCGGCGGGGTTTTCGCGGATACGTCCCAGGAGATCCGGCTGCTCGGCAAACATGCGAAAAGCGTTGGCGACAAGGATAGTCGTCGTGTCGTGCCCGGCGATGAAGACGAACGCGCACAGCTCCTTCGCTTCCTTTTCCGAAAGCAGCCCGTCCTTCCACATGCGCGCGATATGTCCGCCGATCGACTGGCTGTCGGTGAGAGCGAGCCGCTCCAGTGCTTCCTTCAGGTAGGCGAAGAAAGCTTGCGCGCTCTGCTCGTCGGTGCCGGTCCCGGGCGCATTGCGGGCGAGGCGCCCGAAATAGCTAAAGGTCTCGTCCGACCAGAACTTCATCTTTTCCTCATCCTCGTTCGGCACGTCGATCATCGTGGAGATGGTCGAGATGCTGAGCGGGATCGCGAAATCGTTGACGACATCACCGCCGCCTTTGGCAATCATCGCGTCGAGGAGGTCCTCCGCCCTTTGCGCGATCTGATCGATAAAGGGATCGAGCGCCAAGGGCAGGAAGGACGGCTGGACGACCTTGCGTAACCGCGAATGGTCGGGTGCATCGAACAGCGTCAGGAACGTCAGCGGTGGCGGGCTGACGACCTCGGAAGAAAACAGCTTCGGGTTGCGGATCGCCTGGTAGACATCGTCATAGCGCGACAGGAACCACACGTCCGAAGTCGACGACTGGCAACGCAGCACTGGCGCATGCTCCCGCATCCAGCGGTAGTGCTCGTAAGGATCGCCTTGCGAGCCGTCATCGACCACCTTGAATGGCTCCAACCCCTCGGGCCAGTCCAGTTCGTGTGAATAGGACGGAAGCGTGCTGCCCGTGAATGGGCAGACTTGCGGCGCGCTGTGCGGCACGGCAGACGGGAGAGCGGGGGCCGCCGCGGCCACGGGTGCCTGCTTGCCCATCGCCATGCGCTCCAGCGCCCGGCTCATCGTGGCCTTGGAATGGAGCGCATGCAGCCCGATCACGTCCCGCGCCGCGTTCAGGTCGCCCAGTTCGAAGGCGGCGACAATGTCCCGGTGCTGCTGAACGATATCGCCGACGATCTCGATCTGGTCGGTCAGCGCGCGAGCGATGTAGTCCTGCACGGCCAGTTGCCGGTAGAGCGCGATCAACTGTGCGTTCCCGGAAGCTTCGATCGTGAACATGTGGAAGGCGTGGTTCGCCTCGATGTAGCGCGGAACGTCCGTAAAGTGCCGCCCGCGCACGAACGGCGCCGTCGCCTCGGCGAGCTGGCGGAAGGTGATCAATTGCTCGCTCGACAGCCGGCCCATGGTCAGCTGAGCCGCCCCCAGTTCGAGAGCCATGCGCAGGTCGAAGGCTTCATCGACATCGACAGGAGCGATGCGCTCCTCGCCGGTCTGGACCACCAGGCCTGTACCGGCGAACTTCTCATAATAGAAATGGCGCGGCGTCAGCCCTTCGGACGACAGAAAATCGCGTACCGCATCGACCATCGGCGGCGGGCCGCAGAGGTAAACATCCGCATCGCCACCGTTGAGCTGGGAAGCGCTGATGTGGTGGGTCACATAGCCCTTGTTGGGATAGGCACTGTCGGGGCTGGAGACGGTGCAGGCATAGGTGAAGTTCGGCAGGCGCTGCGCATAGGTTTCGAGCCGGTCGATGCCAACCAGATCCTCATCGGTGTTCACACCAAGGATCATGTGGATCGGATACGGGCTGCCGCCGTCCTCGACGATCTTGTCCAGCATCGAGAGGAACGGCGCGAGGCCCGTGCCACCCGCCAGAAACAGCACCGGCCGTTCAATGGCGCGCAGGTAGAAGCTTCCCATCGGGCCGCGAAACTCGATTGCGTCGCCTACTTTGGCGGTTTCGCTGAGCCAGGTCGACATCACCCCTTGACGCACATTGCGCACAAGAAAGGACACGTGCGGCTCGGACGGCCCCGAGCTGAAGGAGTAGGACCGTGTCTGGTCGGTGCCGGGCACCTGGACGTTGACATACTGCCCAGGAAGAAAGCCGAGATCCGCGCGGTTCTCGAGCTCGACCGAAAAGGCGATCGTGGTGTCCGACGCTCGTTGGCAGGCGACGATCCGTCCCCTGTGGGAGGAGGGGCCGGTACCCGAGACATCGGAGTTCGTGGCGATCTGGATCACGCAGTCGGAACGTGGGCTCATCTGGCAGGTGAGAACCTTGCGGGCGCTCGCCTCCTCCGGGCTAAGCGCATCTTCCACGCAGTCGCCCAGAACGTACTCGCCGGACTCGCAGTCCGCCTTGCAGGTGCCACACACGCCATCACGGCAATCGAGTGGAATATTGATCTTCGCGCGAATGGCGGCGTCGGTGACGCGCTCGCCCTCCTCGCACTCGATGAAGCGGGTCACTTCGTCCTCAAAACGGAGGGCTATCTGATGGGCCATGGCGGTGTCTCCTCTAGAGCCGCCCGAACATACCGCTGCGCTGGCGGCTTGCTCGGGCGGGGTGGCGCGCAAGATGCCCTTGTTTCTCGCAAGCGCCCGGTGGATTTAATGACGCCAATTTAGAGCCTGAGCCGCGTTCCCCTCAATGGACAGAGACGACGTTCACCCGGACAAAACGTGCATTGTGATGGATGCCGGATGACCGCAGTAATCTGGACCTCACCCCCTTCCGCGTCCAGAAAATACACGTCGACCACATTAAATGCGCTCCATTCGTACGGCAGATGCTGACCCAGCCGTCGCCATTCGAGCGGCGGCTGTGATTCAACGAGGAGGCGCAAATCATCGACCAGTATGGCGATGGAAGCTAACATCGCCACGCCTCGTTTACAACCACTTTGCGCAGACAACAAAAATGCCGTTCAGTTGCTTAACTGAACGGCATTAGGGCCTGGTCCGTGTCCGGAGAGGCTTATCAGATGAACGCGGCACCTCATCGCGTCATACTCAAAGAACGCCTCGCCGCATGGCATCGCCGGACTGACTGTGCCGTGCTCGAGATATGTGGTCGCAATCGCGCGGGCCGTGTGCGTGATTGGCCAGGTGCGGATTTTATGCCGATGGTGTTCAGTTCTCATGCCGCGATTTTTTCATCGTCGCCGGATCGCGCACGATGGTGACCGCGCACGGCGCGTAGGCGAGCACCTGGCGGGCGACCGAACCTATCAGCCAGCGATCGAACGGCGTATGTCCGCGATGCCCCACCACGAGATGGTCGATAGCTTGCCGCTCCGCGTACAGCACGATCTCCTTCGCCGGCGGGCCGACCACGAGATCGAACTCCACGGCCCCGATCGAAGCGGCGAGCTTCGCCTTGATGTCGTCGAGGATCGCGGTGGCATGGCGCACTTCCAGATCGATCAGATTTTTTCGCTCAACTTCTATCGCGCCCCAGTCCGGCGTGCGCGCGACGACGAGTACATGCAAGTGCGCGTCGAAACGCTTCGCGAGATCGACCGCGAAAGCAACGGCATATTGCGCGGACGCCGACCCGTCATAACCTACCAGCACGTTCTGCATGATCTGCTCCTGTGCGGTTCAAACCGGGCCGTGACCTTGTCTGACGAAATGCATCGAGCCATTTGCGTGAACCGCGAGTGCTCCCCGATTTCACGGCGTCGGCGCGAAAGCATGCGAAATTGTCATGCGGACGACGTCGGCACCTGCGGTGTTGAGTCAGTTGTCGTCGCTTCTGGACGGGAGATGCTCGTGAGGCTCGGGCTCTGCCGCGTCTGCGTTAGGAAGGTCGTCTGGGGCCGGATTTTGCAGGCCCTTCGGATCGGGCTGGCGAGTCGTGCCGGCGGAAGTTTGCGCGGGGTCGAGAGAGGTGCCGGTCGGCTCAGCGGATGGATTGGAGGTCATGATGTGCTCCTGCGCTGATGAATGCAGCTTCTACCATGATAATCCGCCTAGCCGATCTGAGTGATACGCGCTGCGCGGGCAAGACGCGGCATATTCAAGCCGCACCCGCCAGACATCTGGAAGGTAGCAAATTACATGAGGCAACAACCCCGGCCTGGTAACAAATAACCTGAGTCAATGCGTCACAAAGAGCCAACCATCCGGCTCGGCTGGCGGTCGGCTGGCAGTGGCCCTATCCTCGCTTGGTCGGCGACGTCAATTGTTGAACGGTGCATCGACAAGAACAAAGCTCTCCGGGTAAATGGATTTCAACCCGTGTAACGGCTATGTAACCGTTGAATTCCGGCTCCGTCGATTCGCCCTCGACGAAGCGCTACCGCGCCGTCCCTGGCATCGACACCTCTGCGTGCGCCGACGGCGCTTTGCACCAGGCTGTCCATTTCGCCGATCACATGCGCCAGTTCCCCCGTAATCACGGCGAATTCGCGTCCGAACTGCCCAGCGCGCGCGGCAGCAACGCGCGCATTCAGCGCGACGATGTTTGCACGCATGGAGATCGCTGCCAGTTCGTCGACGACGGCTAACTGACGCCGGCGCGCCGCCGTCTCGACACTCTGCATTTCGTCCTGATACGCCTGCGTAATGGCCTGCAGAAGATCCAGCAGCGGAGAGGCTTCGTCGGTGAGCCGGCCAACGGCTTCGTCGCGGAGTACACAAACCGGTTGGGGATTCCGTTCGAGCGCTTCGATGGCGTCCGCTGCGAGTCTCATGAAGCCACGAATGCGCTCATCGGCCCTCTGCGAGCCAAAATAGAGGGCGCGTAGCGCGTCCGAGAACGCGCCGGGTAAACGATCGTCGCCGTCGACTAGCTGGGCGTGCGCCTGCGCAAACGTCGCGAGGCACGTCCGTGCGACGGCAAGCGCAGCCGCTTCGCCACGGACGCTCAGCAGAACGTGCAGCACGATGCGCTGCGAGAGCATGCGCTGCCGGCCCGCGAGGTTGATGAGTTCACCAACGATTTCCCCCGATACCGTATCTGTAAGGTCCCGCTTGTTCATCATGAGTAACGCACCCGATCCCGAGAATGGTCCGATATGCGAGGCGAAGCGTGGTGCCCCCTTCGGGCAAACAAAAAAGCGTCCCGAAGCGCACCGGACATGGAAACCATGCCCATAGTGTCACTTCGGGACGCCGTTGCCCCGCATGATCAACTCTACCCGCCGTTTTGTGCGGGGTCTTCGTTTGATTGGGCCACCGTTGGCCCGACACTTTCAAGAAAGCAATACATGTGCCATCAGCGCTCCGCGAGACTGCGCTCGGTGGCGACGAATAGTCAGGGCGCCCGCGCTCAAACGCCCGGCCCCTTTGACGTGCCCGATGCGCCTGCTGTTGGTGCATCGCACCTATTTCGGGCACGCGGAGTAGATCAGCGAAAACAGTAGGGAGGCGTTGACGGTTCGTCATCCAACCAACCGGTGTCTCGATCGATTGCAGGCGGCCCCACGGCCTGAATGAACCTTTGCGATCATGCTTCGAGCGATGGTATCCGACGCTCGGGGCCAACAATAGCGATCGCCATACCGCCGCGTAGTGCCCCTGCTTTGGCGCGGTCTCCTATTCGAACTCCGCGATCCGCAGGCCAATTTCCCAATGGCTTCATATCAATTCCGTTATACAACACATAACGAATCAAAATTTCGGCCTTGATATTGACTCACCACCATCATCGCTGACGCGACGCAGCCAGTCGTCCGCCGACTGGCGTCGTCTCCTTCCAGTTCCCCATCTTCGGAGACTCCATGAGAACAAACTTCGCTCGCGCGGCGGTGCGCTCACTGCGCCCTGCGGTTACGCTTTTAGCCGCGCTTGGCATCTATGTCGCGTTGAGCCCCGCTGCCGCCGCCGCGGTGCCGATGGGCGTCGCGTTCGTCTACCTCGGCAACCCCGGTGACGCTGGCTGGACCTACGCACACGAACAGGGTGTGAAGGCGATCGAAGCGAGGTTCGGTGACAAGATCAAGGTCACGCGCGTCGAGAACGTACCCGAATCCGCTGACTCGGAGCGCGTGTTTCGCGACCTCGCGAACAAGGGCAACAAGATTATCGTGGGCTCGAGCTTCGGATTCCAGGACTTCGAACTGAAGACTGCAAAGGATTATCCCGCCGTCGTCTTCGAGCATGCGACCGGATACAAGAAGGCCACGAACTTTGCGACCTATGACGTGCGCACGTACCAGAGCGCCTATCTGGCTGGGCTCGTCGGCGGCTATACGACGAAGACGAATACGCTCGGCTTCGTCGCCTCGGTGCCGGTCCCGGAAGTGGTACGCAACATCAACGCCTTCACAATGGGTGCGCGTTCGATCAATCCGAATGCGAAGGTAAAGGTCATATGGATCAATAGCTGGTTCGATCCAGGCAAGGAGAAACAGGCGGCCGAAACGCTGATTGGCCAGGGAGCCGACGTGCTGATCCAGAACACCGATTCGACGGCGACAATGCAGACTGCCGAGCAGAAGAAAGTGCACGCGTTCGGCTGGGACTCGGACATGAAGAAGTTCGGCCCGAATGCCCAATTGGGCGCATGCGTGAGCTACTGGGGCGTCTACTACTCTCACCTGGTCGAACAGGTGCAATCCGGCACGTGGACCAACGCGCCGACGTGGTGGGGTCTCAAGGAAAAAGCAATCGACCTCGCTGACATCAACACTGCAGCCGTATCGCCTGCCGCGCAAAAGGCGCTGGTGCAAAAGCGCGACGACATTATCGCTGGCAGATTCGATCCGTTCTCCGGACCGATCAAGGATCAGAATGGCGCGATCAAGGTGGCAGCCGGCACGTCGCTGCCCGACGCCGAATTGCTGCGGCTCAACTGGTTCGTGCAGGGGGTCGATGGCACGTTACCGAAGTAACTCAGCCAACGTGGAGGGTCGCCGAAATAGGTGGTGGTGGTAGCCGGGCGTGCAGTCATGGGCGGAATGCGTAGGTACGAGCATGGCCGAACAGCGGGTTCTTGATCCAGGCTTCCGGCCGACGGTCCAGTGTTAGTGGAAATCCATGCGCAGCCCGAGTATGGCTTCCACTTGTTTCAAGGTCCCGTCGCGGCGCCATTGAAGGCATTTTATGTAGCAGGTCTGAGCAGGAGGCATGTCAGGCGGCAAACAGTTCCATGTCTTTTGCTCGGTCAAGACCCAAAGTATCGCGTTCAATATTTCGCGCGGATGCCTGCGTTTCTTTCCAAAACGCCTTGCTTCATCGAACCGGAAGAGGTCGACGATACGCGCCCAGTCCGCGTCGCTCAGTGGTATAAATGCGGACATACTATGCACCCATCTTTTCTGCCGCGGGCTGCAATTCCCTTCCGTCAGATCTTGATCGCATCATCCGGATCATTTTTCCGAATCGCGTGCGTTCAATGGACGACGCCAAAGAGCACACGCGCCCTCTCTTCAGGTGTCAATCTGTCAGCCGCAATCGGCATCGTTGAAAAAAAGCAGCGCATCCGGGGCTTTCCGCCGTCTGCGGCCACGCACCTGGAGCGATACACAGTTAGCAAGCGAGCCGTGCTGCGGGTGTGTCATGGCCACTTTCCGACGGCTGCGCGCAAAGAACCAAGTTCCACCATTGCCGCTGCCGCTTGTTGAAGACATCGTAGGCAGCCGTGGATCCGACTTCCATCGGTGTCGACGGATTGTGTCATCGGAAATGGCTGATTCGCGTGTCAGGATTTCCTTCTGGGTTAAACGAGGCGCTTCGGCTTGTTCGTTGATTTTTCGTCGAGTCATCCGCGTCGCACGCGTATCTCCTCGATCCCGTTGTCACGACGAATTTGTGCTTCGCGAAACACCGCCTGCGCCTGACGCTTGCTCGCTTTTTATTTGAGCTCGACCGTGACGAAGCTTCGTGCGTGATTGCGCTGAATCAGCAACGCTGCTTTCTTGCCAGCCCTTGCCGCAAGCGACGCCAGTTCATCCTGCGACGCGACCAGCGTGCCGTTCAACGACAGCACGACATCGCCCGGCTTGATGCCGGCAGCGGCCGCTGTCCCCGACACGCCATCGACCATCAGACCTTGAGGAAGGTCCATGCTGCGCCGCTCCTGGTCGGTCAAAGAATGCATCGTGAGGCCAAGATGATCGAGCGCGTGAAACTGCCGCGAGCCTGCGTCAGAGCTTGGGCCTGCAACCCCGCCCGCAGCTGCGTTCGCCTGTTGCGACGCTGGCCCGACATTCACCATCACCGTCATCGGCTTGCGATCGCGGATCAGCTTCAGCGGGACTTTCGTTCCGGTCTGCAATGCTGGGTTCTGTTCGGTTAGATCGGCCGCGCGGTCGATAGGCTTGTCGGCGAGTTGCACGATCACGTCGCCCGTTTTCAGATTGCTCGCCGCCGCCGGACTGCCCGGATCGACCAACGTCACCAGCGCGCCCGCCGCGCGCGGCAGGCCGAACGCGCCAGCCAGATTCGCATCGACGTCCTGTACCTGAATGCCCAGATTGCTGCGAGCATCGTTTTGCGCGCTTTGCTGGTCCTGCGGGGCTTGCCCGTCTTGCAACTGCGAGCGCACCTTGTTCGCCATATTGATGGGGATTGCGAACGTCAGGCTCTGCAAGCGATCGCTATCGGCATACACCTGCACGTCGATGCCGACCACTTCGCCCGCGCGGTTGAACACGGGGCCGCCCGAGTTGTCGGGGTTCAGCGACACGTCCGTCTGGAAGAACGGAAAGGTGCTGCCATCGGCGAGCGTGCGCGACGTCGCGCTGACGATGCCCGCCGTGACCGTGTTCTGATAGCTGTCTGGCGAACCGATCGTCAGCACCTGCTCGCCCACGCGCACGCGCGCCGAATCGCCGAGCTTGACGGTAGGCAGTTCCGTCGCGTCGATCTGGATCACGGCGATGTCGCTTTGCGTATCGACGGCCACGATTTTCGCCTTGAACTCGCGCCGGTCGGTCAGACGCACGGTCACGTCATCCGACTGATCGACGACATGCGCCGTTGTCAGAATGAGACCGTTCGAGCTCACGATGAAGCCCGATCCGACGCCGGACATCGCGCGCGGCGTAGCGCCCTGACCGTTTTGCGATTGTGGCAAGGCCTGCTTGAAGAACGAGAAGATGGGATCGTCGCGGTCGACCGCTTCGGCGCTGGGACCCAAAGCGGGCATCGCGCTGGCGGGCGCATTCACCGGCACTGTCGCGCGGATATTCACGACAGCCGGCCCATAACGCTCGACGACCGCGGGAAAGTCGATTGGCGCGGCCGTGCTGCCGGTTGCAGCGCGCTTCCCCTTCGCTGGCGCGGTGGCAGGCGCCGATGGTGGCGCCGATGCAGGCGCAACCGCGGAAGCGGTTGCCGGAGAAGTGACGACTGCGGCTGCGTCCGCGCAGGAACAACCGATCAGACATGCCGTTGTCACGGCAGTGTAAAACCAGACGCGAGCCCGAGTTGAACGGGTCGATTGAGTCAGGTCAGACACAGCGCCCCCCATTATGCGTTGCACTGTGAAGAAAATATTTCGCGCGTGTGATAGCGCCGAGCGTTCCAGCGTTTCCGCGCGCAGGGATGCGATCGACCCGATACACGATCTCGCGTGAATCAAAGTCGGCTTGAGATTCGGCTGCAGCATGTTTGCCAGCAATGGGCCATCAGGACGCGAACGGTTTGCTCGCTCGTCCTCTTTTATTTATAGGGAAGCGGCGGGCAAATTGCAGCGAGTAGAAATCCTGGCGTGGGTCAAAGGGTCGTCGTCGCGCGCGTTGCAAGTGGCGGCACGTCGAATGCTTTGCCCTCACGGCTTGCTTGTGACTACGCGAGGCGCGTGGCCATGCTGTGCCAGTCTTGGGTCTGAGAAATTCTGGAAGGCAAACAGCTGAACGGCTACCGGCATCTCGTTCTCGTCGACGCGACAACTCATCCCTCATTCCAGTAGCATTGATTCAAAAGCCGAGGGTTGGCACCGGCCTGGCGCGGAATCTGCTTGCTGCCGTACCAGCACGATCCCGGCGAAACGACCGGGGCCCGACCAGGAGGAGACAATGCACGATGACGCCTATCACGCTATAAGGCCAATGGCGCCTCGTGAGGATGGCTGGCTCACCCCGTCGATTCAGAAATCCCACGAACGCTCGGAAATCTTTGGCTTGAGTGCTTCGATGCGCCCGGACTATGACGTGCTGCCGGCCGCCGAACTTGCGCTGAAGCTGGAACAAAGCCGCGTCCTGTGCGCGCATGCCACGCCGGTGATGGAAACGTTGCACGAGCAGATCGTCAACACGCACAGCATGATCGTGCTGACCGACGCCGACGGTTTGGTTCTTCATTCGATCGGCGACGATGACTTTCTGCGGCGAGCCGAGAGAGTCGCGCTGCGTCCGGGCGCCAACTGGGCTGAAGCGCGGCAAGGTACCAATGCGATCGGCACGGCGCTCGCCGAGCGCTGCCCGACCGTCGTGCATGGCCCGCAGCACTATCTCGCAGCCAACCGCTTTCTCACCTGCTCCAGCGTGCCGATTCTCGATCCGTACGGCGATCCGATCGGCGTGCTCGACGTTACCGGAGACCATCGCAGCTACCATCAGCACACCATGGCGCTTGCCAGGATGTCCGTCCAGATGATCGAGAATCATCTGTTTACCAATACCTTCCGCGAGACCTTGCAAATTGTCTTTCACGGCCGCCCCGAGTTTCTCGGCACCTTGATGGAAGGCATTGTCGCGTTCACCTGCGATGGCCGCTTCCTGTCAGCCAATCGCAGTGCGCAGTTCCAGTTGGGCCTGCCGCTCACCGGCTTGCGGGCCCATACCCTGTCATCCCTGTTCGGCCTGACCAGCGCGCAACTGATCGACCGCCTACGCACGAACCGCGACCGGCATCTGTCGCTGAATCTGAGCAACGGCGCGGTGGTGTGCGCACATGTAGCGTTCCGGCGCGCCACGCTCGCTGACGACGGACGGCCGCCGGAGGTGCGTCCCGAGCCAGGACCGGCGCACCGCGGCGAGCTACACTCACCCGCCGCCAGTTTGCTGTCGAGACTGAGCTACCTTGATACCGGCGATCCACAGATCGCGGCAGTGATCGTCAAAGTCCGTAAGGTGATCGGCAGGGACATCCCGATTCTGATCACGGGCGAAACCGGCACCGGCAAAGAGCTGCTCGCCCAGGCGATCCACAACGACTCGCCGCGCCGCGCAGGTGCGTTCGTTGCGGTCAACTGCGCATCGATACCGGAAACGCTGATCGAATCCGAGCTGTTCGGCTATGAAGAAGGCGCCTTCACCGGCGCGCGGCGCAAGGGCGCCGCCGGTAAATTGCTGCAGGCCAATGGCGGCACGCTCTTTCTGGACGAAATCGGCGACATGCCCTATCCGCTGCAGGTGCGGCTGCTGCGCGTGCTGCAGGAGCGTCTGGTTAACCCGCTCGGCTCCTCGAAGTCGATTTCGGTAGATGTCGCGATCATTTGCGCAACCCATCGCGATCTGCGTGGAATGATCGCGCAGAACCGCTTTCGCGAGGACCTGTACTACCGCCTCAACGGACTGGTGGTGAAATTGCCGCCGTTGCGCGAGCGCACCGATTTGTCCGCCGTGATTCAAAAGATGCTGCAATGCGCGTCGTCTGAAAGCGCTGACGGCCAACGACTCAGCGTTGCGGACGACGTGATGAGACTGTTTGAGCAATGCGCATGGCCCGGCAATTTTCGCCAGCTCGGCAACCTTCTGCGCACCGCCGCCGCCATGGTCGATGCGGACGGCCAGATCCGATGCGAGCATTTACCCGACGACTTCTTCGACGACTTGCGCAGCACCGCCACAACGTCCGCCCGGATCATTGAAGCCGTGCCGCTTCCCAGCGGGCGGCTCGAGGACGTCGCCACCAGCGTCATCGCCAACGCCGTTGCACAGCATGGTGGCAACGTGTCGGCAGCCGCTCGCGCGCTCGGCATTTCGCGCAATACGATCTACCGCAAGCTGCCCGCCCGCGGTCTCGACAATTCTGAAGACGCAGCCTGACTGCCTGTGTCGTGCCTGTGCCGCAGTGCTCCATTTTGCAACAGCGGTGTTCTCCAATTGAACAGCACGCTGACGCTTGCGCCACTCGGGGTGATCAGTAACCGCACTGTAATACGCGCGCTCATGTGCAACGACGGTCCAACGTCGCCTCGTGCCGGGAGACAACGCTTTCGTCGCGCTTCGACAGAGCCTCAAGCGCTGCACGACACGATCGGCATGGAGCTTGCGTTTGAATGCTGTGACCGCTTCCTCGATGCGGTTCCTCAATCACATGTCGTATCCAAGGAGACAGCCATGCAATGGACCACCCCCGCCTATACCAATCTGCGTTTCGGCTTTGAAATCACGATGTACATCGCCAATCGGTGAAACAACGATGAAGCCGCACCCCGTGCGGAACTGTGGTCGCTCGAACACGTACTGCCGGGCGTGCGCTTCGCAGTCGACGCGTACGTAAACTTCGCGCGGCGGGCGCCATGGCAGGAGGCAGTCTGCTCCTCGCTCGCGGAGATGTTCGCGCCGCAGATTCATCGAGACCGGCTGGCTGGCTGGCCGGATAGGTATCCCTGGATCGACGCGCAAGGGCTGCAATGCTTTCACAGCCGCATTCCGCTTGCCCAGCGCGATGTCGAGCACGGGCTCGACGTTACGCTTAACCACTTCAGGACACCGGACGCGCAACAGCGCGCACTCGACATACTGCGCTTCAAGCTCGACATTCTCTGGTCGACGCTCGATGCCATCGACATCGAAAAGGCGTACCCCTTATGAACGCCCCGAACACCGATCACTACGCCAGCCTGCGGCCGCGTTTGCGCTCCCTGTTCCGCCTGCAATGGGAAGTCGCGCAAGATGCCTACGTCTTGCTGTATCCAGAAGGAATGGTCAAGCTCAATCCGAGTGCGGGAGAAATCCTCAAGCGCTGCGACGGAACCCGCGAACTCGACGACATCATCGACGAACTGGAAGATCTGTTCAGTGCGTCGAATCTCGCCGCCGACGTTTATCGTTTTATCGATCATGCGCGGCAACGCGGCTGGCTGGATTGACATGGACACTGTGACCGGCGCCCTTGGCGCTCGCCCTTCCCCGCCGTTGTGGCTGCTGGCGGAACTCACGTATCGCTGCCCGCTGCACTGCGCGTTCTGCCACAACCCGGTCGACTTCGCCAGCCATGGCGCGGAGCTCGACACTCAGGCCTGGCGCGACGTGATCACGCAGGCGCGCAGCATGGGCGCCGCGCAAATCGGCTTCTCTGGCGGCGAACCGCTGGTGCGCGACGACCTCGAAACGCTGGTCGCGCATGCCCGTGGCCTTGGCTTCTATACGAACCTGATCACCTCGGGTGTAGGGCTCAATGAGACGCGCATTGCCCGCCTGAAAGAGGCGGGCCTGGATCATATCCAGCTCTCGTTTCAGGATTCGACGCGCGAGCTGAACGATTTCGTATCCAGCACGAAGACCTTCGAACTGAAACAGCGCGTGGCGCGCCTGATCAAGGCGCTCGGTTATCCAATGGTGCTCAATTGCGTCCTGCATCGTTATAACCTGCCGCACGTCGGGCAGATCATCGAGATGGCGCTCGAGATCGGCGCCGACTACCTCGAACTCGCGAACACGCAGTACTACGGCTGGGCCATGCTCAACCGCGGCCAGTTGATGCCGACCAGCGAACAGTTGCAGGAAGCCGAGGCGACGGTCAACCGATACCGCGAACGTGTCGGCGATCGCTGCCGCATCCTGTTCGTGGTCCCCGATTACTTCGAGGCGGGCCCTGCAAGACCTGCGACGAGCGCGAGACCGATCATGGAGGATGCCGCTGCCAGGCATATCTGCTGACCGGAGACGCCGCAGCCGCTGACCCTGTGTGTGCAAAGTCTTACCAGCGCGGTGTCTCACCAGCGCCCTAACGCCCGCCCGGCGATCCTCATGAACATAGAAGGATCACCGGGCCGTTTGCTATGTCGCTAGCTATTTTTAGACTACTTCGGCATTCGCGCGGTCAATGGCGTCGAGGACGCTTTCGCGTTGTCGTCGGTCAGCTTGGTCGCACCGGCGCTGTAGCCGTTCGAATACAACAGGAACGCCATGATGTCCGCATAATCCTGCGGCTTCATCTTGCCGGGACGGTCCGCCGGCATATTGTTCGCCATGTATCCGTACACGCCGCCGATGGTGAGTTTCGCGTTGGCCGCCGGCGCGAAGGCCGGACCGCGCAAGGCGGGCGCATTCAGCCCTTGCAGTTCGGGACCATGGCATTTCGCGCACGAACTCGAATACAGGGTCTTGCCGTGCGCCACCTGCGTGCGGTCGAAGCCAGGGGCATCGGCTGGCGCGCTCGCATCGACCTTGATAAAGCCGCCTTGCCGTGGCTGCCGGCTGCCGGCCAGCGTCATTCGCCACGCTGAATCAGATCGGCCTGGGCCGTCGCGATAGGCCAACGTAGCTCCGGTCGGCCGAGCCGCCTGAGATGGCTCGGGCAAAGCCCAGCGGCGCGTCAACGCTGCCAGTCTGCCGTCGGACGCCATCTTCGCCAATGCGGCGTCGATACGCGGCTGCAACGTCGCGCCGCTCTTCCCGAACGCGAACACCAGATGCCAGTCCGCATACGCCGAGGCGGCGTCCGCAATCTGGAAGTGCTGCTCCGGATGCGTGAACGTATAAGCCACGAGTGCCGGATACCAGACGATCGCGCGTTGCGCATGCCCGCTTGCGACGGCATCCACCGTGAGTTCTGCCGTATTCTCCAGGTCGAGCTTCACGTTGGGCTGCTGTACGGCAATCAACTGCGCGGGGCTCGCATAAGTTGCCGCAACGACCTCCGCGCCGCCGGGGTGTACCGACGGCTCGCGCAGAGTCACGCTCACGTAGCCAGAGTGCAGGTAGCCACGCGAGAAAGTTAGCTTGCTGCCCGAGCCATCGGCAACCGTCGAGCGCGGAAAGCCGGCGATGACGTCGCATTTGCGAGCGAGCGCCTTGTTGAGTTCTTTGAGCGACACGCCATCGTCGTCGCTACCGTCGAAACCGCCGGGTGTGAGCGACAGCGCGACACCGGCCGTGCGAAACGCCTCGCGCGTCACTGCCTCGTCGAGCACGGTCGACGGACTGCCGGGAAACGTACAGACGCGCACGCCAGCGCTAGCGAAGCCAGGCGTGATCGCGCCAGTGGCCAGCAACACACTGGCGAGAGCAATCGAATTGAGTCGAGTCTTCATGGTCTTGCTTCCGGAAAGGCGGGGCCGCCACAATCCGTCTTCTTACGCGAATGCGCGTTGAGCAGGCCGGCGTGGCAACCGCGTGAACATCAGCCGTGGTTGAGTGCGAACACGTACAGCGTGCCGCCGCGAGGAACTTTCTCCGCAGCCTTCGCCATCGGGCCGCCCCAGATGGGGTTCGCGCCGCCGTAGCCGGCGAGAATGGCGACATACTCCTTGCCGTCGACTTCGAACACCGACGGTTGAGCCACGATCCCGCTGGCGAGTTTCGGGCTCTGCCACAACACCTTGCCGGTCGCCTCATCGAACGCATACAGGTGGCCGTCGAGGGAGCCGCTAAAGGCGAGGCCACCCGCGGTCGTCGCGACGCCGCCGTTCCACGGCAGCTTGCTCCAGTGACTCCAGACTTTCTTGCCGGTGTCGACGTCGATTGCCTGCAGTTCGCCATAGCCCTTGCTGCCGGGTTCCGGCTTGATCTCGAATCCTTCACCGAGGTAAGGCAGCCCCTCCATATAGTTCACCGACTTGCCGGACAGCGACATGCACGCATGCAACGCGGGGACGATCGCGAGATGCTTGTCCGGGTCGTACGAAACCGACCACCAGTTCTTGCCGCCGAGGAAGCTTGGACAGGTTTCGATCGTCGTGCCTGCCTTCGGGTATTTCGACCCATCCTGGATCGGCGAGCCGTCCGCCGTATAGCCCGTTACCGAGCTTGCTGTGACGAAGGGCTTCGCATAGATCAGCTTGCCCGTACCGCGGTCGATCGCGTGAAAGAAGCCGTTGCGGTCGGCATGGATGATGGCGTCGTATTCCTTGTCCTGATACTTGATCGTGGCAAGCACCGGCGTGTTGACGCCGTCGTAGTCCCATGTGTCGTGTTTCGTGTACTGATAGTGCCACTTGAGATTGCCGGTTTTCGGATCGAGCGCGAGCAGCGAGTCCGAGTAGAGGTTGTCGCCCGGCCGCAGATCGGCGAGCCACGGTCCGGGGTTGCCGACACCCCAGTAGAGCGTTTTCGATGCGGCGTCATAGGTGCCCGTCAGCCAGGCTGGCGCACCGCCATGCTCCTGCATGCCGTTCGGCCATGTCTCGCCGCCCTTCTCGCCGGCCGCCGGCACGGTGAACCGCTTCCAAAGCACGTTGCCGTTGTCTGGGTTCAACGCCGCGATAAAGCCGCGTGCGCCGTATTCCCCGCCCGCACTTCCCACCACCAACGCGCCGTCGAGCGCGAGCGGCGCAAGTGAAAACGCATAACCCAGTCCGGGCTCGAACATCTGCTTGCGCCACGCCAGCGCGCCTGTTTGCGCATCGAGCGCGACGACGTCGCCGCTCAGCATTGCGACGTAGACGTGCTTGCCATACAAGGCCACACCGCGATTGATCACGTCGCAACATGCCGTCTTGAACGATTCGGCGTCAAGCTTGGGTTCGAACTTCCACAGTTGCTTGCCGCTCGCCGCATCGAACGCATACACATTGTCCTTCGGCGTGGTCACGAACAGGTAGCGGCCATTGACGATCGGCGTGGCTTCGAAACCCTGCTGCAGGTCCGCTGGAAACTTGTAGCTCCATACCTGTTTGAGGTTCCTGACATTGGCCGCGTCGATCTGCTTGAGCGGCGAATGTGCCTGACCGTTATAGGTGCGGTAGTACGTGAGCCAGCCAGGATCGCTTTGCGCCGCCGTCAGGCGCTCGTATGTGACGGGCGGATAATCGTCGGCTACAGCAGCCGACCCGAGTATCAAACCGACGGCCGCGGCAACGCTCATCGCAAGCGCTTTTGGCCGCGTCACCGAACTTGAACGTGCTTTCATCCTTGTCTCCTGTTGAGTTATCGACGCGAGGCCGTGCGGCGGCGCCATCGTCTGGTGAACGCAGTCTGGCTGCTGACCATTCAAGGCAAATCGCATGCCATTGGCCGCCGGATCGCCGCGAGCCGCAGCAGACCCGGAAGGACCGGAGCGGCGGTGCGGATAAGCGGTCTGCGTCACGTGAGCACCGTTGTTGCACGCTGGCGCAGTCGAACGCGGATGTGTTGCTAAAAGAGACACTTGCCACGCACGGGCCGCAAACCGCGCACGAGTTCATCGACTCGTTGCGGCGCCTGCGCTGCGTGCCATGGACCCGGCTCAGCGTTGCTGACGCCCGGCGCGGCGCAACCGTAGTCCAATGGCTACTATGGTCCGCTCGGATTGTTCGAAACACGTGGTCGAGTCGTGGGACCAGCGAACGTCGCCAGTCAGGCAAGAAACGGAACCGATGCAAGACGCCTCTGGCAGGTCTGCGAATCGCTGACTGGAACAGCGACCGGATAGCGCATGGATCGCTCGCGCTTTTCTTGTATCTGATCGCGCAATGGCGAGCTCCGACACAGATAAAAAACGCCGACCGGTTTGCACTCGAACTACCGGGGCGCAACGCGAATCCTGTCGCGTCGAGCCCCCGATATCCGCTGCAGTGCCTCCACGCGTTGCCGTGTTTATTGTGGTGCGTCACCTTCGCGATGCACCGGCTGCGTCTGCTTCAGGCTCTTCGCGAGGCGCGACGCCTGCAGATAGCCGGGATTCGCGGGCCGCTTCAGATAACGCCCGGCGCCGCGCCGCGCGCGCAGGTCGCCGCCCGCCCACACGAGTTCGCCTTGTGAGACGGTGTGTGTTGGCACGCCGCGAACCGTCATCCCTTCGAACACGTTGAAGTCCACGTTCTGATGATGCGTCTTGACTGATATCGTGCGCGTGGCCTCGGGATCCCAGACGACGAGATCGGCGTCGGCACCCACGGCCACCGTGCCCTTGCGCGGGTACAGGTTGAAGATTTGCGCCGCATTGGTGGAGGTGACGCGCACAAATTCGTTCGGCGTGAGCCGGCCGGTGTTTACACCTTGATCCCACAACACCGCCATGCGATCTTCCACGCCGCCGCAACCATTCGGAATTCTCGTGAAATCATGGCGGCCCATGGCTTTCTGCGAAGCGCAGAACACGCAGTGGTCGGTTGCGGTGGTGTGCAGCAGGCCGCCTTGAAGCCCGCGCCAGAGCGCGTCGCGATGCTCCTGGGTACGGAACGGCGGACTCATCACGTGGGCGGCGGCGCGGGTCCAGTCCGGGTCGCGATAGACCGACTCATCGATCACGAGATGCCCCGCCAGCACTTCACCGAATACGCGCTGCCCTTCGCTGCGCGCGCGCGTGATTGCCTCGAGTGCGTCTTTCGCCGAGACATGCACGATGTACACCGGCACTCCGAGCACCTGCGCGATGCGGATGGCGCGATTCGCTGCCTCGCCTTCGACTTCGGGTGGCCGTGAAAGCGGATGCGCCTCGGGCCCCGTGAAACCGCGCGCAAGCAACTGGCGTTGCAACTGGAATACGAGCTCGCCGTTTTCAGCATGCACGGTAGGCAGCGCGCCCAGTTCGAGTGAGCGCGCAAAGCTGTTCACGAGAATCTCGTCGTCGGCCATGATGGCGTTCTTGTAGGCCATGAAGTGCTTGAAGCTCGATACGCCATGCTCGTTCACGAGGAGCCCCATGTCCCGATACACGCTTTCATCCCACCACGTCACCGCCACGTGAAAGCCATAGTCGGAAGCGGCTTTTTCGGCCCAGCCGCGCCACTCGCGAAAGGCGTCCATCAGCGGTTGCTTCGGGTTAGGGATGACGAAGTCGATGATCGATGTCGTGCCGCCCGCAAGCCCCGCCGCCGTGCCCGTGTAAAAGTCGTCGCTGGCGGTCGTGCCCATGAAGGGCAGTTCCATATGCGTGTGCGGATCGATGCCGCCAGGCATCACATATTGGCCACCGGCGTCGACCACGGTCGCGCCCGCAGGCGCGTCGAGGTTCTCGCCAACGCTCTGGATCACGCCGTTTTCGCAGAGCACGTCCGCACGCCAGCTCTTGTCTGCATTGACGACGGTGCCGCCTCGAATCAGGATCGCCATGATGCCAAGTCTCCTTCAGTTGAACATTCACGCTTGAAACGCTCACGCGCTCGCAACATGCGGGCGCCGGCTCTTACCGAGCTTCATCATCACGCCATAGACGAGCGCCGCAATGGCGAGCCCCACGAACCAGGCATAGGTGTAAATGCTTTTGAACGCATCGGGCACGGTGGCAAACGCATTCGGGAACGCGACATTGAGAAAGCCCGGCAGGTTCGGCAGCACACCTGCGATCAGCGCGATCACGGCAGCCGGATTCCAGCCGTTCGAGTAGGCGTATTCGCCGTTTTCCTCGAACAGCTGGGCCGTGTCGAGGCGTGTGCCGCGAACCAGAAAGTAGTCGACCATCAGGATGCCGGCCACAGGCCCAAGCAGCGCCGAATAACCGACGAGCCACGTGAAGATGTAGCCCTGCGTGGTGGCAAGGATCTTCCACGGCATCATCACGATGGCGATACCCGCGGTGATGAGACCGCCCGTCTTGTACGAGATACCCTTGGGCCAGAGGCTCGAGAAGTCATAAGCTGGCCCGACGAGATTCGCGGCGAGATTGCAGCACATCGTGTCCAGTGTGAGGATGATGAGCGCGATGCCCACACCGACGCCCTCCATGCGACTCGTGAGGTCGATCGGGTCCCAGATCGCCCTTCCGTAAATCACAACCGTTGCCGAGGTCACGACCACGGACACCACCGAGAGCAACGCCATCGGAATGGGCAGGCCGATGGCCTGGCCCACGAACTGGTCCTTTTGCGTTTTTGCGAAACGCGTGAAGTCGGGAATGTTGAGCGCGAGCGTGGCCCAGAAACCCACCATGGCCGTGAGGCTCGGCCAGAACGTCGCCCAGAAGAGGCCCGCCTTCTTGCCGCCGGCAGCGAACTGTGACGGTTGCGACAGCATCGAGCCCACGCCGCCTGCCTTCGAACATGCCCACCACACGAGCACTGCGCACATCACGACCTTGATGGGCGCGGACCAGCTTTCGAGCCAGCGGATCGAATCGGTGCCGTGCAGGATGAAGTACAGCTGGAATACCCAGAAGACCAGGAAGCAGCTAGCCTGTCCGATCGAAATGCCGAGCCACGGCAGTGCGTCGCCCACCAGCGCGTTGTGCGTGAGGATGTTGATGAGCGTATAGATGGCGCTGCCGCCAAGCCATGATTGAATGCCGTACCAGCCGCACGCCACGACGGCGCGCAGCATGGCTGGCAGCTTCGCGCCCTGGGTGCCGAACGACGCTCGCACGAGCACCGCATAAGGAATGCCGTACTTCGTACCTGCATGACCGATCAGCAGCATCGGCATGAGCACGATCAGATTGCCGAGCAGCACGGTGAGCACGGCTTGCCATGGCGCCATGCCCTGTTCGGTGAGGCCGGCGGCGAGCATATAGGAGGCGATGTTCATCACCATGCCTACCCATAGTGCCGCGAAGTGGTACCAGCGCCATGTGCGCTGCGCAGCGCCAGTGGGCGCGAGATCATCGTTGTATAGCTCGCTTTCCGCGCGGCGCGCATTTGCGTCGACTGCAAAGGGCTGGCTCATGTCGTGGGTTCTCCGTGCTTGTCGTGGGTCTGGATCGATCCGAGCTTCAAAGTGTCAGGCGGCTTTCGGGTCGGCGACTCGCGCCGGGTTGTTCGGGTGCGTGGTCCAGTTCTCGTAGCGCTCGCCCGAATCGACTCGCTCCATCGTGATGCATTGATCGACCGGGCAGACATGCATGCACAGATTGCACCCGACGCAGTTCGCATCGACCACCTCGAAGTGGCGCTTGCCGTCGCGCGTGGCGGTGATCGCCTGATGCGAGGTGTCTTCACAGGCGACATGGCAGAGCCCGCACTGGATGCAGCGGTCCTGATCGATACGCGCCTTGATGTCGTAGTTGAGGTTCAGGTATTGCCAGTCGGTGACGTTCGGCACGGCGCGGCCGCGAATCGCGTCGAGGCTCGCGTACCCTTTGTCGTCCATCCAGTTGGAAAGGCCGTCGATCATGTCGCTGACGATCCGGAAACCGTAGTGCATCGCCGCGGTGCATACCTGCACGCTGCCCGCTCCCAGCACGATGAATTCCGCGGCGTCGCGCCAGTCGGAAATGCCCCCGATGCCAGAGATGGGCAGGCCGTGCGTTTGCGGGTCGCGCGCGATCTCCGCGACCATGTGCAGCGCAATGGGCTTCGCGGCAGGACCGCAATAGCCGCCATGCGTGCCCTTGCCGTCCACGGTGGGCAGCGGCGCCATCACGTCGAGATCGACACCGACGATCGAATTGATGGTGTTGATCAGCGAGACGCCGTCCGCACCACCCTTCATCGCCGCGCGTGCGCCGTGACGAATGTCGGTGACGTTCGGTGTGAGCTTCACGAGGCAAGGCAGCCGCGTGCCTTCTTTCACCCAGCGGGTGACCATTTCGATGTACTCGGGCACCTGACCCACCGCTGCGCCCATGCCGCGCTCGCTCATGCCGTGCGGACAGCCGAAGTTCAGTTCCACGGCGTCCGCGCCAGTGTCTGCCACCTGAGGCAGAATCCACTTCCAGTCATGCTCGTTGCAAGGGACCATCAGCGAGACGACGAGCGCCCGGTCGGGCCAGTCCCGCTTCACCTGTGCGATTTCCTTCAGGTTCACGTCGAGCGGCCGGTCGGTGATGAGCTCGATGTTGTTCAGACCCGCCATGCGCTGGCCGCGCCAGGTGGTGGCGCCATAGCGCGAGCTTACGTTCACCACGTGCGGGTCGAGCCCGAGCGTTTTCCAGACCACGCCGCCCCAACCCGCCTCGAAGGCACGGTTGACGTTGTAGGCCTTGTCGGTGGGCGGCGCGGAAGCGAGCCAGAACGGATTAGGCGATTGAACGCCGGCAATCGTGCAGCGCAAGTCGGCCATGATGCGACTCCCTGGTTTTATCTGGATTCGGTGTGGCTATCGAGCAGCTCAGGCGGCCCTGGCAGACTGATTCGCAAGAAAGCGGTCGATAGCGTGCGCGGCGAGCTTGCCGTCCTGCACGGCCTGGACGGTCAGATCGGTGGCGCCGTGGCCGGCACAGTCGCCGCCTGCGAAAACGCCCGCAAGGGACGTGGCGCCGTTCGCATCCACCGCGACACGCCCGCCTTCCTCGGTGAGTAGCAACCCGTCGAGGCCTTCGGGCAACAGCGTTTGGCCAATTGCCTTCAGCACCATATCGGCCTCCACGCGCACGATCTCCCTAGTGCCGCGCAATGCGCCGCTCATATCGAGCTCGGTGCGCTCGAACTCCACGGCCCGCAACTGCGTGTCGCCGACGATTCGCAGCGGCTTCATCCACTCGGCAAACACCACACCCTGGCTGCGCGCGAATTCTTTTTCGGCCCAGGTGGCGCTCATCTGTGCCGCGCCGCGACGGTAGGCGAGCGTCACCTGCTGCGCGCCCAACTTGCGGCTTTGCACGGCTGCGTCGATTGCCGTATTGCCGCCTCCGAGCACCACCACGTTGCGGCCCACGGGCAGGTTGGAAAGATCGTCGGCTTCGCGCACGCGCGCGATGAAATCCACCGCATCGAGCACGCCGTCGAGCAGTTCGCCTTCGATGGACAGCGAACGTGTGCCGCCGAGGCCAACGCCGATGAACACTGCGTCATACGCCGCGCGTAGCTCCGCTAGCATCACGTCATGCCCCAGTCGCTGGCCTTGGCGCAGTTCTATCCCGCCAACGGAAAGAAGCCACTGCACTTCGCGCTGCGCGTAGCCGTCGACAGTCTTGTACGCGGCTATGCCGTACTCGTTCAGGCCGCCCGGCTGTTCGCGCGCGTCGAATACGCACACGCGATGCCCGGCAAGCGCGAGCGTGTGCGCGCAAGCGAGACCCGCGGGACCCGCTCCGGCCACGGCAACACGACGGCCTGTTTCGCTGGCCCGCGTGAACAGCGCGGGGGCACCGGCGGCTTCGCGCGCCATCTGGAAGTCGGTGGCATGACGTTGCAGCGCGCCGATCTTAACGGGCTCGCCATCCTGATGATTTCTCACGCAGGCGCCTTCGCAGAGAATCTCGGTCGGGCACACGCGTGCGCACATGCCGCCCAGCGGGTTCGCGCTGAGGATATCGCGCGCCGCGCCCTTGAGATTGCCGTTGCCGATCTTGCGGATGAAACCGGGAATGTCGATGCCCGTGGGGCACGCGTTCACGCAAGGCGCGTCGTAACAGTAATGACAGCGGTCGGCGGCGATCACGGCCGCATTCGCGGAAAGCGGCGGCGCGACGTCGGCGAAATTGCAGCCGAGTTGCTCGGCACTGAGACGGCCTGGCGCGATGCCGTTGGCGGCATTCGAGGTGGTCTGGGACATCCGGATGCTCCTTGCGAGGCAAAACACGGGTCCGCCGGCCGTGTGCGTGACGTGCGCGGCCGGTACGTGGGGAATCGTTGGAAAGACGGCGCGGCGCTGAGACCGCTTGCGTTCGATCGAAATTGCGTCAGCCGGGCTCGCTCGCGCGTTCGAGCATGGCGTGCAGCAACACGTTCGCGCCGGCTTCGATCCATTCGATCGTCGCGTCCTCGACTTCGTTGTGGCTGATGCCGTCGATGCACGGTACGAACACCATCGAGGTCGGCGCGACCGTCGCGAGATAGCACGCGTCGTGACCTGCGCCCGAAACGATGTCGCGATTCGAATAGCCGAAGCGCTCGGCCGCCGCGCGCACGGACTTCACGCACGCCTCGTCGAACGGCACGGGCGCGTAGTAGAAAATCTGCTCGACGTCGGCTTCGAGCTTGCCCTGTTCCGCGATCTTCTCGATGCCTTCGCGCAGCTCGGCGTTCATCTGCGCCAGCACCTCGTCCTGCGGATGGCGAAAATCGATGGTGAAGAACACGCGGCCCGGAATCACGTTGCGCGAGTTCGGATGCACCTGCATCATGCCGACCGTCGCGCACGCGAGCGGCGCATGACGCAGGCCGATTTCGTTGACGAGCTGCACGACGCGCGAGGCGCCCAGCAGCGCATCGCGGCGGCGCGGCATGGGCGTAGGCCCCGCGTGCGCCTCCTGACCCGTGAGCACGACTTCGTACCAGCGCTGACCTTGCGCGTCGGTGACCACGCCGATCGTCCTGTTTTCGGCCTCGAGTATTGGCCCCTGTTCGATGTGCAGTTCGAACGCCGCGTGAATCTTGCGGCCGCCGCACGGCAACGCGCCCGCGTAGCCGATGCGCTGCAATTCCTCGCCGATGGTCTTGCCGTCGACGTCCTTGCGAGACAGCCCGTACTCGAGCGCAAACACACCCGCAAATACGCCCGAGGCGACCATCGCCGGCGCGAAGCGCGAGCCTTCTTCGTTGGTCCAGATCACCGTTTCAACAGGGCGCTCGGTTTCGATGCCGTAATCATTGAGCGAGCGAATCACTTCGAGGCCGCCTAGCACCCCATAGATACCGTCGAAGCGCCCACCCGTTGGCTGCGAGTCGGCGTGCGAGCCGGTCATCACGGGCGGCAGGTCGTTGTTGCGCCCCGCGCGGCGCATGAACACGTTGCCCATCTGATCGACCGTGATCGTGCAGCGCGCCTCTTTCGCCCATTGCACGATGAGATCGCGGCCCTGCTTGTCGAGGTCGGTCAGCGCAAGACGGCACACGCCGCCTTTGGGCGTGGCGCCAATCCTGGCCATCTCCATCAGGCTGTCCCACAATCGCTGACCGTTCACGTGGATCGCGGTCGTCAGCGCGGCTTCGCTTACTGCGTTCATGCGTGTTCTCCTGTCCGTGCTTGTCAAACGTGCATGCATGCCACCGTGTGGGGCGCGAAGAATCACGACGGTGCACGTCTCGATGGCACTGCGCGGCCCCTGAAACCCAGCCCTTCGAATCCTGTCCGATTGGACAGGTTTTAGACGAGAAACCTCGCGAATTCAATGCGGAGTTACCAGCGAGAAGCGTGCCATTGATGCTGCAGTGCGTGAAAAAAACAAGGCGTCCGTGCTGCGCGTTTGTCCGGATGTCGGTGAATTCGCGGCGCACTTGCATCGTGGCTACAATGGTTCCGGCATGCGCGCGGCCGCCGCGCTCCTTTTCTCTTCCGAATGGACCGAACATGCGCGACGACGAACCCACCACGCGAGCCGCGCCCCTCGCGACGCGCGGCACCGCGCAGGCGCAACGAGCCGCCGACACATCGCACAAGCCACATCGGCGCAAAGCCTCCATTCGTGCGTCGAATGAATCCCATCTACTCGCCTGTGCCGAAGCCGTGTTCGCCGAACGCGGATTCGAAGGCGCGAGCACGGCGCTGATCGCAGAGCGCGCGGGCTTACCGAAGGCGAATCTGCACTACTATTTCCCGACCAAGCTGGCGCTGTACTGGCGCGTACTCGACGATGTGTTCGAGGAATGGAACGCCGCCGCCAACCTGTTCGATGCAAGCGACGATCCGGTCGAGGCGATTGGCGGCTACGTGCGCGCCAAGATGGCCCTGTCACGGCGCCGCCCACTTGGCTCGAAGGTGTGGGCCAACGAAATAATCAGCGGGGCGCTGCACATGCAAGAGATCCTGCTCGAACGCGTGAAGCCGTGGATGGACACACGCGTGAAGCTGATCGAGCGATGGATAGCCAAAGGGTTGCTCGCGCCCGTCGACCCTCGGACGCTCCTCTTCATGATCTGGGCGACCACGCAGCACTACGCGGATTTCGAGGCTCAAATATGCGCACTCTCGGGCAAACGCGCGCTCTCGACGAAGCGCTTCGAGGCTACGACGGAAGAAGTGGTGAGCATGATCCTGCGGGCGAGCGGAGCGCGATCGCCGGTCCGATGAATCGTTTAGGGAGTTTCCCCGTTCGCAGTCTGCATCCAACCGACGCGCGACAACGACCGTGTGCAGGCGCGGCTCGCGGGCATCCGCATCGCGCTCGAGCGTCATGGCCTCGCGGTGCGGCCGGAGCATCTCGTCGAAGGTGAATCCACGCTCGATTTTGGCCGGCGCGCGTTGCGCTCGCTCTGGCAACAGCCGGGGCCGCGTCCGACAGCGATCATCTGCGGCAACGATCATATTGCGCTTGGC
This sequence comes from Paraburkholderia podalyriae, assembly GCF_014397785.1. Classification (GTDB taxonomy): domain Bacteria; phylum Pseudomonadota; class Gammaproteobacteria; order Burkholderiales; family Burkholderiaceae; genus Paraburkholderia; species Paraburkholderia podalyriae. The sequence continues at coordinate 34,691 of NZ_VZQQ01000034.1, forward strand.
GTTCTGCGGGAAGCGGAAGAGTTGGGTATCGCCATTCCCGGGCAACTTTCCGTCACAGGCTTCGACGATCTCGCCACCGGTGGTGGATTGAGTTGTCTCGCTGGTTTTTCTTATAATGCAGCGGGATTCTTACTATCGCGTGGCCACCGGTCTATTGAGAAATTTTGCCTGGTGCTTGACTGGTTGGTTAAAGGACGGTTGCCCCGTGCCGGCACAGGGATCGGCCGGTACGGCTTCTTCGCGGGCCGATCCAACTGTGACCGACTCGTTTGCCGGCTTGCACGGTGCCGCTGAAAGCCGGACCGTAAGCTGCGTTTGCGTTGGCCTGTTGTTGCGCGACAACGGCCTCCGCGTGCTGGAGACTCTCCGGACAATTGGCCGGGCAATCAGCGCCGGGATTGTAGCCAGCCTGTTCGAGCTCGACGAGTTGTGCGCGAACCTGCGCGCGCGCGAGCGGCCCATTCGTTTCGGCGGACGCGAGTGCCGGAATCATGACGGTTGCGGCGACGATGATGGTCTTGGTCGTCAGTTTCATTTTCGTATCCCTCTAACGTTGAGAAAGCGCTGCGCATTTCCTGCGGCAGCGACCCTGGTATTTCAGGGGTAAGTACTTGGACTATTGAATTCAAGCGCCGCGGGGTCGAGTGTTTCGTTAAGGCGGTCGAACGGGGCCGCAGGTGGCGTATTGCTAGCGAGTGCGCCAGATTGACGGTTGAGAATGGCTTCGAATCGGGAGACCACACACCTTCGATCGCGAGGGATTTGACTGACACCAGAGAACCCGTTGGCGCCCGCTCAGCGACAGCAAGCTCGCCGGCGCCAACGGTCGGCTTAGGACAGCCTGAACGCGCAGGCGAACCCCGCGCTTAGATCACGCCTGACGTGCACATATCGGCCAGGTGGCGCTTCATGTCCCTGCACATCGCGCACGTGAGACTCGCCCTTCCTTAGCGCGACACTCGTCGAGAGAATGTCGACGATCACGAGCGCCGCGAGCCGCGATGTGATGGGCGTATAGACGTCCGTGTTCTCGAGCGTTTCGGTCACGACCGCCACGTCGCAGTAACGGAGCGGCCCGTGCGTGCCCGTGATGAGGACCACGCACGCGGCCCGCTCCTTCGCGGTGCGCACCACCTCGATCAGCGACCGGGTCGCGCCCGTATTCGAAATGGCGACCACGGCGTCAACGGGGCTTGAGCATCGAAGCGGAGATGAACTGCTGATGCGAATCCTGATGCGCGATGCACGGCACGCCGAAGAGCGGAAACTTCTGCTGGGCGTCGAGCGCGACGATGCCCGATACGCCAAAGCCGAAAAACTCAATTCGCGAGGCGGCTGCAAGCAGATCGATGGCCCGCCTGATCGCTTCGAAATCGAGCTTCTTGCGCGCCCAGTCGAGACTCGTGATGGTGTAGTCGAAAATCTTGGTCGCGACGGCCTCCTGCGCATCGGTTCCACGAAATGCACGCGTTCCGTGTTTCGCTGGCGATGATATGCAGGTTCCGCGACTCTAGCTCCCGGCCGTCTCCTTGTTCTAAAGCGCAAAAGCGAACCGTGGCAAAATTCGCATTCCGCGATTTATTTGATGCGACCGGTGCGGCGCACATAAATGCCTCGATAGCACGGCCTTTCTCTTTAAAACCATACTAAAGCATTTAATTACGTCCTCAGCCATCCGCCAAGAACGATACATTGGCAGGAAATAAGCGCTCGACCTGTCTAAACGCGCCACGTAACAACTTTGTAACGGTTATTTTGCTGTTTTGTGAATTCAGAACTACAGCCTCGGAAGGCCTCTGGGCAAGGCTAGGAAGGGAGTCGCGACACATTACCGGTAGGCTCCCTTATCACAAATCTCATCGTTACGCTTAGTTACGCCCAATGTCGCAAGATTTGTTTCAGCTCTGTATCATTCGTATTCCTCAGATCACTCAGGGAAAACCTTTGTGGATTTTGTTTCTGATCGGCGAAACTTCGCAATTTGCGACTAATTAGCGAATCTCCCGATTCAAATGATGAAAGCGGATTTCTGGTACATCGCGTTAAATATGAGGATTAAACGCGATTAGTGCCCGGCCCGGCAACAGGCGCTCTTGACAAGACCGGACCATTAATTCGTTCTACTTCGTGTTGTTGCGTAGTTATTTCGTGGCGACGTCCTTATCACGCGAAACTTGTTCGTTTTTAGCGGCCAGGTTCCATCGGCTTTCACAGACAGATGTCCTTTTTCAGCAGACTCCCTCCAAGACTCGAAACGTCATTTCGTCAGTTCCCTCAGGTTGCAAAGACTGCCGCAGCGCTTGCAGTTAGCGCAGGAGTGCTAATGCTTGCAGGTTGTGGCGGTGAAACAACCGATGATGGCAGCACGTCGTCCGTGACCGCCAACTCCCCTTCAGCCGACGCAGTCGCGAACGCAGCTACGGATGCGTATAGCAACGGCGTAGTGCCTACCGACAATGGTTCGCCGCCGGTTCAAGCGAACGGTCAGCCTTATAGCCGCGCCGTGGTGCAACGGGCGGGACAAGGCGACTGAATCGGTTTCGCGACGATGCATACGACGCCTGCATATGCAGTGCAAGACCAATCGCAATCGTGATGTCAACGACAGTTGATATCACGTTTGACATATCTGCGTTACGAATGCCATCGCTTCAGCAACTGATGTTCATCGGCACACGTAACTTCAACGTTCTCGGACCATCCCCAGTCAGTAGCAACTTATAGCTAAGCCATGAAACTAAGACTCTTCTCCTTATTCGCCGTTTTAGCCCTGTTGTGCGGGCAATCGATGTCAGCGTTCTCCCAGACAAGTTCGGCCCAGCAACTAGCAGCGCTGCAGCCGCCGCCCACCGGAAGCGGAAACGACCGTTTTGCAATGGACGTGAACTGCAATCTCTGGAGTGCGAATCAGACGGCGCTCAGCGAATGCTCAAAGGACCTGGATCTGATTGCCGGATTGGGCGTCGGTACGGTTCGCCTCGGCGCTTCGTGGGACTTCATGACGCTGGCCGACGGCAGCACGCTGGACCCCAACAAAGTGGCTTTCCTGAAGTCGCTTCTGAACGCCGCACGCACGCGCGGCATGAAGATTCTTTTCCAGGTGGGCATGTACGCGCCGTCTAGCGCATACCAATGCTCGGCCACCCGGAATCCGCCGAGCGCATCGTCACCGCGACTCGACTTCTGCGACGCGACGTTCACGAAGTATCTCGGCTCGCTCATGGACGTCGTTCTGCCCTTTACGGCTGACATCGAACTGTTCAATGAGACCAACTGGTCGTTCTCCGCTTCGGACCCGTCTTACGGCGATCCGAACGGTATCTCCGGATACATTCTGAATCGCAGCAAGACGCTCTATTCGGAAACCAGGCAGATCCTGAACACGAAAAGCCAGTCGGGCTACAAAACGGTTCTGCACACTCAGGGCATCTCGTACTTCTACAACTCGGCGTACCCGAATAACGGCTGGAAACCGCCCGCAGGAAACGAGCTGATCCAGGCGACCGACTACATCAAGGCGATGGGTAACAACACGAAGAGTGCTACCAGCCCGTTGAACACCACGATCGACGTCGTCGACGTTCACCCGTACTTCAGCAGCGCCGACTACGACATGCTGGTGCAGGCATTCATGACCACGGTGGCCAACCTCTCCAGCAGTGGCGCAAAGCCGATCTGGCTGACCGAGACCAACAATGGCACCAGCGGTACGGACGCTGGACAAACGGCCGCATTCAACCAGTTGAAGGTCCTGATGAACAACGGTTCGGTGGCAAAGGCGTTCTGGTATGTCGTGCGTAACGGCGATCCGAGCAATGGCGAAGGCGACGGCTATTCGATCTACGACTACAACCGCAACCTGATTCGTCCGCAGCTGGCAGCCGCGATTCAAGCCTACACGGCGAGCATTCCGCGTTCGCAACGCTTCCTGTCGGGCTCTTATCTGACTGCGATCAAGTAAGCCTGCCTGCTGTAACTCATGAATGAACGGAGCGCCGGCTATGGCGCTCTGTTCTCTTTGCCTTGTTGACGTCGGTTCGTTGCTTGGTGGTTTGGACGAGGTAATACGGGCGACTATTTGGTCGCCCCTGAACAATTCGCTTCACGTGCCGCCGGCGTCACGCCGGCACATCAGCGGCAATGCAGCAGTTGAACGGGCGCCGAGCGCGCCTTTGAGCCAGTTGCGATCAAGTTTTCCGTCTGTCTTCATGTGACCGATGGCCGGCTCGATTGCGCCGCGTCGATTGTTCATTGCGCGTAGTCCGCGTGTGATACCCCGGCGCAAGCCTGGTGGTAGATCTTCACGCCGTCGACAGTGACACCCTTGTAACCACGATCCACGATTGCCACCTCGGGCTTCGCGTCACTCAGGATCTCGCCCTGTTCCAGCGCTTCAGCCAGCGTGTGACCGTCGTACGGATTGCCCGGCATCGAGCGCATACCAACCACCAGTCTGTCTTTGTGGGTCGTCGCGATCGACACCTTCACGCCGAATTCGTAGGGTGTGCGGGCTTTGCCCGTGGCCAGACACTCGACTTCCGGCGCATGCAGCGCGTAAAGCTTGTTCCTGTCTTTCGGCTTCTGCGCCAGGATGCGCTTCGTGCATCCAATCAACTCCGTTAATGCAGCACGGCCTGACTCTGCCACCTGGGCGACCGTCGCTCCACGTCACGCATCACCCGCCCAACGCGCGAGCGTAGCGTGCGCAACGCTTTCCTCATGCGTTTGTACTGCTTCGCGTGAGCGTAGCGGCCAATCTGCAGCCCCAGACGCGGCGCCTCTCGGTTGTAGTTCTGCCGCAGCTTCAGGCCATGCCGTGCCGCTGCCTTCGACCCTTGCGCGACACGAATCTTTCGCTCATCGACACACTCAGCCGATCCCAGTTGATCAGATCGGCCAGACGCACCAGCCGGTGCTTCAGATTGATCTGCTCGCGCAGAGGGTGATGAGAAGCCCAGGGGTTGGTTTCCAGACATTCGCGCCTCGTGAATGGAGTCGATGCGTACGCTGCGGCCGACCTTGCTTTTCTGATGCCGTGAGTTTTCATGCTAATGGTGCTTATCGGCGATAAGTGGAAGAATAATCCATTAAGCATGAAGCAGTATTTTTTACTCAATTTGCTTGTTAAAAAATCAGAAAAAACACGCTTGATTTTTCACATTTGTTAAGACAATATCAATTCGCCGGACATTGCGCCGAACCACCGTTAAATGCGATTTATTTCAGCAGCTTAGCTGGCGGTGTCCTGTCGTATCTGCCGCATTGTCGCCGTCATATAAACGTCAATTCGTCATGCATTTTCAAATGCAGGGGGACCTATGTCTGTCGAGAAAATTATCTTTCGCTTACCCAACTCGCTTAAAGTACAAGTCGAATCGCACATTTTTGAAGTCGGTCGTAAAACCGTAATATTGGTCAATGGTGCTTTAGCAACAACGGCATCGTTCGGACAGACAATCAGGTATCTCGGTGAGCGATACAACGTCATTTGCTTCGACCTGCCGTATGCGGGGCAATCAAAGCAGCACAATCGGGCCGGATCCCTCCTGACGAAAGAGGACGAAGTCGAAATCCTGCTGCGCCTGATTCAACACTTCGAACCCCGCTTCCTGTATTCCGTGTCATGGGGAGGACTCGCGTCATTGCTCGCGCTGGCGCGGCAGCCTGCTTCTATCGAGCGGGCGGTAATCGGCTCCTTCTCACCGTTTCTCAACGATGCGATGGTCGCCTATGTGACGCAAGCGAGGCATCTGCTCGATACGGGCGAGAATCTGCAAGCCGCGCAACTGCTGAACGACACCGTGGGCAAACATCTGCCGCGCATACTGAAACTCCTGAATTACCGCTATCTGACGAGCCTGCCGAAGGAAGAGCAAAGCCAGGTCGCCTTTCACGTCGAGCAGATACTGACGTTAAGGCCCGAAACCTATCTGGATCAGTTGGCGAACATTCGCTGCCGGGTCAAGTTCATCAACGGCGAGCTCGACGAATACACCACTGCGCACGACATTCGCACCATGGCGCGCTATGTCCGTCACGCGCATTTCGCGACCGCACCGAACACCGGGCATTTCCTTGAACTCGAAGGACGGGCGCAGGCCGCCACGATGCGCGAAGAGATTCTCGGCTTCTTCGGCGTCAACCAGGAGTTCGATCGTTCACGGCTCGACGCGCTGTCGTCCGCGGCAGAAGCGCAAACGTTTGCTCACTCGGGACTGAACGTCGAATTCGGGAGCGGAAAATGACGATCTATCACACGCTTGCCGTTCTCGGCCCATGGGCCGTCTGGGTCGCCTACTGGATGAAAGCATCGTCCGGTGTGAAGAAAACCCTAAGACGCGAGGATCGACTTTCACGCACGCTTCAGTCGATCCCGCTGATCGTCGGCTGCGCGCTGGTTGTGTTGCCGGACGGCATCACCGTCTCGAGTCCGGCGGCTGCTCAATTCGATTTGCAGCAATGGATCGGCCTCGCGATCGTCGTGGCCGGTCTCGCTTTCTCGGTGTGGGGCCGTCGCCATCTCGGGCCTAACTGGAGCGTGTCGGTCACGCTGAAAGCCGACCACGAACTCGTCCGCAGTGGCCCTTACGCGCTCGTGCGTCATCCGATCTACTCAGGTTGCCTGCTGGCGATTGCCGGCGCCGCGCTCGTCAACGAACAATGGCGCGGCGTGATCGGCTTCATACTGATCTTCGCTTCGCTCGCGTATAAGGTGCGCGTCGAGGAACAGTGGTTATCCGAGCATTTCGGTACGCCGTACCGTGCCTATCGCGAGGAGGTACGGGCGCTCGTGCCGTGGCTCTATTGAGGAGCCGCGAGCAAACCATGGCACAAATCGTCATTACTGCAATCGGCTCGGCAGGCGACGTTCATCCGTTCATCGGCATTGCGCGAACGCTGGCAGAACGCGGACATCGGATCGTGTTCTGCACGCATCCGCAGTTCGCCGCGCTCGCGGCACAACACGGCTTCGCGTTCGTGCCGATCGGAACGTGGGACGAGTATGCGCGGGCGATTGCAAGCCCGGCGCTGTGGAATCCGCGGACCTCGTTTCGCACGCTATGGACCGTCATCGCGCCGACCATCCGTCCTCACTTCGATGCGCTCGCCGCGATAGCGACCTCCGACACCATACTGGTCGGCTCGCTGTGGGCGTTCGCCGCGCGTCTGATGCAAGAGGTTCATGGCACGCCCTACGTATCGGTCCAGGTGTCGCCTTCGACGCTGCTTTCCGCAAGCGCTCCTCCCACGCACAAGCGTCTGACCGTGCCGATGTGGCTGCCGCTACCCGTCAGGGCAAAGTGCATGGAAATGATCGAAAAAGGCGTGCTCGACAAGGCGTGCGGACCTGCTCTGAACGACGTCCGGGAAAAGCTTGGGCTTGCGCCCGCGAACCGCATACTCGGTGAGTGGCTGCACTCGCCCGACGGCGTGCTGTGTCTGTTCCCGGACTGGTTTGCCCCTGCTCAACCCGACTGGCCGCGCAATCATTTCATGGCGGGCTTTCCCCTCTTCAACGATGTAGCGCCGAACGCCTTCGACGACGAACTGCGCGCCTTCGTCGCGTCGGGCGAACGTCCGGTCGTGTTCACGCCAGGCTCCTCGCTGATCGACGAGCGGATCTATTTGAGCGCCGTCGACGAAGCCGTGCGCCGCACGGGTGCCCGCGCGATCGTGCTCGCCGGCACCGCCGCAGCGCGGGCGCTCGCGCGCCGCGACGTGCTGGTGCGCGACTTCGTACCCTTGGGAATGCTGCTGCCGCACTGCGCAGCCATGGTCCATCACGGCGGCATCGGCACGGCGGCACTCGCATACGCGGCAGGCATTCCACAGGTCGTCACCCCGTTCGCGCACGACCAGTTCGACAATGCGCAGCGCGTGGCGAAAAGCGGCTGCGGCCTTCGCATCGACAGTCCCGCAAGCGGCAAGGCACAGGCCTCGGCACTCGTGCGCGTCACCACGGACAAGCTCGTGACAGCCCGTTGCTCGATCGTCAAACGGCTCATCGATGCGGCGCCCGACGCCTGCGAGGCGGCCGCGCGATATATCGAACGCTGCGCAGATCAGCGCGGCGACCTCAGCATCCGTTCGGTCGCCTGAACGGCTTCGGGAAATATCGTCCACATGAGTACTTCAAGCGGCATGGTCATACAGGACGTCGGCGGCCGCGACGCGCCGCCACTGCGCGGCGCGTGGCTCGCGTTGCTGACCTTCGCGCTCTCGCTCGCCACCTTCATCGAGGTGCTCGACTCGACGGTCACGAACGTCGCCGTGCCGTCCATCGCCGGGAGCCTCGCCGTGTCGAATTCCCAGGCGACGTGGGTCATCAGTTCCTATTCGGTCGCGGCGGCTATCGCGGTTCCGCTGACGGGATGGCTGTCACAGAGGATTGGCGAAGCACGCCTTTTCGTCTGGTCAGTGCTGCTGTTCACGCTGACGTCGCTGCTGTGCGGCATCGCCGGCAACCTGGAACTGCTCGTTCTATGCCGCGCCATGCAGGGACTCTGTTCAGGTCCGATGGTGCCGCTGTCGCAGGCCATCCTGTTGCGCTCGTTTCCGCCGCAAAAGCGGGTGCTCGCGCTTGCACTGTGGGCAATGACGGTTCTGCTCGCGCCGATCTTCGGTCCGGTGCTCGGTGGCTGGATCATCGATCAATTCTCCTGGCCGTGGATCTTCTTCATCAATCTGCCGATCGGCCTGTTCGCCTTCGCGGCCTGCGCCGCGCTATTGCCGCGCGAGCGTCCGGATATCCGGCAGCCGCCGATCGACATGATGGGTATCGTGCTGCTCGTCGTCGGCGTGGGCGCACTACAGGCTGTGCTCGACCTCGGGCGCGACCACGGCTGGTTCGACTCGCCGCTGATCGTTGCGCTGTCGTTGACGGCCGCGCTCGCGCTGGTTTGCCTGTTGATCTGGGAGTCGGCTGAACCTTTTCCCGTCATCGACCTCGACCTGTTTCGCGACCGCACTTTCTCTTTCGGCGTCGCGATCATTTGCCTCGGGATGGTGAGCTTTTCGGTGATCGGCGTCATCTTTCCGCTGTGGCTGCAAACCGTGATGGGCTACTCCGCGTTTCAGGCCGGACTGAGCGTTGCGCCGCTCGGCATCCTCGCCCTCGTCTTTTCCATGCTGATAGGGATTTTTCTGGACCGGTTCGATGCCCGCGTCGTGACATCGTTCGGCTTTCTCGTGTTTTTCGCGGTGCTGGCATGGGACGCGCACTTCACGCTGACGATGTCCTTCTGGCAAATCGTCACGCCGACGTTTATTCAAGGTATCGGCCTGCCTTGCTTTTTCATTCCGCTGAGCGCAGCGATTCTGTCGCGCATTCCCAACGAGAAGCTCGCTGCCGCATCGGGCCTGTCGAACTTCCTGCGCACGCTGTCCGCCGCGCTCGGCACCGCCCTCAGCGTGACCTGGTGGGACAACCGCGCGGCACATCACTACGGCACACTCGCGCAATCTGTCACGCAGGCATCCGAGGGCACCGGCCTTTTCACGCGGTCGCTGCAAACGCTCGGATTCGGCGCCAACCCATTAGCGGCCATCCGCGATGTCGTTCAGCAACAGGCGTACATGATGGCGACCAACGACCTGTTTTACGTGGCGAGCCTCGTGTGCCTCGCGCTCGCGGCGCTGATGTGGGCCACCAAACCCTGGCGCGGCGTATCGGCCCAGCGCGTCGGACATTAATACTCCTGACAGGGTGACGATCATGAGCCAGACGATCTCCTCTTCCGGCGCTGCGGCCAGCGCCGGTTACGCAGTGCCGCTGCTCGGCGCGCTGGTGGTGTTGTACCGCCCAACTTCCGAGCACCTGACTCATCTGCTGGAACTCTGCGCGCACGGCACGCCGTTGCTGGTCGTCGATAATTCGCCGGCGGCCTCCGGCGCGTTGGCTGATGCGCTGAACGCGCACGGCGCGGAGTATCTGTGCAACGCGAATCGTGGCGGCATTGCCGGTGCTTATAACCGGGGCCTTGCGCGGATGTTCGAACGCGGCCTCGGCGCCGTCGCGCTATTGGATCAGGATTCGCAGGTGAGCACCGATTACTTCCGGTTGATGCTCGAGTCATGCAAGGCGCTCGGCCCACGAGCTTTCGCGATCGGACCGCGCATTTACGACGAGAACGTCAGGCACTTCCTGCCGCAGATGGTTAGCAACGGCTTTTCGATCCGCACGCTGGTGTTCGAAGCGGACGCATCCTTGCAGCCGTGCTCCTTTCTGCTGTCCTCCGGTTGCGTGATCTCGCGCCTCGCGTACGAGCGCCTCGGTGCGTTCGCGGAAGCGCTGTTCATCGATCACGTCGACACCGAATATTCATTGCGCGCACTGCTGCGCGGCGTCCAGTTCTATGTCGAGCCGCGACTCACGCTGTTACATCGCATCGGCCACAAACGGCAACATCGTCTCGGCCCGGTGCGCATCACGTCGATGAATCACCCGGCTTTTCGACGCTATTACATGGCGCGTAACGGCATGCACCTGTGCGTTCAATATGTCCCGTCCCTGCCGGTCGCGCTCGTGCCCAATTTCATCACGCTGCTGCAAGTCTTCCAGGTGCTGCTGTTCGAGTCCGGCAAGCTGGCGAAACTCTCCAGTATCGGTTGCGGGATCGTCGACGGCCTTCTCGGCCGGCTCGGTCCGCTCGAAACGGCGCGCCCGCGGCTTGCGGCGCGCCTCCGACACGGCTGACCGATGACGACCGATTCTTGCCGCATCGGCTTCGCACCAAAGCGCTTATGGACGGCGTTCGTGTCCACCGCTTCGCTATGCGCGCTGTGCGCAGTCGCGGGTTGCGCGGACAACAGCCCTTACCATCCGCTTGCGATGCATTCGCCGGGCCCCGAGGCGCTCGCGCGGATCAGGCAAGATGCGAAGGCCACGAACGACGCATGGCCGCAAGCGCAATGGTTCGAGTCGTTTCACGACAAGCAGCTCGATGCATTGATCGCCGAGGCATGCGCGGGCAATCCGGATATCCAGGCCGTCGGCGCGCGTCTGGCCGAGGCGCAATCGCAACTCGACCAGTTCGCTTCGGGCACGGGACTCACGGGCGGCGTCGCGGCCGCGGCATACAAAGCGCGCATGCCCGCCATCAACGGCGCGGCGGACGTGAATGTGGCGGGCACCACGGTTCCCATCAATCTCTTCAGCGATCCGTGGGTCTCGCCCGCGAGCGTTATCGCCGGTGCGAACTACGACCTGGATCTGTGGGGCAGGAACCGTGCCGTGACCCAGGAGCTCGTGTCCGCACGCGACGCTGCGCATGTCGAAGAACAGCAGGCCCGCCTGATCATCACCACGTCGCTGGTCACGCTATACGGCCGTTTTGCCGACGAATACGCAAAGCGGGATCTGATTGCGGCGAAGCGGCAACAAGCGGACCAACTCGATGAGATCCGGCGCACGCGCGAGGCAAGGGGAATCGACAGCACCTACGCCGCGCAGCAGGCACGTATCGAGCAGGCCACGCTGCGCATGCAATTGCAGACGACCGACGACGCGATCACGCAAACGCAATTGCAGATCGGCGTCCTGACTGGCGACGGACCGGAACGCGGCCTCGCATTGCGGCGCCCCACGCTTGCCAACGCCGACGCCGCTACTATCTCCGTGCCCGCGAATCTGCCATTCGACCTGCTCGGCCGGCGCCCGGACGTCGTCGCCGCAAAGTTGCGCGTGCAGGCCGCGACCGCAAAAATCGCGGCAACGCGCGCGGCGTTCTATCCGAACATCAATCTGTCGGCGGCGGGCGGCCTGGCCTCGCTTAGCCTCGGCTCGCTGTTTTCGAGCGCGTCGCTCTTCTTCGCATTGGGCCCTGCCGTTTCGTTGCCGGTCTTCGAACGCTCGCGGCTGCGCTCACAACTGCATGGCGACTACGCGCAAGCCGACGAAATGATCGCGCTGTACAACAAGACGCTTGACGGCGCGCTGGCCGAGGTCGCCCGTTCCATCGCGACAATGCGCAACGTCACCGCACTCATCGACGCGCAGACACAGATAGCCGCGGCGCGCGACAGGATGCTCACCGTCGCCACCGAACGGCAACGCCGTGGCCTCGTCCAGCAGGCGGACGTGCTGGCGCTGCGTGACATGCGGCTCGATGATCAGTTGCGTCTGCTCGAACTCAACGGGCAACGACGCGACGCTCGTATCGCGTTGATCCGGGCGCTCGGCGGTGGGTTCGATGCGACCGCAAGCAGCCCCTCGGCCGCTTCGCCGGGCAGCCACGCGAATCAGGAGTCGCACGAAAACATCGGCGATAGCCGCCGCGATAGCCGCTCTTCTTTCCTTCCCTCCTCCAGCCAGGCCTCATGAGTACAGAAAATCTGCTTGGCGAACGCGTGCCGATGACGGAGCGCGATACAACGAAGGTCAGCCGCCGGAACCGCCGGCTCGCGCTGCTGTTCGGCGTCGTGTCGGTGGCGGCGGTTGCGGCGGGCGGGCACTGGTTCGTCTCTGGGCGTTACGTCGAGGAAACGGACAATGCGTATGTCAGCGGCAACGTGGTGCCGATCGCCGCGCGGATTGCAGGCACGGCGCGCGAAGTGCTGGTCGGCAATACGCAGTACGTCAAGGCCGGTCAACCACTTGTCCGGCTCGACGACACCGAGGCGCGCATCGCGCTGCAAGAGGCCGAGGGACAGTTGATCCGCGCGGTGAGGCAGGCGCGCAGCGCCAGATTCTCCAACGCCATGTACCGGGCTGCCGTCGACGCGCGCGCCGCGGAGCTCGCGCTTGCCGAACAGAGCCTGAAAGCGCGCTCGGGCGCAACGGTGGAAGTGGTCTCCGCGGAAGAGTATGCACGAGCCGAGGAAGCGGTGAAAGTTGCGCGGGCCAATCTTGCATCGGCCCGCAGTCAGCTTGCCAGCGGACTCGCCGCGAGCGGCTCGGGCCGAATCGAAGACGACCCGGCCGTGATGCAGGCCGTACAGCAAGTGGAGCTTGCGTATGTCCGAAACGCGCGAACGACACTCGTTGCGCCGGTCGAAGGCGCCGTTGCCCTGCGTTCGGTGCAGATCGGCCAGCCGGTTGCGGCCGGCGCACAGCTGATGACGGTCGTGCCCGTCAAGCAGTTGTGGATCGAGGCCAACTTCAAGGAAGGACAAGTCCGCAACCTGCGTATCGGCCAGCCAGTTTCCGCGGTCGCCGACCTCTACGGATCGAACGTGGTATTTCATGGCCGGGTTGGCGGACTGTCACCGGGAACCGGCAGCGCCTTTTCCATGTTGCCGCCGCAGAACGCGGCCGGCAACTGGATCAAGGTCGTTCAGCGCGTGCCCGTCATCATTTCGCTGAACCCCGAGGAACTGGCCGCGCATCCGTTGCGAGTCGGCCTCTCGATGACAGTGTCGGTCGATACGCATCAACGCGACGGAGCGCTAAGCACCAGCGCCACCGCGCGGGCGGATGCAAACGCGGCACCAGCGCCTGACGATGACATGACGCGCGCGGAGACCATCGCGAGAAAGTTGATCGGGAAGAGCGATAGCTTGGGCTCCCATGACGCCGGTGAGGATTGAGTTCGACAGCGCAGAGGGGCGGAAGCCCTTATTGTTTGGAATACGGTCCTCTCGACTGATCAAACGCGGGATCCGCTAAGGTCGGATGATGTGAGATGGAATGGCGCGTGTGCGCCGGCTGGTTCGAGACCTTATACGACGAGTGCGGATGGGACTGGTTGGGCGGCGACCCGTACCTCCAGGCCGGCGCGCCGCCTTCCAGCTTACTATTACATGCGCGTCAAGATGTCACGCAAGTGAACCCCGAAGTTGTGCCGCGCCTCACTTAGCGGCGAATACCGACACCCCGCCGTTGACGAACCCGTTTGCCGCGCAACTCGGACACCCCGCCGGCGCTGTCGCTGAAGAGTATGGAACGAAGATGAGCCCGCTCGCCGGGTCGATCGCAACCGAATGCGCGTTATTGCCCGCGTTCAGGCGGGTAACGACACTGCGATTGCCGGCATCGACGATAGTCAACACAGGCGTGCATGGAGATGCCGTCGAGCAGGCGCCGTTCGTCGACGCATTGCCAGAAGACGTCCACCGGCTCGCTGCGTTGTAGTAGCGATTGGTGGACGGATCATATTCGAGTTGATCGCCGCCGCCTGCGTTCAGGGACGCCAGAAGCGCGCCGTTCGAACGGTCAAAAATCTGCATGAGCAAGGGCGCGCCAGTCGTCCCTTCCCTGCACCCGACCGCGATATCGTTTCCGGGTCCGAGTGCCAGCCCAGTAGGATCACAATTGCCTTCGGGGTACATCGCGACGCCCGCAAGGGTCGCGTAGTTCTGCGTGCCACCCTTCGGTATCGCGCGAATGGACGCCCCAGGCAATTTCACCAGTTCGCCATGAGGATTCGCCGTGCTTCCGTCGACGTTCACATAGAAGTTGTCGCTGGCGGAATCGTACCGGCAGGCTTCGAGGCCCGCGGTGGGCTTGCCTGCGCTGTCGGTGAACGTCACTTTGGCGACGACGGTCTGCGTGGCCGTGTTGATGAAGGTGGCGAACGGCGGCGTCTCTTCCGGGCTCGATATCATAAAGATGCCGTGCGTGGGATCCAGACAACCTTCATCCGCGCGCAGGCCCGTCGTGCTAACCGTGATTTTGCTTGTCACGACGCCAGCAGCGGGATCGACCACCTTCACGGAGTTCACGTCGCCCACGTAGATGAGGTCGCCGACAGGGGTCGCGCCGTCCGGACCGGCCTGTGAATTCGGCCCCGGGCCAAGCCCCGTGAACGCGAGCGGGCCGCTTCCCTTGATGGACTTGACGAAGGTCTTCGACAGTATGTCGATTTGATCCAGAGATGCGTTATTCCTGTCGGTGAAATAGTATTGGCTACCCGAAACGGTGCCGATATCGAATGAGAAGTTGACGCCTGCCGCGATGTTTGGGATGGCGATGTCCGATACATGATGCGGTCCGCTAGTGTTGAGATGATCCCCACCACCACAACCTGCAATCGCGATAGCCGCAGAAGTCGCCAATGCATTCGTCCACACGTATCTCCGCATCGTACACCTCCCATCATCGTCGTCGGAATAGACCTGGCTCAAGCGCGTGCCGGAAGAAAGGGACGCTGCTATAGCTTAGGCATTTCGTTAAACAGCGGTCCTTATCGTTTTCCCAGGTAGTAGATGTCGTGCTTCAGATTTCCATAAGATTTAACGGAGGAATGTCAGCTTATGCAAGGAGCTATCCTCGTACCATCGTGGTTGTTCATCCCTCGCGGAGCACGGACAGAGTGCGCTACCAGCAGCAAGCGCTGTACCCGGCCGATCCGTTATGGCTTTCGCGCCGGCACGTTGCCGGAAGCGCCTCGATTGTCTGGCTGTGGCTGGCCCCCTGGACGGCCTGCCCCACGATCCTGGCGCGCACTGTTGTCGCTCGAAGCGTTCTTCTTCGTCGGCGCGCTCTCCGACGCTATACGATTTAAGGTTTGCAACTGCAGCAGCTTTAAAGCCCGGTCGTTTGTTCCCGCGTTGCCCGTACCGGCCAGGCTGCATCCGCATACCAGGCCAACCGCCAGGGTCCATCTGATCATAGTCATCGTCCTCTCCATCGGTCCAACAGTGGAGGCGCTCAATACGTGCGGTTCGATGCCTGTTCCGGCCGGAATGCTGCAGGTGCGGCATGACCTTCCAGGCAAATATCTCACCGCGGGGCTACTAAAGTTACCTGCCGTGGCCGCCATGTCCACCGTGCTCGCCGTGGCCACTGAAGCCGACACCGACACCACTTTCACCTCCTATCAGTTAGAGAGAAGCGGAAAGACATTTGTTCGACATTGGCGCCCAAGACCGTAGGGAGTTGTATCGAAAAGTTACGGCTGGAGCAGCGGCAAATGCGCGCGAGCGCAGATATCTGACTCTGGCTGAGCGACAAAAATCGTCGCTTTTCGATCGCAAGAAGGGATAACCGGCTGAGCGCAATCAGCGACGCGCGCGCTGTTGTCCAAGGCGGCTACATGTTTGACGCGCTACCGCGCAATTTCCGTCATCACGTCGAGTCAATGCACGAAAGTCAAACAGCCACCGCGATAACCAAAGCATACGGACGCAGCAACACCAGGCGAATAAGCTCCGCCCGCGCGGGACACGGCATGACGTCCGTGTCTCGCACCGTCTCTTCATCAAGGATAGACGCGTGGAAAGATGCGGTCCCCCCAACAAGCGTCAGTCGCACCGTGTGCGCGCGGTCAGTCAGATTGGCTACCACGACTCGAATGCGCCCTTGCGTGTCGCGGGCGGCGATGCATGCGATCGCGGACCGCTGCGCCGCTGCGACGGCGACAGGAAGCCTGTCCGACCCCGACATGGCAGCGAGCACGCGGGCCACTGCAAACATCGGATATCGCGTCACGCCATCGCTGACGTCTGCGAGACCTCGCTCTCCCGTCAACGCACCTAGCGTCAAGGTGTCGATCTGCGCACCTTCGAGCGCCGCCGCGTAACCCGCGAGCCACGCGCCGCCGAACAGCGAGGTCTGCCGCGGATCGAGGCCGGCCATCGCAATCCGTTCGCGGTGCGGGTTGGGCATCACGCGCGAGCCGTACGGATTCTGGCGCATGCCGATCGACACCGGCCCGATCGAGTAAGGTTGCGCGCCGACCAGCGAGCGACATGATCGGGTGATGTGTGGAATGGCTTCGAGCGTCTGCATCACGCTACGATCGTCGGCCGCGTGGACAATCGGACACGTCGCATGCGTGACCCAATCGACACGCGCGAGCGACGGGCGCTTACGATTGAGCTCGGTGAAATAGCTCAGCATCCCGCCGCCGATCCTCCGTCCCGGAAAGGCGGCGCGCGCGGCGCGATACACGTCGTCGAGCGCCGGGCACGGCGGGCTGATGCTGCCCGGCGGATTCGACTGCCGGTGCACGGAGGGGCTGACGATGATCCCGTCGATAGGCAGTTTTGCCGCCTCGATCAGCGCGGCCAGCGCGTCGAGTTCGCACCGCGGTTCATCGATGCCGGGCAGCGCGTATTCGAGCACGGCCGCGATACCCGTGCGCCGCTGCAATGCCGCGAACCGTTCCAGTTCGGCCATGCCGTGTCCCGCCACGGGATCGAAGCTCAACGTGAGTTGCTGAGGGGCCAGCTCGGCAAGCAATCCGGGATGCGCAAGCGCTGCGTCGATCTCGCTAGCGGCAATCGCGATGCCGAGGGCCGGCATCGTTTCGTTCGTTTCCTGAGTCAGGTCGAGTGTGATCGTCGCAGTATCGTCCTGCGCCGGGATCGACGGCACGCCTGCGCCGCCCGAGACCGCCCCGCTGCAGGCTTCGACACTCAGCGTCACGCTCTGGCGCTCCACGGCCCCTGCCCGGAGCGTGTAAGGCCACGGCAACGCGAGCGGCCGCGAATAAGTCTTGAATGACGCATCGGACCAGTTGCGCTGGTCTTCCATCTCGAACACGTCGCCGGTGAATGCGCAGCGCACCGTGAGCCCGCAGGCGAGATCGTGTTCGATCGCGCAGATGTCCTTGAACGGCTGCCACGGATCGATCAGCTCTGGAAATGCCGATTGCTCTTGCGTTCCGTCTCCATGCTCGACGCGTGCGGGCGCGCCTGCCACACCATCGATCGGATGCAGCACGCAGAATCCGCAGCGGGCCGTCAGAAAATCATTTTGGGCGGTCACGGACGCATCGAAGCGCAGCGCGGCATCGGCCGAGCAGACGATGCGCAGGTCGTAGTTCAGCACCTGTCCATCGGGATTCGCACACTGCGCCCGATAAGCGATGCGAAAGCCGTGCTCGTCCTCGTCGAGTTCGACGCCCTCCAGTTTCGGACGGCAGGTGCCCCAGTCCTTGTCGCGAACCAGCAACGCGACCGAGCGGATCACTTCGACATCGCAATAGCGGATTTCGCGCAACGCACCGTCGACCAGCAGCGCCGACCACGGGCCGGCCCGCACACACCGCTCCTGTTCCCTGCTCTGCGTCGTGCCATAGCGGGCTATCGCGACGTCCACGCTCATTGCGCCTTCTTCGCAGCGGCGCCGAGCATCTCCGTCATCTCGATGCCGCGTCCTTGCCGCGCTGAAACATAAGTCGCCTCGACGAGCGCGAGCGTCGCGAGATTGTCGCGCCCGCTGGTCGCGGGCTCGACACCGCGGCGCAGGCAGTCGATCCAGTGCGATTGAATGCTCGCCACGCTGCCCTGGATCGCCTCCCACGGCGCGCTCGCCCACGAAAGGGTCGGCGGTGTCACGTCGCGCATTTCGGTTCCTGCCGCGGTATGAATCTGCAACCGATAGTCCGCGGACAGACGTAGCGTGCCCGCCGAACCATCCACTTCGACCAGCGCTTGCGGAAACAGCTCGCGCGGCAGCCGTGTCGCGTAGCTGCAATCGACGATACTGGTCACGCCCTGCTCGTGGCTCAGCATGATCGTCGCGACGTCCTCGCCTCTGATCGCCGGATTCACGCGCGATGTGCTCGCATAGAGCCGCTTCACGTCGCCGAACAGAAACCGCGCGATATCGAGCACATGAATGCCGAGATCCTCGACGATAAAGCGCTCGCCTTCGGCCAGATACGGTTGGCCACTGAACACGTCGAATCCCGAGCGGAACGACACGCGTCCCCAGAACGGCTTGCCGATCTCGCCGCGCTGCAAGGCCGCGCCGACCGACTGAATCGCGCTTTGCCAGCGGAAGTTCTCGTGAACCATCAGTGCTACGCCCGCCTCTTTGCACGCGTCGACCATCGCGCGGGCATCGTCGAGCGTGCGCGCGAATGGCTTCTGACAGATCACTGCGAGCTTTGCCCGCGCGGCGAGTTCGACAAGCGCTTTATGGCTCGCCACCGTGGTTGCGATATCGACGAAATCCAACTGCTCTGCTGCCAGCATCGCGGCCGCATCGGTGTAAAGACGCTCGATGCCGAACTCGCGGCCGGCCGCCTGAAGCCGCGTTTGGTCCGCGTCGCACAGCGCGACGATGCGCGCCTCCCCGATTTCGCGCCACGCGTGCAGATGATTTCGCGAGAAAAACCCACAGCCGATCAACGCACCTTTGAACACTGTCTGCTCCCCGTTGGAAACGGTCCGCATGCTCGCTGCGCTCATCGCTCAGGCCCCCGTCGCCGCCTGCTTCTGCAACGCGAAGCGCTGCTGCACACGCCGCTGGATCTGGTCGACGACTACTGCCGCGACGATCACGACGCCCTTGATCACGGTCTGCCAGAACGCACTGACGCCCATCATCACGAGCCCGTCCGACAGGATCCCGATCACGAACGCGCCGATGATCGTGCCGCCGAACTTGCCGCGCCCGCCGGACATCGAGGTGCCGCCGAGCACGGCCGCCGCGATCGCGTTGAGTTCGAAGGTTTCGCCGCTCATCGGATGCGAGGCGACCAGTTCCGACGCGATGATCAAGCCGACGATCGCCGCACACAGCCCCGAGAACATATAAACGAACATCTTCACGCGATTGACTCGCACGCCGGACAACTGCGCAGCGCGCTCGTTGCTGCCGACCGCGTAGATCTGACGGCCGAGTGGCGTGCGCCCGGCGATGTAGGCGGCGATCGCGCCGAGCGCAACGAGCAGCCAGATCGTCAACGGAATCCCCAGGATCGTCGCCGAGCCGAGGATCGGAAAGCCGGTGGTGCCATAGTCCGGATCGCCGGTCAGATTCGGGAACGTCTCGCCGTTCGACGACAGCAACGCGGCGCCGCGCGCGATATACAACGTGCCGAGCGTCGCGATGAACGGCGCGACGTTCAGCCGCGTGATCAGCAGCCCGTTGATCGCGCCGAGCGCGACACCCGTCAGCAGCGCGACGATGACCACTTCCGGCACGCTCAGGTAAAGCGTGTATTCGTCGCCGAGCGGAATGCCGTGCAGAATCAGCCCGCCCGCCACCATGCCCGACAGGCCGACGATCGACCCGACCGACAGATCGATGCCGCCCGCCACGATCACGAAGGTCATGCCGATCGCGAGAAAGGCATTGAGCGCGACGTGGCGCGACATGATCAGCAGGTTTTCCCAGCTCACGAAGTTGTGCGCCGCGAACGAAAAGAAAATCACCACCGCGAACAACGCGATGAAGGTGCGCAGTTTCAACAGCAACAGGAGCGGCGCCTCGCTCAGGCTCGCGCCCGAAACCTCGCCCTTCAAGATGATCGCCATCCGGTTCTCCCTCATGCAGTGATTGTGTGGTTGGATGCGCTGACGTGAGCGGTACGATGCCCGATCGCCGAGGCGGCGACGAGCGCGTGCTGGGTCGCGTCGGCGGCGTCGAACCCGGCGGTCAGGCGCCCGTTCGACATCACCAGAATGCGGTCGGACAGCGCCATCACCTCTTCCAGATCCGACGTGACGAAGAGAATGCCGAGCCCTTTCACGGCCAGATCGCGCATCACCTTGAAAATGTCGGCCTTCGCGCCGACGTCGATGCCGCGGCTCGGCTCGTCCATCAGCAGCACGGTGGGTGTGGTCATCAGCGCCCGTGCGATCACCACCTTCTGCTGATTGCCGCCCGACAGCGAGCTGACCGGCAGTCGCCAGTCCGCGACCTTGATCGCGAGCTCGCGGATGTACTGGCCGATCGAGCGCTGCTCGCGCGCGGAATTGATATGAAAGCCGCGCGCAAACTCGGCGAGGCTCGCGATCGTCATGTTCTCGCCGATCGACAGCACCGGTAACAGCGCATCGGTCTTGCGATCCTCGGGAATCAGCGCGATGCCCGCCGCGACCCGGCCCGCCACCGGCGTGCGTTGCAGCGGCTTACCGTTGAGCACGACCTCGCCGCTCGCCTGGCGGTGACAGCCGAGAATGCACTCGAACAGCTCGGAGCGCCCGGCGCCCATCAGCCCATAAATGCCGACGATTTCACCGGCATGCAGCGTCAGCGACACATGATCGACCGTGAAGCCGTGGGTCTTGCCCGGCAGCGACACGTCTCGCACGCACAGCACCTCGTCGCCGCGCGCGTGTCCGATCGGCCGCGAGAAATCCTTGGTGTCGCGGCCCACCATCTGGCGCACGATCCACGGGACGTCGACCTGTGCCATCGGTTGATGGCCGGTGATACGGCCATCGCGCAGCACCGTGATGTAGTCGCCGATCCGGATCAGCTCCTCCAGCCGATGTGAGATGTAGACGATCGCCACGCCCTGCGCTTTCAGTTCGGCGATGACCCGGAACAGCACGTCGACTTCGGCCGCGCTCAGCGCCGAAGTCGGTTCGTCGAGAATCAGCACACGCGCGTCGTGCGCGAGCGCCTTCGCGATTTCTACGAGTTGCTGCTGGCCGATGCGCAGATCCTCGACCAGCGTATCCGGACTCAGGTCGAGTTCGAGACGCGCGAGCAGCTCACGCACGCGCTCCCGTTGTGCGTCGATGTCGATGTGCACACCGGCACGCGTGAGTTCGTGCGCGATGAAGACGTTCTCGGCAATCGACAGATTCGGAAACAGATTCAGTTCCTGATAAACAATGCCGATGCCTCGCTGCAATGCGTGTGCGCTGTTTTCCAGCTCGATCGGCGCGCCGTCGAGCATCAGCCGTCCCGACGTTGGCGTCTCGGCGCCCGCGATGATCTTCATCAGCGTGGACTTGCCTGCGCCGTTTTCGCCGACCAGCACGTTCACGGCCGCGCGCCGCACCGCGAAGTTCACTTCCTTTAGCGCGATCGTGCCCGGATAGATCTTCGTCACCGCCTCGACTTGCAGAATCACCTCGTCCTGCGTTTGCGTCGCGCTCATGGCTTGTCTCCGACGGCGATGGCGAGCGGCACGACTTCCGGCTGTTCCGCCGATGAGTCGTACGAGAACGCACCCGTTACGGTGATTTCCTTGCCCTTCAGGCCGTCGCGCGATAGCGGTTTCATCACATGCGCCGCGGCATAGCTGTTGAGCGCGGTGCCGAACTGCGCATATTCGATCTGATTGCGAAAGCTCTCGAACGAGAGGAAATCGAGCGTGTCGCGCAGCGTGGTGCCGAGTACCGTCGGGCCGATATCGACGATGACGTCGACCTTGCCGCCGCCATCGACATCGACGCCGACGGTGCCTTGGCTCGATTGCATGTCCACTTCGACGATCTTGCCGTGCAGCTTCGTCGGAAAATTCCACGGCGCGCTGTCGTCCTTGCCGCGATAGCCGTACTTGCGGCCCGCCGCGTCCGGGTCCGCCTTGATCGCGTCGCGCAACGTCGGGTAGTCGGTCGCGCGCTTCTCGACATCGGGCACGATCTTGCTGGACCACATCGACGCGACCATCGCGGTCGGATCGTAGCCCGCGGATGCGTACGCATCGCGCGAATGTTTCGACGCCTGCGCGTCATGCTTGACCAGCTTGCAACCGGTCAGGGCACCGCTCATTGCGATCACGATGAGCGCGCCGCGGATGCAACCTCTCATGGTTCACCTCATGCCACACCGATGGAACAGCATGTCGCGCCGCGAGGGATGCTCACCCGCATCCTCACGGCGCTCCGCGATCAGCGCAGCGCGAACAGGTCGAGCTTACCGGCGTTCGCCTTGGTGATCAGCGTGCAGTTGATCAGCTGCTTTTCGGGCTTGCCGGTCGCGCCCGTTTTCAGATACTTGTCCGCCTGTTCGACCGCTTCGTTGGCGGCCAGCGCGGCCGGTTGCAGCACGGTCGCGCGGATTTCGTCGCGCTTGATCGCGTCGCGCACGTCATTGCTGCCGTCGAAGCCGACCACGATCACGTCCGGCCGCCTGGCCGCCTTCAGTGCCGCCGATGCGCCCATCGCCATCGTGTCGTTGCCGGCGATCACGCCCTTGATGTCCGGATGGCTCTGCAGAATCGTTTCCATCACCCGGTACGCTTCCGTTTGGCTCCAGTTCGCCGATTGCCGCTCGACCATCTTCAGGTTCGGGAACTGATCGATCACGTCGTGATAGCCCTTCGAGCGGATGCCCGCGTTGATATCGGACTCGCGTCCGACCAGTTCGACGTAGTTGCCCTTCTCGCCCAAGGCCTTGACGAACGCGCGGCCGCCAAGTTGCGCGCCCTGATAGTTGTTCGACACGATCTGCGCGACCGCGATGCCGGTCGCGTTGATTTCGCGGTCGATCAGGAAAGCCGGAATACCTGCGTCCTTCGCTTTCCTGACCGCCGAGATCGACGCCTCGGAACCGGCGTTGTCGAGCACGATCGCCTTCGCGCCGCGCGCAATCGCGGTGTCGACGAGTTGCGACTGCTTGTTCGCGTCGTCGTCATGAACCAGCACGATGGTGCTGTAGCCGAGCGCCTTCGCGCGGGCATCCGCGGTATCGGCTTCGGCCTTGAAGAACGGATTGTCGTGCGACGGCGTGATGATGGCGATCAGGCCGGCCGCCTGCGCGCTCGTCGTACCGACGACCGCCAGCGCAACCAACGCCAGAGCGAACAACCGCTTCGATGCTTTCATGGTCTGTCTCCTGTGTACTTCGTTATCGGGTACAGCTACATCAAGCACTGCATCTTGCTCATCTGCTCACTTCCAGAATTCCAGCGCACCCGCCAGCGCGCGGCTGCGCTCGGCATGACGCTCGAGCGGCACGCCTTCCATCGCCGCGATCCACGCTTCGCGCAATGCCTCGACGCCCGCGGCCACGCCGTGTGGATGACCGAAGATGCCGCCACCCGCCGTATGGATCAGATCCGCGCAGCCGATTGCCGCATACGTGTTCGCCGCTTGCAATCCGGTCTGCCCCGAACTGAACACCGGCATCGCGCGCATCGGCGCTGCGTCCAGCGCCGGCGCGAGCACCGCGCGAGCGGCCGCGATCACGCTATCGTCCGATTCGCTGAACTTGTTGCGCAGGCCGTTCACGTGCAAATGATCGGCGCCCGCCAGACGCCATAGCTTTTGCCATGGCGCGTAGTCCCATCCCAACGCTTCACATCGGGTCAGATAACCCCAGCCCGCGCGATGCGCATGAATCGGCAACTGGCTATGACGTCGCAATTCGTGCAGCCCGACGAGGCCGATCGAATTGAGCACCGCCATCACGCAGGTGCCGCCTTCGGCCAGCACGAGATCGTGACGGCGCTTCATCTGGTCGAGCTCGCCGGTCAGGTTGAACGCAACCATCACCTTCTTGCCGGTTCGCTCCGCGTGCTCGTTGACGACCCGCATCACCGCGCGCACGCGCTCGTCGAACGGGCAATGCGGACCATCGCCCTGCAGTTCGTCGTCCTTGATGAAATCGATGCCGCCCGCGACCAGCTGCTTCACCTGCTCGGCGGTTTCCTGCGGCGACAAGCCCACGCTCGGCTTGATGATCGTGCCGATCAGCGGGCCGCGCGTGACCCCCGACAGCCGGCGAGTGCCGTCGATACCGAACGCGGGCCCCGGATAGGCGGCAGCGAACGACGCCGGCAGTTGCAGATCCTTGAGCCGCAAGCCCGACACCTGGCGCAGCTCGAACAGGTTGCCGGCGATCGTCGACATCAGGTTCGGCAGCGATGCGCCGACGTTTTCGATCGGCCACGACAACTCGAGCAAGCACTGTGTATAGCGTTTCGCCTGCACGCCACCGGGCAGACCGGGCGTGTCGCTGTGACCGAGCTCCTGCAGGCGCTCTACCCGAGCCCCGGCGCGCGCTTTCAGTTCCGGCGTTTCGTTGGGCAGCGCGACAAAGGTGCCGCTCGACTGCTCGCCGGCGATCACGTCGGCGGCCTGTTGCGGGTCGACGCCGGTTTCCAGCCAGTAGGTCGCGTGGATGCGTTCGGTCACGATGTGCTCCTTGATGATTCGTGTTCGGATGGAGCGGCGGGTCTGCGTGCCCCGGTGACAGGCAGCCTGACCGCATAAAGCGAGGTGGTCGCGCAAATGAAAAGCTGATTGTGTTGCGGGCCGCCGAACGCGACGTTCGCGACGGGTTCGGGCGTGAGAATCTTGCCGAGCAGCGTGCCGTCCGGGTGGTAGCAATGCACGCCGTCCGCCGCGCCTGCCCACAGCCGCCCCGCGCTATCGACGCGCAATCCGTCGAACATGCCGTTCGTGCAGCTGGCGAACACCTCACCGCCGCGCAGCGCGTGCCCACTCACATCGAAAGCGCGGATATGACGCGGACCGTCCTTCACATGGGTGACGCCGCTGTCGACGATATACAGCCGCTCTTCGTCCGGGCTGAACGCGAGCCCGTTCGGGCGGATGAAGTCATCGGCGACGATCGCGCATTCGCCACTGTGCGCGTCGATCCGGTACACGTGGCACGCGCCGATTTCCGACGGCGCGGCATGGCCTTCGAAATCGTCGTCGATGCCGTAGGCCGGATCGGAGAACCAGATCGAACCGTCCGACTTCACGACCACGTCGTTCGGGCTGTTCAGCCGCTTGCCCTGACAGTGAGACGCGAGCGTCGTCACACTACCGTCGTGCTCGGTGCGTGTGAGCGAGCGCGAGCCGTGTTCGCAGCGCAGCACACGCCCTTCGCGATCGAGCGTGTGGCCGTTCGCATAGCGCGCTGGCGTGACGAATACGCTGACGCTGCCGTCGGTTTCGTCCCAGCGCAACACCCGATCATTCGGAATATCGCTCCACAGCAGATAGCGGCCCGCCGGCACGTACACCGGTCCTTCAGCCCAACGGCAGCCGCTGTATAGCTGATGCACGTTCTCGCTGCGCCGCACGCAGCGGCTGAAGCGTTCGTCGAATTCGACAAAGTCACGCTCTGACATAGCCTGAACGCTCCGTTGTGCCGCTCACGCCGCCGGACGCGTCACGCCGCCACTCGCCGGCGGCGTGGCCGAGCGGGCTTTGCGGATCGAGCGGCGCAGCGCGCCGCCACCCGCCAGCGCGAGCACGGTAATGATCACGACGCCCTGCACCACATCCTGGATGCCAGGCGGCAGACCCGCGATCTGCATCGTCGTGACGACCAGCACCAGCAGCATGCTGCCGATCAGCGTGCCGAGCGGCGTCGCCGAGCCGCCGAAGATCAGCGTGCCGCCGAGCACCACCGCGCCGAGCGATTGCAACAGATAAGGCTGGCCCATTTCGAGGAACGCGCCGCCCACATAGCCGCCCAGCAGCAGACCCGCCACCGCGGCCAGCACCGAACTGGTCAAGAACGCGCTCGCGGTCACCCGCGCCGTGCGTAC
The DNA here is from genome assembly GCF_014397785.1 of Paraburkholderia podalyriae. Classification (GTDB taxonomy): domain Bacteria; phylum Pseudomonadota; class Gammaproteobacteria; order Burkholderiales; family Burkholderiaceae; genus Paraburkholderia; species Paraburkholderia podalyriae. The sequence continues at coordinate 60,772 of NZ_VZQQ01000034.1, forward strand.
GCCGGCGAGCCGCGCGGCGCGCACGTTCTGTCCGACCGCGGACAACGTGCGGCCGTACGCGGTGTATCTGAGGGTCACGCAAAACAGCGCGGTCACGCCGATCGCGACCAGCACGATCACCGGCATCGCGCCGATCCGGCCTGTCGCGATGAAGTGAATCGCGGGCGCGACCTTGAAGCCGGGGATCGCGCGATTGGCGAGCAGCGTCGCGGTCGCGAGGATATAGCCGGTGGCCAGCGTCGCGATGATCGCGGGAATCCGGCATAGCACGACCAGCGCCGCGTTCACGGCGCCCACCGCGAGACCGAGTCCGAGCGTCGCCGCGACGCCGACCGGCAGCTGCGCGTCGCTGCCGCCCATCACGATCAGCGCGAGATAGGCGGACAGCGTCATCACGCTCGCAATCGACAGATCGATGTTGCCGCGCCCAGTGGTCACCACCGCCATCTGGCCGAGCGCGCACAGCGCGAGAAAGGAACTCGACACCGCGACGCCCGACAGCGAGCTGACGCTGAAATTTCTGGTCACGACCGACAGCGTCAGCCACAGCAGCACGACGGCAAGCGCGGCCCATGCCCAGCGGTTGCGCGCGGTCCACTCCGCCAGTTGTGTCGAAGTCGAGCGCTTCATTCTTCACTCCCGTTCCGGCTGACCAGCGCACGCAGCGCGAGAATCACGACCAGCAGCGCACCCTGCACCGCCGCGTTGAAATCGGAGCTGACGTTCAGCGTGCCGAGCAGCGCGCCGATCAGTGCGAGCGCGACCGAGCCGGCCACCACGCCGGCTGGCGAAATGCGTCCGCCCACCAGGCTGCAGCCGCCGATCACGACACCCGCGACGCCGAGCAGCGTATAGCTCGACCCGGCATTGACGTCGCTCGCGGTGTTGATCGCGGTGAGCGCGAGGCCCGCGGTGACGATGAAGGCGGCGGCGAGCACGTAACGCACCGCCGCATAGCGCGGCGCGGACCAGCCGGCACGCGCCATCGCGACCGGGTTGTTGCCGAACGCCCGCAGCGTGACGCCCAGCGGCGAGCGATCGAGCATCCAGGCGGCGAGACCGGCGACGACGATCAGCACCAGCGAAGTCGGCACGCCCGGCACCTGCCACGTGAACAGCGCCGACAGCCACTCAGGGCTCGCACCGCCCGGCGTCGGTTGCAGCGTGTGGCCGATACCCATCCAGATGAACGACGCACCGAGCGTGATCACGATGGCCGGAATCCGCCGCGCCTGAATCAGCCAGCCGAGCGCGCTGTAGGTCGCCATCGCGGCGACGAGGCTGACCACGCCGAGCGCCGGCTGGTCGAACAGCAGCGTCGCGCTCAATACATTCACGAGCCCCGCGAACGCGCCCGCGCCGAGGTCGATCTCGCTGCCGCCGACCACGAACATCTGCCCGAGCGCGACCAGCACCAGCGGCAACGCCGGGCCGAGCAGCAGATCGAGGCCGAACACACCGGCGGTGGCCGGGTTCGCGAGCATCATCGCGGCGAATACGATCGCGAGACTGATGAACGGCGCCATCTGCACGACGCGGCGAGCGAGCGCGCCAGTCCCCACGCGCGAGGTGGCGGACGCGGCGGCCGTGCCGGACGGCTGCACGAACGATGCATCGACGATCGCCTGTTCGCTGATGGCCGTGCCGTCCAGCTCGCGCACCACGCGGCCGCCGGCGAACACCAGCACCCGGTCGCATTCGAGAAACTCGAGGTCTTCGGTCGAGTGCCACAGCACCAGCCGGCCAGAGCGCGCGACCTCGGCGACGAGCCGGTAGAAGTCGCGCTTGGCCGCGACGTCGACACCGCGTGTCGGATCGTCGAGCAGCACGATCGGTGCGTCGGACACCAGCGCGCGGGCCATCAGCGCCTTTTGCTGATTGCCGCCGCTCAGATCGAGGATGCCCGACGCGAGACGGCTCGCGTCCAGCCGCAACTGCGCCGCGGCGTTAGCTGCGATGTCGCGCTCGCCCGCCGGCGTGACGAGGCGAAACGGCGAGCCCGCCGCAAGACTGCCGATCGAAATGTTGGAGAGCACCGTCCATAGCGGAAACACGCCCTCGCGCTGGCGGTCGCCCGACACGAAGCTGACCGCGCCGATGCGCTCGACCTTCAGCGCATCGCGTCGCGCGGCCGCGAAAATCTGGTGCAACACCTCTTTCTGGCCGCTGCCTTCGAGACCCGCGAGCCCGACGATCTGGCCGCGACGCAGCGCGATCGTGTTGCTGCCGGCCGCGCCGCCGGCGAGGCGCAGGCAGACATCGCCGGTCGTACCCGTGGTGCCCTCAGCGGCCTGCGCGTCGCTCGCCTCGCGCAGCGCGGCGGCGGCTTCGCCGCCCATCAAGCGCATCAGCACCGGCACCGATGCATCGGCGACAGGGCCTTGCCATTCGAGCCGGCCATTGCGCAACAGCACCACGCGCGTCGCGACGTCGACGATTTCGTGCAGCTTGTGGCTGATAAAAATAAACGCGAGCCCTTCGACCGCCTTCGCATGTACGAATGCCCGCAGTTGCCGGCTGCGCTCCAGTCCGAGCGAAGAGGTCGGCTCGTCGAGGATCACGAGCTTCACGTGAGGCGCGGCGACCGTGCGGGCGATCTCGACCATCTGCCGCTCGCCGATCGGCAGTTGCCCCGCTTCGGCGTCCACGTCGATGCCGTGGCCGGGGAACACCGCGTCGAGCGCGGCGCGCGCCCGCTCACGATAGACGCGGCGCCAGCCGGGCCGCGGCTTCGCCGCTTCGGGCGCTTCCAGATAGAAGTTCTCCGCCACCGTCAGGTTCGAGCACAGCGACAGCTCCTGATGCACGATGCGAATCCCGCGCTGCTGCGCGATTCCCGCATCGTAGGCGCCGCCCGCCGACGCTTCGTCGCCGAAGTCGATCGTGCCCGAGTCGGGCGGCGTGGTGCCGCACAGCATGCGCATCAGCGTGCTCTTGCCGGCGCCGTTGCCGCCGACCAGGCCGATCACGTCACCGCAGCTCACCGCGAGCGAAATGTCGTCGTTGGCGCGCGTCGGCCCATAAACCTTGGTCAGATTGCTGGCGCGGACGATGAGCCGCGCGCGGTTCTGCAACTGCACCGTGTCTTCGCGGTTCATCACGCTTGCTCCGCGTTACTTGCTGGCCAGCAGATTCTTGTCGACCCAGATCTGGGTGTAAGTGGGGCTGATGATCATCCCCGACGGGCTGTTCACGAAGTCCTTCAGGTTGTCCTGGGTGACGGTGGCCACCGGCATGATCATCTTCTTCGGCGGCTGCGCGCCCTTCACGAGCGACAGGCTCAGATAGAACGCCGCCGCGCCGATGCCGGGCGTCGTGTTCATCGAGATCGTCGTGTAGCCGTTCTTCCTGTTCTGCGCGTCCCACCATTTGATGAAGTCGGTGCTGCCGCCGCCTTCGATCACCGGCATCTTGTCGCGATACTGGCCGCCGTACTGCTCGAACGCCTGGGCGATGCCGAAGTCGTCACTGCCGCCCTGGCCGAGCACCGCATCGACGTGCGGCAGACTCGGCAGCACGTTGGCGATCGCCGACTGCGCGACCGAAGCGGTCGCCTGCCCGTACACGGTCGCGACGACCTTGACGCCCGGATAGTGCTTCAGCACCTCGACCTGCGCGTTGTACATGTCGTTGTCCGGTGCCGAGCCCTTCACGCCGCGCACCTGGATCACGTTGCCCTTGCCGCCGATCTTTTTCATCACCCACTCGGCTTCCTGCTTCTTGTAGCCGGTGAAGTCGAAGTTCAGTTGGTAGTTGCACGGCGAGCTTGCGACCGAGTCGAACGACACGACCTTGATGCCGGCCTGACAGGCCTTCTGGATCATCCCGTTCACCGCGGTCTCGGAGGCCGCGTCGACGGCGATCGCATCGACTTTCTTGAGAATCAGTTCGGCGATCTGACTGTTCTGCTGCGCGACCGAGCCGTCGCCGTTGACGACGATGTAGTCGGCGATCTTGCCTTCCTGTTTCGCCTGCTTCGCGGCCGCGTCGAACGAGTCGACCATCTGATGCCGCCAGGTGTTGCCATAGTACGCATTGGCCAGCGCGATCACCGGTTTGTCCGGTGACGCGACGGCGTTCGGCGCGAGCGTTGACACGAGCGCGAGTGCGCCGAGCGAGGCGGCGAGCGTTCTGAGTTGCATGTCTGTCTCCTGATTTTCGATCCGTCGGCGATGCCCGGCGAGAACTGTTCGAATGTGTGCATTCGTCTTGTTTGTGAATGCACTTTAGTCACGCGGGAACGGTGGGACAATCGATTTGTTCTCGGCAAGCTGTGAGAAAATCTCATACGCGACAGAGAAAACCCGTACTCGGGTTCCGTGCCGACAGGGCTTTCCTCGACGGACAAGGAGACATTCATGCACACCCCGCGCCCCTCCCTGAACGCGTTGCGCGCATTCGAAGCCGTTGCCCGGCTGCGCAGCATGACGCTCGCCGCGCACGAGCTGTGCGTGACGCACGGCGCGATCAGCCGGCAGATCAAAACGCTGGAAGAAACGCTCGGCCTCACGCTGATCGTGCGCTCCGCGCAAGCATCCGATCCGACACCCGAAGGCGCGCGCTTCGCCGAGGGGCTGAGCGCCGCGTTCAACCTGATCGATGCGAGCATCGAGCAGTTGAAGCCCGAGCCGCTGACGCTGTCGTGCTCGACGTCGGTGATGATGTACTGGCTGATTCCGCGCATTGCGGGCTTTCATCAGCGTTATCCGCAGACCGAATTGCAGTTCAACATGAACTACGACCAGATCGATTTCGTGCGTGACAAGATCAGCGTGGCGATCCGCGCGAACACGATCGAACCGCCGAAAGACGCGCTCACGCGCCAATTGATGGACGAGTGGATCGGCCCGGTCTGCTCGCCCGCGTATGCGCAGGAGCATGGCCTCGCGACCCCGCGTGATCTCGAACGCGCGGCGCTGCTGTCGACGAGGACGCGCCCGGAAGCGTGGTCCGACTGGTTCAGCGCGACCGGACTCGATGCGATGCCGCAGGAAGCGGCCGGCGCTTACGATCACTTTTATCTGCTGATTCAGGCGGCCGTGTGCGGCCTCGGCATCGCGCTCGTGCCGCAGATGCTGGTGATGAACGACCTGATCTCGGGCAAGTTGTGCGCGCCGTTCGGCTTCGTCCGTGGGCCGCGTCAGCTGGTGCTATGGGTCGCGCCGCATCTGCGCGCGCACGCGGAGGTCAAGCAACTGGAGCAATGGCTGATTGCGGAGATGAACGAAAGTCTGAAAGAGATGACCGCGTTTCTGGCGACGACAGACAACGCTGACGCGCGAGGCGAGGCGCACTGGCACGTGGCCGGTCGAGCGTCAGATTAGCGCGGCGCTGAGCGCGCCGCGTTACGACAGGATCAGCTTGCCGTATAACGCGTTCGCGCGGCTCAGATGGGCGTGCATCGCCTGCGCGGCGGCCTCGCCGTCATGGCGCGCGATGGCCTCGACGATACGTTCGTGCTCCGCGAGCGTCAGTTGCTCGGCGCCGGGCGCGCGCACCATCGGCCGGTAGTATTCAGCGGCCCAGCGGAAAATCGATTCGACGATGGACGGATAGATCGGATTACCGGTAATCGACGCGATCTCACGATGAAACGCCATATCGCAATCGACAAACGCATCGCGGTCCGCGAGCGCCGCGCGTTGTTCCCGCACCTTCGCGCGCAGGCGTTCGATATCGGCGTCGCTCGCGCACCCGGCGGCCATCCTGGCCGTGCCGGTTTCGAGAAAGAGCCGCGCTGATTTCAAGTGATCGAGCATGTCCGGCTGCGTGCGCAGCAGATGCATCGTGCCGACCGCGATCTGCGCGATCAGGCTTTGCGCGGTCGGAACGACGACCCGCGCGCGCTCGCCATGCGCGATTTCGACGATGCCCGCGCGTTCGAGCGTTTGCAGCGCCTCGCGGATAGCCGGCCGGCCCACGCCGTAGGTTTCCATCAGCTCGCGCTCCGAGGGCAGTTGCTCGCCGGGCGCGACCTGGCCCGACTGGATGCGCTCCATCAGCCGGTCCAGCACTTCCTGATATAGCTTGCGCCGCTGAATCGTTTCGGCCATTCCTGTTGCTCGCGTCAATGACTCGCGTCGAATAAACCGACATTATTCCAGAAGCCGCCCCGCGCGCACCGAGCCGAAGAACGACGCCGCGCCGACCTGACCGCCCTTCAGCGCGATTTCGAGGCCATCGCGCGCCGGATCGTCCGACCATGCGCGGCACAGCGGCGAGCCGGGCGCCATGCCCGCGGCGACGCTCAGTGCCGCGATGCCGAGCCGGCTCGCCACTTCGCCCGAGCTGTCGCCACCCGCCACCACCACGCGCGGCACCGCCGTGCGTTCGAGCGTGCGCAGCATCACGTCGGCGAGCGCCTCGCCGACGCGGCGCGCGGCCTGCGCGCGGGTGAGCCGCGCGCGCGCGGCGATGTCGTCGAAACCGAGCACGTCCGGGTCGTCCGGGCCTTCCGCGCTGAACACGAGCGAACTCTGAGCGCGCGATAGCGCGTCGATGCTCACCTGCACCGCGCGCTCGACTTCGGCCTCGCGCGTGTCCGCGTCCAGCGCACGCCGCAGATCGAGCCGCTCGACTCGAAAGCCGTTGTCACGCGCCCAGCGGATCTGCCCGGCCGTCACCGGCGAGCAGCTGCCGCTGACCGCGGCGATCGCTTCGACGGGACCGGCCACTGGCAGACTCGGCGATGCGGGCACGAGTCCGAGCGCGCGCCAGTGCGCAGTCAACGCATACTGCAAGCCCGACGACGACGCACTGAACACGCCCGCGCCGCGCTGCTCCCAGACGAGCCGTCCGGCGGCGGCGAGCGACGCTTCGTCGAGCACGTCGATCAGCACGACCGGTGGATCGTCGCGCTGCAGCGTGTGCAGCCTGGCGGCGGCATCGGGCGACGCGAGTTGCACGAAGTCGATCAGTCCGATCTCGCGTGGCGTCTGCCGCGCCAGATGCACGCGCAGGTCCGCTTCGTTCATCGGCGTGACCGGATGGCGCGACATCGTCGGATGACGATCGAGCCGATAGCCGGTGCCGTCGACCGCCGCGAACAGGTTGCCGAACGCCTGATAGCGCTTCAGACGCGGCGCGCCGACCACCATCGGCGACCACCTGCCCGGCATCTGCCGCACGCCGATATCGATCGCGCGCCCGATCGAGCCGGTTTCCGGCGACGAATCGAACGTCGAGCACACCTTGTATTGCAGGATCGGCGCACCGAGCGCGGCGAGGCTCGCGAACGCGCGCGGCAACTCGTCGTCCATCCATTGCAGGCTGCGCCCGCGCGACGATCCCGCGAGCCCCACGCAGCGCACGCCGGGAAAGCGCGCGAGCAGCTCGGGCGTCGGAACCTCGAAGCACAGCAGCGTGGGCACGCCGGCAGCGCTCATGGCTTCCATCGCGTCGGTCGAGCCGGTGAAATCGTCGCCGTAGTAGGCGAGCAGCAGGCCGTCCGGCCAGCGGGCGTCGGTGCCTTCGCTCATCACGTGATGCGGCGAATGCTGTCGGCGATCTCGGCGCGGTCGAACACGTTCTTCCAGTCATCGCGCATCAGACGCGGTTTGCCGAACTCGATCGCCTTGTTGCATGCATCGGAGAACGCGCCGGGAATCTCGTTGAAGATCACCGCGGCCAGAATGTTCATATGGCCGAGCAGGAAGTCGCGCGCGGCCTGCTCGGGCACGCCGCGTTTCACGGTTTCATCCATCGCCTCGCGCATCACGTGCAGCAGCGTCGCGCAAATCGTTTCCGACAGACCGGGTTCGAGAATCGCCATCTGATCGACGCTCAAGCGATACGAACGCAGAATCGGCGCGTAGATCACCTTCGCGACCGCTTCGCCGAGATCGAACGCCTCCTCCGGGCCTTGCATCAGCGCGCTGACGACCGACTGCTTCGCGTGCGCGCCACCGAAGTGGTCGTGCAGCGACTTCTCGTCGGTGTCGTAATTGAAGATGATCGGATGGCACGGATGAGCGACGAAGTACGTCAGATCCTTGCGATCCGGCAGATGGCCGGCGAACGGCGCGGCCGCGTCCAGCGTCATCACCATCGTGCCGGGGCGCAGCTTCGGCGCGATTTCATGGCTCAGCTTGCCAATCAGCGTGTCGGGCACCGCGAGAATCACGACGTCGGCGCCGTCCAGCGCGGCGTCCGCCGCAACCACGTCGATGCCGAGTTCGTCCTTCAGACGCCTCTGCCCCGCCGTGCCCGGCTCGACGTGCGCGACACGGTAGTCCGACTTCAGCAGGTTACTCGACAGGCGCACGCCCATCTTCCCGCCAGCGCCAAACAATGCGATTTTCTCCTTCATGCCAGCTCTCCTTCAGCAGTCGATGCAAGCCGGAACGCGTGGCCCCGGCAACGTGGATCGGCGAATCTCGATGGGTGCAACGTCAGTGCGCTTGCGCCGGCTCGAGCGACGCGCGGGTACGCGTGCGGCCGATCGCCAGCGCGAGCACGGCGGACATCAGCATCATCGCGCCGACGATCAGCATCGGCAGTTGATACGAGCCGCTCGCGTCCTTCGCGACGCCCGTGACGTACGGCGCGACAAAGCCCGCGACGTTGCCGACCGTATTGATCAGCGCGATGCCGGCTGCGGCCGCCGCACCGGACAGGAAGCGCGCGGGCAACGCCCAGAAATTCGGCAGCGCCGCGAAAATCGCACACGCCGTGACGGTGATGACCGCGATGCTCGCGCTCGGCGAGCCCATCTGCAGCGCGAGCGGCACGCTCACGGCGCCGATCAGCGACGGCAGCGAGATGTGCCACGAGCGCACGCCGCGCCGGGTCGCGTCACGGCTCCACAGGAACAGCACGAACGCCGCCGGCAGATACGGAATCGCGGTGATCAAGCCCTTCTGGAACACGTTGAAGTGCGTGCCGAAGCGCGTCTCGAAGCCGCCGATGATGGTCGGCAGGAAGAACGCCAGCGCATACAGGCCGTAGATCAGGCCGAAGTACATCAGCGAGAACATCCACACGCGGCCGTCGGTCAGCGCGGCGAGCGGACTGCCGTGCCGCGCGAGCGCGGCTCTTGCGCCTTTCTGCTGTTCCTCGGCTTCGAGTTCCGTGCTGAGCCAGTCGCGCTCGGCGGCGCTCAGCCAGCTAGCCTGCGACGGCTTGTCGGTCAGATAGAACCACGCGAGCACGCCAATCAGAATCGCGGGGATCGCGACGCCGAAGAACATGATGCGCCAGCCGGCCAGTCCGAACAGACCGTGTGCATCGATCAGCAAGGCCGCGACCGGCGCGCCGATCACGATCGTCAGCGGCTGGGCGAGATAGAACAGCGCGAGGATATGGCTGCGGTGCCTGGCCGGCACCCACATGCTCAGGAACAGGATCGCGCCCGGGAAAAAGCCCGCTTCGGCCACGCCGAGCAGAAAGCGCAGCGCATACAGACCGTTCACGCTGCTGACCCATGTGAACAGCAACGACACGATGCCCCACGTCACCATGATGCGGGCGAGCCAGCGCCGGGCGCCGAACTTGTGCAGCGCGAGGTTGCTGGGAATCTCCAGCACGATATAGCCGATGAAGAACACGCCCGCCGCGAGACCGAACTGCGCAGCACTCAGGCCGAGATCCTTGCTCATCCCGTTGGGTCCGGCGAACGAGATCGCGGTCCGGTCGAGAAAGTTGATGAAGAACATCAGGGCGACGAACGGTACGAGTCGCCACGACACTTTTCGAATGGCCGACCGTTCGACGGCCGCCGGATCTGCAACGCTCACGTGTCCTCCCGCTGGGCTGGATGGTCAAACTGGTGTGATGAGTAGACCATCGTGAGCGGGCGCGACGACATAGGCGTAAACACCGGGTCACTGCGATTTTTTCTCACAGGGCGGTGACTAAAAATCCCAGCGGAGCCAACCCGCAGCGCATGGCACTTTTTCGGTCGACAACGGCCGCCGCTATCGGCTACGACGTTTTTTTCCGGCGGCGTACCCATTCCGCGAAGGCTTCGTCTTCGATACGGTAATCGCCGACGGCGAGCCGCGTGACGAAGCTCTGCGATTGCAGTCGCCGCAGCGCCTGGGCGGCCGTGTTTTTCGTGGCGGACTTACCGGTTGCCGCGGACAGCCGCGCGAGGCCCGCCGCGCCGTGCAGGTCCGTTTCGCCACGCGCGAGCATGGTGATCACCGCCTGGTCCGCCAGATTCAACTCGCTCCATTGCCGCAGAAAATGGTCATCCGAGAAGACGGACGCTTTGGTATGGGCAAGCGCGGCTTCATTGCCGTGCGGCTGGTAGAGCATGTATCGCTCGACAAAGCGCTTGAAAAATTCAGGCGTACGATGCAGTTCGTCGAACGCGAGCTTGCCCTGCTCAAGCGTCAGCCGTTGACGCGCCATGCTGTTCATCAACTTGATGGTGAAGGCGACGAATTCGTCTCCCAGCAGCGGGAACGGCTCGAGTGCAGCCCAGTTGTAGAACGGTTCGGACGCGCGCGCAAACATCTCGCGCAGTGTTGTCTCAGAGCTACCCGCGAATATCACCTTGATGCGGTCCTTGCGGATGTCGAGCGCCGCACGCAGCGCATGCGCGAAATCACCGTGGTCTGCGCGCGCGAGAACCTGCGCCTCGTCGATGACGAGAAGCAGCGACCTTTTCTGCTTGTCGAGCTGGCGGAGCACCGCGCGCAGCGCGGTCGCGCTGTCCGCGTCGGCCGACCCGAGTTCCGTCTCCAGCGAGCCTTCCACGCCTGGGACCTTCGCGCTTGCCTTGAACTTGCGGACCGGCTTGCCGATTTTCGTGAGCACCGCCTTGACCCCTTGCGGCGCGATTGCCTCTGTCAGTGCGGCGATGAGCGCGGCGTCCGGCGAAGAGCGGTTATCCCACAGGTTCGTATAGGCCACGAGGTACCCGCGCTCGAGTGCCGCCGGCAGCAGGTCACGCCGCAGAAACTCCGTCTTGCCCATGCGCCGGCGCGCAAACAGACCGCGCGCCGATGAGAGCTTCAGGCTGAAGGCCTGAAGATAGGCTTCGGCGAGTTCGGGCCGGGCGAAATGCCATGGGTCCGGCTCCAGCGTTTCATGTGGTTTCATCAAAAATGAAAAGTATTAAAACTGATGATACCTCATGATACCGTCGGCACCTCGACACGTAAATGGTCGACCGCAGGGGCGAACAGCCACCGGTAGCCGTTGCTGAGCAACATCGTCGTTCAGCCCGTGCCGTTGCGGTCTGCGGCGATGATGCGTAGCTTGTGCGCAGCACGCATGCCCGCGCGGCCTGGGTAGTAAGTTGCGCGGCGCTATCTTCTGCCAACGCCCGAACGATGGCTCCGCCCGTGAAAACGCGCGTGTTATTCAACCCTGCCCAACTTCAAATCAACGGGATGCGCCGCTGTCAGTTGTAGCCCAGAATCGCCGCGGTCGCGACGTCAGTTCTGTCGTAGGGATTGCCGGCCAGCAACACAGTTGGCTCGTGCATGAGCAACTGATAGGACGGTGTATAAATCCCGCTCAATGCATCCACGTCCTCTTTGATGACCTCCTGCGGGTGGCTATTTTCAGGATGATTCATCATCGTCTCCTATTGAAGGGTCTGCGTTCTTTGACGGATCGCCGAAGCGCATCCATCCTTTCGGACCCAATGCGTAAGTCATGCAAAATTTATGCCGAAATCGGGCTGCGACCGAGCCGGGATCTCGCCAGAAAATCGCCTATAAGTGCTCCTGAGTCGCAGGCTTACTCCGTGATGCGTCCCTAGCAAAAACTTCCATCACATGATGATATTTTAATGCGAATCAGCAAGTATTGGACGTGTCGGTGTGTCCGGCGAGCGACACACCATCAGTTCTATATGAACGCGTCCCTTTGCGCTAGTTCTCGCTTGTGTGACAGACAGGATGGGCTGCTGCTCTATATCCGGGCTTGTTGCAGCCCAATAGGCTACGGCCCCCTATGAAATCCGCTGGCCCGCGC
>NZ_VZQQ01000350.1 GCF_014397785.1 Paraburkholderia podalyriae
GCAGGGGCAGGAAGTCAAAGTCAGTTTGTAGGTCAGTCATAAGTTGCGTCCGCAATGTGTAAGCTGCGGACGCAATCTTGTTCCCTCTCACCCGCAGGTTCCAGATGAGCCGAAATTACCGCTTACGCTCATTCACGGCGCGCGCAGCGTGCTCAATCATGCCAAAGTGCCTGGCCCGTGGGTCGAGCAGATCAGCAAGCGGCGGCCGCAAAACGTAGTGACTGTGGCGCTGGCCAACAAGATGGCGCGTACG
>NZ_VZQQ01000351.1 GCF_014397785.1 Paraburkholderia podalyriae
AATGACTCGGAGTGGCAGAAAGTCAAACTCATCGTCGCTCATGGTTTGCGTCCGCAATGTGGGTTGCGGACGCAATCGTCGCTCTTAGAAGCCGACAAAGATAGGTGTGCTCGTTTTAGCGCTTACGGATGTTCACAAGGATTCGATCACGGTCGCCTACGCGATCGGCATGGGCGACGTGGAACTGCTCGGCAAGATCGGTACGACGAAGGCCGATATCGACCGCCTGTGCAGGCGCCTGCAGTCAAAGGGG
>NZ_VZQQ01000352.1 GCF_014397785.1 Paraburkholderia podalyriae
CGAAAGGTACTGGCCCACCGCGTGGCGATTACGATGGAAGCGATGCACGCTGTCGAGGCGTTGGAAGAAGCGTTTGCGAAATACGGGCAACCTGAAATCGTCAACACCGACCAGGGCAGCCAGTTCAGGGGGTGTCCGGAATTTTGTGTAAACGGGTTGAGGTTTAACCCGGCACTAGCCGCTCTTCGAACTGGATTGTGAAGCGGTTCAGGGCCGCTTTCCAGTCGCGGATAGGCATCGTCCACTTCTTGCT
>NZ_VZQQ01000353.1 GCF_014397785.1 Paraburkholderia podalyriae
TCGTGTACACGTGGCGGCGCCGGTATCTGGCGGAACAGCAAGCCGAGGCGGTGCAACTCGTTCCAGTGGCGATCGTGAACGAGGTGTCATCGGTCAATGAACCTCCTGCGCTGGCAGAGTCTGAGGTGTAAGCGGCTCGGCAGGGCCGGTCCCCGATTCGCGCGCGCGTGGGGCATGATGTGAGAGCGTGGGTAGGTCCGGCGTAGACCACGTGAAGATCGTTCCATGATCGTGGCCACGATCTATCTGGATC
>NZ_VZQQ01000354.1 GCF_014397785.1 Paraburkholderia podalyriae
GCGCTCAACGTCACGTTCCTGATTCCATTACTACGTTGCGCATCCTGCTTGGACAAAGGCTCATGCAACGGTGGCTCTCTTCCTGTACGGCAATAGACTGCGCAACTACTTTTGTGACACAGTAGTACTAGCAGGCTGCGGAAATACACCCCTCCAAAAGCAACGTCCATCGCTCTGCGCGGCTACCGCCGCGCAATTTTCTGCATTACGAAATTTCAACGTGAATCCAGCTTATTTTTCGACAGTTTGAGGC
>NZ_VZQQ01000355.1 GCF_014397785.1 Paraburkholderia podalyriae
CCCAGACCGAATCGTCCATCGACAGACCAATAAACCACCGAAACAGCAGGTTGTATTGCGTTTGCTCCATGAGCTGGCGTTCAGACCGGATGCTGTACAGCACCTGCAGCAGCATCGCCCGAAGCAGGGCGGTTTCAAAGGTGAAGCGCAACAGCGGGTTAATGAACGGAAGCTGAAGTTATGGAAGCGGTTGCGAGCATACGTTCGAACACCTCGAATGGCGAATGAAATGCATGCGTAGCACGCGGTCGG
>NZ_VZQQ01000356.1 GCF_014397785.1 Paraburkholderia podalyriae
CTGCCAGCTTGACGAGTTCAGGATCGGGTTTTTCTCTTTTGTTGCGTTTCGCTACGGTCATCTGTGCTCCTGTTGCTGACAGTTTCCTGCCAAATGACCGTTTACACAAAAATTTTTACACCCTCCCTCATCGGTCGGAAACGAGCTGCGGGTCTTGATTACTTTGCGCAGACTCATGTTGATCGATTCTATGGCATTCGTGGTGTAAATCACCTTCCTGATTTCCGGCGGGTAATCGAAGAACGGAATCAC
>NZ_VZQQ01000357.1 GCF_014397785.1 Paraburkholderia podalyriae
TTCAGATCGGGACGCGAGTTTGCGGCGTGGATCGGTCTTGTGCCAAAGCAAACGGGCTCAGGAGGCAAGGTGACGCTGCTTGGCATCAGCAGGCGCGGAGACACGTATCTGCGCACGCTGCTCATTCGTAAGCGGTGGATTTAGCACACGGAATGGAGAATCGTTTGCAAGTAACGGCCGAGCGTAGCCGCACCGCGTCGGTTGAGATCAACCGGCGATGTCTGCATCGGGGTGATGGGAGCGCGCGCAGTC
>NZ_VZQQ01000358.1 GCF_014397785.1 Paraburkholderia podalyriae
CCGACCGCGTGCTACGCATGCATTTCATTCGCCATTCGAGGTGTTCGAACGTATGCTCGCAACCGCTTCCATAACTTCAGCTTCCGTTCATTAACCCGCTGTTGCGCTTCACCTTTGAAACCGCCCTTGATCATGTGCATTAATTCGACGCCACTCAGAATGACGCGCGCGCAGTGGAAATCCTTGAAGCCCAGCATCGGTCGGGTGATGCGTTTGATGGCCCGATGGTCCTGCTCGACCACGTTATTCAGG
>NZ_VZQQ01000359.1 GCF_014397785.1 Paraburkholderia podalyriae
CGTGAATCGTGCCCACGATCGCCGATCATGGACACGACCCCCTGATCTATACGAATTCCACCACGACAGCACCATCATGCCTTGCGCGCGCGCGAATGAGGAACTGGCCCAGCCGAGCCGCTTACGCAGATCCTGCTCGCCGTGGCAAAGGACTTGCGGACTTCGCAGACCAGGGAAGCCCAACGCGAAAAGTCGTTGGGAAGAGATCCCGAACTAACCGATACGACCGAAACGGCTGCGCAAACGCATGCG
>NZ_VZQQ01000035.1 GCF_014397785.1 Paraburkholderia podalyriae
CGCTTGCCCTGCGCCCGGCGTGCGTCACGCAGCTCCGAAAATACGCCTCCGAATATCATCCCTGTTCCCGCCGTCTTGTTTGGACGGTCACAAAGTTAACACGGTCGGACGGAAGTTAACAGCCCTGCGAGTGGACCGTTGCGCGCACCGCTATAACCGTACATATACTACGATAGCGCTTTTAAGCCGCTGCTTCCTGTTCACGTCAGACTCCAGGCCCTTCATGACATTCCTATGCCATCTCAGGAAATACGCGCTGTGCGTCGCAGCCGCCGTACCCCTCGTAGTCAGCGCGAATGCGCGCGCTGATGAACTGGTGGTCTCGGCCGCCGCCAGCCTGACCAATGCGTTCAAGGCGGTCGGCGATGCGTTCGAGCAGCAGCATCCGGGCACCAAGATACTGCTGAACTTCGGCGCGTCGGACGTGCTGATGCAACAGATTGTCAAAGGCGCGCCCGCCGACGTATTCGCGTCCGCGGATCAGAAGGCAATGGATAAAGCCGCGGCGGAGAAGGTGATCGTGCCGTCCACGCGGCGCGACTTCGCCGCCAACTCGCTGGTGCTGATCGTGCCGACCGACAGCCATTTCGCGCCTACGAGCCTCAACGCGCTGACGACCGCGAACGTGAAGCGCATCGCATTCGGCGATCCGGCTTCCGTGCCGGTCGGCCGCTACACGCAGGGCGCGCTGCAGGCCGCGGGCGTGTGGGACGCGGTCAGCGCGAAGGCGGTGCTCGCGTCGAATGTGCGTCAGAGCCTCGATTACGTCGCTCGCGGCGAAGTCGACGCCGGCTTCGTGTTCGGCACCGACGCCGCGATCATGCCCGACAAGGTCAAGGTCGCGCTGAACCTGCCGACGCAAACGCCGATCGCCTATCCGATCGCGCGGGTCGAAGGCAGCCATCGCGCGGCCGACGCCCAGGCGTTCATCGACTTCGTGCTGTCGCCGGCAGGCCAGGCGGTGCTGGCGAAGTACGGCTTCAGGCCGGCGCATTAATTCACGGGAGAGCACACGCTCATGCAACAGGCCTGGGTTCCGCTGCTGCTATCGCTGAAGGTCGCGGGCTGGGCCACCGTACTCAATCTGGTGCTCGGCGTCGCGGCGGCGCTCGGCCTGTCGCGCTGGCGCTCCGGCGCGCGCGACGTGATCGATTCGCTGCTGATGCTGCCGCTCGTGCTGCCGCCCACCGTGCTCGGCTACTACCTGCTCGTGTTGCTCGGCCGACGCGGCGTGATTGGCGCGTGGCTCGACCGTTTCGACATCCAGCTCGTCTTCACGTGGCAGGGCGCGGTGATCGCGTCGACGGTAGTCGCGTTTCCGCTCGTGCTGAAGTCGGCGCGCGCCGCCTTCGAAGGCGTCGATCCGCAGTTGGAACGCGCGGCGCGCACGCTCGGCGTCAGCGAAGCCGCAGTGTTTTTCCGCGTGACGCTGCCGCTCGCCGCGCGCGGCATCCTCGCCGGCGGCTTGCTCGCGTTTGCGCGCGCGCTCGGCGAATTCGGCGCGACGCTGATGATCGCGGGCAACCTGCCGGGCCGCACGCAGACGCTGTCGGTCGCGGTCTATTCGGCGGTACAGGCCGGCGACGACAGCACCGCCAACTTCCTCGTACTCGTGACCTCGCTCGCGTGCGTGACGATTCTGCTGCTCGCGGGGCGCCTCGTGCCGCAGCACACGCTGCTGAGAGCCCGCTGACATGCCGCTGAACGTCGCCATCCGCAAGACCTTCGGAACCGCCGAGCGGCGCTTCACGCTCGACGTCGCCTTCAGCGCGAGCACCCAGCGGCTCGTGCTGTTCGGGCCGTCGGGCGCGGGCAAGAGCCTGACCTTGCAGGCGATCGCCGGCTTGCTGCGTCCCGATGAAGGAATCATCACGCTGCACGGCACTGCGTTGTTCGACAGCGCGGCCGGCATCGACCAGAAGCCGCAGGCGCGCAAGATCGCGTATCTGTTTCAGGATTACGCGCTGTTTCCGCATCTGAACGTGCGGCAGAACATCGGCTTCGGGCTGCGCCGGGGCTGGCTCAATCCGAGTGCGCGCGGCGCGCATGCGCAAATCGACTACTGGCTCGATGCGCTCGAGTTGAAGAGCGTGGCGGGCAATCATCCGGCGCAGCTGTCGGGCGGGCAGAAGCAGCGCGTCGCGCTCGCGCGCGCGCTGATTTCGCAACCGCGCCTGCTGCTGCTCGACGAACCGTTTTCCGCACTGGATAGCGCGCTGCGCCAGCGTATGCGGCGCGAGCTATCGGATCTGCAAACGCGGCTCGATATTCCGATGGTGCTGATTACGCACGATCCGGACGACGTCGCCGCATTCGGCGACCAGGTCGTGCAGGTCAGCGACGGCCGCGTGCGCGAGGATCATCCGTTCGCGGGGTATGCGCGCAGTGAGGCCTCGCCTCGTTGAACGAGTGGCTTGCGAGAGGCTTGCGAGTGGCCCGGCGCCCTCGTTGCACCCCGGCAGTCCTCAATCCTTCACGCCGAGTATCACGCTCGACGCCTTGAACACCGCGACCGCGCGCGCGCCTTCCTGCAAACCGAGCGTATCGACACTGCCATTGGTGACGACCGCGGTGATCACCGCGCCGCCTTCGAGCCCGAGCGACACTTCCGCGTTCACCGCGCCGCGCTTCACGCTCTGCACGGTGCCACGCAACTGATTGCGCGCCGACAGTTTCAACGGCGCGTCACCATCGCCGTCACGCGCGACGAGCAGCACGACCCACGACGCCTTGATCAGCGCAAACGCCGCCACGCCGACCGCGAGCCCGAGCGCTTCGGTGCTCTCGTGCGTGAGCACGGCGACGATGCTGTGGCCACCGGGCAGCGCAAGCGTCACTTCGTCGTTGACGGTGCCGCGCGCGATCGCCGACACCTTGCCGTAGAACTGATTGCGCGCGCTCGTCTTTACACCGATGCGGCCGATCAGATCCCAGTCCGTCGCGAAGCCCTCGCCAATCGCCGCGCCCGCGCGTTCGAGAAAGCGTCGATGCTCGCGCTCGACCGCGCGAAACGTGTCGATCAGCTTCACCGCGCGCGGCGTCAGCGTCGTGCCGCCGCCGCCCTTGCCGCCGGTCAGACGCACGACGAGCGGCTCGCCGGCAAGGTTGTTCATCGTGTCGACGGCATCCCACGCGCCTTTGTAGCTGATGCCGACCGCCTTCGCCGCGCTCGTGATCGAGCCGGTCTCACCGATCGCCGCCAGCAGCGCGATGCGCGCCGCACCGCCGAGCGTCTGCGTGCCGGCCTGAAACCAGACGGAGCCGCTGAGTTCGAGGGTATCGCGGGGAGGATCGGGGCGGTCGATGGTCATGGTAGCGAACGGTCGAGGTCGGTGATAGAGCGGCGAATCATTATAGCGACGCACTCGTCTACCGCCGGTCCCTACGACCGCCGCTCACCACGGCACGACTCTGCCGAGATAGTCGAGGTAGTGCAAGCCGCCACGGCCTTCGTAGGCGTCGATCGTGCTGACCAGGTTCGGGATGCTTTCGTCGATGCTCAAACGTGCGTCCGGGCCGCCCATATCGGTTAGCGATGACTCGCCAGCCGCGCTTCAGGTACTCCTCGACCATCGCGAAGCCGAGGCCGCGCGAGGCGCCGATCAAAAGTACGGTTTTTTGCTGGGTTGCGGGTTCCATCGGTCGTTTCCTTCGAATGAATTCCGGTTGAAAGTGCCTCCACGAAATATAGCCACGCGCCAGACAGGGTGGAAGGCGCAATCGCGACGGCTACGCCCCTGACCGAGCGCAAATCGTCGACAATGGGCAAGCCCCCGAATCAGGAGACCGCGTGATGTCGCCCTCGCATGAATACTGGTTTCCAGCCAAACGCTATGGCTGGGGCTGGGGCCTTCCGGCGCGCTGGCAAGGGTGGGCGACACTGCTCGCGTATGTTGTGTTGCTCGGTGCAGTGGGGTTCGCGTTTCGACCCGCGAGTCATCCGCTGATGTTCGCGATGCTGGTCGCGCTGTTAACCGTTGCGCTCGTGGCCGTGTGCTGGCTGAAGGGCGAGCCGCCGCGCTGGCGGTGGGGCAAGGACTAGCTAGTCCGGTCGCTCACGGTAACTGTGCAACCATTCCAGCCTGCTAGACTGGAAGTTCCCCTGCAAGCCATGGAGGGAAACATGACAACCGTCTACGTCGTAAAAACCGGCGAGAAGTTCCTCTGCACCGCGGAGGACGGCGATATCGGCATGGCCCCGGAGATTAAGGAAGCCACGTCTTTTCGCACGTATGAGGAAGCGAATAAGGTCGCGAACGAGAACGCCGACCCTGGATACGAAATCTTGGCCGTCGACGTTCCGAGACACTGACCAGGAGTCCGCTTCCAGGCGCTCAGTGAAAGCGGGATAGCGATCTGGCAGGCACCGCGCGATAGGGTGCCGCGGTCGGCTGCGTCCAAATCTCTGAGAATGCGCTGTACTCACCCCCGCTGGCGGTGAGGTACCGACTTGCCGTTCCTGTTGCATTGCCGTTACGCCAGCCCAATAAGGCGCCCGATCTGTGGCTCCAACTGGGCGAATGCCGGCTCCGTGATGCCCATTCCCGTTTTGCGAGGAACAGCAATGAAGGTGACGATCGCGTACATCGAAGAACCTCCGTTCGGTTGGACGGAAGCGGATCGTGTCGCTACCGGTGCTGACATCGAGCTGGCCGATGCAGTCCTTCGGGCGATCGGTGTCACCCGGATCGAGCATCGCCTGACGACGTTCAGCGAACTGCTTCCCGGCGTCGAAGCCGGCCGCTGGGATATTAACGTTCCGCTCTTCGTTACGCCTGAACGGGCCAATCACGTGGCGTTCAGCTTGCCTGTTTGGGCGATCGGAGACGGCTTCCTGGTTCGGGCCGGAAATCCAAAAGCGCTCAGCAGCTATGCGTCACTCGCCGAACGTCGCGACGCGCGCCTTGGCATCATTGCCGGTCAGGTGCAACACGACTCGGCGAGAGCGTCAGGTGTCGGCGGGGACCAGATAGCCATCTTCGAGCATCAGGCCGATGCTATCGAAGCGGTTCGCTCGGGGGCGATCGATGCGTACGCGAGCACCGCCTTGGGAAATCGCATACTTGCGGACCGTATCAGCGGCTCGGTGCTGGAGGCGGTCGAACATGAACCCGCAAAGAATGGCAAGCAGCACAATCTCCCGCTCGGAGCGTTCTCGTTTAACAAGAGGAACAGCGATCTGCTCAACGCGGTGAACCGGCAGCTTCGCTTATATCTGGGCTCACCGAACCACCGCTCGCGCATGGCGAAATTCGGGCTTACCAGTAACGAGATCGATCCCGCTCTGGTCCGTTGAATTTTTTTGCCTGCGGCTTATACCCGGCCGCCACCAACTTCGGATGCGGCCGGCTTCGTTCGTTCGAACGATCCTTTGAGTTTGCGAAGGCCGCCTGAATGGCCACCTGCGAGAAAAATCACTGGCCGTCGCGGTCCGTCTGCGGCCGCCTAATGCCTCGCTACTTCTGTGCGCAGTACTGGCAAATCCCATTGCCAAAAGATACGCAAAATAACACGCGTCAAAAACCGCTGAAAGTCGCGCCAGTCAGCGCTTTGGCATGATTTCGCGAGACGCGCGACGCGCCAAATCGAACTCCGCACCGTAGTGCCCGTACTATCTTGTCCGGGATAGAGAGCATGGGCGGCACGCCGTCGAAAGACGTACGTCTGGACGCGGCCAAATACATGAAAGTGCCCGCTACAGCCATGGGCGCCATTACAGACTGAAGGGCTCAAATGGGTCCGATTGCTGCTCTAGACGCGGCCAAGGGGTCAATGGATCTTTCCAGGCTTCATCGCATAAGTTTCTCGAAGCAAGTCGAAGCGAGCGTGCGGTTTCTCCTGCATCCTCGCCTTGAGCGCAATCCTCGGCGGATGCCTGCGCGCCCGATGCGGCGGGTGTGTCGCTCGCGGCCTGCCCTGGCTTCTTTAGTGTAGCGTGTAGAGAGTCTGCGGCCCCTCGGCATAGAGGGTCATGGCGACCTTCAGGATCTCATTGCGATTCCGGTCGAAGGAGGCAAGCACCTCGGCTTCGTCAGTACCGAGGGCGGAGTCGAAATGCTTCAGTACGCGGTCTTCCACAAAAAAGGTAATCTCGCGTGCTTTGTCGTATCCCCAGAACCACACGCCATGCCTGATCCCATCATAGCTGCGGCTGGGGTTGGAAAAACTAAGTGCCATGTGTCGTCCTTCGTTCTACGCCTTAGATGGACCGGGTTGCACGCTCACTACCTGCGCGGAGCGCTCCCGCTAGTGCGGATCGCCTTTCATGCTTTCGGCTTCCATCGCGGCATGCAATTCCTCATACGCCTCGATTGGTTCCATGTCCTGATCGACGAACGCCGTTGCGCGCTCAGCGGCGGTCGACGCGTCGCCCGGGATATCGCTCTCGCTGTCGTCTTCGGTACTTGGCGGCAGCAGCATGTCCTCAAGCATCCCGCGTAGCTCGGGAGTATTCCATGGCTTGCCCAGCTTGGCCTTCCTGTTCAGGTAGTGACGAATTTCCGAGTCTTGCTCGGCCGTGAGCGGAAGCCCGCGAAAAGTGGGGTCCCAGTTGTGATGGATCATGATGCGCCTCCCGAAGCGGTTTGCGCCTTCAATGTGGAGATGTCAATTTCCTGCGGTGAACGTTATAAGTTGCGTGTGATCGCTGTGCCGCGTGTCCGCGGCCAACCGATTTACGTCTTCTTCTTGGCGACACCTTCGTTCGCAACCCGCGGATGAACCGTGCTGAACGGCTTTGCCGGCACTGACGGCTTCGTGGGTTGCTTGGGCTTTTTCGCTTCGCGAGTGCTGCGTAATTGACTCTTGGCCATGGCGTTGCTCCCGGTGCGTTGCGTAACAAGGTTGCATTCCCAGCATACGCGCTTAATTTGGTCGCGGCGTCAAAATGAACTGATGTGGAGTGTCGCTACGCGGAAAACTGACAGGGTTGGCCGATTGCGAATGGCATCTTTGGAGAAATGTGAAAGTCCCCCCTCGGGTAGCGTGCTGCCGATCGCTGCCTCGTGAGGCTGGGGAGCATACGCCCATTGCAAGGCAGTAACCGGCCACTACCGGTCACTCGACGACATCCCCAAGATCGTCGACGATCCCCACGAACCCGGGACATCGCCTCGGCGCATTCCTTTGGGGCGGAACGATCCTGGACGCGCTGCGCCTGATCAGATCTACCCCGGCTCCGTTGCGTGCCGCACCTACGACGGCGTTCGTGCTGGCCGCGCGCACTGTGTCAGTGCATGCACGGGACGACCTCGATCTGGTCAGGCAACTATCCAATCCGATTGCGGCCCAGACTTTCTCTATGTCGACCAAGGCTCGCCGCGACATCCTCGACCGTGCTTACGCGCTTGCGCCGCTGGCTGCGGCAACGCCCGTCATCCCACGTAGACGCGGAACGGGAGTTGCTCATTCAGGCGGCGTCTCACGCGCCCTGGGACGCCTCCAGCTCCGCAAGACGTTTGCGTAGCACACGATCCTGCTGGAAGCGGGCGGTTTCGTCGCGGATCACTGCGACGATGCCGGTGAGTTCGTTTTGCTGCGAACGCAGCAACGCGACTGTAAAGGCGATCGACATTGACCGTCCGTCCTTGTGCACAGCGGGGACGCGCAGCACGTCATTGCCGTAACGGGTTTCGCCCGTTGCCATGGTCTTGTGATAGCCATCCCAATGGCGGCCGCGCAAGCGTTCCGGAATGATCAGGTCCAGCGACTTTCCGAGCGCCTCGCTCTGCGTAAATCCGAACATGCGTTCGGCCGCGGGGTTCCAGAAAGTGATGCTGCCGGCGGAATTGGAGATGATGATGGCGTCGCCGATTGCGGTGGCAAGTTGCTGGAAGTCGATGGCAGTTTGCACGGCGTTCCTCCAAAGTGAACGTAGACTTGAATCGGATGCGGCGCCCTCAGGGGTACCGCATTTGCACGTCGGAGCCTGACACTGCGCCTGTGTGACACCGTTAAACTGCTTTGACTTCGCGTAGATTGAAGATTTCCTGCTGGCTGTAGCCAAGGCCCGCCAGCACTTCGTCCGTATGTTCTCCGAGCAGCGGCGACGCGGTGACTTGCGGCTTCATATCCGAGAACTTGATCGGGCTGCCGACGGTCAGATACGAGCCGCGTTTCTTGTGCGGCACTTCGACAATCGTGCCGCTCGCGCGCAACGACGGATCGTTGGCCAGTTCTTTCATAGTCAGCACCGGCGCGCACGGAATGTCGAACCTGCGCAAGATGTCGACCGCTTCGAATTTCGTCTTGTCGGCAAGCCACGCTTCGATCGTCTTGAAGATTTCGAAGATATGGGGCTGACGCGCTTCAGCGGTATTGTAGGCGGGGTCATTGATCCACTCTGGCTTGCCGAGTGCTTTGCAGATCGGCTCCCATGCATGCCCCTGGATCGTGAAGTAGATGTAGGCGTTCGGGTCCGTCTCCCAGCCTTTGCACTTCAGCACCCAGCCCGGTTGACCGCCGCCACCCGCATTGCCGCCGCGTGGCACCACGTCGCTGAATTCGCCGTGCGGATATTGCGGATATTCCTCAAGATAGCCAACTCGCTCAAGCCGCTGCTGGTCACGCAATTTCACCCGGCACAGATTCAGCACGCTGTCCTGCATCGACACCGCGACCTTCTGACCCTTGCCGGTTTTGTCGCGGCCCAGCAGCGCGGTGAGAATGCCGATTGCCAGATGCATGCCGGTGTTGCTGTCGCCGAGCGCAGCGGCGCTAATTGTCGGCGGACCGTCCCAGAAGCCGGTGGTGGACGCCGCGCCGCCTGCGCATTGGGCGACGTTTTCGTAGACTTTCAGGTCATCGTAGTGATGGCCGTCGCTGAAGCCCTTCACCGAGGCGACGATCATCTTCGGATTGAGTTCATTCAGGCGCTCCCACGAAAAGCCCATCCGGTCCAACGCGCCCGGCCCAAAATTTTCGACCAGAACGTCGGACTCGCGGATCAGCTTTTCGAGCACCTCCTTGCCTTCGGCTTTTTTCGTGTCCAGCGTTAGCGACTTCTTATTGCTGTTGAGCATCGTGAAGTACAGCGCGTCGGCATCGGGAATGTCGCGCAGCTGGTTACGCGTCACATCGCCCGAGCCCGGTCTTTCCACCTTGATCACATCGGCGCCGAACCAGGCGAGCAACTGCGTGCACGCGGGACCGGCTTGAACGTGGGTGAAGTCGATGATCTTGATCCCTTCGAGAGGCTTGGTCATTTGGGTATCTCCTGAGTTATCCCGATTACTTTTTCATTGCCGCGCTTTGCGGATTCAGATTGGTCAGTCGGCCGCTTTCGGTTCCGGCCGCTTCGTCGATGACGACATTGATCAAGGTCGGTTTGCCTGATGCGATAGCCTCGAGCAGCGCCTTCGACAGTTCTTCCGGAGTGGTCGCGTTGTAGCCAACACCGCCGAATGCCTCGATCATCCTGTCGTAACGCGCCCCCTTCACGAATACGGTCGGCGCGACGTCCTTGCCGCCCGTCGGGTTCACGTCGGTGCCGCGATACACGCCGTTGTTGTTGAATACGACCGTGCAAACCGGCAGGTCGTAACGGCAGATCGTTTCGAGTTCCATACCGCTGAATCCGAACGCGCTATCGCCTTCGATCGCGACAACCGGTTTGCCTGTCGTTACCGCTGCGCCGATAGCGAAACCCATACCGATACCCATGATTCCCCACGTGCCCGAATCAAAGCGTTTGCGCGGCTCGTACATGTCGATAATGCTGCGCGCGTAGTCGAGCGTATTCGCGCCTTCGTTGACGACGTTGATTTCCGGGCGCGTCTTCAGCACATCGCGAATCGCGCGCAACGCGCTGTGGAAGTTCATCGGCGACGGGTTCTTGTCGAGCGTCGCGGCCATCTTGGCGAGATTCTTGTTTTTGCGCTCGGCGATCGCTCCGATCCACTCGGCGTCCGGTTTGCCCAAGCTCGCGTCGATGCCGGCGCGAAGCGCCGCCACGCACGAGCCGATATCGCCGATCACCGGCGCGGCAATCGCGACGTTGCTGTCGATTTCCGTCGGCGAGATATCGACCTGGATGAATCTCTTCGGCTGCGCTCCCCACGTCTTGCCTTTGCCGTGCGAGAGCAGCCAGTTCAGACGCGCGCCGATCAACACGACCACGTCGGCTTCCTGGAGCACGAACGAGCGCGCCGCTGACGCCGATTGCTCATGTGTATCGGGCAGCAGGCCCTTGGCCATCGACATCGGCAGATACGGAATGCCGCTTTGCTCGACGAAGCCGCGGATCTCGGCGTCAGCCTGCGCGTACGCCGCGCCCTTGCCCAGCAGGATCAACGGACGTTTGGCGCTCTTCAGCACCTCGATCGCACGTTCGACGGATGCCGGCGCCGGCAGCTGACGCGGTGCGGCGTCGACGACTTTCACCAGCAACTGCTGCGCCTTCACGGCGTCCAGCGTTTGCGAAAGCAGTTTGGCCGGTAAATCCAGATACACGCCACCCGGTCGGCCCGACACCGCCGCGCGGATCGCACGCGCTACGCCGATGCCAATATCCTCCGCATGCAGAACGCGATACGCAGCCTTCGCGTAAGGCTTGGCCGCGTTCAACTGATCCATTTCTTCGTAATCGCCTTGCTGTAGATCGACGATTTCGCGTTCGCTCGAGCCGCTGATCAGGATCATCGGGAAACAATTAGTGGTCGCATTGGCGAGGGCGGTCAGGCCGTTGAGAAAGCCCGGCGCCGACACGGTCAGGCAGATGCCCGGCTTTTGCGTGATGTAGCCGGATATGGCTGCCGCGTTGCCGGCGTGCTGTTCATGACGAAAGCCGATGAAACGCATTCCTTCGGCTTGTGCCAGTCGCGCCAGGTCGGTAATGGGGATGCCGACCAGTCCAAAAATGGTATTGATGTCGTTCAGTTTCAGCGCATCGATGACGAGATGGAATCCGTCGGTCGTTTCGGTCGCCTGTTGTTTCAACGTGCCGTCTGTTGTGAGCTGGTCGGCTTCTGCCATGACATGTCTCCTGGTGGTGGAGCGTTGTGTGGTTGGTCGTGAGCGGTGCACTCACGCTGTCGTTTATTCAGATGAGCCGCCTGGCCACTGCTGCAGCCGTGCTTCGGCAATGGCTACGCCTGCTGGCATGCCCGAGTTTTCGATCCAGCGCTTTCTCATGGGTGCAAGGATGAACTTCGCGGATATGGCGGCCGCGATCGATATCACTGCCGCCGAGATGAACACCGTGCTCCAGCCGCCATTCGCCGACAGAAGCGATGCGACCGGCACCAGCATCGAGGCCGTACCCTTCGCCGTGTAAAGCGTCCCCGCATTCGCAGCGGCGTATTTGCTGCCGAACGTGTCCGCGCAGGTCGCGGGGAAGATCGAGAAGATCTCGCCCCAGCAGAGGAAAACGGCGGCCGCGAAGAACATGAATGCATACGGGTTGTGGCCAAACTGCATCAGTCCCAGCAACGCGACGCCTTCGCCGAGGAAGATCATGAACATCGTGTTTTCGCGGCCAATGCGGTCCGACAGAAAGCCGCATAAGGGACGGGTGAGTCCGTTGCACAGATTGTCGATCGACAGCGTCATCGTGAGGAGCGGCAGCGTGACGCCGATCAAACTCACAGGCAGCTTGGCAAAGCCGTATTCCTTCGCGATCGGCCCAAGCTGCGCGGTCGCAATGATGCCGCCGGCCGCAACGAACACGAACATCAGATACAGCACCCAGAAGAGCGGCGAGCGGACCATCTCGCCGGACGTGTAGTCGATCTTGCTTGCAACGATACGTTTAGTCGGGATCGCACTGGCGGGCGGCTTTGGCCGTACCAGCATGGTGGCGAGCAGCAGGATGCAGATACCCTGGAAAATGCCGAAGAACATGAACGCGTGCTCGTAGCCCGAACGCTGAATCATGTTGGCAATCGGTATCACTGTGACGGCCGCGCCGGCGCCGAAACCCGCCGCCGTCAAACCGGCTGCGAGACCGCGTTTGTCCGGAAACCATTTGAGCGCCATGCCGACGCAGGTGCCATACACACAGCCTGCGCCGATGCCGGCGATGACTGCTGCGACGTATAGCTCCGCGAGACTGGTCGCATGCGCGTTGATGATCCAGCCGAGCGCTGCGCACAGCGCACCGCCGGTCACAACCGGGCGTGGCCCGAACTCGTCGACGAGCCAGCCTTCGACGGGTACGAGCCAGGTTTCAGTGACGATGAAAATAGTGAATGCCGTCTGGATCGCTGCCTGACCCCAATGGTGGGCGTTGTCCATTGGTACTACGAACAGCGTCCACGCATACTGCAGATTCGCGACGAGCCCCATGCACACGATGCCGATAGCGAGTTGCACCCACCGGTGATGCCAGAATCGTGCGCGGCCGCCATCCGATACGTTGGAATGTCCCATGTCTTCGTCTCCTGCATATTCCGTCGCGCTCAAGCGGCGCGTTGGACTTACGTGATCGAATCGCTTCGTCGCCGGTTCGCCTGCGGCAATGAAGCGCCAATGGTCGGCCAGAGGGTATTGCACTAACTTGCACTAACGAAACAACCTTGCTCGTTGAACGCACAACAGTGGAGTGCAAGCTATTGCACGAGCAGCGTGGGTGAGGGGATGCTGCGCGAGAACGGTGATAAACGAAAGTTAAAATGTTTTATCGTTTGCATTAGGTATCCGTAATATATGGGTCGTCCGCGTTGATGCGACACGCGGCTCCCAGCCAACGGAAAGTCTTCCAGGCATTGACTGGCATGTAATTTTTTCGCGTGCAGGCCTATGAAATTGGCTTCGCCCAGCGGGCGGTCGATTTGGAAATTGACCAGATCGGAGAGCACGCGCGACTGGGTTCTCTCGCTGCGCTGGATGTCGTCGGATTCGTGTGATGCGCGGTACGTATTGCACTGCTAGAAGCAGTGTTTTCCATCCGGTCCACGGCGATCACATGTATAAACAAATCGCTATAGATATTTGAAGAAACTTTAACTGTTGTTTATTTATGTGGTCTCCTATGCTTTTGCTCAGGCCATTTGCCGGAAGGAGTCGACCATGAACCCCTCTCAATTCCGTGTTCGCGACAGCGCGCATGACGCGGAAGTCCGGGCACAACTTTGTGCCTATAACGTCGCTTTCGACGAACTCGGCCTGCGTTTCCGTTGGGATGAGCGCACACTGATGTCGCTGGCCATGATTGAGGGCGAACAGCAGCAGATTGCCTCGTACATCGAAGCGCACCATGCACACCTGCTGAAAGCCTATAGCGCCGAGTTTCTGAGCCGAGCCATTCTCGAAAAGAAAAACGCCCGCTATCCATCGCGCTTACAGACGCGCGTCGAAAGCGCGCCGCATCCGAGCCAAGGAATGCATCAACCACCGATGAGCCGCTGGTCCGAACGCATTTCGTATGGCGTGGAGTTGCCAGCGCTGGCTGGCGTGTAGGCCGCGGTGGTTAGCCGCGTATCTTGAACGGCCGTTATTGGTAGAACTGAAAGGCTGCTCCGGGTCGATCTCAGCCGATCGCCTGTAAGCAACACCCTGCCCCCGTCCGCCCCTCCTCGGCTCGCTTGAGCATAACCATCCCCTGCCGACCGCATACGATTGCTCATGTTGCATACTGAGCAACCCCATTGCCGAACGACCAGTCCTCCTTCCCGACCTCGACGAGGTTGATGAACACATCCTCCGGCCGCACGCCCGGCGACTTCCCGAGTTCATCGACGATGCGCCGGTACAGCGCCTTCTTCTGCTCGACCGAGCGCGTATTGCTGACCGTCAGCTGGATCACGACCAGATCGTCGCCACGCTCGATATTCTGGTACTGCCGGTCGTAGATCATGTTGTCGGGCGCGTGCTCGGTGATCAGCATGAACATGTCGTCCTTCGGCACATTGAAGGTCTCCGCCAGCGAGCGCTGGATACCGGCGGTCAGCGCGTGGCGGTAGCCGGCCGGCTTGCCGGCGCGCAGTGAGATTCGGGTGAGCGGCATGACGAACTCCTCGTTGCGGTGTTGGGTTAAACACAGCTTAGGCGCGCTCGGTCATAATAAACAGATATCTCTGTCTATTTCATCCATTTTCGTTTGAAATGAAAGTCCTCGATCTGGATGCGGTGCGGGCCTTCGTGCTGGTCGCCGATCTGCGCAGCTTCACGCGCGCCGCGGACGCGCTCGACACCACACAATCGGCCGTCAGCCTAAAGCTGAAGCGCTTGGAGGCGCACCTGGGCAAACAGTTGCTGGAGCGCACGCCGCGCGTCGTGCGTCTGTCTGCCGACGGCCACGCGTTTCTCGGCGCCGCGCGCGAGTTGTTGAACGCGCACGAGCGCGCGCTCGGCGCGCTGTCGGTGGAGCGGCGGCGGCTCGTGCTCGGGCTCAGCGAGCACGTCGCAGGACCGGATCTGCCACAGCTGCTCGGCCGACTCAACGCGCATGATCCGGGTCTCGTGGTCGAGCTGCATATGGGCACGTCGGCGGCGCTGCTCGCGCAGTTCGACGAACGTCGGCTCGATGCGGCGATCGTCCGCTACGGCGCCGACGAACCGCCGCGCGACGGCGCGCAGACGCTGTTCAGCGAGCCGCTCGGTTGGCTCGCGACGCCGACGTGGCTGCCGCGAGTCGGCGAGCCGCTGGCGCTCGCGCTATTGAGCCCGCCGTGCAACGTGCGTGACGTCGCGCTGCGCACGCTAACGGCGGCGGGGGTCGCATGGCAGGAGGTATTTGTCGGCGGCGGCGTCGCCGCGGTCGGCGCGGCCGTGGCCGCTGGGCTCGCCGTGTCGCCGCTCGCGCGCAGGGTCGCGCCGCGCGGTCTGATCGACGCCGGCGCGCGGCTCGGCCTGCCGGCGCTGCCGGAATCGCGCGTGACGCTGCATTCGCGCGTGCGCGAGCCGCGTTCGGCGGAAACGCTGCGGCTGCTGGCAAACGGCCTCGCCGCGGCGTGAAACCCCGACCGCTGCCGCACCACGCCGCGCGGCTCGAACCAGCCTCAGTGGATGATCGGCGGCAGCGAACCGCTGCTGGCGGTCGCCGGATTAGGCACGGAGCCCATCGGCGCGATGTCGCCAACGTTTGCGGACGCGTCCGGCGAAGTCTGCACGGCTGGTCTGATCGGATTCGCGCGGGAAACCGCCGGCTTCGCCGCGACCCTGTCCACATGCGGACGCGCGGTGTGAGCCGCCGCGAAACTGGCGCTCACCACCTTGCCTTGAGCCGGCTTCGCGCGCGCCAGTTGCACGCGCGGCGGTGCGTGCTTCGCGGCCTGCGCGGTAACGGTGGCGTGCGAGCGGTTCTGGCCCGAGGCCGCGACTTTCATACCGCCCTTCACGCCGCCCCTCACCTTCCCGCCCGCCGCGAGATGTTTCACGCCGTCGCCATGCACCGCGAGTTTGCCGCTGTGGCCGGCGCCGGCCGGCGCGACATGGGGCGCCGCGCGCCGGCCGCTCGCGCTCAGCTGCGCATGCGCGCCGGCTTTCGTCTTGATGCCGCCCTTGGCGCCCGGCTTCACCTTCACCGCCTCGGTCTTTTTCCGCGCGTGCGCCTGCCTGCTAACGTGTCCGCTCGCGACATGCCCGCTCGCCTCCGGCGGATTCCACACTTCCGCGTAACCGGCAGCCAACGCCACTTCCGACACACACCACACGGCCAGCGCCGCTGCTACTGCTCGAACCCGCATTTGCTGCTTCTCCTGATCGACGACTGCCAAAACGAGCCGGGATTATATTCTCTTGCAAAAATCCATTTTTGGACTAATATCAATAAAAAGTACACATAGGGACTTACCCGCAATGGCTCACGCTGCCCGAATTTCCTCGCCCGAAGCGTCCGCGCGACGATCGCTGTCGGAGCCCACGCTCACGCAAATGTCCACGGCGGGTCTGCGTGCGTTCTTCAACATCGCGCATGACTGGGACCTGAACGCCGACGAGCAGATCGTGCTGCTCGGCAAGCCGGGCCGCTCGACGTTCTTCAAGTGGAGGGCGACGCCCGAGACCGCGCGCCTCAGCCGCGACACGCTGGAGCGACTGTCGCTGCTACTTGGCATCTACAAGGCGCTGCAGATCCTGCTGCCACAACCGAGCGCCGCCGACACCTGGGTCAAACGCCCCAACAGCGCGCCGCCGTTCGGTGGCCGCCGCGCGCTGGACCGCATGCTGGCGGGCAACATCAGCGACCTCGTGGCCGTGCGTCAGTATCTCGACGCAATGCGGGGCGGCTGGGCGTGACACAACCGCAATGGCAGGACCGCTGGACCAGCACCGCGCTCGACTGGTCGCCCGCGTATCGCGTGATTCCGACGCGCTTTCCGGCCATCAATCTGTTCGACCGCGTTGCCTCGCCGGAAGACTTCGATGCGCTGTACGCGCTGGAAGCGATGACCAACGACCGTCTGCGCACCGAAATCGGCGAACTCGACCTGGTGCCGCGCGAGGAGCGCCGTTTCGGTCCCGGCTACGGGCCGATCATGGCCGCGCTCACGCATCTGAATCCGCTTGGCAGCCGCTTTTCCGACGGCACGTATGGCGTGTTCTACTGCGCTCGCTCACGCGCGACGGCGATCGCCGAAACGCGCTATCACACTGGCAAGTTCCTCGAAGCGACCGCCGAACCGCCGATGCGCCAGCAGATGCGTCTTTACACGGTGCTCGCGCAAGGCAGCGTGGTCGACCTGCGTCGCGACCGCGAGTTCGATCCCGCTGTGCTGTCGCCCGACGACTACGTTGCCGGGCAGGCGCTCGGGCGCGCGATACGCGCGGCGGGCGCACCGGGCATCGTCTATCCGTCGGTGCGCGACAGCGCCGGGGAATGCCTCGCCGCGTTCCGCACGACGCTGCTGCGCGACTGCCATCACGCGGCATACCTCGAATACAACTGGAACGGCACGAGCGTGGATATGGTGTTCGAGTTGAATCAGGTCGGGTGAGACAGCAGCGACGAAGCAGCGCGGCGAGCTTCGGCCGCTCACGGCAAGGCCAATGCCGCCGCCCCGTCCGCCCGCGCGGCCTCGACTGAGATCGACCAGCGACGCAGCGCCTGTGGCTGCACGATCGTCAACGTGCCGCCCGGCCCGAACGCGCCGGTATCGATGAACACCTGCGAGCCGATCTGCGTGATGTCGCGCACCGGCGTGTGGCCGCAATAGGTCAGCGACAGCCCGCGCTGCCGCAGCGGATCGCCGTCGCCCACCGCGAGCTCGCGCCCCCACAGCAATTGCTGGCGCGTTTCGTCCGAAAAATTGCCGGCGTCGAGCTCGGCATCCGAGCCGAAAAATTCGGCGTGTAGAACATTGAAGCGCGCCTTGCCGCTACCGATCACGCGCACGAGCGGCAGCATGCGCAGATGCTCGGCGTAGTAGCGCAGACGTTCGTCGGGTACGTCGGCCGCCCACGCGCCGCCGATGGCGTACCACCACTGCCGCCGCACGCGGCCGTCGGCGACTGCGCACAGCGCGTCCTCGTGGTTGCCGAGCACCGCGTAGAACCACGGCTTCTCGAGCAGTGTGAGCGCCAGCTCAGACTGCTCGCCGCGATCGACCAGATCGCCGACCGAGAACAGCCGATCGCAGGTCGGATCGAAAGCGATCTGACGCAGCAGGTAACGCAGCGCATCGACGCAGCCGTGCAGATCGCCGACCACGAAATCGCGGCCGGCCTCATTGGCGGCGTGATGCTGAACGAGGTTGGCGGGGGTGGCATTCATCCCCTCATGATAATGCGACCGACGCCCGCGCGTATGCGGGGTGCCTATCGTATCCGCACGCTATTGCAGCGTGCGCAGCTTCGCCACCTGGCCGGTTGTGATCGTCGCTTGCGGATTGCCGAACTGCTTCGTCACGTAGTTCGTGATCGCCGCGATCTGCTCGTCGTCGAGATGGCCGCCGAACCCGGGCATCAGCACGTCCGCATGCGCGGTCGTGCGATTCACGCCGTGCAGGATGACCAACGCAAGATTGTTCGCGTCGTTCGCGCCGACCGTCGAGTTATGGATCAGCGACGGATAGGCGCCCGGCGCGCTCGCGCCAACCCCCTGCCCGGTCCAGCTGTGACAGGTCGCGCAATTGGCGACGAACAGCTGCGCGCCGTTCACGCCGGTGATCTTGGTGCCGCGCATCGCGCTGACGTCGTTGGCGGGACTGCCCCACTGATGACGGGGACGCGCGTCGCCGCCGCTCACGGCCGGCACCGAGCGCAGAAACGCGACGATCGAGCGCAGATCCACCGGCGTCAGATACTGCGTGCTGTTCGCGACCACTTCACCCATCGGCCCGGCCGCGTTCGCGCGGCCCGGCGCCGCACCGGTCGACAGATACGACGCGAATTCATCGTCGCGCCAGTCGCCGACACCGCTCAGCTTGTCCGGCGTGATATTAAACGCATGCCAGCCGGCCTGTACCGCGCCGGAGAAACGCGCACTCGACCTCAGTCCCTGCATGAAATTGCGCGGCGTATGGCACTCCTCGCAATGTGCCAGCCCTTCGACCAGATACGCGCCGCGGTTCCATTCGGCGCTCTGTTTCGGGTCCGGCACGAAGCGCCCTTCGGTGAAATTGAACAGGTTCCAGAACACCATCAGCCAGCGCTGGTTGAACGGAAACTTGAGGTCGTTCGCGGGCGGCGTGTAGTGAATCGGCTTGAGCGTGTTCAGATACGCGCGAATCGCAAGCAAGTCCTGATCGGTCACGCGCGTGTAGGCGGTGTACGGGAACGCCGGGTACAGCCGCTCGCCGCTTTTGCCGATGCCTTCGTGCATCGCGCGCATGAAATCGGCTTCGCTCCATTGGCCGATGCCGGTATCGGGATCGGGCGTGATGTTCGGCGTCACGATCGTGCCGAATGGCGTGCTGATCGGCAGGCCTCCCGCGAACGGGCGCGACTTGTCCGCCGTATGGCAGGCCGCGCAATCGGCGGCACGGGTCAGGTATTGGCCGCGCTTGACGAGGTCGCCATCCGCGCTCGGGCCGGCGAGCGTGGCCTGGCCGTCCGACGCTTGCGCGGCGGCGTCGGCGTGCGCCCGGGTGATCGGCATCTCATCGGTCGAACGTGCGTCCGGGCCGTGCGCCTCGTGCCATGCGATCGACAGCGCGAACAGCGAAAACGCGGCCGCGAGCGCCTTGCCGCCGAAACCGCGGCGCTGGGTGACGTGCATCAGCGCAGGATCCGGCTGCACGCGAGAGGTGTGTTTCAACATTGTGGCTCTCCGGTCAGCGCTCAGATTTCGCGCTTCAGCTTGTCGGCCAGCTTCAGCGACAAGGCGGCGATCGTCAGCGTGCAGTTCACCGACGCGGCGGTCGGCATCACGCCGCTGCTCGCGATGAACAGGTTCAAATGATCGTGCGTGCGGCAGTCCGCATCGACGACCGAACTCGCCGCATCGCTGCCCATGATCGTCGTGCCCATGATGTGATTGTTGGGCGCGAAGCTGTCGTCGAACGAGACCTCGGTGCCGCCGAATAGCGTCGCGATCCGCGCATACAGTTCGTGCGTATTGGCAGCGCTCTTCTTCACGTAGTCGTTGATCGAGTAGTAGATCTCGGGCTGCGCAATGCCGAGCGCGTCCTTGTGATCGGCCGATGGCACGATGCGGTTCTGCGGCTCGGGCAAATGCTCGTGAAAGCTGTTGATGTTCAGCGTGCGCGCCGCGCGGTCGCGAATCTGCCGGTCGAGTTCGGCGCCGGTCAGGCCTTTTTTCAGCAGGTCGGCGGTGACGCCCATCGTCGGCACACCGTTCGACAGATGCAGTTTCTTCGCCGCGTAATCGGAGCGGAACGCGCCGTCGCGGAAGTTGACGATCGAGGTCATCTCCATCGGCCCGCGGCCGGGCCACAGCGGTTCGTTGGCGAGAAACGTGACGCCGGTGCCCGGATGGTCCATCAGGTTGCGGCCCACCTGATCGGAGCTGTTGCCGACGCCGTGCGGGAATTTATCGGAGCTCGACATCAGCATCAGCTTCGGTGTTTCGATGCCGTTCGCCGCGAGCACGAACAGCTTGCCGGTGACGCGTGTGCTATTGCCGTTCGGGTCCTTGTAGTGGACCGCGGTGATGAGCCCTTTGTCGTCCGCTTCGATGCGATACACGACCGCTTCGGGAATCAGTTTCGCGCCGGCCTGCTCGGCCTTCTCCGCGTGGATCACACCGTTGTACATCGCGGCGATCGGGCAGATCGGCATGCAGTTGTTGTTGCCGCAGCAGGTCGGCCGCGCATCGTACGGACGGCTGTTGCGCGCGACCGGTTCGGGCACGACCTTGAAGCCCTGCGCGTTGAGCACGTCGCTGAAACGCTGATCCATGTACGACAGCGGCAGCTGCTGCATCGGATACGGCTTCGAGCGCGGCGAACCGAGATCGATCGAATTATCCGGACCGGACACGCCGAGCTGCACTTCGGCGGCAACGTACCAGGGCTCGAGCGTTTCGTACGGATAGGGCCAGTCGCGCCCGACGCCATACAGCTTGTGCAACTGGAAGTCCGACGGCAGCAGCCGCCACGCGGCCGCCGCCCAGTGCCAGGTGGTGCCACCGACGAGCCGCACATATTGTGAGTTGTACGGATAATCGCCCTTCTGGATCAGATAGTTGTTCGCGGGCGCGTACTCGGGATGCGGCGCGTAAGACGTCGACGGATACGGCGTCGCGAAGTCGGATTTGACCGGCGAGTTGCGAAAGTTCTCGACGATCTGCCAGCGCGAAATGCGCGGCCCCGCCTCGAGCAGGATCACCGACGCGCCCGCCAGCGCCAGCTGATGCGCAACCAGACTGCCGGCGACCCCCGAGCCGACCACGACGATATCGGCGGATTGTGTGTTTGCCATCGTTTCTCTCTTAGGAGCCCTGCCTGATGCGGGCTGTGTTCGTGCGACGCTTGCGGGTTCGTTGGGATACTGGCGTTGCCCACGGGCGGGCTCGCGCGGCTCGAGCGGCTCAAGCGGGCGTCGGCTTCTGCGTCCAGAAGAACGGCACGTCGCGGCAATAGGAGGGAATCGTCAGCACGTCTTTCACGGGATCGAACATCAGCGCCTTTTCATACGCGATCACCTGGACGTGCGGCATGTCGCCGACGAGGCCCAGATACCACGCGCGCATGACCGCGCCGACCGTTTTCGCGAGCGCGGGCTGGTCGGTCCGCAGCGCCTCGGTGACCGTATCGGACGGCACACCGCCGTGACCTTGCAGCCACGCGTTCAGCGCGGTGACGTTCTGCGTGAATTGGCTATCGGAGTGCGACAGTGCATCGTAGACACGCTGGCCGAGCACGGCATCGAAACCGCTGCGACCGGTGAGATGTTGCGACAGCGCGAGGAAGGCATCGAGTCCGCCGCTGGCGGGCGGCGTATCGGCGAAGGCGGGTGCGATCCACGACAGCGAACGGCTCGCGCCGGCGAACGCGAGCGCCGCGGCCACCGCGCACGAGCCGAGCACCCAGGCCCTGCGCGAAGCGGAAAACGACGGGGACAAGCCGGTAAAACGCGTGGCACTACGATAGGACTTCGCTCCTTGCCGATGCGTCACGTTGGGGTGTGCATCGTTATCTTCAGGAACATCTGTCATGGGGGCTCCAGATGGTGAGTCGTTCTCGACGAGCAGCGCGGCGAGGGCATGATGCCGTTCGCGTGCCGCTTCGTTCGCTGTTCCCCAAACCTGGTCTTACGCCGCTTCAGCGGTCTCGAATCCGTGCGCCCGATTCACGCGCACCGCAAGTGTGGTTGCTGCCGCTTTCTGCCAAATGCCTTTCAACTGAAAGCAGCGCGCAAGGCCGCTGCGAAAGACTATAGCCTGTGACCCACCATTCGACAATCGGTCCGCGTTGCGCGCGTGCAATCCGCGACACTGACTGCGATACACTCTCGTCGTTCATCGAGTCCCATGTCCATCAACTACTTTCCGCAGCTTCTTCGCAATCGGCCCCGCACGGTGATCGGCCTCGTGATCGGGATCGTCGTCGCGTTCCTCGTGCCCAGTCATGCGAGTCCGATGGCACGCACACTGATCGGCTGGGACGCGTCCGTCTGGAGCTACCTGCTGATGATCTGGGTGCACATGGCCTTGGCCGACGAGCATCGCGTGCGCGAATACGCGATACGCGACGACGAAAACGCGGGCGTCGTGCTAGTCGTCATCTGCATCGCGACGATCGCGAGCATCGCCGCGATCGTGGTCGAACTCGCGTCGGCCAAGGGCGCGGGCGGCGCATCGACCTTCTCGCACTACCTGCTGACCGGTCTGACGCTGATCGGCGCATGGTTCCTGATTCCGACGATCTTCACGCTGCACTACGCGCGCCTCTACTACGATACCGACGCGCAAGAAACCGCGTTGAAGTTCCCCGATCACCATTTGCTGCCGAACTACTGGGACTTCCTCTACTACTCGTTCACGATCGCGGTCGCGTCGCAGACCTCCGATGTGGTGCTGCGCTCGCGCGGAATTCGTCGCGCGACACTAGCCCAATCGGTGCTGTCGTTCTACTTCAACGTCGCGGTGCTCGGCTTGTGCGTGAACATCGCGGCCGGGCTGCTGGGTTCGTGACACGGCTGTTGTGCGGCGTTCGAATGAATTTCATCCGAATGCCACGCGCGTGCCACACGGCTGCCATGCGAGCGCTACCCCGGCTTCGCGCGTGCGCTTGAAGCGCATTCGGCGCAGCGCCGGTCCGCCCGTGTAAAACCGGCCCCGCGCCGCCCCGTTTTACATGCCGCGCCACCCGCGTCGTGCGTAACAATGCCCGCTTTATCGCGCGCGCTCCGTGCGCACGCGCACCTTCGCCGCCCGCCGTCTCGCCTTAACCTCGCCTTTTCTCCGCTAGCGCGCTGCCCGGCGGCCGGCCGCGTTGGCACACGGTTTGCTCCTTTCCGCGACGAGTGGCGGTGAGCCCCGCTGGACCGGCGTCTGGCGTCAAAGCACCCGCGACTGGCCAGCGGCATGACGATCTTTGCACTACATTGACCAGTACGTGCCTCCGCTGACGCATCGCGCGGTACCCGGCTCGGGAAGCCCAATGAGCGCTGTGATCGCATGCCGACTGCATCCACACCGCAGCAGGACAACTCTGGAAACGACCGATGGAACCTCCAAACGGGTACGCGCCGCGGATTTACTTTTTTCATTCTCTTCTCGTCGGGCCCCTCGATGCGTGGCCCGCGCAGTTCGCTCACGCGGCCGGGCTCGGCTTCGATCACGCGTTGATCGGCGGCCTGTTCGAGCCGGGCCAGGCCGGCCACGGCCAGGTGGTCGGCAATCACGCGCGGCTGCATCCGGTGTTCGAGGCACAGCATTCGGTGCACGACGCCGTGCGCATCCTCGCCGATGCCGCGCGCCGCAACAACCTGACGTTGCTGGTCGATCTCGTGATAGACCGCGTGGCCGCCGACGGCGTGCTGTACGCAGAGCATTCGGACTGGTTTCACGCGCGCGAGTCCGAGCTCGCGCGGCTCGATCCCCGCCACCTGCATCGCGAAGACAACGTCGTCTACGCGAATTTCGACGACCCCGCGACGAGCGCCTCGCTGACCGTCTGGTGGACCCAGCAACTGCTCGCACTCGCCGAGGCGGGCGTCGGCGGCTTCCGTTTCGATTCGCCGCATCGCGTGCCGGCCGCCGTATGGCGCCACCTCGGCGATGAAGTGCGCGCGAAGCATCCGCACGTGCGCTTTCTCGCGGCAACACCGGGCCTGTCGCGCGAGGATCTGCCCGGTCTCGAAGCAGCCGGCTTCGACAGCACGTTTTCGTCGGTGCGCTGGTGGGATTTCCGTTCGAGCTGGATGGCCGAGGAGCATGCGGCGCTCGCCCGCGTTGGCGCGCCGATCACCTTTCCGGAGGCGCCGCACGGCACGCGCCTCGCCGCCGAGCTGAGCGACGTGCATGATGCGGTGATCGTCGAGCGGGCTTATCGACGCATGCTGTTCACGTCGGTTGCATTGGGCAGCGGCTGGATGATGCCGATGGGCTTCGAATACGGCATCGCCGAACCGATGTCGCAAACGCGCGGCGACGCCGCGCAGTTCGCGCGCGCCGCGCAGTCGCGCCGCTTCGATCTGAGCGCCGCAGTCACCCAGGCCAACGACTTCGCACGCAACACGCTGACGCTGCACGCGAACGGTGAGTTGCGCCCATTGAGCGGACCCGGCGCATCGGCCGCGGTTCTGCTGCGCGCCGACGCGGCCGATCTGCGCGACGCAAGCGAAGCCGTTCTGATCGTCGTGAATCCCGAGCTCGGTGCGCCAGTGCGCGTCGATCCCGCGCGCTTCCTCGCGGGCGTGCCGGGCAGCTTTACACGCTTCGCGCCGCTCGATGCGCGCAGCCGAACCGAACCCGCGGCACTCGCGCCGTTCGCGCTCGCGCCCGGTGCGGTGCGGCTGTTGCGCGCGTTCAAGGAAAAACCGATCTGCCTCGCGCCGCCGATCGACAAGGCGAACAGCAAGCGTAGCGGCCGCAAGACCGTGCTCGACGCGATCGACGCGCCGCGCGTCGCAATCGAGAGCGTGTCGCCGTCGGTGGAAAACGGCCGCTTCGCGGCGAAACGCAGCGTCGGCGAGCGCGCGGAAATTCGCGCGGCGATCTTCGCCGAAGGTCATGACAAGATCGCCGCCGCTGTGCTTTGGCGCGCCGCCGACGAAACCGCGTGGCACGAAGAACTGATGTCGGCCGCGCCGCCGGCCGGGCTCGACTTGTGGAGCGCGCGCATTCCGCTCGAGAGGATCGGCCGCTACGAGTTCACCGTGATCGCGTGGCGCGACGACTTCGCGTCGCTCGTCGAGCACATCCAGAAGAAGCTGAAGGCGAACCAGACCGTCGAGATCGAACTCGACGAAGCCGCGCATCTGTTCGCGCTCGTGCTCGCCGAAGTCGAGACGAGCGAGGGCGCTCAGAAGGAGCCGCTCGAACACATCGTACGCGACTTCCAGAAGGCCGACGCCGAACAGAAGCTCGCGCTGATTCTCGCGCCCGCCACTGCGAAGGCGATGACCGCCGCGCGCCATCGTCCGTTTCTGAGCCGCGACCCGGTGACCTACAAGATCGACGCGGAACGCACGGCCGCCCATTTCGCGAGCTGGTACGAGATCTTCCCGCGCTCGATGAGCGACGACGAATCGCGCCACGGCACGTTCGCGGACGTGAGCGCGAAGCTGCCGCGCATCCGCGACATGGGCTTCGACGTGCTGTACTTCCCGCCGATCCACCCGATCGGCCTTGCGAACCGCAAGGGCCGCAACAACACGCTGACCACGCAACCGGGCGATGTGGGCAGTCCCTATGCGATCGGCGCGGCCGAAGGCGGCCACACCGGCGTGCATCCGCAGCTCGGCACGCTCGACGATTTCAAGGCGATGCTCGCCGCCGCGCACGCACATGGCCTCGAGATCGCGCTCGACTTCGCGATCCAGTGCTCGCCCGATCACCCGTGGCTGAAGGAGCATCCGACATGGTTCGCGTGGCGCCCCGACGGCACGCTGCGCTACGCCGAGAATCCGCCGAAGAAGTATCAGGACATCGTCAATCCCGACTTCTATGCGCACGACGCAAAGCCCGACCTGTGGCTCGCGTTGCGCGACGTGATCCTGTTCTGGGTCGATGCGGGCGTGCGCATCTTCCGCGTCGACAACCCGCACACGAAGCCGCTGCCGTTCTGGGAATGGATGATCGCCGACGTGCGCGCGCGGCATCCCGACACGATCTTCCTCGCGGAAGCGTTCACGCGCCCGCGCATGATGAACCGGCTCGGCAAGATCGGCTTCTCGCAGTCGTACACGTACTTCACGTGGCGCGAGTCGAAGCGCGATTTCACCGAGTACATGGACGAACTCACCCAGACCGGCGCGCGCGACTTCTACCGGCCGAACTTCTTCGTCAATACACCGGACATCAACCCGCGCCATCTGCAGTCGCAGGGGCGCACGGGCTTTCTGATCCGCGCGGCGCTGGCCTCAACGATGGCCGGCCTGTGGGGCGTGTATAGCGGTTTCGAACTGTGCGAGGCCACCGCGCTGCCGAACAGCGAAGAGTATCTGGACTCCGAAAAATATCAGCTGCGCGCGTGGGACTGGCACCGCCCCGGCAACATCGTCGGCGAGATCACCGCACTGAACCGCATCCGTCGCGCGAATCCGGCGCTGCAGACGCATCTCGGTCTCACGTTCCTCACGGCGCACAACGATCGCATCCTGTTCTTCGAAAAAGCGACGGAGTCGCGCGACAACGTGATCGTCGTCGCGATCAATCTCGATCCGTTCAACGAACAGGGCGCGGACATCGAGTTGTCGTGGGACACGTTCCAGCGCTGGCATCTGCACGATCACGCCACGCTGGAAGTGATCGATCAGATGACCGGCGCCCGTTTCGAATGGAACGGACGCTGGCAGCACGTGCGGCTCGGCTCGGGCCAACCGTTCTCGATCTGGCGCATCGCGCCGCTAGGCGGCCTGCCCGCCGATCGTCCGGAGGACACCGACCACGCTCCCGACAGCGCTGATCAAGCAGACGCTGGCAACCCAACCTGGATGGAAGGTGGAACATGAAGCGCGACGATCCAGCCCAAACCACGCACGAGGCGCAAACGGCCGCGGCCGTCGGCACCGCGGCGAAGGTACGCGCGCACCGGCGCGGCAAACCCTCGGCTCTCAGCGACGATCCGCTGTGGTACAAGGACGCGATCATCTACCAGGTGCACATCAAGTCGTTCTTCGACGGGAATAACGACGGCGTCGGCGATTTCCCCGGCCTGATGGCCAAGCTCGACTACATCGCCGAGCTCGGCGTCAACGCGATCTGGCTGCTGCCGTTCTATCCGTCGCCACGCCGCGACGACGGCTACGACATCGCCGATTACCGCAACGTGCATCCCGACTACGGTCAGCTCGCGGACGTGCGGCGCTTCATCCACGAAGCGCACGCGCGCGACATCCGCGTGATTACCGAGCTCGTCATCAACCACACGTCGGATCAACACCCGTGGTTCCAGCGCGCGCGGCGCGCGAAGCCCGGCTCGAACTATCGCAACTACTACGTGTGGTCCGATACCGATCAGAAGTACCAGGAAACGCGCATCATCTTCATCGACGCCGAGCCGTCGAACTGGACGCACGATCCGGTCGCGGACGCGTACTACTGGCACCGTTTCTACTCGCACCAGCCCGATCTGAACTTCGACAATCCGGCGGTGATGAAAGAGGTGCTGCAGGTGATGCGCTTCTGGCTCGACATGGGCATCGACGGGCTGCGGCTCGATGCGGTGCCGTACCTCGTCGAGCGTGAGGGCACCAACAACGAGAACCTGCCGGAGACGCACGAGGTCCTGAAGAGGATTCGCGCGACCATCGACGCCGAGTATCCGAACCGGATGCTGCTCGCCGAGGCAAACCAGTGGCCCGAGGACGTGAAGGAGTACTTCGGCAACGAAGACGAATGCCATATGGCGTTCCACTTCCCGCTGATGCCGCGCATCTATATGTCGATCGCGAGCGAGGACCGCTTCCCGATCACCGACATCATGAAGCAGACGCCGGACCTCGCCGAATCGAACCAGTGGGCGATCTTCCTGCGCAATCACGACGAACTGACGCTCGAAATGGTCACCGATTCCGAGCGTGACTATTTGTGGAACACCTATGCGAGCGATCGCCGCGCACGTTTGAATCTCGGCATTCGCCGCCGCCTGGCGCCGCTGATGGAGCGCGACCGCCGGCGCATCGAGTTGATCAACTCGCTGCTGCTGTCGATGCCCGGCACGCCGGTCATCTACTACGGCGACGAACTCGGCATGGGCGATAACATCCACCTCGGCGACCGCGACGGTGTGCGCACGCCGATGCAGTGGTCGTCCGACCGCAACGGTGGCTTCTCGCGCGCCGACCCCGAGCAACTGGTGCTGCCCCCGGTGATGGGTTCGCTGTACGGCTTCGACGCGGTCAACGTCGAAGCGCAGAGCCGCGATCCGCACTCACTGCTGAACTGGACGCGCCGCATGCTGTCGACGCGGCGCGCGAAACAGACTTTCGGACGCGGCACTATCCGCTTTCTGAAGCCGGAAAACCGCAAGATTCTCGCGTATCTGCGCGAGATGCCCGGCGAGGCGCCGATCCTGTGCGTCGCGAATCTGTCGCGCGCGCCGCAGGCGGTCGAGCTCGAGCTGTCAGAATTCAACGGCTTCGTGCCGATCGAGATGACCGCCGATTCGGTGTTCCCCGCGATCGGTCAGCTGACCTATCTGCTGACGTTCCCGCCCTACGGCTTCCTGTGGTTCATGCTGTGCGAAGGCGGCGGGCGTCCGACATGGGCGCAGGCGCATTCCGTGCCGTTGCCCGAGTTCGTCACGATCGTGATCCGCGAAGGACAAACCGGGCCGACACCCGAAAACGTGCGGCTGCTGGAATCCGAGGTGCTGCCGTCGTGGCTGAGCCGGCGCCGCTGGTTCGCGTCGAAAGATCAGAAGATGCATGCGGTGCGGCTCGCCGCACTGACCACGATTCCGAACGGCGGCTTTGCCTTCACTGAAATCGAAGCGGACGTCGGCGACCATACCGAGCGCTACGTTGTGCCGATCGCGCTCACATGGGGCGGCGAAACCACCACGCCGCTGTTTCTGCAACTGGCACTTGCACGCGTGCGGCGGGGCCGCAACGTCGGCCATCTTACCGACGCGTTCTCGCTGCCGATCTTCGCGCACAACGTGCTGCGCAAGCTGCGCGAGCGCGCGGTCGTGCCGACCGTGCAAAAGAGCGAGATCAGGTTCCTGCCGACCGAGCGCTTCGCCGAACTCGACGATCTCGGCGAGCGGCCCGAGATTCGCTGGCTCGCGGCCGAACAGAGCAACAGCTCGCTGATCGTCGCCGATGCCGCGGTGTTGAAGCTCGTGCGGCGGCTCGTCGCCGGCGTCCATCCAGAAGCGGAAATCAGCCGCTATCTGACGCAGCTCGGCTATGCGAATACCGCGCCGCTGTATGGCGAAGTGGTGCGCGTCGATCCCGAGGGCGTGCCACATACGCTCGCGATCCTGCAGGGCTTTATCGACAATCAGGGCGATGCGTGGAACTGGTCGCTCGACTATCTGCGCCGCTCGGTCGACGAACTCGCGATCGCGATCGACACCGAAACGCAGACCGCTCCCGATCGCACGAACGAGTCGATCTTGCTGGACGGTTACGGCGAACTCGCGGGCATCATCGGCCGACGGCTCGGCGAATTGCACGTGGCGCTCGCCACGCCGAGCGACGACCCCGCGTTCGCGCCGGAACCGGCCAATGCCAAACAGGTGAAAGCGTGGGTCGACGCGACGCAGAAGATGCTCGCCAGCGCGCTCGATCTGCTCGCGCCGCGCCTCGCGGAAATCAGCGACCCGGACACGAAAGGACTCGTACAAAGCCTGATCGATCGCCGCGCCGCGCTCGTCGAGGCAGTCCACAAGCTGGTGCCGGGTGACGCGGGCGCGTTGCGCACCCGCATCCATGGCGACTTCCATCTTGGCCAGGTACTAGTCGCGCAAGGCGACGCGTATCTGATCGACTTCGAGGGCGAGCCCGCGCGCTCGCTCGACGAGCGTCGCCAGAAATCGAGCCCATTGCGTGACGTGGCCGGGCTGATGCGCTCGCTGTCGTATGCGAGCGCGGCCGCGCAATCGACCACTGAAAGCGCGCCGCAACAAACGGCGGACCGCAAGCGCGCGCTGTTCGAGCGCTTCCGCGCGCACGCGACCAGCGCGTTCCTCGCCGAGTACCGCGCGGCCGCCGCGCAATCGCCGACACCGCTCGTCGCGCCCGAAGCCGAAGAGGCGCTGCTCGATCTGTTCCTGATCGAGAAGGCCGCTTACGAGATCCGCTACGAAGCGGCTAACCGGCCGACGTGGCTCGGCTTGCCGGTGCGCGGCCTCGCGGGGCTCGCGAGCCGTCTGCTCGGCGACACCGGCGCGCCGCCGCACCACGATCCTTCAACCCAGGCGCCTGGCGCCGCCACGCCGCCTAACCCGGCCGAGGGCGACTATGAGTGAGCATGATCCGGCCGCGGGCCTTCAACCCGTCGATATCGACGCGCTCGTC
Organism: Paraburkholderia podalyriae; assembly: GCF_014397785.1. Taxonomy (GTDB): domain Bacteria; phylum Pseudomonadota; class Gammaproteobacteria; order Burkholderiales; family Burkholderiaceae; genus Paraburkholderia; species Paraburkholderia podalyriae. Next base: position 29,971 of record NZ_VZQQ01000035.1, read on the forward strand.
GAAGCGCGTCACCCCGATCCGTTTTCGCAACTCGGCCTGCATCAGACCGATGGCGGGGCGATCGTGCGCGCGCTGCTGCCGAATGCCGCGCACGTCACCGTGATTTCGCGCGCCGACGGCGCGACGCTCGGCGAGCTCGAGCAGTTGCGGCCTGGCCTGTTCGTGGGACGTGTCACGTCGGCGATGCCGTACCGCTTGCGTATCGACTGGCATGGTGTCGTGCAGGAAGTGGAGGATACCTATTCGTTTGGTCCGGTGCTCGGCGACGAGCCGCTCGAACGTCTGGCGCGCGGCGATCCGTACGCGGTGCTCGAATGTCTCGGCGCGCGGCCGGTCGACGTCGACGGTGTGCCGGGTGTGCGCTTTGCGGTGTGGGCGCCGAATGCGCGGCGCGTGTCGGTGGTCGGCGACTTCAACGCGTGGGACGGCCGCCGTCATCCGATGCGGCTGCGTCACCAGGCGGGCGTCTGGGAGCTGTTCGTGCCGCGCGTCGGCGCGGGCACCCGTTACAAGTACGAGCTGCTGTCGCGCGACGGCCATCCGCTGCCGTTGAAGGCCGACCCGTGCGCGATGCAGACGGAGAAGCCGCCGGGCACCGCGTCGATCGTCGCGCACGTCGACGAGATCGAGCAGTTTCCGTGGAGAGATCACGAGTGGATCCAGACGCGCGCCGACAAGCAGACCGCGCGCACGCCGATCACGATCTACGAAGTGCACGCGGAGTCGTGGCTGCGCATCCCCGAGGAAGGTCAGCGTGGTCTCGACTGGGAAGAACTCGCCGAGCGGCTGATTCCCTACGCGAAGACCATGGGCTTCACCCACATCGAATTTCTGCCGATCGCCGAGCACCCGTTCGGCGGCTCGTGGGGCTATCAGCCGCTCGGGCAGTTCGCGCCGTCCGCGCGCTTCGGCAAGCCCGAGCAGTTCGCGCGCTTCATCGATCGCGCGCACCAATCGGGACTCGGCGTGATTCTCGACTGGGTACCCGCGCATTTCCCGAACGACGCGCACGGCCTGATCGATTTCGACGGCACGCCTCTCTATGAGCATGCCGATCCGCGCGAAGGCTATCACCAGGACTGGAACACGATGATCTACAACCTCGGCCGCAACGAGGTCAGCGCGTTCCTGATCGCGTCGGGGCTCGCGTGGCTGAAGCGCTACCACGTCGATGGCTTGCGCGTGGATGCGGTCGCGTCGATGCTGTATCGCGACTATTCGCGCGCGGCCGGCGAGTGGGTGCCGAACATCTACGGCGGCCGCGAGAATCTCGAATCGATCGCGTTCCTGAAGCGCCTGAATCACGAAGTCCGCTACGTGCCGGGCGCGCCCGGCGCGATCACGGTCGCCGAGGAATCGACCGCATGGCCGGGCGTGACCGCTCGCGTCGCGGACGGCGGCCTCGGCTTCGACTTCAAGTGGAACATGGGCTGGATGCACGACACGCTGCACTACATGCACGAAGACCCGGTGTATCGCCGGTACCACCACCACAACATGACGTTCGGCATGGTGTACGCGTATTCCGAGCGCTTCGTGCTGCCGCTCTCGCACGACGAGGTGGTGCACGGCAAGGGCTCGCTGCTCGGCAAGATGCCCGGCGACCGCTGGCAGCGATTCGCGAATCTGCGCGCGTACTTCGGTTTCATGTGGACGCACCCCGGCAAGAAGCTGCTATTCATGGGCGGCGAATTCGGCCAGATCGCGGAGTTCGACCATGACACGTCGCCGCACTGGCATCTTCTCGACGATCCGAACCACCACGGCGTGCAATTGCTGGTGCGCGATCTGAACCATCTGTATCGCAACGAGCCCGCGCTGCATCTGCTCGACAGCGAACCGGGCGGCTTCGAATGGTTGATCGGCGACGACAGCGGCAACAGCGTGTTCGCCTATCGGCGCACCGACGGCGCGGGCCAGGAGTTCGTCGTGGCGTGCAACATGACGCCGATGCCGCGGCTCGGCTATCGGCTCGGCATGCCGCGCGGCGGACGTTGGGTGGAAGCGCTGAATACCGATGCGGCTGTGTACGGCGGCTCGAACATGGGCAACGGCGGGCTGATTCATACCGATCAGGTATCGAGCCACGGCAGGCCGCATTCCGCGGCGTTGACCCTGCCCCCGCTCGCGACGATCGTATTGCGCGCCGATTGAAGGATCGTGCGGTAACCCGGGCGCGCGGCGCGCAGGCAGGCGCCGCGCGCCCGTTGCATGAAGGCCCAGGCAGATCCGGGCTCTAGCTCGACAAACAGAACAGGAAAGGCAAATCATGTCGCATGCGTTGCCCGAGCGGTTGCTGCCTGGCTCGCCGTATCCGCTCGGCGCGAGCTGGGACGGGCTGGGCGTCAACTTCGCAGTGTTCTCGGCGAACGCACAGAAAATCGAGCTATGCCTGTTCGATTCCACCGGCCGTAAGGAAATCCGCCGCTTCGCCATGCCCGAATGCACCGACGAGATCTGGCACGGCTATCTGCCGAACGCGCATCCGGGCACCGCATACGGCTTTCGCGCGCACGGACCGTATCAGCCGCATTTCGGGCATCGCTTCAATCCGCACAAGCTGCTGCTCGATCCGTATGCACGCAAGCTCGTCGGACAATTTCGCTGGTCCGACGCGCTGTTCGGCTATCGCGTGCATTCGAATCGCGCGGACCTTTCGATCGACCGACGCGATTCCGCGCCCGCGATGCCCAAGTGCGTGGTGATCGACGAGGCGTTCGACTCGTCGCACGACAAGCGTCCCGACGTGCCGTGGGGCGAAACCGTGATCTACGAAACGCACGTGCGCGGCGCGTCGATGCTGCGTGCCGATCTGCGCCAGCACGAGCGCGGCACGTTCGCGGCCCTCACGGCGCCGGAGTTCATCGAGCATCTACTGAAGCTCGGCGTGACCGCGGTCGAGCTGCTGCCCGTGCACGCGTTCGTGAATGACCGCTTCCTGGTGGAGCGCGGCCTGCGCAACTACTGGGGCTACAACACCGCCGCGTTCTTCGCGCCGGAGCCGACCTATCTGAGCACGCACCGGCTCGACGAACTGCGCATCGCCGTGCGCCAGCTGCACGCGGCCGGCATCGAAGTGATTCTCGACGTGGTCTACAACCACACCTGCGAAAGCAACGAGATGGGGCCGACCATTTCATGGCGCGGCCTCGACAACGCCAGCTACTACCGGCTGATTCCCGGCGACGAGCGTCACCATATCAACGACACGGGCTGTGGCAACACGGTCAATCTGCCGCATCCGCGCGTGATGCAGATGGTGATGGATTCGCTGCGCTACTGGTCGACCGCGTTCAATATCGACGGCTTCCGTTTCGATCTCGGCGTGACGCTCGGGCGCGAAAGCCATGGCTTCGACCCGGGCTCGGGCCTGTTCGACGCGTTGCGCCAGGACCCGGTGCTGTCCCAGCGCAAGCTGATTTCCGAGCCGTGGGACATCGGTCCCGGCGGCTATCAGCTCGGCAATCATCCACCGGGCTTCAGCGAATGGAACGACCGTTTCCGTGACACGGTGCGACGTTTCTGGCGCGGCGACGCCGGCCTGCGGCCCGACCTTGCCGCGCGCCTGACCGGCTCGGCGGATCTGTTCAACCGGCGGCATCGCAAGCCGTGGGCGTCGTTGAACTTCGTCACGTCACATGACGGCTTCACATTGGCCGATGTCACCGCGTACGAACAAAAACACAACGAGGCCAACCAGGAGGACAACAACGACGGCCACAACGAGAATTGCAGCCGCAACTGGGGCGTCGAAGGCATCACCGACGACCCGGCGATCCTCGCGACCCGCCGTCGCGTGTCGCGCTCGCTGATCGCGACACTGATGATCGCGCTCGGCACGCCGATGCTGCTCGCCGGCGACGAAGCGCTGCGCACGCAGCGCGGCAACAACAATGCGTACTGTCAGGATAACGATATATCGTGGATCGACTGGGATCTCACGGATTCGCCGGAAGGCCAGCGCATGACCGAGTTCGTCGCGCGCGTGATCGCGTTGCGCAAGCGCCATCCGCTGCTGCGCGAAACGCGCTTTTTGTTCGGCGACCGCGAAGTGCTGCCCGGCCTGTTCGACGTCGGCTGGTTCGACGAACACGGTGATCCGCTGACGATCGAAGCGTGGCAGGACCCGGAGGGACGCGCGTTCACGTTGCGTCGCGCGGGTCCGGGCCTGAATGGCGAAACCGAAGTATTGTTACTGATGCTCAACGCTCACGAGGAGCCGCTGCAGTTCGCTCCACCGGCACCGCACCTGGAATGGCATGTGCTGTTAGACACGGCGGTTCCGGAACGCGCGCCGCAGCGGCTCGCAACGGCCGAACTCGAGGTGGCCGCGTACGGCCTCGTGATCCTCGCCGCGCAGCCGACCGGCGAAGCGGATTGGCAAGCCGGCTGGAAAGCTGGCGCGCAGCACGGGCCACGGCTGTTGACCGCGCTGCCGCCCGATCCGGGCACGCAGACACCGGACGGCGATGGTTCGCAATGAACGACGCGCCGCGGCGGCCCAGCTGGAGCGAGGACAACTCACAACGCAGCCGGGGTGGCAAGAATGTTGCGACGCGATGCTTGCCTGCGTCGCGTCGCAACACTCTTGCCATCCCGGCTCGATCGCAGATTCGAATGGTGAAGACATGTCTGAAAGTCCGATTGATCCTCACGCGCATCATCACGCGCATTGCCTGCCGTTCAGCGCGCAGTTGATCGGCGCGACCAGCATCCGACCGCGCACGCGGTTCCGTTTTTGGGCACCGTCGTGCAAAAGCGTGCAGGTGGTCATCGAAAACGGCCACGCGCAAGGCGCGCACGACATGACGCCGACCGGCAACGGCTGGTTCGAGACCACCGTGGAGTGTGGCGCGGGCACGATGTATCGCATCCAGCTCGATAGCGGGCAGCTGGTGCCAGATCCGGCCTCGCGGTTCCAGCCGCAGGACGTGCACGGCCCGAGCGAAGTCATCGATCCGCGCACCTATCATTGGCAATACACGGCCTGGCACGGCCGGCCTTGGGAAGAAACGGTGCTGTACGAACTGCACGTCGGTGCGATGGGCGGCTACGCGGGCGTGCAAAAGCGTTTGCCCCAATTCGCCGCGCTCGGCGTCACCGCCATCGAGCTGATGCCGTTGAATGACTTTTCCGGTCGTCACAACTGGGGCTACGACGGCGTGCTGCCGTACGCGCCCGACTCCGCGTACGGCCGCCCCGAAGAGCTGAAAGCGCTGATCGATGCCGCGCACGGTCTGGGCCTGATGGTATTTCTCGACGTCGTTTACAACCACTTCGGACCGGACGGCAATTATCTGCATACTTATGCGGAGCCGTTTTTCCGCGCAGGCGTGAACACGCCGTGGGGCCCCGCGATCGACTTCGAGCGCAGCGAAGTCAGCGACTTCTTCACCGACAACGCGGTCTACTGGATCAACGAATACCGCTTCGACGGCCTGCGCTTCGATGCGGTGCATGCGATCGACAATCCCGCGTGGCTGCGCGAGCTATCGGACCATATCCGCGCGCGCGTGCAGCATGGCCGCCACGTGCATCTGGTGCTCGAAAACGAGCACAACAGCGCGAGCCTGCTCGACGCGCATTTCGACGCGCAATGGAACGACGACGCGCACAACACGCTGCACGTGCTGCTGACCGGCGAAACGGAAGGCTATTACCACGCGTATGCAAACGAACCGATTCGCCGGCTCGCGCGGGTGTTGTCCGAAGGCTTCGCGTATCAGGGCGAGCCGTCGCCGCTGCACGACGGTGCGCCGCGCGGCGAAGCGAGCGCGCATCTGCCGCCCACGTCGTTCGTGATGTTTCTGCAGAACCACGATCAGGTAGGCAACCGTGCGTTCGGCGAACGTCTGCGCAAGCTGACCTCGGATGATGCGTTGCGCGCCGCGACGGCGTTACTGTTGCTGTCGCCGCAAATTCCGCTGCTGTTCATGGACGAAGAACATGGCTCGACGCAACCGTTCCTGTATTTCACCGATTACACCGGCGATCTCGCCGACGCCGTGCGCGAAGGACGGCGCCGCGAATTCGCGCGCTTCGTCGCGTTCAGCGACGAAAAGCGCCGCGCACAGATTCCCGATCCGAACGACGCCGAGACCTTCACCGCCTCGTCGCCACCCGCGCCCGATGCGACCCCGACCCCGGATCGGCTCGACTGGATGCATTTCTACAAGTCCGCGCTCGCGGTGCGCGCGAAGCTGATTACGCCGCGCCTGAAAGATACGAAGGCGTCCGGCGCGACCGTGCTGTGCGATGCCGGTGGCGGCGATGCGAACGCGCTGATCGCGCGCTGGAAACTCGGCGATGGCGAGACGCTGTCGATCGCGTTGAATCTGGCGCAACAGAGCGTCGCGTTCGACGACATCCCCGCCGGCAAAATCATTTTCGAAACCCCGCCACGTGCGCGCGAGCAAACCGACGCGCGGGTGTTGCCCGCTCATGCGTGCATCGCGTGGCTGACCGGCGACATCAACGAATTCGCGAGCCGCCACGATGCGCGCATCGCGTCGCACGAGGAGCAGCGCGCGTGACGACCCGACGCCCCAACGACAGGCTCGCCGCGCTCGCCACCCGCGCAGGCTTCGAGGTGGAGTGGCAGGACGCGCATCACAATACGCAGCGTGTGCCTGAAAAGACACTTGGCACGCTGCTCGAACGCCTGGGGCTGCCATGCGGCAACGCCACCGAGATCCGCCATAGCGCCGCTGCTTTGGAAGCCGAACTATCGGGCCGCAGGCTACCGCCGCTGATGACCGCGGTGATCGGCCGTGGCATCGCGCTGCCCGCGGCCGCGGTCAAGTCGGACAGCCATTACCGGATCGAGCTGGAGAGCGGCGCTATCATCGATGGCCGCTTCACCGCGCCGAAGGGCGAGGAAGCGCTGCTCGCGCCGATCGACGAAGCGGGCTATCACACGCTGGTGATCAACGATCAGCGCATGACGCTCGCGGTCGCGCCGCCGCGCTGCTACACCGTCGCCGACGCGTGGCGCACGCTGCATGGCGGCGAAGGCGCAGGCGAACCCGAAGCCGCGTCGCCCGCGCCGCCACTGTGGGGCATCGCCGCGCAGCTGTATGGCTTGCGCCGCATCGGTGACGGCGGCATCGGCGATTACACGGCGCTCGCGCAGCTTGCGCGGCACGGCGCGCAGCGCGGCGCGCACGCGCTCGCCGTCAGTCCGACGCACGCGATGTTCAGCGCGCAGCCTGAGCGCTTCAGCCCGTACGCGCCGTCGTCGCGTTTGTGGCTCAACGTCACGCATATCGATCCGACCGCGGTATTCGGCGCCGACGCCTCTGCGTGCGCATCGGCGCAGGCCCGCGACGCATGGTCGAAGTACGAGGAGCTGCCGCTGATCGATTGGCCCCACGCGACACCGCTGAAGCTCGCGGTATTGCGCGCGCTGTACGAGCAGTTCAATGCGAACGAGCGCCCACAGCACTCGCCCCGCGCGCTCGAATTTCACGGCTTCTGCGAACGCGCGGGGCGCGCGCTCGAAGATCACGCGCGCTTCGAAGCCCTGCAGGCCGCGCAGCTCGCGCAAGGCGGCGACGGCCATTGGCGCAACTGGCCCGATGCGTTGCGCGATCCACGCAGCCCCGAAGTCGAGGCGTTCGCCGCCGCGCATCGCGACGAGGTCGACTTCCATCTGTTCCTGCAGTGGCTGGCCTCGCGCGGCCTGTTGCACGCGCAGCACACCGCGCGCGAAGCGGGCATGGCGATCGGCCTGATCGCCGATCTCGCGGTGGGTTGCGACAGCGCCGGCAGTCACGCATGGTCCTATCCGAACGACATGCTGCGGGGCGTGTCGGTCGGCGCGCCGCCCGACCTCTTCAACCAGGCCGGCCAGTCGTGGGGGCTCACGACATTCTCGCCGCGCGCGATGCGCACGCAAGGCTTCGCCGCGTTCATCGACATGCTGCGCGCGGCGTTCGCCCATGCCGGCGGGATTCGCATCGATCACATTCTCGGCTTGCGGCGTTTGTGGCTCGTGCCCGAAGGCGAAAGCGCGCGCAATGGCGCGTATCTGCGCTATCCGCTCGAAGACCTGCTGCGGCTGATCGCGCTCGAATCGTGGCGGCATCGCGCGATCGTGATCGGCGAGGATCTCGGCACCGTGCCGCCCGGTTTTCGCGAGCGGCTCGACGAGCATGGCATCGACGGGATTCGCGTGCTGTGGTTCGAAGGCGCACCCGACGGCAACGGCTTCAAGGCGCCGACCGATTGGGACCGCTACGCGGTCGGCACGACGACCACGCACGATCTGCCGACCATCGCCGGCTGGTGGCGCGGCAGCGACATCATGTGGCGCAACCGCATCGGCCAGACGATGGCGCGCGCCGACGGGCGCGACCCCGAGGAAGCGGCGCTCGAAGAGCGCGCGCAACAGCGCGCCGACTTGTGGCGCGCGTTCCAGCAAGCGGGCGTGGCCGCACCCGACGTCGCGCCGCCGGACGCCGACAACGCGCCGGTCGACGAAGCGCTCGCGTTCGTCGCCGCGACGCCCGGGCCGCTCGTCACGTTCCCGCTCGAAGACTTGCTCGGGCTGGCCGAGCAGCCGAACGTGCCGGGCTCGATCGACGAACATCCGAACTGGCGCCGCCGCATGGCGCAGCCCGTCGACGCGATATTCGACGACCCCGTGTTCACCGACCGCCTGCTGGCCGTCGACGGCGCGCGCCGCGCCGCCGCGCCTTCATCCCACCCTTCCGCGGAGCCTGACACGCCATGACCGTTCCACGCTCCACGCTGCGCCTCCAGTTCCATCGAGGCTTCACGTTCGACGACGCCGCGCAGCACGTCGAATACTTCGCCGCGCTCGGCATCAGCCATCTGTACGCGTCGCCGATCACGACGGCCGAGCCCGGCTCGATGCACGGCTACGACACCGTCGACTACACCCAGGTCAACGACGAATACGGCGGCGAGGCGGGCCTGAAGCGCCTCGGCGACAAGCTGCGCGCGCACGACATGGGGCTCATCGTCGACATCGTGCCGAATCATATGGGCATCGGCGGTTCGAGCAATGCGTGGTGGCTCGACATCCTCGAATGGGGCCGCCACAGCGCGTATGCGCGTCATTTCGACGTCGACTGGCATTCGCCCGATCCCGCGCTGCGCGGCAAGGTGCTGCTGCCGACGCTCGGCGCGTCGTACGGCGAAGAACTGGCGGCCGCCCGCATCGGACTGCATTTCGCGGCCGACAGCGGACGCTTTTATATCGGTTACGGTCCGCACGTGTTCCCGGTCTGCCCGGTCGATTACGCGGCGATCCTGCAAGGCGCCGACCGCGCCGACCTGAGCGCGCTCGCCAATCGCTTTCAGGGACTCACGACACAGCCCGCCGATCAGCCGCGCGCCGCCGAGGCGCGCGACGCGCTGCGCGAGTTCGTCGAGCGCGAGGGCGAGTCGTCGATCGAGTTCGTGCTGGAGACTTACGCGCCCGAAGAGCCGGTCACGCGCGACCGGCTGCATCGGCTGATCGAGCGGCAGCATTTCCGGCTCGCGTGGTGGCGCACCGCCTCCGACGAAGTGAACTGGCGGCGCTTCTTCGACATCTCGACGCTCGCCGCGGTGCGCGTCGAGCGGCCCGAGGTGTTCGAGGCGGTGCATGCGCTGATCTTTCGCCTCTATCGCGAGGGGCTCGTCGACGGCTTGCGGATCGATCACATCGACGGGCTCGCCGAGCCGCGCGAATACTGCCAGCGTTTGCGCCAACGGCTCACCGAGTTGCGCGACACCGCGCCGTACATGGTGGTCGAAAAGATTCTCGGCCGCGGCGAGCCGTTGCGCGACGACTGGCCCGTCGACGGCACGACCGGCTACGACTTCATGAGCGACGTCGGCGCGCTGCTGCACGATCCGGCCGGCGCTGAACCGCTCGCGCACACGTGGGCCGAGCTCACCGGCCGCAGCGCGAACTTCGCCGATGAAGCGCACGCCGCGCGCCGCAAGATTCTGGCGGAAAACCTGTCCGCGGAACTGGACCGCGCGGCGCGCGCACTGCATCGCATCGCACGCGATTCGCTGAGCACGCGCGACTTCACGTACACGACGCTGCGCCGGGTGCTGGTCGAACTGGTCGTGCATTTCCCCGTGTACCGCATGTATCCGCAGGGCGGCCTGCGCAGCGCCGCCGACAACGTCTATTTCGAGCAGGCGCTCGACGGCGCGCGCGCTTCGCTGCCGCGCTCGGACCATGCGGCGCTCGAGCGCGTGAACGCGTGGCTCGGCGGCAGCGCCGAAGATGCGCCGCCCGCGCGGCCCGGCGCGCAGTCGCAGCAGCAGGCGCAAGGCGGTGCGCCGCCGTCGCATGCGGTTTCGTCGCGACGCAGCGCGCAAACGCTGTTTTCGCAGCTGAGCGCACCGCTCGCCGCCAAGGCGATCGAGGACACCGCGTGCTATCGCTACGGCCGTCTGCTGTCGCGCAACGAAGTCGGCTCCGACCCGGCCGAGTTCGCGCTGTCGGTCGAGCAGTTTCACGCGGGCAACCTCGAGCGTGCGCAACGTTTTCCGCATGCCATGCTCGCGACGGCCACGCACGATCACAAGCGCGGCGAAGACGTGCGCGCACGGCTCGCGGTGCTCAGCGAGATCGCCGACGAGTGGGGTGCAAGGTTGCGCGCATGGTCGACGTTGAACGCGCCGCAGCGTCGCGCGCTCGACGGCACGCCGATCAGCAGCGTGAGTCAGGACAAGAGCGACGCCTGGGCTCCCGGCCCCGCCGCCGAGGCGAGGCTGTATCAGACACTGGTGGGCTGCTGGCCGCCGACGCTGAACGCCGACGACCAAGCCGGCGTCAAGGAGCTGGCTGAGCGCGTCGCGCAATGGCAGTTGAAGGCGCTGCGCGAGGCGAAGCTGCAAACCAGCTGGCTCACACCCGACGAAGCCTACGAAGCCGGCTGCCGGGAGTTCCTGTTCGACATCCTCGCGCCGCAACGGCGCGACGGCTTTCTGAAGGAGCTATCGGCGTTCGTCGAGCGCATCGGGCGCGCCGGCGCGCTCAACAGTCTGCAGCAGACGCTGTTGCGTCTGGCGTCGCCTGGGATCCCCGATCTTTATCAAGGCACCGAGCTGTGGGACTTCAGCCTCGTCGATCCGGACAATCGGCGGCCCGTCGATTTCGCCAAACGCGAGGCGTGGCTGCCGCAATCGCAAACGCCGCCGTCGGAATTTCTCGCGGACTGGCGCAACGGCCGCGTGAAGCTCGCGGTGATCCAGCGCGTGCTGGCGTTGCGCGCACATCTGCCGGAGCTGCTGAGTCAGGGCACGTATCTGCCGCTGACGGTGCGCGGCGCGCATGCGTCGAGTGTGATCGCGTTTGCGCGGCGCCATGGCAATGCGTGGGCCGTGGTGATTGCGAGCCGGTTGGCGGCGGGGTTGCTTGGCCCTGACAGCGATCTGCCGCTCGTCGAGCCGGCGCGATGGGCGGATACGGCCATCGACATGCCGTCCGACCTGTCGGCGCGCGCGCTATTCGACTGGCTGAGCCCCGCCGCGCCGAAAGTCGACGATCATGGCCTGCTGTATCTGCGCGACGCGCTCGCCGCGATGCCGGTCGCGGTGCTGGTGGAGGATGGGGTGCCTCGAAGCTGAGGCGGCCAGAAAGGTTGAGGCTTCGGGATGGCTCGGGCCTCAACCGCCCTCGTCGTCGAACACTTTCGGATACACGCGCACGAGCACGATGCGCGGCCCTTTCATCTTCTTGACCACGACGTCGAAGTCTTCGAATTCGACGCGCTGCCCTTCGGCCGGCAGATCGTTGAGCGCTTGGATGACGAGACCGCCGACCGATTCGGCCTTGCCTTCGTCGATGTCGATGCCCAGCGCGCGTTCGAGCGACACCACCGGCAAGCTGCCCTTGCCCATCAGCGTGCCGTCGTCCATGCGCGTCCAGTCGGCGTCGCCCTGACGGAACTCGTCGTGGATCTGTCCGACCAGCGCGCCGAGCAGGTTGTCGAGCGTCAGGAAACCGATCGGCTTCGCGTTCTTGTGGCCGACCAGCGCGAAGTGCGGCGCGCCCTTGCGAAAGCGCCGGAACAGTTCGAGCGCCGGCATGTCCGGCTTCACGCACTGCACGGGCCGCACGTAGCGCGACAGGTCATCGAGGGTGCTGCCCGCCTGGCGCGCGAGCAGCAGGTCCTTCAGGTGGATCATGCCGGCCACCCGCTCGCCCGATGCATCCTCGAACAGCGGATAGCGGCTGAAGCGATGGCGCGCGACCACCTGCATGTTGTCGCGCAGCGGCAGATCGCGCCGCAGCCCGACCATTTCATGCGACGGCCGCATCAAATCCGATACGGTCATGCGCGAGAAGTCGAGCGAGTGCGCGATCGTGTTCCATTCGTCCTGGCTGTACGCGCCGGTCGATGAACCGAGTTCGCTCGCGACGCTCGCGCGGCGGCCGCGCAGGATCAGCTTCAGTTCGTCGGTCGAGTAATGCGAATCGTGACCGTGCTCGCCATCGAGCCCCGCGGCCTTCAGCACCATGTTCGCACTGGTGTTGAGCAGCCAGATGGCCGGGTACATGGCCCAATAGAAACCGTACAGCGGCATCGCGGCCCACAGCGAAATCTTCTCCGCTTCGCGGATCGCGAGCGACTTCGGCGCGAGTTCGCCGACCACGATATGCAGGAACGAAATGCAGGAAAACGCGAAGAACAGCGAAATGCCGTGGATCAGGCTCTCGGACTCGACGCCGATCACGGTGAAAAGCGGCCTCAGCAGTTGCGCGAACGCCGGTTCGCCGATCCAGCCGAGCCCGAGCGACGCGAGCGTGATGCCGAGCTGACACGCCGACAGATAGGCGTCGAGCTGCCCGTGGACCTTCGCGAGCAGACGTCCGCGCATGCCATGCTGGGTGGCGAGGCTGTGCACGCGGGTCTGCCGCAGTTTGACCAGACCGAATTCGGCGGCGACGAAAAAGCCGTTGAGGGCAACCAGAAACAATGCACCGATAAGGGCGACAACCTGGATCAAAGCGACGGGCTCCGGCAACAAGAGTTGTCAGTATAGAGGCTGAAAGCTCGATGAAATATCGGTCGCGAGCTAACGCATTCGCTCGCAGCGCCTATTTCGGCGCCGCCGCGCTCAACGGCACGCGCAGCATGAGCGTGGCAGGGGTCGCGGTGACGCTGTCCACTGCCTTCGCATCGCTTTGCTCGAAGCTGCCGCCATGCGCCTCCGCGACGCGTTTGCACAACGCGAACACCCACGCGATGCGCTTCGCCTCGCGCGGCTCGCAGGCCTGCTTGCGCGCGAACGCTTCGAGCAGGTGCGGCAGCGCGGCGTCGTTCAATGCCGCGTCGTTCGGCTCGTAAGTCACGCTCGCATGCCATGTGCCGTTGTCCACGCGCGTGGCCAGTGCAACCTCGGCGCCACGCGCGCTCGCCTCGGCGGCGAACGTCAGCATCAGCCACAGCGCGGCGGCGAGGCGAGCGCGGTCGCCGTTCAGTTGCTCGGTGGCGAGCTGGGAATCGAGCCGCACCTCGACGCCGCGCGCGCGGGCGAGGCCGGCGCGGACTTCCTCGACGGTTTCGTCGAGCAGCGGATGCAGCGGAAATGGTTCATACGTGAGCGCGAGCGATTTCGTTTCGGCGCGCGTCGCATCGACGATCGTTTCGAGCAGCTTCACCTGCTGCTCGACGCCGCTGCGAATGCCGGTGATCGCACGCTGCGAGTTGGGATCGTTCGCGTCGAGCTTGCGCTCGAGCACGTACGCCCAGCTATGAATTGCATTCAACGGCCCGCGCAGGTCGTGGGACACCAGCGACAGCACATGATCGCGCATGAACAACGCGGTTTCCGCTCGCAGGAACGCGCTGCGTTCGGAGATGACGAAGCCGGCCGACGCCGGCTGGGCGCCAGCAGTCCCGGTGGGTGACGTAGTCACGATCGAGTCCTCTCAGGCAAAGCCGGTGATGGAAGCAAGCCTCATTATAGGCATCCCGTCGGGGCCGACCAGTCCGGCCGAACGACGAGGCGCGCCGCAATCCGCATGCCATACGGCAAACCGACGACACCGGGCAAGACTCGGCGATCGGCGTCAACGCGCCTACAATGTCGGTTTTAAGTTTTGATCTGAGGAGCAACGCATGTCGACTGTGACGACCGAATCCGGCCTGAAATACGAAGACCTCGTGGAAGGCACCGGCGCCGAAGCCGTGGCCGGTAAGAGCGTGACCGTGCACTACACGGGCTGGCTGACCGACGGCCAGAAGTTCGATTCGAGCAAGGACCGCAATGACCCGTTCGCGTTCGTGCTGGGTGGCGGCATGGTCATCAAGGGCTGGGACGAAGGCGTGCAAGGCATGAAGGTCGGCGGCAAGCGCAAGCTGACCATTCCGCCGCAACTCGGCTACGGCGTGCGCGGCGCGGGCGGCGTGATTCCGCCGAACGCCACGCTCGTGTTCGAAGTCGAACTGCTCGAAGTCTGAGTTACATCCTGCTGATGTCATGAGCCACGCCGCCGTCACCGCCCCTAACGTTTCGCTGCGCTGCTTTGGCGCGATCGAAGCGTCGGACGTACACGACTTCCACCAGGTCGTGCTCGGGCTCGACGGCGCGATGGTGATGGCGGTGGACGGCGTCGCGCAGCAGATCGACGCCGGCTCCGCATGGCTGATACCGGCCGGCGCGCGGCACGATTACGCGGGCGTCGGCGCGAACCGCCAGCTCGTGCTCGATTTGCCGGCGACGTCGCTGGCGGTACCCGAGCGGCTGTTCTCACGCGCGCGGGCCGTGGCCGTCGATGCATCGCTCGCACAGCTTGTGCACGTGATTGCCGCGCATGCGGCGGACGGCGTGGACCAGGCGCCTGGCCATGCCTCTGATAACCGCCGCTTCCATTGGGATGCCGCGGCACGCCTAGGCGCCGCACTTGTCGCCGATTCCGGCGCACTTGCCGGTGCGCAAGCCGATGGCGTTCGTCTCGATTTCGCGCGCATCGACCGCTGGCTGCGCGCGCATCTGTCCGAGCCGCTGAAGATTGCCGACCTCGCCGCGCACTGCGGCTTCGGCATGCGGCGTTTTCACCAACTGTTTATCGATGCGTTCGGCGAGACGCCGCATCGCTATTTGCAGCGGCTGCGGCTCGACACGTCGATCACGCTGCTTGCGGACCCGCGTCTTTCGTTGACCGATATCGCGCTCGACATCGGCTTCGGCGACCAGAGCGCTTACACGCACGCATTCACGCGACGTTTTGGGCTGGCGCCCGGGAAGTGGCGCGCGTTGCGGCACTGAGGGCGCCGGAGGCTTCTGATCGAAGCGGCCCGGGTTCCGTGACCACTTCGGTGGCTACATCACGCAGCAACGAAAAAGCCCGCTTTTGCGTCGGCATAAGCGGGCTTCATGTGCGCGGAGGCTGGAGCCTGGGCGGACGAGCGTGGCTTTGCGCCCTTCGCTTTAGCTGTTTCGGGTTGCTCGCCGCGCGGTGTGTGCGCTCAACCCACCGACAATTGCAGATGCAGCTGCGAACGCGCCGGGCCGCCACCGTCGATCGCTTCGCTCGCGGCATCGCGATCCGATTGCGACGACGGCGCGAGACGCGCGCTTTCGATGCGGTCGAGGTACTCGGTCGTGATGTCACCGGTCACGTAGTTGCCGTCGAAGCACGACGCCTCGAACTCCTTCAGCGCCGGGTTGATATCGCGCACCGCCTGCTTCAGCGCATCGACGTCCTGATACACGAGGTGATCCGCGCCGATCATGCGCGCGACTTCCTCGTCCGAGCGGCCGTGCGCGACCAGTTCGCCGCGCGTCGGCATATCGATGCCGTAGACGTTCGGGAATTTCACCGGCGGCGCCGCCGACGCGAAAATCACCTTGTTCGCGCCCGCATCGCGCGCCATCTGCACGATTTCATGCGACGTCGTGCCGCGCACGATCGAGTCGTCGACGATCAGCACGTTCTTGCCCTTGAACTCGATGTTCATCGCGTTCAGCTTCTGGCGCACCGACTTCTTGCGCACCGCCTGACCCGGCATGATGAAGGTCCGGCCCACGTAGCGGTTCTTGAAGAAGCCCTCGCGATATTCGACGCCGAGCTTCTTCGCGACCTGCATCGCGGCCGGGCGCGACGAATCGGGAATCGGCATCACCACGTCGATCGCGACATCGGGCAGCTCGCGCCTGATCTTCTCGGCGAGGTAGTCGCCCATGCGCAGACGCACGTTGTAGACCGGCACGCCGTCGAGTACCGAATCCGGACGCGCCAGATACACGAGTTCGAAGATGCAGGGGTTCAGGCTCGTGGTTGTCGCGCACTGCTGCGAATGCAGTTGGCCTTCGGCGTCGATGAAAATCGCCTCGCCCGGCCGCACGTCGCGCACGAATTCGAAACCGATGCCTTCGATCGCCACTGATTCCGACGCCAGCATCCACTCGACGCCCACTGCCGTTTCGTGCTTGCCGAGACACAGCGGACGGATGCCGAACGGGTCGCGGAAACCGAGCAGGCCGTAGCCGGCGATCAACGAAACGATCGCGTACGAGCCGCGCACCCGCCGATGCACGCCCGACACCGCCTTGAACACCGCGGCCGGATCGAGCTGCAGACCCGAACTCGACAGTTGCAGCTCGTGCGCGAGCACGTTGAGCAGCACTTCGGTATCGGAATTGGTGTTCACGTGGCGGCGATCGATGCGGAACATCTCATCTTTCAACTGCTGCCAGTTGGTCAGGTTGCCGTTGTGCGCGAGGATGATGCCGAACGGCGCGTTCACGTAGAACGGCTGCGCTTCTTCTTCGCTGGACGCCGAACCGGCGGTGGGGTAACGGACCTGACCGATGCCCGTCGTGCCAGGCAGGCTGCGCATGTTGCGCGTGCGGAACACGTCGCGCACCATGCCGTTGGCCTTGTGCATGTGGAAATTGCTGCCGTTCGCCGTGGCGATGCCGGCGGCGTCCTGACCGCGATGCTGCAGCAGCAGCAGGCTGTCATAGATCAGCTGGTTGACCGGAGAGTGGGAAACTACGCCTACGATGCCGCACATGGCATGTCCTTCAAAGGTACGAAATTCGTGATGGCGACCGGTGCCTGCGACCGCGCCCGCGCTTTAATGCGACGGGACGCGCTGCGACGTCAAGGCAGCCGGTATGCGCCGGAGTCCTGTTGCGCATTGCTCGGGGCATGCGAATCGTCCACATGGACGTAAGCGGCGAGCGCCTCGGGGAGCAGCGGTTTCATTGCGCGGACGCCCGCAACCGCATACGGACGAAGCAGCGCGTTGCGCCAGAATTCCTCTTTGGGCAGTTCGGTCAAGCCTGCGAGGGCGACCAGAATCAGCACCAGAACGACCCCGCGCACGAGGCCGAACATCAAACCGAGCGAGCGGTCCGCACCGCCCAATCCCGTGACCTGCATAAGGCGGCTAAGCAGCGCGCTCACCACGCTCGTGACCAGCACCACGCCGATCACCACGAGCGAGAAAGCGAGCAGCCACTGCGTCAACGCACCGCCCGGCCACGTGGACGGGATATACGGGACCACGTAGCCCACGAACTCGCAAGCGATCAAAAACGCCGCGACCCAGCCGATCAAACCAAACACTTCCGACAGCAAACCGCGCCAGGCACCTCGCAGCGCCGACAAACCGATCACCGCCATTACAGCGTAGTCGAAGGCAGTGAACATCGCTCGCTTACTGTGCGTTGCCGCTGTTAGACCCCGACACGAGGCCTGCCTCGCGGACCTTTGCGACAGCGGCGGTGGCCGCGGCGCGGTCGGCGAACGGCCCGGCGCGCAGCAATGTCAGCGTCGAACCGTCGGCTTGCTTCCTATGCTCGATATATGTGGGTACGCCCGCCGCTTTCAACTTGGCGGCCCAATTGCGCGCGTTCGCTTCGTTGGCGAAGGCGCCGAGCTGCACCGCGAAACGGTTGCCCGGTGGCGAGGCCGGCGCGCCGGAATTCGCGTTGGCGCTGGTCGCGGCCGTATTCGTGTCGTCGTCGGTCGACGCCGACGGGGTCGCGGCGGCTGGCTTCGTCTGTTTGGTCGAGGCAGTGGGCGCGGTGTTGGCCGCGAGCGACTGGGTTGCCGGCTTCGTGGCGGATTTCGGCGTCGCGGCGCCAAGGGTGCCGTTTGCAGGGGACGGGGTCGTCGCCTGTTTCGCTGCGGTGGATTGAGTGGACTGCGTTGGCTTCGCGGCGGACGCCGAGGCCGCCGCCGTAGTCGCCGGGGGCGTTGCCGGCGCGAGGCTGGACGCGGCGACGCCCGTGTCGGCGGCCGACGGATTGTCCGGCGCGACGTCGGCTTGCACGTCTTCGTTGGCGGTGGATTTGGCGAGTCTCGGCGTGGGCCGGCTCGGAATGTCGATGGAGATGTCGTCGGTGACAGGCTTGGGGTGCGAATCCAGCACCATCGGCAGGATGATCACCGCCGCGACGACCAGTGCGATCGCGCCGACGAGCCGGCGCCGCGCGCGCTGCTTTTCGGGCAGCGTGGGGTCGAGCAGCATTGCATCTGCATCGACGTTGCGCTCGGTGCGGCGGGTGCGCCGCTCGACGCGCTCACCCCGGGCAGGCCGATTGGAACTGCTGTTTGCGCCACGCCGGCTGGGCGCGTCGTCTTTCTTGCCGAACGAGAAAATTCCCATGAATCGCTTGGTTCGAGCCTGGCGCCCGCTCAGTGTTGCTGCGATTTCCGGTAGGCCATCACGCCCGCTACCGTATAGAAACTGCCGAAAACGACAATTCTATCATTCTCTGACGCACGTTTTAGCGCGTCCTGGAAAGCCTGTGCCGGTGTCGGGTAACGCGTGACGCTGCTGTCGGCGCTGTCTTCCACACCCAGCTCGCGCAAAACGGTTTCCAGCTCTTGCGCGGACGCGGCGCGCGGAGTCGGTAGATCGGTCACGCACCAGTGATCGATCTCGCCTTTCAGATGATTGAGCACGCCGGCGATGTCCTTGTCGCGCATCGCGCCGAACACCGCGTACGTGTATGGGAAAAAGCCCATATTGCCGAGATTCTGCCCGAGCACCGCGGCTGCATGCGGGTTGTGGCCGACATCGAGCACGACGGACGGCTTGCCCGGCAGCACCTGGAAACGGCCCGGCAGGTCCACGTTGGCGATGCCGAGCCGGATGTCCTGCGCCGACACCGGCAGACGATCGCGCAATGCTTCAAGCCCGGCCAGCGCCGCCGACGTGTTGATCAGCTGATTCGCGCCGCGCAGCGACGGATAGGCGAGCGCCGAGCGCCGCAGCGTTGGGCCGACATAGCTCCACTGCTGGCGCTCGCTGCCGGCCTGGCCTTCGTAACGGAAATCGCGGCCGAATAGCCACAATTGCGCGTCGATCTTTTCCGCATGATCGATCAGCGATTGCGGTGGCACGGGGTCCGCACAGATTGCAGGCTTGCCGGGGCGGAAAATGCCGGCTTTTTCAAACGCGATTTTTTCGCGCGTGTCGCCGAGATAGTCGGTGTGATCAATATCGATGCTCGTGATGATCGCGCAATCGGTATCGAGGATATTGACCGCGTCGAGACGGCCGCCGAGGCCGACTTCGAAAATCACCGCGTCGAGGCCGCGCGACGCGAACAGGCTCATGATCGCGAGCGTCGTGAATTCGAAGTAAGTCAGCGTAACCGGTTTCGCGAGGCTCAGGCGCGCGGCTTCGACGGCTTCGAAGTGCGGCAGCAGATCCGCGTCGCTTGCCATTGCGCCGTTGATGCGCGCGCGCTCGTTGAACGACAGCAGATGCGGCGACGTATGGCAGCCGACCGTGTAGCCCGCGCGCAGCAGGATCGCTTCGATAATCGCGCAGGTCGAGCCTTTGCCATTCGTACCGCCGACCGTGATGATCGGGCAGGCGAACGACAGCCGCATCGCATCGCGCACCTGGGAGATGCGGCCCAAACCCATGTCGATGCCGACCGGATGCGCGGATTCAAGGTGCGTGAGCCACGCGTCGAGGGTGGGGAATGTCGTCATCGGGTGAATCTTGAGTGAGTCGCGGTGGTTCGGTTCTGCCGTGCTGCACGTGGTGCCAGCCTGGCAAGCGGTTGCGGTTGCGGACCGTCCGACAGTTGGTCGGCAGCCGTCGCGCGGTTTATGCGCACAAACCCGCACCTTGAGCCGCACCTGCTTCGGTTTCGACTGCCGCCGCATCGCAGGCGACCGTAATTATCCCGGAAATGACAGCGCGCCGCTTGATTGCTCACGCGGCGCGCTATTTTTTGATTGCTTGTTTGGCCGCCACCGCGCGTTCGACACGGCGGTGAAACAGCGGCGAAGGCGGTGCTGCCCGGCTTTTATGCGACCGCGTCCGCCGGCTGATGGCTCAGCAGTGCCAGCAATTGCGCGATCTCTTCGCGCAGCTTGCGACGATCGACGATCATGTCGATCGCGCCCTTCTGCAGCAGGAACTCGGCGCGCTGGAAGCCTTCCGGCAGCTTCTCGCGCACGGTCTGTTCGATCACGCGCGGACCGGCAAAGCCGATCAGCGCCTTCGGCTCGGCGATCACGACGTCACCGAGGAACGCGAAACTCGCGGACACGCCGCCCATCGTCGGGTCGGTCAGCACCGAGATGAACGGCAGCTTGGCTTCGGCCAGCTTCGTCAGCATCGCGGTGGTCTTCGCCATCTGCATCAGCGACAACAGGCTTTCCTGCATCCGCGCGCCGCCCGATGCGGTAAAGCAGATGAACGGCACTTTCTGTTCGAGCGCGTTCTGCGCGCCGCGCGCGAAACGCTCGCCGACCACCGAACCCATCGAACCGCCCATGAACGAGAACTCGAAGTTCGCGACGACGACCGGCAGCGTGTGAATCGCGCCGCCCATCACGACCATTGCGTCGGTCTCGTCGGTGTCGTCCATCGCCTCTTTCAGGCGCTCGGGATACTTGCGGCTGTCTTTGAACTTCAGCGCGTCGACCGGAACGATTTCCTGGCCGATTTCGTAGCGGCCTTCCGGATCGAGCAGGCCGTCGAGCCGCTCACGCGCGCCGATGCGCATGTGATGGTCGCACTTGGGGCAAACATGCAGATTGGCCTCGACGTCGTTGCGATACAGCACGGCTTCACACGACGGACACTTGATCCACAGGCCTTCCGGAATTCCCTTGCGGTTTTTCGGGTCGGTTTGTTTGATTTTTGGCGGCAGCAGCTTATCGAGCCAGCTCATATTGAATCCTTCTGGGTCAGCAGTCGCGCGAACGGCGGGACGAGCCCGCCGCTCACGTTACCGCGACAAAAATAACTGTTATCGGGCAGTCGCGACGCTATCGAGCGCCTCGCGCACTTCGGCAACGAAACGCGTGAGCGTCTCTGCAGCCGCGTCGGGCGCTGCCTGTTCGAGCAATTGAACGATACGGCTGCCGATCACGACGGCATCGGCCACCTCGCCCACCGCCCGCGCGGTTTGCGCGTCGCGAATGCCGAAACCGACGCCCACCGGCAGGGGGACGCGCGACTTGATCGCCGGGATTTTACTCGCGATGCTGGAAACGTCCAGATTTGCGGCGCCGGTGACCCCTTTCAGCGACACATAGTAGACGTAGCCGCTGGCGATCCTGCCGACTTCGGCGATACGTTCTTCGGTCGAAGTCGGTGCGAGCAGAAAGATCGGATCGATACCGGCAGATTGCATCTGTCCGGCGAAGTCAGCGCATTCCTCAGGCGGATAATCGACGACCAATACGCCATCGACACCGGCTTCCTTCGCGGCTTTAGCGAAGGCCTCGGCGCCCATCCTCTCGATCGGATTCGCATAGCCCATCAGGACGACCGGTGTAGTGTCGTCGGTTTCGCGGAAGCGTTTGACGTCGGCCAGCACATGGCGCAGCGACACGCCTTTCGCGAGCGCGCGCTCGGACGACTGCTGGATCACCGGACCGTCGGCCATCGGGTCCGAAAACGGCACGCCAAGTTCGATCACATCCGCGCCGCCGGCGGCGAGCGCATGCATGAATTCGACCGTACGAGCCGGGTCCGGGTCGCCAGCGGTCATGAACGGAATCAAGCCTTTCTTACCTTGGGCGGACAGCGCGGCAAACGTGTTCTTGATACGGGACATGGAAGTATTCTCGAATTAGGGCTGCTGCGCACTCATCTCAGCGCGCGTTTCAGCGAAATAGCTGCGCTTTTCGCGCTTTTCACTGCATTTCGGTCGACGACTGCACTTTCGGCTTAGCTCGGGTCCGACGCGGCGCAGCAGGCGTAGCGGCGGCGCTGACGCGCTCGCGCGCTATCGCGCAATAGCTCTCGTTGATCTCATAGCCGACGAATTCGCGCTGGTGACGGACGCAAGCGACTGCGGTGGTGCCGCTGCCCATGAACGGGTCGAGCACGCGGCCGCCCTTCGGACAGCTAGACAGCACCATCCGCTCGACGATTTCCAGAGGTTTCTGCGTCGGGTGCGCGACGCGCTCGGAATGTTGCCGATGCAGACGCGAGACCGACCAGACATCCTTCGGATTATAGCCAAGCTCCAACCACTTGCTTCCTTCAAACAACTTACGCGAACGCGCCTTCTTCGTGACTGCATCGTACGGGATGCGGACGGGGTCCAGATCGAAGAAATAGTCCTTCGACACCGCGAAAAAGCCGATGTTATCGTGCACCGACGTGAAGCGGCGCGTGGTGCCGCCCATACTCGGCACGCGCCGGTCCCAGATGATCTCGTTGACCATCGTAAGTTTCGTCTTCAGGAAACTGAAGATTTCCGGCGCGTACTGCCACGTGCAGAAAATATAGAGCGAACCGGTCGGCTTGAGCTTCGGTACAGCGAGCTCAAGCCAACCGCGCGTCCAGACGAGAAATTCCTCGCCGGTGCGCATGTCCGAGTCGTTGCCATAGTCCTTCCCCAGCCCATAAGGCGGATCACAGACGATCAGGTCGATCGACCCGTCGGGAATGTTCGCTATATCGGTCAGAAAATCGCGGTTCAATAGCTGGATATCGGCCGGCACCTGCGCCAGCAGCGGTGCAGATGCCGCGGCCGCCGGTACCTCGGCGGCCGGATTCGCGGTTTCAATCGCCGGCTGCGGCTCGTCGAACTCGTCGCGCATCGTCCCGGCTCAGAACTGAATACCCGATCGCTCGGCGACCGTGTGCATGTCCTTGTCGCCGCGGCCCGACAGGTTGACCAGCAGAATCTTGTCTTTCGACAAGCTCGGCGCGAGCTTCGTAGCGTAAGCGAGCGCGTGGCTCGACTCCAACGCAGGGATAATGCCCTCGATGTGGCAGCAATCGTGGAACGCCTTTAGCGCCTCTTCGTCAGTGATGCCGACATATTGCGCACGATTGCTCTCTTTTAGCCACGCGTGCTCGGGCCCGACACCCGGATAGTCCAGACCTGCCGACACCGAGTGCGTTTCGATGATCTGCCCGTCTTCATCCTGCAATAGATACGTACGGTTGCCGTGCAAGACACCGGGACTACCGCCGATCAGCGATGCCGCGTGACGACCGGTTTCGATGCCGTCGCCGGCGGCTTCCACGCCGATCAACTGCACCGAACTATCTTCGATGTACGGATAAAAGATACCCATCGCATTCGAACCACCGCCGACACATGCAATCACGGCATCCGGCTGGCGACCGGCGAGTTCGGGCATCTGCACGCGGCATTCGTCGCCGATCACACGCTGGAAGTCTCGCACCATCATCGGATACGGATGCGGACCCGCAACCGTGCCGATGATGTAGAAGGTGTTTTCAACGTTGGTGACCCAGTCGCGCATCGCTTCGTTCAGCGCGTCCTTCAGCGTGCGCGAACCCGATTCGACCGGCACGACCGTCGCGCCGAGCAGTTTCATGCGGTACACGTTGGCGGCCTGGCGGCGCACGTCCTCGACGCCCATGTAGACCACGCACTCCATACCGAAGCGCGCACAGATCGTCGCCGTGGCCACGCCGTGCTGACCGGCACCGGTTTCGGCGATCACGCGCGGCTTGCCCATGCGCCTGGCGAGCAACGCCTGGCCGATCACATTGTTGATCTTGTGCGCGCCGGTGTGATTCAAATCTTCACGCTTCAGATAGACCTGCGCGCCACCTAGCAATTCGCTCCAGCGCTTCGCGTGATAAATCGGGGACGGGCGACCGACGAAATACTTCAGTTCGCGCTCGTACTCGGCGATGAATTCCGGGTCTTTCTGAGATTTCTCGTACGCTTCACGCAGCTCGTCGAGCGCGGAAAACAGCGTTTCAGCGACGAAGACGCCGCCAAACTGGCCAAAGTGGCCTCTTTCGTCAGGCAAGTTGTACATGTGATCACTCTTCTCAGGATGGCTCGCGGCTTTCATCGGAAAGTGCCCGCGAGCCTGAATCATTCAGCGTCCGCGGCGCGCACCGCGCGTACGAACGCCGCCATCCGGGCGTGATCCTTCACGCCCCGGGCGCCCGGTACTTCGATGCCGCTCGAGACATCGACCGCGTACGGGCGCACGCAATGGATCGCATCACTGACGTTTTGCGCGTTCAACCCACCACTCAAAACGGCCCGATGCCCGAGCCCTGCTGGAATAAGTGACCAATCGAAAACCTTCCCGCCGCCGCCATAGCCTTCGACATGGGTGTCGAACAGAAGAGCACTGGCTGCCGCATAGTTGAGCGCCGATTTTACCAAATCGGCCGATCGAGTATCCGCCGCTACCCTCAATGCGCGCAACCAAGGCAAACCCGCAACGCCGGCGAGCGTCTCGCATTGCTCCGGCGTCTCGTCGCCGTGGAACTGCAACAGCGTCAGGTTCACGTTGCTCGCGACTTCGTGGACCCATTCCGGCGTCGCGTTGACGAACAGACCGACGACCGACACGAATGGCGGCACGTCGTGCACGAGCTCGACCGCTTGCGCGACGTTCACCGAGCGCGCGCTCGGCGGATAGAACACGAGGCCGATCGCGTCGGCCCCGAGGTCGATCGCGTGGGCGATGTCGGGGGGTCTCGAAAGTCCGCATAACTTGATACGCGTGCGGTGCGGCACGCTTTGCACGGCGGTGGTATCGGCCTGGTTGGCGGGGTTCTCTGCTGCTTTCATGTTTCTGGTTGCTCGGTCCATACGCTGCTCCACGGCACGCTGCCCGTTGCCGAGTCGGGCACGCCGAATTGCTCAGGATAGCCCACTTGCGCGAGATACAAGCCGTCGGGCATGAAGGTCGGCGCCGCGCAATCGCGGCTGCGGCTCGCGAGCACGTCGGCCATCCACGCGGCCGGGCGGCGGCCGCTGCCGATTTCGATCAGACAGCCCATCACATTGCGCACCATGTGATGCAGGAAGGCGTTCGCGCGAAAGCGGAAATGCACGAAGTTACCTTGCCGTTTGACGTCGATCTGGTACAGGTGTTTGAACGGCGTCTTCGACTGGCATTGCGACGAACGAAACGCCGAAAAGTCGTGCTCGCCGATCAGGTGCTTGGCCGCCGAGCGCATCGCGTCGACGTCGAGCGGCGTGTGCACCCAACCGGCGCGCGTCGTGAGCATCGGCGAGCGTACCGGATTTACGTACAGCACGTAGTAATAGGTCCGCTCGAACGCCGAAAACCGCGCGTGAAAATCATCGGGCATCGGCCTGGCCCATTGCACGCCGATCGTCTTCGGCAGGAACGCGTTCGGGCCGCGCACCCAGGAGATGTCGATGCGATCGAGTTCGGTGTCGAAATGCACGACCTGGCCCAAGCCGTGCACACCTCGGTCGGTGCGGCCGGCCACGATCGTCTGCACGGGCGTGCGCGTGAATTCGCGCAGCGCCCGTTCGAGTTCGTCCTGCACCGTGTTGCCGTGCGGCTGCGACTGCCATCCGGCGAACGCCGCACCGTCGTACTGGACGCCTAATGCAATGCGCCTCACGACAGCGGTGCGAGAGTCGAAAGCAACGCGCGGGCTTCGTTGCGCGTGGCTGGATCGTTCGCTTCGATCACTTCGTTGATGAGCGCGCGAGCGCCCGCCAGATCACCGAGCTCGATGTACTCGGAGGCCAACTCCAGCTTGTTGCGCGCGATGCGGCCGAGATCGGCCGCCGTGAAGGCCGGCAACGGCTGGGCCGGGCTCGGCGGCAACTCGAGGTCGAAGTCGAGCTTCAGCGCGCCGAAGCCAGCCGCGCCGAGGCCCGCGACGGCGCCGTGGCCTGCTGTGCCAGCGGCGATCTGGTCGGCAATGTGCGGGGCGTCGTCGTCCGCGCCGTGGACGCCGATGCTCTGCTGCGCGGTCGTGTCGGGCGATGCAACCGGTTGCGTCGACAGCGAGGTGGGACGCTCCGTCTCGCCGGCGGTGGGCGCTTCTATGCGTGGCGGCAGCGGCATGTTCAGGCTACCGAACGCGTCGACGGCGTCGCGCGGAAAATCAGTCGGAGTGGACGGCGCGGGTTGCGCCGGCACGGGGATGTCGCTGAACGGCTGAGCGAACGCCGTGGTGGTGCGCGGTTCGATCTGATGTTGCGTGAAATCGATCACTGGAGGTGGAACGTCTAACGGGGGCTGCGGTTCGGCCGTCGCAATGTGCGGTGCGACCGAGGGCGTTTCTGTCGGGCTTGGGGTCGGGGTTGCGGGGGTGCCTGTCGTTTTATCCGTCGGGCTTTCTGTGGATTCGTCGTCCCATTTCGGACGATGCGCGCCCTCGTCCTCGGTCCCGCCGATGACCGGTTCGAGCGGTCCCAGCGGCAACGCGTCGGCGCCGAGTTCTGCCGCGGCCGCGAGGTTCGCGGCTGTGGCCGCGGAGCGCAGGGTCTCGTCGTGAGCCGGTGCGACTGCCCGTGATTCGGCAGATGGCTCGCTACCGGTGGATAGCGGGATGCTGGCGAGTGGGGCCGTCGGTGCGGCGGGTTCAGGCGTACCTCCTTGCTGTGCCGCCAGTTCCGCAGCCGCGCGCTCGGCTGCGATGCGTTCCGCTGCAGCTTGCTCCGCTGCCGCGTGTTCTGCTGCCGCGTGTTCTGCTGCTGCCTGTTCCGCTCCCGCCTGTTCCGCTGCGGCTTGCTCGGCTGCTGCACGTTCCGCCGCCACGCGTTCCGCCGCAGCGCGCTCCGCTGCCTCTTCTGCCGCTGCCGCGCTTTCTGCCGCTGCCCGCTCGGCTGCCGCGCTTTCCGCAGCCGCACGCTCTGCCGCTGCCGCCGCAGCAGCCTGCCGTGCGACCTCCTGATCTCGCGCATCCGATCCTTCCGTGACCGGATGCCCCGCCACCGCGCTGCCATCGCGCGAATCGGCCTCACGCGCCGATCTCGTCCTTTCGGCATCAACTGCCTCGGCAGCTCGCGCGGCGGCCTCCTTTTCGCGCTTGCGTCGACTCATACGCAGAGCAGCGAGCAGAACGACCAGTGCCGCGCCCACCGCTGCCGCGATGCTCAGCTCGCGCTGAGACATGCCGCCCTCATCCGACGGCGACATCGCCACATTCGCGTGCTCCGGCACCACGGTGGCGGCCGCCGCGGAGCCTGGCGCTGCCGGCTGCGCAGCGCTCGTCGGCGCGGGGCTCGAAGCGACCGGCGCCCCGCCGATACCGTGCTTCTGCAACTCCATCAGCACGCGATTTTTCAGCGCCAGCAATTGCTGCAGACTCGACACCTTCGGATGCGGCTGCGAAGCCGCCCGCGCGGCTGTGGTCGCCGGTGCAGTCGCGCTCGCCGCCGACGGCGCTTGTCCGGCAGGCGCGGATGAGAGCCCGCCACCCGCCGCCGCGCCGGAGACCGCGGGTGCGGCTGGCGTCGCCGCTGGAGCCGCGGCGCTGGCCGCACTCGCGGTGGCGGCGTTGACCTGTGCGACAGCACTCGCCGTGCTGGCGGCAGCCGCGGCCGGTGCGGCCATCGGCGCGGAAGCGGGCGCCGCCGCCGAGGACTCCGACGCCCCCGCCGCAGCCCCACCCGACGAAGCCGCCAAGGCGCCCGACGCATCGAGCGCCGGCACGATCAACACCGCCCCTACACGCATCCGGCTCGGATCGTGATTCATGAACGCGGCCGGATTCGTGTCGAACAATGCCCGCGTCGCGCGCGCGAGTACCGCCCGGTCATGCGACAGCGTGACAGCGATCGCGACGTCGTTCAGCGACTGCCCTGCGTGTACCGTGTATTGAGTGCCCGCGGCGACAGCCACGACAGCCGAAGCGGCATCCGGCGCGATCGTGGCGCCAGCGGGTGCGGCAACCGCATTACCCGCGCCAACGCCGAGCAGCGCGAGAGCGAAAGCGGCAGCCGCGGTTATCGCCGCCGGGCGGCTCCCGAATCGCACCTTATCGTGACGAATGGACATAGCCCGAAGAGAGGAGCGTCGAAAGTTCATCGGGACTCCTGGCGCGTCAGCGCGCAGCCTTTTTTGCGAGTGGAAAGAGACAAGATGATCGGAGCACAAAATGAAAAAAGCGCCGCGCAAGCGCGACGCTTCTTGAGTTGTCTACGCGTCGTGAGCGCGTAGTTTACTTTACTTGTCGAGGACAATGCGAAGCATACGACGCAGCGGTTCAGCCGCGCCCCAAAGCAGCTGATCGCCGACCGTGAAGGCCGACAGATATTCGCCGCCCATTGCGAGCTTGCGCACGCGGCCGACCGGCACCGTCAGCGTACCGGTGACGACCGCCGGGGACAGATCGCGCATCGACGCTTCGCGTTCGTTCGGCACGACCTTGACCCAGTCGTTGCCCGACGCGAGGATGCTGTTCACTTCGTCGAGCGGCACGTCCTTGTTCAGCTTGATCGTGAGCGCCTGCGAGTGGCAGCGCATAGCGCCGATCCGCACGCACAAACCGTCGACGGGAATCGAGCCCGGCGTGCCCATGGCCGGCTTGCCGAGAATCTTGTTGGTTTCCGCGCCGCCCTTCCACTCTTCCTTCGACATGCCGTTGCCGAGATCCTTGTCGATCCACGGAATCAGCGAACCAGCGAGCGGCACGCCAAAGTGGTCGGTCGGCATGCTATCGCTGTTCATCGCGTTCAGCACGCGGCGGTCGATGTCGAGAATCGCCGACGCCGGATTCGCGAGTTCGTCCTTCACCG
The DNA here is from genome assembly GCF_014397785.1 of Paraburkholderia podalyriae. Taxonomy (GTDB): domain Bacteria; phylum Pseudomonadota; class Gammaproteobacteria; order Burkholderiales; family Burkholderiaceae; genus Paraburkholderia; species Paraburkholderia podalyriae. Next base: position 58,900 of record NZ_VZQQ01000035.1, read on the forward strand.
CGCCGTGCAGCGTGCCCATTTGCGACAGCAGTTCGCGCATGTTCTGCGCGCCCGCGCCCGATGCGGCCTGATAAGTCATGGCCGTCATCCAGTCGACGAGGTTCTCGCGGAACAGGCCTCCCAACGCCATCAGCATCAGGCTGACCGTGCAGTTGCCGCCGATGAAGTTCTTCTGGCCTTTGACTAGCGCGTTCTTGATCACGTCGAGGTTGACCGGATCGAGGATGATGACCGCGTCGTCCTTCATGCGCAGCGACGATGCCGCGTCGATCCAGTAGCCGTTCCAGCCCGCCGCGCGCAGCTTCGGGAACACTTCGTTCGTGTAGTCACCGCCCTGGCAGGAAATGATCGCGTCGCACTTCTTCAGGTCTTCGATGCTTGTCGCATCTTTGAGCTTGGTCTCGTTTTTGGCGAACGACGGCGCGTTGCCGCCCGCGTTGCTGGTGCTGAAAAACACCGGTTCGATCAAGTCGAAATCGCCTTCCTGCTGCATGCGTTGCATCAGGACGCTGCCGACCATGCCGCGCCAACCTACGAGACCTACGTTCATGACTTCATACCCTTCGAATGGAAACTTCCCCGCATCTTTGCCCGCAGTGACCGCGCGGGGAAGATGGGCGGGCACGACGGACGATCAGCGCTTCGTGATCGTTTTCGGGGTAATGGTTTTGATGGTAATGGCGAACTCGATCACACGGGCCGTTGTGCCGTGCAGTTTGGAAATCGAGGAGATTTGGGGGATCTGAGCCATCACAACAATATACACGAAAACGGAAAACTGGCGGCGTTCTTCGCCGTATGACGCACGAATCGGCCTGTTTTTAAGGCCGATTCGCGTTTTAAATGCCAGTATCGATGACCTGACTACCGCATGCGTTTTACAGCGCGGCCACGACGGCATCGCCCATCGCGGCGGTGCCGACCTGCTTGCAACCCGGCGTGAGAATGTCGCCGGTACGATAGCCTTGCTCGAGCACCTTCTTCACCGCGGTTTCGATGCGATCGGCCTGCTCCGCCTTGTTCAGCGAATAGCGCAGCATCATCGCAGCCGAGAGGATCGTGGCGAGCGGATTCGCCACGCCCTTGCCGGCGATATCCGGAGCGGAACCGTGCGACGGCTCATACAAGCCCTTGTTGTTCTTGTCGAGCGATGCCGACGGCAGCATGCCGATCGAGCCGGTCAACATGGCCGCCTCGTCCGACAGGATATCGCCGAACATGTTGCCGGTCACGATCACGTCGAACGACTTCGGCGCCTTCACGAGCTGCATCGCGGCGTTGTCGACGTACATGTGCGACAGCTCGACGTCCGCGTATTCCTTCGACACGTCGATCATCACGTCCTTCCAGAACTGCGACGTTTCGAGCACGTTCGCTTTGTCGACCGAGGTCAGCTTCTTGCCGCGCTTTTGCGCCGCCTGAAACGCGACGTGCGCGATGCGGCGCACTTCGGGTTCCGAATAGCGCATCGTATCGAAGCCTTCCTTCGCGCCGGCGAACAGGCCGTCCGGCGACGTACGCACGCCGCGCGGCGCGCCGAAGTAGATGTCGCCGTTCAGTTCGCGCACGATCAGGATGTCGAGACCCGAAACGATCTCTTCCTTCAGCGACGACGCGCCCGTCAGTTGCGGGTAGCAGATCGCCGGACGGAAGTTCGCGAAGAGTTCGAGGTGCTTGCGCAGACCGAGAATCGCCTGCTCAGGGCGCAGCGCGCGTTCGAGCTTGTCGTACTTCCAGTCGCCGACCGCGCCGAACAGGATCGCGTCGGCGTCTTTCGCGAGCGCGAGCGTCGAGTCGGGCAGCGGGTGGCCCTTCGCTTCGTAGCCCGCGCCGCCGACCGGCGCTTCTTCGAGTTCGAACTTCTCGCCAAGCACGTTCAAGACCTTGACGGCCTCCTTGACGATTTCGGGACCGATGCCGTCGCCCGGCAACACTGCGATCTTCATGCGAATTCCTTGATGATTTTTGGAGTCTTTCTGGCGCAAACCGACGTGGGCGGCGCGGACTTCAGGCCCCTACGCCGCCACGGGTTCGCTTAACCGACGAGGCGATTGTTCAGCCACGGTTGCTTCGCGAGACGCTCCGCTTCGAACTGGCGGATCTTGTCCGCGTGACGCAGCGTGAGGCCGATGTCGTCGAAACCGTTCAGCAGACAGTACTTTCGGAACCCTGCGACATCGAACGGATATTCGGTGCCGCCGTCGGCCGTGCGCACGACTTGCGCTTCGAGGTCGATCGTCAGCTTGAAGCCGTTGAATGCATACGTTTCGTTGAACAGATGATCGACCTGCTGTTCGGTCAGCACGATCGGCAGCACGCCGTTCTTGAAGCAGTTGTTGTAAAAGATGTCCGCGAAGCTCGGCGCGATCAGCGCGCGAAAGCCGTACTGCTGCAACGCCCAAGGCGCGTGTTCGCGCGAACTGCCGCAGCCGAAATTCTTGCGCGCGAGCAGTACCGAGGCGCCTTGGTAGCGCGACTGGTTCAGTACGAAGTCCGGGTTCAACGGACGCTTCGAGTTGTCCTGCCCCGGCTCGCCGTGGTCGAGATAGCGCCATTCGTCGAACGCGTTCGGACCGAAGCCCGTGCGTTTGATCGATTTCAGGAACTGTTTCGGAATGATCGCGTCGGTGTCGACGTTCTCGCGATCGAGCGGCGCGACGACGCCGGTATGTACGGTGAATTTATCCATGACGTTTGCGCCTGTTCAGGACCGGGCGATGCGACTGGCGGCTGAAAATCCCCGCGCCGCATCGCCGGCAAAAATCAAAAACCGCTTATTTCTCAGCGTGATTGCTGATCGAATTGCCGAGGTGCGACATGTCCTCGCCGAATCCGTGCACCGTGTTGCAGCCGGCAAGACCGAGCAGGAGCCCGGCGAGCGTGCCGAGTGCGAAGCGGCGCAATACAGCGATGCGATTCATGTTCTTCATCATGCGATTTATCCAAGCTTGCGAATATCGACGAAATGCCCTTCGATGGCTGCAGCCGCAGCCATTGCGGGGCTCACCAGGTGCGTGCGGCCACCAGCGCCCTGACGGCCTTCGAAGTTCCGGTTCGACGTGGACGCGCAGCGCTCGCCCGGCTCGAGCCGGTCGGCGTTCATCGCGAGACACATCGAGCAGCCCGGCTCGCGCCATTCGAAACCGGCGTCGGTAAAGACCTTATCGAGACCTTCACGCTCCGCCTGCGCCTTCACGAGACCCGAACCCGGCACGACCATCGCCAGACGGATGTTCGGCGCGACGCGGCGGCCGAGCTTCTTCACGACGTAAGCCGCGGCGCGAATGTCTTCGATGCGCGCGTTGGTGCACGACCCGATGAAGATTTTATCCGGCTTGATCGATTCGATCGGCGCATTCGGCTCGAGCGCCATGTACTTGAGCGCGCGCTCCATCGCGTTGCGCTTGACCGGGTCCTTCTCGCGCTCCGGGTCCGGCACGCGGCCGTCGACCGGCGTGACCATTTCCGGCGACGTGCCCCACGTGACCTGGGGCACGATTTCGGCCGCGTTCAGCTCGACCACGCGGTCGAAATACGCGGCGTCGTCCGACTTGAACTGCTTCCAGTACTCGACCGCGTGATCCCACTCGACGCCTTGCGGCGAGAACGGACGACCCTTCAGGTATTCGACCGTGGTGTCGTCGACGGCGACCATGCCGGCGCGCGCGCCCGCTTCGATCGCCATGTTGCAAACCGTCATACGGCCTTCCATCGACAGCGAACGGATCGTCGAGCCGCCGAATTCGATCGCGTAGCCGGTGCCGCCCGCCGTGCCGATCTTGCCGATGATCGCGAGCACGATGTCCTTCGCGGTACAGCCGCGCGGCAGTTGGCCCTCGACCTTCACGAGCATGTTCTTGCTCTTCTTCTGCAGCAGCGTTTGCGTAGCCAGCACGTGCTCGACTTCCGACGTGCCGATGCCGTGCGCAAGCGCGCCGAACGCGCCGTGCGTGGACGTGTGCGAGTCGCCGCAGACGATCGTCATACCCGGCAGCGTAGCGCCCTGTTCCGGCCCGATGATGTGGACGATGCCCTGACGAAGGTCGTTCATCTTGAACTGCGTGATGCCGTAGGCGTCGCAGTTCGTGTCGAGCGTGTCGACCTGCAGCTTCGACACCGGGTCGGCGATGCCGTGGCTGCGGTCCGTGGTCGGCACGTTGTGGTCGGACACGGCCAGGTTCGCGCTGATGCGCCACACCGGACGCCCGGCCATCTTCAGGCCTTCGAACGCCTGCGGGCTGGTCACTTCATGCAGCAGGTGACGGTCGATGTAGAGAATCGTGGTGCCGTCGTCTTCCGTGTGGACCACGTGCGTGTTCCACAATTTGTCGTAGAGAGTCTGTGCCATGGTATGCGGGGTAGTAATGACTGGACTGCGGGCTGACTGTGTCAATTGATTATGCCACGCGACGCACTGCGATGGGCTGCTCAGACGGCGAAAAAACCGATAAAAAACATGGGGTTGGCTGGTAGTGGCCATACCTGTATCGACGTTACCCGGCAAGCGTGAACCGCAGCGACGTCAATGCGCCGCGTACGCGACCCACAGCGGCCGCAGAAACAAAAACGCCCCACCGGGTAGACCCGTTGAGGCGTTCCATTCGCTCCGATTTCGCGCTCCTGCGCCGCACAAATGCCGCGACGAAGCGCGCCTATCGACGCCGGTCAGCGATTAGCGCTGTGCGATCGGCTTCGCTTCACGCAGCGTATCGCCGATGAACAGCTGACGCGGACGGCCAATCTTCTGTTCGGGATCGGCGATCATTTCGTTCCACTGCGCAATCCAACCGACCGTACGTGCCATCGCGAAGATACACGTGAACATCGACGTCGGAATGCCCAGCGCGCGCTGCACGATACCCGAGTAGAAGTCGACGTTCGGGTACAGCTTGCGCGACACGAAGTATTCGTCTTCGAGCGCGATCTTTTCGAGTTCCATTGCCAGCTTGAACAGCGGGTCGTCGTGCAGACCCAGCTCCTCGAGCACTTCGTAGCAGGTTTCGCGCATCAGCTTCGCGCGCGGGTCGTAGTTCTTGTACACGCGGTGGCCGAAGCCCATCAGCTTCACGCCCGAGTTCTTGTCCTTCACCTGCTTGATGAACTCAGGAATGTTGTCGACGGAGCCGATTTCTTCCAACATGTTCAGCGCGGCTTCGTTCGCACCGCCGTGCGCCGGGCCCCACAGACACGCGATACCCGCCGCGATACACGCGAACGGATTCGCCCCCGACGAGCCGGCGAGACGCACGGTCGACGTCGACGCGTTCTGCTCGTGATCCGCGTGCAGGATCAGGATGCGGTCGAGCGCGCGCACCAGCACGTCGTTGACCGCGTACTCTTCGCACGGGTTCGAGAACATCATGCGCATGAAGTTCGCGCTGTACGACAGATCGTTCTTCGGGTACACGAACGGCTGGCCGATGCTGTACTTGTACGCCATCGCGACCAGCGTGGGCAGCTTCGCGATCATGCGGATCGCCGACACTTCGCGGTGACGCGGATTATTGATGTCGAGCGAGTCGTGGTAGAAGGCCGACAGCGCGCCGACCGCGGCAACCAGAATCGCCATCGGGTGCGCGTCGCGACGGAAGCCGCGGAAGAAGAACTGCATCTGCTCGTGCACCATCGTGTGCTTCGTGACGGTGCCGACGAATTCGGTCTTTTGCTTCTCGTTCGGCAACTCGCCGTTCAGCAGCAGGTAGCAGGTTTCGAGGAAGTCGGCGTTTTGCGCGAGGTTGTCGATCGCGTAGCCGCGGTAGAGCAGTTCGCCCTTGTCGCCGTCGATGTAGGTGATCGCCGAATTGCACGCCGCCGTCGACATGAAGCCCGGGTCGTACGTGAATTTGCCGGTCTGGCCGTACAGCTTGCGGATGTCGATGACATCCGGGCCAATCGTGCCCTTGTAAATCGGCATTTCGACGCTCGGCGAATTGTCGCTGAACGATAGCGTGGCTTTAACATCTGACGGGGTCATAGCACATCCTCAATCGAAGTATGGATACAGGGTTTCGATAATTGCACACCTGGGAACAACGGACTGGCGGCGCTCAAGCGTTGCGCAGCAACTCCAGAACCCGGACCACGTCCGGGTCGGCCAGATCGCCTTCTGGTTCCTTGCGCGCGAGCAGCAAGTCCATCAGGTCGTTATCGCTCAGCTCGAGCAGGCGCGTGAGCGCGCCCACGTCGGCATCGCTGAGGTCATGCTCATATCGGCTGAAAAAACGTTCGAAAATCAGGTCGTTTTCCAGCAGGCCCCGACGTGCGCGCCAGCGAAGACGCGCGCGGCGGAGAGGGTCGGACTGATGTGATGTTTCGGTCATGGCGGTACGCTCCGCGCCGCGTCCAGCCGCACTGACCGCCCTCTCGGGGGCAGCGCGCGCCAGCGAGCGCGGGGCTCATTGATACTAGACAGCGCGGCGAACCATCAATTCCTTGATCTTGCCGATTGCCTTGGTCGGGTTCAGGCCCTTCGGGCAAACGTCGACGCAGTTCATGATGGTGTGGCAACGGAACAGACGGTACGGGTCTTCCAGGTTGTCGAGACGCTCGCCGGTTGCCTGGTCGCGGCTGTCCGCGATGAAGCGGTAGGCCTGCAGCAAACCAGCCGGGCCGACGAACTTGTCCGGGTTCCACCAGAAGCTCGGGCACGACGTCGAACAGCTCGCGCACAGGATACATTCGTACAGGCCGTCGAGCTCGTCGCGTTCTTCCGGCGACTGCAGACGTTCCTTTTCGGGCGGCGGCGTGTCGTTGATCAGGTACGGCTTGATCGAGTGATACTGGTTGAAGAACTGCGTGAAGTCGCAGATCAGGTCACGCACGACGGGCAGGCCCGGCAGCGGACGCAGCACGATCTTCTGCGGCAGGTCGTTCAGGTTCGTCAGGCACGCGAGGCCGTTCTTGCCGTTGATGTTCATTGCGTCCGAACCGCACACGCCTTCGCGGCACGAGCGACGGAATGACAAGGTTTCGTCGAGCGCCTTCAACTTGATCAGCGCGTCGAGCAGCATGCGTTCGTGCGAGTCGATTTCGATCTCATACGTTTGCATGCGCGGTGCGGCGTCCTTGTCCGGATCGTAGCGGTAAATTTCAAATGTACGCTTGGCCATTTCTCTGAATTCCTTTGACTTGTGCCTTAGAAGGTACGCGCTTTCGGCGGAACCGATTCGACGGTCAGCGGCTTCATGTGAACCGGCTTGTAGTCGAGGCGATCGCCTTCGCTGAACCACAACGTATGGCGCAGCCAGTTTTCGTCGTCGCGATGTTCGAAGTCGTCTTGCGCGTGCGCGCCACGGCTTTCCTTGCGCGCTTCGGCCGAGACCATCGTGGCGCGCGCCACTTCGATCAGGTTCGCCACTTCAAGCGCTTCGATACGGGCCGTGTTGAAGACCTTCGACTTGTCCTTCAGATGGATGTTGTCGACGCGTGCGGCCACTTCGCGGATGGCTTCGACGCCTTCGGCCAGCAGAGCCGACGTACGGAACACGCCAGCGTGCTTCTGCATCGTGCCGCGGATGTCGTTGGCGACCGACTGCGCGTACTCGCCCGACGACGAATTATCGAGCTTCGCCAGACGCGACAGCGCGAAGTCGGCTGCATCGGCCGGCAGCGGCTTGTGCTCTTTCAGTTCCTTCACGTGCTTGACGATGTGGTTGCCGGCAGCGCGGCCGAACACCACGAGGTCGAGCAGTGAGTTCGTGCCGAGACGGTTCGCACCGTGCACCGATACGCACGAGCATTCGCCCACTGCGTAGAAACCGTTGACGACTTCTTCGGGGCCGCGCGGCGTACCGACGACCTGGCCGTTGATGTTCGTCGGGATACCGCCCATCTGGTAGTGGATGGTCGGCACGACCGGGATCGGCTCCTTGATACAGTCGACGTTCGCGAACTTCAGCGCGATTTCGCGGATCGACGGCAGACGCTTCATGATGGTCTCGGCGCCGATGTGCGACAGGTCGAGCAGCACGTGATCCTTGTTCGGACCCACGCCGCGGCCTTCCTTGATTTCCTGGTCCATCGAACGCGAAACGAAGTCGCGCGGCGCCAGGTCCTTCAGCGTCGGCGCGTAGCGTTCCATGAAGCGCTCGCCGTTCGAGTTACGCAGAATACCGCCTTCGCCGCGCACGCCTTCGGTGATCAGCACGCCCGCGCCGGCTACGCCGGTCGGGTGGAATTGCCAGAATTCCATGTCCTGCAGCGCGATGCCAGAACGGGCCGCCATGCCGAGGCCGTCACCGGTGTTGATGAACGCGTTGGTCGATGCCGCGAAGATCCGGCCCGCGCCGCCCGTGGCGAACAGCGTGGTCTTGCCTTCGAGGATGTAGACGTCGCCGGTTTCCATTTCCAGCGCGGTCACGCCGAGCACGTCGCCGTCGGCGTCGCGGATCAGGTCCAGCGCCATCCATTCGACGAAGAATTGCGTCTTGGCGGCAACGTTCTGCTGGTACAGCGTGTGCAGCAGCGCGTGACCCGTGCGGTCAGCCGCCGCGCAAGCGCGTTGCACCGGCTTTTCGCCGTAGTTCGCGGTGTGGCCGCCGAACGGGCGCTGATAGATCGTGCCGTCGGCGTTACGGTCGAACGGCATGCCGAAGTGTTCGAGTTCGTAGACGGCGTTCGGTGCTTCACGGCACATGAACTCGATTGCGTCCTGGTCGCCGAGCCAGTCGGAGCCCTTGATCGTGTCGTAGAAGTGGTAGTGCCAGTTGTCTTCGCTCATGTTGCCGAGCGAAGCGCCGATGCCGCCCTGGGCAGCGACCGTGTGCGAACGCGTCGGGAACACCTTGGACAGCACGCATACCGACAGACCGGCGCGCGCGAGTTGCAGCGACGCGCGCATCCCCGAGCCGCCCGCGCCGACGATGACCACGTCGAAGCGGCGACGCGGCAGAGAATTCTTGATTGCAACCATGCTTTTATACTCTCCAGAGAATCTGCGCAGCGTAGCCCGCACATGCGAGCAGCCAGAGGATCGTCAGCGCCTGCAGGACGAGACGCGTGCCAACGGGCTTCACGTAATCCATCCAGATGTCGCGCATACCCACCCACGCGTGGTAGAACAGCGAGAGAAGCGTGACGAACGTGGCGAGCTTCATCCACTGCGTCGCGAAGATCGACGCCCAGCCGTCGTACGAGAAGTCGCGCGCGAGGAAGAACCAGGCGAGCAGAATCACGGTGTAGACCGCCATCACGCAGGCGGTGATGCGTTGCGCGAGCCAGTCGCGCAGACCGTAATGCGCGCCGACGACGAGACGCTTGGAACCGATTCGGTTATTGGCTGCCATTTTTTAGAATGCTCCGAACAGTTTTGCGGCGAATGCGATGGTGAGCAGCGACGACACGACGATTACCACGATGGAGGTCGATTTACCCTTCTCTTTCGACACGGCATCATGATTCGTATCCATCACGAGATGACGGACACCGGCGCAGAAGTGGAACAGGAAAGCCCACGCGAGAACGAGCGTGATCAGCTTGACGATGATATTGGAGAGGAAGCCCTTGAAAACTTCGAAGCTCAGTTCGGAAGTCAGGCTCTGATCGAAGAGGAACAGCAGGAACGGAAGAAAGATAAACAACAAGCTACCGCTCACGCGGTGCAGAATCGACACGCGCCCCGCCAGCGGGAGACGGTATGCCGTCAGTATTTGCCCAATACCGATGTTCCGGAATTCCGGCCTCGGTTTTTTTACGGCTTCTGCCATGCTAGACCCCTACTATGTAGTCACACTAATCCGCAATTTTAGCGCCTTTTTATAACGCGCTGCAGCGAAAACCACGCTGGGTCCTTTGCCGCGCGCGCAATGAAAGCGCCTTCCGATAGGCACGCGTGTGGGACGCCGCGCCTCGTTTCAGCCCGATTCAGCTCAGCTCGTTCTGATAGTAATACCCGGTTGTGACATACCAACCTCGCCGGACTTCGACCGGCCGGTCCCCATAGGTATAGGACACGCGCTCGACCGAGAGCAACGGAAACCCCCCCGGCACATGCAGCAATTCCGCCACGGAAGGCTCCGCCGCGACCGCGCGGATTTTCTCCGTCGCGCGAATCATGCGGGTGCCGAATTCCGTCTCGAACATCGCGTAGAGAGGCCCCTGGTACTCCGACAGCCGCTCAAGCGTGAGCCCGCGGAACACCGCGCCGGGCAGCCAGATCTCGTCGAGCACGGTGACTTCGCCGTCGAACTGCAGCAAACGCTTGATCAGCACGACCGGATCGGCGGGCTTCAGATCGAGTTGCCGCGCGATTTCCGCCGACGCGCGCAGCCGTCGGCATTCGAGCAGACGGCTCACGTGCGGATGCTCGGCGCCGTCGTCGGCAAGCAGTCTCAGGAAGCGGAATTGCGCGCGCTCTTCGTTGTGCGTCGCAACGAACGTGCCTTTGCCCTGGCGGCGCACCAGCAGGTTGTCCGCGGCCAGTTCATCGATCGCCTTGCGCACGGTGCCCTGGCTTACCTTGAAACGCGCGGCCAGTTCGACTTCACTAGGAATGATCTCGCCCGGCTTCCATTCGCCGCTTTCGAGGCTCTGCGTAATCAAGCCCTTGATCTGTTGATATAGGGGGCTGAAGGTCGGCGACGCAGCAGGAGAAACAGCGGATACACCTTCGCCCGCGGCCCCTTGGCCATTCGGGTTCGCAGGATTCGCCGGGTTCGAATTCATGCGCGCATTTCATCATAAAGGGCTGGGGCACGTCTAGGGTTTTTCCCGGGATAGATATGTCTTATATAAGACATAAGATACTGTTGACTTTGTCAGTTTCGACTCCTACACTCCTTGTCGAGCAAGGGTTTGCGGGTTTTTGCGGCGGCTGTTTGATGCAACGCCGCAACGCTCCGGCAGCCACTCTGCACCATGCCCTCCCCTACGCAGTTCAGGTTTCGATTCGCCGCCATCCGTTGCAGTCGCGCGCCGTATCCGTGTTGCACCCGCTGGCCAGACGCTTGCCGAAACGCGCTGTTTGCAGGAGCCCGCACCGTGCAGTCGCGGCCCCGGCCGCGGCGTGTGCTTCGGCCATCCGGTCCCGCTCGGCAGTACAGGTTTCCGGCACGGCGGTCTTGCCGAAGCGCGCCGTCCGGTCTCGGCATATTCCGAGCCCGCGCGCGAACAGTGAATTCCGCCGTGTTTCACTACGCTTCGCTGAACGCGCATATAGAATGGCGTTTTCCCTAGCGTCTAACGCATCGTCCTGGAGATTTCTCAATGGCTAAGCCCGCAAAGCGCGTTGCCGTCACTGGCGCCGCAGGTCAAATCGCTTACTCCCTGCTATTCCGCATCGCCAATGGCGACCTGCTCGGCAAGGACCAGCCGGTGATCCTGCAACTGCTCGATCTGCCGCAAGCGCAAGCCGCCGTCAAAGGCGTCGTGATGGAACTGGATGATTGCGCATTCCCGCTGCTGTCGGGCGTCGTGATCACGGACGACCCGAAGGTCGCGTTCAAGGACGCCGACATTGCATTGCTCGTCGGCGCGCGTCCGCGCTCGAAGGGCATGGAGCGCAAAGATCTGCTGTCGGCCAACGCCGAAATCTTCACGGTTCAGGGCAAGGCGCTGAACGACGTCGCCAGCCGCGACGTGAAGGTGCTGGTGGTGGGCAACCCGGCCAACACGAACGCGTACATCGCGATGAAGTCGGCGCCGGATCTGCCGAAGAAGAACTTCACCGCGATGCTGCGTCTGGACCACAACCGCGCACTTTCGCAACTGGCCGCCAAGTCGGGCAAGCCGGTCGCGTCGATCGAAAAGCTCGCAGTGTGGGGCAATCACTCGCCGACCATGTACCCGGACTTCCGCGTCGCAACGGCTGAAGGTCAGGACCTGACCAAGCTGATCAACGACGACGAATGGAACCGCAACACGTTCATCCCGACCGTCGGCAAGCGCGGCGCGGCGATCATCGAAGCGCGCGGCCTGTCGTCGGCGGCATCGGCGGCTAACGCTGCAATCGACCACGTGCGCGACTGGGTGCTGGGCACCAACGGCAAGTGGGTCACGATGGGCATCCCGTCGGACGGCTCGTACGGCATCCCTGAAGACATCATCTACGGCGTGCCCGTGACCTGCGAAAACGGCGAGTACAAGCGCGTCGAAGGTCTGGCAATCGACGCGTTCTCGCGCGAAAAGATGGACGGCACGCTGCAGGAACTGCTGGAAGAGCGCGAAGGCGTTCAGCACCTGCTCGGCTAGGCACCTGATGCGGATGAACCGGAACTCCGAAGCGTCAGCGCGGCGGGTTCCGGTTTTTTTCGTGCGAATGGCTGTGCGATCATCGCCATTCGCGTCTGATTCGACCGTGCTTTGCCGTTGCCCGACCGCACGCTCGCAGAGCACGCCCGAATCCGACATCCCTAATCCTCATCACGCCCCACACGCCGAAGATGCGCGTTCTCACACCCGCCGAAGTGCTGTTTGAGGGCGAAGCGCCGCCCGCTGTGCTGCCTGCCTGCGATCACTACGCGGGCAGTGAAAAGCTGATGCTGAAGTCGCTCGCGTTGCAGCAGCAACTCGGCCCGGTGTTCGATATCACGCTCGATTGCGAAGACGGCGCGCAGGTCGGCCGCGAGGCCGAGCACGCGGAACTGGTCGCATCGCTGCCGGGCAGCGAGCATGACCGCTTCGGCCGCGTCGGCGTGCGCATTCACGACTTCGCTCACGCGCATTGGCGCGACGACGTACGCCTGATCCTGCGCGCCGCAAAGCGAGCACCCGCTTACATCACGCTGCCGAAAATCCGCAACGTCCACGATGCCGCCGAAATGATCGCGTTCATCGAGGCGACGCGGCGCGAGCTCGGCATCGCGCAGCCGGTGCCGGTGCAACTGCTGGTCGAAACCCACGGCGCGCTCACGCGCGTGTTCGAACTAGCCGCGCTGCCGGGCGTCGAGGCGCTGAGCTTCGGCCTGATGGACTTCGTCTCCGCGCACGACGGCGCGATCCCCGATACCGCGATGCGCTCGCCGGGCCAATTCGATCATCCGCTCGTGCGGCGCGCGAAGCTCGAGATTTCGGCGGCCTGTCACGCGTACGGCAAGGTGCCGTCGCACAACGTCAGCACCGAAGTGCGCGACATGCGCGTGGTCGCGAACGACGCGCAGCGTGCCCGCAATGAGTTCGGCTACACGCGCATGTGGAGCATCCACCCCGCGCAGATCGAGGCGATCGTCGCCGCGTTCGCGCCGCGCGACGAAGAAATCGCGACGGCCACCGAAATCCTGCTGGGCGCGCAAACCGCGCATTGGGGCCTGACGCGTCACGGCGACACGCTGCACGATCGGGCGAGCTACCGCTATTACTGGTCGGTGCTGCGCCGCGCGCAAACCACCGGCCGCGCTGTTCCGCAAGAAGCGGCGCCACTTTTTTCGAAAGTGGGCGCTAACGGATAGTCGGCGGCATAAGCGACGCGTTTTTCAAACGGCAGCAATGAGCCGGCACACAGGAGAAGGCGGAAGATGAGCGAGACGACGCAAGCCGCTGGCGCAACAGGCGGCAACGAAACGCAAAGCGGCTTCAAGCCGAAAAAATCCGTCGCGCTGTCCGGCGTGACCGCGGGCAACACCGCGCTGTGCACGGTCGGCAAGACCGGCAACGATCTGCACTATCGCGGCTACGACATTCTCGATATCGCCAGCGCATGCGAATTTGAAGAAGTCGCCTATCTGCTGGTTCACGGCAAGCTGCCGACGCCGGCCGAGCTGAGCGCGTACAAGACGAAGCTGAAGTCGATGCGCGGCCTGCCCGCCAACGTGAAGGCCGCGCTCGAATGGATTCCGGCCGCCGCGCATCCGATGGACG
>NZ_VZQQ01000360.1 GCF_014397785.1 Paraburkholderia podalyriae
TTGCTGGAAGGCATTGCCTTCAGGGATGGCGAACCGGTGAAAGACGATCAACCGGTTCAGCAGAAACTCGCCGCCTGAAGTCCCTGCTCATCAAGTTGCCTATACACCAGTCTTGACGCTAGCTCGCATACACGCGCAACCAATGGGAGTATCTCAGCCGCTACGTCACCGACGGTTGCGCCCCCATCGATAACAATGTGTGCGAACGCGATATAAGGCCGTTTGCCACTTCGAGGAAAAGCTGGCTGTTCA
>NZ_VZQQ01000361.1 GCF_014397785.1 Paraburkholderia podalyriae
CTTGCTGACTTCATCTTGCAAGACATGGAGCCGATTCTTGCAAAATGGCAGGCGTTCGCCGCTACCCTCCTGCCGGCGGCGGCAAAGATGGAGTCGTCGGCGTTACGCAACCACGCGCAGCAGATCCGTAAGCGACTCGGCACGACCGTTTCTCACTGCTGAATATTTCGACGCATGATGGGCGCGTTCAGCTTGATGGAGACAGTCAGCCATGTCGAACGCAGCGAGCCGTACGCATCCCCATCGCACGTA
>NZ_VZQQ01000362.1 GCF_014397785.1 Paraburkholderia podalyriae
TCGAAGGAGACGAAGATAGACGTCCTGCAACACCTCTCCCGGCAGCTTTAGTGGCTCAGCCGACGGTCGTCAGGTGGGGGAGTTTGAAGTGACCATACCCGGGGGAGTTTGACCGACCGCCGGGGGTTGGTGAGACGTTGCTGTCTTACGCGCGCGATAAGCGGCTTCAGGCTAACGACGTTGACCGGACTGTAGCCATGGTTGAAGTTGAGGGCGGTGGGAATCCGCCGGACTATGCCGCGAAAATGCGAC
>NZ_VZQQ01000363.1 GCF_014397785.1 Paraburkholderia podalyriae
AGCAAGAAGTGGACGATGCCTATCCGCGACTGGAAAGCGGCCCTGAACCGCTTCACAATCCAGTTCGAAGAGCGGCTAGTGCCGGGTTAAACCTCAACCCGTTTACACAAAATTCCGGACACCCCCCGATGAGGCCGTGACCAAGCTGTTTTACCTGGCGCTGAACAACATCAGCAAGAAGTGGACGATGCCTATCCGCGACTGGAAAGCGGCCCTGAACCGCTTCACAATCCAGTTCGAAGAGCGGCTAGT
>NZ_VZQQ01000364.1 GCF_014397785.1 Paraburkholderia podalyriae
GCCGCCGCGTGCCCGTCGATACAGTCTCTCCCGCGGTGTTCTCCATCGCATTGCTCCGTCGTTACGATGGCTACACCTTCGCACCGCGCGTACGTGCGTTCAAGACGGGATGCGCTGACGGATACGTAAGCGGTAATTTCGGCTCATCTGGAACCTGCGGGTGAGAGGGAACAAGATTGCGTCCGCAGCTTACACATTGCGGACGCAACTTATGACTGACCTACAAACTGACTTTGACTTCCTGCCCCTGC
>NZ_VZQQ01000365.1 GCF_014397785.1 Paraburkholderia podalyriae
AAAACAGACTCTCGGTGAACGTGTCGGTGCCGCGCATGATCTCCAGGGGGCGGGTGAGGTTCTTACATCAACGCTTTTGCTATCCGTCGCGATGACTTCAGCGCGAGGTATTTCCGCAGCCTGTTAGTACTACTGTGTCACAAAACCTATTTACAGCGAAGCGATACCTGGTAGTATTGAATAATACAGACTTCGGGCGATGATGATGAGAGAAGATGTCGACGAATTTGACGCGTATCTGAATCATCTGG
>NZ_VZQQ01000366.1 GCF_014397785.1 Paraburkholderia podalyriae
GGCGGCCACGGCCATATCCACGTACCGATCACATATGGCCTTCACGCGATGCCACGACAGGTTCACCAGACGAGCCACAGCCGCAAATGTCATCTCCCGGCACAACGTCAGCACGAGCGCTTCAAACGTAAGCGGCTCGGCAGGGCCGGTCCCCGATTCGCGCGCGCGTGGGGCATGATGTGAGAGCGTGGGTAGGTCCGGCGTAGACCACGTGAAGATCGTTCCATGATCGTGGCCACGATCTATCTGGA
>NZ_VZQQ01000367.1 GCF_014397785.1 Paraburkholderia podalyriae
TAAAGAGGCCGCTGAAACGCTTGCGAGAAAAACGAAAACCAGCTAAATAAAACCCTTAGTCCTGCTGCACAGGGTGGGGGAATTTGCGCGACCATAAGTGGGGGAGTTTCAACTGACCGTCCGGGCATACGGTGTGCGAGGAGGAGATCGAGGCGCTGCGCATGTGGCTCGGCGCGGGCCTCGCGCCGGGTTAAACGCTGTGGCGCAAAACTTGCGGTGCCCGGCATGCCCCGCATTGCCATGAAAGACGA
>NZ_VZQQ01000368.1 GCF_014397785.1 Paraburkholderia podalyriae
ATGTGAGAGCGTGGGTAGGTCCGGCGTAGACCACGTGAAGATCGTTCCATGATCGTGGCCACGATCTATCTGGATCTACCCGGTCAAACCGTGGACGTGAGCGGAGCGGCCAGCTTCAGTTTGTCGGTAAGCGGCTCGCGATGGCCGTTGTAGACGGGCGCAAGAATCGGCATCAAAGTGATGTCCATCATTTTCGAAGTGGTGGACACCATTTTGTCAGAGCCAACTCAGAGGCCTGGCAGCCGTAAAG
>NZ_VZQQ01000369.1 GCF_014397785.1 Paraburkholderia podalyriae
GGGGCAGGAAGTCAAAGTCAGTTTGTAGGTCAGTCATAAGTTGCGTCCGCAATGTGTAAGCTGCGGACGCAATCTTGTTCCCTCTCACCCGCAGGTTCCAGATGAGCCGAAATTACCGCTTACGGTTCTTGCCGTCGGCCGATTTGCCGATCACCCGCAGGGGCAGGAAGTCAAAGTCAGTTTGTAGGTCAGTCATAAGTTGCGTCCGCAATGTGTAAGCTGCGGACGCAATCTTGTTCCCTCTCACCC
>NZ_VZQQ01000036.1 GCF_014397785.1 Paraburkholderia podalyriae
CCAGGCGACGGCGGAATTCGGGACTATGGTTCGGGCGGCCTTTACGGCTGCCAGGCCTCTGAGTTGGCTCTGACAAAATGGTGTCCACCACTTCGAAAATGATGGACATCACTTTGATGCCGATTCTAGCGCCCGTCTACGACGGCCCATCGCGAGCCGCTTACACTTCAGCGCAAGCAGGCGCTGGAGGTGTATGGCTCCGAAGGCAGTGTAACGTGATAAGCCTTTAAGAAGCCTTATTAACGGTTGCCGATCTGGCAGCTGTGTGCGCTCCCGCGCATTGCCAGCACACAAAGGTTTGACGATCGTCAGTCTTCTGCGCACGTATTCTCTTACTGGCAGACCTTAAGCGCATGGCGCGATCGATGTTTGTTGCCCGTTAAACGTGAGCCAAAAGGTCACCGCGCGATCTGAGGGGTAGCTATCGGCGGCGCGGGTGTCGCGTGCTGCCCGATGGGCAAGCCTGTCCAGATAATCACTCGCCCGGACCACAATTTCCATACGCGTTACGGAAATCTGGCGATCGTATTCGTTGATCACGGCAGTGAGGCCATCGATTAACGTTTCAGGAATATCCCACGTCCCGGTGTTATCGGCCTCGATGAGGACATCTTCCAGGCCACCCTTAACGGCTTCAAGGACCTCGATATCAAGCTTCCCGTGGCCTGCCTGGGTGATAAACCTCGCGATGAGGGTGACCTGCGAGACGAGATTGATCAGGGATCGGTCAGCCTCGCCATTGCGCAAACGCTCAAGCGCGATCCGTGCGCGCAGCACCAGATCGGAGGCCTCTTTTCGCGGCATAGGGAGTAACAGCGCCTTTGAATGGGCTGCGGCCGATGGCTGAAGCAATGAAGGGTGTTTTTTCCTGTTCGGCATGTCCTGGGTCGGGCAATTCAGTTTCAAATCACATCTTGGGATGATTTCCCTGTGATCAAGAGTCACTGGGGCATTAAACATCACTCACCGAACTGTCTTCTGAGCGCAGACGGCCTCAACTGAATTGGCTGGCAGTGACTTTTCTCGCGAAATTGAGAGGCCCAGCAGGTGAGCCCGCGCGCCCGCCCCGGCCCGGAAAGCAGCTAACGGAAGCCGTCAGGGAGGCGCTTAGCGAGCTGGTCGGCTACGGTCCTGAAAACGGCTCAGGAAATCGCAGAATACGCAACTAACGGTCATGCCAATGAGCGGCGGCCACGGCCTCTCGGCCCACCAAAGGTCGAGCAGCAGAAGGGACGACCTCGTTAAGTGCTGGTGCGTTTCCGGACGCCCCGAGAGCGAATGCAGGCAACAACGGCAAAGGTTCACTTCACTTCCTTTACTCCCTTGACAACCTTGACGGCATTGCCATCTTCGGATTACTCTTGATCGTTCACACGGAGAGATGTCATGTCTACGGCAACCATACAAGCGTCAGAGTTTTCGCGGCTACTCGTGCGTGCGGCGAAGGTGCTCGATCGTACCGGCGCGCGGACCCCGGAAGCGATCCGCAAGGTCGTGGCGAGTTCCATGCAAGCCGATATCGGGCAGCTCCCCGCGAAAAAGCAGCAGAAGTTCGCGCAGTCGATCGCGCTGTTCGCACAGGGCTTCGATGATGCGCTGGCGGCGGTAACCGACGCGGCGGGCGAGACGGCGTCGGCTACGAAGCCTGAAACCGGCCACCGCCGTCGTGCGCCCGCGCAGCGCGCCCGTTCCGCAGTGGACATCAGGGCGGGGCGGCGCGTGGGCACATCCTCCGTCGAAGCGGAGATGTTTGCTGAGGCGATGGCAGCCCGAGCGAAGCTCGCAAAGGAAGGGCGATTGCTCGAGCCAGCGGAATTCATGCGACGTGCGGGCGTCACACGGCAGGCAATCAACCAGCGGCTGAAAACGGGATCGCTGTTCACTGTGGACGGCCCCAACGGGATCAGCTATTACCCGGCCTTTTTTGTGGACGAGAGCCTCGACCGGCGCACCGTTGCCCGCGTGTCCCGGGCGCTGAAAGGGCTGCCTGGCGCCAGCAAATGGTCGTTCTTCACGAATCCGCGGCGTTCGCTCGGCGGTCTTACCCCGCTGGAGGTGATCGGCGGCAAGCAGCCCGGGCGCAGGCAAGGCGGTCGCAACAGCATTGATCAGGTCGAGCAGATCAATCTGCCGATGGTTCTGCGGGCCGCAGCGGGCTACGCGGAGGAATAGCATTTGTCTGCTCGCGCCCTCAAGAATCCCGCAAGGAATTTCAGCACACTTGAATTGCCGCTCGTCACCGTAAAAGCAGAGCGCCTGGTCCGTATCTCGAGCTACGAGTCAGGCGAGCCGCATTTTGGGAGAACTGCAAGTCACCGATTCGACGATGCCAGAAGGGAATACGGGACCAGTTACTTTGGTCTGAGTCTGGCAACTGCCGTCGCAGAGTCCCTGCTTCACGACCTCGAGCCAGTTGGGACCCGATATCATGTTGCGGCCGATGAAGTGAAGCGTCGCTTTATACACAGATTCGACGGCAAGGACCTGGCGCTCGCTGATCTGACGGGCCAAAGCATGAACATTCTTGGCGCGCACGCCGGGCTGTTTGGTACGGCAAACTACAGCATTCCGATGCGCTGGTCCCGGGCGATCTATACCCATCCGGCTGACGTGGACGGAATACTCTACGTCTCGCGCATGATGGCTCCCCACCTGGCTGTCGTGCTTTTTGATCGAGGCGGAAGTATCGGGCTCACGCAGCGCAAGCCCTCCAGCGCACTGGCGAGTTGGAGATGGCCACGCGATGCGTATAGCGCGACAGATAGGCGAGCACCGCCTCCGGTCCCGCGGTTCTGGTTGACGGTATGGAGTCTGACGGTATACGCAAAGGCAAAACTAGCGCTTGCGCCCGTGCTGACCGATACGAAGCTCGGGAACCTTTAAGTCCAGGACAGGCTGTACAAAGTCTTTGACCCAGACAGCCTGTACGCTGTTGTCAATCCCGGCGGAGTCGTCACGTTCAGGCTCGACCACCTCCGCTGAGACCCTTCGCGCACCAGCATCACGGCCTCGACCTCGACCACCATCCCGTGCGGCAACGATCCCAGGCCAAAGGCGGAGCTCGCGTGGCGGCCGGCTTCGTCGAAAAGCAGCCGTGATGACTTCAGAGAAGCCATTGATCACCTTCGGATGATGGCGGAATCCTGATGCGGCATGGACCATGCCGAGGACCTTTAGCACGCCCTCAACGCGATCCAGGTCGCGAGGCCAAGCTTCACGGTCGCGAGGCCAAGCTTCACGGTCGCGAGGCCAAGCTTCACGGTCGCGAGCATCTGCAAAGCCACGTAGGGGGCAGCTTCATAACCCGCCGACAATCCGGCGACACTACCGAATGAATCAGGAGGGCGACTTGGCTTCGCGCGCAATTTGGTTTTGAGCTCGGTGCGTACTATCGCTTCTTGAGTTTCTCAACCGAATCCAAACAAGGCCGCGACTATAAACCGAATTCCGCTTTCATCATGCTCAAGCGATCGACTACCCGTCGTGTATAGCCCTTGGCGCCCCCGCTATAGCGATATAACGCGTCCTCGAGGTTTCCACCTGACGCTCTTATATATTCTCGCAGAATTGCGGACCCGATGCGGACGTTCGTGCGTGCGTCGGTCAAATCAGACGTGCGAAGGGCGCGGTCTCTGTGTTGAGATGGTAGCACTTGCATGAGTCCCTTGGCGCCAACCACACTTACCGCAAATCGGTCGAAACTAGATTCGACCGCGATCACTGCAAGCAATAACAACGGTGAGATTGTGTAGCGCCTCGCCGCAATTAGCACCGCGTGACCGATTTCCAAGGCGTCGTGCAATCCTATATGGAAGCGGGCACTTACAACAGCTGCGATCTCCTCTGCAGAGGGCGCTTCCTCTGGCGGCACGTCGACAGTTTGCGTGCACGTCGGCCAAGCCGGTGCAACAGCGCCATAACACTGTCCCGTTAGCGAGTAGAAAACCACAATCGACGCGAGGACAATATCGCGGAGGCGGTGAGCACTAGTGCGTAACCACCCAATCGAATCTTCGCTGAGGTTCGTGAACACGGTCTATGTTCCTCAATATCAAGTGGTCACGAGCGGTTCAAGCGGTGCTTCCCCAAGAACAGCCTGACGACGGCAATTAAAAGCGATAAGGTAAAAATCAAAGGATCCCGTACTGTCCAATTCAGTGGTCAAAGTGGAAACAATCTGCCCAGCGACGACCGCTGCGTAAGCATCGGAGTCGCCAATCCAAGCGCTTTGGCGCCAAATCAATTCGAGCGGCGCGCGTTTCGCTGGCAACCGACTCGCGAACGCTGTTGGCAATGCGCTGCAGCGCCTTTAGGAACCCGGAATAATTGTCAAACCGCGAGATCAATTGCTGAAAATTACAGGCGCAACCCTTTTGAGAAATTGACAGCCATATTCGCTTCAGTTTTGATCGGTTCAATTTCTCATTGACGAGATGGCGCGTTTTCACCTCATGTGCCCGCAGTACGGGTGGAAGTGCAATACGCAAACGTCACAGTATGCAAACCTGACTAAAGTCTACAGTCCGACGGTAAACGTTCTTGTTCAGCCACGGCACGAACGTGTATTCGTCGTATGCATTGCTGCCCATATAGATCCAATTGCTGAGAATGCCGGACATCACGATCTCCCACCTTTTCCGCCGCTGAGGGGCGCCGCACCGGCTTCGCGACAAAAGCCGCTCCAAGCCACGTTTCCACGCCTTCCGATGCCAAGGCGCCGGGTTGCTAACTCGATCGACTGCAGCACGTCGCTGCCAAAAGGGAAGACCACACGCAAAAGGGCATTGCAGATATCCCCGAAGATCTTTCAGGTAGTACACAAAGACTAAGATAGGTACGTTTACCAAATAAAGCAAGGAAAATTTCGGCGGCGTGTCCGTTGCCTTCCGTCCGTGAAGGGCGCCCTCGTTCGCTCAAGATGCTTGCAGATGCCGCAACCATGTTCCGCGACTAACCGTGGGGTCGGCAGGCTGGTGTGTAACCCTGTGAAGACGGGGAATACCCCGTCATTTACTCCTTCTTCATTTTTCCATCATGACCTAATTTAGGCAGCATTTTCTACGAAGACGCTAGGGGGCGGAGCGAACGGCGAGGACACCGCCGTCTGGCCATAAGTCTTCTTGGCTAGCAGCAACTGGCACGGTGCCGGCAGTTCTTCGGCTGGGGTATAGAAAACCCTGGACCCATGGCCTGCTGCTTCTTCGAAGACACGGGCTACAAGACCCAACAACGCCAATCCGTTCGCGAAGGGCGCCCGGACGACCTGGTCGGACAGATGTCGTTCAGCGGACTGTTCGCGGATCTGTTGGCCCGGACCACGCCTGGTACTTCGCCATTGCCACCGATCCGCACACACAGGGAATTCCCTCTCTTTTTTCTTTTTTCATTATTTGTATCATGACCTAACTTTAGTAGCGTTTTCTACTAGGCGCCGCGGGGAAGCGATTGCAACCAAGCCGCCGATTGATGATTCAGGATTTCAGCCATGGATGAAGCCACGCGCAAGGCGTTCGCCGAGGACGGTGCCGTTCTGGTCAAAGGTCTTCTCAGCGAGCAGCAGTTGGCGCGGTGCCGGCAGGTCTTCGACTGGGGCATAGAGAACCCCGGGCCCATGGCCTGCAGCCTGTTCGAAGGCACGGTGCACAAGACGCACAACGACAACGCCAATCCGTTTGCAAAGGAGCGTCTGGACGAGCTGGCTGGCGAACTGCCGTTCGGCCGACTGTTCGCGGACCTGTGGGGCTCGGATCACGTCTGGTATTTCGCGGAGGAACTGTTCCTCAAAAGCGGAGGCAGGAGCGGTCGCTCGCCGTGGCATCAGGACACTTCCTACCTGCCATGGGAGGGCATGCACTTCGGCAATGCCTGGATCAGTTTCGAGGCCGTACCTAAACAGAATGCGCTCGAGATTGTGTGCGGCTCGCATCGAGGCCCGCGTCACGACGGCACGACCTTTCAAAACGCTGAAGATCCGACTGATCCTCTGCATGGCAGCGATATCTGGCCGCGCCTGCCGAATATCGAAGCTGAGCGCCGCGTCGACCCGGCTGCCTACGACATCATTTCGTGGGCGACTGAGCCCGGCGACGTCCTGCTGCTGCATCCCGGCGTGCTGCACGGCGGCGGCGCGGTGGACTCCGCATTTCCGGATCGCCACACGCTCGTGCTGCGCTTCTTCGGCGACGACGCGGTTTTCAGTCCGCTTCCACAACCGAGTGTCTCAGGCTTCACACCGGCGGGCGTCTTGTTCCTCGACGAGCTTGCCGGGTTAAGAGAAGGCGATCCGTTTCGCGCGCCGTGTTTCCGTCAACTCGTCTGATCATAGGAACCCACATCATGACAACCTCCACCAGGCGGCAATCGATCGTTCCGCCGCCGTTCCAGTCGTTCTACGACGCCTACCATTTTTCGCCCGCGACCCGCGTCGGGGACACGATCTGGATCTCCGGCCAGGTTGGCATCGGACCGGATATGAAAGCCGGTGAGGGCATGCAGGCGCAGGCCCGCATTGCCTTCGAGTCCCTGAAAGCCGTGCTCGAGACGGCAGGCGGGACCCTTGCCGATGTTGTGGAACTGACGACCTTCCACACGGACCTGCGCGGCGCGATCGAGGCCTTTTCGGCGGTGAAGGACGCGTACTTCCCGACGCGCTATCCGTCGTGGACGGCGGTTGGCGTAACACAGCTGGCGCTTGCCGAGTTGTGTATCGAGATTCGGGCGGTGGCCGTGGCCGGGTGCGGCGAGGGCTGAGCAGTTCGGTTCAAAGACATTCAGTTTGAATCAAACGATATGTACAGCGAATGAAAGTGGTATAGGACGGAGAGTCATGATGAGAAAGCACACAATCGGAGCCGTATCTGCAATCACGGCGGCGTTATTGTTCATGGCCGGAGTGGCCGCTGCCGACGACCTCACGCCAGTCGGCGGCGAGCGCGCGGCGAGCAAGGACGGGCTCGTCCCGGCGTTTGCCGGCAGGGAACCCACGCCCGCAGGCTGGGAATGGGGCAAGGTTCGCGGCGACTTCTGGACGCACAAGAACGAAAAACCCCTGTACACGATCGATGCGTCGAACGTCGACAAATACGCCGACAAATTGGCGCCGGGGCAGATCCAGCTCATCAAGCAGTTGAAGGGCTACCGCATGGACGTCTATCCGTCCCATCGCGAATGCCAGTTGCCGGATTTCGCCGAGCAGAATTCGAAGGCCAATCTCATGACGGCGAAACTCGCTTCGGATGGCGAGACGGTGCAGGCCGCAGTGCTCCCCGGGGTAGCCTTCCCGGAGCCGAAGAACGGCGCCGAAGCGATCCTCAACTACGAGACGCGTTATCGCGGCGAGGGTATCGAGTGGTCGCCGGTCGTCACGTCCATTTCCCCGCGCCCCGGCAACGGTGACTGGATCGACGCAATCGGTCCGCAGGCGTTCTATTTCCCGGCGGGCAAGGAGGGCAAGACCACACCGCAGGACGTCGACCAGTTCAACCTGGGCGCCTATTTCTCGGTCGATTCACCCGCGGCGCTGGCCGGTCAGGCCTTCGTGCAGCGCCAGTACTTCGACAAGGACTCGGAAACGTACTACTACTTTCCTGGCCAACGCCGCGTGAGGCGCATGCCGGCCTATACGCACGATGCGCCGCTGATCGGTTTCGAAAATCAGTATCTGATCGACGAATCCAACATGTTCAATGGCTCCATTGACCGGTTTAACTGGAAGCTCGTGGGCAAGAAGGAAATGATCGTCCCGTATGACGATTTCGGCATGTACGGCTTTAAAGACAAGCTGCACGACGTCGCCACGCCCAACGGCATTTCGTCCGATCATCGTCGTTACGAGGTACACCGCGTCTGGGTAGTGGAGGCAACGCTTAAGCCATCGGCCCGCCACGTCGCTTCAAAAAAGGTCTTCTATCTGGATGAGGACAGCTGGCTCGCGCTCGTGGGCGAGGACTATGACGCGCAGGGCAAGCTTTGGAAGATGCGCGAGAGCTACCCGATCCCGGTATGGGAACTGGGCGGCGCCTGCGATAACGAGCCGATGGTGCAGTACGACCTCAACAATGGACGCTACGTCTTTGACGCCTCGTCGATCGGCCAGGGCAAGGACGTCCGCTGGTACCAGCAGGCCAACGATCCTCGTTTCAAGACCGACTTCTACTCGGCCGAATCCCTGCGGTCGGTGAGCGAGCGCTGAAGTTCGGCAAACCACAAAAGGGGGCCGGGGCGCATCGATGAGGCGCGCCGGCAATGAGATTGGCTGCAGGGGAGAATCATGAAAACGAAGACGTTAGGAAGGACTGCTACGGTCTCGCTGGCGATCGCCGGTGCGGCTGCTACCTCCAGCGCGTATGGGTACGAGTTTTCGACCGGGATCAACGATCTTACCGGCTCGTGGGTGACCAACCTCACGGCAGGCGCTGGCATCCGCACCAAAAACCCGAGCTGCTCGCTCACGGGTGACCCGAACGCGTTTGACTGTGGAGCAGCCGCAAATGTGAACCAGTGGGGCGTTGGCGACAACGGCAACCTGAACTATCGCAAGGGTCAACCTTTCAGCACCTACATCAGCGCAACGAGCGAGCTGCTCTTCAAGATGCCGAGCGAGGGACTCAAGTTCATGATCCGTGGCACGGGCATGTACGACTTTCTTGCCGGTGATACGAACAGAACGCCGCTATCGAGCACCGCGTCGGCGCAGGTCGTTTATGACGTGCAGTTGCTCGATCTATGGGGTGAGAAGGATTTTACGATCGGCGGCAACGCCGCGCATGTGCGGCTCGGCAATCAGGTGATCAACTGGGGAGAAAGCATCTTCGCGATGGGTGGCGTGAACGCCACCAATTCGCTGGATGTCCAGAAGCTGCTGATTCCCGGCTCGCAACTCAAGCAGGCGCTCTTGCCCGCGCCCATGATCAGCTTCGCCGCCGATCTTTCTCATGGATTCAGTACGGAGGATTACTACCAATTTCAGTGGAACGGCAACCGCTATCCGCCGGTCGGTTCCTACTGGTCGGTGTCCAATAGCCTCGGCCGCGGGACGGAGCCATATACGGTCAGCACCAACAACCTCAACGTGGCCGGCCCGAGCGCCGGCACGATCGCCGGGCCTGCCAGCGGCAACCAGAATACGCTCAACGGTATCTACACGGGTCTCGTCAACGGCGCTTTCGCCGGGCCGCCGTACAACGTGATCGGCCTTCCGGTCGAGTGGCAGGCGCCATCAAAGTACAAGCCCCAGTTCGGCGTGAAGTTCAACTATTCGCCGCGGTCGTTCGACGCAAACTTCGCGATCTACTACCTGAACTATACCGACAAGTCGCCGGTGCTTTCGTCGCTGGCCAACGGGACATTGCAGTGGTCGTATCTGCAGAACCGTCAGCTTTTTGGAGCAAGCGCAAACTTCGGGCTTGGCCCCTGGGCGATCGGCACGGAGCTTTCGTACCGGCCTCATGACGCCGTAGCGCTGTCAAGCTGTTATGGCGCGGGTGGACCGCTCGACCTGAATACCAACGGCGTGGCAGGCATCGACTGCCAGCAATGGGCCGATAAAAAGAGATTCCAGTACGACATCAACGGCATTCTCGCGCTCACACGCAGCGAATATCCGTTTCTCAAACTGGTCGGCGCAGACGCTGCGGCGCTCACCTGGGAACTCACGTGGATCTACTACCCGGGTCTAGGCTCGAATGGCGTTACGCGCACGGTCAACGGGCAGAGCGTCACGCAGGTGCCGATGGCGGGATATTTCCCATGGCTGAACAACAACTCGAACCTGGGCTATCCGATCGCTATGGGACAGGGAACGTCGAGCTCGGTGGGCGCCACGGTGGACTTCAACTGGACCTATGACGGTTCTCTGATTCATGGCTGGCAGGTGACGCCGGGCATTACTTTTGCCGATGGCCTGTACGGCTATACCCCGACACTGAGTGCGAACTACATGCAGGGGGCGAAGTCGTTGAACCTCTACGTGCTGTTCAACCAGAACCCCACGGTGTGGCAGGCGGGAATCAACTACACGCTGTTCTGGGGAGGGCACAACACGGTCGGACAGCCTTATGCGGACCGAAACTTCGTCGGGATGTTCGTCACCCGCAACTTCTGACGATTCATCAGCTAGAAGGCGATCCCGCGCGCGGAGTCGTCGATACACCTGAGGGGATAATGCCGTGTTAAATCGCCTGGTAAAAACGCTGGAACGGGTCTTCTTCGGTTACCGTGCGGCGGTGCTCGTGAGCATCGTCGTGTTCACCGCCGTCATGGCCTTTTTCGCGGTGCAATTGCGCATGGATGCCGGCTTCGAGAAGCAGATGCCGATCGGCCACGAATACATCCAGACCTTCCAGAAGTACCGCTCCGATCTGCTCGGCGCGAACCGGATCACCGTGGTCGTGCGCGCCCGCAAGGGCCCGATCTGGACGAAGGACGGGCTCACGCGTCTGTATCGGGTGACCCAGGCGGTGACGTACCTGCCGAGCGTGGACCGCATTGGCGTGCAGTCACTGTGGACGCCGAACGCCTATGTGAACGAGATCACCGACGAGGGCTTCCGTGCCGAGCCGATCATCTCCGGAACGATCACGCCTGAGCAGCTCACGCCGGACGTCGTCGCGAAGATCCGCCGCGCGACCACACTCGGCGGCTATGTCGGCACGCTCGTTTCGCACAACGAAGACAGCGCCATGATTACGGCGGAGCTCAACGAGCGCGACCGCAACGGCAAGGTTCTCGACTACGTAGCGTTCAACCACCTGCTCGAAGCACAGATCCGCAAGCCGTTCGAAGACGCGGGCTATGAAATCCAGATCATCGGTTTTGCCAAGCAGATTGGCGATATCGCCGATGGCGCGACCGCCGTGCTCGGCTTCTGCGGCATTGCACTGCTGCTGACTGCGCTCGCGGTCTACTGGTACTGCCATTCGGTGCGTTTCACGGTGCTGCTGATCTCGTGCTCACTCACGTCGCTCGTCTGGCAGTTCGGCACGCTCAAGCTGCTGGGCTTCGGACTGGACCCGCTCGCGGTGCTGGTGCCATTCCTCGTCTTTGCGATTGGCGTCTCGCACGGCGTGCAGCAGGTCAACTTCATCGTGCGCGAGATCGCTCACGGTAACAGCTCGTTCGATGCGGCGCGGCACAGCTTCAGCGGTCTGCTGATTCCGGGCGTGCTGGCACTTGTCACCGCATTCGTGTCGTTCATCACGCTGCTGCTGATTCCGATTCCGATGGTGCGGGAACTGGCCATCACGGCCTCGCTCGGTGTCGCATACAAGATCGTGACGAACCTCGTGCTGCTGCCGCTCGCGGCGTCGTGCTTCAACTTCACGAAGCGCTATGCGGATAGCGCGCTCAAGCGCAGCGAGCGGCGCTCGGAGTGGCTGCGCGGGCTCGCGCGCATCGCCCAGCCGCGCTACGCGGCTGGCACCGTGGCATTGACGCTGGTGGTATTCGCACTCGCCGCGTGGCAAAGCCGCGACCGCGTGATCGGCACGCTGCAGCCGGGCGCACCCGAGTTGCGTGCGGACGCGCGTTTCAACCGTGACGCCGCATCGATTGCTTCGAGCTACGACATCGGCCTCGACTGGCTCACGGTCGCGATCGAGTCGACGCAGAAAGGCTGCGATAACCCGGCAGTCGGCCTGTACGAGGACGACCTCACGAGCGCGATGCGCACCGAGCCCGGCGTGGTGTCGGCACAGTCGTACTCGGCGATGCTGCGGCGCTACAACCAGGGCTACAACGAGGACTATCCGAAGATGAATGTCGTGCCGATCGACCCGGAGAACTACGGCTCGGTTTCGGTGGACGTGGGCCGGGTGAAGGGTTTCATGAAGGCGGATTGCAGCATGACGGCGGTGCATCTGTTCCTCACCGATCACAAGGCTACGACGATCAGCCGGATTCTGGATGACGTGAAGGCGTATCGCGCAACGCATTCATTCCCCGGCATCACCCTGCGTCTCGCGGCCGGCAATGCGGGCGTACTCGCCGCAACCAACGAGGAGGTGGCTGCAAGCGAGTTGCCGATGATGCTTTACGTGTACGCGGCGATCCTGATCCTCGTGTTCCTCGCCTATCGCGACTGGCGCGCGATGCTGGCGTGCTGCCTGCCGCTCTCGGTGGCGACTTTCATCGGCTACTGGTTCATGAAGGAACTGCAGATCGGGCTCACGGTGGCCACGCTTCCTGTGATGGTGCTGGCCGTGGGCATTGGCGTTGATTACGCGTTCTATATCTACAACCGGCTGCAGGTGCATCTGGCGGGCGCCCAGAACATCGTCAAGGCGGTGCAGCACGCGATGCTCGAAGTGGGCGTGGCGACGATTTTCACGGCGATCACGCTGGCGATCGGGGTGGCGACGTGGAGCTTCTCGGCGCTGAAGTTCCAGGCTGACATGGGCAAGCTGCTGGCGTTCATGTTCCTCGTGAACCTGCTGATGGCGATGACGGCACTGCCCGCACTCGCCTCGGTGCTGGAACGGTGGTTCCCGAGGCGCAAACCGGCCCGTGCGCCCGGACTCTTCAGTCATTGAACATGGGAGACGCAGTCATGATCAAGATGCTTATCGCCTGTGCCGCGCTGTGCGCGAGTGCGGCAGTCTGGGCCCTGCCGCCGGGAACCGTTGCGGACTGGGCGGCCAAACCCGCGCACGCGTGGAGCGCGCCGGCGCACATGATGTTGATGGACGCGGCGCGTGCAGGTAAGCGCATCGTGGCGGTGGGCGAGCACGGCGTGATCGTTCTATCGGATGACGAAGGAAAGACGTGGCGCCAGGTCCGGCAGGCGCCGGTCTCGGCCACGCTTTCGGCGGTGACGTTCATCGATGCGCAGCGCGGCTGGGCGGTCGGCCAGTGGGGCGTGATTCTCGCGACCACCGATGGCGGCGAAACGTGGGAGAGACAGCGCATGAACCTCTCGGTGGACCAGCCGCTGTTCTCGGTTCTGTTCACGAGCGAGAGGGACGGCCTGGCGGTAGGCCTGTGGTCGCTGATGCTGGCCACACACGATGGCGGCAAGACGTGGGCCAAAGTGACCGTGCCGAAGCCGCCAGGCGGCACGAGGGCGGACCGCAACCTGTACCACATCTTCGCGGACCGTCAGGGCGCGCTTTTTATCGATTCGGAACAAGGCATGGTGCTGAAGTCCACGGACGGTGGCGCGAACTGGAGTTATCTGGCGACGGGCGGCAAGGGCACGCTGTGGACGGGCGTGGCGCTACCCGACGGGCGGATCGTGGTGGGCGGCCTGCTGGGCAGCCTGTACCAGAGCAGCGACGGCGGGGCGACGTGGGCGGCGCTGAACGCGGGCACGAAGAGTTCGATCACCGATCTCGTGGCGACTCGAAACGGATTGATGGGCGTCGGGCTCGATGGCCTTGTGTTCCGGCAACGCGAGGGCAGCACGTCGTTCGAAGTTCAGCAGCGCGACGATCGCGCGACGCTCACCGCTGCAGTGATCGATGACGCCGGCAAACCGGTCTTGATTTCGCAGGACGGGGTGCTGGCGGCACGTTGAGAAACGCCAGTCGCTACCTTGTCAGAACGTTCTCCTTAGGTGCAGAGAAGAAAGGGGAGAAATAATGAAACTGAATTGGGCATCAAGCATGGATCGGAAAAATAAGCCGGATGCACAGACCCGGCGTCAGCTGCTACGCGTTACGGCGTTGGGCGCGGCGTCACTTGCGGCCGGCGGCATGTCGCTGGCGCAGGCCGCCGTAAAAACGCCCATCAACGGCGACATTCTGGACGTCGCGATCATCGGCGCGGGTCTAGCAGGACTGACCGCGGGTCGCGACCTCAAACAGGCCGGATGTGATTCGTTCGTCGTGCTCGAGGCACGCAACCGCGTCGGTGGGCGCACCTATAACCATGACCTCGGACAAGGCGTCGTTGCCGAAGCCGGAGGGCAGTGGATCGGTCCCGGCCAGACGGCGATCTTCGATCTGGCACGTCAACTCGAGATCGATACGTTTCCGAGCTGGTACACCGGCAAGACCGTGGTGATGGCGGAAGGCGCCACGATGGCCCAGGACTTTCATGGCGGGACTGGCGGCGACGACACGATCGGGAACCGGCTTGCCGAACTGTCGCGCGGTGTGCCGTCCGGCGCGCCATGGAAGGCGCCGCATCTGGCGGAACTGGACAAGCTCTCCTACGGCGAGTGGCTCCTGCAGCAGGGCGTGAAATACGAGGACGGGTATTTCCTCGCGCTGGCCGCGAAGCTGACCACGGGCGGTGCGCCGGCGCAGTTGGGGCTGCTGCATTACTTATCGATGATCAACAGTGCAAGCTGCAACTACACGCAGCTCGAAGCGTTCAAGGGCGGCGCGCAGGAAACACGCATCGTCGGCGGCTCGCAGCGTCTGAGCATCAAGATGGCCGAGCAACTGGGCGACAAGGTCAGGCTGTCCTCGCCGGTGCGCAGGATCGCGGGCTGGGATCACGATGTCGTTGAGCTTCACACCGATCAGGGCGTCCTCAAGGCGCGTCGTGTGATCGTTGCGATGAATCCGGCCCTTTGCAATCAGGTCGTTTTCGATCCGCCGTTGCCCGGCGGACGGGCGCAACTCCAGCAGAACTGGCCCACGAATGCCCCCATGCGCAAGACGGTCCACGTCTACGACAAGCCGTTCTGGCGTGACGCCGGATACTGCGGAACGATCTTCCAGGTCGGCGGCCCGGTCTTCATGGCCTACGACAACTCGCCACCCGATGCGTCGCTGGGCGTGATCGCCGCATTCGTTGCACCGGGGATGTTGCCGGACGATTCGGCGATGGCCGAAAAGACCCTGTCGGCCACTTTTGCCAAGGCATTCGGGGACCGCGCGCTGCATCCGACGCAGTTCCACGACTACGACTGGGGCCGGGTCGATCGCTGGACCCTGCATTGCATCAACCCCATGCCGCCGGGCTTCTGGACGAAGTGGGGCAAGTATCTGCATCCCGAAGTGGGGCGTCTGATCTGGTCAGGGACCGAAACCGCGGACATCTGGGCCGGCGCGATGGACGGTGCAGTGCGTTCGGGCCACCGCGCTGCCTTGCGGGCGCTGGCCGGTTTCACTCGACGCGGCGAGGTGGCGTGAATGAGACGCACATGGATCGTGAGCACAGCCGTCGTGCTGGCAGGCGTAGTGAGCGTGGGAGCGCTCTACGGACGCGATTGCCTCGACGGCATGCAGTTTGAGAAAGCGATGAGCGAGGTCGACAAGACGGAGGTGGCCAACGGCGGCCCCTGGCCGCAACGTCAGGAGACCTGCTACTTCTGCCACGGTGCGCACGGGCAATCCGTCAACGCCTGGTATCCGGCGCTGTCCGGGCAGCCAGAGGCTTATCTCGTCGCCCAGTTGCACGCGTTTGCCGGTGGGCAGCGACCCGACCCCTACATGGGTGCGATTGCGAGGGAGCTTACGGACGGGCAGATCAAAGCACTGGCTGCCTATTTCTCGCGGCAGACGTCGGCCCAAAACGAAGCGGTGCACGGCCAGCCGGCGCTCGAAAAGCGGGGCATGGAACTCGTGTCGGCGAAAAGCTGCCAGGCCTGCCACGGGGCAGCGTTCATGGGCCGGGAACAGGTGCCGCGGCTGGCCGGCCAGGGCGAAGCCTATCTCGCGAAGCAGCTTGCTGCGTTCAAGACGGGCGAACGTCGTGACCCGAGCGACGCAATGAACGGGATGGCCGCTACATTGTCCGGCGAAGACATCCATGCGGTGGCCAGCTACCTTGCGGGCTTGACGCCGGGAGGCAGCAGCGCAGGCATGCAATAGCCGTTATGGCATAGAGCGACAGGAGCCGGGAACAGGCAGGAAATAACCTGCTTTTTTTAAATCTACGTATTTTGTAATCTGACCTATATTTTGTATTGTGTTCTATAAAATAGGAGCGCATTATCGCGGCAAGCCCGGCATCAAGCCGACGCAAACATTCCACCAATCAGGTTTCAGGAGGCAAGTATGGCAAAGCATCCCGTCGTCGTTTATGGCGCAAGCGGTTACACCGGCATGTTGATCATGGACTGGCTCATCGACCAGGACATTCCCTTTACGGCGGTTGCGCGCAATGCGAAGCGCACGCAGGACATGATGGCGCAGCGGGTCGTGCGCCTCGAATCGGCGAACTACGAAATCATCGAGGCCGACCACAATGTTGATGCGCTCGTGAATGCATTTCGAGGTGCGAAGGTCGTGTGCACCACCGTAGGGCCGTTCTTCGATTTCGGGCTGGTTGCGGTAGAGGCGGCACTCAAGGCAGGGTGTCACTACCTCGACACCACCGGCGAGCAACACTTCATCCGCGAGGCGCGCGATCAATTTGGCGAGTTGTACCGTCAGGCTGGTCTGCTGTTGTCGCCGTCGAACGCGTACATGTACACGTTCGCGGAAATTGCCGCCGAGCTGGCACTCGAGACGCCGGGTGTCGACGCGCTGGAGACGGCGACCTTGACGCGCGGCCCGCGCGGTGCCGGCGCCGGTGTGAGCGTCGGTTCCACGGCGACCATCTTCGGAGGCTACCGCCAGGAGTCGTGCTATCTGTGGGAAAAGGAGCTGGTGCCGCATGACAAGCACGCTTCATTCAACGTTGCCTCCCCCGATTTCCTTCAGCCCGTGTTCGCGCTCCCTTGGGGTGGCACGTCGCTGCCGGTGTACTTCGAGCACGATCCGCGCGTGCGCAGCTGCATTTCTTGCGTCGGCTTCTACGACAACAACGCGATGCAGATGGTGCATGTGCTCGGACAGAAGTGGGATGCCGAGTACGCGAACCTGCCCCGCGAGCACCAGGATGCGGTGCTCAAGCAGCTCGTCGATTCCACCACGCCGGCCATGCCGCCGCGCGAGCGCACCTCGCTTCATCGCACTGTCGACTTCGCGATCGGTCGCGGCCAGCTTGCAGCGGTGCGTGCAACCCTGCACGGCATCACGCCGTACATCTCCACTGGCGCCATTCATGCGGCCGGTGCCATCAAGCTGCTTGACGGCGAGACCGCCAGGGTGGGCTTCGCTTCAGGTTCGAAGGCATTCGGGCAACGCTATCTGCTCGGGTTCCTCGAGCAGCGTGGGCTGGCGCGCGCAACGATCGCGCAGCTGTAAGCGCCGCGCGTGCAGATTCCGGAATGACTCAGGGAAACATGGGACATGGCAATCATTGACTTCTTCGACCGCGGTTGGCGCATCAACCCCAACGGCGTCGCCTACATTCAGGACGAGCGTAGCTATTCGTTCAGTGAGGTTCACACACTGTCGTGCCGCATCGCCAACGGCCTGCTCGCAGCCGGCTTCGAAAAAGAAGCGAAGGCGGCGGTCTGGGCCGACAACGACGTCACGGCATGGACCTGCACGCTGGGGCTGTGGCGTGCCGGGGTGGTATGGATCCCCGTGAACGGACGCAGCGCACCGCGGGAGAATCAGTACCTGCTCGACGCATTCGATTGCGAAGCGCTTTTCTTTCATCAGGCGTTCGCACCGGCGATCGAAGCGTTGCGTCCCAGCCTGCCCGGAGTCAGGCTCTGGGTCTGTATCGATGCCGATCTGCCGTGGGCGCCGTCGCTCGAGAAATGGAGCGCGGCGCAACCCGCGACCGAACCGCGCGTCGATTACGACATGGACGACATCGTGACCCTTTCGGGCACAGGCGGGACGACCGGCTTGCCCAAGGGCGTGATGAACACGCATCGCGCGTTTCAGACTTACTTCGCGCAGTTCATGATGGCGTATCCGTATGGTGTTGAGCGCCCGGTGAATCTCGCCGCCGCGCCCATGACGCATACCGCAGGGATGCTGTCGCTGCCGTGCACCGCCCGCGGCGGTACGGTGGTCGTGCTGCCGAAGCCGGATCCGGCGCTTCTGCTCGCGGCGATCGCGAAGCATCGGGTCACGGAGTTCTTCCTGCCACCGACGGTCATCTATCGCCTGCTCGATATCCCGGGCATCGAGAGCCAGGATTTTTCGTCGCTCAAATGCTTCCTGTATGGCGCGGCACCGATGTCGGTGGAGAAGCTCAAGCGCGCGATCGAGGTGTTCGGTCCGGTCATGGCGGGCGGCTATGGCCAGACGGAAGCCCCGGCGTCCATCTCCTATCTCACGCCTGCCGAGCACTTCGTCGACGGCAAGCTTGGGCTGGACAGCCGGCTCTCGTCGGTCGGCAGGCCCAACCCGCTGATCCGCGTCGAAATCATGAACGACCGCGGTGAGATCGTGCCGCAAGGCGAGACGGGAGAAATCTGCGTACGCGGCGACCTCGTCATGAAGGGCTACTACAAGGCGCCGGAGAAGACCGCGGAAACGATTGTGGACGGCTGGCTGCACACGGGCGACGTCGGGCATCTTGACCCGGAAGGGTATCTGCACATCACTGATCGTAAGAAGGACATGATCATCAGCGGTGGCTTCAACGTCTATCCGAGCGAAGTCGAGCAAGTGATCTGGGCGCATCCGGCGGTGCAGGATTGCGCGGTGATCGGCGTGCCCGACGAAAAGTGGGGCGAAGCCGTGAAGGCGGTAGTGGAGCTCAACGCGGGTCATAGCGTCAGTGCCGAAGAGCTCGTGGCGTTGTGCAAGGAGAAGCTCGGCTCGGTCAAGTCACCGAAGAGCGTGGACTTCATCGGCGCGTTGCCGCGCAGCCCGGCCGGCAAGGTGCTGAAAAAGGATCTGCGCGAGCAGTACTGGCAGGGAGAAACCCGCCGCATCTGAGTCAGCCACGCTGGGATAAAACACCATGAGCGACATTTACATTGCCGGCATTGCGATGACCGTGTTCGGCCGGCATTTCGAACGCAGCGTCGACGATCTCGCGGGCGAAGCACTCCGCGGAGCGTTGAAGGATGCGGGTTGGGGAGCCGAGGCGATCGGCGCGGCTTTCTATGCAGGCATCACCAGCGGGCCGTTGCAAGGCCAACTGTCGATTCCGGGTCAGGTCGTCTTCAGCAAGATCGGTATTGAAGGCATCCCGGTCTACAACGTCGAAAACGCCTGCGCATCCGGCAGCACCGCTGTGCATCTCGCGGTACAGGCATTGAGGTCGGGTGCCTGCGATGTTGCGCTGGCGCTCGGTGCGGAGAAGATGAACGTCCCGGACAAGGCGAAGTCATTCGCCCTGTTCGAGGCGGGTTGGGACGTGACGCGCGTCGATGAAAACTTCGCCAGCCTGTTGAAGCTCGGCGAAGGCGTCGAGCCGCCGCCCGGTTCCGAGTCGGATCGCCCCTATAGCCGCTTCATGTCGGTCTATGCCGCGCTGTGCCGGTATCACATGAAGACCTACGGCACCACGCAGCGCCAGATCGCCGCCGTGTCTTCGAAGAACCATCTGCATTCGGTGCACAACCCGTATTCGCAGTTCCGCCAGGCTTTCACGATCGACGAGGTGCTCGCGGCGCCGCCCATCACGTATCCGATCACGCTGCCCATGTGTGCGCCCGTTTCGGACGGCGCTGCTGCGGCGATCCTGTGCACGGGGGAGGGCTTGAGACGCATCGGCGCGGACCGTAGCCGATGCATCCGGGTCGCGGCCAGCGTGGTGCGCAGCTTCACGCATCGTCGCGTCGACGAGACGCAGAAGAACATCGGCCGCCTCGCGGCGCTGCAGGCCTACGAGCAGGCGAGTCTCGGTCCCGATGACATCGATGTCGCCGAGGTGCACGACGCGTCGGCGATGGGCGAAATCATCCAGGCCGAAAACCTCCAACTGGTTCCACCCGGTCAGGGCGGTCCGGCTGCCGAGCGCGGCGAGTTCACGCTGGGCGGGCGCATTCCCATCAACACGTCGGGCGGACTCGAATCGAAGGGACATCCATTGGGTGCGACGGGGATCGGTCAGCTTTACGAACTGGTGACCCAACTGCGCGGTGAAGCGGGGGCGCGTCAGGTACCCGGCGCGCGTCACGCGATTCAGGAAAATGGCGGTGGATTTCAAGGCATCGAAGAGGCGGCGCTTGCCGTCCACATTCTGAGCAAGTCTTGACGGAGCAGGTATGGACGAGATGACGGAAACCCAGGCAGGGCGGCAAGACCACTCGCGCTCCGGAGTGAATCGCCGCACTTTCCTCAAGGGCGCGGCTGCTGCTGCCGTGGTGGTGCCAGCAGTGGCGGCCACGCAATGCTCACGTGTCGATTCTGCTGGACCCGTTGTGGAGGGCAGAATGTCTGCGGACATGGAGAAGTACCGCACGCTAGGCGGCTGGGTCGAAAGGCCAGACGATATGCAACCCGAACTCGTAGGCGACGTGAGCGCGGATGTAGTCATCGTCGGCGCCGGTTTTGCTGGACTTTCGGCGGCGCTGGAGCTGGTCAGCCATGGAGCGAAAGTGGTCGTGCTCGAGCGTGAGTTCGCCGGATTTGGCGCGAGCGGACGCAACGCGGGCTATCTGGCCGGCGCGCTCGCGCTCGAATACGATCTGTTTCTCAAGAGCATCGGCCATGAGAAAGGGAAGGCGATCGTCCGCTACTACGAGGACGCCGTCCCCTTCGTGGAGGGCAAGCTCAAAGAGTACGAGATCGACTGTGACTACAACCAGACGGGCATCATCCGCGCGGGGATCGATCCCGCCCAGGAGGAGAAGGTACGCGAGGACATGCGAACCGGCGCCGAACTGGGCTTTCGCTCGGACTTTCTCGATCAGGGCGAGATGCGTGCACGCGGCATTCCGCCGGCGTTTCTGTTCGGCAACTACGTGCCGCGCGGTGGCACGCTCCACCCCGGCAAGTACGTGATGGGGCTCCGGCGCGCGGCTCTGCGGGCTGGGGTTAAGCTCTACGAGAATGCGCCGCTGCTGTCTTACACGGAGGGGCCGGTCATCAAGGTGCAAACCCCTCGAGGCAGTGCGAGCGCCCCGGTGCTGATGCTGGCCACCAACGCCTACACCCCGCAGCTCGGCCTCCTTGCAGACAAGGTCGTACCGTTGCGTGTCTCGGCCATCGAGACCGAGCCGCTTTCCGATGCGCAGCGCAAGACCTTGGGCTGGCCGCGGCGCGAAGGCATCGTGACGGCACACTGGACCATGGAAAGCCACCGCCTGACCGTCAACAACACGCTCGTTGTGACGACGAAGCGAATCCATTATCCATACGGCTCCAAAACGCCGAACGTGCCGGACTACGAGTCGTATCGCGAGCTGCGCACGGCGCTGCATGACCGCTTTCCGACACTCAAAGGCATTGCGTTGCGGGCCTGCTGGAGCGGCTATATCAGTTTGGCCAATGACGCGTTGCCGGTTGTAGGGGCGACAGGGGCGCACCGGAACATCTTCTACAGCGCGGGGTGCTCCGGACATGGCGTGGCCGCTCAATCCATGGTCGGAAACATGATTGCCGGGCGGATTCGCGGCACCGACAATCCGCTCCTTTCCGCGCTGGATCACAAGACGCCATCGACGCTTCCAGAGCCCCTGCGATGGTGCGTGATCAACGGGACGCTGGGCGTCGTGGACGCGCTCGACGACCGCGTGAACGACAAGGCGCGCGCAGCGCAAGCGCAGCGGGCGTAATGTGCATAGCGCCACGAAATGCATACAGAGATCATGCTTCGACGGGGTGCGATTGAGGTGTTGGGCAAGTGACTCGACGGTTGGCCACGGTGAACGAACGTGATAACAGGCGGGGACAAACGCTGCGTCACGCGCCCTCCATGTGGATGGATGTTCAGCCTGGCGTAAGGTATAGTCAAGTTTACCTAGAGAACGGTTCGTGTGACCGCATTGCTTCGCTTCGGCGAGGCGTCATACTTCACTCAGGACGGAAAGCGATGACAGTGCCAAAAGAACCAAGCACCCGTAAGCGGCACACGTCGAGCGTGGCAGCCTCCACGGGAACCGCCCCCGACGGCCTGCGTGCCCAGGGTCTACGTACGCGCAACGCGATTATTCGTGTGGCAAGGAAGCTCCTGCTCGAGAGTGGTCCCATGGACTTCTCGCTGCGCGCCGTCGCCCTCAAAGCGGGAATCAGTGTAAGCAACCTGCAGTATTACTTCCCGACGCGGCCTGCCGTCCTGCGGGCGGTCATGGCGCCCATCATCGACACGTATCTCGATACGCTGAAACAGGCGCTTCAGAGCAACGTTTCGCCGCGTGCAACGCTCGACGCTATTTTCGATCAGTCGGTGAAAGACGCGAAGGACTCGAAGAACATCGCGCTGTGGTGGCATTTCTTTTCGTTTGCGTCTACCGACCCGGAGTGCGGACAGTTGCGCGACGAATGGTACGACACCTTGACGACCGAACTTGCCACGCTCATTCGCGCGGCGAATCCGGAGCGTGGGGCGGCCGAGAGTGCCCACATTGCCGTGCTGCTCATTTCGATGGCGGACGGCATGACAATGCATCTGGGCACTCCGCGCGCCAAGCGCGCGTACATGCGAGGGTTCGAAGCGAAGTTTCTTCAGATCGCGCATGAGCTGGTGTGGGGAAAGACGGTGGACGCCGAGGCGGCTTAGGGCCGCTCACGCCGGTACAGGCACTGGCAGCCGCAGCGCCGTGCCAGTGAAGAAAGAGGACAGGGGAATACCCTGTCTTTTTTTTTCATCTCGTGTTTTGTATTGTTACCTATGTTTGGTATGTTGATCTATTAATGAAGTGATCGGGTTGCGGGGCAGTCCGGTCGACATGCGTCCAGGAAAGGAGGAGTACCGAAATGATTCGACTGCACAAGTCCGTAGGGTTGCCGCTGGCAGGATTGACCGGTTTCGAAACGCCGATGAGCGAAGAGGAGCGTGCGATCCAGGACACGGTTCACCGTTTCGCACGCGACGTACTGAAGCCCGTCGGCCGCGAACTCG
Source organism: Paraburkholderia podalyriae (assembly GCF_014397785.1). Taxonomy (GTDB): domain Bacteria; phylum Pseudomonadota; class Gammaproteobacteria; order Burkholderiales; family Burkholderiaceae; genus Paraburkholderia; species Paraburkholderia podalyriae. The sequence continues at coordinate 22,753 of NZ_VZQQ01000036.1, forward strand.
ACCGCATGACGCCGGAAGAAGTGATCGCGCCCGGTTCGCCGTACTGGGCGGCCATGATGGAAAGCGCGAAACTCGGCCTCGATCCGCAGCTTCTCGCGCAGCTTCCTCCGGACATGGCGGTGCGGATTGAATCGTTGATCGGCGAAGAACTCGGCTGGGGTGATGCCGGGTTTGCCATCTCGATCGGTGTCGCGCCCGCACCTTTGATGATGGCGCAGTCGGTCGGTAATCAGGAACTGATTGACATGTGCACGGGCAAGATTGGTTGCTGGATGAACACGCAGCCCGACCGTGGCACCGATGCCGCGATTCTCTACCGCGACGAGATCGGCGCGGGCGGCAAGCAACCGGTGGGTAACCTCACGGCGAAGGTAGGCGCGGACGAAATCGTCATCAACGGGCAGAGTTCGGCGTGGATCTCTAACGGCTCGGTCGCGCAGGTGGCGCTCGCGTACATGGCGGCGGACTATGGCGATGGCTTCTATGGCACCGGCGAACATGGCTCGTTTACCAATGGCGTGGGCATGATCATTCCACTCGATCTGCCGGGTATCTCGCGCGGCAAGCCGCTCGACAAGATTGGCCAGCGCTCGCTGCCGCAGGGCGAGATCTACTTCGACAACGTGAAGGTGCCCAAGCGCTTCGCCATTGCGTTGCAGGACGAATATCTCGGCAATCTGGCCTCGACCTGGTCGTTCGCAGGCACACACATGTGCCAGGTGTTCGTGGGGGTGGCGCGCGCGGCGTTCGAACTCGCACTGGCGTATTGTCACGAGCGCAAGCAAGGTGGAGCGTTGTTGATCGACCACCAGATGACGCAACTGCGCGTTGGCGAGATGCTGCGCCGGCTGGAGATGGCGCGTGCGATCGCGCGGCGCAGCCTCGCTTTCTCGCGTCTGTCTCCGAAGAGCCATCCCTATGCGACGGCCCAGGCAAAGGTAAGCGTGACCGAAGAGGCGATGAAGATCACGCACGAGGCGTTCCAGCTATTTGGCGGCAACGGCACTACCCGCGAATTTGCGATCGAGAAACTGTTCCGCGACGTGCGATCCGCACTGATCGAAGATGGCGAGAACTACCACCTCACGTTGCGTCTGGGCGTGCTGGCAGGAAAGCTCTATCAGAACGGGTGGACGAAGGAGTAACCACGCCTTCGGCGCCGAAGAATCGGTTCGGCGTTGGAGTTCGATGGCATTCGGATCGGGTTATCAGTTAGCAGCTGGTGTGGGGGAGTGCCGTCAATCTGGGTTCGCTGAAGCGACAGATCTCGCGGTTCCCGGTCGAGGCGCGCAAGTGATTATCAAAGGAGTGCGAAGGAGTTGCGCGGCAAGGTGAATCGACCAGATATGGAGACTCGCCTCTGACCGGGCAGTAGCGGTGACCGCGCGGAGCGGGAGCTCTCATCACGTAGACAGAGTCAATATGGCAAAAAAATCTTCCCCAGACAGCGCTGCAAACCCGCAGCGCAGGCAATGGCTCAAATATGCCGGTGCCTCGGCTGCCGCGGGCACGCTCGCCATGGGTGCGCAGCAGTCGTATGCCGCAATCACCAAGGCCGCGCCAGGCGAGGACGGCATTCTCGACGTCGCCATCATCGGCGCGGGACTGGCCGGACTGACCGCCGCGCGCGACCTGCGTCAGGCGGGCTGCGAGTCCTTTCTCGTGCTGGAAGCCCGGGACCGCGTGGGGGGGCGAACGCTTAACTACAACATCCCCGGCGGATACGTTTCGGAAGTCGGCGGGCAATGGATCGGGCCCGGCCAGACCGCCGTCGTGGATCTCGCGCGCGAGCTGGGCGTCGGGACCTTTCCGACCTACTACGACGGGAACACGGTCATTCTGGGCGGAGACGGTCGCGTGGCAGTCGATCTGAAGGGCACGTTCGGCACCGACGAGTCGGTCGGGGCAAAGCTCAGCAGGCTTTCGCGCGACGTGCCTTGTGGCGCACCATGGACGTCCCCGAAGGCCGGTGAACTGGACAAGCTCTCGGTTGGTGATTGGCTGGAAAAGCAGAATATCAAGCCTGAAGACCAGGTTGCGTGGAATGGCAGCATCACCCTTTCGGGCGGCGCGGCGCCGGCGAAGATGGGGCTGCTGCATTTCCTTTCGATGGTCAATTCGGCGGATTGCGACTACTCGCAGCTCGATTCGATCAAGCACAGTGCCCAGGAAACCCGCTTCATCGGCGGCTCGCAAATCCTCAGCATCAAGATGGCCCAGCAACTTGGCGACAAGGTGCGCATGTCCTCTCCGGTTCGCCAGATTTCCGGTTGGGATGGCGATGTCGTCACCGTGCATACCGACCATGGCGAAGTGCGGGCACGGACCGTCATCATGGCCATCCATCCGGCTTTGTGTCATCGGGTGCAGTTCGATCCGCCCCTGCCCGAAAAGCGCGCGGCCCTGCAGCGAGCCTGGCCCACGCATTCTCCTGCACGGAAGACGGCGATGGTCTATCGCCGCCCGTTCTGGCGTGACAAGGGCATGAACGGCAGCATTTTCCAGTTCAATGGCCCAATCCTCTGGGCCTATGACAACTCCCCGCCCGGCGCAGAGATCGGAGTCGTCAACGCATTCGTCGAGAATGCGATGGTCCCGTCGGATCGGGACGCGGCAATGGCCATGCATAAGCAGTTCTACGCGCAGGCATGGGGCGACGAAGCGCTGTCTCCAATCGCCTACCACGATCAGGACTGGGGCCGGGCCGATCCGTGGACGATTACCTGCGTTTCCGCGATTCCGCCGGGATTCTGGAGCGCCCACGGCGAAGCGCTGCGCCCCTCGTGCGGCAAGCTGATCTGGTCGGGGACGGAGACTGCGAATATCTGGGCCGGCTACATGGATGGTGCCGTGCGTTCTGGCCATCATGGCGCGCTTCAGGCGCTGAATGCCCTGCGTCGGGCGTAGGAAGGCGACGATGAAAAAAATTCTATTGATTGGCATTCCTTTGGTTGTCGTCCTGTTGCTGGCTATTTTCGGTTCCGATCTGCTGGGTCTTTATCGCCTTCAGAGCTATATCACGACGTCGACCACGGCTTACCTGGCCGACGGCGGCGCCTGGCCGCATATGACCGATGTCTGCATGGGCTGCCATGGGGTCAAAGGCAATTCGCTCGATCAGGGGTATCCGAGCCTGGCGGGGCAGCCAGCGCCTTACCTTGAAGCCCAGCTCCACAGTTTCGCGAGTGAGGCGCGGCGCAATCCGAACATGGGGCCTCTCGCGATGACGATGAGCGATCCGCAGATCAAATCGCTCGCTGAATATTTTGCCGCCGTGGCCCCTGCCGCGAATCGCTACTTCAAGCCGGATGCTCAACTGCGCGAGCAGGGGCAGCGCCTGGTCGCCACGGGCAACTGTGTCGCATGTCACGGTGCCCAATTGACGGGCCACGACCAGTTTCCGCGTCTGGCTGGTCAGGGATATGACTATCTGCTCGCGCAGTTCGACGAGTTCGCTTCCGGAATCCGCAGCGAACCCACTGGCGTCATGAAGAACCTTGCAACAGGTTTTTCGCCCGAAGACCGCAAGGCCATCGCCACCTATCTGGCAAGCCTCGACCCGAAGAAAGATTGACCAATCAGATGCAACCGGAGTTAGGAGTTTAGTCATGGACCTCAGAACCTTAGTTCTTATGCAATCCAGTGCTGTGCTGGCATTGAGTTCGTTTTTTTACGGCTGGAAGATCGTCAGGAAACGAAACTATCTTCTCGGGCTGGAGATGTGGATCGTCGGTACCTCGGCCACGAACGCCATCGGATTTTTTGCTACTGGCAATGCAGTTTCCTATGAGATAGCACACTTCTTTGACGCGTTTTCTCGTGGGTTCGGCATGCCTATTATCGCCGTCGCGGGCTTGATGGCGATTACGCATGACTACAGGCCATCAATTCGCCAGGACGTCGTGGTATTCGTCGCTTCCTTTGCGCTCACATTCGTCCTCGTTGGGGCGGATTTCATCTCCGGAGTTTTGCCCTACTTCTATCTGGCGATGTGGATCTGGCTGTCGATATATCTCGCTTATTTCGTCAAGCGATTACTGGACATCGGCGCGATGCTCGAGGCGTTGGGAGTGGCAGTGGCGCTGGCGACATCGCTCGCGATTGCCGGCATTTATGACTTCTACAAGATCCCTGGAGAGGAAACCAACGTCGTGCTCAATTTCTTCACGCTTGCGCTGTGCACGTGGGCCTACTTCATGCCAGCGATCTATTACGGCTATTGCGCCTTGGAGCGAGTCCAAAGCCGGAGTATGGCGTCAAATAACCCCATTCCTTATGGCAATTGAGCAAAAGCCCCCGCTGTTGCCGCGGTCCGATGCGACTGGAAGTCCAACGCGGGCAACGCTGAACGTTTCTCCTGGAGAATTGTGATGAATCAGACCTCGCGCAGGGTAATGCGCTTCACTGCCTGGAGTGCCATCATCGGCGGCTTGCTGGCATACGCGAATGTTGGATTGTCCGTGGCGGTGACGGGCTCGGATGCGGATATGGTGCTGCACGGTGCATCGATGCTGGCATTGCCACCGGATACCCGCGACCTGTTCCGCTGGAGTATGGCTGCCGATGTGTTTGGCTTCTACCTGCCTTTCCTGCCCATCGGTGGATACTTTGTGCACGCATTTCGCGAGGAACTGGGCGCACTCGGCAACATGGTGGCGATGGCCGTCGTGCTGTATGTCATGGTGGGCGTGACCGGCGCGGTCATGCAGTTTGCAATCCTTCACCCGCTGGCACATCTCTATGCGGGCGGCGACGATGCCACGAGAAACGCCGCGTCGGCGGTATGGACGGGGATAGCCAATGGGACGCAATACGGTCTCTGGTGGATTGAGGGTCCCCTCGTGCTCTTCTGGACGCCGATTGCCGCCAACGTGCTCAAAAGAGCGGGGTGGAAGGGGTCGATCCTGCTGAAGATCGTCGGCGGGGCTTTCGGGGTCCTCTTCCTGTTCGGTTTTTTTCCGGATCTCGACGCGCTTTCGAATGCGAGCGAGATGGTCGTCGTGCTGGTTCTACCGTTGTGGATGTTGTTGTTCGGCTGGCAGTTGCTGCGCCGCGCACGAACGCTACCGGCACGCTTGCAGGGCGCTGGCGTGACCACCTGAACCCACTCTCACATACATCTCGACACGGAATTGAATATGGCTACCCTGATCGTGAGCTACCCGAGCGCAGAAGGCGGGACGTTTGACCGCGAGTATTACCTTTCGACCCATGCTCCGCTTGTCCGCTCGGCGTGGAGTGAGTTTGGTCTGCAATCGGCCGAGGTTCTGTTTCCATCATCAAAGCTGCAACCTTTCGCATGCATAGCGATATTGCGTTTCAGCGATCGCGTCGGGATCGATGACGCCCTTTCCTCCGCGAAGGCCGCCGAGGTGATCGGCGACGTGAAGAACTTCACCAATACCACGCCGACGATTTTCTGCGCGGACGACTGACCGATTGCGCGGCCTGACTGATTTCGCCCGTGCCGCCAGACCTGCTTTGCATTACTGCGCCTTCTGTTGCCGCAGGGGGGCGACTCGCTCACCCTTCTTGGGGGGGCCGATACCAATGTGAACAATCAACTTGCCCTATGACTTTACTGATTGGAATTCCCCAGGAGACAGCCACCGGGGAGCGGCGTGTAGCGACGGTGCCCGAGGTGGTCGAGAAACTGATCAAGCTGGGGTTCGCAGTTGCCGTGCAAAGCGGTGCAGGGGCCGCCGCGAACTTTGACGGTGAAGCCTACCGTGCGGCCGGTGCCGAAGTCGTCGCAACGGCCGCCGAACTTTGGGCCCGCAGTGACATCGTTTTCAAGGTGCGCCCCCCGAGCAGCGAAGAAGTGTCCCTGATGCGCGATGGCGGCACGCTGATCGGCTTCGTGTGGCCGGCCCAGAACCCCAAACTGATGCAGCAACTGGCCGCGAAGAGCGCCACCGTGCTGGCGATCGATTCGCTGCCGCGCACGCTGTCACGTGCGCAGAAGATGGACGCGCTGACCTCGATGGCCGGCATCAGCGGCTACCGGGCGGTGATCGAGGCAGCCCATGCGTTCGGCCGCTTCCTGAATGGTCAGGTCACCGCCGCCGGCAAGGTCCCGCCTGCCAGGGTCTTCATCGCCGGCGCCGGCGTGGCAGGCCTGACTGCAATCGGCACCGCGGCCAGTCTCGGCGCGATCGTGCGCGCCAACGACACGCGCGCCGAGGTGGCCGACCAGGTCAAGTCCCTGGGTGGCGAATTCGTCAAGGTGGACTACGACGAAGAAGGCTCGGGCGGCGGCGGCTACGCCAAGGTCATGAGCGAGGGCTTCCAGCAGGCGCAGCGCGCGATGTACGCGCAGCAGGCGAAGGACGCGGACATCATCATCACGACCGCGCTGATTCCCGGCAAGCCGGCTCCGAAGCTCATCACGGCCGGGATGGTGCTGTCGATGACGCCGGGCAGCGTGATCGTGGACATGGCCGCGGAGCAGGGCGGCAACTGCGAGCTGACCGTGCCCGGCGAGGCGGTGGTGCGCCACGGCGTGACCATCGTCGGCTATACCGATCTTGCGTCGCGTCTGGCGAGGCAGTCGTCCACGTTGTATGCAAACAATCTGCTGCGCGTGGTCGAGGAGTTGTGCAAGACGAAGGACGGCACGATCAATGTCGACTTCGATGACGACGCCATTCGTGGCCTTACGGTCATCAAGGAAGGCAACATTACCTGGCCGCCGCCGCCGATCAGGCAGCCGGCCGCCGCAACCGCGCCTCAATCGGCCGCGCCGGCGGTGGCGGGGGTCAAGCCCAAAGGCCATGGCCACGGCACCGGCGAGCCGATGTCGGCCAGGACGCTCGCCATCGTCTTCGGCCTCGGCGCACTGGCGTTCCTGCTGGTCGGCCAATTTGCGCCGGCCGCGTTCCTGTCGCACTTCACGGTGTTCGTGCTGGCCTGCTTCATCGGCTACATGGTGATCTGGAATGTCACGCCGGCGCTGCATACGCCGCTGATGAGCGTGACCAACGCGATCTCGTCGATCATCGCGATCGGTGCGCTGGTGCAGGTCGCGCCGCCGTTAGGCGAGGCCGCGGTGGGCGACCGGCCATCAGGGCTGATCCTTGGCCTGGCCGTGGGCGCGCTGGCACTCACGGCCGTCAACATGTTCGGCGGCTTCGCGGTGACGCGACGCATGCTCGCGATGTTCCGCAAATAATGGAACGACAATAATGACTTCCAACCTGACTACCGTTTCCTACATCGGCGCGGCCATCCTCTTCATCCTCAGCCTCGGCGGGCTGGCCAATCCCGAGACCGCGCGCCGTGGCAACCTGCTCGGCATGATCGGCATGGTCATCGCCGTGCTGGCAACCATCCTCGGTCCGCGCGTGTCGGCTGCGGGCATTCCGTACGTCGTCGCTGCGCTGGTGGTCGGCGGCGCCGTGGGCCTCATCGCCGCGAAGAAGGTACAGATGACGCAGATGCCCGAACTGGTTGCGCTGATGCACAGCCTGGTCGGCCTCGCGGCTTGCCTGGTCGGCTTTGCCAGCTACATCGACACCTCCGTGCAGTTCACCGGCGCCGAAAAGGCCATCCACGAAGTCGAAATCTACGTCGGCATCCTGATCGGCGCGGTGACCTTCGCGGGCTCGGTCATTGCGTTCGGCAAACTGTCGGGCAGGATCGGCGGCAAGCCGCTGCTGCTGCCGGCGCGCCATTGGCTCAATCTGGCCGCGTTGCTGGCGGTGATCGTGTTCGGCCGCGCGTTCCTGCATGCGGAGACGATTCAGGACGGCATGACGGCGCTCGTCGTGATGACGGTGCTCTCGCTGCTGTTCGGCGTGCACATGGTGATGGCAATCGGCGGTGCCGACATGCCCGTGGTGGTGTCGATGCTCAACAGCTACTCGGGCTGGGCCGCCGCGGCAACCGGTTTCATGCTCAGCAACGACCTGCTGATCGTGATCGGCGCGCTGGTGGGCTCGTCGGGCGCAATTCTGTCCTACATTATGTGCCGTGCGATGAACCGCAACTTCATCAGCGTGATCGCTGGAGGCTTCGGTACCGGTAGCGGTGCGTCCGCGGCTGCGGGTGGCGGGGCGGAGCCGGCCGGCGAGGTGGTGGCGGTGAGCTCCGCCGAAACCGCCGAGCTGCTGCGCGACGCGAAGAGCGTGATCATCGTGCCCGGCTACGGCATGGCCGTCGCGCAAGCCCAGCACACGGTGTATGAACTCACCAGGCTGCTGCGCGAAAAGGGCGTCGATGTGCGCTTCGCGATCCACCCGGTCGCTGGCCGGATGCCGGGCCACATGAACGTGCTGCTGGCCGAAGCGAAGGTGCCCTACAACATCGTGATGGAGATGGACGAGATCAACGCCGACTTCGCCGAGGCGGACGTTTCGATGGTCATCGGCGCGAACGACATCGTGAACCCGGCGGCGCAGGAGGATCCCGCGAGCCCGATCGCCGGCATGCCGGTGCTGGAGGTCTGGAAGGCCAGGACGTCGATCGTAATGAAGCGCAGCATGGCCTCGGGCTATGCCGGCGTAGACAACCCGCTCTTCTACAAAGACAACAATCGCATGCTGTTCGGCGATGCGAAGACGATGTTGGGTGAGATTTTTGGTGCGCTGAAAGTCTGAACGCAGCGATGTGCGCTTCCCGGCGCAAATCCACGCAACTTTGTCTACCCATAATTTGCTGTTATCCCTGTGCCCTATTGGCATGCCATTTCGAATGAAGGAGCATTTGCATGAGGAAGTCGCGCCGCACTTTTATGACCATTACCGCAGGTATTGCTTCTGGACTAGCGCTGTCTCGCATTGCTTTTGCCGATGAGGCCAAGGTGTCGGAAGCCGACTCGACGGCGCTCGCGCTCGGTTACAGGATCGACGCGGCGAACGCCGACAAGACGAAGTATGCAAAGTACGCAGCGGGTCAGGTCTGTCGAAACTGCGCCTTCTATCAGGGTAAATCGAATGATGCGTTCGCTCCGTGCCCGATTTTCGGCGGCAAGCAGGTGGCGGCCAAGGGCTGGTGTAGTGCCTATAACAAAAAGGTCTGATCGCGCACAGGCTGCTCGAACACGAAAGACGTGCGCATGCAGCGCATCGTTGCGCGCCCCGGGCGCACAACCGATCGGCGCGGGCAAGCCGGGCTCAGGCCAAATGGCATGGAAGCCGTCGGCTGATCCAACAGATAGCCAGGATATATGTTGACAGGGCGGTAACACCGTAAGGCTTCCTCAATTGATGGATGTGTCTAATGAGGGCATTCACAGGTACGATCCGGTTAAAGATCATGCTGGCGCTAAGCGTTTGCGTCGCGCTCATGGCGTCCATAGGTCTGATGGGGCTTCGCGGTCTCGCGAGGCTCAGCGCGGATATGGGCAGCATGTACTCGGTGAGCACGGTTCCAATCGAAGATCTTGCCGCTGTACAGGCAGCCGCTCTGAAGGTTCGCCTTCAGATGCGTTATATCCAGGCGCTGCATGACGAGGACAAGGCTGCCGAGCTCGTTGCAAGCATCGGCGAAGAGCAGCACAAGCTCGATCGGGCCTGGCACGACTATTACCCAGCAAAATCGCCACGCCCGATGAGCGTCGGGTAGCCGATCGCGTGGCGAAGGAACTGGCGGTGTTTCGGACGCAGTCGGACGACATTGTTTCGGTGCTGCGCGCCGGAAATCTGGAAATGGCGGCGTTCACGATCGATGAACTCACAGAGATCGGCGATGCGGTGTCCGACGCGATCGGCCGCGACGTTGCGTTGAGCGCGATGTAGGCACGGCAGTTGGCTGAACGGGGCAACGCCACGTTCAACGCATTGCGATGGAAGGTGCTTGGCGCAATCGGCCTGGATATTGCAGCGGCATCCGCCGCGTCCGCGTGGCTGGTGTGGGCGATTACGAGTCCGTTGAAGGACGCACTTGGAGTAGCCCGGCGAATTGCCGAGGGTCGGTGGGGTGACGCCGAGGGGATACGCTTGCGCGGTGAGTTTGGGCAGTTGCTCCGGGCGCTCCGGGCGATGGACGGACATCTCGCAAGAACCGTTCAGACGATCAAGGTTTCAAGCGACGCGATTCTGAATGCATCCAGCCAGATAACCGACGGTAGTACCGACCTCTCAGCAGGCGCGAGGCGGCAAGCCGCGTCACTTGAGGGAACGGCGGCAAGCATGGATGAACTCATCCTCTCGGTTCGCCGCAATTCGGATCATGTGCGCCTGGCAGCGGAGTTTGCCAACGCGACGTCGCTCGCGGCCGATACCAGCATGGCCGCGGTCGAGCAGATGAGAGGCACGATGGACAACATCTCAGCCAGCTCGGCGAAGATCGTGGAAATTACCGCGCTCATCGAAGAAATCGCTCTGCAGACTAACATTCTTGCGCTGAATGCGGCTGTCGAGGCTGCGCGCGCAGGTGAGCATGGGCGGGGGTTCGCGGTGGTCGCCGGAGAAGTTCGTAGCCTCGCGCAGCGCGCAGCCATCGCAGCGAAGGAGATCAAGGCTCTGGTCCGGACCTCCGCCGAGGCGATTTCCGGGGGGGCCGTGCATGCTGACCGCGTCGTGCAGGCCATGGTGGACGTTCGGGGAGCGATCCAGCGCGTGGTCGAGATCAACGACAATATTTTCGACGCTTCAGAAGAACAGCGCGGGGGAATCGGGCAGGTCAACGAGGCCGTGATCCGTATGGACCAGGTCATTCGCAAGAACGCGGCGGTAGTTCAACAAGCGGCAGAAGCGGCGGCCTCGCAAAAAGAGCAGGTGGGCGCCCAGCGGCGCGCCATTGCCGTATTCGAGGTCCATTCGCAAACGCACGCGTCATCGTCCTGATTCACCTCCGAGGACGTTCCTAGCAGGTCCGGCGAATGGGCTGGCTCATGCCCTCGATTGACGGCATTGCGATGGGCCGGTTAGGCTCGCGACATGCGCCCATCAAAAGTCGATCTGAATCTCTTCGTCGTGTTCGAAGCCGTCTATCGAACGCGCAACCTCACGCGCGCGGCGGAATTGCTGTTCATCACGCAGCCCGCCGTCAGCAACGCGCTCGCGCGCATGCGCAAGGCATTCGACGATCCGCTGTTCGTGAGCACACCGGCCGGCATGGTCCCCACGCCCGTTTCCGAGAACATCATTGGCCGCGTGCGTGAGGCGCTGCAGCTACTCGATTCGAGCACGCATGCCGGCGAGCGTTTCGATCCGGCCTCGTCGCAACGGACCTTCCGGCTCAGCATGAACGACCTGACCGAGGCGATGCTGCTGCCGGCACTGCAGGAGGTGCTGCAGCACCTCGCGCCGGGCATCCGCATCGAGAGCTACTTCACAACGCGGCGCGACGTTCCCGAAGCGCTCGCGAGCGGCGCGGTCCATCTTGCGATCGACGCGCCCCTCATCGACGATCCGTACCTGGAACAGGAGCCGATGGGCCGTGACCGTTACGCCTGCATGCTGCGCCGTGATCATCCATTCACGAAGAAGAAGCTCACGACAGACGACTACTTGCGCTTCGGCCATATCCACGTGTCCAGTCGCAGGCAGGGGCCAGGCCTCGTCGATACGGAACTCAACAAGCTGGGACTCAGGCGCGCTATCCAGACGCGCGTCCAACATTATCTCGTTGCGCCCTTGATCGCGATGCGCACCGATCTCGCCTTGACTGCGCCACTCATGCTGCTCAAGCGCTATGACGCGCGCATCCTCGCGCTGCCTTTCGACCTCCCAGATCTAGAGACGCATGGCTACTGGCACCGCAGCGTCGCCGCGGACCCGGCGCATCGCTGGCTGCGCGAGCAGATTGGCCGTCTCATGCGCAAGCAGCGGCAGTCGGGGGGTGTCACCAATCGTTATGGTGAGACATCACGAGAATAAATTTCCTGAATGTCATGCACCCCGGTATAGTTTCAGTCAGGTTCAGACGAGGTTGGCATGGCGGAACTCTATCTGGTGCGGCATGGGCAAGCGTCTTTCGGCGCTGAAAACTATGACGAGCTTTCATCTTCGGGCTTCGCCCAGTCGCGCTGGCTAGGCGAATACTTCGCGCAGTCGGACCTGAGCTTTGATCGCGTCGTGACCGGCACGATGCGGCGGCACGCTCAAACCGCAGACGCCTTGCTCACCGCGATGGGCGGCCAGCCAGTAGAGATCGCGCAGGACGCCGGTTTGAACGAGTACGATTTTCACGCGCTGTTTTCCGCGCTGGGAGAAAGCGGTCCGGCGTCGGGTCCCTTGCCCGACAGGTCGATGAAGCACTTCTACGAGAGACTCAAGCAGGCCTTGCAGCTTTGGTCCGAAGATAAACTGCCTAGGCGCGTTCCTGAGACCTGGGGAGAGTTCCAGGCGCGTGTAGAGCACGCGCGTCTCGCCATTCAGCGTTCGGGCGGCAAGCGCGTTCTGGTGGTGAGTTCGGGCGGCCCGATCGCCGTCTTCACCCAGCAGATCCTGAACGCACCTGCGGCCGCCGCCATCGCGCTCAACATGCAGATCCGCAACAGTAGTGTGAGCCAGTACGTCTTCAACGACAGCGCGATGTCGCTGGTCACCTTTAACGCCTTGCCACATCTCGAACAGGTCGAGAGGCGCGAACTCGTTACCTATGGCTGATTCGAATCCGGATTCCCGCGCCACGATGAATGCAAGTCTTCAGTTCGATGTCGTTGCCCTCACGCGCTATCTGACCGCACATGTTCCTGCCTTTCAGGGACCCGCGTCCGTCGAGAAGTTCGACGGCGGACAGTCGAACCCCACGTTTCTCCTCGAAGCGCAAAGCGGCCGCTATGTACTCCGGCGTCAGCCGCCGGGCGAACTGCTCAAGTCCGCCCACGCCGTGGACCGCGAATTTCGCGTGTTAAGTGCGCTCAGCAGCACGCCGGTTCCTGTGCCGCGGGTCCTGCACCTTTGCGAGGACCGCGAAGTGATCGGCGGCATGTTCTACGTGATGAGCTTCGAGGAGGGCGAAATCTACTGGGACCCGTCCTTGCCCGCGTTGCACGTGAACGAGCGCGGCGCCATCTACGACGCGCTGATCGCCACGATGGCCGCTCTGCACGATGTGGATGTCGAGGCCGTTCGTCTTGCCGACTATGGCCGCGCGGGCAACTACTTCTCGCGCCAGATCGACGTGTGGACCAAACAGTATCGCGCGGCGCAGACCGAAGACCTCGACGCCATGGAAGCGCTGATCGACTGGTTGCCGGCGCATTGTCCAGCCGAAGCGGGGAAGTCTTCGCTCGTGCACGGCGACTTTCGCATCGACAACCTGATTTTTCATCGCGGAACGCCGCGGGTTCGCGCGGTGCTCGACTGGGAACTCTCCACGCTCGGCAATCCGCTCGCCGACCTCGCGTACTTCTGCATGTGTCTGCGGCTTCCGCCCCAAGGCCATATCGTCGGTCTCGCGGGGCTGGACCGGGCTGCGCTTGGCGTGCCGGACGAGGCCGCGATCGTCGAGCGGTATTGCCGGCTGCGGGGCATCGGGCCGATCGAGAACTGGAATTTTTACCTCGCGTTCAGCTTCTTCCGGCTTGCCGCCATTGCGCAGGGCGTGAAGAAGCGTGCGCTTGGCGGCAATGCGTCGAACGAGAAGGCACGCCAGATAGGCGAAATGGCCGGTTCGCTCGCGCAGATGGGCGTCGACCTAACTTGACGCCTGGCGTTTGACGCATACACGTGGATATATCGAGGAGACAGCTGTGAGCACCAATTTATTCGATTTGCACGGCAAGATTGCATTGGTCACGGGAGCGAGCCGTGGCATTGGCGAAGAGATCGCGAAGCTGCTCGCAGAGCAAGGCGCACATGTGATCGTATCGAGCCGGAAGCTCGAGGACTGCGAGACGGTGGCGCGCTTGATCAAGGAGGCGGGCGGCAGCGCCGAGGCGTACCCGTGCCACGTGGGGCGTCTCGACGACATTCAAGGCGTTTTTCAGCACATCCGCTCGCGGCATGGCCGGCTGGACATCCTCGTGAACAACGCGGCGGCGAATCCGTATTTCGGCCACATTCTCGATACCGATCTCGCGTCGTTCGAAAAGACGGTGGAGGTCAATCTGCGTGGCTACTTCTTCATGTCGGTCGAAGCGGGCAAGCTGATGCGCGAACACGGCGGCGGGGCGATCGTCAACACGGCTTCTGTCAATGCGCTGCAGCCTGGCGACAAGCAGGGCATCTATTCGATCACCAAGGCCGCCGTGGTCAATATGACGCGCGCGTTCGCCAAGGAATGTGGCCCGTGCGGCATTCGCGTGAATGCGTTGCTGCCAGGCCTCACCAAGACCAAATTTGCCGGCGCCCTGTTCGAGGACCAGGCCATCTACGAAGCGTGGATGACGAAGATTCCGCTGCGCCGCCATGCAGAGCCGCGCGAGATGGCCGGCACGGTGCTGTATCTCGTCTCCGATGCAGCGAGCTACACCAACGGCGAGTGCATCGTCGTTGATGGCGGACTGACGATCTGATCAAGAGAACGGCGCAGCATCGACGCTCGCGCCGCGCGACATTCACAAGGATTCAAGGAAGAGCAAAATGGACTTTGCCTATAGCCCGAAAGTCGAAGCGCTGTGCGCGCAGGTGCGTGCGTTCATGGACACGCAAATCGTGCCGCGCATCCACCAATGGCACGAAGAAGTGAGCGCAGGACAATACCCTGTTTCCTTCATGGACGACTTGAAGGAGAGGGCCCGTGCGGAGGGCCTCTGGAACCTGTTCTTGCCGCATCTGCGCGAGGACGAGCCGGGCACGCGGCTGACCAACCTCGAGTACGCCCCACTTGCCGAGATCATGGGGCGTGTTTCCTGGGCTTCCGAAGTATTCAATTGCAATGCGCCGGATACGGGCAACATGGAACTGCTCCATATGTTCGCCACGCCTGCGCAACGAAAGAGGTGGCTCGATCCGCTGCTCGACGGCAAGATCCGCTCGGCGTTTGCAATGACCGAACCCGCGGTGGCCTCTTCGGACGCGACCAATATCACCACGTCCGTTCGTCTCGATGGCGACGAATACGTGATCGATGGCCGCAAGTGGTTCATCACGAACGCAGCGCACCCGAATTGCCAGCTGTTTATCGTCATGGGGAAAACGAACCCGGATGCGCCCGCGCATCGTCAGCAAAGCATGATTCTCGTGCCGCGCGACACGCCGGGTGTGAAGGTCATCCGCAATATCACCGTGGTCAATCACACGGCGCCCGAAGGCCACTGCGAGATCGAATTCAGGGACGTGCGCGTACCGCGCTCGAATCTTCTGGGCGAAGAGGGCAGCGGCTTTGCGCTCGCCCAGGCGCGTCTTGGCCCGGGGCGCATTCACCACTGCATGCGCTCAATTGGCGCTGCCGAGCTGGCGCTCGAGTTGATGATCGAACGTGCGCAGGCGCGCACGGCGTTCGGTAAGAAGCTATATGAGCACGGCAGTGTTGCGGAATGGATCGCGAAGTCGCGCATCGAAATCGATCAGGCTCGTCTCCTCGTGCTGAAGGCCGCGTGGATGATCGACACCGTGGGCGCCAAGGAGGCGCGCAAGGAAATCTCGATGATCAAGGCACTCGTGCCTAGCGTGCACACCGCCGTGTGTGAACGGGCGATACAGGCCTTCGGCGCCATGGGCCTGAGCCCCGACACGCCGCTGGCGGACAGCTGGACCTGGGGGCGCGCATTGCGCTTCGCCGATGGCCCGGACGAGGTGCATCTCCAGAGCATTGCGCGCATGGAGATCAAGGCGCGGCCCTATGCGCCGGGCCACAAGAATCCATACCTGACGCTCGCGGTGTAGGGCATGGCAGCGGGTTGACGACGCGAAGAACTTGCGCGTATCGTCGTGCAAGCCACTCGCCACAGCGATCTGGAGGCCACCTGGAAATGCCTATCAATGTCGCCAACTGTCGTACCCTCCCGACCACGGTGTCGACCGGCAACTTCAACGGCGGGGCGTTCGTACCACTGGTCAACGGCTTGCATCGCCACTACACGGCGGCGAACTGCCGGGTCAACCTGAATCCGGCGATGAATGTCGGCGTCGGCATTGCGGGCCTCACGAGCCTGAATCCGCAGGCCGCGCCCACCGGTGACACCTATTTCCTGCCATTCGCGACCGACGAAATCACTTCGATGGTGCTCCCGTCGCCCGGCGGCGCAGGCGCGCCGCAGTCGTTTCTGACGACGAACCTGTCTGGCTGCATGGTCTACGTCGACAGCGTGCACGGCGTACCGGGGTCCATTGTCGTCTACCACGCGAACAACCAGTCCAATGCGCCGGGCGGTCACTTGGGCGGCTTGCAGCCGACGCTGGAACTGCCGGCTTGCACCGCTTACCTGAATAACCTGTACAATACCGCGCGCGGCCACCTTGCGGCGGCTCCGCTCGGGCTGAACCTGCTGCCGCTCGGCAACGTGGCCAAGCCGGCCTACAACGCCGGCGCGATGGCCGAGATCAACCGCAAGCTCGGGCAGTCGCGCACGAACGTCGAGTTCACCGGCGGCACCATCGTGTTCGGCCACGTGAACGGAGCACACTGGGAACTCTTCTGGGCGACCTACGGCAGTTGTGAATATGACCGCCCGGCCTATGCGCCCAAAGCCTGGTTCGGGCACGACCACCGCAATCCGACGGCCAGTACCAATCCTAACTACCGGGTGCTCGGGTCCGCGCAGTTCGTCTAGCCAGAGACCGGGCGGAAAAGCACGCGAAGCGCAACTCACGCTCGTCGAGCGAAACGCTGCATTTCACACCGCCCGCAGTTGCCTCACCAATAGCGGTCTCATTCAGTCGAAATTCGGCTAAGCGACGTGCCTAGGTCCACAATTGCTCCGCGAGTGCGGCGTTAGTGTTCTCCGTAATTTGACGCAAATTAATTCGGCAACATTTTGCTACGGGAAGCGCTGGACCAGTAGCAAACATTCCGGCAGCCGGAAGGCGCGGGCAATTTTTTTCAGTGCCCCTGCGGTGACGGTATACCTGACGGTATCACCTGCATTTGCGTCAAGAAGATCCTTTAAGTTCAACGATATATGGCGGCAAAAGATAATAGAGTGGGTGGAACGTGACCGAACGCGCTTGTAGGCAGTGATTGATTGTCCAGTCCTGCAGCGGCGGGTCCACCTTTGTTTCCTCTGTTGCCAAAACGCGACATTAGTTTGCCAAAGAGTTGCGATTTGATCCGGCGTAGGTCTTGGCGTAGGTCGGTCGTCGGAAGCCCGTCGGGCAAGGCAACTTCAATACTTCGAAGAGAACGAATAGCGGGGCCGCGATTGCGGTGGCACTCGCCGTCCATCACAACGCGACCCGGGTCGATCTGCCGGGCGCACGAGGCAGCCGCGGCCTCTATATCGTTGCGCAACTACACCTCGCGTTTGTCGCGTGCGAAGGCAACGACAGACTGCTGACGCTGAACCTGCTCACCAGGCAGGTCGTCCAGTCATTCGACGATCCATCAACACATCGCGCCTATTTCCCGCTGAAGAACATCGACGGACGTCCGGTGCTGCGCGTCATGGCGCCCCGATAGGTTTTGCCGTCGCTGGGAAACGATGACGAACATAGGAGGTTGGACACAACACAGGAGATATACCCTGTGTCTCGGGTCAGTCGGACTATGACGGGGCCGTTTCCGTGCCGTTTTCAGCCAGTCGACAACGGGCCGAAGATCGTCGACAATTTCATGCCGCGAATCAACGCGTTTGAATTGGCGATGACGAACCTTGGGACTTTGAAAGGCATCCCTGAACTTGCGAATCTACCCGCGAGCAATCGGCGCGTCCGTTGGCGACGAGCCTATCGTCTTAGCTTGCGCCATTGCTGATATGGGCTGGTCTCCTCGCCTGCATTCCATGCACCGGATTGGTTTGGGACTGGAAGCAGTTGGCCTGCTTGCCGCGGTTCAAGAATGAGGGCTGCAATGCCGATAGCCTTTGAATCGCGTGGGCCAAGCTCGTAGCGGTTTCGGCGGTGCGGTTGGCGCAGAGCGAACAAATGTGAATAACGGCAAAACCTGAATTCTAGCGAGGGTAGTTGGCATGGGCGAGGTGGATTCTCAATTTTGGCCCGGCCAGGCGGTGTTTGGCGCGTTTCCGAAGAACCCCGAGAAGGAACAGGCGATACTGCGCATATCACTTGGAACTGTAGTTCTTCTCGCGTACGTGGCTGCCACTTGCGTTTATCACTCGAAGAGTGTCTACGCGACGCTGGCGACGGTCGTTTTTTATGTGATGTTCGGAGCCATGACGTACGTCACCGCGACGCTGGTGCCAGCGCGCTCACACCTTAGATTGGCCGTCACCACGCTGATCGATCAGGCAACGGTGACGACGGCCCTGGCGGTTGGTGGTCAGGCCGCGCTTCCGTTGCTCTGGGTCGTTTTCTGGTTCCTGGTTGGTGCCGGCTGCCGTTACGGCCGACGAATGCTCGGACTGTCGTGTGCGGTGGCGCTTGCCGGCCTCGTCGGCCTGATGCATTGGCAACCGTGGTGGCGGACAAACATCCCGGCCGGCCTCGGCGTGACGTTCAGCGTCGCGGCAACGTCGCTGTACCTGGCGGTGCTCGTATATCGACTGGAAAAACAAGGTGCGACCGACCCGCTGACGGGGCTGAGCAATCGCATCCGGCTCGAGCAGGCGATTGCCCGGACGCGGGTCGCTCGAGGCGCCGCAGCCGGTCAGACTGCTTTGTTTCTCATCGACCTGGACGGTTTCAAGGAAGTGAACGACTCCCACGGGCATGCAGTAGGGGACGAATTGCTACGGAGTTTTGCCACGGCTCTGGTAAGCCGGATGCGCCGCGGTGACATGCCTGCTCGATTGGGCGGAGATGAGTTTGTGGTCCTTGCCCACCACGTAAATGGTAGGGAAGGCGCGCGAAAAATTGCCGACGGTATTCATGCCATCCTGAGCGGCGTGCGGACCGTTGGTGGACATCCGGTTGCCGTCTCCGCCAGCATTGGAGTGTGCATGCTGGCGGAAGGCGCCGAAGGCGTTGGTCTTGATGCCCGAACATTGATACGCGCTGCTGATAGCGCAATGTACCGGGCGAAATCGCTCGGTGCGGGTCGGACAGCGTTTGCCGACGCAACCGAGATGCAGCCAGTAGCGACGTGAGCGTGCAACGCCACTCCAAATTCGAGCCGGCACATCGCGCGCGCGACTTCAAACTGACGGTGAACAGCCTGAACTGTTAATGACGAAACCTGCACGACGGGGAACCAGGTGCCACCCGTCGGCGCAGACTGCTCCTTCCCTCTGGATGATTCCACATCAGCGCTTTCTGAGTTTCTGTGTAAAATTCTGGCGTCGCATTCTGAGTCGCCATCCGGAAGAACGGGGATGGGGCTAAGGCAGGTAGTGGCGGAGTTTTGCAACTACCATTTGCAAATCGGGATTTGCCGCGAAACATGAAGACGTTCCCGCAGAACGGATATGTGGCGTGACACATATCCGTTCTTATGACTTCACCGGACGGTTGGCCTTTGCCGTCGCATAAGATCTGGATTCCCTCTCTCCGTGCCTGGAATTATCGAGACAGGCCGCGCCGGTCGGCAGCGCGTGCTGCCAGCTTCGACCACGCGTTGATTTACTCATCTCGCGCGATGCCTGCCGGCATCCGTGATTGACCAGGCGGCAAACGCCAATGCCTGGCACCAGGAATGACACATGAGCGCATTACCTCCCTGCCCGAAATGCAATTCCGAGTTCGTCTACCAGGACGGGAACGTCTACATCTGCCCCGAGTGCTCGCACGAATGGGCTGCGGATGCAACGGCCGATCCGGCTGAAACGGCCGGCAAGGTGTATCGCGATTCGGCCGGGAATATCCTGCAGGACGGCGACACGGTCACGGTCATCAAGGATCTGAAGCTGAAGGGCTCCGGCGGTGTGATCAAGATGGGCACGAAGGTAAAGAACATCCGTCTCGTCGATAGCGATCACGATATCGATTGCAAGATCGATGGCTTTGGCGCGATGAGTCTGAAGTCTGAATTCGTCAGGAAGGCGTGACGAAGCGTGCGCCTTAGGGGCGCATTTCCCGCGCGCGCCCCATGATTGAGAAACTAGAACACACCGAAATCGTCGTTGCTGTCGGGAACCGCAGCGAGCAGGTTTGCAAGCGCGCGCCAGCCGATCAGGCTCGATAGCGATATCGCTGCGCGTAGCCAGTGCTCGGCGCGTGAGCCTGGGTTCGTCGGCGGTGCAGGCGTTACGCAGCGCATCCGTCGCATTGCGGTTTTCGTTGATCGGACCTCCATGCGGCTCACCGCGCCGCCGTCTCGGCACCGGCCACGCGCGGTAGCAGCGCCCCCAACACCTGTTTCAACGTCGTGGCGCCGAAGCGTCGCTCGCTGATGCCCGCCTCGACGTCGATGCGGCCCGCGTTGTGCGCGTCGTACAGATCGACGATCAGTTGCGCGTGCCGCTCGCCAAGCCCGGCGCCGCGCAGCATCGCGCTCCATTGGTCGCGCGGCACCTGGCGAGCGACGACCGGCCGCCCCGACAGTTCCGCCAAGGCGCGCGCAACGTCGAGCACGCTCACCCGCTCTTTCCCTTCGATACTGACCACCCGCGGCGTCGCGCGCGCAGGTCCGCCATCGAGCAGCAACTGCGCGGCGAGGTCGCCGACGTCCTGCGCGGCGACGGTCGGAAACAGCTTGTCGAGCGGATCGTGCAGACTCGGCAGTACGCCCCGGCCGAGCGCGACCGGCAGCACGCGTGCCCAGTTCTGCATGTGCTCGGCGGCGCGCAGCAAGGTCAGCGGCGAAGCGACGGTGCGCAACTGCGTTTCGAGGTAGTGGAACAGCGTCGTGATGCCGGTGCCGCCCACGTGCTCGGCGCCGTAGTCGGATAGCGCGAGGAGCCGCGGCGGCGCGGCCGCGCGGAACGCGGCGACGCCCGTGTCGATGATGTGCTGCATCGCCGCCGCCGGATCGTCATGCTCGCGCGGCACCGGACAGAGCCATTGCACCGCGTGCGCGCCGTCGATGGCGCGCACGACCGACCTCGCGTCGTTCAGGTCGGCGAGCGCGATCTCGCAACCGATGGCCGCGAGCGTTTCGGCTTGCGCTGCGTCGCGCACCACCGCGCGTACTTCGTGGCCCGCGCGACGCAAGGCGGCGGCGCTCGCATGTCCCACATGACCCGAAGCTCCGAATATGACGAACACGTTGTGCTCCTTTGAGGATCGCGTTGGATTGATGGTAGGGACGTCGCGCTCGCCGCGCGCTCAGATATGGATTTTTTTGCGCAGATAGGGATGATTTTTTGCAGCCACGCTCCGGCAGTCGCGCGAATCGCGTCGGCCGCCCGCGAGCTACGAAATTCCGTCACGCCGGCGAAGCCGCCAAAAACACCGCACAATGCAGGCATCTCGCCGTCATTCAGGACACTCAGGAGACCCGCGATGAACGCCGTCACCCCGATTCGCGCGCCTGCGCCGCATAGCGGCTCGCGCGTCGCCGTACGCACGAGCAGGGCGCTCGGCTGGCAGGGCTTCGGTGCGGAGCTGGTCAACGTGTCGGCTGGTTTGCATCGGCTACCCGCGTTTCGCCATCACCGCGTGGGCGTGCATGTCGGCGCGCCGGTAACTGCACGCTGTCTGTGCGACGCGCGCCGCCTCACACGGATTCAGGCGCACGGCGATGCGGACGTGATCCCCGCGGGGCTCGAAGGTCAGTGGAACGATGATGCCGCCTGCACGATTTTCAGCATCTGGTTTGCCGAGGACTTCGCGCGACGAACCGTCGAACAACTCGCGCTGAAATCGGCCGACGCGCAGTTGCGCCCGCGCTTTCAGATGCGCGATCCGCGCTTTCAGCATCTCGCGTGGGCATTGCGCGCGGAGCTCGAAGCGGACGACGCGTCCGATCCGCTCTACGCCGAAAGTCTGTGTACGGCGATGCTGGTGCGTCTGATCGGTGCCGAGCCCGTGTCCGGCAAGCGGCGGCGCACGCTCGCGCCGCGCACGGCCGCGCGCGTGATCGAGTTTATCGACGCGCATCTCGATCAGCGTCTGACGCTCGACGAGCTCGCCGCTCACGCGCAACTGAGCGTGCCGCATTTCAAGGCGCTGTTTCGCGACACGCTCGGCGTGCCCGCGCATCAGTACGTGATACAGCGCAGGGTGGAGCGCGCACGAACACTGCTGCTGCAAGGACGCCTCAGCGCAAGCCAGATCGCGCTCGATACCGGCTTCTCGCATCAGAGCCATATGGCGCAGTGGATGTCGCGTCTGCTGGGCGTGACGCCGCGTGAAGTGCGCGGCACCGCGCGCGATGACGCGGCGATGTCGGAGCAGCACAACCCACTACGTTGATGCGCGAACCGCGTGGCGCGGCACGCCTGCGCTTCAACCAGGCGCCGCCCCCGTCAACTGCGCATAGACATCATGCGCGAGCTGCAACAGCTCGTTGCGATCGATTCCACCCGACACCGCATAGCCGAAATCGCCGTCGACCCAATAGAACACGTTGACGGGCCCCGCCTGATACAGCCTGAACGCCGTCGTATTCGCGTTCTCGCGACGATGCGAGATGCACAGCGTGACGCGCTCGCCGTTCGGTCCGCGATACATGAACTGCGCGGTCGGGCCGTCGTCACCGGGCAGCAGGCGGCCGCCCGACAGCATGAAACCGCTCTTCGACAGCATCGGCGGGTGAACTTGCGTGCCGAGCCGGTTCGCGAGCCATTGCACGAAGTCCTGTTCGTGATCGGCGTTCATGTCGCTCGGCCGATCGATCGCCGGCATGTAGACGACATGCGCGAGCGCCGCCTGGCGCGCGAAACCTTCGGCGCTGTCCGCGCTGACCGCACGATTTCCCGTTTGAGTTTCGGCAACCGTGCCGGGTGGATCGATCGCAACGGGTGGGATCAGAACGTTGCGGTGCATGCCGATGCCCACGCCGAGCACGAGCGCCGCGGCCATACCGGCGAACTGCGCGGCGAACTGCGCGGCAAACCGCGGCCAGTTCGCGGCCAGTCGCGCGCGACGCGGCGCGCTCGTCAGAAGACGCTTCGGCACGGGCTCGCTAAGCACGCGGTCGTAGCGCTCGTGAAGCAGACCGTTGAGCGAAAAATAATCGCTGACGCGCGAGGCCAGCTCCGGATTCTGTTCGACCGCGCGCTCCACCTCGTCACGCCGCTCGCCGGACAGCGTGCCGTCCACGTACGCGTGCAGGTCTTCTTCGCCGATTGGCATTTGCGGCTCGCTCATCGCACCACCTGTAATTTCGCACCGGGCTGGGCGCCCGCCATCAAAGCCCGCAGCCGTTCGCGTCCGCGCGACAGCCGCGACATCACCGTGCCGATCGGAATGTTCAGCGCGAGCGCGACATCGGCATAACTCATCTCCTCGAGACCGACCAGCAGCACCACCTCGCGCTGCTCGACCGGCAGCCGCTGCAGCGCGTAATCGAGGTCGCGCATTTCGAGCGATCGCGTCTGGCCCGACGGCACCGCGAGCTCGCTTTCGGCGATGCTGTCGTCGTCGACCGCAAGGTGGACCGCGCGCGCCGATGCCTTGCGCGCCTGATTCGCGAACACGTTGTGCATGATCGTGAAGAGCCACGCGCGCAGATCGGTGCCCGGCTGGAACAGACGGGTGCGGCCGAGCGCGCGTTCGAGCGTGTCCTGCACGAGGTCGTCGGCGAGCTCGCGATTGTTGATCAGCGCCCGCGCATAGCGCCGCAGACGCGGCACATGCTCCATCAGCTCGTCACGAACATCCATGGTTGATCCGGTCAGGGGCCGTTGGGGGTGGCATCGGCTTCACTTGCATCGGCTTCACTTGCGTCGGCATCGATTCGCGTCGGGCCGGGCGCGGAGGCTTCCGTCGCACAATGCGTTCGAACTGCAAACACCTGTCAACGGATTTTATTCCGCGGGGCGGCGCGCACCGGCGTCAGCGCGCGCTCATCACATCGGCGGCACGCATCAGGCCGTGAGTGCGCGCATTGCCCGCGACGACGAAGCGCTGCCGCCGCGCGCTCCACGTCAACAGCCGCAGTTCGCCGATGCGGTGCGCGGCCCACTGCGGCTCCTCGCGCGCAAACGGCGCCGCCGCCGACAGCACCACCACGGGCTGCTGATCGCCGTTCAGATAGACGAGCTCGTTCGCGCGCTGCCATGGCCCGAGCCGCAGCACGCGTTGCTCGACGAGGCGCAGGCCGATCGCGCCGAGATCCGGTGCGACAGGATCGACGCGCGTCGGCGATGCTGGGGAAAAGGGCTGCGCGGTGGCTTCGGCGAGCGCCATCACGGCGGCGTTATCGAGCGCTTGCGCGGAGACCTGAGTCGCCGCGAGCCAGCCGCTGACGGCGATCAGCAACAGTGCGAGCGTGACCAGCGCGGCCAGCGTTCGGCGCCCGCGACCGGCCGGTCGCGCGCGCCTGCGCAAGCGGCGCGATGCGCCAACGTGGTGGCCATGCTCGGGCTCCTCGGTGGTCTGAAACGTGGCCTGGATCTGTGCGTTGAGCCGATCATAAAAGGCCACACGCCGCGCTTCCGCCGGATGCTTGCTGAGATAGTCGCGCAGCGACGCGGCAAGCTCGGGCGTCAGCGTGCCGTCGGCATACGCCTGGATGTCGTCTTCGGAGGGCCGAGCGCCGCGGGGGTGGTGGGTCGAGGTCATGATCATGCGCGATTTTGATTGCGGCTATCAGAAGGCAAACACGGGCCGGTGCGCATTTATTCCCCGGGTTAGCCATGTTTTCTTCACACCGTGAATCGAGGAATAAACGCCGCCGACCCGTGGTTCTCCGTGGTGCGAACCCGCACAACTGTCTCAGGAGTCGATCATGAAAAAGCTTTCGTTTGTCGCTTTGTCGTTCGTCGTTCTCGCCGCTTCGTCTAGCGCGTTTGCGCAGGGCAAGACACGTGCTGAGGTGTACCAGGAACTGATCGAGGCGCAGCAGAATGGTCTCGACTACATCACCGACGCGTCGTACCCCGATGTCAGTCCCGTCTTCGCACGCCAGGTCGAGCAGCGCAAGCAGGCGCTCGCCGCGCAAGCGGCGGTCGCCGCGAGCCACGTCGCGAACTCGGGCGCGCCGGCTGTCGGCACCCATTAAAGCCGCAAGGGCCACCGGCGCGCGCATGGGTTTGAACGGGTGCGCCGGTGCCGGATGGCAGGACCATTCCTAAACCTCCAGATCGCCCGCCCCAGCGATTTTCGTCCAACGCGTAAAATGGCCGGTTATCACTGGCAAGTCGCAGCTGGACAGAATCGGCCGGGCGTCGCGAGCAAGCATCGCGCGGCGCCCGGTCATGGCCCGCCCGCGCTTGCCTTCGCCGGTTTGAACAGGAATGCACGCGGATGTCGTCAGTTTTCTTCGATCGGGAACGCATTGCGGAATGGCTCGGTGAGCGGACCGTCGCCAAGGCGCGCTCGGTGGGCGCGGTCAGCAATGTCAAATGGCATGGCGAGATGCTGTCGGGCGACGTGCAGGGCTCGCAGCCGCAGCCGTACCGGACGCGGGTGCGCTTTCGTACCGATGGCGGGTCGCCGTGGGCCGTGGGCGAATGCTCGTGCCCGGTCGGCCGCAATTGCAAGCACGTTGCGGCGCTGCTGCTCGCGGAACTCGATTACCACGACGAAATGGATCACATCACGCAGGTCGAGGACGACAGCGACCCAGCCGCGTCGGAGGTGTTCATCGCACGACGGATTACGATCCCGGGCGTGCCGCCGGTGCCATCGCCGTCTTCATCTCCATCTCCCGGCGTGCGACCGGAACTGGTCAGCTGGCTCGAGCGTTTTCGCGCGCGCGCCCGCGCGGCCGACGCCGCCGCCGAAAAAGATGCCGCCCGCAAGACGCCCGCCGCGCGCAAGGAAACGCTCGCGTATCTGCTCAACTGGTCGCGTTTCCGTATGCATCACGAGGTCGTGCTGCATCGCGCGCGCTGCGACGCGGACGGCGTGATCATCGAAGTCGGCGACAGTTGGGGCGACGTCGAAGGCGCGCTGCTCAGGCAGCCGCGCTTCGTGTCCGACGAAGACCTGTCGATCCTGCGCGGCCTGTGGCTCGGCCGCTCGCGCGAGGATCTCGGCCAGTTCGTGCTGCGTGGCACGAGTGGCGCGGAAACGCTGCAAAAGCTGATCGCGACCGGGCGCCTGTTCTTCGACTTCAGGACCGCGTCGGGCCAGGCCGGACCGACGCCGCTCGCGCGCGCCGCCGACCGCCCCGGGCGCATCGAGTGGGAGCCGCTCGCCGACGAGCGCCTGCGTCCGGTGCTGCGCACCGAACCGCGCGCGAGCATGGTGCTGCCGACCGAGCCGGTCTGGTACGTAGACGGCGTCGCCAACGAAGCGGGCGTCGTGCCACTGTCGCTGCCGTTCCAGCAACTGCCCGACTACCTCGCGATGCCGCCGATCTCGCTCGCCGAGGCGCCGCTGGTCGCGTCGGTGTTGCGCGAGATCGCGCCCGAGCTGCCGCTGCCGCCGACCCACGACGCGCCCGCGATCCGTGTGATCGACGTAGAGCCGGTGCCCGTGCTGGCGCTGAACAGCCACGTGCCGCCGGGCACGGCGAAGGGGATGAAAGCGGCGAAGACCGCGAAGGCGGCGGAGCGCAACGCCGCCGCAGTCGAACTGGCCGCCGCGAGCTTCGACTACGACGGCGTCAGCATCAACGCCGACAGCAACGTGACGCTGGTGCCGCTGCCGGGCGGCGACGTGATCCACATCCGCCGGCGCTACGACGCGGAGAAAAAGCGTCTGCTGGAATTGCGCAAGACCGGTCTGCAAAAGGTGCCGACGCGCAACCTGCACGCGTCGCGCCTGTTGCCCGACACGATGCTCGGTCTGCCCGACAGCGACGCGTGGTCCGGGTTCGTCAGCGACGCGGTGCCGGATCTGGTCGCGAAGGGCTGGCGCGTGACGATGGCGCCGGAGTTCCGCTACAACGTGATCGAGATCGACGCGATCGACGGCACCGCGCAGCAAGCCGGCGACGGCTGGTTCGACCTGGAGATGGGCATCCGCGTCGGCGAGCGCAACGTGCGGCTCGAGCCGCTGCTGGCCGATCTGTTCCGGCGCGACCGGCGCTGGCTGTCGGGCGCGCTGGAGAGCATCCGCGACGACGAGCCGATCGAACTGAAGACCGAGGAGAACAAGCGCCTGCGGCTGCGCGCCGATCGTCTGAAGCCGGTGGTGCGTGTGCTGGTCGATCTGTTCGATTCGCTCGGCGGCGCGCTTGCCGAAGGCGCGCCGCTGCGCGTGCCCGCGGTCGATGCCGGCCGCCTCGATGCGCTGCACGACACCGGCCGCTGGCAGTTCAGCGGAGACGACTCGATCCGCGAGCTGGCGCGGCGTCTGCAAGCCGGCCCTGGCCTGCGCGAAGTGCCGGTGCCGCGCGGTCTGAAGGCGGAGCTGCGCACGTATCAGCACCAGGGCCTGAACTGGATGCAGTTCCTGCGCGAACAGGATCTGGCCGGCGTGCTCGCGGACGATATGGGGCTCGGCAAAACCGTGCAGACGCTCGCGCACATTCTCGCGGAGAAAGAAGCGGGGCGGCTCGCGCATCCCGCGCTGATCGTCGTGCCGACCACGCTCGTGCACAACTGGCGCGAGGAGGCGCGCCGCTTCGCACCGGCATTGAAAGTGCTGGTGCTGAACGGGCCGCAGCGCAAGGAGCGCTTCGAGCTGATCGGCGAACATGAACTGATTCTGACCACTTACGCGCTGCTGTGGCGCGATCAGAAGGTGCTCGCCGAGCACGACTACCATCTGCTGATTCTCGACGAAGCGCAGTACGTGAAGAACGCGACCACCAAGGCCGCGCAGGCGATTCGCGGGTTGCGCGCGCGGCATCGGCTGTGTCTGACGGGCACGCCACTCGAGAATCATCTCGGCGAGCTGTGGTCGCAGTTCGATTTTCTGCTGCCGGGCTTTCTCGGCAGCCAGAAGGACTTCACGCGACGCTGGCGCAACCCGATCGAAAAGAATGGCGACGACGTGCGCCGCGCGTTGCTCGCGCGCCGCATTCGGCCGTTCATGCTGCGCCGTCGCAAGGACGAGGTCGCGAAGGAGCTGCCGCCGAAGACGACGATCGTATGTCCGGTCGATCTCGAAGGCGCGCAGCGCGACCTGTACGAAACCGTGCGCACGGCGATGCAGCAGAAGGTGCGCGCGGCGGTTAGCGCGCAGGGGCTCGCGCGCAGCCACATCATCGTGCTCGACGCGTTGCTGAAGCTGCGTCAGGTGTGCTGCGATCCGCGACTCGTGCGCATCGCGAGTGGTATCACGGACGGCGCGGCCCCGAATGGCGGCGAACGCGCGATGCGCTCGGCCAAGCTCGATCTGCTGCTGTCGATGCTGCCCGAACTGATCGAGGAAGGACGCCGCGTGCTGCTGTTCTCGCAGTTCACCGGCATGCTCGCGCTGATCGCCGAGGCGCTCGACGAGGCCGCGATTCCCTATGCGATGCTGACCGGCGACACGGCCGATCGCGTGACGCCGGTCGAGCGGTTCCAGCAGGGCGAGGTGCCGCTGTTCCTGATCAGCCTGAAGGCGGGCGGCGTGGGGTTGAACCTGACCGCCGCCGACACGGTGATCCACTACGACCCGTGGTGGAATCCGGCCGCAGAGAATCAGGCGACCGACCGCGCGCATCGGCTGGGACAGGACAAGCCGGTATTCGTGTACAAGCTGATCGCGGCCGGCAGCATCGAGGAAAAGATCGTCGAGCTGCAGGAGCATAAGGCGGGGCTCGCGGACAGCATTCTCGCGGAAGACGCGGCCGGCGCCGCGAAGTTTTCGGACGACGACCTCGACGCGCTGTTCGCGCCGATGCCGGAGATCGAAGGCGCCCGCTGACCGCGCGAGCCGGCGACGCAACGAGGCTGCCGGGCATTCTGACGCGCGGCCCCAACACCAAAGGGGGCCAGACTGTAACAAAACGTCTGGGTTGTAAATCCCGCTTCGCGTGGCTTCAATTCATACCAATTTTCGACCTCGCGCCGTGCGGGGCTTGCGAACCGGGGGCTGCGGGCGGCGCGTAATAACTACTTTGGCGGCGGTTACAAAGGCAGTTCTTTCATCTTGAGGACGACTTTCGGCCGGGCTAACGTGACGTTACTCGTGCGGTTAGACCCCGGCGAGCGTGTGTAGTGTTTATCGGCGGCGTTGCTTCGACAGGGGCGGCGCCGCATTTTTTTTGCCCGCGATCTGTCGCTGGACGTCGTTTTCAGTCTCGTGCTCGACCCTGGCCGATTGCCTCGAATGGCAACTGATCTGCGGCGAAATCTAACAATGTTTAAACGATTTCTTTTGAGATTATTCTTATACTGACCTCGCAATTGTTAAATAAGGGTACGTCGAAGGAATCTTAAAGCGGATAAGCGTACGTGGCCAAAAGGCGCTCCAGTAAGGATTGGCCATCTTCAGTGTGACTTCCCCGCGAGCGCCGGCCAGTGCTGGCGGACCAGAAGAACCTGGAAAGCGCGTCAACCGTTTTTCAATCAGGGTTTTTCGCGACGGATTGCCGGTATGTGGCAAGCGGGAAGACAGGGGTTTTCGATTATCATGATCTGCCCTGCATAATTCGCTATGACAATTCATATATGCGCTCATTTCGATTTCGCGAAAGCAGCGTCATGGCGAGGGGTACGGCGAGGGACCATTAGTCAAAAAGTTGCAGCCGGAGTTTTTTTGGAAGCCGGATCGGCGGCGCGGTGCCGTCATCCCGGTCGTCAGCCGGTTTACCGGTGTCAGCCATGAAGGCACGGTTGCGTTGTGGGGTTTTATGAGAATTGCAGTCCTCGATGATGATTCGGCGCAGGCCGATCTGGTGTGTCAAACGCTGTCCGCCGCTGGACACGTTTGTCACGCGTATGGCGCAGGGCGCGAACTCGTGCGCCAGTTGCGCCGCCAGACGTTCGATCTGCTCGTGCTCGACTGGAACGTTCCCGACATGTCCGGCGAAGAAGTGCTGCGCTGGGTGCGCGAAAGCCTGTCCGGGCGCCTGCCGGTGCTGTTCATGACGAGCCGCGGCCGCGAAACGGACATCACTTCGATTCTGAATACCGGTGCGGACGACTATCTGGTCAAGCCCGTGTCGGCCGCGGTGTTGCTCGCGCGAGTCGGCTCGCTGCTGCGCCGCGCCTATTACCTGAAGCCGCCGGCGACCAGGGAAGTGTTCGGCGACTTCGAGTTCGACCTCAGCGCCAAGCACGTCGTCGTGCGCGGCACGCCGGTCTCCGTCACGCAGAAAGAGTTCGATCTCGCGCTGCTGCTGTTCCAGCATATGAGCCGGCCGCTGTCGCGCGCACACATTCTCGACGTGATCTGGAAGCAGGCCACGGACATCCCGTCGCGCACGATGGACACCCACGTGTCGATGTTGCGCAGCAAGCTCGGTCTGCGCCCGGAGCACGGTTATCGGCTGACGCCGATCTACGGCTATGGTTACCGCCTCGAGCGGATGGAAACCGATACGCCGCCGGCCGACGACGACGAACCTACAGAAGAAGCGGGTGGGGCGTGACGACCTGCGTGGACGCAGCGGCGTCGAGCAGCGCCGCCGTACCCGGCCGTCGTGCGTCTGCGTGGCTTGCAGTGGCCTGTCTGATTGCAACGG
Organism: Paraburkholderia podalyriae; assembly: GCF_014397785.1. Lineage (GTDB taxonomy): Bacteria > Pseudomonadota > Gammaproteobacteria > Burkholderiales > Burkholderiaceae > Paraburkholderia > Paraburkholderia podalyriae. Next base: position 53,254 of record NZ_VZQQ01000036.1, read on the forward strand.
GCGCGACCGGGTGGGGCGCGCTCGCGCACGCGCAGCCCGCGCGTGGCAAGGCCGGAACCAAGGCGCTGGCGGTTTACGTTTCGTATACGACGCACGAAGGTGACACGCTATACGACATCGCCGCTCGCTATATGGCCGACCCGACCGACTGGGCGCTGTTGAGCAGCGTCAATCACGTGCCCGCGCCGCGCCGCATGCCGGCCGGCATCGTGCTGCGTCTGCCGTCCCAACGGCTGCGCCAGGAGCGGGAGACGGCTCGCGTGGTCGCAACCCGCGGTCCGGTCGAGCACGCGTTCGACTCGACTCCTTATCTGCCGCTGAAGACCGGTCAAACGCTTGGCGAAGGCGATCGCTTGCGTACCGGCGCCAACGGGTTCGCGACGCTGGAGCTGCCCGACGGCTCGTACGTGACGGTCGCGCAGAACGGCGAACTCAATATCGACAAACTGCGGCACGTTACGCTGACCGGCGCGGCCGATCGCATCTTCGACCTGCGCGCCGGCGAAGTCGAGAGCCAGGTCACGCATGCGACGAGACGCGACGATCGCTTCCAGATCCGTTCGCCGTCGGTCGTCGCGGGGGTGCGCGGCACGCGTTTCCGGGTCGATTACGACGGCGGCATGCAGACCACCGCGGTGGCCGTGCTCGACGGCGCGGTCGGCGTCGATCCGGCCACGCAGCATGGCAGAAGCGCCGCGCCGGCGCCGGGCATGCCGTTGCAGGCGTCCGGGCAACTGGTCAACGCGAGCTTCGGCAACGTCACCAACTCGGGCGGCGCGGTCGGCAGTCCGGTCCAGCTGTTGCCGGCCCCCTCGCTCGCGCAGCCGGCGCGCGTGCAGGACGGCAAGACCGTCGCGTTCGACGTCAACCCGGCCGAGCACGCGCTCGGCTATCGGCTGCAGATTTCGCACGACGCCGATCAGCTCGATCTGGTCCGAGACCTGCGCGTGAACGCGCCGCACGCCGACTTCGGCGATCTGCCAGACGGCACCTATTTCGTGCGCGTCGCATCGACCGATAGCAACGGCCTCGACGGCCTGCCGAACGTGTACGCGTTCGAGCGCCGCCAGCTGGGGCTGGACGCTTCGGCCGCGCAGCGTGCGAATAGCCGCGACTACGAGTTCCGCTGGTTCGTCAGCCACAGCGTCGTGCCGACGCGTTTCCGCTTCGTGCTCGCGAAGACCGCCGATCTTGGCCATCCGGTGATCGATCGCACCGATCTGCCGGACGGCGAACTCGTGGTCAGCGATCTGCCGCCGGGCGTCTACTACTGGACGATCGTCGCCGAGCAGTTCGACAACGGCCGCTTCTACGAAAAGAGCAGCCCGGTCCGCTCCTTTACGCTGGCGCGCTGACGCTGGTAGATTCTCGGGGCCGGCCTGCTGGCCGGTCCGTCCTCTCTTTCCCGACTCCATCGCCTCGTGCCCGCCACTTCTACGCGACTGAGCCTCGATCCGCGCGCCCGTTTCGGACGGCGTGCCGGCCGGCGCTTTCTGATCGAGTGGGTGAGCGTTGGCTGTCTCGGCCTCGTGGTGATTCTGCTGACGTCGTTCGGGCGCGTCGGCGCAGGCATCGATCGGCTGGTGTACGACCAGTTTCTGAAGCTGCGCGCGCAGCCGCTGCTGTCCGACATCGTCGTCGTGGAGATCGACAACGCGAGCATCGACGAGCTGGGCCGTTGGCCGTGGCCGCGCGGCGTGCATGCGCGGCTGCTCGAGCAGATCGCCGCGGCCCGACCCGCCGCGGTGATCTACGACGTGCTGTTCACCGAGCCCCACGCCGACGACTCCCGGCTCGCCCATGCAATCGCTCTGAGCCCGACCTATTTGCCCCTGCTGCTGACGCCGCCCAATGCGAGCGGCGCCCGCACCGTCGAGGAACCCGTCGCGCCGCTCGCGCAGGCGGCGGCCAGACTCGGTCACATCAATTTTGAGGTGGACAGCGACGGCATTGCGCGCAGCGTCGCGCGCTTCGAGGGCGACGACGGCTCGCGCTGGCCGCAGTTGACGGTGCCCGTCGCCGACGCGGTGGAACGCGGCAAACTGCATCTGCGCGGCGGGTTGCCGCCGCGCCGCACGAACGAACCCGCGCGCGGCAGCAACGACGGCGGCGAAGACCGTTTCCTGATTCCGTTCGGGCCGAATGCCGGGAACTACGCGAAGCTCAGTTTCGCCGACGTGCTCGCCGGCAAGGTGCCGGCCGACCGGCTGCGCGGGCGCATCGTCGTGATCGGCGTGACGGCGGCGGGTCTGTACGACCGCTTCGCGACGCCGGTGTCGGGCGAGCTGGGTCCGCTGCCCGGTGTCTACATCCATGCGAACGTGCTCGACACGCTGCTGACCGGCCGCGAGATCCAACCGGTCGGGCTATGGGTCGTGTTCGCGGCCGCGCTCGGGCCGCTCGCCGCGCTGCTCGCCGGCTTCCTCGTGCTGTCGCCGCGCCGCTCGCTATTGCTGACCGGCGCGCTGGTGCTGCTCGCGGTGGCCGGCAGCGCGCTGCTGCTCTACGGCGGCAGGCTGTGGGTATCGCCGGTGCCGGCCATTCTCGGGGTCGTGATCGTCTATCCGATCTGGAATTGGCGACGCCTCGAAATGACGATGGCGTATCTGCGCGGCGAACTGCAACGTCTCGCCGACGAGCCGCATCTGCTGCCCGAAACGCCGAAGCGCCGACGCGAGTTCGGCGGCGACGTGCTCGCGCAACACATGGCGCTGATGGCTCAGGCCGCGCAACGGGTGCAGGACATGACGCGCTTCGTGTGGGACAGCCTGGATAGCGTACCGGAGCCGATTCTCGTCAGCGATGTGGACGGCATGGTGCTGATCGCGAACCACGCGGCGAAAGCGCATTTCGCGCGGCTCGGCGCGCCGATGCCCGAGGGCCGGCCGATGCAGAGCGTGCTCGGCGGCCTCACGCTCGTCAAGACGATCGATGCGGGGGCGGCCTCTGACAGCGGGCGCAATCTGTACGCGCACGCGCACTGGCCGGCGCTGCTGGATCCGACGCGCGGCGAGTTCGCCGCGCTGATGGCGCAGGGCGTCGAGGTGCGCGACGCGAACGAGCGCGACCATCTGCTGCGCTATGCGACCTGCACCAACGCGCAGCGCGAGACGACCGGTTGGATCGCCGGTCTCGTCGACGTGTCGGCGCTGCATGTGGCCGAGCGTCAGCGGGAAGATGCGCTGCGGCTGCTGTCGCACGACATGCGCTCGCCGCAGGCATCGATCATCGCGCTGGTCGAGATCGAGCGCGCGCGGGCCGAGCCGGTGCTCGCGCGCAGCCTGCTCGAGCGCATTGAACGCTATGCGCAACGCGCGCTGACGCTCGCCGACGACTTCGTGCAACTGGCGCGCGCCGAATCGCAGGTCTATGTGCTCGAGCCGCTGAGCCTGACCGAACTCGTGATCGATGCGAGCGACGAAGTCTGGCCGCAGGCGCACGCGAAGCGCATCACGCTGCATACGGAAGCTCGCGACGACGCCGACGATCCCTGGATCTGCGCCGACCGCTCGCTGATGACACGCGCGCTCGTCAATATTCTGAACAACGCGGTCAAGTACAGTCCGCCCGACACGCGCATCGTGTGCAGCTTCGCGAGCCAACCGGCGGCAAAGCGCGCGGGCAGCGAGGCGCCGCGCGTGTCGTGTACGATCCGCGACCAGGGCTACGGCATCCCGAAGGACCAGCAGGCGGGATTGTTCGAGCGCTTCCACCGCTTTCACACGGCCGAGCGGCCGGAAGTGGGCGGCGCGGGACTCGGCATGGCGTTCATCAAAACCGTCGTCACGCGCCATGGGGGCAGTGTCGAGGTCGACAGTGCGGCGGGCGAGGGGACGGCCTTTACGATCTGGCTGCCCGCGCTCGACGACACGCCGCTCGACGAATTGAGCGCACCGCGCGCCTGAGCCGCGTTCGACGTATTCGATGTACTCGGGAGAAAGCAATAATGGCAAAGATCGCCCCCCTCTGTGCCGCGCTGGCCGCGGCGAGCCTCACCGCTTGCGCGGGTCTGAGCGCGGACGTGCACACCGTCTCCGCTAGCGGCGCCGATCGGAACGTTACGCTGCAGGGCGAGCAGACCTATTCGCTCGCGCGCACGCAGTCGCAGGACGACAGCGCCGGCCATCCGCAAGCCGAAAAGCTGCTGCGCGACGAGCTGGCGAAACACGGGTTCGTCGATACGGCGGGCAAGCCCGCGCATTATCTGCTGTCGATCGCGTATAGCACGCGGCCGGCGTCGATCGGTATCGGCGGCAAGGACTGCGTGGCTGCGGATTGCGGCGCGGGCAGCGACGGTCTGGGCGCGCTGCTGTTTGGGCGCGAGTATCAGCATGCGCTGACGCTGCGCTTTTTCGACTACGCGAGCGGCACCGAGCGCTACAAGGTCAGCGCGGTGTTCATGGATCGCGATGCGGACCCGCTGCATGCGTTGCCGTTGCTCGTCAAAACCGCGCTCGCGAAGCTGCCGTTCGACGCGCCGGACGACTGGCGCGTGAAGCTCAGTATCGACAAGACGAGCGGTGTGCCGAACGTCGAGGCGATGAAGCCGCTGCACCGCTAAAACGCAGCTTCGGATCGCCGGGGCCGTGCGTACCGTTATTCCTGCGCCGGCTCGTCGTGCCGCCAGCGGTTTTCGAACACGCAATCGGCGAGCGGTAGACGGCTAGCCCAGCGCTCCGTTTCCAGCATCGGCTCGCTATAGAACGCGTCGACGTGGCCGAGGCACAGAATCGCGACCGGCCGTGCACCTTCTGGCATGCCCAGCAACCGATGCACCGCGTCGACATCGAATAGCGACACCCATCCAAGCCCGAGTCCTTCCGCGCGCGCGGCGAGCCACATATTCTGGATCGCGCAGGCGACCGACGCGAGGTCCATCTCCGGCAGCGTGCGGCGGCCGAAGACGTGTCTCTCGCGCCCGTCCATCAACGCGACCACGAGCAGCTCCGCGCATTCGCGCATGCCTTCCACCTTCAACTTCATGAACTCGTCGCGGCGCTTGCCGAGCGCGTCGGCAGTGGCGAGCCGTTCGCGTTCGACGATGTCGCGCAAGCCCGTGCGCAGCGCCGCATCGGTGATGCGCACGATGCGCCAGGGCTGCATATAGCCGACGCTCGGCGCGTGATGCGCCGCGTCGAGCAGGCGCCGCAACACCGCCGGATCGACCGGATCGGGCACGAAGTGGCGCATGTCGCGGCGTTCGTATATCGCGCGATAGACCGCGTCGCGCTCGGGGTCGTCAAAAGGCTTCGCCATGAAAGAGAGCGGCCGTAAAAGCCGGGTTGGAGGGCCAGTAAGCGTGCATATAGGTCGCCACAATCGGACCCACGCGGAACACCGCTTCGCCGGGCGCATCGCTGTGCGCGCGCGTGGCGAAGCGCTGCGGCGCGAGCGGCGTCGCGAGCTTCGAGTAGTGGAATGTGTGGCCGGTCAGCGCGCCGTGGACGCCGTCGATCTGCTGCATGCCGAGCGACGTGAAGCGCGTTTGCATCGTCGCGTGACCGGGCAGCAGGCCGAGCATCGGCGCGCTCGTGCCCTGCGCGTCGGTCAGCGTGTCGAGCAGATAGAGCATGCCGCCGCATTCGGCGACCACCGGCTTGTCCGCCTCGACGTGCGCGCGGATCGATGCGGCGCTGTTCGCGTTGCCCGCCAGCGTCGCCATATGCAACTCGGGATAGCCGCCGGGCAGATAGAGCGCATGCGTGTCGGCGGGCAACGCTTCGTCGGCGAGTGGCGAAAAATAGCTGAGCCGCGCGCCGAGCGCTTCGAGCAGCGCGACGTTGGCCGGATAGATGAACGAGAACGCGGCGTCGTGCGCGATCGCGATGTGTTTGCCTTGCAGCAGACGCGGCAGCACCTCGGCGGAGGGCGCGCCGAAATCGACCGGCGGCGGCAGTTCGGCGAGCGCGGTCGACGAGAGCGTATCCGCCGCGCGATCGAGGCGCGCTTCGAGATCGTCGATTTCGTCGGCCTGGTGCAGGCCGAGGTGACGGTCGGGCAACGTGATCTGATCGCTCTCGGCGATGTGGCCGCACCAGCGCAAGCCGGGCGGCAGCGCTTCCTGCAGCATTTGCGCGTGCCGGGCGGAACCGACGCGATTCGCGAGCACGCCATGAAACGGCAGTTGTGGCCTGAAGCGCGCGAGGCCGAACGCGAGCGCGCCGAACGTTTGCGCCATCGCCTGCGCGGAAATCACCGCGAGCACCGGCACGCCGAAAGTGGTCGCGAGATCGGCGCTGCTCGGTGTGCCGTCGAACAGGCCCATCACGCCTTCGATCAGGATCAGGTCCGCTTGTTGCGCCGCCCGCGCGAGCAGGTTACGGCACGCGCTTTCGCCGACCATCCACAGATCGAGCGACAGCACCGGCGCGCCGCTCGCACGGGCAAGGATCATCGGGTCGAGAAAATCGGGCCCGGTCTTGAACACGTGCACGCGACGTCCGAGCCGTCGGTGATAGCGCGCGAGACCGGCGGTGATCGTGGTCTTGCCTTGTCCCGACGCGGGCGCGCTGATGAACAGCGCGGGACACGCCGCGGAGGAAGTCCCCTGGGGGGACGCCCCGGACGAAGTCGCCTTGGGGGAGCCGGCCAACGCTCAGAACTCCACGCCGCGCTGCGCCTTCACACCCTGCTCGCGATACGGATGCTTGATCGCGCGCATTTCGGTGACGAGGTCGGCGGCTTCGATCAGCGCGTCCGGCGCGTGACGTCCGGTCACGACGACGTGCAACATCGGCGCACGCGCGCTGATGACGGCAAGCACTTCGTCGAGCGGCAGGTACTCGTACTTCAGCACGGTGTTCAGTTCATCGAGGATCACCATCTGATAGTCGCCGCTTTCGATCATCCGCCGCGCTTCGTTCCAGCCCTTGCGCGCGGTCGCCATGTCGGCCTCGCGATTCTGCGTGTTCCACGTGTAGCCGTCGCCCATCGTGACGAAATCGCATTGGGCGATCGCGCCGAGGAAATCGCGCTCCGACGTATGCAGCGCGCCTTTGATGAACTGCACGACGCCGAGCCGCATGCCGTGGCCGAGCACCCGCACGGCCATGCCGAACGCGGCCGTGCTCTTGCCCTTGCCGGTGCCGGTGTTGACGATCAGCAGGCCTTTTTCGACGGTCGCGCCGGCCTGCTTCTTTTCGTGGCCTTCGCGGCGGCGTTCGGTCATGCGTTGATGCGATTCCAGATCGGTTTTCATCGAGGGTCCTGGTCTTGAGAGGCGGGATGGGATGGGGTCGCGTCGCTAAGGGCAGCGTTGTTCGCCGCTGCGATCGCCACCGTGATGCCGGCGTGCGCGGTCTTGCGTACGATCAGACGCGCGTTTTGCGCGGTTGTGGCGCAGTCCGGCGCCGTTGCCGCCAGCAGCGCGCACGGCTCGCACACACCATCGACGCCGAGATGCGTGTGTGCCGCCGCCGACGGCGACGCGACCGGTACGGCGGCGATCTGCTCGCGGCCGAACAGTTGCAGCGGCAGCTGATGACGTGAGCAGAATTCGAGCAGACCTGCTTCGTTGGCTTTGGTGTCGATCGTCGCGATCGCGCGGATCTGCTCGAAGGCATTCGATCCGAGCGCTGCGCGTACGGCGGCTTCGATATCGACGGCTTCGCTGTGCAAGCGGCAACCGATGCCGACGCTCAGCGTTTTGATCGCGCGCCCGTGTCCGTGTCGTGTCGCGCTCGCTGCTGGTTCGCGAGCGATGCCGGCGTCGCGTTCGGCCGCATCACGCGCCAGGGCGAGCGACGCCACACCGCCAATCACAACGATCGCCGGCGAGCCGAGTCCCGCGCGCGCGACCGCCTCGGCAAACTCGCGAAGCGGCGCGAGTACATGACGCTGCTCAGGCCGCGTCGCTGACTCGATCGCCGCGCAGGGCGTGTCGGCGGACATGCCGGCCGCGAGCAACGCGCGGGCGATCTCGCCGAGCCGGCGCATGCCCATATAGATCACCAGCGTCATGCGCGTCGCGGCGAGCGCGGCCCAGTCCGGTTCGCCACTGCCAGCGCCGTGGCCGGTGACGAACACGACGCCCTGCGCGTAATCGCGATGGGTGACCGCGATGCCGAGAGCCGCGGGTGCCGCGATGCCGGCCGTGATGCCGTTGATCACGTCGACTTCGATTCCCGCGGCCTGCAGCGTCTGCAACTCTTCGCCACCGCGGCCGAACACGAACGGATCGCCGCCCTTGAGCGGCGCGACGCTGCGCCCCGCGCGCAGGTGCCCGAGCATTTGCGCGACGATGTCGACTTGCGGCGTCGATGGATGGCCGCCGCGTTTGCCGACGTACACGACTTGCGCGTCGGCGCGCGCGAACTGCAGAACGTCGGGATTCACCAGATCGTCGACGAGCACGACATCGGCCTGCGCGAGCGCGCGGGTGGCCTTCAGCGTGATCAGTTCGACGTCGCCGGGACCGGCGCCGATCAGCCAGGCGCGCGTCATCGCGGCGTGCACGGCGCGCGCCATGCGGTGATGGAAGAAGAGAAGCGGCGTGCGATAGCGCACGCGGCGGTGAACATAGAGGTCATGCGGTACTGCGAATCCAGGCACGCGCGATGCCGCGCTGCTACGCCTTCACATCCGTTCCCCGCGGATTCCGGCGGCCGGCGGCGCAACCTGATGCACGGATGCATGCGGCGCCGCCTCCGCGTCTGGCCGGTATCCGGGCTGGCGGCCTCACGCGCTTTGCCTTCCCGTCCCGGTTTGCGGATTCGCGGGATAGTGGCATCAAAAACGCATGCGCGGCACGTCGGAATCGAGAGCGAATCGAATCGCGCGCCGCAGGTCGCTTACCGTTGCGGGGACAGCACAGGTTGAACGCGCGACGCGCTGCCTGTTTCCCGTTTAACTGCACACGCGAACGCATGTGCGAGCACCAAACGCGCGCATACGATAGCACATGGCGCCTTGCCGGATAAGCGTCGGCGGTGCTTTTCGGCACGCTGGGTTCCTTGACTGCGCAAGGTCGCGGGCCTACACTCGCACGCACTTTGGGTGCTCGCGTGCGCGTTCGTGCGCATGCAGTTAAACGGGAAACAGGGAGCCACCTGCTCTGCAACGGCTAACCTGTGCTGTCCCCGCAACGGTAAGCGAAAAGCGGTTCCGGCTCGATGGCCGGGGCACCGCGGTGCCGGCTTCGATGTCCTCGCGCAAGGTCGCGTCGACATCTCACCACTGGACGAGAAACCACTCGGCCGGGAAGGGGAAGCGGCGCTTTCGCCAGCCCGGATACCGGCCTGAAGAAGCAGAACGTACGCCGCGGGGATGCGGCGGCGCGTTCATGACCTTACCTCCGCTTTCTGTATTTCCGTTGTCGCGGCCATGCCGTCGCCAACGGATGGACCTCACGATGCAAACTCAATTGCGCAAGATTCCCGTCACGATCGTCACGGGCTTTCTCGGCAGCGGCAAAACCACGCTGCTGCGGCACATTCTTCAGCATGCGGGCGGCAAGCGCATCGCGGTGATCGTCAACGAGTTCGGCGAGCTCGGCATCGATGGGGAAATCCTCAAGGGCTGCGGCATCGGTTGCGATGAAAACGGTGACGAGACCGAAGGGCAATTGTATGAACTCGCGAACGGTTGTTTGTGCTGCACCGTGCAGGAAGAGTTTTTTCCGGTGATGGAGAAGCTCGCGGAACGCCGTGACGAACTCGATCACGTGCTGATCGAAACGTCGGGCCTGGCGTTGCCGAAGCCGCTCGTGCAGGCGTTCAACTGGCCGCAAATCCGCAATGGCTTCACGGTCGACGCGGTGGTGACGGTGGTGGACGGGCCGGCCGCCGCAAGCGGCCAGTTCGCCGATAACCCGCTTGCCGTCGATGCGCAGCGCAAGGCCGATCCGAATCTCGATCACGAGTCGCCGCTGCACGAGTTGTTCGAAGACCAGTTGTCGGCGGCCGATCTGGTGATTCTGAACAAGACCGATCTGATCGACGATGCGCGGCAGCACGAGGTCGAAGCCGCGATCCGCGCGGAGATTCCGCCACAGGTGAAGATCGTACGCGCGCAGCAGGGGCGGCTCGACCTGCATACGCTGCTGGGCCTCGAAGCGGCGTCGGAACAGACGATCCACCTGCGTCACGACCATCACGGTTCCGCCGACGACCCAGATCATCACCACGACGAATTCGATTCGGTCGTCGTGCAGGCCGGTGTGCGCTCGCGCGACGCGGCGCTCGCCGCCTTGCAGGCGCTTGTCGAAAACCACACGATTTACCGTGTCAAAGGCTTCGCCGCGCTGCCGGGCGCGGCGATGCGTCTCGTGATCCAGGGCGTGGGCCGGCGCTTCGACAGCTACTTCGACCGGCGCTGGCAGGCGGGCGAAAATGGCGAAGGCGCGTTGAGCCGCTTCGTGCTGATCGGCGAAGACCTCGATCGACACGCGCTGCAACAGGCGTTCGACGCGGCGCTTGCCGCGACGTCGAACGCGACGGCATAACGGGCGCGCCAGTATGCATCTGCTGCGCACGACGCCGGGCGGCTTCGTCGACGATACGCAGGGCGTGATCCGCATCGATCAGCAGCCCGCCGATATCGTCGTGCTCAGTTCCGCCGACACCACGCTGTCGCTGCTCGCGAGCGTGGTGCCGCGTCTGGGCGACGGCTTCCCGAGCGTGCGGCTCGCAAACGTCACCTATCTGCGTCAGCCGGCCTCGATCGATTTCTATATCGACGACGTGTTGCAGCATGCGCGCGTCGTCGTGGTCGATCATCTCGGCGGCGAAACGTATTGGCCGTACGGCATCGAGCAGGTGGTCGCGCTCGCTCAGCGCAAACAGCAAACGCTCGCGATGTTTTCCGGTGATCTGCAGGAAGATCCGAATCTGCTCGCGCGCAGCACCGCGAGCGCCGAGCTATGTCAGCAGTTGTGGCGCTATCTGCGCGAGGGCGGTCCGCAGAACGCCGAGGCGTTTTTGCGCTGCATCGCCTATCGCGTGCTCGACAGGGGACGCGAGCCCGAGCCGCCGCGCGCGTTGCCGGCCGCGTCGCTGTATCACCCTGAGCGTGATACGCCGACCGTCGCCGACTGGCAGGCGCGCTGGCGGCAGCACGCGCCGGTCGTCGCGATCCTGTTCTACAAGGCGCATCTGCAGGCCGCCAATACCGCGGTCTTCGATGCGCTGATCGATGCGCTCGAAGCGCAAGGGCTCAATCCGCTGCCGCTCGCGATCACGTCGTTGAAGGATGCGGTGAGCCGCGATGTCGTGCAGTCGCTGTGCGCGCAGCATGGTGCCGCGCTCGTGCTGAACACGACCGCGTTCGCCGCGTCCGCGATCGACGATCCCGAGCCGCTCGCGCTCGCCGGCGACGCGCCGGTGTTTCAGGTGATCCTGAGCGGCGGCAATCGCGAAGATTGGCTAAAGGACAATCACGGCCTGAATTCGCGCGACATCGCGATGCATATCGCGCTGCCCGAAGTGGACGGGCGCATCATCACGCGCGCGATCAGCTTCAAGGGGCTAGCGTATCGCTGTGCGCATACGCAGGTCGACGTAGTCCGCTATCAGCCCGACCTCGAACGGGTGCGTTTTCTCGCCGAGCTGAGCCGCCGCTGGTGCCGTCTGCGTTCGCTCGATAACACCGACAAGAAGGTCGCGTTGGTCCTCGCGAACTATCCGATGAGCGAAGGGCGCATCGGCAATGGCGTGGGGCTCGATACGCCGGCGTCGGTGGTCGGCATTCTGTCGATGCTGCGCGACGAAGGCTATCGTGTCGGCAAATTGCCCGAACACGGCGACGCATTGTTGAACCGGCTGACCGAAGGCGTGACCAACGATCCGGTGGTGCGCGATCTGCGTCCGGCCCTGCAAAGCCTTGCACTCGACGACTATCTCGCGCATTTCAACGCATTGCCGACCAGCGTGCGCGACGCGTTGAACGCGCGCTGGGGCAAGCCCGAGCAGGACCCCACGCTGCGGCGCGGCCGCTTCATGATCGCCGGCTGGCGCTGCGGCCAGGTGTTCGTCGGCATCCAGCCTTCGCGTTCGCGCGAGCAAGGCGACTACGCGAGCTATCACGACGCGGAGCTCGTACCGCCGCATGCGTATCTCGCGTTCTATTTCTGGCTGCGCCATCAGTTCGGCATCGACGCGCTCGTGCACGTCGGCAAGCACGGCAACCTGGAGTGGCTGCCGGGCAAGAGCGTCGCCTTGAGCGACGCGTGCTGGCCCGATCTGATTCTCGGGCCGATGCCGCATCTGTATCCGTTCATCGTCAATGATCCCGGCGAAGGCAGCCAGGCGAAGCGGCGCGCGCAGGCGGTGATCATCGATCATCTGATGCCACCGCTTACACGCGCCGAAAACTATGGGCCGCTGCAGGACCTCGAACGCCAGGTCGACGAATACTACGAAGCATTGATGGTCGATTCGCGTCGCGCGAAGCTCTTGCGTCGCACGATTCTGACGACGATCGTCGAGCATCGGCTGCACGAAGAGCTGAGTCTCGCGGCGCCGAACGGACAGGACGATGAAGACGCGCTGCTCACACGGGTCGATGCGTGGCTGTGCGAGCTGAAGGAAGCGCAGATTCGCGATGGCCTGCATACGTTCGGGCACTCGCCGCGCGGCGTGCAGCGGCGCGACACGCTGCTCGCGCTCGGGCGCTTTCCGGTCGGCGATGGGCAGGGCGGCAAGGCGGGGCTCGTCGACGCGCTGGCGCGCGATCTGCGCATCGATCATCGGTTCGACCCGTTGACGGTGGATTGGGCCGCCGCATGGGACGGCCCGCGACCCGAGGTATTGCAGCGGGTCAGCGATGCACCGTGGCGACATTACGGCGATACGCGCGAGCGGTTGGAGTTGCTCGCGGGCGAGCTGTTGCGCGGCGTCTGCGGTGTCGATTGCGATGACGCGGATCGTTCGCAGGCCGTCCCCGTAGCCGACGAAAGTCTGCCGCAAGCGGCACAGGTGATCGCACGCCTGCGCGACGACGTGCTGCCGCGTCTCGACGCCTGCGGCCCGCAGGAAATGACGCAGCTGAAGCGCGGCCTCGAAGGACGTTTCGTGCCGCCAGGTCCGAGCGGTTCGCCGTCGCGTGGTCGGCCCGACGTGCTGCCCACCGGCCGCAACTTCTATTCGGTCGACACGCGCGCGGTGCCGACGCAAGCCGCGTGGGCACTCGGCCTGAAATCGGCGCAGCAACTGATCGAGCGGCATCTGCAGGAGCACGGCGATTATCCCCGCGCGATCGGCCTGTCGGTCTGGGGCACCGCGACGATGCGCACCGGCGGCGACGATATCGCGCAGGCGCTCGCGCTGCTCGGCGTGCGGCCGAAATGGGCGCCGGGCAGCCACCGTGTGACGGACTTCGAGATCATGCCGATCGACGCGTTCGACCGGCCGCGTATCGACGTCACGTTGCGCGTATCCGGTTTCTTTCGCGATGCGTTCGCTAACGTGATGCATCTGTTCGACGCGGCCGTGCAAGCGGTTGCCGAACTCGACGAGCCCGCGCAGCTGAATCCGGTTCGCGCGCGCGTGCAGCGCGAACGCGATGCGTTGATCGCGCGCGGCATGGCCCCGGTCGAAGCGCGCAAGCGCGCCGGCTGGCGCGTGTTCAGCGCGCGGCCGGGCACGTACGGCGCGGGTCTGCAACAGATGATCGACTCGCGCCAATGGCAGACCGATGCCGATCTCGCGAACGCGTATCAGGCGTGGGGCGGCTACGCGTACGCGCAGAAAAGCGCGGGCGAGCAAGCGCATCAAGCGTTCGGCGCGCGTCTCGCGGCGATGGACGTCGTGCTGCAGAACCAGGACAACCGCGAGCACGACGTGCTCGATTCGAACGACTACTACCAGTTCCAGGGCGGCATGGTCGCGGCGGTGCGGCACCTGGCCGGTCAGCAGCCGCGCGTCTATCACGCGGATCACAGCAATCCGGCCGCGCCGCGCGTGCGGACGTTGCAGCAGGAGATCGCGTGCGTGATCCGCTCGCGCGTGGTCAATCCGAAATGGCTCGACGGCGTGAAGCGCCACGGCTACAAGGGCGCGGCCGAGATCGCCGCGACCGTCGATTATCTGTACGGCTACGACGCGACCGCGCGCGTGATCGCGGATCATCAATACGCGCTCGTCGCCGATGCCTATCTGAATGACGCCGATACGCGCGCGTTCATGCAACGGCACAATCCGCATGCGCTGCATTCGATCTGCGAGCGTTTGCTCGAAGCGATGCAGCGGGGGCTGTGGCGGGAACCGGGGGACTATCGGGAGCGGGTCGAAACGCATATGCTCGCGAGTGAAGAGCAGATCGAAGGAAGACAAACGTCAACTTACCCCGCCTCCTAGCGGCGGAGCTTGAAGCGTTGAATCAGGCTCGGGTTGACCAGACCGAGCGCCGCGAGGCGCTACGTTGCGCAGAAGACGACGCTGAAGGCTAGCGCCTTTGGCACAGCAGACCCACCCTGACGTGCTTCCTCAGCGTCAGGCTCTGGAAGGGACGGTTGCAGACAAGCGACCGGGGAAGCACGAAACGGATCGTTCCGGTCAGCGACATCGCTGACACCTGCTGCGCTACATGGTCGAGGGGAGACTTCCCCCCAAGGGAAGCGTCACCAGGCCCGTAAGGGCAATGTTTCTACAGGAACCGATATGTCGGTGTTTGTTCTGGATCGAAGTGGCACGCCGTTGATGCCCTGCAGTGAGAAGCGTGCGAGGCTGTTGCTCGCACGGCGTCGTGCGCGCGTGCATCGCGTCATACCGTTCGTGATTCGACTCGTAGACCGAAAGGCGGAAGCCTGCTCGCTTCAACCGCTGCGCGTCAAGCTTGATCCCGGCAGCAAGGTCACCGGCGTCGCGCTGGTGAGCGACGCTGAGCACGCTGTAATCGTGCTGAACCTCTTCGAACTGGTTCACCGCGGCAGACAGATCAGTGAGGCGCTCACGGCTCGGCGGGCGTTTCGTCGGCGCCGGCGCGGTGCGAATCTGCGCTACCGCACACCGCGCTTCCTGAACCGCAGGAGACCCGAGGGCTGGCTGCCGCCGAGTCTTTGTCATCGCGTGGACACGACGATTGCGTGGGTGAACCGTATCTGTTGCTGGGCGCCGATCACGGCTCTCTCGTCGGAACTGGTGCGCTTTGACATGCAGGCGCTTGAAAACCCGGGAATCTCGGGCATCGAGTATCAGCAGGGCAGACTGGCAGGATACGAGCTCCGCGAGTATTTGCTGGAGAAGTGGGACCGGATGTGCATCTACTGTGATGCTCGAGGTCGTCCCTTGCAGATCGAACATTTGACGGCTCGGGCTCGCAATGGCAGCAACAGCATCGCCAATCTCGGGCTCGCATGCAGCGACTGCAATCAGCACAAGGGTTCACTCGGCGTGCGCGAGTACGTCGGGGACCCGAAGCGGCTGGCCCGCATTCTCGCGACTGCTTCTCGCCCGTTGAGGGATGCCGCCGCGGTCAACGCCACGCGCTGGGCACTCGCCAATGCGCTGCACGCGACAGGTCTGCCGCTCGAAATCGCCTCCGGCGGTCGTACAAAGTTTAACCGCATCGCCCACGGTATCCCGAAGACTCATGCGCTCGATGCGGCCTGCGTCGGACACGTAAGGGGCGTTCTGAACTGGCAGCGTCCGTCGTTGAAGATCCAGGCGACCGGGCGTGGCAGGTACCAGCGTACGCGCCTGAGCCGAGATGGTTTCCCACGTGGATACATGATGCGCCAGAAGCAGGTGCATGGATTCCAGACCGGCGATCACGTGCGGGCGGATGTGCCCGGCGGAAAGAAGGCGGGCGTCCATTTCGGACGCGTTGCCGTCCGAGCAACTGGTTCGTTCAACATTCAGATGGCATCGGGCGTCGTTCAGGGCATCAGCCACCGCTACTGCGAGCTTGTTCAGCGAGGTGACGGCTATGCATACCATCTTCAAGCCACGGATGGCTTTTGATAAGGACATGCGGGGGCAGGTTCGTGTTGAGCACGCCGCGCTATCCCTCCCCGGTCTCAAGCCCGAGGCTTCCCGCGCATTTGGATGGATGGAGCGATGCAAGAAACGGACGACGTAGGCAGTGTAGGCTCCGTAGCGAGCACCGCGGCGCGGCCGGGTTTCCCGTTCGCGGCGCTGATCGGCCAGGCCTCGTTGCAGCAGGCGCTGGTGCTCGCGGCGATCGATCCAGGCTTGGGCGGCGTACTGATCAGCGGACCGCGTGGCACCGCGAAATCGACCGCCGCACGCGCGCTTGCCGAGCTGCTGCCGGAGGGGCAGCTCGTGAATCTGCCGCTTGGTGCGAGCGAGGATCGTCTGATCGGCACGCTCGATATCGAAACCGTGCTGCGCGACGGCTCGGTGCGCTTCTCGCCGGGGCTGCTCGCGAAGGCGCATCGCGGCGTGCTGTACGTCGACGAAGTCAATCTGCTGCCCGATGCGCTTGTCGATGCGTTGCTCGATGCGGCGGCGAGCGGCGTGAATACCGTCGAACGCGATGGCGTGTCGCATAGTCATGACGCGAGCTTCGTGCTGATCGGCACGATGAATCCCGAAGAGGGAGAGTTGCGGCCGCAATTGATCGACCGCTTCGGCCTGATGGTGGAGTTGCAAAACGCGTTCGAGCCGCGAGTGCGGCAGGCGATCGTCAAGGCGCGGTTCGCGTTCGATGTCGATCCCGCTGGGTTTCGTGCCGCTTATGCGGAACAGCAGGCTTCATACGTGCAGCGAATTCGCTCGGCGCGTGCGGCGCTGCCGCTGCTTTCGTTCGATGACGCCGTGCATGCGCGGGTGAGCGCGCTATGCATCGACGCGGCCGTCGACGGCCTGCGCGCCGACCTCGTGATGCTGCGCGCGGCGCGCGCGCTGGCCGCGTTCGAACGGGCGGATGCGGTGACGGTGCAGCATGTGGAGCGCGTTGCCGATGCGGTGCTGCTTCATCGGCGGCGTCAGCATGATTCGCAACATGCGAACCAGCGGCAGCAGGAAGGCGAGGCGCGGCCACAGGACATCGCAGGCAGTGCGTCTGGCCATACAACTGCATCCACGACGTCTTGCGCCGACCCCGACTGGGGCTACCTGCCGCCCGAGCCGATGGCGGCTGTGCCTGTCAAAGGCGTGATTCCGCTCGACGCAAAAAAACGCTGAGCCATCGGAAAGGCGCCGCCGCTGACTCGCGCAGCGGTTTTCGATGGCGGCAAGGGGCGGGGGCGGGTTCGCGCGATACGTCGCGTGCCGCACCGGGCTGGCGCATCGCATGGCCAGCGACGCTCGCCGCGATGCGCGGGCGCACGCTACGTCGCGAGCATCTGCGCTTCGTACGCGAAATGCCGCGCGGCGGGGTGCTGCATTGCTTCGTGCTCGATTGTTCTGGGTCGATGCTGGCGGGCCAGCGCCTCGCGCTCGCGAAGGGTCTGCTGATCAGCTTGTTCGACCGTGCGAGTGCGATGCGCGCCGAGGCCGCGCTGATCTGCTTCGGCGGTGCGGGCGCGGACGTGCGCTTCGGCCCCGCCGTGCCGCGCTGGTGGAACGAGCGATGGCTCGCACCAGTCGGCGGAGGCGGCGGTTCGCCGCTCGCGTCAGGCGTGCGCAGCGCCGCGCAACTGCTCGAGCGCAGCGCGCGGCGACGGCCGGCCCAGCAGCGTTGGCTATGGATTCTGACCGACGGCCGCACGCGCGACGAACCCGCGCGTCCGACCGGCGCCGATGAAGTCGTATTCGTCGATTTCGAGCCTGGTGCGATACGGCTCGGCCGCTGTGAAATGCTCGCCAATGCGTGGGGAGCGCGGCGGTTGACGCTGGAAGACCTGATCGGCTGATCGACGCGTGCGTAGCGTGGTCGGCCCGCTGCATCTGCAGGTGCGTCGCTTCCCAGCCGCACCGCTCATTTCAGACCGTTGGACCAGTGCTGCACATTCTCTTGACGATCGAACACGAACACCTTCATCGCCATCTGTTGAGCGGCATCGAGTTGACCCAGTTCGAGCCCATGCATGGACGGTTCGCCAGGCGTTTTGCCCTTCTGAACGTTGCGGATCACGGCCGTCGTCTCGATCTGCGAATCGTATTCGGCCGACTTCAGCCGGAACGCTATGCGCAAGCGCTCGCCTACCTCGCCGAGTGTCCATGGCGCACTCAACGACATGCCGAGCGTGCTGATGCCGTTCGCGAGTCCGAGGCCCTCGTAGGTATCGCCGTCCTCGCCGATGCCAAACCGCACGGGCAGGTGCGTATGGACGCGGATCGATTTGCGCTCGCGTAACCGGCGGACCGCGCCAGGCCGCGACAACACCACATAGTCGAACGGCAGGCGGCAGACTGCTTCGACCGTGCAGACGAAACGGAACACGGCTTGACTCGCGATCGCGACGATCTCGACATTCTCGCCGGGCGTGAGCGGCAGCGGTTGGCCCTGCTGTATCGGCGGCGTGACGAAAAGCGCATGATTCGGCGCGAAACCGATGATGCGGCAAGGGTGCATCATGGCGCCGCTGCCGGGCTGCGAGCGCATGCCGATCAATGCGCCGATCTCGAGGTGCATCTCCTTGAGCGTCAGTTCACCGGCGTGCTCAGGCTCGGCCGTGGGCGCCGGCGGTTGTTGTGCGCTGAGGCCAGGCAGGTCGCCGCGTTGCGGGTGGAAGTGTTGAAACAGGAAGGCACGCTCGTCGGTGGTCGCGAGTGTCGTGGCGCTTGCGAAGAGCAACGTGCCGTCGGCATCGACGATCGGCCACGGTAGGGGCGTGCCTACCGGCACCGTTTCAGGCTCGAGCGCCGGCGATGCAGCGGCGGGCGGGCTTTCCTCGACGTGTGCGTCGACGGGATGATCCATATTCGGCAGCTGATTTAAGTTGCGGGATGATCTGGTTCTCGGCGGGGAAGAGTAAAACTTTAATTTTTGGGGAGGGTCGTGGGTTGAGCTGTGCGCGAACTACCTTGATTTGTCCTTGTTTGGTTTTCGGCAAATTAACTCGGATGTCTAAGCAATTGGAATCTCGCGCGAGCTTGCTCAATTTTTAAGCTCTTCAACTTTTTAAAATAAATGGTGGGAAGGGTATTGACGGGACACGGACCGCTCTCCATAATCTCGCTTCTCTGCTGCAGATGCAGCGACGCAAACGAAGCGGTGCCGGTGGTTGTGGTGCAGGTGCTGCGGGTTGGGCGGAACGATCTTTAAAAACTAACAGCCGATAAGTGTGGGCG
>NZ_VZQQ01000370.1 GCF_014397785.1 Paraburkholderia podalyriae
ATCCGCGTAACCCGTCGGTTTCCGATACGTTCGCCCAACGTCCGTGTCCTTCTGGCTCCGGTGGTCAGCACTTTCTCCAACAATCGCTAAGCCCGCTTACGCGCCGGCGCCCGATCTGGTTCACCTGCGATAAAGCGGTCAAGTCTTTCACTGGCCTCCGTAATCGCCCAAAGCGGAGCGCGATGCAGTTGCCGGTCGTAACTCGTTGCGATCGATGCAAAGAGTTCGAACCCCGCCTCGTCCAGCTT
>NZ_VZQQ01000371.1 GCF_014397785.1 Paraburkholderia podalyriae
CAGGTCCGTGCCACCATTCCGGCCGAGATCCCACGTCCCGCCCCACGGGTTATTCAGTACATAGAGGTTGCCAGCGGCGTCCCTGCCGAGGCCCGTTACGCGCGTGAACCGCTTCGGTCCCACCTGGCCCTTCGTTCCCGTCGTAGCGTCAAGATATCCGCCCGTGACCCCGAACGTTCCTGTCAGGACAGGCGCAGCCGACACGTCGTAGGACTTGACGTTCATGTCCGGCCCTTCGTCCCCGATC
>NZ_VZQQ01000372.1 GCF_014397785.1 Paraburkholderia podalyriae
AATTTCTTCCAGTTTGACTGTTATCTGGAGGTACGGGTGCCGCGTGTGCGCTTGCCGGACGGCTCGGTGCGGCTCGTGGAGCCTGACTGGATGGGTAGGCTGGATGGCTTTACGCTGCTGTTTGAAGCGCTCGTGCTGACGTTGTGCCGGGAGATGACATTTGCGGCTGTGGCTCGTCTGGTGAACCTGTCGTGGCATCGCGTGAAGGCCATATGTGATCGGTACGTGGATATGGCCGTGGCCGCC
>NZ_VZQQ01000373.1 GCF_014397785.1 Paraburkholderia podalyriae
ACTGGATTGAATACGGTTCAGATAACCGTAGATGTAGATCTTGAGCATCACCTCCGGATGGTACGAAGGTCGGCCGGTCAGCGCTGGTTCGATTCCTTCAAAACCGAGTTTCTGAAGATCAAGTTCATCTACAAAAACATCGACTACGCGCACGGGATTGGTGTCCGTGACGTAGTCGTCAAGTGCTTCGGGGAGGAGAAAGCTTTGTGTACGATTGTCGCCTTGAACGAACCGCTTCATCTCGCT
>NZ_VZQQ01000374.1 GCF_014397785.1 Paraburkholderia podalyriae
AAGAACTTCAGAGCGCTGATCGCGGCGTTCAGCGACACCGGCGACGCGCCGTGATCGACCAGATGCAACTGGTAGTCCCGGAGGTCCTCGACAGTGGCGGTATCGGGTAAACGCCCGAGGTATCGGGTAAACGCCCGAGGTATCGGGCGAACTGACGTACGGCACGCAGATAGGCGGCCTGGGTCTTGGGTGCGAACTTGCGCATGCGCAAGTCCTCAAGCATACGGCGGCGCAGCGGGCTGATG
>NZ_VZQQ01000375.1 GCF_014397785.1 Paraburkholderia podalyriae
CAGGTGAACCAGATCGGGCGCCGGCGCGTAAGCGGGCTTAGCGATTGTTGGAGAAAGTGCTGACCACCGGAGCCAGAAGGACACGGACGTTGGGCGAACGTATCGGAAACCGACGGGTTACGCGGATGCACTGCGGATTGGAAAGTGATGAAACGCGCGATATCGGCCGCGTAAACGCAAAAACCCCACCGCGAGGGGTGGGGTTTCTGACGGGGTAAGGAGCCTGACGATTACCTAC
>NZ_VZQQ01000376.1 GCF_014397785.1 Paraburkholderia podalyriae
CGCAATCCAACCCGGAGCGCGTCCGTGTCCGGACCATGTAGCCCCTGTCTTCGGGTCCTGATATTTCGCTGCGGACGGCTTGGCGATGACCGCAGATTTAGCTGCGGCTTTCGGTCCGCGTTTCTTGCCACCAGCGTGCGCGTCAATGTCAGCAGTAGTCAGTCCGTGTTCTGCCATCAAGTCGCGAATCTTTTCGATAACACCCGACGACTGCTTCGCGACGAGCGCGTCTGCTT
>NZ_VZQQ01000377.1 GCF_014397785.1 Paraburkholderia podalyriae
TGTTTTTCGGGTTGCATTTCGGGGTGACGGTCGGCCGGTACCCCAGACACTATTTTCCTTCGCCGGCGGCGTTGCTCAATGCGATCCTGGACGAGCTCGGTTACGGGCTGGTCCCCGCCATGCAGGCCGGGCCGCTGATCAGTGGCGGCAGACTGGTGGCGCTCGCCCCTGGGCACGACCTGATGATCGATCTTTACTGGCATCACTGGGCGCAGGAGCCCGAGCCGCTCGCGAC
>NZ_VZQQ01000378.1 GCF_014397785.1 Paraburkholderia podalyriae
GCATGGCGCTGACGGAAGCGGTCGCTGCTTATCTTGGCGGAAATCTCCGCTGGTAGTAGCCAGCCTCGGCGGCCGGCTTGACCGCGGGTTTCTCATCGGCAGGGTGAACATGCCCTGCCAGCGGAGGTCCAATTTATTGTTGTCTTCGACAGGTTTCCGCCATGTTTCCCGCTTCGTTTGTCCACGCTCACGCTGCCCACGCCGATTGGCGGGTGGCCTTGGCC
>NZ_VZQQ01000379.1 GCF_014397785.1 Paraburkholderia podalyriae
CCTGAATAACGTGGTCGAGCAGGACCATCGGGCCATCAAACGCATCACCCGACCGATGCTGGGCTTCAAGGATTTCCACTGCGCGCGCGTCATTCTGAGTGGCGTCGAATTAATGCACATGATCAAGAAAGGGCAGATGAAATGTCGGGGCGAGACTCCGCTGTCTCCCGCACAGCAGTTCTACTCGCTCGTTTCATAAGCAATCCTCCGCATATCAC
>NZ_VZQQ01000037.1 GCF_014397785.1 Paraburkholderia podalyriae
TGCCGAGGCTCGAGCGGATCAGCATCAGCTTGCGGCCGTAGAGGTCGGCGAGCTTGCCCCACAGCGGCGCGACGAGCGCGGCACTGAAGAAGGTCGCGCCGAACGCGGCGCCGGACCACTGCACGATCGCCGCGTGATCCTTTACGCCGAGCTGCTCGACGTAGAGCGGCAGGAACGGCAGCAGCAGCGTCATCGCGACGATGGTCGTGAACGAGCCGAACACGCACACGCCGAGATTGCGCTGCCAATGCGCGGCCGCTTCGTCGGCCGGCGGGGCGGCCGTGGCGGACGCGGCGGCCTGCGCCTGCGGCGGCACCGGTTCGGCCGATGGGACGTCGAGCTTGCGATTCATCTTCGAGACTTTCCAGGGTGATCAGGGGCCGTTCGAGCTATCGAAAGCATCGTAACGGGCCGCAGTGCCATCAGGCAGTCAACCCATCATCCTGGTATCGCTACTACCTCTTCGGAACTTGCGGGCCCGGCTGCGCCTCGTTGTCAACTAGTGGCCCGCGGGCGACGTGCTGTGCGACGTCTGCGGCGCGGCCGCCGCCGATGCCGCCGCATCCGATACCCCCACCGCACCACCCGGCAGGTCGGCCGGCTTCGTCGAACTTACCGCATCCGGATAGAGCTGCATCAGCACGCGCAGCACACCATTGGTCCAGCCGAAGCCGTCCTGTAGCGGATACTCGCCGCCGCCCGCGGACTTGTCGCTCGCGTCGACGTCGTACTTCTCGACCAGCTTGCCGGTGCGCTGGTAGTACGCGACGTCCGTGCGGATCCAGCGCGTCGCGATATCGCGCGCGAGTTCCGGCTCGCTATAGCGGCGCAGCCCCATCACCGCGAGGTACTGCAGCGGCGCCCAGCCGTTCGGTTCGTCCCACTGCTGGGCGGTGTTGGTCCGCGTCGTCGCGAGACCGCCCGGGCGCAGCAGATCGCGCCGGATCGTCTGCGCCACTTCACGCGCGTCGTTGCGTGTCGCGACGCCGGCGTAAAGCGGATACACGGTCGCGGCGGTGAGCCGGTGCGTCAGCGTGCCGTGCACGAAGTCGTAGTCGCCGAATGCGTGCAGTTGCGGATCCCACAGGACGCGGCGGATTGCATCCGCGCGCACGCGGGCGCGCAGTTCGAGGTTCTCGGCGTGGCCTGCATCGCCGGTCACACGGTAGGCTTTCGCAAGCGTGCGTTCGAGGTCCACCATCAGGCAGTTCAGGTCCACCGGCACTAGCGACGTCACATCAATGGTCGCGAGCGTCTTGCCGTCGGCGAACCAGCGTGAGCTGAAGTCCCAGCCGGTTTCGCCGCCCGCGCGCAGATTGCGCCACAAATCCTGCGCATCGCGTTGCGGCATCTGCTGCGCCGTCATCACATCCTCGCGGTACGACTCGTCACGTGGCGCCGCGCGCTCGTCCCAGTAGCGATTGAGCAGCGTGCCGTCGGCGAGGCGTACAAGATGGTGCGACGCGTTGCCAGCCGCGAGATGCTCGCTGCCGGCCATCCAGTACGCGTACTCACGCCGCAGCTCGGGCAGATAGCGGGCGTAGACCTGATCGCCCTCTTTGCGCGCGACCAGCTGCACCATCTGCGCGAAGAACGGCGGCTGCGAACGGCTAAGGTAATACGTGCGATTGCCGTTGGGGATGTGGCCATAGCGGTCGATCAACGTCGAGAAATTGTTCAGCTCGTCGTCGACGAGCGCATGCTGGCCGCTCACGTCTAGCCCCAGCAGGATGAAGTACGAATCCCAGTAGTAAATCTCGTCGAAGCGGTCGCCCGGCACGATGTACGACGATGGTAGCGGCAACAGCGACGAGTACGGGTTGGCGCTTGCGTCCGGCTCGCGGCGCAGCACGCTCCACAGCGTATCGATGTGCGAGGTGACGCTCTCGTTGGGATCGGACACGTAGCGCTTCGGCGCGCGCGGGGGCAGCGTGAAGCGCTGTTCGACAAATTGCTTCAGGTCGAACAGCGGCTGCGCGCGCCGGCTGGTGTAGTCGGCGATGATCTGCGTCGGCGGCTGGTTCGGCGACATATCGGCAAACGTCTTGCTGTCCGGGTATAGATACGCGAGTTCGACGTCGCGGTACAGCTCGCCATACAGCTCGGACGGTGGCGTTGGCACGACCGGCGACGGCTGTGCATGATCCGTGTTTTCGCCGTGCCGGACGGCGGCGCTGCTGGCGGCATTCGCGGCGGCGGCCGATGCGGGCAGCGTAACGGGCGGCACGACCGGCTGCGTCTGCGTGTACATCGGCGCGGATTGCGCGCTGACGCTGATGCTTGCAGCGAGCGCCAGCGCGGCGGCCACGCAGGCGACAGCGCGGCGGTACGGCCACGCGACAAACGACGAACAGGGGAAATCGTAACGAGATGGCATCGGCGGACCCGTTAAGGACGACTGTGACGTCGACGTAGGCGGCCCGCCGCGCGTGCCGATCACACGCTGCATGCTACGGCGGGGCTTCAAGGGGGTCTCGCTAGCAAATGCGGGGCCCGCTTCGCAAAACGATGTCGCGCGCAAGCGGTTCTTGACAAACTGCGCTTAAGGAATGAGCCTTCACCAGACCGCGCATCCCGCCCGGGCTCGCCGGCATTCGGAATCCAGCGCAGCCCGGTCGCCGGTCCGGTGCCAGCTTGCGGTCCGGTCATTTTAAGCGGAAACCCGCCGTTAGCCTCCGGTCCGGAATCCTAATGAAGCCGCTTTCGCGCGCAGATCCGCGAAGCGGTCCGCCGTCGGGCTGAGCGCCAGCTTTTGCGATTGATCGATCGCCGATAGCGAGCTGGATGGCGACGGCGCGATTGCCCCCAGGCAGGTTCCGCCGAACGGCCCCTGGGCGATCGTGAACGCGGGGGCGTCGGTGCGTGGGGCGTCGGTGAAATCGAGCGCGTAGGCCAGATTGACCGTCGCCGGATCGCTGCCGCGCACGCCGAGCGACTGCAGGCCGAAGCGCCACTGCAGGAGCGCGTGAATCGAGCTGGGATCGAACGGATAGCGCGTGATCGCGCCTGCGCGCACGCGCGGCCCAAGCAGCGCGAGCGGCACGCGAAAACCGAGCTTGCCGTCGTTGCCGAGCGTGAGCTCGTCGTTGCTGATCGGCCTCGTGGGCGGCACCACGTGCTCGAGAAAGCCGCCCCATTCGTCGTAGACGACGATCATCAGCGTGCGGCTCCACGTCGGGCTCGTGCGCAGCGCCTCGTAGACCTGACCGAGAAACGCCTCGCCGTCGCGGATGTCCGCATGCGGATGATCGTCGGTGGAAACGCCTTCCGGCTCGCCGGTGAAAGACGGCTCGACCATGCAGAATGGCGGCAGCGTCCCCGTCGCCGCATTCAGGAGGAATTCCGCGAACGGGCGCGAAATGCCGACATACCGCGTGCCATAAAGCGCCGTGAACGGTACGTCGTGATAGTAGTAGTTACAATCGACATTCGCGTCGCTCAGCTTGTCCCAGATCGTCGCGAGCGACGACGTGTCGGTGCGGTCATCGAGCCGGTCCGTCGCGCCGCTATGCAGGTACAGGCGATTGGGAAACGTGCTGGTCAGGATGCCGCTGAAGTAGAAGTCGCCGATCGTGTAACTGCTCGCCACGGCTTTGAAGAATTGCAGATCGGCCGACGTGTAGTAACCGATAGGCAGCAGGTCGCCCTGGTGCAGACTCGTGCCCGGCGTGAGCAGCCAGCCATTCATCGCACCCGAAGCCAGTTGCGTGCGAGCCCCTGCGAAGCCGTGATTGGGGTCCAGGTAGGCGCACGCCTGATACCCGTACGCCGGATTCGCCGACAGCGAAAACGGCGTTTGCGTCGCGCCGAACGCGTCCTTGAACTGCCGGTTCGCGGGCATGCCCTCCGCGCCTGGCACCCAGCCGAGGAAATGGTCGAACGAACGATTTTCCATTGTGACGAGCACGATGAAGTCGATGCCAGAGCTGGCCGGCGCGGGCAACGCCGGACGCGGCAAGCTATAGCGGTCGTCGGCGTCGGGCGAGGGAATGTCGGTAATCGAGCGCGCGGGGTCGCCGCCGCCGTCCGCCCCCGATCCGCCGTCTCCCACCGATCCACCGCCGCCGCAACCCGGAAGCGCAACGCTGCCGGCCACTGCGGCTACGCCAGCAAGAAAGCGGCGGCGGTCGTATTTGTGATTCTGGTGAGTCTCGTCTCCCATGACACGCCTCCTGGTTCGATCCGGCGCGGGAATCCGTCCATGCCTGCCCGCCGCGAACGCGCGCGCCGATTCGAACGGCGGGCGGTCGTTGGTAGCAAGTTTCAAACCCGAGGTATCGGAGGGTCGCTGCGATGGGGCATGCATTGGCGGGCATTGAACGCCAGCGCCCTAGATCTCCACGCGCGCCCCCACTTCGATCACGCGATTGGCCGGCAGTTTGAAGAACGCCGCGATATTGCCCACGTTGTGCAGCATCACCGCGAAAAGCCGCTCGCGCCATAACGCCATGCCGTGCCCGCGTTTGGGCACGACGTCCGCGCGGCTCAAGAACCACGAGGTGTCCTCCAGATCGAAGGCGAGTTCCGGCGCTCTGTAGGCGGCCAACGTCCGCGGCAAGTCCACTTCGTCCTTGAATCCGTAGTTCACCGTTGCGTGCCAACAGCCCGCGCACAGCGGCTCGATCTGCACGCGCTCGCTTTCGGCCACCCACGGCACGCTCTTCGTGATCACGCTGAGGAAAACCGTGCGCTCATGCAGTACACGGTTGTGCCGCAGGTTGTTGACTAGCGCGTGCGGCACCGCTTCGACGTTCGGCGTGAGGAAGATCGCCGTGCCGCCCACGCGCGTCGGCGACTTTTCGAGCAGCGAAGTCAGATACGGCTTGAGCGGTGTCTTTCCCGCCCGCACGCGCGCTTCGGCCAGCATCATTTCCCAGCCGCGTCCCCACGTCGCCATGACCGAGAACACGATCGCGCCGATCACGAGCGGGAACCAGCCGCCATCCACGATCTTGAGCAGATTCGCCGAGAAGAACAACGCGTCGATCACGAAGAAGAACGCGGTGGACAGCAGGCAGACCAGCCAGTTGTAGCGCCATGCGTAACGCACGACGAAGAACGTGAGGAACGTTGTTATCAGCATCGTGCCGGTCACGGCGATGCCGTACGCGGACCCGAGCGCCGTGGACGAGCGAAAGCCCAGCACCGCCGCAACCACGGCGATCAGCAGGATCCAGTTGATGCCGGGCACGTAGATTTGCCCGATCTCGCGCTCCGACGTATGCACGATGTTCATGCGCGGCAGGAAGGAAAGCTGCATGGCCTGCATCGTCATCGAATAGGTGCCCGAAATAACGGCCTGCGACGCGATCACAGTGGCGATCGTCGCCAGCACGATCATCGGCACGATGGCCCATTGCGGGAAGAGCCGGTAGAACGGGTTTTGCACCGCGCCGGGGTTCGCTAGCAGCAGTGCGCCCTGGCCCAGATAGTTGAGCGCGAGCGCGGGAAAAACGACGCCGAACCACGTAAGACGAATGGGCCGCTTGCCGAAATGGCCCATGTCCGCGTAGAGCGCCTCGGCGCCCGTGAGCGAGAGCACGACCGCGCCGAGCGCGACGAACGCGAGCCAGCGGTGATGCATGCAAAACCTGAGCCCTTCCAGCGGATTGAGCGCGTAAAGCACGACCGGCGCGGCCATGATATTCGCGACGCCCGCCACGCCGATCACGACGAACCAGAGCACCATCACCGGCCCGAACACGGCGCCGATTCCGCCCGTGCCGTGTTTTTGCGTGACGAACAGGATGACGAGCGCGGCGAGCGTCACCGGAATCACATAGGTCTTCAGCGCGGGCTCGACGACTTCGAGCCCTTCCACGGCGCTCAGCACGGAAATGGCCGGCGTGATCACGCTGTCGCCGAAGAAGAGCGCCGCGCCCATCACGCCCACCACGAGTAGTCCACGACGCAAACGCGGCCGCGACACGATCGACGACGCCGCGAGCGCGAGCAGCGCCATGATGCCGCCTTCGCCGTGATTATTCGCCCGCAGGATCAACACGACGTACTTGAGCGACACGACGATCATCAGCGACCAGAAGATCAGCGAAACGATGCCGACGATATTGAAGGCATTGAGCGTGAGACCATTGCTGGGATCGAACACGGTGGCGAGCGTATAAAGCGGGCTCGTGCCGATATCGCCATAGACCACGCCGAGCGCCGCCAGCGCGAGCGCCGGGAGAGCCGGTGAGGTTTCGCCGTGGCCGTTCTTCGCCGGCGCGGCGGTTGCGGGGTGTCCCATGTCTCCCTCCTCATACGAATCGCGCGTGGGCCATGACGGCCGCGCCGCGTGCTCGCTTCGATTCTTTCGAACTGTGCGCTAGAGGAAGTATAGAAATTTCCGGCGGAAATGCGCTTCGCGCGGCCCATGTCACGCATGGCGCCGTGCTTTCGCGAAACTGTTTTCGGGTTCGGCTGGAGGTTTACGGCATCACGACAAGCGCGGTGTGCATTCCCGCTGCATAGTGTCCCGGCTTGTTGCAGATCAGCGCGTGGTGGCCGGGCGCAAGCTTGAATGACACGCGCTTGCTCTTGCCCGGCGCGATATCTTCGACTTCGCCGATCTTTTTCAGCCTGCGCTCCAGAACCTGTCCTTTGCTGACGGGGAGTGCATCGTCCGAGAGATCGGTCTTGAGCACAACGAGTTCGTGTTCCATGTCGTTGTCCGCGGAATTCTTGACTTCAAGCGTGATGCGACCCGCCTTCACATTGTGCGTCCCGAGCTGGATCGAGTCCGATAGCAAGGTCGCGTTGACGGTTTGCTCCGCCCAGCTTGCATGCGATGTCATCCCGAGTGCGATCACACTGGCGAGCATAGTGAATCTGTAAGTGGCATACATGGCCGCCTCCTTTGCACCGACATATCGCGCGTGGCTCGCGTCGAGCGATTGCCGGCGCAATTCCTTGAGTGCGCAAGTGCCCCTGCCAGTGCGATGGCATAGCGCTTTGCGCGGCACGCGATATCTCTGGTAAACGTGCATGGTGGAAGGCATATTCCATGAGCCCGCTGGCGGGCGGCTCATCAACCAAAAAATTTGATAGCAAACGTTGTCTACGCCGCATTTTTCGCCGTTTACCTGGATTACGCTGACCTTCCGCTGCAAACAGCAGATATTCATTCCAAGAAAATGAACAGCTTCGATTCGACCATCGAAACCTATCTGTCCAACCTGCACTTCGGCCATTTCGCGACCCAATCCATACAAGCCATCGCGGACCTGCACATCTTTAAAGGCCTGGTACTGATTCCCGTGCTGTGGTGGATGTGGTTCCAGCAAGACGAGCGCCGCGAATGGCGGCGCGAAATGGTTGTCGCGACGCTTCTTAGCGGCGTCGTGGGTCTGTTCGTCGGAAGACTGCTGGCTCACTGGTTGCCGTTCAGAGTGCGCCCCGTCTATAGCACCAAACTTCATCTGCAGTTCGCAAGCGGCGCGACCAAGGGCGCGGCGTTGACAGACTGGAGTTCGTTCCCAAGCGATCACGCAATGCTATGGATGGCGGTCGCCACCGGCATCTTCCTCGTGTGGCGGCGCATCGGTGTGCTGGCGATGCTCTATACCGCGCTGTTCATCTGCCTTCCGCGCGCCTATCCCGGCTTTCACTATCCAACCGATTTGCTGGCAGGCGCCGCCATGGGAATCGTGATTACCGTTGTCATGACGCGAGATGCCATCCGCGTGCGCTACGCGACTCCGGCACTGCGATGGATCGAACACCATCCGGGACCTCCTGCGATGCTGGCCTTTATCTTGTGTGTCGAACTCATCACCCAGTTCGAAGAACTGCGTGCTCTGGCGTGCGGCGTGTTCAAACATCTATGACTGGCGCTATGCGGCGCGGCGTCGATTGCCTGTTGGTCGTTCGCTGAGATGTTCTTACTCACACGTTGTACCGACCTCCGTTCGCGAATCCCGGCAAATGTCAACGGCTGCTCACCGTACCCGGCGCAGCTTGTCAGCAAACCGCCTCGTCTGTCCGCCTCGAAGGCGACGTGCCGGCATGTTCGCCGAGTTCCATGATTTCCACGAGCCGCCGCTGGTAGTGCTCCGGCAGATACTCCGCGAGCGAGTACCTTCTGCGCTTGTCCGCCAGATGCATCGCCAGTCGATCCAGCGCCAGCGTGAAGCTCTCCGGCTGAGACCGGAATTTGATCTTGTTGCCCACCGCGTCGCCGGTCGTTGCCATGCTGCCGCCGTCGTCGCGCCCGCGAATGGCTCAAGTCATTTCGCCGCCAGGGTTTCCCCTGCTTCTCCTCACCAGAAAACATCCTAATATCAATGAGTTAAAACTAACTAATTCATCAATTAGTCAGGTGCCTATGCCCCAGACCGCGCGTTCACGAATGGGTCGCCGTCCTCATCCGCAGGACTTCGACGCACGCGAACATCTGCTCGATGTCGCGGTGGCGCTGTTCGCCGAGCGCGGTATCGCCAACACGACGGTTGCGCAGATCGCCGCGGCGAGCGGCGTCACGTCCGCGATGGTGCACTACTGGTTCCAGACGCGCGAAAAGCTGCTCGACGCATTGGTCGAGGAAAGGCTCGTCGCCGCGTTCGGCGCGATCTGGGACCCGGTCGATCCCGAACACGACGATCCGCTCGCGCTGACGCAAGGCATCGTCAAACGCATGTTCGATGTCACCGAAACCATGCCGTGGCTGCCCTCGCTATGGCTGCGCGAAATCGTCAACGAAGGCGGCCTGCTGCGCGAGCGCGCGTTTGCGCACATCCCCGTGCAAAAGCTCGCCGCGTTCGGCCAGAGCATCGCGCGCGGCTGCGCATCGGGTCAGTTGAACCCGCGGCTCGAACCATTGCTGCTGTTCAACTCGGTACTTGCTCTGGTGATGCTGCCGCAGGCAACCGCCAGAATCTGGCAGCGCCTGAATCCGCGCACCTCGTTCGATCGCGCGACGCTCGAACGACACGTCTTCGCGTTGCTCACGCAAGGCATCAGCGCAACCGCGGCGGCCAAGGCCACAGGCACGGCCGCGTCGACGGTGCGCCGGGCGAAAAGGCAGCCGTCATGACGGTGCTCGCCAACTCGTCCGGACGCGCCGCGTTGCTTGCGCTCTGCATCGTGTGCGCGAGCTGTTCGCGACCACCGGCGAACACGTGGCAAGGTTATGTGGAAGGCGAGTTCCTGTACCTCGCGTCTTCGCAAGCGGGACAGTTGACCGAGCTCGCGGTGTCGCGCGGGCAGACCGTCGCGCAGAATGCGCCGCTCTTCGCGCTCGAAGCGCGCAACGAAACCGAGGCCGTGGCACAGGCCAACGAGCAACTGGCCTCGGCCCGCGCCCAACTGGCCGACCTTGGAACCGGTAAGCGTCCGCCGGAAGTCGACGTAACGCGCGCGCAACTCGTGCAAGCCGAAGCCGACGCGGCGCGCGCCGCGACGCAGTTCCGCCGCGACGAACAGCAACTCGGCGCGGGCGGCATCGCGCAAAGCCAGCTCGACGACTCGCACGCGAACGCGCTGTCGAGCGCCGCACGCGTGCGCGAGCTGCAAAGCCAGCTCACCGTCGCGCGTCTGCCCGGACGGGTCGAGCAGATCCGCGCGCAACAGGCGCAGGTCGATGCGGCGCAGGCCCAGCTCGGCCAGGCCCAATGGAAGCTCGATCAGAAAACCGTGCACACGCCGCACGCGGGCCTCGTGTTCGACACCATGTATCGCAGCGGCGAATGGGTGCCGGCCGGCAGCCCCGTCGTGCGCATGCTGCCGCCGGAAAACGTCAAGGTGCGCTTCTTCGTGCCCCAGGGGGTGGTCGGCTCGCTCGCGCCGGGCCGTCGCGTATCGATTCATTGCGACGGTTGCGCCGCTGACGTACCAGCCGTGCTCAGCTTCATTTCCGACCAGGCGGAGTACACGCCGCCGGTGATCTTCAGCAACGAAAGCCGCGCGAAGCTCGTGTTCATGCTCGAAGCCCGACCCCAGATCGCCGACGCGCCGAAGCTGCGGCCCGGCCAGCCCGTCACGGTCACGCTGCAATGAATTCCCCCGCGACCTCCGGTAAGCCGAGCGACCCCGTATACGCGATCGACGTGCACGGGTTGAACAAGCATTTCGGCTCGAAGCACGTGGTCGACGACGTCACGCTGCGCGTGCAGCGCGGCGAGATTTTCGGCTTTCTCGGCCCGAATGGCAGCGGCAAGACCACCTGCATCCGCATGATGTGCGGGCTGCTGACGCCGGATTCCGGCAGCGGCACCTGTCTCGGCTACGACATCGTGCAGGACAGCGCGCAGATCAAGCGGCGCACCGGCTATATGACGCAGCGCTTCTCCTATTGGGAAGATCTGTCGATCCGCGAAAACCTCGACTTCGTCGCGCGCATCTACGAGATGAAAAACCGCCGCGAAGCGGTGGACCGTGCGCTCGAACAGCTTGGCCTTCAGAGCCGCGCGAAGCAACTGGCCGGCGCGCTGTCGGGCGGCTGGAAGCAGCGTCTGGCGCTGGCCGCCTGCATGCTGCATGAGCCGGAACTGCTGCTGCTCGACGAACCGACCGCGGGTGTCGACCCGAGCGCCCGTCGCGACTTCTGGGAAGAGTTGCACCGCCTTGCGGCACGCGGCATCTCGGTGCTCGTCAGCACGCACTATATGGACGAAGCGGAACGCTGCCACAAGCTCGCCTATATCGCGTACGGCAAGCTGCTCGCGCAGGGCACGTCGAAACAGGTCATCGATTCGCAAGGGCTCGTGACGTGGGCCGTGTACGGCGCGAACCTCGTCGAGCTCGGCGACCGGCTGCGCCGCTCGCCCGGCGTCGAGCAGACCGTGGCGTTCGGTTCGTCGCTGCACGTGAGCGGTCCCGACACGCCGGAACTCCACGCGACGATCGACCAGCTGGGTCACTCGGACCCGGCGCTGCGGATCGAAAGACAGGAAACCGGCCTCGAGGACGTGTTCATCTTCATGATGAACCGCTCGACCGACAATTACGCCACCCCTTCCGGGAAGCCGACATCGTGAATTCCGCACGCCGCCTTCCGCGTTTTTCGCTGATGCGTTGGTGGAGCATCGTGCGCAAGGAGTTTTTGCAACTGAAGCGCGACCGCATCACGTTTGCGATGATGATCGTCCTGCCGATCATGCAGATGGCGCTGTTCGGCTTCGCGATCAATACCGACCCCAAGCATCTGCCGACCGCCGTGATCGCCGCCGATCACAGCGAATTCACGCGCAGCTTCGTGATGGCGATGCGCAATTCCGATTACTTCGACATCGTGTCGACGCTGCCCGACGAAGCGTCCGGCCGCCGCGCGCTCGCGCAGGGCAAGGTGCTGTTCGTGCTGAACGTCCCCGTCGGTTTCACGCGCGATCTGGCCAAGGGCGCGCGGCCATCGCTGCTCGTCGAAGCCGACGCGACGGACCCGACCGCGGTGGGCACCGCGCTTGGCGCGCTGCCGTCGATCGCGCAATCCGTGTTGCAGAAAGACCTGACGGGTCCGTTGTCGTCGCTGGCGGTCGGCCCCGCCGCTTTCGATGTTCTATTGCACCGGCTGTACAACCCCGAGAGCATCACCCAGTACAACGTGGTGCCCGGCCTGATGGGTGTGATCCTGACGATGACGATGGTGATGATGACGGGCCTTGCGATCACGCGCGAACGCGAGCGCGGCACGATGGAAAATCTGCTCGCCACGCCGGTACTGCCGCTCGAAGTCATGACCGGCAAGATCGTGCCCTACGTGGCGATCGGTCTGGTTCAGGTCAGCATCATTGTCGCGGCGGCGCGCTTCGTGTTCAACGTGCCGTTCGAAGGCAGTCTGATCGCGCTGTATCTGTCCGCCCTGCTGTTCGTCGCGGCCAATCTGACGATCGGCATTACGCTGTCGTCGCTCGCGCAGAACCAGTTGCAGGCCATGCAGCTGACGATGTTCTATTTTCTGCCCAACATCCTGCTGTCGGGCTTCATGTTCCCGTTCGCGGGCATGCCGAACTGGGCGCAGTACATCGGCAACCTGTTGCCGCTCACCTACTTCAACCGGCTCGTGCGCGGCATTCTGCTCAAGGGCGTCGGTTGGGCCGACATGTGGCCGCACGTGTGGCCACTGCTGATCTTTCTGTTCGTCGTAATGGGTATCGCCGTGAAGTTCTATCGGCGCACGCTCGATTGAGGAAGGCCTGCAATGTGTTCCGCTCCTGGCTTTCGTGTCGTGGTATTTCGCCGCGCGGCTTGTTGGTCCCAGCGTCCCGCCATGCGCCGGCTCGCCGGCTTCTGCGCAAGCGCGGCATTGTGCGCGTGCACCGTCGGCCCGGATTTCCATCGACCCGACATGACCAGCGTGTCGAGCTATACGGCCGCGCCGCTTGCGGCAAGCACCGTCGCATCCGACGGTCCCGGCGGCGCCGCGCAACACTTCGTGCCGACGGATGTGCCCGGCGACGGCTGGTGGCGCGCCTTCGGCTCGCCGGTGCTGAACGCGCTCGTGCAACAGGCGCTCGACGACAGCCCGACGCTCGCGCAAGCCCGCGCGAAACTCGACGAAGCGCAACAGGACTATCGCGCGCAGGCGGGCGGCACGCTATGGCCGCAAGTGGACGCGAACCTGTCGACCACGCGCGAGAAAATCGATCCCGAGGCGCTCGGCTTCGGCCAGCTGACGCAGGGCCGCTCGTTTGCGCCGTTCACGCTGTACAGCGCCCAGGTCACGGTGTCGTACACGCTCGATCTGTTCGGCGCGAATCGACGCGCGCTCGAAGCGGTGGCCGCGCAGGTCGACTATCAGCAATACGAACTCGAAGCCGCGCGTTTGACGGTCGCGGGCAATGTCGTGACGGCGGCGATCCGGCATGCGTCGCTCGCGCGGCAGATCGCCGTCACCGAAGCGCTGCTCGCGAACCAGACGCAGCAACTCGATATTGCTGAACACCGCTATCGCGCGGGCGGTATCTCCGAGGTCGATCTGCTGAGCCAGCGCACGCTCGTGCAGCAAACCCGCGCGACGTTACCGCCGTTGCGCACGCAGATCGCGCAGACCGATCACCTACTCGCGATCTATCTGGGACGCGCGCCGGCGGAACTGAGCGCCACGCACGAGCTCGCCGCGCTCGACCTCGATACGCTCGTGCTGCCGGCCGATCTGCCGCTGACGTTGCCGTCGACGCTCGCGCAGCAGCGGCCCGACATTCGCGCATCCGAGGCGCTGTTGCATCAGGCGAGCGCGAATATCGGCGTCGCGACCGCGAACCTCTATCCGCGCATCACGCTGTCGGGCAACGCGGCGACCGAACGCGTCAACGTGTCCGACCTGCTGACGGGCTTCAACGTGTGGAATTTCGGCGCGGGTCTCACGCAGCCGCTGTTTCACGGCGGTGAGCTGCTGGCGCGCAAGCGTTCGTCCGAGGCGGCCTGGCAAGCGGCGCTCGCGGTCTACAAGCAAACCGTGCTGCAGGGACTGCAACAGGTCGCCGACGCGCTGCGCGCGCTCGATCAGGACGCGCTTGCGTTGCAGGCGCTCGATGCGGCTCAACGCAGCGCGCAACGCAGCGCCGGTATCGCGAGTCAGCGGTATGCGGCAGGCGGCATCAGTCAATTGACGCTGCTCGATACGCAGCGCCAGGCATTGCAGACCGGACTCGATCGCACCAAAGCCGCCGCGCAGCGTTATGCCGATACCGCCGCGCTGTATCAGGCGCTCGGGGCGCGGCCCTGAGTCATCGGTTTGCCGCCGCGTCGCGCCGCAGCCTGTTCAGCACGAGGTACGCGAACGAGCCGATCACGATGCCCCAGAACGCGGAGCCGAGTCCGAGGAATGTCATGCCGGATGCGGTCGCGAGAAACGTGATGACCGAGGCCTCGCGATGGTCTTCGTCCTGGATCGCGCCCATCACGTTCGTCGTGATGGCCCCGATCAACGCGAGGCCCGCCAGAATCGCGACGAACTCCTTCGGCAGCATCGCGAACAGCGCGACGATCGCGCCGGCGAACGTGCCACCGAGCAGATAGAACACGCCGTTCGCAATCCCCGCGATATAGCGCTTGTCCGGGTCGTCGTGCGCATCCTTGCCGGTGCACAGCGCCGCGGTGATCGCGGCGATCACGATCGTGATGCCGCCGAAAAACGCCACGCCGATCGAGGCGATGCTCGTCGCGGTGATGATCGGCCGGGCCGGCGTGTGATAGCCGGACACGCGCAGAATCGCCATCCCCGGCAGAAACTGCCCGGTCAGACTGACGACCACGAGCGGCAACG
Source organism: Paraburkholderia podalyriae (assembly GCF_014397785.1). Lineage (GTDB taxonomy): Bacteria > Pseudomonadota > Gammaproteobacteria > Burkholderiales > Burkholderiaceae > Paraburkholderia > Paraburkholderia podalyriae. The sequence continues at coordinate 14,201 of NZ_VZQQ01000037.1, forward strand.
CAAGACTCAGCGTCGAACTCAGCGTCCATTCGGGTTTGATGAAGATCGGCCGCGTGACTTGCAGCGGCAACGCGCTTAGGTGCGCGGCGCCGAGCGCGATGGCGAGCACCGTTCCCGTCAGCAGCACGAGCACGATGCAATAGCGCGGCAGCAGGCGCCTGAACACGATGTACGCGCCGATCATGCCGAACGCCAACGCGGGCATCGACGCCACCGCCTTGAACGCATGCGTGCCGAACTGCAGCAGGATGCCCGCCATCATCGCGCAGGCGATGCCCTTCGGAATGCTGCGCACCATCCGGTCGAAATAGCCCGATACGCCGATCAGCAGGATGATCACGGCCGCGGTGAGGTACGCGCCCACCGCCTGATGCAGCGTCAATGCGGGGAACAATCCGACCAGCAGCGCAGTGCCGGGCGCGGACCACGCGGTCACGACCGGCACTTTCAGCTTCCAGCTCGCGAAGATGCCGGAGACCGCCGCGCCGATCGAGATGCCCCATACCCACGACGCGACCATCTCGATGGGCAGGTGGGCCGCTTGCGCCGCCTGGAAGAAGATCACGAGCGGGCCCGCGTATGAAATCAGCACGGCCAGAAAGCCGGCCACGATGGCGGACACGGACCAGTCGGCCGCAACGGCGCGCGTGGTCGGCGCCTGGCTAGGGGTGGGATTCATCGTCGATGTGGGTCAAGGCGGCCCGCTGTCGTCGACGTGCGCCCGGCGGCGCGTGTCAACGCAAGTCACCGCAAGTCACCGGAGTCGTTCCGGGCCGATAGTATGAAGGACAATCGCCGCGCGGCCTATCGGCACGGTTCGGCGCCCGCCGCGCGCTAGCCCTGATCGCCGCCGCCGACCGGCAGCACGGTGCCGGTGATATACGACGCTTCATCGGAAGCGAGGAACAGGATCGCGCCGACCTGTTCGTCGATCGTGCCGTAGCGATGCATCAGGCTCGACGCGATCGTCTGATCGACGATGCCCTGATACCACGTCGCTTCGTGATCGCTTTGCGGCGCCGTATTGCGCGGCACGCGGCGCGGCGGCGCTTCGGTGCCGCCGGTCGCGACCGCGTTGACACGGATGCCGTGCCCGGCATGTTCGAATGCGAGGCTCGCGGTCAGCGCGTTGACGCCGCCCTTCGACGCCGCATACGGCACGCGATAAATACTGCGCGTCGCAATCGACGACACGTTGACGATTGCCCCGCTCGCGCGCTTGAGCATCGCGGGCAACACCGCGTGGCAGCACCACAGCGTCGGGAACAGCGAGCGCCGCACCTCGGCCTCGATCTGCTCCGCTTCATATTCCTCGTACGGCTTCGCCCAGATCGTGCCGCCGACGTTGTTGACGAGTGCGTCGATGCGGCCGAACGCATCGATGGCGAAGGCCGTCATCGCCGCCGCGCCCGCATAGGTTTCGAGGTCGGCGATGAACGCGCGCGCGTCGCCGCCGGCGCGCGCAATCTCGTCGGCCACCTCGTGCACGATCGGCGAACGATCGACCAGCACCACAGCCGCGCCCTCACCCGCCGCGCGCAACGCGACGCCACGGCCGATGCCCTGGCCCGCGCCGGTCACGACGAGCACTTTGTCCTTGAAACGATCGATAAAGGTCGAAGTCATGCTACGTTGCTCGCCGAGAATTTTTCGTAGTAGAAGCTCGCGGGCTCGACGCTGCTGTCGCGCAGCCAGCCCTGCACCGCTTCGACCATCGCAACCGGGCCGCACAGGTAGACATCGACGTCGCCGTCGTTCAGCCATTCGCGGTCGACGTGCGCGGTCACGTAGCCCTTGCGCGCGTGACTGCTCGCGGAATCGACGACACAGGTGCGATAGCTGAAGTCTGGCAGCGTGCGCTGCGCTGCTTCGATCTGTTCGAGCGCAACCAGATCGATGTCGTTGGTCACGCCGTACACGAGGCGCACCGGCTGCGTGTTGCCGCTCGCTTTCAGCACATCGAGCATCGACAGGAACGGCGCGATGCCGGTGCCGCCCGCGAGGAACAGCACCGGACGTTGCGGGTCGCGCAGATAGAAGCTGCCATACGGGCCCGTGAGGCCGATGCGCTGCCCCGGCTGCGCGTCGCGGCTCAGATAGCCGCTCATCTTGCCGTCCGGCACGTTGCGCACGACGAACGCCGCGCGCGTCACGCCCGGCGCCGAACTGAACGAATACGACCGGCTCTCGCCGCTCGCGCCCGGAATCTCGACGTTCACGTACTGACCCGCGAGAAAGCTCGGTGCGCTCGCGCCGTCGATATCGATCGAGAATTGAATCGTCGAATCCGACAGCGGCTCGACCGCCGCGAGCGTGCCTTCGAAACGCGACACGCCGGTCTTGCACGCCGCCGATGACGCCTGCACGCGAATCACGAGGTCCGAGCGCGGCCGGGTCTGGCACGCGAGGATATAGCCCTTGCCCGCTTCCTCAGCGGTCAACGCGTCCTCCACGTAGCTCGACTCGGGCATGTCGTACGCGCCCGATTCGCACAGCCCGCGACACGTGCCGCACGCGCCTTCACGGCAATCGAGCGGAATGTTGATCTTCTGCCGGTACGCGGCGTCCGACAGCGTTTCATTGTCGCGGCAGTTGATGAAGCGCGTGACGCCGTCTTCGAACTGAAGTGCAATAGTGTGTTCCATGGCCTGTCTCCTGCAACCGCGCCGGCTAGATGTGGTAGATGTCGATGACCTGATTGATGTAGTCGTTCTTCAGCACGACGTACTTGCTCAGGATTTGCGGCTGCGCGCCGTTGAAGTCGATCACGTAGCGCGACATGCCGAAGTAGCTGTAGTTCGTCCTGTAACGATGGCTCAGCGTGTGCCAGTTGAAGCGCACCTTGTACACGCCGTTGTCCTCGCTCTCCACTTCGACGTTGGCGACGTTGTGGCTCGTGCGCGTGTCGGGCATCGTCGCGCTGGAACGTTCGGTCTTGATGCGGAACACGCGGTCTTCCAGACCCTGGCGGTTCGGATAGTAGATCAGCGAAATCTCGCGCTGCGGATCGGTGACGAGCTTGTCCTCGTCGTCCCACGACGGCATCCAGAACGACGCGTCCGGGTGATAGCAGGCGAGCCACTCGTCCCATTGCTCGTCGTCGAGCAGGCGGCTTTCGCGGAACAGGAAAGCCTGAATATCGGTGATGGCGATGTTGCTCATGCGCGGCTCCGCGGCGCATGCAGCGCCTTTTTCATCGTGTCGATCCAGTAGCGGTGCTGCACCGTGTAGAGGCCCTCGTCCTCGGTCTTTACACCGCTCATCACCGGCTTGAGGCCGATCTTTTGCGCGGCTTCGTCCGCGCCGTCGATCCAGTGCTTCGAACCGCGGCACATGTCGTTCCATTCGACAGCGCGGCCTGCGTAGCCCAACTGGCAGGCGCGGAATTCCTCGAGGTCGTCGGGCGTTGCCATGCCGCTCACGTTGAAGAAGTCCTCGTATTGACGGATGCGGCGCGAGCGCGCTTCGTCGGACTCGCCCTTCGGCGCGATGCAGTAGATCGTCACCTCGGTCTTGTTGACCGACAGCGGTCGCAGCACGCGAATCTGCGAACCGAACTGGTCCATCAGATACACGTTCGGATAGAGGCACAAGTTGCGCGAGTTCTGGATCATCCAGTCCGCGCGCTCGGTGCCGCAGCGCGCGGCGAATTCGTCGCGGCGGCTGAAGTTCGGCCTGTCTTCGGGATTCGTCCAACGCGTCCACAGCAGCATGTGACCGTACTCGAACGCATAGAAGCCGCCGCCCTGACGGCCCCAGCTGCCGGCATCCATCGCGCGGATCTTGTCTTCGCGCGCGTTCTCTTCCTTGCGATGATTGGTCGTCGCCGCGTAATTCCAATGCACGGCCGACACGTGATAGCCGTCCGCGCCGTTTTCCGCGGTCAGCTTCCAGTTGCCTTCGTACGTGTACGTCGACGAGCCGCGCAGCACTTCGAGGCCCTGTTCCGACTGGTCGACGATCATGTCGATGATGCGCGCGGCCTCGCCGAGGAACGTCTCGAGCGGCGGCACGTCGTCGCTGAGGCTGCCGAACAGGAAGCCGCGATAGTTGCCGAAGCGCGCGAGCTTCTTCAGGTCGTGCGAGCCTTCCTTGTTGAAGCAGTCGGGATAGCCCGCGCCCTCGGGGTCTTTGACCTTCAGCAGCTTGCCGCTGTTGTTGAAGGTCCAGCCGTGGAACGGACACGTATAAGTTGCCTTGTTACCGCGCTTGTGGCGGCACAGCATCGCGCCGCGATGCGTGCACGAGTTGATGAACGCGTTCAGCTCGCCCTGACGATTGCGTGCGATCACGACCGGCTGACGGCCCATGTAGGTCGTGAAGTAATCGTTGTTGTTCGGAATCTGGCTCTCATGAGCCAGGTAAATCCAGTTGCCCTCGAAAATGTGCTGCATTTCGAGTTCGAACAGACGCTCGTCGGTAAACGCGCTGCGATGCAGGCGGTAATCGCCGCGCTCGCGGTCTTCCACGAGAAAGTCGTCGATGTTCTTCAGTTGCGGAGTGTGATCCGGGTAGATCGGAATCATGCCTGTCTCCTGATTCGGACTGTCGGTATGCGTGCGATGCACGCGTATAGGAAGCGGCCTGCCTGCCGGGAGGCCGGTGGCCGTTGGTCTTTTCACGTCGGGGGAGCGGAGGCGGTGCGCCTCCGGGATGGCGTCAGGGCGTCGCGCGCATGCGTTCGGCCTTGGTGGACAACCCCTTCATCAGGGTTGCGATTTCAGCATGTCTCATTGCTGCTCCTGAACTCGTTGCTGGTCTTGGATCCATGTGCGAGGGTTGGCCTGCGCCGTCTCCCCGGGGCCGGGCGAAGCTTCGGACCGGGCCCGGGCGTCAATGCCCGGGAGGTATAATTTTTGGGGCGTCTACGGTAACTGAAGGATAGTTCTACGCCATTTGCATCGTCCAACACTGATTTAGTATCGCGACGATACTTAGAAGGTATTTCTATGGAACTGCGCCATTTGCGCTACTTCGTGGCCGTCGCCGAGGAATGCAATGTCACGAGAGCCGCCAAACGGCTGCACATTGCGCAACCGCCGCTGAGCCGGCAGATCCAGCAGCTCGAGGAGACGCTCGGCGTGCAGCTGTTCGAGCGCAACTCGCGGCCGCTGAAGCTGACCGAGGCCGGCCGCTTCCTGTATTCGCACGCGGTCCAACTGCTCGCGCAGACGTCGGAAATCGAGGCGATGACGCGGCGCGTCGGCAAGATCGAGCGCAGTTTGTCGGTGGGCTTCGTCGGCTCGACGCTGTACGGCATGCTGCCGAAAATCATCCGCCGCTTTCGCACCGAGAACAGCACCGTCGAGCTGAGCCTGCACGAGATGTCGACGATGGATCAGATCAAGGCGCTCAAGGAAGGCCGCATCGACGTCGGCTTCGGCCGCATTCGTCACGAAGACCCGAGCATCCGGCGCGTCGTGCTGCGCGAGGAGCGGATGATCGTCGCGCTGCCGCTCGATCATCCGCTGATCGACGCGAAGCCGGTGCTGTCGCTGCACGACCTGACCAGCGAAACCCTGATCATCTTCCCGAAGGCGCCGCGGCCGAGTTTCGCGGATCAGGTGCTCGCCGCGTTTCACGATCGCGGCCTGAAGCCACAGCGGCTCTACGAGACGCGCGAGTTGCAGATCGCACTCGGCCTCGTCGGCGCGGGCGAAGGCATCGCGATCGTGCCGGCGAGCGTCTACGGCTTGCAGCGCGGCGACGTCGCCTACAAGGACCTCGACGATCAGAACCTCGTGTCGCCCATCATCATGAGCATGCGCATGCTCGACGAATCGGCCGACATCCGGCGCATGCTCGAACTGATCTACGCGCTGTACGACGAAGAGCACATGACCTATCTGCCGCCTTCGCATCAGTAGTGCGGGTTGCTGTTTCGCCGGCTCGACGGCCAGGCGGGCGTTGCCGTAACGAAGTTGTATGGACAAAATATCAACCACGGTATAGACCGCGGGTATACGCCAAAATTCGCGGCTGCGTCCGCAGCCCTTCAATCAGCCTGTCTCGCCTATCTACAAAGGCTTACAAGCCTATTCTCCGCTCCTCCGCGCGCGCCCGTAGGCACTAACCCCGATTGCCGCTCGTTGCCTGTCCGGGATAATTTGTCTATACAACATCGCACCTCGCAGTAGCCCTCCCGGAGACTTTATGAAGAAACTCGCCTTGTCCCTCGCCCTCGCGCTCGCTGCCAGCGGCGCCTTCGCCAAAGATTGGTCCACGGTCCGCTTCGGCGTGGATGCGAGCTACGCGCCGTTCGAATCAAAAGCGACCGATGGCAAGCTGGTCGGCTTCGACGTCGACCTCGGCACCGAAATCTGCCGCCGTCTGAACGCGAAGTGCGTGTGGGTCGAGCAGGACTTCGACAGCATGATTCCGGCACTGAAGGCGAAGAAGTTCGACGGCGTGCTGTCGTCGATGTCGATGACGCCGCAACGCGCCGAACAGATCGCTTTCTCGTCGAAGCTGTTCAACACGCCGACGCGCCTCGTCGCGAAGAAGGGCTCGGGCATCCTGCCGACCGCTGAATCGCTGAAGGGCAAGACGGTGGGCGTCGAACAGGGCACCATCCAGGAAACCTACGCGAAGACCTACTGGGAACCGAAAGGCGTGAAGGTCGTGCCGTACCAGAATCAGGACCAGGTCTATACCGACCTGCAGTCGGGCCGTCTGGACGCAGCGCTGCAGGACGCGGTGCAGGCCGAGCAGGGCTTCCTGAAGACGCCGCGCGGCGCGGGCTTCGACTTCGTCGGCAAGGACATCGACGATCCGAAGATCCTCGGCAGCGGCGCCGGCATCGGCATGCGCAAGGAAGACGCCGATCTGAAGACGAAGCTCGATAAGGCGATCGCCGACATGATCAAGGACGGCACCTACAAGAAGATCGAGAAGAAGTACTTCGACTTCGACGTGTACGGCGGTTAAGCCCGCGCCCGACCCCACGAGCCCGCTTCAAGAGCCCGCTTCATGAGCCCGCTCCAACCGATAGGACACTCCCATGCTCTTTCAAGGCTTCGGTCCGCTGCTTCTCGCGGGCACGTGGGTAACCATCAAGCTCGCGGTGCTGTCGCTCGCGGCGTCGTTTGCGCTCGGACTTCTCGGCGCCGCCGCGAAGCTGTCGACCAACCGCGTGCTCTCGCGCATCGGCACGTTGTACACGACGCTGATCCGCGCCGTGCCCGATCTCGTGCTGATGCTGCTGCTGTTCTACAGCATCCAGATCTGGCTCAATGATCTGACCGACGTGTTCAGCATGGAGCAGATCGATATCGATCCGTTCCTCGCCGGCGTCATCACACTGGGCTTCATTTACGGCGCGTATTTCACCGAAACCTTCCGCGGCGCGTTTCTCGCCGTGCCGCGCGGACAGATCGAAGCCGGCTTCGCCTATGGCATGAGCGCGCGGCGCGTGTTCGCCCGCATCCTGTTCCCGCAGATGATGCGCTTCGCGCTGCCCGGCATCGGCAACAACTGGCAGGTGCTCGTCAAGGCCACCGCGCTCGTGTCGATCATCGGTCTCGCGGACGTGGTCAAGGCATCGCAGGACGCCGGCAAGAGCACGCAGTCGTTCTTCTTTTTCACGCTGACGACCGGGGCCATCTACCTCGCCATCACCACCATTTCGAACCTGGTATTGAACCGCCTCGAGAAGCGCTACTCGACCGGCGTACGGAGGGCCGCGTTGTGATCGAACTGATTCGTCAATACTGGCAGAACTACCTGTTCACCGACGGCTTCAACTACACCGGCCTCGTCATCACGCTGTGGCTGCTGGTTGCGTCGATCGTGCTGGGTTTCGTGCTTGCCGTGCCGCTCGCGATCGCGCGCGCGTCGCGCAACCGCTACCTTTCCGGACCCGTGTGGCTTTACACCTACGTGTTCCGCGGAACACCGTTATACGTTCAGTTGCTGCTGATCTACACGGGCCTTTACAGTCTGCATTTCGTCCATTCGCACCAGATGCTCGACAGCTTCTTTCGCAATGCGATGAACTGCACGCTGCTCGCATTCGCGCTGAACGAATGCGCGTACGCGACGGAGATCTTCGCCGGCTCGATCCGGGAGACCTCGCACGGCGAGATCGAGGCGGCCCAGGCTTACGGCATGTCGAAGTTCAAGCTGCATACGCGCATCATCCTGCCTTCGGCGCTGCGGCGCGCCCTGCCCTCGTACAGCAACGAGGTGATTCTGATGCTGCACGCGACGACCCTCGCGTTCACCGCGACGGTCCCCGACATTCTGAAAGTGGCGCGCGACGTCAACTCCGCGACCTACGCGACGTTCCAGGCGTACGGCATCGCGGCGATCCTGTATGCGTCGATCGTGTTCGCGCTGATCTGGGGCTTTCGCAAGATGGAAGTCCGTTTGCTGGCTTATCTGAAACCGCAAGGGCATTAAACCCGGGCGCATTCGCGCCATGATGGAGCACACGAGCATGTACAAGCTGACGGTCGACGACCTGCACAAAAAGTTCGGCGACAACGAGGTATTGAAGGGCGTCTCGCTGAAGGCGAAGGCGGGCGACGTGATTAGCCTCATCGGGTCGAGCGGCTCCGGGAAAAGCACCTTTCTGCGGTGCATCAACTTTCTCGAATCACCGTGCTCCGGCCGCATCACGCTGAACGGCGAGGAAATCAACACGAGCGCCGACCGTAACGGCTCGCTACGCGTGACCCATCCGAAACAGTTGCAGACGATGCGCACGCGTCTGTCGATGGTGTTCCAGCATTTCAATCTGTGGGCGCACATGACGGTGCTCGAGAACATCATCGAGGCGCCGATCAGCGCGCTGGGATTGAGCCGCGCGCAAGCCGAAGAGCGTGCTCGCAAGTATCTGACCAAGGTAGGCTTGCCGGCCAGCACGGAGAAGAAATATCCGTCGCATCTGTCGGGCGGTCAGCAGCAGCGCGTCGCGATTGCCCGCGCGCTGGCGATGGAACCGGAGGTGATGCTGTTCGACGAGCCGACCTCAGCGCTCGACCCCGAGCTCGTCGGCGAAGTGCTGCGTGTGATGCAGGCACTCGCCGAAGAAGGCCGCACGATGATCGTCGTCACGCACGAGATGGGCTTTGCGCGCAACGTGTCGAATCATGTCGTGTTCCTGCATCAGGGCAAGATCGAGGAGCAAGGGCATCCGCAACAGGTGCTGACGAATCCGCGTAGCGAGCGGTTGCAGCAGTTCCTGGCGGGGCGGTTGAAGTAGCGGCGGCGGGGTATGGCGCATCGTTCAGCCTCGCGCCTTATCCCGAATCATCTCCAGAACGACTGCGCCACTCACCAGATTGCACTGGTCTCCGCGCTGTTCACAGATACACCGAGTGTTCGCTCTCTCCCTCCGGCAACCGCGCAGGCGTCAATCGGCTTGACCGTTAGTCGCGTTTTCGAGTCGTCAACCGAGCGGCGATATTTCTGGCCACTCGCGCCGATATACTCCCTTCACTCCTGAACGTCTTTCAGCCCCGGGCGGCCACTCAGACCATGAAAGCAACGGACCTGGAACAGCGCATCCTCAAACAATCGCTGCTTTGCACCGTGATGATCGCCGGACTCGGTATCGCGGTCGGGATTCTGAGCGGCTCGCTGGCGATCATCTTCGACGGGATGTTCTCCGCGCTTGACGCCGCGATGTGCAGCCTGTCGCTGCTCGTCACCCGCCTGCTGCGGCAGGAGAGCAGTCGACGCTTTCAGCACGGCTTCTGGCACATCGAGCCGCTCGTGCTCGTGTTCAACGGCAGTCTGCTGTCGGTGCTGTGCTTTTACGCATTCATCAACGCGGTCAAAGGCCTGCTCGATGGCGGCCACGAGCTCGAGTTCGGCTGGGGCATCTTCTACGCAGGGGTGGTTGCCGCGTTCGCCTTCGTCATGTTCTTGCGCGAGCGGCGCGTGAATCGCGCGATCGACTCCGAACTGATCGGGCTCGACATCAAGAGCTGGCTGATGTCGGCGTGCATCAGCGCGGCGCTGTTGCTGGCATTTTCGATTGCATGGCTGCTGGAACGAATCGGGCACGGCCACCTGACGCCGTACATCGACCCAGGCGTGCTGGCATTCCTGACGCTCGTCCTGATTCCGGTGCCGATCGGAACCGTGATCGGCGCGGTCAAGGAAGTGTTGCTGATCACGCCGCCGGAACTGGAGCACGAGTTGCGCGACCTGATGCGGCAACTGACCGCCGACTATGGCTTTGTCAAGCACTCGCACTATGCGACGCGCGTCGGCCGGGGTCTGTTCGTCGAAGTGCACATCGTGTTGCCCGAGGCGATGGAGCACGCCGGCGTGCGTCAGCTCGATCAGATCCGCGACAGGATCTCGCGCGCGATCGGCGAATCGGGCCCGGACCGCTGGCTGACGGTCGCGTTCACGCGCGACCCGCGCTGGTTGTGACGCCATTCGAAACATCACGGATCAGCGCACCGTGAGCGCCCACGCCATCAAAAGCGAACAACGCATCGATGTCTTTCGCGGTTAGTCCCCGAACGGGTTGCCGGTGTCTTTCACTTCGGTATTGAGGTTGTATTCCGCACGCACGGCCTTGAGTACCGCCTCGATGTCGCGCTCGAAACCGACCGCGTTGCCGAAGTGGGTCATGTTCCAGTTGCAGCCTGTCTTGTCAGCCTCTTGCAACTGCGGTCGCGGCACACGAATCTTGACGCCATCCTCGACGATTTCCGGCAGTCGATGGATTCGCCGGTCGACTTCCTGCTGAAGCTGCGATGCATTGAGCGTCTTGCGCATCATCACAGGTCTCCTTCTGGTTGCTCGAGCAAGTCTAGCGCTGGCGCCTTGGTTCGTCGGCATGCGTCAGTATTCGGTACACGACAATCACGAAATGTTGGCTCCGAAGCGTCGCAGCGGGTCAAAGTGTATGGCGGCTCCCACCATCTCAGCTCACTTCGTGACTGTCGCAAAAGCAGTCAACGCAAAACCGCCCTGCCGACAGCAGTCTTCCCTGACCGCCCCCTACGTCGGCACGACCATTGCTTGCCAAGACTGCGTCAACCGGAGATAGCCATGATGCGATGTTTTGCGGACTTCGCTCCCAAGCATGCGGTTCGCGGCAGTGCAGCCGTACTGGCTGCCGCCGTACTCATAGCACTTTGCGGGACGGGTATTGCGGCATTCGCTGGACTGCTTCCGCAATCCGATGGGGTAGCGATTGCGGTGACTGCTACGCCGTTGGACGAACTGCAGACCACGATGATGATTCTTATCGAATCCGGTCTCGCCGAGACTTCCGTCACTTCCGATTAAGCTCGCACGCACGCTTGGTTGACGAGCAGTTTGATGAAGTACCGCTTCGCCAGGTAGCTAGTGCGAATCGCCTCCTGTTCACTGGGAAAATCCGCACGTTCATCAAGCGTTGCCCGAAAGGTGAGCGGAGGGTGCTCACCCCTTGCTCTAGTGGCACAGCAGCCAGCCTATTTTTATCGTGTCAGTCCGGGATTTCCGGCTCGACCAGCTTGGCCAGTTGCGCAAGCGACTCCTGCCAGCCGAGGTAACACATTTCGACCGGAATCATCTCGGGAATGCCTTCCTGCACGATGCTCAATTCGGTTCCACACGACACCTGCCGCAATGAAATGGTGGTATGCATCTGACCGGGCAGATTCGGATCGTCGAATTGATCGGTGTAACGAATCTTTTCGAATGGCACGAGTTCGACGTACTCGCCGCCGAACGAGTGACCCTTGCCCGAGCCGAAGTTATGAAACGACATCCTGTAGCTGCCGCCGACGCGCGCATCCATCTGATGCACGTCGCAGGTAAAGCCATACGGCGGCAGCCATTTCGCCATCGCGGCGGGATCGAGGAACGCGCGATACACACGCTCGGGCGTCGTGCGCAAAACGCGGTGGAATTTGACGGTTCCGGTAGCCATGGTAAGTTCGCCTTTCACTGGAGGGGTTGAACATACTCTCACGACGCTCCCGCGTTGCGGGAATCGACACGCACGAGACCAGGCAAAACCCGTAGGCGGCACCGACACGAGCCGTCGCATCTGCTGCTTTCGCTTGCTTGCTTTTCGCCTGAGATGGATTGTTCTTGCAACAGCGATAAAGGAAGGTCATGGGCATCGACTCGACGAATCAAACCGGCATCAAAGCTTTCGTATTCGATGTGTTCGGAACCGTGGTCGACTGGCGCAGCGGTGTCGCGCGCGAAGCACAACCGTTTCTGAAGCGGCACGCGCCGGATCTCGACGTGTCCGAATTCACGGATGCGTGGCGTCGCGAGTATTCGCCCGCGATGGAAGAAGTGCGTAGCGGACGCAGACCGTATGTGCGGCTCGACGTACTGCACCGCGAAAACCTCGTCAAAGTGCTCGCGCATTTCGGCATCGCCAACGCTTCGGAGCCGGAGATCGATGAGCTGAACCTCGCCTGGCATCGTCTGGACCCCTGGCCTGATGCCGTCGACGCTTTGCATCGACTGAAGCGGCGCTTCATCATTGCGCCACTCTCGAATGGGAACATTCGCCTGATGATGGACATCGCAAAGCGTGCCGGTTTGCCGTGGGATGCCATTCTCGGTGCCGAGGTCGTCCGCGCTTACAAGCCCTCGCCACGGGTCTATAGCGAAACGGCGGAGATTCTCGCCCTCGCGCCGCGCGAACTATGCCTCGTTGCCGCACATAACAACGATCTCGCCGCGGCCCGACGCGTCGGCCTCAGCACCGCTTTCGTAGGGCGGCCAACGGAGCATGGTCCCCATCAGACGAGCGATCTGAAGGCAGACGAGGCGTGGGATTTCGTCGTCGACGACCTGCACGAACTCGCGACGCAACTAGGCTGCGCGCGCTGACGCCAGCCCACGTAAAGCAACATACTGCAGCAGCATGATCGTCTTGCCGTCGACAATCTCGCCATCGTCGATTGCTCGCAACGCGGTTTGCAACGGCATTTCGATCACTTCGACATCTTCGCCTTCGTCCTCCACGCCACCGCCATCGTTCACCCGCATCGAAGCGTCATACTCGCCGACATAGAAATAGAGCTTTTCGGTCACGGATCCCGGGCTCATGTAGGCCTCGAAAATCTTGTGGACCCGATCCACGCGATACCCCGTTTCCTCCTCCACTTCGAGCCGGATGCGTTGTTCCGGCAAAGCGTTGTCGAGCAATCCGCCCGGCGCTTCGATCATCATCCCGTCGTGACCGTTCACGAACGCAGGCATGCGGAATTGTCGCGTGAGTATCACGTGGCCGGTGCGTGGACTGTGCAACAGGATCGTGGCGCCGTTGCCGCGATCGTAGGTCTCGCGGTTCTGGCGCTGCCATGTGCCGTCACGGCGCAGGAAGTCGAACGTCACCTTCTTCAGCGTGTACCAGTCGTCCGATAGCAAGGTCGTTCCGACCATGCGAATCCGGTCTTTCGTTGCAGTCATGGTGCCTCCCGTCGACGAGCCACAAGGATTCATGGTACCGTGCAATTTCGTGCAATTTCAAGATGTTTCGTGCAAACAGTGTTGACGACCCAACGCAAGAAGGCGATCCTCGACGAACTCGCGCGCAACGGCCAGGTGCTGGCCGGCGAACTGAGCGCGGCGTTTGGGGTGTCGGAAGATACGATCCGCCGCGATCTACGCGAGTTGGCCGCACAGGGGCGGTTGCAGCGGGTTCACGGCGGCGCGTTGCCCGCGTCGGCCGCGCTCGCGTCATTCGAGCAGCGTCAGGACATCGAGACCGCCGCCAAGCGGCGCATCGCGCGGCGAGCGGTCGAGATGATCGCGCCGGGGCAAACCGTGATCGTCGACGGCGGCACCACGTCGGCGCTACTGGTCCAGGAACTGCCGTCCGACCTGCACGCGACCATCGTCACGCATAGCCCGAGCGTCGCCACGGCGCTTGCCGCGCATCCGTGTGTCGACGTGATCCTGATTGGCGGGCGGCTCTACAAACATTCGATCGTCGCCGTCGGCGCCGCGGCGATGGAAGGCATTGCGCGCATCCATGCCGATCTGTACTTCATGGGCGTGACGGGTGTGCATCCGAGCGCGGGCCTGAGCACCGGCGACTTCGAGGAAGCGGCGATCAAGCGCGCGCTTGCCGCGCGCGCGGCGGAAACGGTCGTGCTGGCTTCCGCGTCGAAACTGAACGCCGCGTCGCCGTTCGTGATCGGCGATATCACGCTCGCGCAGACCATCGTGGTCGACAAGAAGACCAGCGCGGCATCGACGAAACCGATAGAAGCGGCGGGAGTGACCGTGGTGCGGGCGTAGGGGTATCGAGGTCGACACCCGGCGCGCTCAATCGTCCATCGGCCGATCGTTAGGATGCTCGAACACCGCCTTCATCGTGTCGCTCATCGGCATGTCGAGGTTGATACCCTTCGGCGGAATCGGCGACATGAACCACGTTTTATAGAGCTTCCCGCCCTCGCCGTCCCGTTCGATCTTCGCAATCGCGCGATCGACGATCGTCTTCATCGCCGCATCGCCTTTCGGCAACATGCAGGCAATCGCCTCGTGCGTCTGCGGACCGGCGGCCTGCGCGCGCCCGCTTCCGAACAAAGATAAAACAGACGACTTTTGGAGTGCTAGGATGACGCCCGCAACCCGACTTGTTCTGAGAGACGACACGGCCGGGTTGCGGACACGATCGTGAAATCGTTGCGTTGCGCAGCCTGATATTCAAGTACAGAGGAGACACTCAATGAAACTTTCGAAGCTGCTTATAAACGCGTTGGCGCTCTCTGCTCTCAGCTTTACCGCAGTCGCGGCTCACGCCGAAGATCTGCTCGACTCCGTCAAACAGGCCGGAGTCCTGAAGATCGGTCTCGAAGGCACCTATCCGCCGTTCGACTCGCGCAACAAGGACGGCGAACTGGAGGGCTTCGACGTTGATGTCGCGAAGGCCGTGGCAGCGAAGCTCGGCGTGAAGCCGGTATTTATTCCGACCGAGTGGAGCGGCATTATCGCGGCCCTGCAAAGCGGCAAATTCGACGTGATCATCAATCAGGTCACCATTACGCCGCAACGCAAGCAGATTCTTGATTTCAGTCAGCCATACACGTACTCGGCCGCACAGCTGATCCAACGAGCGGACGACAAGCGCGAGTTCAAATCGCTCGACGAATTCAAGGGCGACAAGAAGATCGGCGTGACGCTCGGCACCAACTACGACCAGATGGCGCGCGCAGTACCGGGCATCAACGTGCTGACTTATCCGGGCGCGCCCGAGAAGCTGCGCGATCTCGCCGCAAAGCGTATCGACGCGACGATCGACGACCGGCTGATGCTGCCATATATCATCAAGAACTCGCAGTTGCCGTTGCGCACGGGCGCGGTGCTGAAAGGCGCCGATCAGGAGATGGGTATCCCGTTCCGCAAGGACAATCCGAAGTTTGCGAAAGCACTCGACGACGCGCTAACCCAACTGAAACAGGACGGCACGCTGAAAAAGATCTCGATGCATTGGTTCGGCACGGACGTGACGCAGCCCATCGCACAGTAATTCTCTCGTCGTTCTCGCGCACCTGCGCCGACTTGCCGAATGGTCGACGCGGGTACACCGTTTGCTCGCCGAGCGGTTTCTCTCGCGGAATCGCTCGCGATCAACGCTTCCATTGCTTCGAATCACGAAGCACGCGCAAATACGCGATTGCGCCCACCTTCCCCTTCGTTCTTCACGTTTCGTCCTTCATGCTGAATGGATGCAGGATGTGCTGCGCCGCAGTTGCCTGATGCTTCGAAAGCGTGCGATGCTTTCGGGGCCATTGATCCGGCCACCTCGTGTCGGACTCGCATATCGCCGGCAGACGGCATCGAATGGCGTGCGATGAGACCAGTGAAATGCCCACAACCTTGGAGGCATCATGAACATTCAGTCACTGTCTCGCACCGGCATCGGATCAAACGCGCATCTTTCTGTCAGCCCAAACAAGTACTTCGTGCCGCGACGTTCGCCGATCACGATCGGCGTCGCATGCATCGCCACGTTCGTGTTCGCGTCCGCGAGCTGTCTGGCCGACACTCAGGTGGGCGCCGCGCTGCCGCCCGCGCCCGACATTCTGTACGGCGATCTGTTCGTTGCCGTGCAGACCGCGCAGATCTTCCCCGACCAGAAGACGTTCGTCGACGCGACGCCGAATGGTAGTCCCGCCGCGATCGTGCAGTCATACGAAACGCAGAAGAATCAGTCCGGCTTTTCGCTGCTGAAGTTCGTCAACCAGTACTTCACGCCGCCGCCCGATCAGAGCATCACGCCGCCGCCGAACCAGAGTCTGCGCGAGCACATCGACTGGCTCTGGACCGGCCTCACGCGCACGACGACGAGCGCGCCCGACTACAGCTCGCTGATCCCGATGCCCAAACCGTACGTCGTGCCAGGCGGCCGCTTTCGCGAAGGCTATTACTGGGACACCTATTTCACGATGCTGGGGCTGCAGGAGTCCGGGCGTGAAGATCTGGTCGACGACATGCTCGACAACTTCGCGTACATGATCGACACGTTCGGCCATATACCGAACGGCAATCGCACGTACTACCTCAGCCGCTCGCAGCCGCCGTTCTACTCGTATATGGTCGAGCTCGCCGCGCAAAAGGAAGGCAACAAGGTTTATCAGAAGTACCTGCCCGAGTTGCGCAAGGAGTACGCGTACTGGATGCAGGGCTCGACCAGCACGCCGCGCGGCGGCGCGACGCGCAATGTCGTCGTGCTCAAGGATGGCACCGTGCTGAACCGCTACTGGGACGAACTCGACACGCCGCGTGACGAGTCGTACCTCGAGGACGTGCAGACCTCGCAGCAGGCGAGCGGCCGGCCGGCCAACCAGGTCTATCGCGATCTGCGCGCGACCGCCGAAAGCGGCTGGGATTTCAGCTCGCGCTGGTTCGGCGACAACCAGACGCTCGCCACGGTGCGCACGACATCGATCATCCCGGTCGATCTGAACAGCCTGTTGTTCCATCTGGAGACGACGATCGCGCGCGGCTGCTCGGAGACACGCGACTTCCGTTGCGTCGCGCAGTTCATCGGCCACGCGGCACGGCGCGCGGAAGGCATCAACCGCTATCTGTGGAATAGCAACGGCTATTACGGCGACTACGACTGGCAACTCAGCAAGGCACGCGACAACCAGACACCAGCGATGCTGTATCCGTTGATGGCCGGCGTGGCGTGGCCCGATCGCGCGTGGAAGACCGCGCAGACCGTGCAGAACGTGCTGCTCAAGCAAGGCGGCCTCGCGACGTCGATCTATAACACCACGCAGCAATGGGACGCGCCGAACGGCTGGGCGCCGTTGCACTGGATCGCGATTCAGGGCCTCAAGCGCTATGGGCGCGCCGACCTCGCGCAGCCGATCGGCACGCGCTTTCTCGCGGACGTCCAGAACGTCTACAACACGCAGCAGAAACTCGTCGAGAAGTACGTCGTCGAAGGCGCGGGAGAAGGCGGTGGCGGGGGCGGCGAGTATCCGCTGCAGGATGGCTTCGGATGGACTAATGGCGTAACGTTGATGTTGCTCGATCTGTATGGCCATGGGCAGTGAATCGCCGCGGCATTTTCAGGCGAGTGCATGCCTGCGAGGTTGTGAAGACCTCGTAGGCAAATCATTCCAGTGGAAGCAGAATGATCTGGCTCGCCAATACTGTTCTCGTGCTGCACGCGCTGATCGTCCTATTTATCGTCGGCGGACTATTCGCGATCTGGATAGCCTACGGTTTGCAACTCGCGTGGGCGCGCAATCGCCTATTCCGGACCGGACATCTTCTCGCCATCGGTATCGTGGCGAGCCTTGCGGTGCTCGATGTGCCGTGCCCGTTGACCGTACTGGAGGACCAACTGCGCACGGGAACGGCCGGTTCGCAAGGCTTCATACAGCGCTGGGTTAGCGCGTGGCTGTATTACGACTTTCCGGGCTGGGTGTTCGTGCTCGCGTATGTCGCGTTTTTGCTGGCAGTGATTCTTACCTGGTACCGAATTCCACCACGATCGTGACACTATGCGCATAGGGTTGACTTAATTCTATTTAATGTGCATTTTTCAGCGGTTAAATTTACCATTTAATTGATTTTTCAAGCGCAAATAATTCCGACGGCGTAGCCACGGAAATTCCCAGTCATCGTCGCTATTCAATGCAATAAGGATAAACCACGTCCGCGGTTTTCCGAATCGCATAATCACTGCCGGGTCCCTTGACAAGACCTAGATTCACGGCCTATTTTCAGTCTTGCTGTAAGTATCCGAAAGATTCAATTTTTAAATTTTTCTTGAAATGTCGAGATAAATCGACAGGGAATTCCTTTGTCCATTCAATCGGTAATTGTGGAAAGTAAATAGAAATATAAATGCAAGTATTTTGAATTAATGCATTCGGAAAAGCTGTCCATGCAACCGCTGCGTGCCTATGAGTGCGGTGCGGGTTTTTCGATCTCCAGCGCGCGCGACCGGCGAAAAGCGGCCTTTGTGTAGCGGTATCACTCACCAGGGAACGAGATGAAACCAGACAGAAGGAGTACCGACGATGGCCGCGTCCGTCGTCATGGCCGGCTAGCCGCGCTAGGCGCGCTGACACTCGGAATCGTCATCCTCGCCGGATGCGGCGGCAGCGACGGAGGTTCGTCGGCGTCGGCGGTACCAGGCAGCATGGCGCAGGTCGCCAATCAGGCGCAAGCCGCGTCCGCGCCGCAAACGCCGTCCGCCAATCAGCCCTACATCGATCCCGTCACCTATTCGACGAGTGCAACGTCTGGTATCGCCGCGTCACTGGTCGCGGAAAAAGCGGCGATCATGCATTACCAATGGACGTCCGGCAGTACCACCGTGAACTACACGACGACCACAGGTCACCTGAGCGCAATGGATCTGACCAGCGGCGCACCCGAAGCGACGATGTCCTACGTCGCCTACACGGCGCCGAGCACAGATGGCAAACCGCGCCCCGTCACGTTCGTCTATAACGGCGGGCCGGGCTCGTCGTCGATCTGGCTGCGTCTCGGATCGTTCGCGCCGACGCGCGTCGCGACCACCGATCCGCTGCTGAACGGCACGAGCTGGCCGAACTACCCGCTCGTGAACAACACCGAGAGCCTGATCGACACGACCGATCTCGTGTTCATCGATCCGCCGGGCACGGGCCTTTCCGAAGCGATCCTGCCGAACACGAATCAGACCTACTGGAGCACCGATGCGGACGCGAACGTCATGCGCGACTTCATCATCCGCTACCTGACGGTCAATTCGCGCAGCAGCTCGCCGATCTATCTGTACGGCGAATCGTACGGCACGCCTCGCACTGACATCCTCACGCTCGCGCTCGAATCGGCCGGCGTGCATCTGACGGGGATCACGCTGCAGTCGTCGATCCTGAACTACTTCGCGGATGCGATCGAGGCGGTGGCGATCACGGGTTCGCCCGATCAGCTCGCGCTCGAAACCGATACGCTGAGCGGCTACATGCCGGGCTATGCCGCGGTCGCGGCGTACTACAACCAGGTATCGCCAACGCCAGTGAATCAGGCGCTCTACGCGCTTCGCAGCCAGGCGTTCGTGACCGCCAACTACAACCTGTTCAAGAATTACTCGTTGTACTGGACATTGAGCCAGCTCGGCGCACCCACTTACGCGGGACCGCCGAACTTCCCGCCGACGTGGCTAGAAAAGGTGTGGGACGCCGAATCCGGCCTCACGTTGCAGGCGATGCAGGGCTACTTCAACATCAATCCGTTCAACATCACGCTGGTGCCGGGCTCGACGATCGGCCGCTACGATGGGCGCGTGTCGTTACCCAACTCGGACCCGCGTCTGCAGACCGATGGCGACCCGTCGGACATCCTGATCTCGCAGCCGTTCACCAATGCGTTGGCCACGCAGATGCCGGATTACCTCGGCTACACGGCACCGAACGCGGCGTACATGCCGCTGAACGACGCGATCATCCAGGTGTGGAACTTCTCGCACGGTGGCCAGCCGTTGCCCGACACGATCCCCGATCTGCTCGGCGCGCTGAAGATGAATCCACAGCTGAAGGTGTTGGCGGAAAACGGCTTCCACGATCTCGCCACGCCGTTCTTCAATACCGAGAAGCAGCTTGCGCGGCTCAAGACGGTCCAGGGTCTCAACCCGAATCTGCAGGTCAACTTCTTCCAGGGCGGACATATGATTTATCTGGATGACGTGGCGCGCCCGCAGATGAAGGCGGATCTCGCGGCCTTCTATGGCGGCAAGCCGATAGCAGGCGCACTGACGCTCGCGACGCTGCCTCAGCCGTGGGCCGACGAAGCGTCAGCCGCTACGCCGACGAGCGAGGCGGTCGCCGCGGCCGCGCCCTGATTGATGGTGGTTTCGCTCCGCGCGAGACCCTCTGACTACTTTTTATGGCGAATGATCATGTCTTCAATCGATATCTTGCGACGTACGCTGGCGTTGATCGTCCTCGGTGTGGCCGTCGGCAGTGCGCACGCGTTGCCGCCTCAGCCGGTGGCGCCCGTGACGCTACCCAACGGCGCACACGGCGTGGACGGTCCGTTCTTTCCTCGTAACCGTGCGAACGCGGTCGCGCCGACCACCGGTTCAACGCTGCAGCAGCAGGCTCAGCAGCGCATCGAGAACAGACTGGGCGCGAATTCGGTACTCAGCAACGGCTCGTCGATCACCAAGGCCCAGGCGCAAAACAATGGGCTCGGCTATATCGCCCGTCATTTTGACGAGATCGATGCCGCGCATTCGGGCCGTGTGACGTTAAATGACGTCAGGCAGTATCTGCAGCAGCATCAGCAGTGATGGCCCGCTAGTCCGTTAGTCCGGGATGACGGCCGGCGGTGCGTTGCCATCGTGCAACGTGCCGTCGGCCGTAGCCTGAGCTTCACTTCTCCGCTGCCGCCTGGATCATCTTCCATCCATTGCCAGCCGGATCGCGAAAGCCCGCATCGACGCTGCCGAAACGATCGACCGGCTCCTGCGTGAATTCCACGCCGCGCGCCTTCAACTGCTCGTAGCTCGCGCGACAGTCGGCAACGGACAGCACCAATGGCGGCATCGCGCCCTTCGCGACCATCGCGCGCAGCGTTTGCGCGGTCGCTTCATCGTGGACCGGCGGCCCCGGCATGAACAGTCCCAACTGGAAAGACGGCTGCTCCGGATGCTGGACCGTGAGCCAGCGGTAAGCACCGTTGCGCACGTCCGTGTGGACGCGAAAGCCGAGCTTGTCGACGTAGAACGAAAGCGCCGCGTCCTGATCGTCGACGTACAAACCGACCACATTGATTCCCTGATTCATGACTCCTCCCTGGTTGAGGGCTCGACTGTATCGCTGGCCACGCGGCGGCGCTTCTCCAAAACTGCGGTCGGCGGGATCGTATGCGCTGTCGGAAGCGCGACAAACGGCTGGCGCGCCGGTTCAATGCAATTCGTTGAATTCGACGCGCCCGCCCTTCATCACCAGCGGGATGTGCTCGCCCTGGCCGCTCAGGGAGTTCAAATCGCGCAACGGATCGCCGTCGACCACCAGCACATCGGCATAGGCGCCCGGTACGAGGCGTCCCAGCTTACCGGTCATGCCGAGAATTTCGGCACCGATGGTGGTGGCGCTGCCGATGATCTCGGCGGGGCTCAGCACTTGCGCGCGGATTGCAAACTCGTCGCTCTGCATACGGTGGCCCGGGCCGAGCAGATCGGAGCCGAAGCCCATCCTGACGCCCGCGCGCTTGAAAATCTCCAGCGACTTCAAGCCCGCTTCACGCACGCCACTGGTTGCGCAGCACCGGCAGCATGAAGGCCAGTACGGCGGCATCCATCGCATCGAACACGTAGCCGAGTCCGCCCAGCCATAGCAGCTTCCGATGAAAGCTCGAGTACGGCAGGCGCTCTATGCGTGCGGGAATCGTCGACATAGCATGCTTCCAGAAAGGGGGCGCCGTGGCGGCTGGCATGGTCGAACGAGTATAGAAAGTCGAGATGGACGGGTCTTGGTTGCAAACCGCATCCAACATGCGGATTCCAGCATCACCGGGCGGCGTAGCGCGGCACACATCGGTACTGCGGCTATTCGCCGGCCATGCGGCGGCGCTTCTTCAAAACCGCGATCGTCAGGTCCGGGCGCTGCGCGGCCTTCAGCACGCAAGCGGGCACGCGATCGAGTTCAGCCTGATCGGCGCGTGCCTGCACACGCATCTCGCTCGGGCTCAGGCCGGTGATGTCGCGAAAAATGCGGCCGAACGTGCCGAGGCTTTCCCAGCCGGTCGCAAACGCAATGTCCGTGATGGCGAGGTCGGTGTCGCGCAGCAGCGTGGTGGCCTGCTCGATACGCCGCGTCAAAAGATAGCGGTGTGGCGGCACGCCAAAGGCCCGCTTGAACGAACGCGCGAAGTGCGCTTCGGACACGCCGCTGACTTCGGCCAGGCGCCGCACCGGCCAGGCTTCGTGCGAAGCCGCATCGATGCGGTCTTTCGCACGCAGCAGGCGACGCAGCAGCGCCGGGTCTTCGAGTGCGTCGGCGCCGCGCGTCCAGGTTGGCTTGGTCATCGAGTGGCAGGCCTCGTGTTGATCGGAATACGCACTATGGCCACTCGCCGTGGCCGCAGCGCGAGGCCATTGTTGCATGCCTCCGTGTGAACTCCGGGTCACAGGCTGCGATCAATGCTTCCTTATGGGTTGTCGTACAACTGCGCGATCAGTGGATGAGCGCGTCGACAGCCGCCATCCTTCAAAAACCGCATACGTTAGGTAAGTTCGGGTAAGTACTGCATGTACGTAAACGAAGCCTTCACCTAACATTCGTATGTCGTCTTACAACTTTCCTGCGCGGGTCGGCCTATCACGGCACCTTTCACCGGGCCGGAACGCATCTAAACACTCGCATTCCTTAATAACAAGGATGACCCCATGCTTTACAGAGTCACCGTCATAGCATGCCTGACCGCGCTGCTCGCGGCTTGCGGCAGCGGCGATAATGCGCTGCCCGCGTCGAGCACGAGCAGCACCACGCCGGCGGCATCGGCCGCGCCCGCCGCCTTCAAGGTCGGCACCACCACCAACGACCCCAACCTGCCCGCGGCACCGCAACTGCCGAGCGCCGACCAGGTCTGCAGCACGCTCGAAGCCAGCAACAACCTCGTGAGCCAGCCGAGCGGCGCACTCGGACCCGAAGCCGACAACGGCGCCACGTCGGCGATCCTGAATCCGGACCAGGCGCGCATCCAGGCCGCGCTCGACGCCTGCGGCGCCGCCGTGGATGCTCAGGTCGGCGCAGCGATCCAGGCCGCGGACGCAGCGGCAGCCGCGTCGCAAACCGCGGCCGCCGTGCCGAACGTCAACATCAAGGGCGCGTCGGCGCAAACCCTCGCGGGCTCGCAGTATCGCGCGACCAAGTTCGCGGTGCGCCTCGTCGTGTCGAGCACCGGCGCGGGCAACGCGTTCATCACGGGCCCGCTGACACTGCCCTCGGGCGTCACGCTGTGGATCGACAACGGCGTGACCGTCTACGCGACGCGTGACGTGATGGCCTATTCACCGACTGCGGCCGGACCATATTGCGCCAACACCGCGGTCAGCTCGACCAAGGCCGGCAGCTCGGGCAACTGCCTGCCGTTGATCGGCGGCAGCTACCTCGTCAACTCGGCGGTGGTCGGCGGCGGTACGATCGACGGCCGCGCAGCATCGGAAATCGTCAGCTCAAACAACCTTTATCCGCTGATGCGCGTCGACCTGAGCTGCACCAACACGTACGTCGCCTACAAGGCGGGCACCCAGGCCCCGGACGGCACTGCCTGCGACGACGGCGGCACCTTCGTGAACTCGAAGGCTTCGGCGCGTCACATGACGTGGTGGGACCTCGCGTGGCTCGGCAACATGGTCGAGAATGGCACGACCGGTGTCGGCTCGCAGTCGAACTTCCGCATGATGGTGTTCAACTACGCGAAGAACCTGACGCTGTTCGGCATCACACTGCACAACAGTGCGAACTTCCACGTCGTGCCGAGTGGTGTGGACGGCCTCACTGTGTGGAACGTCAAGGTGCAGACGCCGTCGGCATCGGCCTCGGCCAACCCGGCTGGTAACGGCAACCCGAACTACCTGGGCATGGTGCCGACCGTCGATACCGCGAAGAACACCGACGCGTTCGACCCGGGTTCGGCTTCGAAGCCAGTCACGCAGGCATTGACGACCGGTAGCACCACGACTTCGTCGGCTGGCAAGATCGCGTTTGACGGCTACCTGAAGAACGTCGTGTTCGCGTACAACTACATCAGCACCGGCGACGACGACATCGCGATCAAGGGTTCGAGCAACCCGAGCCCGGCAGGTTCGGGGTTGTATGGTGTCGACGGCAATCGCGACGTCGCGACCGATCGCAAGTATGGTTTCGTCATCGCGCACAACCATATTTACGCGGGTCATGGCGTGTCGGTCGGCAGCGAGACCAATGCGGGCGTGACGAACATCCAGGTGTACGACAACTCGTTCGATGGCTCCGAACAGGCGCTGCGCATCAAGTCCGACTGGGCGCGCGGCGGTCTCGTGACGAACGTCAACTACAACAACATCTGCATCCGCAATAGCGGCCAGGCGCTGTTGTTCACGCCGTACTACAGCACGAAGGCACTGTCGAATCCGACTTCGCCGCTGTATCCGGACTTCCACGACATCACGCTGTCGAATATCCATATCATCGGTGGCACGTCGGCGATCTTCGAGGGCTTCGAGGCGAACTCGGGCGGCATCGCGCACGCGCAGATTCCGCTCGGCATCACGCTGAACAACGTGCTCGCCGATTCGCCGGACAACGTCGCGGTCACCGCATCCGACGCGAATCTGACGCTGAACAACGTGAATCTGCCGATCTTCCCGTCGACCGCGAACCGCGTCGTACTGAACGGCTCCGCGTCGCAGCAACTGAACACCGCGAAGGCGGTCGATTGCGGCGCAGCGTACGTCGACTTCCCTGCGATCGGCGACACTTCGACGACCGGCCAGACGTGGGCGGGTTCTTCGCAGTAAGCATCTGGCAGTAAGCGCTCGGCGCTGATGGCAACAGCGTGCGGCGGCGGTGAGCCGCACGCGTCGAGGTAGACGTGTTTCATTCAACGGCCCGTACGGATTATTCCGCATGGGCCGTTTTCATTTGATGCGCTGGGTAGATGACGCGCTCGCCGCCGCGGCCGCTTCACGCGGTCTGCTCGGTCTTGCCGTAAGCGAGCCGGCCGTTTTTCGACAGCAGCACCGCAACCGGCCGCGTCATTTCGAACTCGGAAAAAATGATCGTCATGCTGGCGGTGATCGGCACCGCGAGAAAGGCGCCCGGCACGCCCCACAACGCCGACCACACCGCCATGCTCGCGAGAATCGCGAACGGGCTCAGGTTCAGCGAGTTGCCCGTCAGATACGGATCGAGGATGTTGCCGATCACGAAGTGAATCGCGCTCAGCGACACCAGCACGATCAGGATCGAATTCAGCTCGCCGAACTGCAGCACCGACATCAGCACCGGGAATACGACCGCGAGCACCGAGCCGATATATGGCACGTAGTTGAGCAGCGCGGTCAGTATCGCCCACAGCCCGGCGAACTCGAGGCCGACGCTGCGCATCGCGAGCCAGCAGATCCCACCGAGCAGCACGCCGAGAAACGTCTTCAACGCGAGATAGGCGCCAATGCGCCGGTTGATGTCCGTGACCACGCCCCGGATGCGCGCCGCGTTGGTCGAATTGGCGGTCATGTTGGTCAGCTTTTCGCCGAACGTTCTGCGCTCGACCAGCAGAAAACTCGCATACAGCACGATCACGAACAGGTCGATGATCACCGACGACAGCGACGCCAGCATGCCGGTCACCATCGCCTGAATGTTCAGCTGCGCGAGCACGTTGCGCCGCAGCGACTCCCAGGTCGGCTCGCTTTCGAGGTGCAGCAGCGTCGAAATCTTGTGGATCATCAGCAGCACCGAGTCCTGGTAGCGCGGCGCGAGCGCGACGAGCGCGTCGTAGTTCGCGACGAGCATGTCGACCGCGAAGAAGATCGCGGCGCCGATCAGGAACATCGAGAGTCCGTAGCGCAACTGCACCGGCAGCCGCGGGCCGATTACCGGAATGCGTTGCAGCAGCCGCGTGAAGTCGACCACCACATACACCGCGATCGCGCCGAATACGATCGGCACGAAAACCGCGCGCCCGATAAACAGCACCCAGCCCACAATCAGCAGCAGCACCACTACGCATACGGACGCTTGCAATCTGTCGGTCATTACTGCCCCCTTACACGGCGGGTCGCGCGATGGACAGCACTGATCTTCGCACAGAACGATGACAGCTCACAGAAAAAGCGCGACAGATCGTTCCGTCGACCGACTCGGGGCCGACACCTCGAAATGCGCCAGCAGAATGTCGCGAAACGTTGTGATGCGCCGGACTCCCTGGTGAAACCCATCTGCTACGCTGGGCTAAACGGTTTCAATCACCTGACGTGGTCCGACGCGAGCGCCTGCGCCACGCGGTGGCAGCGCACGGCCGAATCCACGCAGTGAAGCCCGCGCCGCGCGTGTCCTGCGATGGCCGCGCTCTGTCTGTGCGTGATGTTCGACTACACGCATCCTTCTGATCTCACGGCATGGAGTACGAGATGCTGCAACGTCTGGGGTCGCGATTCGTCGCAATGGGTCTGGTGTTGACATGCGCCGCTTGCGGCGGTGGTGGCGGCAGCGGCGCGGACTCGGCTGGCACCGGCTCGAACGGCGCGGCCGGCGCGACCACGCCCGCATCGAATCCGGCGCCCGCGTCGAGTCCGACACCGGCATCGAGTCCGACACCGGCATCGAGCCCGTCGGGCGCATCCGACGCCAGCGCCACGACACCCAAGCTCGCCGCCGCGACGCCGATCATCGACGGCACGACGCTCGGCGGGGCCATCTGGCCCGCGGGCGCCACGTCATCGGGCGGAACCGGTCAGCCCGTCGGCGGACTGAACTGCGCGTTGCGCAGCACCGCGTACACGTACGCGCATCTGTCGATCTACCAGAACGGGCAACTACTGACGCTGCCGCCCAGCATCGGCATGGTCGAGCCGACCATGACCACGCCGACCGGCTGCGCGTATCCGGTGCACACGGTCGATTCGAGCGGCAAGATCCATATGGACGCGACGACCGGCGCGACCTATACGCTCGGCCAGTTCTTCTCGATCTGGGGCGAGCCGCTGAGTGCGTCGAACGTGGCGGGTCTGAGCGGCGCGCCGATCGCGATCTACGTGAACAACGGCGGCACGCTCACGCAATACACGGGCGACCCCGCGAGCCTCGTGCTGACGCCGCACGCCGAAATCACGATCATGGTCGGCACGCCTGTCACACAAGTGCCCACCTACACGTGGACCGATCCGCCGCCGTTCGACCCGAACCCGGTCACGCTCGTCTTTGGTGGCGTGGTCGGTACCTCGTTCTGGCCGAACGGCACGACGTCGACGGGCGGCACCGGCACGCCGGTCGACGGCCTGACCTGCGCGCCGGACATGAGCGTGCTGTATCACGTGCACGCGCACCTCGCGATCATCAAGGACGGCCAGTGGCTCGCGTTGCCGATGAACGTCGGCATTCTGTCGCAATGCACGTATGAGATGCACACGCACGACAACACCGGCATCATCCATATCGAAGCGCCGAACCTCAAAACCTATACGCTCGGCGAGTTCTTCGATATCTGGGGCGAGCCGCTGACGAACACGAACGTCGCGGGCATCATGGGCAATGTGGTTGCGTATATCAACGACAACGGCGATTCCCGCCGCTATATGGGCGACTTGCGCAGTATCGAGCTGACGTCGTTGCGCGACATCACGCTGCAGATCGGCACGCCGCCGGTCAGCACGTTGGCGACGTATTCGTGGTACGAGCCGCAGTGACGTCGGCAGCAAGCCACGTCAGTTCGCCATAGCTGCTTCAACGCGGCGTACCCGAATGCCCGATGCCGTCCGGCCGGCGCGGCACGATGCCCACGGCCGGGCGCGGCGCCGCGTTCGCGACCAGAATCATCGCCGCGCCGGCGAGACCGCTCGACACATGCTTCAACGCATGGCCGGCGATCATGTGCCGCGTCAGATCCCATACCTGCCAATCGAGGCTTTCGAAAATCTTCGCGACCCCGTAGAAGACGATCACGAGCGTCCACGCGAACACGCCGTCCACCTTGCGCGTGAGCGTCATGCCGACGATCAGCATGAGCCCGCCGAACTGAAGAATCGCGTAAGGCCACAGGCTGTTGAACAGCAGCCAGTAGCCGACGGTGGCGGGCGACACGACCACCATGATCAGCATCTGCGCCCAGCCGACGCGCTGTCCGCTCCACGACGTCCATAGCATGGCGAGGATGCCGGCGAACACGATCGTCATCGGCAGACGATCCCAGACTAGCGTCGCATCGGTCGGCGCCATGTGGTAGTAAGCCGAGCCGAATGCGGTGAAGAGCAGCCCGAACGCGGCGACGACCATGCCGGGAAATTGCGCCGGCTGGTTCGGCGCATGCCGCCTGACCCAGCGCAGACTGAGCACGCCGGCGATCAGAATGACGAAGTTCGACAGCACGTCCGACGCGTTGTGCAGCGGCCCCAGCGAGCGTTGATCGGCGAAGTGGTGATACGAAGCCGGCTGCGCGAGCGGCCAGATCATCTGCAGCGCGGTGCCCACCACGAAAAGCAGCACGCTAGCAAGCAGCAAGCGGGAGATCTTCACGTTGCTCGACTCCAGATTGGGCGAACGCTCGAAGGCGCCATGAATCGGACCCCCATGAATCGGACCCCTCACGCCGACGCGGAGCGGATCACCCCGGATCGCACAGTACCCATGCGGTCTATCCACGGCTGGGTTTGCCCCCCGTTCGGATTCGCGCAGGCTGCCCGTATCATCGAACAAAGCGCTTTGCGCAACAAGAGCGTCGGGCTGCGCGCCGATGGGCATGCCCTCATAGTATTCTTCTGAACCAATGCAAGCTGCGTGCAAGAATGCGCGCGACACTGCCAGTACGACGCGGTCGAGCCAGGCTTTGTCGAGCAACGCCACGCGATGTTCCGATTCGGGAACCGGCCGGGTCGCGCGACCCAAAGGAAGACCTGGACTCCATGCAAGCGCAGACGCACCACCCGTTGTTTCCGCCTCGTCGATGGAGGGGTGCGCTGTGCGCGCTGCTGTGCGCAAGCCTGCTCGTCGGCTGCGCGCCATTACCCTCGCTCCAGGATCGCAAGGAGTCGCATGCATTGCCGCCGGCGGTGGCCGCCACCACGGATCTCGGTCGCGCGGTCGGGCCGGAACTCGCCGCGCACACGGGGCTGTCGGGTATTTATCCGCTGTCGGATGCGCATGTCGCGTTCGCCGCGCGCATGGACCTGATCCGTTCCGCGCAACGCACTCTCGACATCCAGTACTACATCTGGCGCGGTGACCTGACCGGCACGCTGCTGCTCGAACAGATCCACGAAGCAGCGGACCGTGGCGTGCGGGTGCGTCTGCTGCTCGACGATCTCGGCATCAACTCCGCGCTCGACCCGACGCTCGCGGCGCTCGACGCGCATCCGAACATCGAGGTACGCCTGTTCAATCCGTTCGTCGTGCGCAGCCCGAAATTTCTCGGCTTCGTGACCGACTTTTCGCGCGCCAATCGGCGCATGCATAACAAGTCGCTCACCGCCGACGCCACCGCGACGATCCTCGGCGGCCGCAATATTGGTGACGAGTACTTCGATGCCACCGACGGCGTCGTCTTCGCCGACCTGGACGTACTCGCGGTCGGACCAGCCGCGGCCGATGTCTCGAGCGATTTCGACCGCTACTGGGCGAGCGCGTCCGCGTATCCGGTCGAGAAGATTCTGCCGCACGAGAGCGTCGATGAGCTGGCCGCGCTGGAGCGTAACGCGCGGGCGATCGGGCAGGACCCCGCGGCAGCGGCCTATAAGGAAGCGCTGCGCGGTCCGCGCGTCGTGCAAAACCTGCTCGACGACAAGCTGCCGCTCGACTGGGCCAAAACGAAGATGATCAGCGACGACCCCGCGAAGGGCCTGAACAACGCGCCGCCGGAAGCACTGATTTCCCATCAGCTGCGCGAAGTGATGGGCCAGCCGACCCGGTCGATTGACCTCGTATCGCCGTACTTCGTGCCGGCGAACACGGGCACCCGGTATCTAAGCGGACTTGCCGCCCACGGCGTCGACGTGCGCGTGTTGACGAACGCGCTCGAAGCGACCGACGTCGTCGCCGTGCACTCGGGCTATATGAAGCGGCGCGTCGAGTTGCTGCAAAACGGCGTGCATCTGTACGAATTGCGGCGCGTGGCAGGCGTTGCATACAAGAAAGAACAGTCGCCGGGGCCGTTCGGCAGCTCCGGGTCGAGCTTGCATGCGAAGACCTTCATCGTGGACTCGCAACGGGTCTTCGTCGGTTCGTTCAATTTCGATCCGCGTTCCGCGCATCTGAATACCGAGCTTGGGCTCGTCATCGACAGCCCCGATCTCGCGACGCGGGTCGATCGCAAGTTTCTCGCGCTGCTGCCTAAGGTCGCGTACGCGGTGCATCTCGACGAAAATGGCAAGCTGTACTGGATCGAAACGAACGGCGACGTCGAAATCCGCCACGACACCGAACCGAATACGACGTGGTACGGACGACTCGGAGTGTGGATGCTGTCGATTATGCCGATCGAGTCATTGCTGTAGCCCGCGGTTCAGAATCGCCGCAAATCGCGATCTCGCAACGGATCAGGCGTGCGCTGCGTTTCGCGCAACACGCCATTGGTGTCGAACGCGAAATTGAACAGCATGTGATGAATGTTGCTTTCGATGTAACGGTACGACCAGACTTCGCGTTGTGAGAGCCGGAAAAACTGCGTTTGCACGGGACGGCCGAAATTGATCAGCACGTCGTCGCGCGTCCATTTGCCGATTTCCGCGCGATTGAATTCGCTCAGCTGCAAGACCTGACGCACGGTCACGATCTTGCCTGACGCGTCGATGTCGGCGGCGACGGTGGTCGAGCCCATCGGCTGGGTCGGCCACATCAGCCGACGGCCGCCTCCGGGCAGGTCATAGACCTCGCGCGGCGGACCCATGCGGGCGAGGATTGCCGCTTGATCCTGGCCGGCCTGGAATTGCTGCCACGGTTGCGCGCATGCCGCGAGCATCAACGCCGTCACGCACGTGAGCGCGGCGCGCCGCAAAGCCCACGACGCGCGTGCGGTTCGCGCGGCAGAGTCCGGAACGTGGGCGAGACGGGTCAGCATAGGTTCCTTCCGTTACGCGCCCGCTCGCTGATGGTTGCAGTCAGGTACCTGCGGCTTACTGCACAAGCTTGGCGCGCAGACGCGTGTGCTCTTCCTGGGAAATGGAACCGGACGCTTTCAGCTTGTCGAGCTTCTCGATTTCATCGGCGACACTGAAGCCCACCACATTGCGCAGATCTTCGCGCACCTGCTTGGCCCGCGCCTGATCGCGCTCCGCCATGCCGCGGTGCTGCGTGAGCAGATACGCGAAGATACCGATATACGGCAGGACGATCAGGAAGATCACCCACAAAACCTTGCCCCATCCGGATACGTCATGGCGGCGGAACAGGTCGCTCGATACCGTGATCAACAGCCAGAACCACAGGATAAAGATGAAGATGGAGAAAACGTCGGCCAGAAAATTCGGGAATGTGAAACCGTCATTAAAGAAAAGCATCGTTGTTCTCCATTCCGGTTGAAATTGAAAGGCTTAACGGATTTCGACCTATGGCTGCCCGCTATGGAGGGCGCATGCGATCAGCACAGCAGCGCTAAAAATTTACCATGACCGCAGATGAACTGCGCACGCTCATTCATGCGAGTTGTATGAAAGACATGCATCGGGTTCGGCGGCACATATTTCATTTGTCGTCCTCTATTAGCGAGCGGCTAATGCATGATGCGGACCTTTTTGAGGTTATAGCTTATATCGATAGAGTAACGCGAGAAATTTTTAAGGATTGCGTTCGATTGACGATTTCTGCCGATGGGGCGATCACGTCGCATGGCATTGAATATGCGTAAGTGAACGCAATGTCAAAAGTTGGCGGTTTCGCGGCGCACAGGTATTGCCGAAAGAGCGTTTTGCGATGCATCCAATGGATGCGCGCTCGCCATTCGCTCTGTTCACATTCGTAAGCAAATCTGAACAAAGACGTCTCGGTTGCCGAGTCGAGATCAGGGAAGGTTCGGGTCTTAAGCTCGCAAATTTCCGCGCCAGCATGAAGAGTTCGTTGGCAAAGCCGACTACACGTGGCAGGACGACCGGAACACGAGCGCGTCAGCAGGCGCCGCGGCTGGATCGGTCACCTCGATCGTCACATGCGTGATGGCGCTTTTCGACGCCATCGCATCGAGCCACTGCCGTGCGAGACGCGGCAGCACGTGCTGCTCGATAAAGCCGATTAAAAGACGCGCACCAGTCTCCTGCACGAGGCAGCGCCCGACGATGTAGTCGACCACCTCCGGCGCATAACTGAGCACGATACGGTTGTTGTCCACCATGCGCCGAACCACCCGATCGAGATGCAAGCGCACGATCCGCGTTAGCGAATCCGATCCCAGCGGCCGATATGGCACCACCGTGACGCGCCCTAGGAACGCAGCCGGAAACACCTTCAGCAATTCCGGCGACAGCGCCAGGCGCAGACCGTCGATGTCCGGCGCAAGCATTTCGTCCGCGCATAGGCTCGCGGTCAGTTCGGAGCCGACATTGCTGGTCATCAGGATAGTCGTATTGCGGAAATCGATATAGCGCCCATCGCCGTCTTCCATGTAGCCCTTGTCGAGCACCTGGTAGAACATTTCGTGCACGTCGCCGTGCGCCTTTTCAATCTCGTCGAGCAGCACGACCGAGTACGGACGTCGGCGCACCGCTTCGGTCAGCACGCCGCCCTCGCCGTAACCGACATAGCCAGGCGGTGCGCCCTTGAGCCCCGAGACTGTGTGCGCCTCCTGGTACTCACTCATGTTGATCGTGATCAGGTTCTGCTCGCCGCCATAGAGCGCCTCCGCCAATGCGAGAGAGGTTTCGGTCTTGCCGACGCCCGACGGCCCCGCGAGCAGGAACACGCCAAGTGGCTTGCGCGGGTCCGCGAGCCCGGCACGCGCCGTCTGCACGCGCTCGCCGATCTGCTGCAACGCGTCGTGCTGGCCGATCACGCGCGCCGCAAGCGTGGCGGGCAGCACCTGAACGGCGCTGACCTCGTCGGTGACCATGCGTCCGACTGGAATGCCGGTCCAGTCAGAGACGATGTCGGCGACGATCGCTTCGCCGACTTCCGGGAACACGAATGACGTGTCCGCCTGCAGCTTCGATAGCGTCCGCTCCAGCTCGCGCAATGTCTGCAGCGAAGTGGCCGTGCTATCAGGCGCGTCGGCTTCTGGTCCGGCCTCGGCGGCGCGCTCGCTCACGACATCGCGCGCGCTCGCCAGCGCCTTCGCCGCATCGGACTGGGCCTGCCAGGCGGCTTCGACAACACAATCTTCGAGCTCGAGCGTCGCGATCGTGGCGTTGACGTCGGCCAACGCTGCCTCGCCGCCAAGGCCGATGCGGGCCTCGTTACCGAGCAACTCGGCTTCGACGCGCGCCGCTTGCAAGCGCTCGCGAATCCGCTGCAATTCGCGCGGCGGCGCATGCTGCGACAGCGCGACGCGCGCGCAGGCGGTGTCGAGCAGGCTGATCGCCTTGTCCGGTAATTGACGCGACGGAATATAGCGATGCGACAGTGTGACGGCCGCTCGAATCGCTTCGTCGAGAACCACGACGCCATGATGGTTCGCGAGTGTGCGCGCGAGTCCGCGCACCATGTCGATCGCGGATGGTTCCTCGGGCTCGGCGATTTGCAGCACCTGAAAGCGCCGCGTAAGCGCCGGGTCTTTCTCGATGTGACGCTTGTACTCAGCCCACGTGGTCGCGCCGATCGTGCGCAGTGTGCCGCGGGCAAGCGCCGGTTTCAGCAGGTTCGCCGCATCCCCGGTGCCGGCCTGACCGCCGGCGCCGATCAGCGTGTGAATCTCGTCGACGAACAGCACGACCGGCGCCGGCGACTTTGCCGCCTCCTCGAGGACCGACTTCAGTCTGGCCTCGAACTCGCCCTTCATGCTCGCGCCGGCAAGCAGTGCACCGACGTCGAGGCTCAATAGCCGCAAGTCGGCGAGTTTCGGCGGCACTTCGCCGGCCGCGATCGCGCGCGCGAGCCCTTCGACGACCGCGGTCTTGCCGACCCCGGCGTCGCCGGTGAGCAGCGGATTGTTCTGGCGCCGGCGCAACAGCACGTCGACCATCGTGCGGATCTCGACCTCGCGGCCAATCACCGGATCGATTTCACCGGCCCGCGCGCGCGCGGTCAGATCCGCGCAGAACTGTGCGAGTGCCGCGCCCTTCGCCGACGTTGCGAGCGCACTGGACGCCTCGCCCGGCACGGCGGACGAAAAGTCGCTCTGGTCGTAGGCGGTGTCGTCCGCTTCGGGGGAACCTGCAATCCACGCCGGCAACGCGTCGTGTAGACCGTCGAGCGCAATCTTCCCGAACTCCGGCGAAATGGCCAGCAGCAAGCGCCGCAACTCGGGCGTCTCGACCAGCGCCGCCATCAGCCATGCGCCGCGAATCCGACGGTCGCCGAACGCCAGCGTGGCGACCACCCACGCGCGCTCGATCGCCGTCTCGACGTGATGCGAAAAATCCGTGAGCGCGCTCGCGCCCGACGGCAGCGCGGCGAGCGCGGCCTGCAGGTCCCGCTCGAGCAGTTCGCGGCTGATGCCGCAATGTCTGACGATGCGGTGCAGGTCGTTATCGGACAGCGCGAACAACTGATGCAGCCAGTGCACGAGCTCGATATACGGATTGCCGCGCAGCCTGGAAATGGCCGTAGCGGATTCGATGCTCCTGAAGAGCGTCGCGCCGAGCTTGCCGAACAGCGCGTGGCGTGAAATGGACATGATGACGTTGCAGGTAAAGATGTTTGTACCAAAAAGGCGCGGCTTTGTCTTGACGTCCGGCGCGCTGCGCGCAGGCATCCGACAAAGCCCGCAGGCCAGACTGATCGAGCGACAAAGCATAGCCGTTCGATCGCCGCCTGTATTTGGGCCGTCGCCCATATTCCGCTCGACGTGCACGAAGTAGCCTTCACATCTTCCACGCGCCAGTCCGCATTTTTCGCTGGTGATTTATTTGTTTCTGCGGCGAGAGAGGCTTTTAACGAATGCACGTTTTCCAGGCAGATCTGATTCGCCGTTGGCTGCCGGTCAGGCCATGAGTGGATATCAAGCTCGCTGGGACCATTCGCCTGTCGAAACAGGCGCGCTCAAAACGTTCGCACGGACAATCCAATCTATCGGGCTCGCGTTTGCTGTTGCGCGAAACGATCTGTCGGAAACGGGCGACGCCAGCCAGACAGGCTTCGCAGGTGAAAACAGTCGCGCCGGCGTGCCGCGTTCGTCTGGCGCCCAGCCGAGCGCGCATGCCGACCTTCAGCCTATGTCCGACTATTTACTGAATCCGCCTGTCGAAGCAGTGAGCGCGTCCGAAGACTCTCTCCCGGCACTGCCGTCGGGCGGGAATCCGCCCGCGGACCGGATCGAGCCCGTGCTGAGGAAGCCGGATGACTTCAGCGACCTCATCGCGCTCGCCGACGAGCACGATGACGATCCGCTGCAGCGGCGTCGCGAATCGCACGCACCTGCAGACGGAGCACACGGCGGCCTGCCAATGCTTGTGGCAGCAGACATCGACGAAGCGGACCCGCTCGACGCGCTCAAGCTCGAATACCGTCATGCGCTGCTGAGCCAGAAGAACGGCAACGCGCACGAGCCCAAGGCGAAGCCAGAAGATCATCGCGAGTCGATCATCGGGGCGCCGCATGATCCGTTTGCCGGCCTTGTCGATCCTTTGCATCGCGAATCGTCGGTATTCGACCTGCTGACGAAAGGAAAGAACATCGACACGCTGCTCGAGAGCCTCGACTCGTTCGGTGCCGAGCAGATTTTCAAGGCGGACGAAAACCACGAGATCCTCGCGCTGCTCGCGCCGCGCGGCCTTCCCAGGCATCGCGCAAGCACGACCGCGCCGCTCACGCGCGAAGAACATCACATGGTCAGCGTGGACAGCCACATGGCCATGCCTGAATCGATCGAATACGAAGAGCCTGAATTTCCAGATGACGAGAACCACTGACCTGCCCGAGTCCGGTACTGCGACACTTCATAGCCTGCTCGACGCGCAGACCTATGGCGAACTCAAGGCGCAAACCATTGAGAACGTGCGCAAGCATCCGTCGAACGTGCGCGAACGCTGGCTGCTGTTCGAACTGTTGTGCGTCGACGGCGAATGGCAACGCGCGCTACGGCAGTTGCAGACGTGGGCCACGCTCGAACCGGAACGCACGTCGCGCGCCCAGATGTATCGCGGGCTGATTCGCGGCGAGATGTTTCGCACCGAGGTGTTCGCGGGTCAGCGCACGCCGGGCGAGATCGATCCGCTGCCAGAGTGGGTGAAATCGCTGCTGCAAGCCAACGCCAGGCTCGGCGAGGGCAACCTCGCCGCGGCCGACAAACTGCGCGGCGCCGCGTTGGAGGCCGCGCCGGCCACGCGCGGCGAAAGCACGCAGATCGGCGAATTCGAATGGCTGACCGACAGCGATAGCCGGCTGGGTCCCGTGTGTGAGCTGACCGTTGCCGGCGGTTATCGCTGGGTACCGTTCGACTCGATGAAATCGCTGACGCTCGGTCCGGTCACCGCGCTGACCGACCTCGTCTGGCGCTCGGCCGTCGTGGGCCTACGCGACGCGACCGTCTTGCGCGGCTACCTGCCGGTGCGCTATCCCGGCTCGGAAAGCGGCCCCCCGGCCACCAGGCTCTCGCGCGAAACGAGCTGGAAAGACGTCGGCGAAACCGGCGTGATCGCGCTCGGCCAGAAAACCTGGAGTACCGACAAGGGTGACGTCGGCCTGCTCGACCTCGGCGAATGCCGGTTCAGTCACGATCACGACGAGCGGGTATGAACACGTCCAACGCGCGACACCGTCAAGCCTACATGCCGTCGCTGATCGACCGCCTGCTCGACGATGCGCCCGCGCGGCGTAGTGAGCGGCCGGACACCTATGCGCCCAACAGCGAAGGCATGCGCCGCATCATCCAGCGTGACCTGAGCCTGCTGCTCAACACGACGAACCTGGACGACGAGATCGACATGGCGCGCTACCCGATGCTGGCCGCGTCGGTCGTCAATTACGGTCTTCCCGCGTTGTCCGGAAGCTACCTGGCCAGTCGCAACTGGGAAACCGTCGAGAAGATGGTCCGCACCGCGATCGTCCGCTTCGAGCCGCGTCTGATTCCCGAGTCGCTGCGCATCCGGCCGCTCAATAGCAAGGACCCAGTCCGCTACAACCAGCTGATGTTCGAGATTCACGGCCTCATGTGCTGGTCGCCCTATCCGCTGGAATTTCGCATCCAGAGCGCATTCGACATCGAAATGAATCACGTCACGTTCGAGCTGGACTCCGGCAAGGGAAATTGACATGGATCCACAATTTCTCGACTACTACAGCCGCGAACTGACGTACATGCGGGAAATGGCCGGCGAGTTCGCCGCGCACCACCCGAAAATCGCGCGGCGCCTTGGCATGGAGGGCATCGAGGTTGCCGATCCCTATGTGGAGCGGCTCATCGAGGCGTTCTGCTTCATGTCGGCGCGCACACAGATCAAACTCGACGCCGAGTTTCCACGCTTTACGCAGCGTCTGCTCGAAGTGGTCTATCCGAACTACGTCGCGCCCACGCCATCGATGACGGTCGCGCAACTGCGTCCCAGCCTGCGTGAAGGCGATTTCACGAAAGGGCTGCAGGTGCCCCGGCATAGCATGCTGCGCTCGGCCATCCCGCCCGGCGAGCAAACCACGTGCGAATTCCGCAGCAGCCAGGACGTCACGCTATGGCCGATCGAGATCGCTGAAGCGCGGCTCACCGCGGTGCCGCCTGATATCCCCGACACCGATCGCCATCTGTTGCCGCACATGCAATTGCGCGGCGCGTTACGGCTGCGCCTGCGCACAACCGGCGAAGTAAAGTTCAACCAGATGACGAACTTCGACCGGCTACCCATTTACATCGGCGGCGACGAACGTATCGCTTCGCATCTGTTCGAGCTGATCCATGCCGGTAGCGTCGCTTCCGTCGTGCGCGCGTACGGCGCATCGAGGGACGAAGGGCACGTGGTCGCGAAAACACCGGTCGAATTTGAAGGTCTGCAAGCGAACCAGGGCCTGCTGCCGCTCACGTGGAATACGTTTCACGGCCACAACCTGCTGCAAGAATACTTCGCGTGTCGCCAGCGCTTCTATTTCTTCGCGCTGACGCAACTTGCGGCGGGTATTGCGCGCGTGGACAGCAAGGAAGCCGAGATCGTTGTGCTGCTCGACCGTCTGCCGGAAGAGCTGGCCACGCACGTCGACGCATCGCGTTTCCTGCTGTTCTGTACGCCGGTCATCAACCTGTTTCGCAAGCGCACCGACCGCGTCGAAATCAATCGCGCGCAAACCGATTTTCATCTGCTCGCCGACCGCACGCGGCCGCTCGACTACGAGATCTTTTCGGTGTCGCGCGTATTCGGTCAGCGAGCGCAAACATCGCTCGAAGTCCAATTCAATCCGCTCTATCAGACGCTGCACAGCGACGTGGGCAACCACGGCCGCTATTTTTCGGTGCGCCGCGAACAGCGCACGCTGTCGGCCAATGCACGCAAGTACGGCACCCGCACGCCGTATATCGGCACCGAGGTCTACGTGTCGCTCGTCGATCAGGCGGAGGCGCCGTACGCCGACGACATCCGCTACCTGTCGGTCGAAGCGTGGGTCACGAACCGTGACCTGCCGCGCCTGATCCCGCGTAACGGCAAAACCGACCTCACGATGTCGGACTCCGTGCCGATCGAGGGCGTGCGCCTCGTGCATGCCCCGAGCGCGCCTCGGGCGCCCTACGCGAGCGGTGAAACGGCGTGGCGTCTGATCCGGCAGCTGAGCTTCAATTACATGCCGCTCGCCGAACTCGATCACGGCGATGGCGGCCAGGCGCTGCGCAACATGCTCGGACTCTTCGTCGCCCCGGGCGAACACGACCAGGCACGGCAGATCGAGGCGCTCGTCGGCGCACGCACCGAACCGGTGGTCCGGCGTCTGCCGGGCGACGGCCTGCTCGTCTATGGGCGTGGCGTGCGCTGCGAACTGACGGTCGATGAAACCGGCTTTTCGGGCATCAGCCCGTATCTGTTCGGACTCGTGCTCGAGCATTACCTCGCGCGTCACGTGTCGATCAACGTGTTCACGGAAACCGACCTCCGTTCGATGCAGCGTGGGCTGATCACCCAATGGCGGCCACGCATGGGCGGACGCGGAGCGGTATGAGCATGGATGCGTCGCTTGTGAGCGTCTTCGCGCCAACGCGATCATCGCTCGATCCGCAATCGCTCGACGCGTGGTTCGATCCCGACACGCCTTGGCAGTCCGGCTTCCTGAGCCTACTGCGCGCGATCGCCGCGCGCGATCCGTTGATGCCGTTGCCGGGCACGGCCAGTCTGCCGCAACAGGAGCCGTTCCGGATCGGCCAGCAACCCACACTGGCCTTTGCGCCGCGCGAAATCGCGTCGCTCGGCACGCGAGACGGCCGCCTTGATGTGCGGCTATTCGGACTCGGCCTGTGGGGGCCGCATGGGCCGCTGCCATTGCATATGACAGAGCTGGCTCACAGTCGTGTGGAAAGCCACCAGGATCATGCGCTGGTCGGGCTCGTCGATCTCTTCCATCACCGCGCGCTGTCGCAGTTTTACCGCGCGTGGGCGTCAGGGCAAGCCACCGCGTCGCTCGACCGTGCCAGTGACGAAACGTTTTCGTTCTACGTCGCCAGTCTGATCGGCGTCGATCCGGCCGAGGCGAAGCAGTCCTGTCTGCCCACGCACTCGCGTTACGGCGCGGCGGCGCACCTCGTGCGCGAGGCGCGCACTCCGCACGGCATCGCGGCGACGCTCTCGCATTACTTCGGCGCGCCGATGACCATCGAAGAATTCGTGCCGCACTGGATCCATCTGTCCGCATCCGAACATACGAAACTCGGCGTGCCGGGGCCCGCGGCGATCATCGGTGAAGGCGCGCAGCTCGGCGAGGCAATCCCCGACCGGCAGCACAAGTTCCGGCTCGTCGTCGGTCCGCTCGACCTCGATCAGTATCTGCGCCTCACGCCGCACGGCGAGGACCTGCCGACGTTCGTCGAATGGGTGCGGGCCTTCGTCGGCCATGAATACGTGTGGGAGGTCAAGCTGCTCGTCAAACCGCGTGCGGCGCCAGCCGCCTGCATCGGCACGTCGCAGAGGCTCGGCTACTCGACGTGGCTCGGTGATTCCCCCGACGACCTGCCGGTCGTCGGCATGGTTTTCGAACCTGAACAGTGCAACGGCCAACCCCGGAGTTCCTTCGCATGAACGCCAACACGCCCGCCGCCATGCTGCGCTTCGCCGACCTGCTCGAACCGGTCTCGGCCGACATGCGTTGCGGTCCCGATCTCGAATACGATCCTGCTTTCGTGATGCTGGAGGCCGCCGCGGCCCCACGCGCCGAGGCGCAATACGGCGACTTCGTCGACGTGCCGCCACCGGCCAATTGGGCCGAAATCGAACGCGATTGCCGCGCGCTGCTGCTTCGCACGAAAGACATCCGCCTCGCGGTGATCCTGCTGCGTTGCCGAACCCGGCTCGACGGCGCGGCCGGCCTGCGCGACGGCCTGGCTTTCCTGATGGCGATGTTCGAATGCTATGGCGAAGCGCTCCACCCGCTGCCCGTGATCGAAGGCAAACGCGACCCGGCGATGTTCGCGAACGCGGTGGGCGGACTCGTCGATCCGGATGGCGCGCTGGCCGATGCGCGCGACATCCCGATGCCGAGGGCGGCGGGGCTGCAACTGCATGTGCGCGACATCGAAAAATCATTCGCGACACCGCACCAGAAAGACGCGCTCGCCCCTGAATCCGTCGTCCGGATGCTAAAGGAATGGTGGGGCCGGCGCGATACGACGCTTGCCGCACTGGTCGAAGCGCAGTGTCTGACGCAGCGCATTGCCTCATGGTGCGATGAGACGCTCGGTGTCGATGCACCCGATCTCGGCCCGTTGTGCCGAGCGCTGCAGCCATTCACGCAAAATCAGGTGTACGGCGGCGGCGCGTCCGTGCCGGCAGCCGCCCGAGCGGTCAGGGAGCCGGACGACGACACGGTGCCCGGATCGGCGCCGCCTGCCGTCGCTGCGGCAACGCTACCGCGGTCCGACGCGCCGGCCGACGTGCCGGCCGACGTACCAATAGCTGCCGCGCCTTCTCCAATGGATCGCTGGAGCGCGCTCGCAGCCATTCAGGAAACCCGCATGTGGTTCGAGCAAAACGAACCGAGTAGCCCCGTCATTGTTTTGCTGCGCCAATCGGAAAGGATGGTGGGCAAACGGTTTTCGGAACTCGCCCATATCATTCCCGCCGATTTACTCGCTAAATGGGACGAGATCGACAGTTGAGGCAGCGTGCACGCATGTGCCACTTTTTCCGCTGTCAGCCCATTTAGTCCGCCGCTCAACCAACAACTTCCAATGAAAAGACTCATTCAATTTTTTATCCTCGTTTGCTTCGCGATACCCCATTTCGCGTTTGCCACCTGCACCCAGTTGAAGCCTTCGCAGATTGCCGAACTGCTGTCTCAAGGCTACATGGCGGGACATCCATTAGCGGTCAACATACCGTTCCAGCAAAGCTCGGTATCGATCGATCCGGGATTACCGGTCGGCACGGTGATCGCCACGGGCTTGTCGCCGGCGTACGCCACCTATGCGAACTTCGCTGACTGCCTCAACGGCGGCACGGTAACAATCGGCTATTTCAACGCAACCCCGTCCGTCGTGTCGGGTGTCTACAACACCAACGTCCCTGGAATCGGTTTTCGTGTGACCTATCTTCGTGCGAGCGGCACGAATTCGCCACTTCCGTTTACGCCGTCATTTACCGCCGGCGAGCCTAACCAGGTCATCTACGGTCGCTTCGGCATTGGCTCCCAATTCAAGGTTGAACTGGTCAAATCGGGTGACATCGCGAGCAATGTCGACGTGATGTTCAATACCCTCGGAACCGGCATTGCCGACGGTGACGGCAGTCAGGTCGTGACCATCACAGGCGGCGGCATCAACGTCAAGGTTCTTCCGAGCTGCTCGGTCAACGCCAGCACACTGAATATCGATTTCGGCACGTTCGGCCCAGCCGATGTGTCGACCACAAACGGCCCTACCCAGCCAGTCGATTTTACGGTGCTCTGCACCGGTCCCACGCCACCGGCTTCGATCACTGCCGTACTTTCCGGAACACCTGATACAGACGATAGCAGCATGTTGAAGAACACCGGCGCCACGCATCTCGCGATTCGTTTGCGGGACGTTCCAACCAACACAATTTTTAGGCCCAACGATCCGACCAGCACCGTTGTCCACACCCCGCGGGGCGCGATGCAATCGCCGTTCGAGCTCGAAGCCAAGGTGC
Source organism: Paraburkholderia podalyriae (assembly GCF_014397785.1). Taxonomy (GTDB): domain Bacteria; phylum Pseudomonadota; class Gammaproteobacteria; order Burkholderiales; family Burkholderiaceae; genus Paraburkholderia; species Paraburkholderia podalyriae. Next base: position 56,706 of record NZ_VZQQ01000037.1, read on the forward strand.
TGCGCGTGGGAACTGCGGCCCCAACGGCGGGCAGGATCCAGGCGAGCGCAACGATCACAATGACCATCCTGTAAGCCGACTATCCATGACGGACGCGTTCCACAAGCAATCTGTATGACCGATTCATCCGTCACACGGCCGAATTCAATCTTCGTGCAAATCGCAAGTTATCGCGATCCGCAGTTGATTCCCACGTTGCTTGATTTCATCCATCACGCAAGAAAGCCGGATTTGCTACGCATCGTCGTGTGTTGGCAGCATGCGTCTGACGAACCGATAGGCTGGTTCTGGCAACAGGGCTTTGGTAAATGGCGGACGGAACAGACCGACAGCTGGAGCATCCAGCATCTCAGTTATGGCGGCGCGAAAATCGAGCTCATCGACGTGCCGCACATGATGTCGCAAGGTGCATGCTGGGCCCGTAACCTGCTCCAGCAGCGCTATGGCGGGGAGCGCTATACGCTGCAGCTCGATTCGCATCACCGTTTCGTCGACGGCTGGGACATGCTCGTGATCGACATGCTGGAATCATTGCGCGACGAAAGCCCAAAACCGGTGCTGACCACCTATCTTCCGATGTTCGACCCCGAGAATCACGACGCTCGAAAGAGCGATGAGCCAAGAATGTTGGCTTACTCGAGCTTCAACACAGACGGGGTGGTGGTGTTTCGCTCGAAGAAGCTCAGCGACTGGAGGACGCGCACCCGCCCTGTCCGTACGCGCTTCTTCAGCGCACACTTCGCATTCGCCGACGGCCATTTTGTCGAAGCCGTCCAACACGATCCGCATTACTTCTTTCTCGGCGAGGAGATTTCGATCGCCGTCCGCGCGTTCACCCACGGCTATGACCTGTACTGTCCGCACCGGCTGATCGCCTGGCACGAATACAAGCGCTCGTATCGCGCCAAGATCTGGAACGACCATACTCAGGAGGCCAAGGAACGGGGTGATATCGAGGAGCCCTGGAACGAGCGCAACCAACGCTCTTTTCAGCGCAATCGTGCGCTGCTCGGCGTCGACGGAGAGACGCTGGCGCAAGGAGATTTCGGCAAGTATGGACTCGGCGCCGAACGCACGCTAGCCGATTACGAAGCGTACGCAGGCATCAGCTTTGCATTGCGCGGTATCCAAGAGTCCGTACTCAATGACGAGGTGCCAGTTCCGGGCGCACAGGCTGTCAGCGAAGCGACATGGAAAGCCTCGCTGTTGCGCGCGAACGACGTGCGCGTGTGCGTACATCGGACTAGTGTCGACAAACATGCGGTCATTCCCGGCATCGAGCACCCCTTGTCGGCCGCCACGTCCGCCGTCGTCGTCATCTGCGACAACGGCGACACTGAGCTGTGCCGCAAAAACATCGACGCCGGCCGGCTCTCCCAACACCGGAATAGCGACTGGCTCGACTTCCACGAGACGTTCGAATCAGAACTTGAGCAGATCCCAGCCTGTTTCGTCGTGGAATTGTTCGACCGTGCCGGCAATGTTCTGAGTCGGATTCAGCGCACCATCGATGCATGACGCGTCCGCACCCGCAACGTGCGGGAATGATTCCGGCGCCGCGCGGCCGAGAGGGTTGCACCACGTCAGCGGATTCGGCGCGTAGCGATACGGACTGACGCCACCATCACCGGTGCGATCCGGGCTGATATAGCGTCCCGAGTGAGGATCGTAGAAACGCGCACCGTTGTAATACAGCGTGGTTTCATCGTCCGCATACTGGCCGGCGTAGCGGAGCCGCTGCGTCAAAGCGTCAGTATTTCCCCACTCCGGCGCAACGAGATTGCCCCACGCACGATAACGCTGCTGCCACACGGCCCGCCCGGTTTCGTCGGTTAGCGCGACGGCCGTACCGGCGACGTCGGTGTGGTAGTGATAGACCTGCGTGTCTTCTATCGTCCCATCGTCCGCGAGCGTCTGATCCACGCAAGCGAGCGGCGCGAAGCCGGTCGACCGGTCCGGCTCGGGTTGATACAGGTACGTGCGAAGTGCCACTGCGCTCTGCTCCTGGATCACTCTGAATCCCTGCCACAGATAGCGCGTGACCTCATCCTGCACAGGGGTCGATGGTTGCGGCGCTCGACGCGGCGAAGCCGGTTCGACAAGCGTCGCGGTACGTCGACCGATTGCATCGTACCGATAGCGCACCGTGCAGTCCTTGCGATGCGCGGCAATGACGCGCCCCTCCGCATCCCAATCGAGCGACAGCATAGGGTCGCCGCCGCTTCTGCGCACCAGTTGTCCCCACGCGTCGTACTCGTAGCGATGGCCGCGGCATTCCCGCAGCCGATGATCCGGATAGACGGCCGGAAACCAGTTTCCGCCGGGCGCATCGAGCAGATTGCTTGCCGCGTCCCACGTGAAATACTCGATGTCCAGCTGATCCGACACGCACCGCAGCAGGCAGCCGCGCCGGTCATAGTCGAACCACGTCTGGCCGCCAGCTCCGCCATCCGTTCTGACGATGACGTCAGCGGGACTGTAATTGGCTTCGCGCCACAATTCGATCACATGTTCTGTCGCGGCGCCCGGCGTGTCCACGTCAGATCCCGTTACCGAGCGCCACCACACGGGCAGTCCGAGCGGCGAATAACCCGTATGCGTGCGCAACCGGCCTTGCGTGCGCGCAATCTGGCGTCGCATCGCGTCATACCAGAACCGCGCAATTCGCCGCTCATCCAGTTCGACGAACGCGATATCGCCGGATTCGAAGCGGCGTGTGCGCACCTGCTGCCCCTGCGGCAGTTGCGTCGCGACGAGGCGACCAACGGCGTCGTACGTATAACGCACGGTGCCGTTTGCTCCATGCTCCGCGACCACACGGCCAGTGGCGTCGTGTTCGAAGCGGACTTCATCGGTGCCGATGCCGAGCAACTCGCCTTCCGGGGTCGGTGCGCGGCTCACGCACTCGAGCGGGCCACGCGGTCCATAGCGATACGCATAGCGGTTATGCGTGGTTTCGCGCCCGATCAGGCGGCCTGCGTTGTCGTAGTCGAACGTTTCGCGGCGCTGTTGCGCGCCCGCTCTCCACGTGATGCAACGGATCTGGCCGGCATCCTCGTAGTCGAAACTGCGCTCGACACCGTCCGCGTCCGTGATCGACCGGCAACCGCTCGCGTCCCACTGCAGCGACCGCACCGCGCCGTTCGGGCTTTCGACTCGAACCAGACGCCCATGCGCATCGTACTGATGCGCGATCACGTGACCCTCCTCGTCGATCGCCCGCACGATCTTGCCGCGCCGATCCCGATACCAGTGCCGACTGCGACCACTGGGACCGACGAACGAAGTTCGCTGACCCGCGGCGTTCCACACATGACGCTCGGTCCGGCCGTCCGGACGCGTCACCGTCAACGGCCGACCGAGACCATCGCGCTCGACTCGCGTGACGGCGCCGAGCGCGTCGGTCACGCTGATGACATGGCCATCGACGTCGTACTCGTACGCGGTCGTGCTTCCGCCTGCTCCCGTGCGCCGTGCCACTTGGCCCCAGGCATTGCGCGTGTAGACGGTCGCGATATCCTGCGCGTCCGTCGAACGCACGACATCGCCATCGGCATCGTATTCAAGGCGCGCGATTTCTCCGCACGGCGCCTGACAGTGCACCGGCTGCAAACGATCGTTGCGCACCCACATCCACGTGCGCCCATCGCTCAGCGCGACCGATACGGGCTCGCGCGACGCAAGCGCATAGTGCGTCGAGCGGGTTTCGCCTCGCGGGTCCGTTTCGCATTCGATCCGTCCGAGCATGTCGTATTCGAGTCTAACGATGCGCTCGCCGGGCAGTTGCATGGTGAGCGGCGCGGCAGCGTCGCCATAGCTGAAGCGATAGCGTCGGCCGTCGAAGTCCGTGTGCGATAGCACGCGGCCCTGCTCGTCGTATTGCCAGCTCGCGTCGTTGCCGAAGACGTCGCTGACCGCACTGGTCCGGCTATCGACGTCGTAGGCAAAGCGCTCGCGCGCGCCTTCGGACGTGACGCGTTGAACTACCCGCGCCGCGCCCCCGATCGATTGCCACACGTAGTGCGTTGCCATCCCGAGTGCGTCGGCCTCCTCGACGACCCGTCCTTCGCGGTACGCAAAGCGGCGCACGAGTTCACCGACGCGGTTGCGCACTTCCGTCAGCTCCCCATGCGGACTGTAGCCGTACTGGACCAACGCACCGGTCGGACCACCGTGGACGCATTCGACGGCAACCAGACGCACGCCCATCCGCGCCTCGTAGTGCATCCGCAACTCGTGACCGCAGGTGCCGCGCACGCGCAGCAAGCGCCCGTCGGCATCCCAGATCAAACCGATCCGCTGCTTGCGCAGATCTTCGACATACTTGAGCCGGGCTATCCCGTTCGCGTCGAACTCGCCGAACACGCGGTAGTGCGGCGTCATATCCGCAACGACCAGTCGTCCGTCGCTCAGATGCGCGATGTGCAATTGCGCGGACGACACGATCACTTGCGACCCGCGCGCCGGAAACGGCACGCTGAGCGTGCTGCCGAATTCGTCGGTGTAGACGAGTTGATCGTCCAGCTTGCGCAGCGTGATTTCCCACCTCATGCGCCAGCCGACGCCGAGCAGCCCGAGCGCGTGCTGGTTGCTCGAATAGCAGCGCGACCATTCGAGCGGAAGTCGTCCGCGCAGCGCGAAGTCGGTTTCGTCGGCGGGCAGACAGATCTTGCTGCCGCTTATCACATCGACGGAGGCGCACAGAATGCCCGACAGCGCGCGACGCACCCGATACCGGTCGACCACGTCGCCAAGCCGCTCGCAACGGTCGAGCAGCGGTCCGGCACTCGCGAGCGGCAACACGACGCCGGGCAGCCTGACCAGTTCCCCGCCTATTCCATCGATTCCAGTCGTCACTCGAGCATCCTCGCCGTCACTCGCCGTCACTCGCCGATCAGCACGTCCGGCGAGCCGACGGACAGCGCCGAGCCACACGAAATCGAGCCGCCGACTATTGCCGCCGGCACGTCGTTGATGAATACCGAGCCCGAACCGACAACCAGCGATTGCGCGGACGGGTGAAGCGAGCACACCACGGAACTGATGCCGACGAGCCCAGCCGGTATTCCATTGACGAAGACCGATGGCGAGCCACTGGTGACCGAACCACCATCGGCGATCGGATCGCCTTTGCGAACCACTGCATACATGATCGATATTCTCAATAGAACAGGAAGCCCGTGCGCGAATATGCGCTAACGCATTCGGCGACGCACGGGATCGCGAGGTGCGCTGTTACGCGTCCTGGCCGGTTGACGGCGGTTCCTCGTCCGATGGCTGCGGTGCCTCATCCGACGGCTCCGGCGCCTCATCCGACGGCGGCGGTACTTCATCCGACGGCGGCGGCACCACGATCGGCTTGCACGGATCGGGCACAACTATGCACGGAACATCCGATGGATCAAGTATCACGACCGGAACAGGCACTGTGGTCGCATTGCCCTTTTCCGCATCGGAAGGGTTGAGTTCCAACGGCATACCCTTTACCACCACACGCTCTTCACCCTGGATACGGATTTTCTTACCGATCAGCTTGATCTCACCATCCTTGGTCATGGTCAGCGACGACTTGCCGCACACGATAGACAGTACGCCGCCGGCGGACAACGAATAGGCCCCACCGACCGCGTGCGTAGACGCGCCACCGACCGTAACGGTACGCGCTCCGCCCACCGTCAACGTGGACAGTCCGCCAACCGCGATAGTCTCCGCGCCCCCGATATTCGTCGACTGCGCAAGACCGACGGAATAGAAAGCGGCATGCTTGACCCTGACCGAGTACTTGCCGCCAACGATCGTGCTGGACGCGGCGCCGACAGTCATGCTGTGCGCGGCGGCCACGCCGATCGTGTAATCGGCACCGACCACGTGCGATTCGTTGACCTTCGTCAGGCGGTTCATGTCCCGTTCCGCCTGCACCGTGAATTCCTCGGCACCTGCCTTGTCCTCGAAACGGATGCTGTTGTAGTTCTGCAAGCCCCCTTCCATCGACCGGCTCATGAAACCGCTCTGCGTCGCGTTGCCTGGCAAGTCATAAGGTGGACGCGTCGCCGTGTTGTACAGGCTGCCGGTGATCAGCGGACGATCCGGATCGCCATTCCAGAAATCGATGATGACTTCCTGCCCGATGCGCGGAATGTAGATGCCCCCGAAACCCTGACCCGCCCAAGCCTGGCTCACACGGACCCAGCAGGAGTCGGTCTCGACGTTTCGGCCGTAACGGTCCCAGGCGAAGCGGACCTTCACGCGACCGAATTCGTCGGTCCACAGTTCCTTGCCCTCGGGACCCACGACAACAGCCGACTGCGGCCCGCTGACGGTCGGCTTCGGTGTCTGTTGCGGCAATCTGAACACTTCGCTCGTCGGCTGCGCGTCGAACTTGTTGCTGCATGTGTACTCGTAACCGCTACCCGATTCGTCCGGCGTACCGGTCAGTTCGAGTTCCGTACCGATGATCAGGTATTCGCAGTTCGCGGCCGTATAGTCGTAGTTGGTCAACACGAACGTCTGCCCGCACGCGAGTCCGCGCACGTTACCTTCGCCTTTTGCTCGCATGGCCGGCGCGCGCAGCGCTTCCATGCGCGTGCGCGCGAGCAGCTCGCCATGTCTGCTGTCGGTGTAATCGCCCGGCCAGTCGTAGCGCTCGAGCAGGTTCCAGCTGGTGTCGCGCGGCTGCTGATTGATCGCCCGCATGTCGGCGCGCGAACGCGTGAAGTCGAAGTCGCTCGTCACATAGTGACCCGTGCACAAGACTTCGGCCGTCGAAAACGCGCTGAGGTATTCCGTGTCGGTCTTGCCGTCCTGCGGTTGGAACGCCAGCGCCCGGTATGAGGGGTGCGGCGACTGGCGGTGCGCGCCAATCTGATCGCACAACACGAGCCGGTGTTTGCCGTCGGCATGCTCGAAAAACCAGTAGATGCCCCACTCTTCCATCAAGCGATGAATGAAGTCGTAGTCGGTCTCGCCGTACTGGACCTGGAACGCGCGCGGGTCGTTGGTCGGACTTTCGCCGTCGAGCGCATAGCGGCTCAAGTCGAGACGCCTTTCGACCGGGTACGGATAGTCCTTCAGAACCTCGTCGATGATCTCGATGACCGTCTTGTTCTGGAAAATCTTGTAGTCGGTCGTCAGCGTCGCCAGCCACAGCCAGGGTTTCAGCACGACGCGATAGACGTTGTAGCGGCCCTCGCGACGCAGGTATTGCGCGGCAACGACGAGCCCGGTGAGTTCCCGCTGACCTGCTTCGGTACCGGCGCTCGGGTCGACAGGCGGCTCGAGGTCGATCGCGACGGTCATTTCCTTGCCTAGCAGCGCCTTCAGGTCGATGTTGGCACTGACGGCAAGCGGCACTGTGTAATCGTCGGGCGTGCGCAACAGCAGTTCGTATTCGAATAGCTGGCCGAGATACTCGCCGCCTTTCAGTGACATGAACTCCAGCGCCGGCTGCGTCAGTCCATTCGCGGTCTGACCAGGCCACTGCGGTATCGCCGCGCTGGATACAGTCACTGCGCGGCGCTGCATACTTATTGCGTTCAAGGGATTATTTGACATGCACTCCTCTCATTCTCCGTTTCGAAAAGGCGCTACAGCGCGGCGGCGGATGCGGAACCGGCCGACGCGTCCGCTCGCCTTGCCATGCTTTTTTCACTGCCGGGACAACGAAAATCCCTCAGCAATGCCGTGAGTTGCGGGCCCGACTGTCCGCCCGATGTCAGTTCGATTACCGCGTGCCGGTCGTCGAAATTGAAATCCACCGCCGAGCGGCTCGCCGACAGCGTCGCCGTCACGCGGCCCCGGTCGATCAGACGGAAGAGCGCCCACGGACCATCGCTGATGAGGGTCGACGTGTCGGGACGCACGCGCGGATTCGCGGTGAGGCCGGCCATCGAACCGCCGCGCGGCCCCGGCCACGTGATCGGGAACGTCGTGACCGGACCGTGCGCATAGCGCAGATTTTGTCCGTCGATGTCGATCAGCAGATCGGTGATCTCGGGGGCTAGCGACACGACCTTGAGGCCCGCGCTCCACGACATCCGGGTCGCGCCAGGATCGCGGAAAAACGTCTGGCGGATCGCCGCGGCGCGCTCGAACGGTTCGAGGCTCGGTCCCTGCATGGGCGGCATGCCGGGACTGACCGGCCGATAGCGCCAAGGCCGCATGCTCGTATCGACACGGCTGGCGAGCGTCTTGTGGAAGAAGTCGTCGAGCAGCCCGCCGGCCGCGAACACACGGTCGAAATCGTCGATGTCGACTTCCTGGGAGCTCGCGGCGAACGGATATTTGCCTTCGACAGCACGGCGGCATTGCGCCCCAACGCTCGATTCGACCTGCATCGTGAGCAGGGATCCGACATTGCGGTCCACCTTGCGCATCGACTGCGACGCGAGGCCCACGAGCACGGCACGAAACGGCGGCGGAAGCTTCTGCGCCTCGAGCTGCATCGTGGAGCCGAGATCATCCGTGGGCGGCATGCTATTGGTGGCGAGCACGTCGCCGGCCGTCATCAGATGTGTGTACTGCTGGTTGATCAGCCCGATGATGCCGCCCAGCTGTAGCACGCCGCTGCCGCCGGGCAGTGCGCTCGCGCCATCGGCCTGGCCGGTCACGACTTCACGCAGCGCGGCGAACCGTCTGTCGACCCATTCACGTTCCATCTTCTGCTGCGCGAGCTGACCGATCGTTGCGGCCGCGGCCACGGCGCTCGCCGCGCGCGCCACCTGTGAGCGACGCATGATCACATTCATGGCACTCCCGGCGGGGGACGGATCGTCCGCGCCCTCAGTGACCGACAGCGACGTCTCGCGCGCGGCCGTTCGCACGAGTCTCGCCAGCGGCGAATCCGGCGCAGCGAGCGTGCGCAGCGTCCGCAGATCGGGCGCCAACGTGCCGTCGCTGCCCGACACCGGTCTCACGTCATCCAGAAACTGGGTCCAGTAATTGCCGTAGTCGGTCAAGTACTGGCGACGGATATCGTCGGCGAGCCTGTCCTTGCGCAGCACGTTGCCGTTTGCCATCTGCCGCCGCCGCGCCGATGCATCGGCCTCGCCCATCACCCACGCGTCCTGTGTTTGCGCCTGCTCGAGAAATTCCGGCAGGCGCTTGTTAAAAACCGCGTGATACCCGTCGTAGGTATAGAGACCCGGGATACCTCGCGCGAGCGTCGAGCCGTCGGCCAGCATGAACACGGTAGTGGCTTGCGGGCCCGCGGCGCTCAGCAACGTGACGTTCTCGGGCGCCTCGGCGGACATGGCGTTCATTGCACGTTCGTAGAGCCTCCCGGACGCCGGGTTGCGGCCAAGGAACTCGCGCGCGCGACGCACCAGCTGCGTATTCACCGGTTTTGCCGGCACCGCGGGATCGCCGTCGGCCAGCAGCGCGTCGAGGTGTCGCGCCATCACGTTGCGCTCACCGAGCGGTGCGACGCTATTGGCGTGCTCCCAGTCGCCGAGTACCCATGCCTTGATCGCTTTCGCGTCGTAGTGCGAGAGATCGAACAGCATCAGGTAGACCGACAGCGTGCGATAAACGCCGTCTGCGTCCTGTGCGCCGATTTGCGTGTCGAGCACCGTTTCGAGCCGGCCGACGACTTGCGGCAGCAGCATCTGTTTCAGCAGATTGTTGTAGGTCTGGCCGGCTGCGTTGCTGATCGCGGGCGCCGTGTAGAGGCCGTAGCGCCATGCGAGACCGGGACTGTCGAGGTCCATGCCCTGGAACTGAGGCAGCTCACGCGACGCTGACAGTATCGGTCCCATCGCCCCGGGCTTCCGAGCCTTGCGCTGCGGCAACACACGCGCGGCGAGCCCATTGGCCTTGTCATCGATCGTGGCAAGATACTCGCGGTTATTGCCAAAGCTCACGACGAGCGCACCGATCAGCCACACCGCCACGACGATCGCGAGCAAATGCCCCGTAAGACGCAACGCGCGGAAGCGGATGTTCCAGTACAGGTTCGGCCGCACCAGATGCGCTTCGGCCAGAATCACGCGCTGGAATAGATTGCGTAGGAAATAGCCACGATAGCCGGTAGGCGCAGCGTCGCCGCCGGAGGACGGCGAGACCGTCTTCGACGCGGCACCGACCCAACCCGCAAGCCCGCGACGCAGCCGCTGCAATATTGTGGTGCGGTCAGCCGGCACGGCTTCGTGAGTCTGCGCCGCGCTCGTGAAATAGACGCCGCGCAGCGTGCTGTTCAATTCCGTGTCGTCGTATTTCGAATCGAGAAACACCAGCGCGAGCAATTCGTTGAGTTCCGCGCACAGGCCACGGAATTCAGACGGCAACGCATACAGCTTCTTGCGCAGATCGACTTCGTACACCTCTTGCAGCCGCGTGTTGATGCCGTCTTCGAGTCCCTGCTCCAGTTCACGCATTTCGGCCGCGCAGTTCAGGCGCAGGGCGTCGCGGCCGTGCTCTTCCGCCTGCTCCTGATAAGGCAGTGTGAAGCCCAGAATTTGCGCGCGGCTTTCCGCCGTCAACGACTGGAAATACGCGCCGAAACCGGGCAGCAGATCGAGCTTCGTGACGAGCACGTAGACGGGAAAACGAATCCCGAACTGCTGGCACATCTCTCCAAGCCGTGCGCGCATCGACGCAGCGAGCGCCTTGCGCTCGGAAGCCGGGCCCGTCAGCAATTCTTCGACGGACACGGTCAGCAACGCGCCGTTGATCGGCGCGCGCGGGCGCCGCTTACGAAGCAGCCCAAGAAAGCCGCGCCACTCGGCCTCGTTCGCGCTCTTCAGGTCCGACGGTTTGATATCGACTTTCGCGGCCTGTTGCGACGCCGCGTCCTGAACCGTATAACGGCCGGCGGTATCGATCAGCACCGCCTCGTTCGCGAACCACCAGTCGCAGTTCAGCGTTTCGATGCGGCCTCTCAGCGACGCCGCGACCATCTGGTCCGCCTCCGGAAAATCCAGACCCGAGTTCAGAATCAACGTCGTCTTGCCTGCCCCTGGCGAACCCACCACCATGTACCACGGCAGTTCGTACAGATAGCGCTGGCTTTCGAGCAAACGACGCAGCCCCGCCGGCCCCCCGCGCATACGTTTGAGCTTGTCGATAGCCTTCGCGACGACCGAGTGAAGCGCACGCATTTCGTCTCGCGCGACAGGCAGCGCGGCCGGCTTCTTCGTGAACGGGTTCAGCACGCGCTGCAGCAGTACGTCGTCGCTGCGCACTGCACGCCACAGGCGATACAGCCCGTAGATTGCGTAGCAGGCGAGCAGCACCGAGATCAGCAGCACGCGGGACCACGTCGTGCCGAGCGGATGTATTTCGCCGAATGCGAGTACCGGTCCGAAATACCAGAGCGCGACACACAGCAACGCGACGCCGATGGCACCCGGCGACCAGCCGAGCAGCCAGAACAGCAGCAACAACAACAGCACGACGCTCGACAGCATGCGCGAGAGCATGCTGTCGAGCGGGCGATAGTCGCCAAACGCAACCAGCGGTCCGACGAACCAGACGGCCACAGCCGCGACGAGGATCGCCGCGATCACCAGCGTCTGGCGCGTGAACACGAGTTTCGATAAACGGTTCAAATAAGACATCAAGGCTTTCCCGTTATTGCGTGACGAAGACTTCCACGCGTCGATTGCGGGAACGACCTTCCGCTGTAGAGTTGTCCGCGACAGGTTGGGTATCGCTGTTGCCAACGGACACGATGCGATTGGCGGGCATGCCGTGCGCCTTCAATACGTCGGCGACGAACGCGGCGCGCTTTTCCGATAGCACCCGGTTGTCGGGAAACTCTGCCGTGCGAATCGGCTGGTTGTCCGTGTGTCCGGTTACCGTGACATTGCCGCCGACCCGCGCGACCTCCTGCGCAACCTTCGTCAATACCGGACCCAATTCCGGCCGAATGCGGATTTGCCCCGGAAGGAACATGTCATCGCCACGAAACACGACCCGGCTGCTGCGCTCGTCCTCTTCGACGGAGACCTGGCCGCGGGCAATCTCATCCTTCAGCAGGATCGACAGGCGCAGGCGCTCGTGGACGACCGGCGCCGCGCCCTTGATCGGCTGTCCGATTGCGAGAATCTTCGCTTCGAGCGCATTGCTTTGCGCCAGAAGCCGATACTGGTACCAGGCGAACAGCGAGAACACGCACAACGCAGCCACGCCCGCCGTGGCCCAGACCGGCACGCTTTTCAGCAGCCGCATGCTGCCTGGCTCCTCGCCGCGCCAATGCGGCGACAGTTCGAGCCGCATCGTGTCCCGCGTGCCGCTGACAAGCGTCAGCAGCCGCTGCCGGATCTGCTCCAGATGACGAAGACCGTCCGCGGCAACGCTATAGCGCCCTTCGAATCCAAGGCTGAGAATGCGATACAGCACCTCGAGGACGTCGATGTACTCCTGGGGGTCGGTCGCCATGCGGCCGATCAGCAGGAAGAACTTCTCGCCACCGTCCACCTCTCCCTCGAACGTGAGCAGCAGGCCGTGCGCGGCCCAAATTCCAGCGCTCCCCCAACGCGTGCGGTTGGCCGCTTCGTCGAGCGCGGTGCACAGTGCGTAGCGAACCGCCGCCACGTGCTTCCACGGCAGACTCGCCTTGTCGCAGACTTTCTGGAATGCCACGACCTCACGCACCAGCAGCGAGCGCAAGCTCGCGACCTCGGCAAGCGACTCGAGCGAAGCCGGCATGTCCGCCAGCATGCGCAATAACGGCTGCGCGGCTTCACACATTGGATTGCGCACCGTCTTCATGCGCTCGAGACGCGTCTGCACTGCTTCCGGCGGATCGAACGCGGCCGCATCGACGACCGGTTCCGGACTGGCGACACTCGCGGCCGGGGGCCGGCCAGCGGGAAATGCAGACGGCTGGCTCTGGCCAGAAGCGGAGTTGCCTGGGTCCAACAGAAAGTCGAAGCCGCCATCCCCGTATGCACCTGTACTCATTTTTGACGCACGCCCCACAGTTCAAGCTTGAGTTCCGGGAACTGTCCAGCGATATGCATGGCAAGCCCTCCGTGGCGCGCAATCTGTTCCCAGAACGGTCCGGTACGCGACAGTTCGAAATAGATAAAGCCCGAGTTGAACGGAATCTGGCGCGGCGGAACCGGCAGCGCCGCCATAGTCAGACCCGGCAGATGCGAACGGATCAGTTCCGGCAAGCGCTGCGGATGACTGATCTTCGTTTGGGCAAGGAACTGCTGCTGCAGCAATTCGGAAGGCATCTGCGCGCCCACCGCGAGCACGAGGCTCGAATAGCCTGCCAGTTCGTTCGGCAGCATCGCGGCGGTACGGATGCCGTGTGCCTGCTCCGTAAGCGCGATGGGCTGTGCACCGCGAACCAACACCTGGTTCAACAGCTGGTGAACCTCCTCGACGAGCGGCCTGATACTGCGGTAGAGCTGCGCATGGTCATAGCCCGGAGCCGGTCGCGGACGCCGCGATTGCGGACGCACGAAGGTTGAAAGCTCGCCGGCAAAAAGCGCGAGTTCGCGATACAGATTCACCGGTGCGGTCTCCTCGAGTTGGCAAACATGCTCGAGCAGCGGCTCATAGCGATTGAGCACCTGAAGCAGCAGATAGTCGGCCACTTCGGCCGCCGCGCCCGTGCGGCCATCGGTACCTGACAGACGGGCGGCGAGCGCGTCGGCGCGTAATCGCGCGAGGCCATGCAGCTGCATCGCCCATTCGCGCAGCAATGGATTCGCGCCGTAACCGGTCACCGGAGGAATATGGTCGGTACTGTGCAGCGACACGGCGCCGTCAGCGTGCAGCGCCTTCACACGCGTCAGTGCAAGGCCGATCCACGACTGCGTAAGCTCTTTTTCAGGCAACAGCCGCAAGCGCAAATTCGAGAGTTGGACGGGCTTTGGACCTTGACCGATCGCGTTGCTGTCACGCAGATCCGTGTCGTAAGCATGGTGACGGGCCAGCGATCCACTCTGCTCGGTGAAGGCGGTTTCCTCGGTGTTGGGCAAGCGAAGCGGGACCGCCAGGTAAATCACCTGGTCCTGATGCTCCGGTCCGACCGTCAGCGGTGGCGGGGGCGGCGTTAGGCCTGGCACTTCGAACGGCGTACCGTCAGGAAACACGCCAAGTCCGCTCTTGAACACCAGCTTGCCGAACGCGAGCGACTCCTGATCGATCTCATAACGGCTGAAGCCCCAGAAAAATGGGCTCAACGGCGCGCTCCGACGATGCGCGAACGACTCGAAATATCGCTCCTGCTGCTGAAACAACTGCGGGCGCAGGAAAAGTCCCTCGCTCCAAACAACCTTGCTATACCAACTCATTGAAATTAGTCTGACTTTGAAATCGAAACAGTGCGCTGGTCAAGCTGGATCGCCAGCTTCTGTTCCTTGTCTGGAAGGGCCATCCTGTACCACGCAGCGTCGGGCGTGACCGGCAACCGGTAAACCGCGCGCCAGACCGATTTCCCGAGATCCCGGTAGCCAGCCAGTACACCAATTGCAGTGCTGGCACGGTTCGACTTGCGGACGATCTCACGTGTGTCGCCGGGACGCAGAACGAATTCGTCGACGACCAGCGCGTCGTCGCCAAGGACTTTTCTGTCGTCGCTTTGCAGCGTGAAAAAATCGGCGTTTTCAAACGCCGTCGGAGCCTTCAGTTCGTAGACCCTTACGAGGATCGGCGCCGCCGTTCCCCACTCGTTCGGATTGACGTTCCCGTTTGCCGCGATTTGTAGCCGGAGGTTCGTTTGCTCCTTGACAACGGGAGCGGGCGTGCTCGCGCAAGCGGACAGCCAGGTACTCGCCCCGCTTAGGGCCAGCCAGCCGCCGATACGCAGCCATATCGCGAAGCGGGAAAATAAGTTCGGAACCATCTGACGGTATCAAGGAGATTCCGCACGTCGCCCTGAATACACTAACCAGGATGCCTGCATCGAGCCAGGCATCCTGGCTAACGACCGTGACATTGCTCACCGAATGAAGCCGGCGAGGGCACGGTTCAGGAAAACATGCGACTTAGGCGCTGTTCTTCTTGATATCGAACGTTGCGGTGATCGCACCACCACTACCGCCTTGCGCGTTTTGCACCACGTATTCCTGTTTGAGGCGGGAAAATGACAGACACACTTTTTCGTGCGGGCGCGATTCGCTGTCGCTGACACCGGAGGGATTTACCGAGGTGACCAGCACGTCGTTCATCGTGAACTTGATGTATTCGAGCGGATTACCGCCGGCTTTACGCACGACGAGCCTCGCTTCGTCGATATGCTTGCCGGTCAGGCAGTATTGCGTCAGATTGGGAGTTGCACGATCGATGAAATGCTCGAACGTGAAATCTTCGACCGTTGCTCGACCGGCACCACCGCCAGAACCAACGTGCATATTCGATTGCTGCGTGACGCCCCACGCCCAGCTGAGAACATCGATTTCGTCCTTGTGGTTAGCGTCTGCCGATTCACCATCGATACCGTTGATCTTGAGAAAGATGTCTTGCGCCATGAAAGTATTCCTTGATACAGATTAGTTTTAAGGGTGGCGGTTTCAAAGGTGAAGCGCAACAGCGGGTTAATGAACGGAAGCTGAAGTTATGGAAGCGGTTGCGAGCATACGTTCGAACACCTCGAATGGCGAATGAAATGCATGCGTAGCACGCGGTCGGCT
>NZ_VZQQ01000380.1 GCF_014397785.1 Paraburkholderia podalyriae
TTCGGATTGGCCGGGCAGTAGTCAAGGTCGACGGCATTGTCGACGCTGAGATGCTTCGGACGGTGTTGGGGAGTTTGCGCTCGTGATTTCTCTGCCAACGGGTACGCGTATCTGGCTTGTTGCGGGCATTACGGACATGCGCTGCGGCTTCCAGGGACTTGCTGCCAAGGTACACACGGCGCTTGAGGAGAATCCGCTGGGCGGTAACGTCTTCAT
>NZ_VZQQ01000381.1 GCF_014397785.1 Paraburkholderia podalyriae
GCATGAGTTCACGCTGGTGGAACGCGATCCGGCGGGCAACGAAAGCAAGCCGTCGGACCCGTGGACCGTGATCGTGGACACGACCCCGCCGGACACGCCGTCGCTGGGCGAAGTCATTGACCACGTGGGTCCGATCCAGGGTCCGGTGGGCAATGGGGAGAGCACGGACGACACGCAGCCGACGCTGGTGGGCAAGGGTGAGCCGGGCGACACG
>NZ_VZQQ01000382.1 GCF_014397785.1 Paraburkholderia podalyriae
GGCGAAGTCATTGACCACGTGGGTCCGATCCAGGGTCCGGTGGGCAATGGGGAGAGCACGGACGACACGCAGCCGACGCTGGTGGGCAAGGGTGAGCCGGGCGACACGATCATCGTGATCGACAACGGCACGCCGATTGGCGAGACGAAGGTCGACGAGGAGGGCAACTGGAGCTTCACGCCTGAAACGCCGCTGGACGAAGGC
>NZ_VZQQ01000038.1 GCF_014397785.1 Paraburkholderia podalyriae
CTGTCCGATCAGACGCCGGATGAGGCATACTTCGCGACGCTGCCAGCGATCAAATTGGCAGCTTGATGACCCCGGCGCTTCCACTTATAAACTCGATCTGACTGTCCGAACCAACGGCGCCACCTCTAAAGGCGAGCTGGTGACGACGGGTTTTGATTTGTGCGACCGAACTTCGGTGGCAGAGAGGCGCGGGAAGATCCTGTGAGGCGTTGCTCGAAAAGATGCGGTGCCATGCTCGGTCCTCGCGGCTCGGACTGTGAGCCCCGATATGCAGGACGAAAACGTTGAGGTTAACTATGAAGATAGCTGCTGTAGAAACATTTGAAATTCGTCTTCCTTACCGACGGAACCATACCTTGAGTTCCGGGCCGCTTTATGGTGCTCACTCCGTCATCGTCCGTTTGCAAACGGATGAGGGATTGGTCGGGGCAGGCGAAGCGTCGATTCCAGGTGGGCCCGTGTGGAGTGAGGAGTCTGTCAGCTCTGCACGTGCCGTGATCGAAGAATACCTCGCTCCTGCCATCCTCGGACGGGATCCTCTTCAGTGCTCGGATGTTGCCGCCGTCATGAGCAAAACGGTTCGTGGCAATCCCTTCGCTCGCGCGGCGATCGAGATGGCATGCTTTGACGTCGCCGGTCAGGCGCTTGGGGTACCTGTTGCACAACTAGTGGGCGGCCGGCGGCGTTCGAGTGTGCCGATGGTGTGGTCGTTGGCATCAGGCGTTGTTGAACAGGAAATCGAAGAGGCCCGGGACGTTAACGAGCGGTTTGGAATTTCTCGCTTCAAGGTGAAGGTTGGCCACCTTGAAGCCGCAGCAGATATACAGCGGGTTCGCACATTGGTTAGCAATGTTCCCGAAGATTTCCAGATCCGCCTCGATGCGAATCAAGGCTGGAACGAGATGACCGCAAACTGGGCACTGCCAAGACTGCAGGATCTGGGCATCACGGTCCTCGAACAACCCTTGCCAAAATGGGACCTGGCCGGAATGGCACGCCTGAAAAAGCAGAGCCGTGTTGCCATTATGGCGGACGAATCGGCAATGAACGCGAACGATGTTCTCAACATTATTCGCAGTGCTTCGGCAGACATGATTGCGCTGAAGCTGGCGAAGGCCGGAGGCATATTGGCGACATTGCAAAGCGCTACAGTCGCGGACGCAGCGGGTCTGTCGTATTACATGGGCTGCATGATGGATACCGGGCTCGGGACCGCGGCGTATCTCCAGACTGCGTCCGCACTTAAGGACATGTCCTACGGAGCCGCGTTACCCGGACCATTGATGATGAGCTCCGATATCCTCTCGACGGAAATTGTGTATCGAGACGGGAATATCGAGGTGCCCGCAGGGCCTGGTCTTGGAGTCGCTGTCGACTGGGATGCGGTCGAACACCTCTCTAACAAGACCCGATAGCGTTCGCCGACGCTCTGCTTTGCCCAAGGCCGCGCATTAGGGGCGAAAATTATCTTCGCGTCCTGAGTCAAAGTTTGGGCCGTTAGCGAGATCTTGCCGGCAAGAAGTCGCCGCGTTGCGCATCGATTTTTTTCAGTATTTGCCGGGCGCGACGCTGATATGTATGGGCCGTGTCAAGTATCAAAATCGGTTCTCCAAAGCCTGTCGTGACGCGGTTTCCATGCAATGCATTGGTCGTGAGCGTATGCGCGCTCACGACCATACGAAACCGGGCGTCTTCGATGGTCGTCAACAACAGGCTGCCAGGCCAGGACGAGGCGGTTATCCGACAGTTGATCATTCTGATATGCGCGGGTTGGCTACCTCATGACAAACGAAACGTCGGGCAGCTGCCCCCAGTCTGGTGTCGACGAATGTGTGGCCCAATAGCCTAGATATAGCCGACGAGCACCCGCGCAACGGCGGCACAGATTTGGTTCTTGATCTTGCCGCATGCCATCAACTCGCGAAACTGTGACGCGGGCGCTTGTATGCCGATCACGTGATCACCTGGACTTCGAGTGCCGTGCGGTCCGCGAGCCGCTGCAGAATTGCGGTCTTTTGCGGCAGCATGACGATAGGTCCACCTGCTTCAACTTATACCCGCGGAACGTGGCTGTCGCCGGTCTTGGTGATTCCACCGCGGCCCTCGCGCTTGCCGCTGGAGTGTTCACTGGGCACAGCACGAGACCTGGACAGGCAGGTAGTTGGGGTTGGCGCGCGTTCGCAAACCGTGCGAAATCACCCAGCTCTGCGATCACCGTTACAGCCGCGAGCAGACTGATACCGCGCAGCGCCATCAACGCCTCGATCATCGCGGGCAGAGCGCACTGACGTGCGACGCAGTCCCGACTTTGCCGTCACGACTAGCCACGCGTGTGCCGCAGGCATGCGCTGCGTCGATATATTCCTGCATCACCATCTTGTCCCTTCGGCGGGGCTGACTCGATAACAGCCGTTGCTTGGCCTGACGCGTCGCTGATACTTCATGTCCTTGCGAGCTCAAGTCAGATCGCGCAGCGCCCTTTCTTCATCGGTTGAGGCCACCGACTTTGGGCCAATATGCACTCGATTTTAGTCAATCCGAGGGAAGTGAAACTCCTCGTTCAGGACCTTAGTCGATGATTGCTACCAGTCGTAAAGTGAGTGTCGAGGAAATATGAAGACGAAAGCAGCAATCGCGTGGAAAGCCGGTGCACCGTTGACGATCGAAGAAGTCGACCTCGAAGGGCCGCGCGCCGGTGAAGTCCTGATCGAAGTGAAGGCGACGGGCATCTGCCACACCGACTACTACACGTTGTCGGGCGCCGATCCGGAAGGCATCTTCCCGGCGATTCTCGGTCATGAAGGCGCAGGCGTGATTGTCGACGTCGGTCCGGGCGTCGGCACGTTGAAGAAGGGCGATCACGTCATTCCGCTCTACACGCCGGAATGCCGCCAGTGCAAGTTCTGCCTGTCGCGCAAGACCAATCTGTGTCAGGCGATCCGCTCGACCCAGGGCCGCGGCCTGATGCCCGATGCGACCTCGCGCTTCTCGCTGGATGGCAAGCCGCTGTTTCACTACATGGGCACGTCCACGTTTTCGAACTACATCGTCGTGCCGGAGATCGCGGTCGCCAAGGTGCGTGAAGACGCGCCGTTCGACAAGATCTGCTATATCGGCTGCGGCGTGACGACGGGTGTCGGTGCGGTCGTGTATTCGGCGAAGGTCGAGGCGGGCGCGAACGTCGTCGTGTTCGGTCTCGGCGGCATCGGCCTGAACGTGATCCAGGGCGCCAGGATGGTGGGCGCCGACAAGATCATCGGTGTCGATCTGAACCCAGGGCGCATCGAGCTCGCGAAGAAGTTCGGCATGACGCACTTCATCAACCCGAATGAGGTGGAGAACGTGGTCGATCACATCGTGCAGCTCACCGATGGCGGTGCCGACTACTCGTTCGAGTGCATCGGCAATACGAAGGTGATGCGTCAGGCGCTGGAGTGCACGCACAAGGGCTGGGGGCAGTCGTTCATCATCGGGGTGGCGGCGGCCGGTCAGGAAATCAGCACGCGTCCGTTCCAGCTGGTCACGGGCCGCGAGTGGAAGGGTTCGGCGTTCGGCGGCGCGCGTGGCCGCACCGACGTGCCGAAGATCGTCGACTGGTACATGGAAGGCAAGATCAATATCGACGACCTGATCACGCATCACCTGAAGCTCGACCAGATCAACGAAGGCTTCGACTTGATGAAGAAGGGCGAGTCGATCCGCTCGGTCGTCATCTACTAAAGGGGCGCGCGATGCTGGAACTGATCGAATCGCACGCGTCGTTCGGCGGCACGCAGCGCATCTATAAGCATGAGTCGAAGGCGACCGGACTGCCGATGCGCTTTTCCGTCTTCATGCCGAAAGAGGCGTCGCAGAAGAAGGTGCCGGCGCTGTTCTATCTTGCCGGGCTAACCTGCACGGAAGAGACATTCCCGATCAAGGCAGGCGCGCAGCGCTTCGCCGCGCAGCACGGCATCGCACTGATCGCGCCCGACACCAGCCCGCGAGGCGCAGGCCTGCCGGGCGAGAGCGAGTCGCGGGACTTCGGTGTCGGCGCGGGCTTCTATGTCGATGCGACGCAGGAGCCCTGGTCGAAGCATTACCGGATGTACTCGTACGTGCGGGACGAACTACGCGAGATGGTGGTGAATGAACTGCCCGTCGATGGCGAACGACTCGGCATATTCGGTCATTCGATGGGCGGACACGGCGCGCTGATACTCGCGCTGCGCAATCCGGACATCTATCGGTCGGTATCTGCCTTCGCACCGATTGCCGCGCCGATGCACAGTCCATGGGGTGAGAAGGCATTCGGCGGTTATCTCGGCGCGGCTCGCGAAGTCTGGAAGCAGTATGACGCGAGCGAGCTCGTCGGCAAGGCGACGCGCAAATTTACGGAAGGGATTCTGATCGATCAAGGCTTGGATGATCAGTTTCTCGTGGCGCAATTGAACCCAACGGTGTTCGAAGCCGCGTGCAAGGTTGCGGGCCAACCGCTGACGCTGCGTCGGCATGAAGGCTACGACCATAGCTACTTCTTCATCTCAACGTTCGTCGAAGATCACATCAGACATCACGCCACGACTCTCAACCGCGTCTGCTGATTCCGCAACGCGTTGAGTAGCAACACATGGCACCCGGATGAATGAGCGGAACCTCGAACCGCTCGCAACGCGGGAGCCGGGTAGGTTCTTTAAAGGAGGCAATATGACAGCTTTCACCCACGTCACGGTAGGCACCAATGATCTCGCCACAGCCCGGGTTTTTTACGACAATATCCTTGCTAAGATCGGCCTGCTGCGACTGGCGGACCTTGGAGATAATGGGTCTATCTGGGGCAAGGACTCCCCGTCATTTTTTGTGCTGAAGCCTGCGAATGGCCAGCCGGCGACGGTGGGCAATGGTGTTACCGTGTCGTTCGAAGCACCGGACCGCGCTTCGATCCGCGCCTTTTACGACTCTGCGCTAGCAGAGGGGGCGAAGGACGAGGGCGCGGCGGGTCCGCGCGGGTGGGCACCGAATGCTTACGCCGCCTATGTCCGTGATCTGGATGGCAACAAGTTGGCGGTTTACTGCTTTAAACCCGAATAATTCGCTAAGCCGCGTGTGGCGACCCATCGCATCGCGAGGCAGCGCCTGGCTGGGGACGCTACGCTTGCGGCGGTCGACGTAATAGCAGCGCCTGGACAAGCCGTCACCTCAGATGCTCTTCTGCCTGGTCGTCGCCATGATGAAGACCGAAGTGATCACGGTAGGCGAGTGGAGTGACGCCCAGCGTCTGGTGAAACGCCTTTCTCATTGCTTCGTATGTCTTGAAGCCACACCGTGCAGCGATAGTCTTTGCCGGCGAGTTTCCTTCTTCCAGCATCCGGCGAGCGGCTTCAATACGAGCGCGCGTCAGGAAAGTCGACGGCGTCATGGCCGTTTCCCGTTTGAAACAGCGATTAAAGCTGCGCACGCTCATCGACAGACGTTCCGCCATCTCGGACGGGGAGAGCTCTTTTTGCGTGTTGGCGAGAATCCAGGCCTGTACGTCCCTGATACCCGGATGATGCGTTGCCTGGCTGACGAGATGGGCGCTGAATTGTGACTGACCGCCAGGCCGTTTGAGATAGACGACGAGGTCTCTGGCAACGGCGAGTGCGATATCCAGACCAAAATCTTCCTCAACGAGCGCAAGCGCGAGATCGATTCCGGCCGTCACGCCGGCCGAAGTCCATATACGGCCGTCACGAATGAAGATGCAGTCGGCATTGACGCGCACTGAGGGGTATTTCTCTTTCAGTGCGTCCGCGACTGCCCAATGCGTCGTTGCCCGTCTTCCGTCCAGCAGCCCCGCGGCAGCCAGAAAGAATGCTCCAGAGCAGAGCGCGGCTGTCCGTGCCATTCGGCCTGCCGCAGCTTCGACCCACTGCACGATTTCGGGTGCCCTGCTCACCGCTTTTTCGATGTCCCATGCGCCGACAATGATCGCGGTGTGGGGTAACGACAGTGTATTGAGGCTCTTTGCGGACACAAGCGGTACGCCCGTGTCGGACGGAATTTCACCGCGGCGGACCGAAGCGAGCTTGACGTCATAACGCTCTGACAGGCCGCAGCGCTCCAGATGGGTATTCGCGTACGTGAAAACGCTCAGAGCACCGATCGCCTCGAGGGCCTTAAAACCGTTGTAAATGACGATATCGACTGTCAAAAGCATAGTTCAATCCGACGCGTTGAAGATGCCGAGTTGGTGAGTGCTGCATTTCGCTGGCAACGCCGGCGTGCATGACGATGGGCTCGTTCGCCTGCCAGGTGGGCGCGACGTGGATCATCGCAGCTACCCGTGCAACCAGGGCGGGTAATCGTTTCCGGCGGCAACCCGTCAGCGCCTCGTGACGGTTGCTGCTCCCCGGCGCAACTCGACCAGTGAAGCCGCGTAGCAGCGCCTGTATGTTCGGCGACATGAGCACAAAGAGCAGGCCGGCAGAAACAGCGGGCATCACATCCGCGCGGCAGCGACAACACTGCGCTAGCGCCGCACCAGAGCGTCGTGCCTATAATGGCACGCAACTGACGGCATTGAAGGCGGAGGCGACGGCCCTCAGGCCAGGCGCCGCCGCGAAGCCGCCGATGGCCTGGCCGACTGCGCGGCATGCGGCCGCCGGCGGAGGTCTGCCACGACTGCTTGTGGCGCCCGGTTCGGAGGCCCGACAGGAAGGTGTCGTCGAAGCCGCAGCCACCGCGTCAGCGTGCCTTGGTAAGCCAGCACCGCAAGTACACCGACATGGCGAACATGAAAGCCTGTGCGATCAACATCAACAAGCCGTGGTGGAGGTTGTCGGCAAGCGCGCGGCGGCCCGCGAGAACAACATGATCGGCATCGCCGGGCTGGGGGCCTGGACCAGCGCCACGTTGTGGTCGCTGGAGTGCTGATCGCGGCTATCAGCCCGGCGGCGTCGATATTCTGCATCATCGTGCCGAAGCCATAGATGCAGACGCCAATCCGAGGCGAGCGGTAGTGTGGCAGCGGCGACACGCAATCAGGCATCGCGGCATTCCGGTTGCGCGGCCTGACCGCGAACGCCAAATCGCTTGTTCCGGGAACCCTCCAGGCCGCCCACTCTCCGGAGGTGATGGCACGACTTGCGGTAAAGACGTGCTACGCGTTCCTACGCCACACGACAGGGAAGGCTTCGCAATCCAAGGGATCACCATCGCGTGGCGCGCCAACGGCGGGCGGGGGAGGAGACATATCTCCCGACCTGCGCTGGAACCAGGCATCATCGCCAGCCCACCGCGTCGAGAGGACACGCCGGTCGGTCGTGTCACTATTTCCTGCTGATCCATGCAGAGTGAGACCCTGGAACACGACTACATCGCCTGGCTCCATCGCCCACCTCAAGATCTCGTAGCGATCCCGATCTGCTTCGACATCTGGCAAGAGCTCCCAGCGCGCATCGTCGTCCTCTCGAAGGGCTCCTGTGGTAAACCGCTGCGGCCGGTACCATTTGCCTGAAGCATGAGAACCGGCCACAAACTCAAGGGCCGTTTGGTTAGAAACGGGCCCGGTCGGCAGCCACATCGTACAGAAATCACGGCCATCGATCGGGCTGTATGGCTGATCTTGATGCCACGGTGTTCGCATGGCGACACCCGCCTTCTTCACGAGCGTATGGTCATGAAAGAAGTTGATCTTTGACGCGCGCATCAATTCTCCCGCAATGATCTTGGCTGGAGAATTCAGGACGAAGTCGCGGAACTCTTCAATACGTTGCCAGTTACAGCTGTCCTGAAAGAAACCGCGCGACTCGCCGTCAACGTATGCATCAGGTCTGCTTGGTTTCTCCAGATTCTTCGTAATACCCGCAGCGACGGTCTTCAGCCAATCCTTCGTGAAGACACCCCTTACGACGGTGACCCCCTTTTGTTGAAATTGTTCGATCTGCTCCCTGGACACGATCTGTTCCATGATGTTTCTCCTTTCCGTTGCGACAGTCAGCCTGCATGCGTACAAATTGTATTGAAAATTGCGAAACGATTCAACATGAAATAAATCATTCGTTCAGATGGGTGGGCTTGGGCGAATTTGGGGTGCGATGGTCGTGCTGGAGGTCTTGCACTGGCACCTGGTGTTCACTCAGACCTATCCTCCTTCGCCGGCGGCCTCAGTGCGATCCTGGACGACGTTGGTTATGGGCGGGTCTCCGCCATGCAGGTGTAGCCGCTGATCAGTGGCGGCAGAATGGTGGCGCTCGCCCTTGAGTGTGACCTCGTCATCGATCATTGCTGGCATTAGTGGGAGCAGGAGCCCGAGCCGCTCGCGACGATCAGCGCACTGGTCATGGAAGCGGCGCGGCGGAGCCTGGTTCAGCCGGTGCCAAGGGACGCGCGCGCCAGTTGACGGAGCATTGCGACGCGCCGACGTGATGCTTTGCGTCGACTCTTCAGATCGCGGCTATCGTGCCGCTCGTCCCTGGCATTTTTATGGAGGCAGCAGACGCGAACATGATGGTCGCGGCGCCGCCTGCGATCGCGTGATCCAGGCAGTGATCGCGTCACTCTGAAAATTGCGATCACCCGCTACGTTGTGGGCCTCAGCGCGGCTCGCTTGTTGACTGTTTCGGTGCACGAACGGTCTTTCGAACGACTATCGGCATTGGCCGCAGTGTCACTGACGCGTGCAGCATAGTCATGGCTGCACGGGTTCACGCCTGCCCGTTTCGTGCAAGGTATAGGCGGCGTGTTGATGCGTTCAATGATCATTTCACGCCTCAAATTGCGAGCGCCGCATTCGATGTCCTGACACTGCTCGGATACGACGTCGTGTCGCCTCACAAGCGTCTGTGTTGCGGACGTCCGCTGCATGACTACGGGCTCATCGACCAGGCGAGAGCCTTGTGAAGCGGGTCGACGAACTATCCGAAGAGATCGTGCTCGGCGTTCTGGTGGTCGGTCTCGAGCCGGCTTGTCTGTCCGTGTTCAAGGACGCACTACTCAAACAGTAGCCGCAGGATGGCATCGCGCGAACGCTCTTGGCGCAAACGTATCTCTTGTCGACTTCCTTGCCGCTACGGATTTTCAATGGCCGATGCTCGAAGGCGATGTCGTCGTGCACTGGCATTGACATCGGAAGTCGCTGTTCGGCATGAACGGCGAAACCGCGCTGGCCGACAAACTCGGCGGGCGCTGGAAGCTGCTGGACACAGGATGCTGCGGCATGGCCGGATCGTTCGGTTTCGACAACGAGTATTACGATGTATCGATGAAAGTGGCACGGAAGACAACCTGTTGCCGCTTTTGCGCACAGCGCCGTCGGATGCATTGATCTTGACGAACTGCTTCAGGGTCGTCTGCGAAACCCCGCGACGAGGCGCAACATTGGGCCGTCGTCAAACTACCGCCAGGCGATGAAGATGGGGGCCCGATTGGAGATTGCCAAGGACGAATGCAGCCTCGATAAAGTTGAGTTTCGCTGCTGGCGTTGCCGGCGCACGCAATGCTGCTGCCTTGGCGCATATCACGGAAAACGGGGAGAGTTGGCAGCGCTTGAGCGTTCGAAAGAGAAAGACTACGCGTACGTTTCGAGGATTCGAACTTGGATGTTCTCAAGAAGTACTTCACGCTCTGCCATACCAAGTTTCGGATGCAGCGGTAATTGGCTGAAATTGCGCCACTTTTTTATGCAAACGCAACACTGTATCGACATCACAGTGATGGGCTTGTTTGAGGTTATGGTTCCCCAACGCCCGGACGTGGCGCGGGAGTGTTAGGCGTGTTCAGATGGAGTGAGCGTTCATAAAGTATTGAACAAGTCAAAAAGTTGAGCATGTCGTGCACGTCGTTCGTATTGGTTGCACGTTCATGATTTGTGTACAGGTGGAAATTGTGAACGACCACGACCATATGGCCTTACGGACTTCGATCGCCCGACTGAAGTCCTGCACAGTCAGCTCACCAACGCCGCAACCCGGCGCTGGTACGGTACTGCAGGTTTGCGTGATCGCCCCGTAGGTGCCTTGCCGTACGAGTCATGAAAGCGATGAATACGGCATCACGAGCTTCGCGTATCGGGCGCGCAAACCCTTTCATCCTGAGCGGCTCTGGAGCTGGATACAGGCGGAGTGGCCAGACGTCGTGCGGTCAAAAGACTATTTCTGACTCGCTTCGCGCAATGAGCTCGTCGGCAACTGGTCTCAGGCCGGAGCGATTTCGCGGCACGGTCTGGCTGGCAGATGGTGGGCCGCGGTACCTCGACACCGCTGGCCGCAGGATGCCGAAAGCCAGGCAATGATCGCGCAGCGCTGGTCCGAGTCATTTGGTAATCGCCAGCAAGAGCTCGTGGTCATCGGCAACTGCATCGATGAAGCTGAATTGCGTGCGGAGTGAGTCCAATAATGATGACACGCTACGTTGAATCGACCGCGTGGCCCGAGAGGGTGGCACTTGAGCACCGGGCTACGTTTTACCGAGTAGCTTACGGGGATACGACAGAAATGCTGCGTACAATCCGACACGCTTTTGCAATGGGAACGCGGTAAGTTCGGCCTAGAGATTCGTCACTTCATTTTCCCGCAGCCGCCGACGTGCGGGAACGGCATGCAGCTGTTTGCAAGAAAGGGTGGCTAGATGCGCGGTGAATGCTACGGCGCGACGTTGCATTTGCAAGGACACGGCCGTGTCTGGACTCGCACTGGTTCGCGCTTAGAGGATCCCATGGGCACTCGATCAACAGAACCGATGGTCACGATAACGGTTGATGACCTCGACCGCGATCCGGAGGGGGTGCTGCGCACGGCAGAGCAGATCGGCGTGACGATCTGCAAGGAAAACAAACCGGTCGCGATGTTTGTTCCAATCGAGGCGTGGCGCGAGTACCTCCGGCGATTGGAAGGGCTCGGTGACGACGCCCCGAACGGTTAAAAGCGATGCCAGACAGTTGATGTCGGCCAGAACATGGCAAGCGATCCATACGAGGCAGATGACCGCCGCATTCCACACGAAACATTTCGGACGGCGACATGCAAACGCGAAAGGCTTTACCTTAATCGAGGTATTGATCGCGCTGGCCATCGTCGCCATTGCGCTGGGTGCAGTGCTACGCGCAATCGGTTCACTGGCGTCGGATACGGACTCGGCGCGCGCGCACCTGCTTGCACTATGGAGTGCGGACAATGCCCTGAGCGCGATACGCATCTCGGCGGCGTGGCCGGAAGTGGGACAGAGCACGTTCGTCTGTCCACAGGGTCAGTACCGCTTCGTCTGTCGACAGACGGTGGCGGCGTCGGGGAGTCCATTGGTACGCCAGGTGACCGTGAGTGTCTACCCTTCGGCAGGCAGCCGTGCGGTGCTCGCGGAAGTCGTTACGGTGGTGCAGAATGAAGCTCGACGCTAAAGCGTCTGCCCGCAGGCAGGTAGCCGGCTTTACGTTGATCGAGATGCTTGTCGCGATCACGCTGCTCGCGGTGATCGCGCTGCTGTCCTGGCGGGGTCTGGACGCAACCATACGTGGACGCGACGACATTGTCGCGAGTCTCACCCAGACGCGCATGCTGGGTCGATACTTTTCGCAGATGCAATATGACATGCTCAACCTTGTGACGGCCGACGAGGTTTTTGGGCCGCCGCTGCGCATCCGTCCCAACGAACTTGTACTGGTGAGACACGTGAGTGTCGGCAATGGCCCGGCCTCGGTGCAGGTCGTACGCTATCAGCTCAAGGGCAACCGGCTCATGCGCAGCGCGTCGCAGCCGCTGTCCACGCTGGCCGATTTGTCCAGCGCGTTGCACCATATGGACGACTTTGCGGCTGTCGTGGCCAATGACGACGTGCGCTCGATAAGCCTTGCAGTCTGGGTTGCCCCCGGGGGCTGGACATCGAAACAGGAGGTCGTCGAGCAGGCTTACGCGCAGTTCCTGGCTCAGCACGGCATCAGCAATATCACCTCGCTGGGGATGCCACTGCCGCGCGGCATCCGGTTCTCGATGACGATGGGCAAACCCCCTTTGAATTTCGAACGGATGATCCCGATTGGCCAGTGACCCACACGCTCACTGGCTGTTTTATGCGCATTGAATGATCTGGTTCTACTGCATTCGTGTTTGATCAAACGAGTGGAGTTGTCCCGCTTCTGATGGCTATGTCGATAGCGCTGCGAGCCGGCAAAATGGTCCGTAACATTCGTCATACGCCCGTTACTACTCGTCCGCTAGTCTGGCTTTGGAAATAGCCATGGCAACCCGTCGCTTCAGACGATCCAGTGGCAATGGATTCCGCAACACGACGAGGGAGCGAATATGGAGGTCGAGCATCCGGATGGTGCAGATTCCACCCAATCGGTGACCATTGCGCCCGGAATACGGCAACCGGTGGCGAGCCTCTCCCGTGCAAGGGACTGGCACTCGGCAGGCAGATTCGATGACGCGGCCCGCGAATACGCGGCGGTGATGGCACGCGATCCGGACAATCCGCAGGCCTTGCATCTGTACGGCGTGCTGCAGTATCAGCGTGGCGCAGCAGCAGAAGCGGAGTCGTTGGTGCGCAGATCGATTTCGCTTGAACCGGGAGCACGTGCGCGTTCTGATCTTGGCGCAATACTGGCCGAGAGCGGTCGCGCGACGGAAGCGCTCGAGCAGTTCGACGCGGCCTTGCGCATCGAACCCAGCGACGTTCAGACCTTGGTCCGGCAAGGCAACGTGCTGATCGGCCTGCGTCGATATGGTCCGGCACTCGCCTCGTTTGACAGGGTGCTCGAGATTGCGCCGCTCGTCCTTGATGCACTGTGCAATCGCGGAAGTGCGTTGCGTGCGCTCAAGCGGCATAGCGAGGCGCTGGAGACGTACGATCGCGCGCTCGTGGTGGATCCCCGCTCGTTCGAATCGTGGTTCAACCGCGGGCTCGTTCTGCGTGATCTGCAGCGTCCGGCCGATGCGTTGCACTGCTTCGAGCGTGCCATCGAGATCAAGCCGGGTATTGCGACGATGCTCTCCGCGCGCGGTCAGACGCTGGTTGATCTGGGACGGTTGAACGAAGCCCTGGGGGCGTTCAACGAAGCGATTGCGATCCAGCCGGACTTGGCGGAGGCTGTCTACAACAGTGCCGTGGCGCTTGAGCAGTTGAACCGAGCCGAAGAGGCGATCGGACGATGCGAGCGCCTGCTGGCGCTCGAACCCCGGCACGCCCGGGCGCATGCCTGCCGGGGCAATGCGTTGCTGCAGTTAAAGCGCTATGTCGACGCGTTGGGGAGCTACGAGCGCGCACTTGAGATCGAACCCGGCGCGAGTGAAGTCCAGTGCAATCGGGGTACGGCGCTGCGCTATCTGAAGCGGTTTGACGATGCGCTGCAAAGCTACGACGCCGCGATCGCCGCAAACAACAATTTTGCCGAGGCATGGACCAACCGCAGCAATGTGCTTCAGGACCTGCATCGTTATGAGGAAGCCATGAGCACGCTTGACCGGGCGATGGCGCTGCGGCCGGATCACGCGACGAACTGGTTCAATCGCGGCAATCTGCACTATGAGATGGGACACGAGCGTGAAGCACTGGCGGCCTACGATCGTGCGATCGGACTGAACGCCGACTACGTGGATGCTCATTTCGCGCGGGCCTCGCTCCACCTAATTCAAGGCGACTTTGCGCGGGGATGGGCGGAATATGAATGGCGCCTGCGGGATGCGCTGCTTTCGCGCCACTATCGTCCGTTTGCGCAACCCTTGTGGCGTGGTGACGAATCGCTCGACGGCAAGACCATCCTGCTCCACGCCGAACAGGGCTTTGGCGACACGCTGCAGTTCTGCCGCTATGCGTCGCATCTCGCGGCGCAGGGCGCGCGCGTCGTCCTCGAAGTGCAGCCTCCGTTGAAATCGCTGATGGCGTCGCTGACCGGGCCGGCGCAGGTACTTGCAAAAGGCGAGCCGCTGCCGGCATTCGACTATCAAATTCCGCTGCTCAGCCTGCCTTTTGCGTTCAGGACGGATTTGACGAATATTCCGCAGCAGATTCCGTATCTTCGCGCGGACCCGCAGCGCGTGCAGGCGTGGGCGGAGACGCTTGGCGAGAAGCGGCGGCCTCGCATCGGCCTTGCCTGGTCCGGCAATCCCGAACATCGCAACGACCACAACCGGTCGATCGACTTTGCGCTTTTCGCGCCCTTGTTCGAACTGGATGTGGAGTGGATCAGTTTGCAAAAGATCGTGCGGGAGCATGAGGAGCCGTTGCTTGCCAATGCGCCTGTCCGTCGCTTTGACGATGAGCTCGGCGATTTTGCGGACACGGCGGCGCTCATGCAGTCGCTTGATCTGGTGCTGTCGGTCGATTCTGCAGTGGCGCATCTGGCCGGTGCGCTGGGCCGTCCCCTCTGGCTGTTGCTGCCGGACCCGCCTGAGTGGCGCTGGATGCGGGATCGGCAGGACAGTCCGTGGTATCCCGGCGCACGACTTTTCCGGCAGCCTGTCCCAGGGCAGTGGACGAGCGTGATCGACGCGGTGCGGACCGCTGTCGGTGGAATCGGCCGTTAGGCAGAAAACTGCCGGGTGACAACAGGGACCAGACAATGACTTCGAACGGGGAAGGGACGACGCTCGCGATACCAACGATTTCGCCGCGGCCGCCAGACGTCCCGAAGCCCGACGGCGCACGGCTTGAGAGGCTGCTGCTGCGGGCGCGCAAGGCACACTCCGAGGGCTCGCTTCAGCAGGCTGAGAAGGCGTACGGTGAGTTACTGGAGTTCGACCCGGAGCATTCGGAAGCGCTGCATCTGCTTGGAGCCGTACGTTTTCAGCAGGGGCGACTTGCAGAGGCTGAAACGCTGATGCGACGTTCGATCGAGCGTCAGTCGGTGCCACTTGCACTGGCCAATCACTCGGCCGTGCTCGCAGGCATGGGGCGTGAAGACGAAGCACTTTCGCGACTCGACGAAGCGTTGGCGATCAATCCCGCACATCAACGTGCCATTTTTCAACGCGCCGGCCTGCTGGCGCAATTGGGCCGCCATGCTGATGCGGTCGCGGCATACGATCGGCTGATCGAGCTTGCGCCGGCTTTTGCCGACGGTTTCCTGAGGCGGAGCGAAATGCTGCGCGCGCTCGGGCGCCTCGACGATGCGCTGACGGATTGCGACCGTGCGCTTGCGCTGACCGGGCGTTCCTTCGAGGGCCACCGCGAGCGAGGATTGGTGTTGCGCGCGCTCGGCCGGTACCGGGAAGCCGCGGACAGTTATGGCCACGCATTGTCGATCACGCCGGGCAGCGCCGAAGTCATGTTCCTGAGGGGCGTGGCATTTCTCGATCTGAGCGAACCGGAGCGTGCGCTCGCGGACTTCAATGGGGCGATTGCGGCGAGCCCCGGTTTTGTGGATGCGATTTTCAACAGTTCTGTCGCGCTCGAGCAGTTGGGACGGCATGACGAGGCGATCACGCGATGCGACCGTGTGCTTGCGATTGCACCGAAGCACGCGATGGCGCTGGCCAATCGCGGTAACGCGTCGAGCAACGTCGGGCGGAACCGGGAGGCCGCGGCGAACTACGCGAGTTCGCTTGAAATCGAGCCAGATAGCCTTGGCGTGTTATGCAACTACGCGAGCGCGTTGATGCATATCGACCGTTATGGCGATGCGTGGCAGGCCTGTCAGCATGCGCTGACGGTCGATCCGGACTATCTGCCGGCGCGGTTCACGCGCGGCCGGGTGCTGCTCGAAACGCACCGCTATGACGAGTCATTGGAGGATTTTGCCCGGGTACTCGCAACTGCTCCGCGCGATAAATTCGCGCATTTTCATCGTGGCAATGCACTGCGTGCGCTGCGCCGCCACGAAGAGGCGAAAGAAGCCTATGCGCAGGCAATCGAAATCGATCCGGACTATGTGCTGGCGCACTGCCTGCGCGCGTTTTTGTGCCTGTCGATCGGTGACTTTGAAGCCGGCTGGGCCGAATACGAATGGCGTTGGCGCGACGCTCAGCTTGATACGAGCCGGCGTGAATTTGCCCAGCCGAGATGGACGAGAGATAGGCCGGTCGCTGACCGGACGATTCTGTTGTATGCCGAGCAGGGGCTCGGCGACACGCTGCAGTTCTGTCGTTACGTGTCGCTCGTCAAGGCGTTGGGGGCGCGGGTCATCCTCGAGTCGCCCACGGAACTCAAGGCGTTGCTAGAGAGCCTGGATGGCGTGGATGCGCTCGTCGAGCGCGGCGCGCCGCTGCCGCCGTTCGATCTGCATTGTCCGCTCCTGAGTCTGCCGCTCGAATTTCAGACGGACATTCCGACGATTCCCTCGGACGTGCCCTATCTGCAGGCGGATCGGGTGCGTGTCGAGCGCTGGAGAGAGCGGCTTGGACCGTCCGGGCGCCCTCGGGTCGGCCTCGTGTGGTCAGGCAATCCGAAGCATCTGAACGACCGCAATCGGTCGATGGCGCTGACCGACCTGTTGCCGCTGCTGGACGATGCGTACGAGTGGGTGAGCCTGCAGAAAGTGATTCGCGACGAGGATCAGGCCGCGCTTGCGTCCAGTCCTATCCGATCCGTCGGCGAACATCTCTCGGATTTCGCCGACACTGCCGCGCTTACCCAGTTGATGGATTGTGTCGTGAGCGTCGATACGTCCGCGGCGCATCTGGCAGGCGCGCTGGGCCGCCCGCTCATTGTGATGCTGCCGCACACGCCCGACTTCAGGTGGCTGCTCGAGCGCGAAGACAGCCCGTGGTATCCGACGGCAAGACTGTACCGCCAACCGGAAGCCGGAAAGTGGGCGCCGGTCGTCGAACAGATCAGGGCGGCACTGCCGCTTATCGTGCAGGGAGCAGTGCGATGAATCGGCACCGGGAAATCCGACAGCAGCCGGCTCAGCCGGTCGCGCAAGGCACGAGCATAAGCGCCTTGCGCGCGGCGATCGACGATGCGCTGCGCAATGCGCGCGGACTGCTGGAGAAGAAAGATCTTGCCGGCGCGCGGCGTCTCTACGAGGGCGTACTGGTCATGGCACCCGACAGTGTCGAGGCCCTGCATCTGCTCGGGCTTGTCCATCTTCGCCAGGGCGATGCCGTTCGTGCGGAACCACTGATTGCCCGCTCGATGCAGCTCGGCCTGCGCCAGCCGTGGAATCTCGCGAATCATGGAGCGGCGCTTACCGGTGTGGGTCGCCACCGGGAAGCGCTTGCCGTGCTCGATGACGCGCTGAGGCTCGATCCGGCGCATGCGGCGGCCAACGCTGCGCGCGGCGACGCGCTGCTGGCGCTCAAACTGCCGGATGACGCATTGATTGCCTACGAGCGCGCACTCGAACGGGAGCCCGGCCTTGCGGCGGCGTGGAGCAAGCGCGGTGAAGCGCTGCGGGCATTGGGCCGACCGGCCGATGCGCTGATCAGTCTCGATCGCGCGTTGCGGATCGATTCGAACGATCCCGCGACGTACGTCGAGCGTGGCCATGCGTTGCGCGCGCTGGCCCGGTACGAAGAGGCGCTGCATTGTTACCGGCTGGCCATGGTCATCCGCGGCAAGACACCGGAGCTCGTGTTCTGGTGCGGCGTCGTATTGACCGAATCAGGCCGCATCGCGGAGGCGCTGGCCTGCCTGGACGAAGGGCTGGTCATCGCACCAGACGACGGGCAGTTGCTGTATGCAAGCTGCGTGGCGCTCGATCTGCTGCATGAGCGAGATGAACTGCTGCGGCGCTGCGACCAACTGCTCGCGCGCAATCCAGACAACGTGGCGGCATGGGTAGGGCGTGGCAATGCGTTGCTAGGACTGGATCGGCACATCGAGGCATCCGGGTCCTACGCTGAAGCGCTCGCGCGCATGCCGGAGCACATCGATGCGCTGCGCAACCGCGCGGCGGCACTACGGGGGCTGGGAGATATGGAAGCGGCGCTGGCGCACTATGATCGCGCGCTCTCGATTACCGGCCCGCACGCCGAACTCCTGTACAACCGCGCCCTTGCGCTTCAACAGTTGGGACGTTTTGACGATGCGTTGGCGAGTCACGCCGCGGCATCCCAGGCACCCGCGGAAAGTGCGCCAGGTCTGTTTACACGCGCCGTGGCATTGCAGCAGCTTGGCGAACACAAGGCCGCGCTTGCGGACTTTCTGCTTGCCTGCGAACACGATCCTCATCATGGCGGGGCGCGGCGATCGGAAGCCTTCTGCCGCTTGCTGATGGGGGATTTCGAGGCCGGCTGGAAACTGCATGAAACGCGCTGGCAGGCGTCCGACGTTCTGTTGCGCCGGCGTCATGCCGACCGGCCTCTCTGGCTGGGTACCGAGTCTGTCGCGGGGAAGACGGTGATGCTGCACGCCGAACAGGGGTTCGGCGACACGTTGCAGTTCTGCCGTTATGCGAGCCTTGTGGAACAGAAGGGGGCGACGGTCATTCTGGAAGTGCCGGCCGTGCTCGCGGAGCTGCTCCGTTCGCTGCGCGGCGCGAGCCGCATCGTCACCGAAGCCGACGTCACGCCTGCGTTCGACCTGCAGTGTCCGTTGATGAGTCTGCCGCTTGCCTTGCGCACCGCGCTCGACACGATTCCCGCTGACATTCCCTATCTGCGGGCGGATGCGGTGCGCCGGGAAGCATGGGGGCGGCGTCTCGATGCCGTTGCTTTGCCGAAACGACTGAAGATCGGTCTCGCGTGGGCGGGCAATCCGCGGCACAACAACGACGAAAACCGTTCGCTGCCGTTCGCTGCGCTCGCGCCGCTTCTTGCGTGCGATGCGACCTTCGTGAGTCTGCAGCCGCAGGTGAGGCAGCGCGATGCAGAGGCATTTGCCGCAAGCGGCATGTTGAGTTTTGGCGATGCGCTCGCGAACTACGCGGATACCGCCGCGCTTGTCGAGGCGCTCGATCTGGTGATCTCGGTGGATACGTCGGTGGCGCATCTGGCTGGCGCCGTCGGCCGGCCGGTCTGGATTCTCCTGCCGCGCGTACCCGACTGGCGCTGGCTGCTCGAGCGTGAGGACAGTCCGTGGTACCCGAGTGCCAGGCTTTTCAGGCAGGCAAGGCCGGGTGACTGGCCCGCCGTGATCGGGCACGTCAGGCAGGCGCTGCTTGGGCTGGCGCAAACCGGCGGCTACCTGGTTTAACCATGCTCATGTGACAAAAGGTACGGACCTTTTGGGGCGGCATGGTGGTCCGTAACACCCGCCATCTCGTTGCCATGCGGGCTGCGTATTTTCCACTGATTCTGGTTGCCTGCCACAGGCGATCGACATTCCAGGCTGTGCGCTGGCGTCAACTTCGACGCGATCGATTCAGCCGTCAAATTCTTTGAGTTCGGGGTAGAGCATGGCAGCACGCGCACGCATAGTACGACAACAGGACCTCCATCGTTCGCGGTTTGTCCCGGGATCGGATCTGCGACCGCTTTACAGGGCAATTGCGTTGATGCTCGCCGCTGGTGTCTCGGCCCACGCGCATGCTGGCGGCATCGTGAATCTGGGTCAGGCCGGTGCGCGAGTGGCCGCGGGTAGCGGCGCAAGCTATGGCGGCGCAGGCACGTCCAACCTGGGCGTGTCGCCGCAGCAGGCGCTGCAGGCAAGCCAGCCGTCGATCCAGAACCTTGGACGCGCGGCGCAAGGCATCGCTGCACAGATCGCCGCGCAGCAGGCGGCTGCGGCCGCAGCGGCGACCGCCTTGTCCAATGTTCCGAACGGCCTGGCGCCGGGCGGGCTGCAGGTGGCGCCAGGGCTGAGTTTCAATTCGAAAGGCGCGCCGACAGCCGCGACCGCCAATACGAACAACCCGGTGCTCTGGTACAACGCGAATGCACCGGTGCAGAGCGTCGACAGCAGCGGTCACGTGAACGTCGACATCACGCAGACGGGGCAGAACGCAATCCTGACCTGGCAGACGATGAACGTCGGCAAACAGACCACGCTCAATTTCGACCAGTCGGCCGGCACGCAAACGAACGGCGCGAACAACTGGGCGGTGCTCAACCGGATCAACGATCCGAGCGGCTTGCCGAGCCAGATTCTGGGCAAGGTCACGGCGCAAGGTGCGGTGTACGTGATCAACCGCAACGGGATCCTGTTCGGCGCGGGTTCGCAGGTGAACGTGCATGCGCTGGTGGCGTCGTCGCTCGATCTGCTGAACATGAACGATTACAACCAGACACTGGTCAATCGCAACCCGGTGGTAGTCGGCAACCTGGCGCAGGATGCCGCGGGCATCGTGGCGAGCAACCAGCAGTTCCTGAGTCTGCCTGCCGGAACGACCGGTGGGCTGGCGTACCAGGAATCGGGTAGTTCGACCGGTGTGCAGGGAAATAGCCAGATTCCAAACGAGGTGCTGGGGCTCGGGAATCAGGTCGTGTTGAGTTCGGCGAGCCAGTATCAGGGCTGGGGTGACATCACGATCGCGCCGGGCGCGTCGATTACGACGCAGAAGAACGGCACGGCCAGTGACGGCGGCTTCGTGCTGGTGGCTGCGCCGAACGTAACCAATGGCGGAAACATCACCGCCACCGACGGTCAGGTGGTGCTGGCAGCGGGCGTGGGCGTCAGTCTTAAGCCTAATTCAAAGGGTGTTATTACCTTTCCGCAGGTACTGCTGCCCGAACTGAGCGGGCAGATTGTCACGACCGGACAGAATGGCGCGACGATCGACCTTACGCCGGCCGGCACGCTGACCAATACCGGCATCATCCAGGCTGCGCGCGGCAACGTGAATCTGCTGGGCAGTCAGGTGGTGCAAAACGGCGTAGTGGGTGTAACCACGAGCGTGAACACGCCAGGTACTATCACGATCTCGACGGTCGACGAGTACAGTTCGAACAATCCGTCAGGCAACAAGTATCTGGGTCTTTCACAGGTGACAGGCGGCGACGCGAACACCACGCACCGTGCCGGTCTGTTGAGCTTCGGTCCTGGCTCCGTGACGACCGTGATGCCGGATACGGATGGCCAGACAGCGACTTCCGCGCCGGGTACGATCTTCACCCCCGGCAGTATCTCGATGACGGCGGGTTCGGTCTGGTTCCAGGGTGGTTCGCTGATCGAGGCGCCGGGCTCGAGCGTGTCCGTTGTTGCACTCACGCCGTCCGCCTTGAGCAGTCCGACACCTCCGGGGCAAACGGCGGTGCCCGGCCGCATCTATCTGGACGACGGCGCCACGATCGATGTGTCGGGTCTTGCGAACGTCGAGCTGCCAATGGCCGATACGCTGGTCACGATTCCCCGCATTGGCCAGAACGAACTGGCCGATTCGCCGCTGCTGCGCAATGGTTTTCTCTTCGGCCTGAAGAACGTCGTGGTCGACAGTACGCTGTCGGGCACCAATGCCGACGGCTTGCAATGGGTCGGCAGTCCGATCCTGAATCTGGCCGGCTATGTCAGCCTGATTCCGCGCACGGTAGACCAGTTGCTGACCAATGGCGGCACGATCACGCTGTCAGGCAACCAGGTGATGACGGCGGCCGGCTCGTCGATGAACCTGAACGGCGGCTACGTGCATTACGACGGCGGTATCGTGAACACGACCCGCCTGATCGACGCAAATGGCGTGATTGTGCCGATCGGTCAGGCGAGCCCGAACGACACGTACGTCG
This sequence comes from Paraburkholderia podalyriae, assembly GCF_014397785.1. Classification (GTDB taxonomy): domain Bacteria; phylum Pseudomonadota; class Gammaproteobacteria; order Burkholderiales; family Burkholderiaceae; genus Paraburkholderia; species Paraburkholderia podalyriae. The sequence goes on from NZ_VZQQ01000038.1 coordinate 21,492, forward strand.
GGATCGCCGGGCAATTCACCGAAAGCCATCCGCGCTGGGGCATCACGAAGACCTGGTACAACGCGCTTGCCACAGGGGGCGTATATCAGCCGGACTACATCGTGGGTGGCAATGCTGGGACGCTGGACCTCTACGCGACGCAGGCGCTCGTGCTAAACGGCGATATTAGCGCGCAGGCGTTCGGCGGCTCGAAACAGATGCAGGGCAATAGCCTGCCGACAGGGGGTACGTTCAATCTCGGCGCCGATCCGGCTCTGGGCAGCAGTGCGCTCGTCGACCTGACCCAACCGAACAACGTGTCGGACAACGGCCAGTCCGGTACGGTGATCCTGCTGGACAGCGCGCCGCAACTCGCCGATCTTGCGCCAGGTTTTTCTGCCACTACGCCGATCAGTACAGCCGCCCTGAGCGCGTTGTCCAGCACCGACCCAAACAACGTGCTGGCAACGACGGTGGTGCCGGTCGATACGCTGAACGCGGGTGGCTTCGCGAAGCTGGGCGTAACGGAAGATTTTGGATCCGGCAAAGGCGTGGTCGTAGCGCAGGGTATGCAACTGCAGATGCAGCCTGGCGGTTCGATCACGTTCAAAACACCGGGAGCAGGCGACAGTATCCTGGGCGGACTGAGTGCGCCGGGAGGCACGATCGCGATCACGGCTGGCGGCAATATTGTCGTCGGAGCCGGTGGCTCGCTGAGCGTCGCCGGCCAATGGGTCAACAACGACACCCAGACAACAGCAGGCACCACGCCGGGCAACAGCCAGTACATCAACGGCGGCAGCATTACGCTCGCGACGGTACCCAGCAGTGCGAACGGGTCGAGTCATAATGACACTACCGGTTCGATCATCCTGCAACCGGGCAGCCTGATCGATGTATCCAGCGGCGGCGAGATGCTGTCGAACGGGCAGTTGCTGATGCAGAACGGCATTCCCGCCGGGCTTGGCGGCAATCTGTCGTTGCTGACGTATTCCGCGGGCGTATCCTCGCAATACGGCGGGGATCCGAGCGCGCCCATCCTGCCGTCCAGCCAGCCGCAAGCGGGCAGGATAGAGTTGGGTGGCACCATCGACAGCGCCGGTTTTTCGGGCGGCGGCACCCTGACACTGCAGGCGCTGGGGTTCCAGATTGGCGGTGATCCGACGCAGGCATTGGTCTGGGACACGGTGCTGCCCGAAGATTTTTTTGCGCAGCAGGGCTTCGGCAAATACGTGCTGAACGCGCTGTACGAGTCGTCGGTCGCGCCAGGTGCAACAGTACGCCTGACCCAGCAGAACCTGATGCCGGACGCGCAAACGCTGCAGCAGATCGCGACGGGTGCAAACCTGTCGTCGGGCGGCGTGACCACCGGCACGCTGGACGCCTACCATCGCCAGGCCACGAGCCTCGTGATGACAGCAGGCGGAGATCTGATCTGGAAAGACAACGTCGGGAACATGGCTGCCTTTGCTGGCGTAACCAATGCGATCACGGTTGGCCAGGGTGCGTCGATCGTCGGCGATGCGGGGGCGAGCATTGGACTGGGTTCGCCCGCGCAGGTGACAGTGCTGGGTTCGCTGATTGCGCTAGGCGGCTCGATCTCGCTGAATGCGGTTAGCGGTGGGCCCTATCTGCTAAGCGGACAGTACAGCGGGACTACGTTCACCAGCCCGAGCAAGTCGGTGTGGCTGGGCGCGGATGCCGTGCTCGACGTGTCTGGCGTGGCGCTGACCAATCCGCTGGCGACACCGGTGAAGAGCGGATTGACGACCTTCACGCCGAACACGGGCAAGGTGCTGCCCGGCGGCTCGGTCACGATCATGGGCGATTCGGGTTACGTGGTCGCGCAAGCAGGGTCGCTGATCAACGCGTCAGGCGCATCGGCGAGTTTCGACCAGTTGCAGGCGAACGGCACCTATGCGTCGCAGCCGGTGTGGAGCGACGCAGGCTCGATCACGCTGGCCGCCGCCAGTGGACTGTACTTCGACGGCACGTTGCAGGCACAGCCCGGCGCAAGCCAGGCGCAGGGCGGGACGCTGTCGATCCTGCCCGAACGATCAAATCAGCAGGGTGCGAGCGCGCTTGTCATTCAGCAGAGCGGCAATCTGGTGCCGGCAGGTCTCGCGCCGGGCCAGAGCTTTGTCAATGCGGTCGGCTCGCCCACGGGCGTGCTGCAGTTCGCTGCGGACCGTCTGAACGGGTCCGGTATCTCGACACTGGTGCTGGGCAGTCAGGGTACCGCCAGCACGCCGAGCCTGGGGACGGTTCCGGTCGTTTTCTCCGACGACGTCGATCTGAACCTGGGCAGGGCCGTAATCGTCAACGCGGGCCAGGTTGTCGCGCTGGGCAGCGGGCAGCTTGCCAGCCTGTTGCCGACCGTCGATCCCGTTACCGGACAATGGCTCCCGCCGCAGCAGGCCAGCCTGTCGTCGTTGCTGGCATCGCAGCCGGCAGCGACCACAACGGGTACGGATGTGACGATCAACGCGCCCTATGTGGCATTGGTCGGCCCTCTGTTCACGCCTCAGTCCACGGATATGGTGCCGGTGCGTGCGGCGGCGGATGGCACGCTGAACGTACGCGCGTCGTTCATCGATATCGAGAATCAGGTTCAACTGAACAATTTCGCCCAGGCGAATTTCACCAGCAGCGGTGATATCCGGCTCAGCTCGACGAACGGAGTGCAATCGGGGACAGGAGCGTTGGATGCTGGCGAACTGTACACGCCGGGCAACCTGACCTTCCGGGCGGCGGACCTGTATCCGGCCACGGGCAGCACCTTCATCCTCGACGCGGTCGGGCCCACGGATCCGATAACGGGCAAGCCCGCGCCGACGACGATCACCTTCGAATCGAACGGCACCTCCGGTGTGCCGTTGTCGGCGGGCGGCACGCTGCTTGTCGACGCGACCAATATCGTGCAGGGCGGCACGGTCCGCGCACCGTCGGGCACGCTCGTGTTCGGCGTGGGCGACCCGACGAACAGCACGACGCTGGCCCAGTTCGACAACAACCTCCCGCTCGTGGCAACGGACTCGGTCACCCTGGCCAGTGGCAGCGTGACCTCGGTGTCGAACGGTGACACCACGATTCCCTATGGCACGACGGTCGACGGCGTCGAGTGGCAGTTCAACCCGGTGGCCGGCACCACATCCCCGGACGTGACAGCGCCGCCGGTGAAATTCGTCGGGGTGAACGGCAGCAGCGTGTCGCTCAATCCGGGTGCGACGATCGACCTGTCGGGCGGCGGCAATCTGCAGGCGGCCGAATGGGTGGCCGGTACCGGCGGCAGCCGTGACGTGCTGTCGCAATACAACGTAAGCTACGCATCGAGCGCGAGCGGTGTCGCCATCCCGGTGAACGCCAATGCCGGGAATGTCTACGCGATCGTGCCGGGCGCACAATCGCCGGTAGCAGCGTACGATCCGGTACTCGCGCAGACGCTGCAGCCGTCGACCAATGCGAACGGCACGGTGAGCACCACGACGCTGAGCGACGGAGTCGGCCAGGCGTCGCTCAACGGTGCGGTTGGGCAGGCGGTGTACCTGTCCGGTGTGCCCGGATTGGCCGCGGGCGTCTATACGCTGTTGCCGGGCAAATACGCGACGCTGCCCGGCGCCTATCGCGTGACGGTGTCGAGCGCCACAGGTGCGGTCGCGCCAGGCGCGAGCCAGGTGCAGCCCGACGGTACGGTGGTCACCGCCGGCTACTTTACCGACGCACTCAGCGGCAGCCGCAGCGCGACGCCGACGCTGTTCAACGTGCAGTCCGGCGCGGTCTGGCAGCAGTACTCGCAGTACACGCTGACGGGCGCCAATAGTTTCTTCCCGACCCTAGCCGCGGGCAAGGGCAACGTCACGCCGCCGCTGCCCATCGACGGCGGGCAACTGGTGTTGGCGGCGACGCAGGCGCTCACGCTCGGCGCGACGCTAAATACGGCTGCCGCTACCGGTGGAGCCCCCGCCGAGGTCGATATCGCGTCGCAGGATATCCAGATCACCGGCAACGGCCAGGCCGCGCTGGCCGGCTATCTGCAGATCGGTGCCGATGCGCTCGATTCACTCAACGCCGGCAGCCTGCTGATCGGCGGCACACGTAGTGTCACGACAGCCGGTATCACGATCAATCCGATCGCGAATAGCGTGGTCGTTTCCAACAGTGCCGGCAGCGCGCTCAGCGGTCCGGAGATCATGCTGGTCACGAAGACGGATTCGACGGGAACCGATCCGAACGGGGTCAACGGTTTGCGGGTCGATGCAGGCAGTGCGATTACGGCAACCGGCAGTTACCCCGCGTCGAAGGATCTGTCGATCGCGATCACGGGCGACGGCGCGCTGCTGCGTGTGTCGGACGGTGCGATGACGACGCTCACGCGCAGCGGGGCAACCGGAACCGGCCTCTTGACAGTGGGTGCGGGTGCAACGCTCACGGGTGGTCAGGCGCTCACGCTCGATTCATCGGGTGACCTGAAGGTGGACCCGAGCGCGGTGTTGTCGGCGAAGGCGATCACGGCGGACGGCTCGGCGATCACGTTCACGAACGAAACGAGTGCGGCCGCCGCGGGTCTGCCGGGCTTCGTACTGGATCCCGCCGGACTCGCGCAACTGGCGAACGCGCAGCAGGTGATCCTGCGCAGCAGCGGGGCGATCAATTTCGTCGGCGACGTGAACGCGACGTTCGGCAACAGCGTGGACCTGAGCGCGGGCACCTTCACGGGTGACGGTGGCGCGGTGACACTGAACGCGCAACAGATCGCGTTCACGAACGAGACCGGCGCGCCGACCCCGGTGGGCACCGCCGGGTCGGGCACGCTGACGGTCAACGCGATGGAGATCGGCTTCGGCACCGGCAGCAAGACAGCGAGTGGCTTCGGCGCGGTGACGATGAATGCGACGGGCGGCATTGTCGGGCAGGGTGCCGGCGCGTTCGACTTCGGCGCACTGCCGGTGACGCTCAGTGCGCCGGTGTTCCTGGCCGATACGAGTTCGGCCTCCACCGTGAAGACGACCGGCGCGCTGAGCCTCAACAACGCAGCGGGCACGGCGTTGACGATTACGCCGGTGGGCGGCGCGTGGAGTTTTATTGGTGGCACGATTAGCGATAACGCGACGATTACGGCGCCCGCAGGCAATGTGAGCCTCGAAGCGACGACCGGCAACCTGACGGTCGGCAGCGGCGCGAAGCTGAGTTCGGCGGGCGTATCGAAGCAGTTCTTCGACGTAACGGAGTACGCACCGGCCGGCGCGATTACGCTCACTGCCGATACCGGCACAGTGGATGTGCAGGCGGGTTCGACGCTGGACTTCTCGGGCGCGAGCGGCGGCGGGGCGGCAGGCAGTCTGACGCTGTCCGCGCCGGATCAGGTGGTGAACCTGAACGGCACGCTCAAGGGCGCCGCGGCGACGGGCTACGCAGGCGGGTCGTTGTCGTTGAACACGGGCGGCGCTGCCAACCTCGACAGTCTGGCGAGCACGCTTGCTTCGAGCGGCGTGAATCAGTCGATCGAGATCCAGACGAAAGCGGGCAACCTGACGCTGTCGCCAGGCAACACGCTGACGGCGCACGCAGTGTCGCTGACCGCAGACGGTGGCGCAGGTGGGCAGGACCCGAACAACGGCAATGTACAGATTCTCGGCACGATCAATGCGGCGGGTGTCGCCGGCGGGCAAATCGGCCTGTATGGAAAGAGCGGCGTGGATGTGGAAGGCTCGCTCATTGCAACCGGTTCGAGCGCGACCCAGCGCGGCGGCACGGTGGTTATCGACACAACGGGAACGCCGGGCAGCACGGTGACGGTGAATCCGACTTATGGCTACGAGAATATTTCGTCGGCGAACTCGGGCGTGATCACGCTCGGCAACAATGCGGTGATTGACGTATCGGGAGGTACAGCGGGTGGTCTGTCGGGTGGCACTGTGAGCTTTCGCGCACCGCTGCTGGACAACGGCGGTGTGAACGTGACGCTCGCGCCGGGTGCGCAGATCAAGGGTGCGCGCAGCGTCAATCTGGAAGCGTACGCGGTGTGGAGCACCACCGATCCGAGTACCGGCGCGCAGCATTTCGACGGCATTGTCGATCCGGCGGGATGGTATGGCGATAGCGTCACAGGTGCGGGGCAGCCAGGGATGGTGGCGGGTACGTGGACGGACCAGAAGGGCAACGCGTTGGCCAATCCGACGGCGGACCAGCTTGCCACCTATCTGGCGAACGACTTCTTTGCTCCCACGACGGCCAATGCCGATCATCAGAGTTTCTATGGCTATGTGAACGGCGACGCGACCGCTGCGGTGCCGGGTACATTGATGAGCTTCGTTGAGAATGGCCTTGCCGGCGTAGCAGCTCAATTCGCCACGACGAATGTCGCGAATTTCCATGTGGTTCCGGGCATCGAACTCGACAACCCGAGTATGGCGGTCAATGACGGCAATATCTCGGTGTTGACGAACTGGAATCTTGGAGCCGGTACGTCGCCGACGAATCTCGCGTTCCGCTTCAATGGGCAGGCGCCGGATATCACGTTCCGGGCCGAGAACAATGTAAAGGTCGATGCGAGTCTGACAGACGGGTTCTTCCAGATTGTCAATCCGGTTGGTAACGGGATTACCGCTCCTATTCCTACGCCCTCCACGTATACGGCAGTCGAGACGGCATGGGCCGCGACCTACTTTGGTCAGTTTTACTACATATTGTCAAACTATGCTTATCTTGGCTTGTCCGCTCCGCACAACTGGGTGTCTGGCGATACGGCTGAAGTTGCTCAGTACTACGGGATGTACGAGGAATATACGCATTACCTTACCTCTCAGGATGCCAACGGCCAGTACAATGTTTTCGGAGCCTCACGAAAGAACCAGAATGCGCAAGTGGTGGCTGGACAGCCGGTGTTATTGGTCCAGGCGCCTACAGCTCAACAGGAAGTGGATGACCCCACCGCGTACCCTCGTTACCTCGCGCTTTATCAGTCGTACCGCAACGACATCCTGAAATGGGAGAATGCCAATCCTGGGCTGACTCCCCATATCGATCAGGTGCAGGCGCCTCCAGTCGCACTTGCTCAGGTCATTACTACACCTATCGCGATCTCGGCTGCGCCGACCGACAACACACCGTCCCCTGTCGCCGTATTGGGGAACGCGCTGCCCCTGCTTTCTGCATCCCTTGCCGGCGGGACCAGTTCGTCGTATCGGATTGTTGCAGGCGCTGATCTGTCGAGTTCCAATCCGCTCGCGTTGCAACCAGTGACCGCTTTTTCGTCGTCGGCCGCGCCATCTCTCACTGAGGGCGGCAACGTGACGATGGGTGGCTATTTTGCTTACGACAACTCGACCAATCCCAACAGGCCGGACAATCTGACGCTGCTTGCTCCGACGATGATTCGGACCGGGACTGGCTCGATCGACGTGGCTGCCGCGAACGGCATCGCATTGTTTGATGCGAGTGTGACACCGAAGAACGATCCCGGCGTGATGGTCGTCCCTGGCGTCATATACACGGCGGGCGCACCGTCGGCGGCCGCACCTGCGGTCGGCATCGATGCCACGATAGTGCGGGGGGGAACTGGGGAGCCGGATGTGCTGGTTACTCCGAGCGTGAACCCTGATTCCGCTGGGGACATCTCGATCCGGGCACAGGGCGACATTACCGGCGTCGAATACACTACAGATGCGACGGGTGCCGTGACGGGACAGGCCGGCAACAGCATCAGCCAGTTCTGGTGGCAATGGATGCAGATTACAGCGAGTCCCACGGTCATCAATGGGACGTACACACCGCTGTCGCGCTCGTCCATCGATTTCGGTGCGTTCGATCAGGGGGTCATGAGTGTTGGTGGCAATGTTTCAGTGAGTGCGGGCGGCAATATTTCGGATCTCGCAGTGTCGTTGCCGACAACCTGGTATCTGACTGGAGCGAACGCGGGCAACCCGACAGTCAATACGGTCGGTGGCGGCAATCTGACGGTGCGCGCGGGCGGCGACATCCTGAGCGGCGATTATTTTGTCGCGAAAGGGACGGGATCTCTCTCAGCCGGCGGACAGGTCGGATCGGACTTGGGCGTTTCTCAGGCAGGCCCTGGAGTCAGGCCGTCGGTCGATGTATCCACGCTGCTCGCTGCACAGGATGGGATATTCAACGTGACGGCTCGGCAGGGTGCCGACATTGGTGGGGTACTTGACCCGTCATATGCGAGCAGTTTCTTTCAGCCGGGCGGGCAGTCCACTTCGCGCATCAATCTTTCGGACTACAGGCAGTATGCAGACGGCCAAGGCTACTCGGCAACATCGGCTGTGAATGTTCTGTCGACAACGGGCGACATTCAGTTCGGTACATTGGCTGGCCTGATGACCGGGGCCAGTGGCGTTTTGCCGGCAAGCGTGAATCTCACGGCACTTACGGGAGGTATCACGCTGGATTCAGGGGGCACGCTGTACCCGTCCGCCGTTGGACAGTTAAACCTGATTGCCGATCAGACAGTGAATATTTCCAACATTGCGGCAATTCGGACCGCAGCGGGCCTACCCAGCGTATTCACCATGTCGGACGCTGATCCGTCGCAGATGCCGTCGCCGACCAATCCACAAGCTAGTCCCGATCCGCATGCCACCAGTGCACTTCATGCGGACGATACGACACCGGCACGGATCTACAGCCTGAATGGCAGCATCGTAAACGGCATTCTCGAAACGACAGGGAGCATATCGGGCTTCTACGATAACCTGGTCACGATTTCAATCGACAAGCCGACGTTGATTCAAGCCGGCGAGGATATTGTGAATCTGGCGTTCCAGGGGCAGAACCTGCGGAGCGCGGATATCACCCGCTTCGTCGCGGGCCGGGATATTTACGACACACCCGTTCCACACAACGGCGGCGGGGCAGTGCCGACACTGGTACTCGGTGGTCCCGGTACTTTTGATGTCGAGGCTGGAAGGAATATCGGTCCGCTTACGAGTCAGGCACAGTTATATGCGGCTTTGGCCGGCTATCCCGGTACCGCGATCACCGGCATCGACGCGGTGGGTAACGCAAACAATCCGAACCTGCCGCACGAGAGCGCGAACATCAATGTGCTGTTCGGCGTGGGGCCGGGCGTCGACAATGCGGCGTTCATCTCGACCTACATTGACCCGGTCAGCACGGCAACGGGCATTCCCAGCGCGACCCCGGCTCTGATCGCGTTCATGGAACAGTACGACGCCGGGCAAGGCGTCGATACGGGACTTGCAGCAGACAAGGCCGCGGCACAGAAGAAGGTCGGCACACTGACGCCTGACGAAGCATGGAAGCAGTTTCAGGCGCTACCGGTCTACGTGCAGCAACTGTTCGCCGAACAGGTCCTGTTCAGTGTGCTCAACACGGTCGGCCTTGACTACAACAATCCGGCGAGCCCGTACTACCAGCAGTACGCACGTGGTTACCAGGCGATCAATACGCTGTTCCCGGCTTCGCTGGGCTACACGGCCAACAGTCTGGGTGGCGGGGTGAACGGCGCGAACAAACTGGTCGATACCGGCAACCTTGATATCCGCAGCACGACGATCCAGACGCAGCAGGAGGGCAATGTCACGATTCTTGGTCCGGGTGGACAGGCGCTGGTGGGCAGTACCTCGGCGCCGCCTGCAATCGTGAACAACAATGGCCAGGTCGTGGCTGGCCCCGGCACGCAAGGTATCCTGACGCTGGAGCAGGGCGACATCAATGTCTTTACTGACCAGAGCGTGCTGCTCGCGCAGAGCCGGATCTTCACCGAGCAGGGCGGCAACATCACGATGTGGAGTTCGAACGGCGACATCAACGCCGGCAAGGGCGCGAAGTCGTCAGCCGATACGCCTGCGCCGAACTATGTGTGCGATGCGAACCACTACTGTACGGTGGATGCGCGTGGCGAGGTATCAGGTGCCGGCATTGCCACGCTGCAGACAATACCGGGTGCACCTGCAGGCAACGCCAATCTGATTGCGCCGCGAGGCACGGTGGATGCGGGCGACGCGGGTATTCGCGTGTCGGGTAACCTGAACGTGGCGGCACTTCATGTGGCGAACGTCGACAACATCCAGGTGCAGGGGACATCGACAGGCATCCCGGTGGTTCAAGCGGTTAATACGGGCGCGTTGACGGCGGCTAGCTCGGCTGCATCGGCAGCCAGCCAGATGGCGCAGGATCTTGCGAAGAACAATGCGTCGGGTGTCGGCCCTCGACGATGGACCATTACTGTGCAGGTCGAGGGCTTCGGAGACGCCGGAGATGACGGTACGAAAAAGCACAAACGGGCGGGGCAGGTCAGTTACGACTCGTCTAGTGCAGTGTCCATTCTGGGCTTCGGTCCGGTGGGGGCTGCTCAGCGGTCTGCACTGAGCCCGGAAGAACGCGCGCGATTGGGCAAGATCTGAATGGAGAGCGGTCGCGTCGCGGCCGCCAATTCAACTGACGACCTGATCATTACGGTCCGCTTGTCTGTCGGTTTCGGGGGAAGATGCACGACGAAGGAGTCGCGACCTTGAATGTCCGAGGCCGCGACTTATGCGTCTGATGGATGTGAACCCGCAAGACACGGTTTCCGGATAACATGCAAAAAACTGCGCCCCGGTTGCCCGGGGACGTAGTTCAGATGTACAGCGGAAGTGCTATTCCGCCGATCGCTTAACGACCGGTAACCGTCCCGGTACAAACGCTTGTGTTGCCGATGTCCAGGTTGTACCCGTTGGCATTGCTCAGGAAGATGTTCGAAATGTTCGTCTGGTAGCTGGAAGGCACGGTGTCGAAACCGTTGCCGTGAACGATCGAAGCGAAGCTGGCACTTGTGTAATGGTCGTTCAGGAAATCATGCACGGCCGTCGTGACAGCGGAACTTGCGTAGCACTGGCTCAGGATGATCTGGCTCGTACCGGAAACCGCATAACCCGATGCCGGGTTGGCGAGGCTCTTGTAATTCGGGCCGGAAACGGGCGCCCAGTTCACCGGATTGGCGGCGGCAGTTTGGCTCCCGCCAGGAGAGGCGACAGAGCCGAGTGCGGTCGTAGCGTTGGCATACGTCGGTGCGTAGTACAAGCCGTTCGTTGCGTTGACGAGGCTGGCCACCGCGAGTTGCAGTGCACCCGTCGGCGTCACGACCGTGCTCGACGGCGCGAGGAACGTGTTCGTGTAGTCCGGGCTCAGATAAGCGACGGCTGCGGTGCCGGCGGACGAGAGGGTGGTCAGCGAGGTACGAACGCCACCGCTACCCGAAGCCGCGACGAAATTCGACGGTACGCCGCTCGGGAACGATGCGGTAAAGGTCAGCGAGTCGACGAACGTGACACCCGTAGCAGTGTTGGCGGTCGTACACACGGCGGCCAGGTGGCGCGTCAGCAACTCGGTCGTGCCGCTGCCGTCCGAACGGTAGACGACGGAGATCGGCGCGCTCAAGGCATAGGCCGACGTGGTCTCAGGATTGATCACCTGGTTCCAGTTCGCGATCTTGCCCGAATAGATACCGCACAGGTCGTTGTCGTTAAGCGCGATGCTGTGTGTCTGACCCGGCGTCGTTTGCGGCGTGGTCGTGCTGGTCACAGCCGGACCGTTGACGAGCGGAACCGTGATCGGCGTAACGATGTACGGAATCTGGATCAGCGGGCCGCTAGCCGAACCGACGCTGCTGCTATTGTAGGCCGTAACTTGCGAGGCGCTCAACGCCGCATCGCTGTTGGCGAAGTCAACAGTACCCGTCAGCCCGGGGCTGAGGAACGTCGGCTGGTTACCCAGGAACGCGTTCTGGCCGGCACCCGAGCCAACCGAGTAGTACGTGAACGTCGCTTCGCTGGTGCCGAAGAGACCAATTTCGCCGGTCGCAGTCGGCGTGAGGTTGCCGATCGTCGGAGCGACGAGCGACGAACCGCCACCTTGCACGAGCGGGCCTGCGGCCATAGCGGCCGATGCGCCGATACCCGAAATAACGAGAGCGAGAACCTGACAAATCTTGCGCTTACTGGATTTCATGAGAATTCCTTGGAACGAAGATAAAGGGGAGCCAGCGATTGCAGTCACGTATTGCGTCGACTGCGTGATCAATTTAGATGGAATTTCATGGGCAGCGTGTGAATTTTTGGTAACGGATGGTACCCAACATTTTGTCGGTTTCAATTCGGCATTGAAACACTGGCAATACCGGCTATCCGAATGCGTTATGCGAATTGCGCAATCGCAAATATTAAGTCGTAGGTACCGGAGAGCGAAAGTCGGCAGAGGCAGGAGCGGCCGGGACATGTAGCACGTCCGTTACCGTGAGAATGCCTGCTCAAGAGACGGCTAGCGCTTCGACGATTCGCGTGGAGCGAATCCAATTTAAGTCAACTTTACGACAAAAGATCCGTAACACGCTGCCTGATCATTCGATGTGCGAAGTTCGATGCGAAATGAATAAGACAACGTTTTCATCCAATAAATATTTCCGGAGAGTCGCCGCTAAATATCAAAAGATCTCGCCAATGTAATTCGAAATGAAGATTATATTTTTGTGAGGCGTATTTAAGCGCGCAACTCCCGTCCGGAAAAGATTTATTCGCAGGAGCGACAAAAATGTTACCCAACATCTGTCACATTTTTGCTCCGGTTCACTGCTTAGTCTTTGCCCGGTAAATCCGCCTGTTGAGAGTTCAGCAGAACAGGACGGACCAGAAAACCATACGCTGACTTGCGGGGTGTGTGTCGAGCATTCGATTCACGCGGCAGGCGCGTCCGTCTCGGCCCGCCTGTCGTGCCGGCATCGAACCCCAGGTCTATGACACGCACATGCTCCTGCTTCCGGCGTCATCCTGTTGCCTGCACGGTGCTGGCAATCAATCTGCTGTTTACACAGATGGCCCAGGCACAGGTCAATCTCAGCTTTTCCAATGCCGATATCAGTCAGGTCGCGAAAGCGATCGGCGCCGCAACCGACACGACGATCATTGTCGATCCCCGCGTCAAGGGACAGCTCAACCTCGTATCGGACAGCCCGGTCAGCAAGGAGCGGGCGCTGAAGACCCTCGAGGCTGCGTTGCGTATGCAAGGCTTCGCGCTCGTGCGGGATAACGGCATCCTGAAGGTTGTGCCCGAAGCCGATGCAAAACTGCAAGGTGTGCCGACCTACGTTGGAAATACGCCGCAAGCGCGTGGAGATCATGTGATTACCCAGGTTTTCCGGCTGAGAAACGAATCTGCGACCAACCTGCTGCCCGTGCTAAAGCCACTCATCAGCCCGAACAACACCATCGCCGCCTACGCGAGCGACAACACGTTGATCGTGACCGACTACGCGGACAACATCCGGCGTATTGCTTCCATCATTGCCGGCGTGGACGCGGGTTCCCCGCAAAGAATCGCCGTGGTGCCGCTCAACCATGAGAGCGCTGTCGACGTCGCGCCGGTCGTGCTGAAGATGCTCGACCCGAGCGGCATCGGCAACACTGATGCAACGCTCAAGGTGTCGGTCACAGCTAGTCCGCGCATCAATGCATTGCTGCTGCGCGCGAGCGATCCTGGGCGGCTCAGGGATGCGAAGGCGCTGATTGCGGAACTTGACGCGCCCACGCGCGTTCCGGGAAACATGCATGTCGTGCGGTTGCAGAATGCGAACGCCCCGGATCTTGCCAGGGTACTGCGCGGCATGATGGGGCTGGGCAGTGGTGACGCCGGCAGTGACCCGGACAAGTCCGGCGCTAAAAACTTCAACCAGGGCAACGGCGGGACCTCCAGCAAAAGCGGGGTCGGGACCAATGCATCGACAGGGACCGCAGGTGTGCCGCCGTTACCTGGCATGACTGACGGCAGCGCGGGGGGCGGCAGCGATGCGTCCGGCAGCCAGGGCGGTCTGATCGCCGCGGCGCGCGGCGGCGGCAGCGACTCGACGGGCGGCGGCATGATTCAGGCGGATACCGCCACCAACTCGCTCGTGATCACGGCGCCCGAGCCGCTCTACCAGAATATCCGCAACGTCATCGATCAACTCGACGTGCGCCGCGCGCAGGTCTATCTCGAAGCGATGATTGTGGAGATGAGCGCGACATCCGCGGCGAACCTGGGTGTGCAGTGGCAGGGCGCGCTGCAGTCCAGCAGCGGCAACAATGTGCTTTACGGCAGCACCAACTTTGCCACCTCGACGAGCCAGGGCATCGTCAACCTGACTGCACAGGGGCAGACGATAGGCCAGAAGCTGTCGACGGCGGCGGTGACGACGCTCCTGAACAACGGCATCAACATCGGGCTGATTCACAACTTCGGCAAGTTCTTCGGGCTCGGCGCGCTGGTGCAGGCATTGGCGACGGTCAGCAATGCGTCGATCCTGTCGTCACCCAACCTCATCACGCTCGACAATGAGGAAGCGAGGATCGTGGTGGGCTCGAACGTGCCGGTGCAGACCGGTTCGTACTCGACGGCGACCGCGGTGTCGAGTACCGGCGTGAACGCGTTCAATACATTCGACCGGCAGGACGTAGGTATCGTGCTGCATGTGAAGCCGCAGATCGAGAAGGGCGGCACCATCAAGCTGCAGATCTATTCGGAGGACTCGTCGGTCGACCCAACCTCCGTCAATAACCAGGGTGGTGTGACGATCATCAAGCGCTCGGTGCAGTCCACGGTGCTATCCGACGACGGAGAGATCATCGTGCTCGGCGGCCTGATCCAGGATAACTATGCCGAAGGCAACAACAAGGTGCCGTTGCTCGGCGATATTCCGGTCATTGGTTCGCTGTTTCGGGCGGAAAACAAAAACCGCACCAAGACCAATGTGATGGTGTTCCTGCGTCCGGTGATCATTCGCGATGCGCAGACCACGGCGAGCATCTCCGAAAACCGTTACGACTACCTGAGACAGCAGGCAGGGGATTATCAGTCGGACAATCGCATCGAGCGCGATCACGATAGTCCGGCGTTGCCGCCGCTGGCGCCAGGTCCTGCACAGGGCGTCCCGCCCGAGGAGGGGATATTCGACCTGAACCGGATGTCGCGCCCGGCACCGGTGCAGCCCGATGTGTCTCAGCCCGATGCATCTCGGCCTAACGCGTCGCAGCCCAACGCGTCGCAGCCCAACGCGTCCCAACCCCCTAACGTCGAACGGACACAGCCATGACGCCCGAAGCGCCCGTTGTGACTTCTCCCGGTCCGTTCCGCAGTTCCCGGGCGGGTGCGCCGGTCGACACGCTGCGCATGCTGCCTTATGGCTTTGCGCGCACCGGGCAGATCCTGATCGTGAACCAGCATTCATTCCCGGCACCAGGTACGCTCGAAGTCTGGATCAGCGACCGCACACCGATATCGGCAGTCGGAGAGGTTGCGCGCCATGCGGGCGGGTTGACGCTGGTATGCATGCCGGCTGACGAACTGGCCCAGGCGATTAACCAGGCCTATGCACGCCAGGACGGCAGCGCCGCGCAAGTGGTCGGCGAAGTGGAAGGCGAAGTCGATCTCTCACGCCTCATGCAGGACATTCCCGAGGTGGAGGATCTGCTCGAGTCCGAAGACGACGCGCCAATCATCCGCATGATCAACGCGCTGCTTACGCAAGCCGCACGCGAACAGGCCTCGGATATTCACATCGAGCCGTTCGAGACGTCGTCGGTGGTGCGCTTTCGCGTCGACGGCACGTTGCGCGACGTCGTGCGGCCAAAGAAAGCGCTGCACGGCGCGCTGATCTCGCGGATCAAGATCATGGCGCAGCTCGATATCGCCGAAAAGCGTCTGCCGCAGGACGGCCGTATAACGCTGCGCGTGGGCGGCCGCCCGGTCGACGTGCGCGTCTCGACGCTGCCGACCGGTCACGGCGAACGCGCGGTGCTGCGTCTGCTGGAAAAGGATGCGCAGCGGCTGAATCTGGAGCGGCTGGGAATGGCGCCGGATACGCTTGCCAGATTCGACAAGCTGATCGGCAAGCCACACGGCATTGTGCTGGTAACCGGCCCGACCGGTTCGGGCAAGACCACCACGCTGTATGCGTCGATGTCACGGCTCGACACCGCGACGACGAACATCATGACGGTCGAAGACCCGATCGAATACGACCTGTCCGGCATCGGGCAGACGCAGGTCAACGAGCGGATCGGCATGACTTTCGCACGGGCGCTGCGTTCGATTCTGCGGCAGGACCCGGACGTCATCATGATCGGCGAAATCCGCGACCTCGAAACCGCGCAGATCGCAGTGCAGGCGTCGCTCACGGGTCACCTGGTACTGGCGACGCTGCACACGAACGACGCGGCATCCGCCGTGACACGGTTGACCGACATGGGTGTCGAGCCGTATCTGCTGGCGTCGTCGCTGCTTGGTGTGCTCGCGCAGCGGCTGGTGCGTCAGCTATGCCCTGCGTGCAAGGCGGAACGCATTGAAGAAGAACCTGAGGGAAGACACACACGATGGCATCCGGTGGGCTGCGAGAAGTGCAACCACACCGGCTATGCAGGACGGCGCGGTGTCTACGAACTGCTGCTGGTGGATGACGCGATCACATCGCTGATCCACAGAAATGCGGCTGACGCGGAGATTCTGGCGGCCGGCAGGGCGGCGGGGATGCGCACTCTACGCGAGGACGCCAACCGATGGCTCGCGTCGGGGGCGAGCTCACTGGAAGAAGTCCTACGGGTGACAGGCGGAGAATGACATGTCGGCATTCCGGTATGAGGCGATCAATGCAACGGGCAAGACACTCAAGGGCGTACTTGAGGCCGATAGCGCGCGAGCAGGCCGCAGCCAGCTTCGCACACAGGGGCTGACGCCGCTGGTTGTCGAGCCCGCTGCGTCACGCGCGCACGGCGCACGAGGCCAGCGTCTTGCGCTAGGCCGCAAGCTGTCGCAGCGGGAGCAGGCAATCCTGACTCGCCAACTGGCCAGTCTGCTGATCGCCGGCTTGCCGCTCGACGAAACGTTGTCGGTGCTGAGCGAGCAGGCCGAGCGTGACTACGTGCGCGAGCTGATGGCGTCGATTCGTGCGGAGGTCGTCGGCGGACACTCGTTTGCCAACGCGCTCTCACAGCATCCGCGGGATTTTCCGGAGATCTATCGCGCGCTGGTGGCGGCGGGCGAACATACGGGCAAGCTTGGCGTTGTGCTCTCGCGCCTCGCCGACTACATCGAACAGAGCAATGCGCTCAAGCAGAAGATCCTGCTTGCGTTCACCTATCCGGCGGTAGTGACCTGTATCGCGTTCGGCATTGTGACCTTCCTGCTGAGTTACGTGGTGCCCCAGGTCGCCAACGTGTTCGTGAGCACGAAACAGGCGTTGCCGCTTCTCACCGTCATGATGCTGGCGCTCTCCGGCTACGTGCGGCACTGGTGGTGGGCGACCCTTATTGCAGTTGCGATTGTGGTCTGGCTCGCGCGCCGTATTCTCGAGCAGCCTGGCCCCAGACTCGCATTCGATCGGTGGGCGCTTACCGCGCCGCTGTTCGGAAAACTGGTCCGGGGTTATAACACGGTGCGCTTTGCGAGCACGCTCGGGATTCTCACTGCGGCCGGCGTACCCATCCTGCGCGCGCTACAGGCAGCGGGCGAGACGCTGAGCAATCGTGCGATGCACGAGAACATCGACGACGCGATTGTGCGGGTGCGGGAGGGGACGTCACTCTCGCGAGCGCTGGGCAATACCAGAACGTTCCCGCCGGTGCTGGTCCACCTGATCCGTTCCGGTGAAGCAACCGGCGACGTGACAACCATGCTTGACCGCGCCTCTGACGGCGAGTCGCGGGAGCTGGAACGCCGCACGATGTTCCTGACCAGTCTGCTCGAACCGCTGCTGATTCTGGCGATGGGCGGCGTCGTGCTCGTAATCGTACTCGCCGTCATGATGCCGATCATCGAACTCAACAACCTGGTGCAGTGATGGACCGTTCAGCGCACGAACACACTCGGGTCCTGAGCGGAAGGCAGAGCGATTTCGCGTTGCACGCCGTGTCTGTCGACCACGATCGAGTGCGGGCGAACTTCGCTGAGCGTAGTCGCATCGGTGATCGCACCGTTCACGCGAACGACGCGGGCTGCTTCACCGCCGATGCTGACAATGGCGGCGGCGTGTTGAGGACCGAAGGAGAGGATGCCCAGCAGTTGAACGCCGTCATGCTGGCCCTGATCGGGTTGTGCGCCAAAGAGCGTTGCACCCGCTGACGCATCGATTGATGCGGCTGGGGCGGGATGTGCCGGCGCGGCGGAAATCGGTGCATAAAGAACCCGGATCCACGCTGCAAGAACGGCCACGAACAGCGCAATGGCTGCAACGGATGCAAGCAGCGGCGGGGACGGGAATCGATGCAGAACGGGACGAAGCATGGTGTGAATTCCGGCTGGCAAAGCGGTGGAGGAATAGCACGAGGGGGTTGCGCGATGCGTTGCTGACATCGATGCATACGCATGGCAACAACACGACAACGCACGGCGTGTTCTTATTCTTGGGCGAAAGGGTGAATACATGATGACGGGTTCAAACATGCTGGGCTCACGTAGCGTCGGCGCTCACCGCCGTCGGAGAGGACGTCGCACGCAGCACGGCTTTACGCTGATTGAGATCATGGTGGTGATTGCGATTCTCGGGATCCTTGCCGCGCTGATCGTGCCGAAGATCATGAGCCGTCCTGATGAAGCACGGCGCATCGCGGCGAAACAGGATATCGGCACGGTGATGCAGGCGCTCAACCTGTACCGGCTCGACAACGGCCGGTATCCGACCACTGATCAGGGTCTGCGTGCGCTCGTTGAAAAACCGGCCGTCGATCCAGTTCCCAACAACTGGAAAGATGGCGGCTACCTCGAGCGCTTGCCGAACGATCCGTGGGGCAACGCGTATCAGTACCTGAGCCCGGGTGTGCATGGTGCGATCGACGTATTCAGTCTTGGCGCGGATGGCAAGGCGGGTGGGGAGGGTAACGATGCCGATATTGGATCGTGGCAATAGTGCCGGCATGCAATGGCGATGGCGCGCTTCCTCGGCCGGGCGGCGGCACATGCGTTGCCGTTCCGCGGGTTTCACGCTGCTGGAAATGCTGGTGGTGCTGGTGATCGCCGGACTGCTCGTGGCGGTCGTCGCGCTGGCGCCAAACCGGAACCGTCGCACGGATCTGGCGGAAGAGGCGCAGCGCCTTGCCACGCTGCTTGAATCCGCAGGCGATGAGGCACAGATCCGCTCGGTTCCGATTGCGTGGCAGCCTGTCGACGGCGGCTATCGGTTCTATCAGCGAGCCGGGGACGGCTCCTGGCGGCCGATGGCAGACGAGTTGCTCGGCCCGCATCGGTGGGCCACGGATGTGACCGGCGTGTCGATCCGCTACACAGGCAGCGGGGATCCGATCCAGCGGGTCGTGCTGGGCAATGAGAGCATCGACGTGCCGGTCACGATTACGCTGTACTCCGGTGCCGTACGTCTGCTCGTGGTCAGCAGTGGGATCGGCAATTTCGCGGTGAGCAGGCCATGAAGGCGCGGGATTACCGTCGTCATCAGCGCCTGTTCTGTGAGGTGAAACCATGTCGAGCCTGATCGTGCTGTTACCGTCGAGCGACATGGGCGTAGCGAACGGAGGCGCGATGATGCCGTTTGCGCTGTTCGATCGCGAAGGTAAAGCCCTGCGGGCCGGTCTTGCCGCGATGGATGCGCTGCCCCGGGCGCATGTTACGGTGCTCATTCTGGTCGCGCGCGACGCGTTGCTGCTCAATGTCACGTTGCCGCCGGTGACGGGTGCGCGGTTGCGCCGCATATTGCCTAATGTGGTCGAGGAATTCCTGATCCAGGACGCACAGCGCAGTCATATTGCGATCGATCCCACGCCGCAGGATTCCGGTGTGAGGTGCGCGGCGGTCGTTGACCGTGAGTGGTTCGCGTCTGTCATTGAGCGCTTTACGGGGGCAGGCCATCGCCGGTTGCGCGCCGTGCCGCTGATTCACTGCATTCCTTTACTGACTGCCGCGCTATCGCCGCCGTCCATGGAGTCACCCGCCCAACTGCAGGACGTGACCGCGACCGAGCGTCCCGCTGCGAGCGAGGAGCCTGAAGGGGGGGGCGCAGAAGTGGGCCGTGATGTGGCAAGTGCGCTGATCATGCGACGCGATCGCGTGTTGCCGGAGTCGGCGGAATCGCAGGAATCGCCGGAATCGCACGACGACACGCAGTGGGTGGAGCTGGCACTCAGGCAGGGCGCGCTTGGTTTCGGAGCGAGTGTCCCGGCCGTTCAACTGGACGCGACGATCGCTGAACTGGCGAAGCGTCAGGCATTGATGGTCTATTCGCTCGCAGTCGGAGCCGATGACGGCGGACCACCCGTCAATCCGGACGCGGAAAGTGGGAAGCACCGCGGTGATGAGAAGGTGACCCGAGCCAGTGAGCCCGCCCATTTGGGTACGGACTTTCCCTTGGCCACACATGTCCTGCCGTGGGTGAGTGTTGCTCGTGAAGCGCTCGCCTGCCGGTTCGACCTGTGCCAGTTCGAATTTGCGAATGCGGGGCGCAGCCGCCCTGGCGCCGGCGGACTCAAACCGTGGCGTGTGGCGCTTGGTTTCGTTGCGGCGTCGCTCGTGGTGTCGATCGTCGCCGTCAATGTGCAATGGTTCGAGTTGCGCCATCGTCGCGACGCGCTGAACGCGCAGATGACGCAGCTTGTGAAAACGGCGTTTCCGGGTACGACGGTGATTCTCGATCCGCACGCGCAGATGGGCGCGGAACTGGCCCGGCTGCGCAGGGCGGCCGGGGAATTGCGGTCGGACGATTTTCTGGCGATCGCGACAGGCGTTGCCCATGCGCTGGGGCCAGTTCCGTCCAGTGCAATCGCCGGGCTCGACTACAACGGCGGGGCGCTTGATATGACATTCAAGCCCGGCACGACGATCGACAGTGACGGGCTCAAGCGCCGATTGACGGCGCAGGGTTTGTCCGCTCAGGAGGATAACGGCAAATGGACGGTCAAATCCGTGCAGTCCGGGCCGCGCTGACGGAGTGGTTCGAGGTGCGTGCCCCTCGCGAGAAAAAGCTGCTGCTTGTCGGCGGCGTTCTCGTCGCCCTGGCACTCGTCTACAACGTGCTGTGGGAACCCGCTTACGATGGCCGCGCGCAGATCGTCGCGAAGCTTCCGTTGCTCGAGGCGCAGCTCGCCGATGTCCAGTTGCAAATCGATGAGGCGCGCAGGCTGAAAGCGGCGGCCGCGGTTCGCCCGCCTGCGGGCATTGCATTGCGCGAGGCCCTGGGCGCGTCACTTGCGCAGGCAGGTGTCGCGAAGGCGCAACTCACGGTACTGGGTAAAGGCGTGCAGGTCGACGCGAAGGCTGTGTCGTTCGCAGTGTGGATGGCGTGGCTCGACCAGGTGCGCCGGGAGCAGCATGTGCGCGTGATCAACGCTCACGCGAGCGCGGAAGCGAAGCAGGGGCAAGCGACGGTGTCCGCGACATTGCAGCCGGCGGCGGATCAATGACGCCATATCGTTGCGCTCGCATGTAGATGTCTGCGGCAAGCCCGATCGTACACTGTCGCGGACACTTAACTGTCACATTATCTTCTTACGATACGGTGCTCAACTGTTATCGATGCTGAGCCACGGCCTGTCCCACGTCCGCGCGACATAATCCAACTTCCGGCGATTCATACATGACACGCTCATGGGCACCGTCCGGTGTCCTGGCGCTTACTGCATGCTTCCTACTTTGCGTCCTTATCGTGCGGAGCGCTCAAGCACAGGATGCCGGTCGGGCGAGTCGGCCCTCTGGAGGCAGCGTGCACTATGATCTACCCGCACAGCCTCTTGCACAGGTGCTTCAGGCGTTTGGCCGTCTGACTGAGCTGGTGGTGCTCGCTCCCGCGCCGCTTCTCGATGGACGTATCAGCGCGCCGGTCAGCGGCGACTATCTGCCCCGCGAAGCGCTGCAGCGCGTGCTCGAAGGCACCGGGTTGCAGGCCGATTTTACGGGCATGGACGAGGCGCTCATCGTTGCCGCGCCAAAGAGTGACGAGGTCGCTCCCGCGGTTGTTCCGGAAGCAACCGGCACGCTGGCAATCGACGGTCTCTCCGACGATGGCGATCAGCGCGCTTATGCCGCGATGGTCCAGTCGCGCCTGACCGAGGCGTTATGCGCGCTGCCCCTGACGCGTCCAGGAAACTACCGGCTGGTGGCGCAACTGCGTATCGATGATGAAGGAGAACTGGTAGCCGCCGCGGTAGTGACCTCGACAGGCCTGTCGGCGCGGGACGCGGCGATCGAGCGAGCGATCCGGACGTTGCGATTCGATTCGCCGCCGCCTCGCGGGCTTCCCGAGCCGGTTACGATTCTGCTGCGGCCAGTCGGTAAAGGCGTGCATATCGACTGCTCACAATCAGGCGAACGGGGCTAGGGGTCATGTCAGACAGCAGCCGGACACAACTAAAAAAGCTCCTGGTTTCGCGCTATGCGTACCTGGTCAGACGGCTCGAGCGCGTGACGGGATCGAAAGACGGTGCCGCCGACGCTTTGCACGAAACCTGGTTGCGCCTCGAAAACGCGAACGTCGCCGCACCTGTTGCGAATGGCGACGCGTATATTCTGGGCATGGCGAGCAACGTCGCGATTGATCAGCATCGTCGCGAGCGGCGTCATTTCCATGAAGACGACGTCGATGCGCTGCTCGAGTTGCCGGACGAACTCGCTGATCCGGAACGGATCGTGGAAGCGCGTTTCAAGGTCGAGGCGCTCAAGGATATCCTGCGTGGTCTGACGCCCCGGCGCCGGGCGATCTTGCTGGCTGCGCGTGTGGATGGACAGTTGAACCGTGAAATCGCTGAACGTTTCGGTATTTCGCTACGTCTGGTCGAGAGCGAGTTGAGCACTGCAATAAAATATTGCCTCGAGCGCATGCAGGAATCAGGCGATCCGTACACGGGTTCGAGAAGCGGGCCGCGAAAATTTTGATTACCTTATCGATGACGAAAGCTGAGGTCGATGCCCAGAGCGAAGAGCAGGCTCAGGCCCGTGCATGGCTGCTGCGCCTGCGCGGTGGGAACCTGTGCCCGGATGACGTGCGGGCTTTTGAGCAATGGTGCGACGATCACCCGAGCACGTCCCATCTGTTGCGCGATACGTGGGGCATGCTGCGAACCGCCGCCGCCGAGATCAGGCAGGAAGAACTGGCATCGGGGCAGGCGTGGAAAGGGAACGTGAGCCGCACGCACGCGTTGCGGCCCGGGCGGCGGGCATTCGTGGGTTTTGCCGTGGCTGCGGGCGCTTCGTGGCTCGCGCTGCGTCCGCCCCTGAGCCTGTGGCCGGCCTTGACCGATTACGCCGCCGACTATCATACGGGCACCGGTGAGCAGCGCCGTGTGGCGTTGTCGGACCGGGTGGTGGTCGAGATGAATACGCAGACGCGGCTCGATATGTTGCCTGCCCTGCAAGCGGTCCGTGGTGTCGAATTGCTGGCGGGCGAGGCCGAGGTCGTTGCCGCGGCGCCGCCCGCCGGTCGCAGCGATCCGCTGCGGGCGGTTGCACTGGTCGCAGGTAAAGGCCGGATGCAGGCGCAAATCGCGCGATTCAATGTTCGCAATAGCGGGGACCAGGTCTGCGTGACCTGCGTATCGGGTTCGGTGGCATTCGAACATCCCCGCCAGCGCTTGACGTTGCTCGCCGGCCAGCAACTGGTCTATGACGACCGGGAAGTCCATCCCGTTTCGCAGGTGGATCCAGCCGAAGTGATGGCCTGGCGAAGAGGTGTGCTCGTATTCAATGGGGTGCCGCTCGCCCAGGTGGTCGACGAGATCAATCGTTACCGGCCGGGCAAGGTCATTCTGCGAAACGCGGCGCTGGGCGAAAATCGCATACAGGCGCAGTTTCCGATCGCCAAACTGGACGACGTCATCAACATGCTCGGCCGGCTCTACGGCGCGCGCGTCACCAAACTTCCCGGCAATATCGTGCTGCTCAGCTGAGCCTGAGCAGGCGGTGCTTCCGGCCACCCGATTTTCTGCGGGTTACGGCCGCCGTTTCCGACATAACTCATGAAGGCCTGCCATTTACGGCCTGTCAGCGTTCCGGTTCCCATGTGTCATGCATGACAGGGCTGAATCTGTCAGGCGGGAACTGGGACAGCTCCGCCGTGGACCGAGCGAAGTGCGCGAGTTCGGGCCGGATGTCCCATGAGCGATGGAGTGGCCATGAAAAATTATCGCGCAGGCTCACGCCGCGTTCTCGCGAAGACGGCGGCGTCCGATAGCGTCAGGGACGGCGCTATCCGGTGGTTGCTCTGGCTGCGTACGGCTGACTGTACGTCCGCCGAACTGGATGCGTTCCGGCGCTGGCGAGCGCAAAGTCCCAAACATGCGCGAGCGGCGTATGTGGCGATGTGGGTCTGGCGGGCACTTGGCGTGCTGGACGATCCGCGTGAGGTGGCCTGCGCTGGGACGTGGAGTCGGGCGCAGCCGGATGGAGGCGTCCGTCAATGCCTCGGGAGAGACTGCCGGGCGAGCGGCTGCACATGTCGCACGACGAGGCCGTCGGCCTGCAGTCGGAGAGGCGGATAGGTCCTCTGGTCCGGGCCGCTGTCCGACTGTCTGCCGGTAGCGCTGCGCCCTCGCGGCTGATTGATCTATGTCAGGGCAGAAGCACGTGGCAATCAGTACCCTTCACTGCGTTCCTCCAAAAAAAGTCTGCGGGATAGACGCACCTGGTTCGACCTTGTTTATGTAGGCCTCGATCATGCGGGAGTGCGGCTTTGCGCGCGCAGGCATGCAAGGCATCGAGCGCAAGGGCCGCTGCACGACTTGCGGCTCGCCTAGCGCGGTGCTGGGCTCGTCCCGCTCTCGGCGCTGGTGCGCGCGGCGTCCCATGTTGCGTCGAGAGGATCGTTGAGTGCTTGATAGGGTTCGAGCAGGAATGGAAAGCGCTCGGCTAATGACGCGGTTTTTCGCAAGGCCAGGATATGGTTGATCATCCATTGCAGGAGATCGCTTCCTTCATGAATCTGGGCCGCAGTCCAGTCCGGCATGACGGAGAACAGTTCGGCAAAACCGCTCCAGCGGGAAGGCCGATCGCTGGCGGCGGGCCGGATATACGTGTTCATGAAGACGTCGTCGGCATGGCTGATTTCGCCGACAAAGAGTCCGTCTGCGGTTGGGACCGCGGTCTGTTTCCACTTCTCGAGCAGAGCGAGCGGGCGCAGCACGCGTGCGAACACGAACGCGATGTTGGTCTCGCGTTCGATTTCCGCGACCGACAGAACCCCATTGCGTTGCATGCAGCGCGCAACAGCGTGGGGTTTGATGGTGTTGGAGGCGAAGCTGTTCAGGACCAGGTCGGGGATGGTGAGTCGCAACTGGAATTCGCGCAGCCCGTGCTCGGCGCTCATCGTCGAAAAATTGACAAAAAGGCCTTCCATATCGCCAAGTGTGCCGATGTACGGCTCGAGTCCGAGGCGTTCGAGCCGCGGCGCGATCTGCAGTTCGAGAAGTCGCATGAGGCCGCGCCGGTTAGGTGTCCCGGCGAAGTCTTCAAGGCTCTTCACGATGATGTCGGTGATTTTCCAGCGACGCTCCTCAGCGAACATTCGTGGAGAGCGGTTCAGGTCGAACTTCGCACGGCCATGCGCGACGCGTGGATCTACGTACATGCGGGTTCCTCCGGGATCCAGTTGAGCGGATTGCTGGAGTGTAGTGCCGCCGCGCCGGTATCCAGTCACGCTTGATATTCCGATATCGGAAATGGCGCGTCAAGCTCCTCAGCAAGTCGTTGTCGATGGCAGCGGTCGTAACGGGGTGTGCCCGACGGAATGTATTCGCGTGGCCGGCGCGTGCATCGCGGTAAGGGTAACGCGCAGGCATCTTGGCACCCCATGTTAATGGGGGTGGCAAGACAAGAGGCCTGATGGGAATCAAAGGAAAGATTTCCCGTCACGGTGATGGGGTCGAGCGCTCGACGGCGCTTTACCAGACAATTACGAGGCAATCAGGTGATACGCGCAGTGATAGAACGCTTTGTCGAGCACAGCCCGATGACCCTTATGGCGCGTCTGGTCCTGCAATGCGCGCTGGATGCGGAGTGGGCCGGCGATTCATTCGAGCAGGTGGAGGCTAGTGACAGTCTGCAGATGCGGGAGTCGTTGTTCTCGATGACGGTGGAAACGATGTCGATCATCGCTGCACGATTGCAGCATTCGGTGGATACGGCAGCGAAAACGCTTCCGGAGTTGCCGGCATCGATCACCGCGTTGCACGACAGGATCAGCCGGACCCGCTCCGGCTGGGGACGTACTCTCGTGCGGGACAGCGCGCAGCGATTGCTTCCCCTCGTGCAACCGTTGTTGCACGACCGGCAGGCGACCGTAAGCGATTATCGATTGAGGATTCTTGACGGCAGCCGTTTGCCGGCGAGCGAAAGGTGTTCGCCAGGACCGTCAGGCTGTATGCACGGCGCAATGATGCCCGGCGGGGAGCGCGATACGGAGTCGCCTGCACAATCGCTCGTGGTCTACGATCCGGATCTTGCGATGATCGTCGATCTGGTGCCATGGGAACACGGTCGGGCGCAGGAGCGGCCTGTCATGGGCGCCCTGCTGGATTCGGTTCAGCCTGGCGAACTGTGGATCGTGGATCGCCACTTCAATACCCGCGCCATACTCGCCGGCTGGCCGCGACGCGGCAGCGCATTCATCGTGCAGGAACATGGCTGCAGCCCCGTCTGGCTGGAGAGGGATTGTCGGCTGGAAAAAGGCCGTATCGAGTCGGGGCTCGTCTACGAACAATCGGTTAGCATGACCGATGAGTTAGGTTCGTCGCTTGTCTTCAGACGCATCGAATTGCATCTGGATCATCCGGACATGGACGGTGACACGGTGATCCGGATCCTGACGAATGTTCCTGCCTCGCACCTGAGCGCTCACGAGGTCGTGCGACTGTCCTGCCGGCACTGGAGCGAAACGTTGCCGGTGCCGCTCGAGCCGGTGTTCTATAGCGGGGTGCTTTCTTCGGGTACGCCGCGCGCAGCGCTACTGGCTTTCGGTGTTGCCGCGCTTGCGTATAACGGACTGAGCGCGATGGTGCGCGCGGTGAGCAACAGGCAGGAACTGAACGAGCGCGAAACCAGACGCTTGCCGCTTTACATCGCGGCGGGCGTCAGGGAAACCTACGCGGGCATGATGATCGCGGTTCCATCCAAATTCTGGCAGCACTACGATCACCTTGTGCCCAGCCAGTTCGGCCGTATCCTTAAAAATATTGCGGCGCATGTCGATCCGCGCAGCCGGCGCAAGCAGCAGCGCGAGCATACGACGGAGCCGAAAACCAAGGCCATGTTGCGCGCGTCGACACTCGACAGCATGTTTTGCCGGGAAGCCGGCGTCGATCCGGACGGCGGGTCGCGTTCCGGGCAGCGTGCTACCGCTATGGCCACGCGCGACTTCAGCAGTAACCCATCGAAGGCTTTGCGGGATGCGGCTGAGTCACCGGTGATGGTCACGAAATACGGTCAGGCAATCGCGTTTCTGGTTTCCGTGGAAGACTGGAACCGGATGAAATCGGAAATACGCGAAACCACCATGGACCGGCTGGCTCCCGAATACCCGGGATTTCAGGCGGCGGCTTATGAGAGCGCGTCGAAGCCTCGCTCAACTAGACCGGCGTCGTCTAACCGGTGACGCGATGAACCCAGAGCACGGCGGTCCAGCTGAAATTGCCGGTGCCGTATCGTGCGATCAGTGTGTCGATTCGCGTATTGATCCGCGCTGAGTGGATCCTGCAATGCACGATGAAATAGCCGCTATTAACCCCAACGAGTGAGCCAGAGGGCAGCGTCGTACTCGTTTGGGTCGGCGCCAATACTTCTGCGATGTCCCCGGTGCTGACGAAGTAGGCTGTGGCACGCCGCTCGACAAGCGTGTGAGCCTGACTGCGGGACAGGGTCGGAATTGTGGCGACGAGCGTTGGCTCGGCCGCCGTGTTGGCATTGACCGTGGTGAGATCCGGCAGGATCGTGACGTAGGGCGAGAGTGCCTCGACGGCGCGCGTGTCGTATCCCGGGATGCGGATGAGGTCGTCGACCGAGACAAGTTGCAGCGGCCAGTCATTCGCTTCCCTGGTTTCGGTCAGCGAGCGCTGCATATAGGCGGCGGTGAGCTGCGCAAGACCCGGGTTCAGGCCAAGCTCACCCAGCAGGCGACGATAACCCAATATCCCGTCACCGTTGATCTGCCACGGTTGACCGGGGCCTGGCCTTGAAACCAGGTTCGTCAGGTTGAACCTGGCCTGGGCATCCTCCACGTGACCGGAAATCCAGGCACTAGCCAGCTCGCCATTCACGGCCATGGTTTGGCGCGGCAGAAAGTCGGCGAGTTGGATGTCGCTTACGGGGGCGGCCCAGGGTTGTCCGTCGTAGGTCACATTGGAAGTTGAACTTTGCAAGCGCAGTGTCGCGCGCGCCCACTCTATGGCAGCGCGGTCGACCCACATTGTCTGAACAGACAGGCGCTGGTTTTCGATATCGCGTATGGCAACCCGCTGGCGCCACAGTACGCTGGCGGCCAGCGTGGCCGCCAGCGCCACCACCAGCAGCACGGTCACGATAGCGATGCCGCGTTCCCGGTTCGGGCGCCTTTTCTGAACGTGGTGCGTGCGATGCATGTCCGCTCCAATTGGGTGTCAGCGATCCTCAGGAATATGGCCGGGACATTCAGGCCTCGAAAGCAAGTCGTGCGTGCAAAATGCTGGCGTGTGCAAAGGACAACACCCCGAAGGCTGCAATCACAGTGCCACTCCATAAGACGCTAGCCGCGGGACCAGATGCACCCATCGTGACGACTAACGGCTCCACGAGACCCTGCAGAGCACCCGTATACCACCCCCCATCAGCATGAACAGTGTGCAACCGGTCAGCATGCTTGCCCCCGAAATAATGCAGGCCGACCTGCCAGCGCGCAGTGAATGGCCTGCGATGGTGGCGCTGATTTGCATGAATGATCGCTATGGCGTTCGTGATGGGAACAATAGCCATCGTCAGGGACCAGAAGAACGGTTGATCACTGTGCGCATTGATCATCAGCAGGATGCCGACCATCCAGAACGGCGGCGCGAGCAGTGTGCCTGAAATCCATGACAGGAACTGCCACGCGAGCCAGTGCGTGCGCCATTGCAGGGGCACGGTCGTGAGCGAGCCGCCGGCGTGGGGGGAGCCGGGAACTGCGGTCCGGCTCGAGGCAACGTTGCCGGGCAACAACCGTTCGGCGAGCCGCCGAAGCGGCATCATGGCGATGGACATAGGAACATTTTTCATTGACATCCGGGAAACGGAGATGCCGCGCTTGCACGAATATCGGCGTCTTCTTCTTATAAGACGGATGGACTGTCCCTATGCCGCATTCAGAACCGTCGTAGGTGATATGAAAACCGGATTTGACGGAGGAAGATCAGTTGGCTCCACTGCCCGCACAAAACACGCACGGCGCATATTTCAGGGTCGTTAAGGTCTGTCATAAAAAGTAACGCATTGCAAGAGGACTATAAACACGCTTTCGTCTGGCTTCATTCAAACCATATCGGCGGAGCGAGCCATTCAGATACGTGATGAGCCGGCGGAAACACCACAACGCACGCCGGTGAATCGCGGGCGATCATCGGCACGAAGCTGACGCAAAAAAAGTCTGCGGTATCGGGTAACTCGTTCCGTCTATGTAGGTATGAACCCGGGCATCGCCTTTTCCGGCCGATTTCATCCCGGGGAATGGTGGAAGACGTTTGAAGAGCGCGCCAATCGCACCGGATCGCTCCTTGCTGCGTGATGATCATCTTTGATGCCACGCAGTTTTCTTATTGCATGGCCACGTGTTGTCCGTTGACGGGACGCAGTGGAGTTCTGAAAGGCACAGGGACGTGGAACAGGTTCAAGGCAGCGAGTTGACAGGCACATTGCAGACCGGGGTAGATGAAGTTGTTTCGTCGAACAGAGCGGGCGAGGCCGAATCGCCTTTCATCAATCTGCGCGATACCGGGCGCTTTCTGGAGGTGCTCGCTGCGCTCAAATGTAGCCTTGCAATCAGCCGGCGCCCGTCGGGAGTTGCGTTGCTCGGTGTCGACAAGGGCATTCCCACGCTGTCCGCCTGTCTGTTGCCGCGTTCGATGGGGCTCGCGGTGTCGGGTAACCGGCTCGCCATCGCCACGAGTCATGAGCTGATGATCTTCGCGAACGTATCGTCGCTCGCGCCGCGCTATCCGGCACGTCCGGATTACTACGACGCGGTTTTCGTGCCGCGCACCGCGCACTACACGGGCGATCTGGATCTGCATGACATGGTGTTCGACAGGAACATCGTGCTCGCAATCAATACACGCTACTCGTGCATCAGTGTAATCGACGGATTCTTCAATTTCACGTCCATCTGGCAGCCACCGTTCGTGACGGAATTCGGTCCTGGAGACCGATGCCATCTGAACGGCATGGCATTTCATGACGGCAAGGTGCGCTTTGTGACCGCGCTTGGACAGACCGATACACCGTTCGGCTGGCGTAAGGGTATGGTCGATGGCGGCATCGTGATGGAAGTGCCCTCGGGCCGGATCGTTGCATCGGGGTTATCGATGCCGCATTCGCCGCGCGTGATCAACGGGGAACTGTATGTGCTCGAAGGCGGACGCGGGCAGTTGTTGCAGATAGACCCAGTCACCGGTGCGAAGCGTGTGGTGGCAAAGCTGCCGGGTTTTACGCACGGGCTGGTGGAATACGGGGGTGTGCTGTTCGTCGGGCTTTCCAGACTGCGCGACAGGCGCGGGCCGCAAGGGCTGCCGATCGAAGCGGAGCGTGACGAACTGGTGGCGGGTGTCGCAGCAGTGGATGCGAAGAGCGGACAGGTGCTTGGAATACTGGAATTTTACAACGGCGTGGAGGAGATTTTCGATGTGCAGGTGCTGCCGAACATTCTGCGCGCGGAGATTCTCAGTCCCCGGCAGTGGTTCGACACGCCGTCGATCGTCACCATGAAAGGCGGCTTCTGGCAGACACGGCCTTCTGAAGACGACGAGGGCGCGGCACATGCTGGCTAGGTCATCCTGCGCGATGGGGCCAAATGATGCAGTGTTCAGCTATGCACCCGTGTTGTGGCTTACGGGCCTGCCAGGGGCGGGTAAAACCACGCTTGCACATGCGCTGGCGACGGTGCTGATGGCGCGGGGATTCCGCGCGATGGTGCTGGGTGGTGATGTTTTGCGGCAAGGCCTGAGTCGCGATCTGGGCTTTTCGGCGCGCGACCGCTACGAGAACGTTCGGCGCGTAAGCGAGGTTGCAGCAATCCTTGCGCGCACTGGTCAGATCACAGTCGTCGCACTGATCTCACCGCTGGCCACCATGCGAAACCAGGCGCGCGAGGTCATCGGTGAGCGTTTTCGGCAGGTGTATGTAAAAGCCGGCCTCGAGGTCTGTGAAGCGCGCGATTCAAAGGGGCTGTACAGGAAGGCACGGCGCGGCGAGTTACCCGATTTTACAGGGGTGTCGGTGCATTGTGAGCCTCCTTTGAATCCGGATCTGGTGGTCGATACCGGCGCGCGCACGGTGAATGAGTGCGTGACGCAACTGAGGATTTTCGTGGAACGGGAGTTCGCGAACATCGGCACGACGCGAGCGTCTGCGCGGAAGCTTTTGCGTCGGCAAGCGGTATAGCGGCAGATACGTCTTTAACCTGAAGAAGGCTAAATGCACGTTATTTTTAGGAATGCAAATTAATTGTCATGGCGATGACATGTGCGCAATGTAGCGCCCACGTGTCATCGCCGGGCGGCCGGACGACAAGACGGACGATTTCGAACAGACAAGGGGAATGGCGCATGACGCCAGGAATTATCGGGGAATCACACGACGAAGCGCGCAGGCCGATGTCTGGGCGAATGCGCGCGCGTACGCAAGGATCGGTAAACGGTCTCGCATACGGCCGGTTCGGACCGAATTTCGCAGGGGCACTACTGGTTGGTGGATTGACGCTTGCACCTGGCGCAAGCGCTCAGAATGCTGCGCCGACAGCTGGAAGCACGCCGGTGGCCACCGCGACGGCACCCGGGGCGTCTGCGCCCGCAGGAGCAGCGTCGGCGGCCGGTTCGCCACAAACATTCGACGTGAACGAGTACATCGTACGCGGCAACACAGCGCTTCAGAGTCTGGATATCGAGAAGGCGGTTTACCCGTTCGAAGGTCCGGGCAAGACACTCTCGGACGTGAATGCTGCGCGGGACGCTCTGCAGAAGATCTATCAGGATAAAGGTTATCAGTCAGTGGTGGTCGAGTTGCCGCAGCAACGCGTGAACAATGGCGTGATCGTTTTGCAGGTGGTCGAAGCGAAGGTGGGACGCCTGCGGGTGGAAGGCGCGAAATACTACTCGCCGCAGAACATCCGCGACGCGGTACCCGCGCTGGCCGAAGGCAGCGTGCCGGATTTCACGATGGCCCAGCAGCAATTGACGGATCTGAACCGCTCGGCTGACCGGCAGGTGATCCCGGTACTTAAGCCAGGTACGCTTCCGCAGACGGTGGACGTCGATCTGAAGGTCGACGATCACAACCCGCTGCACGGCAGCCTCGAACTGAACAACGACAACAGTCCCAATACATCGTCACTGCGCACGATCGCGTCGCTCAGCTACTCGAACCTGTGGCAGCTCGGCCACGTTCTCTCGGGCACCTACCTGATCGCGCCGCAGCATCCGCAAGACGCGAGAGTGTATTCGTTTTCGTACCTCGCACCGCTGCAGGACTCGCACTGGAGTTTCCTCGCCACCGTCATCCACTCGGACAGCGACGTCGCGTCGCTGGGCGGCACCAGTGTGCTGGGCAAAGGCACAACGTTCGGCTTTACCGCGATCTACGCGTTGCCGGCAACCGATACGTACGCGCAGTCGGTCAGCGTCGAGATCGACCGCAAGCACTATGACGAGAACGTGAGCCTGGCGGGTCAGACGTCCACCGCGCCGCTGACCTATGTGCCGGTCACGTTTTCGTACAACGGACAACTGAGCCTGAAGAACTCACAGACCGCATTCTCGGCGTCGCTCACGACCAACATCCGGGGCGTGGGCAGCGACTGGAGCGCTTTCGACAACAAGCGTTACAAAGCGACGCCGGACTTCGTGTACGGCAAGTTCGACGTGAACCACACGCAGCACTTCGACCACGACATCGACGCCAACGCGCACGTGAGCGCGCAGCTGGCGAACTCGCCGCTGGTGTCGAGCGAACAGTTCGCCGCGGGCGGCATGTACAGCGTGCGCGGCTACATGCAGGCGGAAGCCACCGCGGACAGTGGTGTGATCGGCTCGCTGGAACTGCGCAGCCCCTCCATCTCGAAGTATCTCGGTGGCACCGTAGGCGGCCATTTTAACGAATGGCGTTTCCATGCGTTCGTCGATGCGGCACATCTGTGGCTGCTGAGCCCGCTGCCGGAGCAGACCTCCAGTTTCAACCTGCTGTCGGTTGGATTCGGCACGCGCATTCAACTGTTGAAGTACGCAAGTGCGGACTTCGAGGCGGGCTGGCCGCTGAAGGCGGGGGTCTATACGAAGCAGTACAGCCCGCGTTTCGACTTCTTTGTACGTCTGGCGTTCTGAACAATGCGTGAGCGAAGAAGTGCAAGTGCATTGACCGTTTTCAAGAGTGTTGTGCCGGCGCGATCCAGCCGGTTTATCAGGGGAGTACGACTGTGAAGCGAGTGTTATTTCTTTTCATTTCAGCCATGACAGTGCTGATGGGGTGTCTGCCGGGCGTGGCCAACGCCTGGTGGCAGAACGACTGGTCCTATCGTAAGGCGATCACCATCGACACGACGCCGAAGGGCGGCAACATCACGGAGTCAACCGGCCGCCTGCCGCTGCTGATCCGTCTGCATTCAGGCAACTTCCAGTTCGACGGACTCGAGGATAACGGCGCGGATATCCGTTTCGTCGCTGCCGACGACAAGACTCCGCTCAACTACCACGTCGAGCAGTACGACGCAGTGCTCGGCGTCGCGCTGATCTGGGTCGACGTTCCGCAACTCCCGGCGGGCGCGGCACAGAACATCTGGATGTACTACGGCAACAGGAAGGCGCCAGACGGCAGCAAAGCGTCCGACACATTCGATCCGGACTACACGCTGGTCTATCACTTCAACGGAGCTGCCGGTACGCCGCCGAAAGATCTGACCGCGTATGGGAACAACGCGCAGAACGCGCCGGCGCGAACGGTCGAGGACGGCATCGTCGGCAAGGCCGCGCAGCTCGACGGTACGACGCCGTTGAACCTGCCGGCCAGCCCCTCGCTGAACGTGAGCGCGGGCGGCAGCTTGACCTTCAGCGCGTGGGTCAAGCCGGGTGCGCTCACGCCGAACACGCTGCTTTACAGCCGCCGTGATGGCGCGAATGCACTGCTGATCGGGCTGGATAACGGCGTGCCCTTTGCTGAAGTGGACGGTGCGGGCGGCGCTTCGGCACCTGTTCGTACCGCGGCCGGTCAGCCGGTCGCGGCGAACCAGTGGACGCATGTCGCGGTGACGGCGGACGGCAAAAACCTGACGCTTTATGTCGGCGGCAAGCAGTACGCCCAGATGGCGGTGACATTGCCTGCACTGACGGGCG
The DNA here is from genome assembly GCF_014397785.1 of Paraburkholderia podalyriae. Lineage (GTDB taxonomy): Bacteria > Pseudomonadota > Gammaproteobacteria > Burkholderiales > Burkholderiaceae > Paraburkholderia > Paraburkholderia podalyriae. The sequence goes on from NZ_VZQQ01000038.1 coordinate 55,985, forward strand.
CGGCGGCCATTGGTGGTGACGTGGCGGGTGCGTCGGCCGGTTTCATGGGCTTCAACGGTGCGCTTGATGAACTGCGTCTCTCCAGGGTGGCGCGCCCGGCGACGCTGATCGCACTCGATGTGCTGAGCCAGGGCGCTGAATCGAAGCTGGTTGCCTACGGCGCCGATGAGAAGCAGTCCGGTTTCGGTTTTGGCTACTTTGGCGTGATCGTCAAGTCGGTGACGGTGGACGCATGGGTGGTGATCGGCATTCTGCTGGTCATGGCGTTCGTCTCGTGGGTCGTGATGTGGAACAAGGCCACCTATGTCGGCAACGTCGACAAGGCGAACGGCTTCTTCGTGCGACGTTTCCGCGAGGTAGCTGGCAGACACCTGGTGGGGCTCGCCCATACCGATGAGAAGTCGGAAGAAGGCAAGCGTCTGCGTCAGTCGTCGCTGTATCGCCTCTATCGGGCCGGTGTCTCGGAAATCCACAGCCGGGTCGACGGCAACGGCCGCACGGTGATCAGCGCCGAGTCGATCGAAGCGATCCGCGCGACGATGGATGCCACGCTCGTGCGCGAAAACCAGCGACTGTCGAAATCGATGGTGTTGCTGACCATCGCGATTTCGGGCGGTCCGTTCCTCGGACTGCTGGGCACGGTGGTCGGCGTGATGATCACGTTCGCCGCGATTGCCGCGGCGGGCGACGTGAACGTCAACGCTATCGCGCCGGGTATCGCCGCGGCACTGCTGGCAACCGTCACGGGTCTGTTCGTCGCGATCCCCGCACTCTTTGGCTACAACTACCTGCTCATTCGCAACAAGAACGTGACCGCGAACATGCAGGTGTTCGTCGACGAGTTCGTGACGCGTCTGGCGGAAGCGCACAGCAATAACGCGGATCACGCGCTGGCCGCTGAATAAGGAGAGCGCCATGCAGGTTCAGGACGACGACAAGCCGTATGACGACATCAACATCACGCCGATGCTGGACCTAGCGTATGTACTGCTGATCATTTTCATCATCATGACGACTGCCTCGGTGCAGGGCATCAAGGTCGATCTGCCCAAGGCGAGTTCGTCGACGAGTCTCGCGAAGCCGCAGACCAAGGCGATCACGGTGTCCGACAGCGGCCAGATTTTTCTCGATGCGTATCCGGTGAGTATGACCGAATTGGAGGACCGCTTGCGTACGCAGAAAGCGCTTACGCCGGAGTTCCCGATTGTGCTCAAGGGCGACTCGGCGGTGGCCTACCAGAAAGTGATGGACGTGCTGGACCTGCTGCGCCGCCTTGACCTGTCCCAGGTGGGGCTGGTGACAGGCAAGGCGCATCAGGGCAGCTAGGGACCCGCCATGGAAATGACCTACAACAACGGGCGCGGTGACCGCCCGGACGACGACGGGGCGTCACCGCGCTGGCTCACTCCCGCGATCTCGGGAGTGGTACTGCTCGGTGTCGCCGCGCTGATATGGCATTTCGCGAGCGATACCGCAGGCATGAAGCGGGCCACCGCGCCCCAGGTGACGACGGTCATTCCATTGCCGCCGCCACCGCCACCGCCGCCGCCGAAGCAGAAGCCGCCGCCCGAGAAGATGGACGATGTGAAGACGCCGGTCGACAAGCCGACGGTGGCGCCGAAGCCGTCCGAGACGCCGAAACCGTCGGACAACCAGCCGAAGCAGATGACGATGAACGCGCCAGCGCAGGCGGGTACGGACAGCTTCAACATCGGCGCGGGCGATGGCAGCGGCATGGTGGGCAGCGGCGGCGGCACGGGGAGCTTCGGCAATGCGAGCTACGCGCAATACCTGGGCTACACGCTGCAGCGGGCGATCGAGCAGGACAAGCGGGTTCAGGACGCGGGCGGTGCGCGCTTTGCGGGCAGCCTGAATCTGTGGATGGACCCGTCCGGTCGCATCACGAAGGTGACGATCGTGCAGTCAACGGGCGACGCCCGGATCGACGATGCGGTGATCGCGGCCGTCGAGGAGCTGGGAAGGGTGGACGAACCGCCACCGCCGACGACGATGTACCCGAAGCTTGTCAGGTTACAGGGACGCAAGCCGGGGTAAGCGAACTGTTCGGGCAGATTCAGTAACGGATTCAACAACAGGTTCGCGCACAGGTTGTGAGCGAACGGTGCCAGTAAAAAATCAGCACGCTATGTGGAGAATGGGAATGTCTAAGTATACGGCGGCACGGGGTGGCCGCGGCGGGGCGAGTGACGGCACTCGGCTGCGACGCACGCGGGTCAGTTTCGCGGTACTCGCCGCGCTCGGCATGACGCTTGCCGGTAGCGTCCACGCACAATCGCTCGAGGCGCAGGCTGCGACCGGGGCGGCGGCGCCCACCGAGAGCACGGTGATCAACCTGATCAACCTGCTGGTCAAGCAGGGCGTGTTGACGAAGGCGAATGCGAGCAGCCTGATCGCGCAGGCACAGGCTGAAGCCGCACAGGCGAAGGTAGCGTCGAATAGCCGTGCCGCAGCACCGGCTGCGGCCGTGGTGAACGCACCCACGCAACCCGGTGACGTCGCGGTTCCGTACGTGCCACAGGTGGTGCGCGACCAGATCCGCGACCAGGTCAAACAGGAGGTCGTCGCTCAGGCCAAGGCCGAGAACTGGGCGCAACCCAATACGTTCCCGGATTGGGTCTCGCGCATCAAGATCGACGGCGACGTGCGTGTGCGGGACGAATACCATTTCTATTCGCCGAATAACGCGAACGATTTCACGAACTTCGCCGCGATCAATCAGGGCGGCGGCTTCGACATCAATCCGAATACGAATCACACCAACCTGCCGACGATCAACTCGACAGAGAACCGTAACAACCTGGCGCGCTACCGTGCGCGCCTGGGGGTCACGGCGACGCTGTCCGATGAGTTCACCGCGGGTATCCAGCTCGCGAGCGGCAACGATAACGGGCCGGTCTCGACGACGGCGACGGCCGGTGGCGGCTTTGCGAAGAAAGATATCTGGCTGAACAAGGTTTATATCAGGTACCAGCCCACCGCCTGGCTGAACATCACGGCGGGCCGGTTCGACAATCCGTTCTTCTCGTCGGATCTGCTGTTCTCCAATGACCTTGAGATGGACGGTCTCGCGGCGAACTTCCGTCATGCATTGCCGGCCAATCCGGACGTGACGCTGTTCGGCACCTTAGGCATATTCCCGATCCAGTACACGAGCGACAGCTTCCCGTCGAACAGCATCCAGAAGTCGGGCAACGACACCAAATGGATGCTCGGCGCTCAGGTCGGCGCGCAGTGGAAGATCAACGAGCAGAATCGCCTGAAGGGTGCGCTCGCGTACTACGACTTCCAGAACATGCGCGGCTCGCTGTCCTCGCCGTGCGCGCTTTATCTGGGCGCGACGAGCTGCAGCACGGACAACGAGGCGCCGGCCTTCATCCAGGGCGGCAACACGATGATAGCGTTGCGCAACATCGCGCAGAACCCGAACCTGGCACCGGGTATGACGCCCGAGCCGCAGCTCTTTGGTCTCGCATTCAATTACCGGCTCTTCGACGTAAAGGCGCAGTGGGACACGGTAGTGGCCAACCGGGTGAAGTTACGGCTGGACGGCGAGTATGTGCGCAATCTGGCCTACAACGAGGACAAGGCGTTCAGCGCGGCATCGTTGCCCGTCAACAACTACGACTCGAGCTCGGCAAACGTGTCGCAATCGGACTTCAAGAGCGGCCCGAACGGTTTCATGGCAAAGGCGACGATCGGCGAGCCGGAGCCGAAGCACAGGGGCGACTGGAACTTCACGATTGCGTACAAGTACCTGCAGCCCGATGCGACGCTGGATGCGTTCACCGACCCAGACTTCCACCTGGGGGGTACCAACGCAAAGGGCTACATCCTGGGTGCGGCATACGCGGTCGCCCGCGATACGTGGCTCTCGGCACGCTATCTGAGTGCGAGAGAAGTGTACGGGGCGCCGCTGTCGATCGACGTGCTGCAGCTTGAACTGAATGCACGGTTCTGAGGTGATCATGCGAAAACATCGGGTGATCGTGGCGGCTGGCGCGGCGGCAATCTGGTTGTGTGCGATCACGCCGGCCTCGGCGCAGAGCATCGAGGACAAACTGCGTACGCAGTTGCGTTCGACCACACAGGAGCTTCGGCAACTGCAGGATACACAGGCGCAATTACAGGCCGACAGGACCGCGGCTGGGCAGCAACGCGACAAGGCGCTTGCGGACCTGAAGCAGGCCCAGGCGGATCTGGCGGCGGCGAAGGGCAAGTCGGGCGCGGAGGTGAATGCGGAGCGCGCGTTGACGGCCGAGAAGTCCAGTCACGCGAAGGACGTTCAACAGCTCGAGAAGTACAGATCCTCGTATGAAGAGCTGCTTGCGCTGTCACGTTCGCGTGATGCTGAGCGCACACAATTGCAGGCGTTGGGCAACACGCAGGCAGAGCAGTTACGAACGTGTGAAGCGAAAAACGTCCAGCTATATCAGGTCGGACAGGAAGTGCTGAATGCGTACGAGCACGTGGGCCTGGGCAGCTTCCTGAGCTCGCGCGAACCGTTCGCACAGGGCGCGCGGGTGAAATACGACGAGATCGCGCAGCGTTACGGCGACCAGACGCATGCGGGTAGGTTCGACCCCGCGGCGAAGGCGGTGAGCCCTGCCAGTGCTCCAGGTACCGATGCGTCTGCAGCGTCCCCTGCGTCTAAATAAGGTGAACTGAATTGACATCAAAGGAAAGAACCATGACGAACGAAGAACGAGATGCGATCGGGACTGCGGCAATGAATCAGACCGCCGAGGCAGTCATCGAGGCCGTCAGCGTCGAACAGCTGGGCGACATCTTCAAAACGGCTGGCTATCGTGTCACGGCCGCCGAACAGAATGGTCTCGTGCAACTGATGAGTGCGAGCCAGGGAGTGGGTTTCGCCGTGCGCTTTGGCAACCGCAGCGCTGAGGACGGACAGTATCTGGACTACACGCTGAGTTGCGCATTGCAGGTCCAGGGAGAGTTGCCCGCAGAGATCGTGTCGGGCTGGAACCGTACGAAACGCTTTACGCGGTTATGGGTGCAGGCGCAGTTCCTGGTACTGGAGATGGATGTGGTGGTGGGCGGCGTGACGGAACGACACCTCCGCTCGACGATCGAGTTATGGGACCGGCTGATCCAGGAATTCCTGCTGCATTTGCGCAATCGGCCCGCCATGGCGGCAGTCGAAGCTCAAGGCGCCAGTCAGTCTGGCGAGGCCGCGGGCACGGGCGAGAGCGGGCTCAAGGCGACGCTGCAATGACATCGCGCGGCCGGATCGGAGCGCTTTTTGCCGCGTTGCTTGCGCTCGTGAGCGGCAGTCTGCGTGCCCAGTCGGACGTTGTGACATTGGATAAGGCGCCGCAGGCGTGGGTGGTCTATGCGCAACGTGTTTCGCAGCTATTCCAGACGGCTCTCGAGAGTGACGCGGCGCACCGGGTTCATGCGCGCTTTGAGCAGAGTGCGTCGGGTGCAACGGGTGGGGCGCCGCCAGTCCTGAGAGTGAAGGCGTGGTTCGAACCGGACGGCCGGGTAAGCCACGTCGAATTCGACTCGCTGGGAGATAACGAGGCCGACGCTGAGCTTCGGCAAGTGTTATTGGCGCAGAACATCGGTGCGAAGCCGCCGCACGGTATGGCGCAACCTCTCGTTGTGCGGCTCATGTTCGGGGCCGCGCTTTGACCGGGAGCGGAACAGCGCGGAGCAGGCCGCTCATTGATACGCCTGTGACCAGGCAACGATGTTCTGTCATTCAAAATTTTGTAGCGGGAGTGAAGGTGAAGAAACTTGCAATGGTATTCGGTGGTCTCGTCCTGAGCCTGCCGCTGGCAGGGTATGCACAAAGTGATGTAATCGCTAGCGTCGGTAAGGCGTCAGTCACGCAGGCAGATATCGAAGCGCTTATCAAACCGTTGAGCCCCGACAATCGACTCCGTCTCGCGGCCGAGCCTGCAACACTGGATCAGATGGTGCGCGCGCAGCTTGCCGACAAGTCAGTCCTTGCCGAGGCGAAAGTCAAAGGCTGGGATAGGCAGCCGCAGGTGCAGGCGGCCATCGAGAATGCGCAGCGCGAAATCATTGTGCGCAGCTATCTGGCTTCCGTCAGCGCGCCGCCGGCCGACTATCCGTCGGATGCAGATATCCAGAGCGCGTATAACCAGAACCACGCGGCGTTCACCGCGCCGCGCATGCTGCGTATCTCGCAGCTCTTGGTAGCAACTGCGTCGAATGCGGATGCCGCGAGCATCGACAAGGCTCGCCGTCGGGCGACGGATCTGGCGCGCCAGGCGCAAGCATCCGGTGGGGATTTCGCTACGCTCGCGAAGGCGAATTCGCAGGACAAAACCAGCGCGGCGAACGGCGGCGACATGGGTTTTACGCCTGAAACCAGTCTGGTGCCGGAGATTCGCCAGGTTGTCGGAAAACTGAAAGTCGGTGATGTGGCGGGTCCGGTCCAGACGGCAGCCGGATTCCATGTGATCAAACTGGTCGACACACGCCCGCCTGGGCTTCGGCCGCTGGCTGACGTGAAGGAACAGATCCGCGCAGTATTGCGGCAACAACGCATGCAACAGAATGCGCAGGCGTATCTGGCAAAACTTGCGGGGCCCACCACCGTGACGATTAATGAGAGCGCGCTGAAGAAGGCATTGGCAGCGGCGCAATAAAGCGATGCGCTCAGGACAGCGGGCACGCAGCAACAGACAAGGAGAACGCCGTGGCGCAGACCGCGCACCCCCTCACCGGACACCTGGGCAACGATTCACATACCGGGCGCCCGAATCCTGAACGTGCCCCAGGCGTTCACGCCCGCATGGAATTCACAATCGACCCGCAGACTTATCTGGCCGCGCTCGTTGCCGCCGGTGCGACGGATGTGGGACCGCTCACACGTTGCCCGCTGTGCCAGAGCGACCTTGCGCCGGCACGTGGCGCACGCCATGCTGCCGGTGCAGCGGGACATCTCCGGCACAAACACCGCACCAACGATGCGGGTTGCGTGTTGACTACCAGCGCTTACCAGCCGAAGGAACTGGTCGCTCAGGAACGGCGCGACGTGATAGTGGGTGGGCGTCACCGGGAACATTTCATCGGTCGGTGGACGCACCACTACGTTGCTGCCCGGCGGCTTCTGCCATCGCTGACCGTGCAGAGATTTGCGACTGTAATCGCGTATGCGGACGTGCTGAATCTATGGTCGTGTGCTGTGTTGCAACAGGAGGATGTTCCTGTGGTGCTGCTCGTGCTGGCAGGGTTCATGCGATTGCCGAATGACGCGAATGGCGCGGCCTGGGTGCGATTCTGGTTCGACACGAGCGTTCAGGAAGTGGAAGACCTGTGGAAGCCCCGGCCGGTCCCACCCCGACTTTTCCAGGTGGCGTACCGCGAGCCGGAATTCACGCCGTTTCCTACCGGCATGCAGGTGCTGTACTGGAACGAGGTGGCGAGTCGGCCCGGATGGCTCGACGGACCGGCGCCGGAATTATCGCCTGCGGAAATGGCGGAGTTCAGACGGTTTGTGGCGCGCGGAAGAGGACATCTAAATCGTGGTCCCGATGATCGACACGACAGGTAGCGATGTGCCATCGTGAGCGGACGTCAGCAAAGTTAGGAGAAGGCGATGACAGCTTGTCAGTGGAGCAGACATACGCTAGTGGCGCTAGTGGGGTTGAGCCTGGCCGGCACCGCGTGGGCGCAGTCGGTGGCTCCAGCCTCGAAGCCCGTATGCGTCGATGCGGAGGTCGATGGCGTACGCACGTTGTCGTACGGCTGTCTGAGCCGGGAACTTGCGCCGACACCGATCGCAGGTGGTGCCGCATCGCAGACGGCGGCCGAGGCGCTTGTAAGGGGCCCATCAAACCAGGTGGGTACTTTTAACCTGTCTGGCGAGCAGAATCGCTTCGGCGCGAATTGGGGAAAGTCGGTGGCACCACAACGCCCGCCAGCGCAACAGGTCGTACCGCCGCGGTGAGTGGAGGTGACATTGAGCGGGATCAGGAAGACATGAACGAAGAGGGAAAAGCGTCGGGCGTGCCGGCTCAATCCCCGGGCAGAGGAATCATTTTGGTGCCTAACCCGGTGATGATTGCACGGCCAGTGGGTATGACGAACACGCCAGAACGGAATGCGCATGCCTTTCTGCCCGGAGGCGAAAGGCGGAATTGGCAGCCAGACGAAAAATCCCGCGGAAGGGATGGTGACGGGGCCAGGCGCGAGGCAATAGTGGCCTTGCGCTGTCAATGGGCAAGCGCGTGATCCTGTGGGATGAGTACTAGCAAGGTCTGGCGCGGCGCGAATGATCATGATCCGGTGTTGTGATGGAGAGCAAGTCATGTACGACAGCGAAACAGAGAGCGAAGCAGCAACCGGTACATATAGCCACGCCCGAGCCATCCTGCGAGGTGCCGGTGGCTGGATCGACTGGGATAACGTGGGCGATCGCCCAGACTGGCAGTCTGGCGGGATCGTGCTAGATGGCCGATTTACGCTGGATGAATTGCGGGCGATTCTGGTTTTCGCACGCCACGCGGGATGAAACGCTGAGCAGGGAAGCATACGGTTCGGTTGACTGGGGTGAACGATACGGAGGAGAGAAAGCGTGATGGATCAGCGCAGGCGGCAGCGACGGGAAAGAGAAATTGAAACCGGTATGACGGACAGCAGGCTTGTGGGTGTCAAGCAGGCGCTGCTCATCGTTGCAGTCGTCATCACGGTACTGACGGCCGAAGGTGGTCTGCCTGGTCCTGCTGTCGCACAGGAGACGATGCCTGCGGCAGGGTCGCTGTTCGCGGTGCCGAACTTCGCAACGCTCGTCAAGCGCTACGGTCCGGCGGTGGTCAACATCAGCGTGACGCGTGAAGTTACCCAGATGGGCATCCAGTTGCCTCCCGGCATCGCACCGGGCAATCCGCTTGCGCCGTTTCTCGCACGTCGTGTGATCGGCAATCGCGAGGAAGTGAGTCTGGGCTCCGGATTCATTGTGAGCGCCGATGGCGTCATTCTGACTAATCGCCATGTGGTGGATGACGCCAGCGAGGTCAACGTCAAGCTCACGGATAAACGCGAATTCAAAGGCAAGGTACTCGGCAGTGATGCACTGTCCGACGTGGCAATCATCAAGATCAACGCACAGAATCTGCCTGTTGTCGTGACGGGCAATCCGAACCGCACCGAGGTAGGCGACTGGGTGATGGCGATCGGCTCGCCGTATGGTTTTGCGAATACCGTCACTGCGGGCATCGTCAGCGCCAAATCGCGCTCGCTGCCAGGCGAAGCGTACATCCCGTTTATCCAGACTGACGTGCCGATTAATCCTGGAAATTCGGGTGGGCCGCTCTTCGATCTGAACGGACGTGTGATCGCGATTAATTCGAACATCTATTCGAAGACGGGGGGCTATCAGGGACTGTCGTTCGCGATCCCGATCGATATCGCACTGGATGTGAAGGACCAACTGATCAGGACCGGTGAGGTGACCCGTGGACATCTGGGGGTGGCGGTCCAGGAAGTGAGTCAGTCGCTCGCGCACTCGTTTGGATTACCGAGGCCAGACGGGGCGCTCATCAGCTCGGTCGACCCGGCCGGGCCGGCTGCGCAGGCTGGATTGCAGGCTGGCGACGTGGTGCTCACGGTCAACGGCAGCGTGATCGACGAATCGGCGGACCTGCTGACGACAGTCGCCAGGTTACGGCCGGGGCAGCAGGCTGACCTGCGGGTCTGGCGCTCCGGTGCGGCTACCCGGATAACAGTCGCGATTGGCGCCCTGGACAGTAACGGAGGTGCGCCCGCGACCGTGCAGGCACCGTCCCGTCTCGGGGTGACGGTGCGCCCCCTCACGGCGCAGGAGCAGCAGAAGATGGGTGTCGATCACGGCCTGCTGATCCAGCAGGTGAGTGGCCAGGCGGCTCGTGTGGGACTGAAGGTGGGTGACATCGTCCTTGCAGTCAACGAAACATCGGTGGCGACGATCGATCAGCTTACTGACCAGTTCAGGCAGACCAGGGGGAATGCCGCCCTACTGGTCCAGCGTGGTACGACGCGCCTGTATCTGCCCGTCGATGTGACCGGGGGGGCGGCATGACACGAACGAAAACGCTCGCCCTCGGCGGGTTGTTGGGGCCGGGGGCGGCATCGGGCCGCGCGATCTCGAACGGTCGCGACGAGGGTTTCACGAAGCTGATCCTCGACGAGGAAACCCATCGCGTGCTCGGCAGCGGCATCGTGGGCCTGAATGCGGGCGAGCTCTTTAGCGAAGTGTGCCTCGCGGTCGGGATGGACGCAGACGTGGAAGATGTCGGCAAGACGATCCATCCGCACCCGACGCTCGGCGAATCGATCGCGATGGCCGCCGAGCTGTACGAAGGCGTCTGTACCGATTTGCCGCGGAAGCGCGAAAAGGCAGGTCCGAAGTAAACGTAGGTCATCGGAGGTCATCGAGGTCATCGGGGTCTGTCAATCACGTGTTGCAGCGAGCCGGTCACTACCTTCGATCCTCAGGATCGCCGTACTGTGACCTTCACAAACGATGAGGAAGTTATGACGATTGTGGGAATGTCATTGAGAAATATGGTGGAGGACTGGCTGGCGCCCGACCCGAACGGAGGATTTCGGGTCAGCCACTACGGACGATCCAGCAGGGGGCGATATGTATGCGTCGTCGCAGACAATGTAAGCGGGTCAAAGGCGATGTTCTTTCTTCGACACCGAAACGGGAAATGGTGCATTTTCCCACCCGATCCAGAGAGGCCTGCCATGCGCATCGCTGAAGTTTCGTATGCCCGAGGCGTGCAGCGAAAAGTACGTGTGGACGTTTAGCATACCGAGGTGATTATGGCATCCAGAAATCCTGCTCACGAGCTGCCCAGATCCGCACCGATCCGGCCTGCCGGGCAGGAGGGCGATGATAGTAAGTGCGAAGCGTGCAAGGAGAGTTTCGATGATCAGCGACAGACGGAAGATCGTCCCCGTTCGTGCCAGTGGTCGATGCCCACACGAGTCGACGCGCAGGCGGAGCCTGCCGGATCGGTCGGGGAGCTCTGCGTCGTCGCAACGATCGTCAATCTGCGCGAGATCGAGCAGGTGTATGGCGAGACGACTGCACTTGGCGTGCGGCATGCCGTCCATGAGCGGGCCCGGGCGCTCTCACGATCAGGGAGGGCTACCGTTGCAACAACCGGTGCGCATATCGTTTTTATCTTCGACCTGTCCTGCCTGTCCTACAAGGGCAGCGCGTCGGAGCAGTTATGCGGGCCCCTCATCGAGCACCGGGTAGTCAAGGTACTTGGCGCGTACGCCGTACCACAGGGAGACGCGGCCATCATGCCTGTCGTACGCGCGTCAGCGATGCGCTCCGGGTATCAACCCTTTCAGGATTTCATCGATGCGGCAAACCTGGCGACTGCGGGCCATCACTGGTGTGAGCGGTACAGGGCCGATATGGTGGTGGCTGCTGCCGTCTTCGCGGCGCTGGAGGAGAAAAGGCTCGATTTCGATCGGGAACCCGTTTGCGCCGCCGGCGATTCGCAGGATGTGACGTACTACGAGGTACTGCTTTGCGAGATAAGGAACGGCCAGCGCATCCGTATCGGTAGTCTCGTGGGGGCCGTTGAGCGCCTGGGAATGGTGAGGCGGCTCGACGAATGGGTCGTCGACGCGACGATCGCCGCATTGCGCCGCAATCCTGCGCTGCGACTCGGCTGTAATGTGTCCGCGCATAGCGCCACACTCGATGCGTGGTGGACACCGATCGTCTCCCAGTTGCATGCAGACAGATGCCTTGCTTCGAGGCTGACGATCGAGATTACGGAAACAGCCGCATTGACTTCGACGACAGAAGCACGGAACTTCGTCAGGACGTTCCAGGCTCTCGGCTGCCAGATGGCACTGGATGACCTGGGCAAAGGCCACAACAATCTGATCGCCCTGATCGGGCTTGGCGTCGATATCGTCAAGATCGATCTGCGTTGCCTGAGACAGGAAGGCGGCACCCGAAGTCCCCTGGGTCTGCGCCCGCTTATCGAGTTCGCGAAGACTTACGCGGCGAGCGTCATCGTCGAAGGCATCGAGACTGAGGACGATGCGCAACAGGCGCGGGAGTGCGGGGCGAGCTGCCTTCAGGGCTATCTCTATTCAGGTCCTTCGCCAAACACTGGTGCGGAACGTGGATGAAAGGGTGTTCATGAAAGTGGGCGCGATGTTGAACACGGTCGAGCTGGAGACATTTGCCGCAGTGGTCGAAAATCGCAGCTTCACGCAGGCGGCGGTCGCGCTGAATATCTCCTCTGCTGCCGCGACGCGCCGCGTCAAGCGGCTCGAACAGTCGGTCGGGGCGCTACTGCTGCTCCGCGAACCGACGGTGATACCGACGAAAGCGGGCGAAGACGTGTTTCGTCATTTCATGACGGTCCGGCTTCAGGAGGATGACCTGCTGCGGCGTGTCACGCCGGGGAGGGCGGCGACAACAGCGCTTGCCCTTGCCGTCAATGCCGATTCGCTTGCCACCTGGTTTGAGCCGGTCACGCGTGAGCTGGCGCAACACCATGTGGCGCTTGAGATCGTCGTGGACGATCAGGATCATACGCTCGAGGCGCTGGCGCGCGGCGACGTCAAAGGCTTTCTGTCCACGCAACCGGAACCGGTGGTCGATCGTTTCGTGGCGGAGCCGGTCGGACAGATGCGCTATCAGTGTGTCGCCACCCCCGCATTCGCCCGCGAACATTTCGCCGGTGGTCTGACCTTGCCGGGCGTGCTTGAGGTCACCGCCATCCTGTTTGACAGGAAGGACGCCCTGCACGATGTGTTTTTCGGGCTGCATTTCGGGGTGACGGTCGGCCGGTACCCCAGGCACTATTTTCCTTCGCCGGCGGCCTTGCTCAATGCGATCCTGGACGAGCTCGGTTACGGACTGGTCCCCGCCATGCAGGCCGAACCGCTGATCAGTGGCGGCAGCCTGGTGGCGCTCGCCTCCGGGCACGACCTGATGATCGATCTTTACTGGCATCACTGGGAGCAGGAGCCCGAGCCGCTCGCGACAATGAGTGAGCTGGTCATGGCAGCGGCGCGGCGGAGCCTGGTTCAACCGGTGCTAGGGGACGCGCGCGCGAGTTGACGGAGCATTGCGACTCGCCGACATGATGCTTGCCGTCGACTCTTCCGGTCGCGGTTATCACGCCGCTCGTCGCCGGCATAGAAGATGCGCTTCGTCGTCCGCCAGCAATTGCCGCAGAATCATTTCGGGCCGCCTTCGATGTCTACGTCGAAGGCACCGACCAATACAATGATCCACGTGAACATCAGATTTCATGGGACCAATTCCGGCAGGGACTGCCGCGATACCGCGAGCTCATCGGCTTTCACAATGGCCCGAAAATCGGATGGTTCTTATCTTCACAACCTCGGGAGCATCTAGTCGATGCAGGGCCCGTCGGAATTACCGATTTCAAGGGTAGGCTGCCATAAAACTTGCAGCTTCTCGGGTGGCTCGCCGTGGAGCACCGCGAGCATTAGCTCAGTGATCTTCTCACCGACCTCATGCGGAACGGGCGATTGCAGTGCCGTGAAGTTGTAGCCGGTGAGCGTGTCCGAAGGGAGGCCATCGTTGATGATGATCGACATTTCGCTGCCGATCGTAATCCCGGCGTCAACCAGCGCACGCACGGCACCTATGCCACACGGAGGGTTGTCCACGATGACGGCCGTCGGTCGCGGATTGCATGAAAGAAGGTGTGCCATTGCTTCGTGTCCGCCGGCGCTATTGAGCGTACGTTCGACCATGTAGCGTGCGTCTACGGGCAGACCAGCGGCGGCCATCGCCTCAACGTAGCCCTTGCGCGCCCGTGTTACAAAGCCCAATTCCAATGGGCCGTTGAGCAATGCGATCCGACGGTGGCCAAGGTTGATGAGCCGCTCAACCGCCTGACGCAATCCGGCCTCGGTATCGAAATCAAACCAGGCGTACGGGCCAGGGAGGATACTGCGGCCGTACGCGACGAACGGAATGCGCATTTTCGCAAGATACTGCAGCCGTGGGTCATTCAGTTTTGTGCGTGCGACGACCATGCCATCGACGCGGCGTCCTTCAGTCATCCGCTCGTAGGTACGGAGTTCGTCGGCGTTAGAGGTCGAGGCAATGATCAGATACATGTCGGCGCGTTCGAGGGCCCTATTCATGCCGGACACGATGTCGAGGAAGTATGGATCTCCAAGGTTATGCGCCATAAGTGTTAGCGCCGATGTAAAAATGACCCTAGCGCCGAAGTAAACCTGACCCACCTGGGAGACGATGGCGGCTTTTGCCGCCGATGCTGAATCAGGAGCAAGCAGTGGAAATCAAGGTATTGGCCCGGCGCGGGACGGCGGTGCGTGAGATAGCGAGGCAAACAGGTTTATCGCGCAACACCGTGCGACGCTATCTGAGGAACGAGCAGGCAAGCCGTTACAGCCAGCGTGAGCCGCGAGCGACGAAGCTCGACCCGTTCAAGGACTATCTGCTGGAGCGCGTCGCCGCCGCGCGGCCGCACTGGATTCCGGCAACGGTTCTGCTACGCGAATTGCAGGAGGCGGGATACGAAGGTGGCATCAGTCAGCTCAAGGCGTTTCTGGTGCCCCACAAGCGTTCTGAAGCCGAGCCAGTGGTGCGTTTCGAGACCGCGCCCGGCAAGCAGATGCAAGCCGATTTCACGGTTATCCGCCGAGGACGCGAGCCATTGCTCGCGCTGGTCGCGACGATGGGTTACAGCCGCGCGAGCTTCGTGCGGTTCACCGCGCGTGAGGATGCCGCGACATTGTGCGAATGCCTACGTGAGGCGCTCGTCTACTTCGGCGGCACGCCGGAGCATGTGCTGTTTGACAACGCGAAGTCGGTGGTCATCGAGCGCGATGCATTCGGCGAAGGCGAGCATCGCTGGAACCCACAGTTGCTTGCGCTGGCTGAGACCTACGGCTTCACGCCGAAGGTGTGTCGCCCGTATCGCGCCAAGACCAAGGGCAAGGTCGAACGGTTCAACCGCTATCTGAAGGAGAGCTTCGTTGTGCCGCTTGCCGCGACGCTCAGGTCATCGGGCTTGAGGCTGGATGTAGAGGCCGCCAACGCGCATATCGGTCGATGGCTGGCGGAGGTTGCCAACACGCGCCGTCATGCGACGACGGGCGAGCGTCCGGCAGTGAGGCTTGCTGCCGAGCAGGCGGCGCTTCTGCCGTTGCCGGCGCAAGCACCTGCGCTTGCTGTGCCGGACAACCGTCGCGTGCTGCCGCGCGAGAGCCTGCAGCATCCGCTGGCGGTATACGACGCGTTGCTGGAGGTCGCAGCATGAATCTGCAACATGAACGGATTGCCGGACTGTGTGCACAACTGAAGCTGGACTGCATCGCCACCGACTGGGCGCCGCTCGCACAACGCACTGCGACGACCGATTCGAGTATGGCCGATTTCCTTGAACAGCTTCTGCAAGCGGAACTCGGTGCGCGCGAGCAGCGCAAGCGTCAGGTGCTAACGAAGCTGGCGGCGCTGCCCGGCATCAAGACGCTGGAGCAATACGACTTCAGCTTCGCCAGCGGCGCACCGCGTGCTCAGGTTCAGGAGCTGGCGAGCCTGGCGTTCATTGAGCGGGCCGAGAATGTCGTGCTGCTCGGGCCTTCCGGGGTCGGCAAGACACAGGTATCTATAGCAGTGCGGGGTTGACGCCGAGGGCCAAGTCGATGATGGGGCTGCAAGGCGCCTCGACGAAGTGATCGCGGGTCGACCTCGTACCATCGAATTCAATAGCTTCTTATCTGAATCT
>NZ_VZQQ01000039.1 GCF_014397785.1 Paraburkholderia podalyriae
CCATGGCACTAAACTGCCTGCGCGCGACATCTGATCGAAGCGTGACTATCGAGTTGCGGCGCAACGCGTTGAATTTTGAACACCTCCGACGTTGCGCCTGCGGCACCATGAGAAATTAACAGCCCTGGGTCCACTCGGCGCGGCGCTTCACGCGTGGCGTGAAGCGGGAGCGAAGCGCCGTGAGACCGTCAAGGAAACCGAAAAACGCGCCGGAAAGAATGGCGCAGCGTGCCTAGATGTCCGACGTGCGCACCGGCTCGAGCGTATTGCGCGTTTGCGACAGCGGCGCGGCCGGGGGACGAATGTCGCGTGTGGATCTCCATTTCGCGCGAATGAAAGGCCGCTCGTGGCCGGACACCTTCAGCGCGATATGCGTGACCCAGCGCTGCGTGGGCACATGCACGCCGTGCATCAGGATTGCCAGCACCATCATGCTGACGGCGACCGGCAGCGCCGACAGCCGGCCCGGCTCCGCATTCCACGCGATGCGCACGAACATGAGCGCGGCGAGCGCGCCGACGAGGCAGCCAGTCACTGCTTCGGACGGCGAATGCGCGCTCAGCACGACGCGCGACAAGCCCACCGTCAGGCCGGCGGCAAGCCCCGCCAGCACGCCGAGCAGCCGGATCGCGCGGCGCGTGGGCAATAACATCAAGAATAGTGTGACCGGATAGACGGCCGTGGACAGCATGGAATGACCGCTGACGCCGGTGAAATCGAGTTCGCGCACGCCGACGCCCCAGCCGAGGAAGGCCAGCTTGGTCACGGTCACGACGCCGATCGCCGTGCCGAGCAGGGCGAGCCAGCAGGCCGAGAGCCGCCACGAGTAGCCGACCGCCAGCCACATCGCAATGGCGAACGCGAGCGGCAGCGTCAAGCCGGCGCCGCCGAGGCTGGTGATCGAATACCACAGGTGGATCGGTAAATCGGGCATGGCAGGGGCGCGACGCGGGTCGCGCGAAATCGGGTTGGTGGGAGTGCGCGCGCCGCGGGCGCGAAACGCCGATGCGGCCCTCGGGAGATCAACCGCCAGTATAGTCGGGTGTCGCGCGACGGTCTTGCGGCGCACAGCGCATTTGTACGCCGAGTGTGGGCTGCCGAACGCGTATCGACGCAGTTTGACGACAGGGCCGCGGCAAGGTTCGCCGCGAACGGAAACGGCATCGCGCGCGGCGCCTATGCTCAGCAATGCATGAAAAATGATGTTATTGTGCGTTGCACAACTTCATCTGATCCGCTTTCTGGGTCCGCATTTGTCTCTTTTGCGAGGTTATCGCCGATGGCAAAAAGCCTGTCGAAAATCTGGCTGCGCGGTTTGAAGCGCCTGCTCGCGATCCAAAGCGAACATGCGCAAAAAACCGCCAAGCGAGCGCAGGCGCGACCGGTTCGCGCGGCCACCGCCAAACCGTCGAGCAAGACTCATCCACTGAAGCCGGCTGCCGCATTACGCAAGCCCGCGAAACGCGATGCGCCGCGTGAGTCGCGCGTGCGCCCACGCGCGACTGCGTGGGCGAGCGGCGCGTGGACGCGCTCGTTCCATTCCGCGCCGGCGATGCCCGGCCGGCTCGTCAATCATCTTCAGTACGGCCTCTATATCCCGTCCGGGCACGCGGGCGAGGCGTTGCCGCTCGTCGTGATGCTGCACGGCTGCACCCAGTCGATCGACGAATTCGCCGAAGGCACGCGTATGAACCTGCTGGCCGACCGCTATGGGTTCGCGATCGTGTATCCCGAGCAATCGAAGCACGCGCACTCACACCGCTGCTGGCATTGGTACGACGCCAGCGGCAGCGCGGGCGGCGGGGAGGCGTGCGCGGTGGTGTCGCTGGTGGATGCGCTGCTCGAACAGCACGGCTTTGACCGCGAACGCGTCTACCTAGCGGGGATTTCGGCGGGCGCGGGGCTGACGGCGCTGTTGGCCGTCAAGTACCCGGAACATTTCGCCGCTGTCGCGCTGCATTCCGGCCCCGCTTTCGGTGAGGCCCGCTCCGGCATTACCGCGATGGACGTGATGCGGCGGGGCGCGCGTCGCGAGCCGGTCGAGCTCGTCGATGAAATGACGAACGTCGCGCACTATCCGGGCATGCCGGCTCTGATTCTCCACGGCGACGCCGACCATGTGGTCGCGCCTGTCAACGCCGACCAGTTGGCGACGCAGTTCCTGCGCCTGAACCGCCTCATCGATGCAAATGGCGCGCGCAAAGCGGGCGAAACGCGCGAAGACCGCAAGAACGGGGTCGTGACGCGCGACTATCTGCGCGGCGGGCGGCGCGTGGTGCGGGTGTGTCGCGTGCAGGGGCTCGGTCACGCATGGGCCGGTGGCGACGATGCGCTGCCATTCCACTCCTCGAGGGGTCCCGACGCGAGCGCCATGCTGTGGGAGTTTTTCCGGCATCAGCGTCGCACGGACGCAGGTCGCATCGCGGAAGGATTGGCGACGTCGTCGGCCGGACGGTGACGTCCAGGCAACGCCGCGAAAATGAACAGTAGCGCGAGTCTAGGGTTTTCCCTATAATACGGGTTATCCCCTAGGCGTTAACGCCTAGTCTCATTTGCCGAGGTCGACCATGTACCTGATTAGCCGTCTGTTCCTCTTTTTGACCAAGTCGCCGGACCAACTCGCGAAAGAGCGTGCTGACGCCTATCTCGCTGAAGCCACCGATCTCTACGACCTCGAATTCCGCATGCGCAAGCTCGATGGCGAAGCGAATGTGCGTCAGCCGTCGTGGATGAGCCAGCACTACGGCTAAGCCGACTTTGACTTTTCATCACGGAGCCTTCGCGCCCGCTTGGCGGGCTCCGCTCAAGCAGCCGGATTCAGCTGCCACAACGCGTAATTGACGAGCGCCGCATACGCGACATACGGCACGAGCAGAATGCCCGCGAGGCGATCGCGCCGCCAGAACACATACGTCAGCATCACGATCAGCACCAGCAGGATCAGGATCTCGACGAGCCCCGCCTCCGGCCGATGCAGGCCGAAAAACAGCCACATCCACGCGGCATTGAATAGCAACTGCACGACCCACAATACGATCGCCGCGGTCAGGCCGTCGCGCTTCCACACGCGCCATGCGGAAAACGCCATCAACACGTAAAGCACGGTCCAAACCGGCGGGAAAACCCAGTTCGGCGGATTGAACGCCGGCTTTTGCAAGCCCGTGTACCACGCGTCCGGCAGCGACAGACTCGCAGCCCAGCCGGCGCCAGCGTCAGGATCAGAAACACGAGCAGCGACGGCAGACGGCGCATCTTCATCCCCTTCAAACGTTCTTATTCAATGATGTGAGCGGGCACTCACTTTCCGTATCTGGCCAATGTGCGCTCGCGCGCCTGTGCGTGATCGACGCTCGGTTCGGGATCGTTCGCGCCTGGCACCATGCCGAACTCCGCGAGCCGTTCTGCGCCCGCCAGACACGGCGCGTGAATCCATTTTGCCGGCTACGTGGTGGGTTGGGGTAGAGATCGTTTGATAAAGCGCCTGGATTGAAAATGCGGAAATAAGGTTGCGCGACGCGCCCGGTCCAGGCAGCCAACCGCCAGCCGCCGTTGTTCGCCGAGAAATCGAAGTCGTTCAGCGGATCGGCGAAATAGCGCTCGCCGAGCCGTCAGTCGACGCCGAGATCCTTCGCGAGGAAGCTCGCCGTGCCCATGCGCAGATGGTTGTTCGGCGCGGCATGATCCGTGTTGCGCAGATCGCGGCGGGTATTGTGCAGGCTGCGGGCGCTGGTCGCGACGGCGCCGGATGGTACGCCGTGAGCGGTTCGCGATGGGTGTTTCGATCAGCGCGACGGCCGAGCGGAATTCAAGCGACGTGCAGACGGACCGCGACGTTGTTACGCGTGGCGTTCGAGTACGGGCAGACCTGGTGCGCTGCGTCGACCAGTTCCTGCGCTGCGTCTGGAGCCAGGCCCGGCAGCGAGATGCGCAGATCAATGTCGAGCGCGAAACCGCCGTTGTCGTTCGGACCGATGCCGACGTCGGCGGAAACCTGCGTGTCCGCAGGCAGCGCCTGCTTGCGCTGGCCCGCGACGAACTTCATCGCGCTCAGGAAACAGGCCGAGTAGCCCGCCGCAAACAGTTGTTCCGGATTGGTGCCCGCCGCGCCAGTGCCACCGAGCTCACGCGGCGCTGCCAGCTTCACGTCCAACGCATTGTCCGACGACACGGCGCGGCCGTCGCGGCCACCCGTGCTCGTTGCGCTTGCCTTGTAGAGGATGTTCATGGTGCGGCTCCTGGTCTGGGATGTAAGGGTTGGGCAGATTTGCCACTAGCTGCCGGTTCGCGGCTCTGGCGAAGCGCTAGCGAAGCGGCATGCGCCTAAGATAGTACACAAATAATTTGTGTACAAATTAATTTCACGATGACGCGAGAACCAGTCTTTTTCAGTTTTCGCACTACTGGTCCATGAAATCGTTGAGCGTCGTGCGCAGGCGTGTGAGGTCGTCGCGCAGACGCAGCAGGAAGTCCGGCGTCTGCTGCGTCGCGCAGAGGATTTCGCCGGGCACGTCGCGTGCCTGACGCTTGAGCGCCTTGCCCGCGCCCGTGAGACGGATATACACGAGGCGCTCATCGTCGGTGCCGCGGACGCGCTCGACGAGTCCCTGCGTTTCGAGGCGCTTGAGCAGCGGCGTGACCGTCGCCGGATCGAGATTCAGGCGCCCGGCCATGTCCTTGACGGTGACGTCGTCGGTTTCCCACAGCACGAGCATCGCCAGGTACTGCGGATACGTGAGTCCGAGGTTTTCGAGCAGCGGCTTGTACGCTTTCGTCATCGCGAGCGAGGTCGAGTAGAGCGCGAAGCAGACTTGCTCGTCGAGCGTGAAAGGAAGGGCGGGGCGCTGGGTCATGAACCGTCTCGGCTAGAAGAGCGTGCAAATGGATTGCACGCAAAACATTGTGCCGCAAATCGATTCAGGATGCCGAGCGTCGGGACCAGGTGTTTCGACACAAACGTCGGGAAGATGCGCGTGGGAGACGCGGCGCGCGGGCGCCAGAACAGCACCCGCGCGGGAACGGCGGATCAGGCCGCCGGCGTGGTCGGCAGATCCGGCGTTTGCGGCGTCTGCACGCCGAAGCAGCCGCGATAGGTCGCGTAGAACGAGCAGTACAGCATCGTCGTGACGATCATCGTCGCGGGCATCAGGATCGCGAACGCGAAGTCCGCCGCGCCGAGCGCCTGCATCAACGTGGACAGCCCGAGCGACACGATCGTCGCGACCGCGAACCACAGCGCCGCGAACACGATGAAAGCGCCGCGATTGCGCCAGCAACTGACGACACTGAAGAACATCGCCTTGACGGGCGGCACGTCGTGCCAGGCGGCGAGGATCGGCGAGAACCAGAACAACATCGCGACCGGCACATAGAACGCGAGCGCGGTGATCACCGCGAGCGGGATATTGCTGTTGGCGATCGCGTTCTCATCCACCGACGCACTGCCGAGCATCACTTTCAGCAGCATGCCGCCGTCGGCGAGCGCCGAGCCGGCCAGCACGAGCGCCATCGCGATCACATACAGCACGCCGAGCACGAGCAGCCGCCGCGCGACCACCGGGCCATACGAATGGAAGCCGTCCACGAGAATGGTCGGAAACACCGGTTTGCCGGCGATCGTGTTGCGGCACGCGGCCATGAAGCCGACCGCGACGCCTGGAATGAACAGCAGCGGCAATACTCCGCCGACCACCGGAATCTGCGACACCAGCGTCATCACCAGCAAATAGGTGAAGAACAGCGTCAGGAAGGCGAGCGGATTCTTGCGGAACAGCCAGATGCCCTGGCGGAACCATACGTAGCCGGTTTTCGCGGGAACTTCGATCAGTTGCATGAGGTATGGATGCCTGGATTCGCGACGCCCTGCAGGCGCTCGCGCAGAATGCGTTCGAAATGGCCGGGGTCGTGCGGCTTGAGCAGTTCGGCCGCGCGCGGCAAATGAAAATCATACAGGCGCGAGACCCAGAAACGGTACGCGCCTGCACGCAGCATGTCGCCCCAGTGATGGTTTTCCTCGACGGTGAACGGCCGCACCGTCTGGTACGCGCGCAACAGCGCCTCGGTGCGTGCGGTGTCGAGCTTGCCGGTCGCGAGATCGACGCACCAGTCGTTGACCGTCACCGCGACGTCGAACAGCCACTTGTCGCAGCCGGCGAAATAGAAGTCGAAGAAACCACCCAGCCGCACTTCGTGCCCGGTGTCGGGCGCCGCGTGCGCGAACATCGCGTTGTCGCGGAACAGGTCGGCGTGGCACGGGCCCGCGGGCATTGCCGCGTAATCGGCCGAGGCGAAAAACGCTTCCTGATGCGCAAGCTCGGACGCCAGCAGATCGCGCTGCTCGCCTTCGAGGTACGGCAGGATCGTCGGCACGGTTTCGCGCCACCACGGCAGGCTGCGCAGGTTCGGCTGATAGCGCGGATAGTCGCGGCCAGCGAGGTGCATGCGCGCGAGCATCTGGCCGACCTCGACGCAATGCTCGACGCCTGGCGCGAGCTCGGGCGCGCCTTCGAGCTTCGTCACGATGGTGGCGGGTTTGCCGAGCAGCACGCCGAACAGCGCGCCGTCGAGGCGCGGCATCGGATCCGGTACCGGCACGCGATGGGCGGCGAGGTGCCGCATCAGGTCCAGATAGAACGGCAGTTGTTCAGCTGTCAGCTTTTCGAAAATCGTCAGCACGTATTCGCCGCGCGTCGTCGTCAGAAAGAAGTTGCTGTTTTCAATGCCGGACGAAATGCCACGAAACTCGACGACATCGCCGAGATCGTAGTGGCTCATCCATTCTGCGAGTTGGGATTCGTTGACAACGGTAAAGACGGCCATGCGAAAACGTCGGATCAGGGTTGTTCGGGCTGGCGCGGTGCGGCCAGTGCGAGGTGAGACAAATGAATGTGGCGGGATCGGGCGGCGAGTGCGGAACGGCGAGGTAGTAAGCGTCGCCGCATTCAGCGCGGGTTCATCGCGAAACGGCCGCGATAGGGTGTAATCGGGGCACGGCAGCGCCGCGGCCGCCGTTGCCGGCGCGCCGCTTTCGCAACGATCAATAGTGGAGATTCACCGACGGCAAGCGCGTACTGGGCTTGCCGCTGTCGTGGACGGAGGGCGACGTGTCGGGCGACGCGCTCATCTGGTAGCGGGTGCCGAAATTCGATTGCACGTTGATTTCGACCGGCTTGCCCTTGTCGCGGTATTCAGTGATTTCAGTGCCGTTCGGGCTGACTTCGTGAAAGCTCGGCGTGCGCGGGACGTTGATGTCGACCTTCGAACTGGCCTCTGCGCCCGGACGATTGATCTTGCCCAGGTCCGGTAGACCGGCCCGTTCATTGGCGGACTGAGGCGCGTCGGCGGGCGGCGGTTCGTCGACGGGCTGGGCAGCCATCGCGGCGCTGCTGAAGGCGAGAGCCAGCGCAACAGCGATGGGAAGGTGCGGCTTCATGGTGATTCTCCGATTGGATGCCCGATTCTAGCAAATCCGGCCTGACGTACGGCCGCAAAGTCTTTATTTTGCGCCGCTTTCGCGCAACAGGCGCGGGTTCTCGCGAGCGCTGTTGCTAGCGTCGCCGTCGACATTTGGCAACAGCGGGTTCCATGGTAATGTCGTCTCATCGAAAAGGGTGAACGATGATGATCAACAACGATATCAATCAGCGCACGGTGCAGACTCCCGCCAACAGCTTCCCGACCGAAGGCTTCGACGACGCGGCCGAAGCCGTCACCCGCCTCGCCGCGATCTACGAGGCGAACACGTCGTTTCTGCGCGATGCGTTCGCGCGCTATCGCCGCAACGAGCAGTTCGACCATCGCGTGCGCGCCTGCTATCCGTTCGTGCGCGTGCGTACCGAGGTCAACACGCACGTCGATTCGCGTCGCTCCTACGGGTTCGTCGCGGGGCCGGGCGTGTTCGAGACGACCGTCACGCGACCCGACCTGTTCGGCAACTACTATCGCGAGCAGCTGCGGCTGCTGGCGAAGAACCATCACGTGCAGATCGAGGTCGGCGTGTCGGACCACCCGATTCCGATTCATTTCGCGTTCGCCGAGGGCATCCACCTCGAAGGCGATCTGGACCGCGAGCGCCTGTTCCTGATGCGCGACATCTTCGATACCCCCGATCTCGCGCTGCTCGACGACCGCATCGTCAACGGCACGTACGAGCCGCTGCCGGGCGAGCCGCATCCGCTCGCATTGTTTACGGCGGCGCGCGTCGATTTTTCGCTGCATCGGCTGAAGCACTACACGGCGACGGCGCCGACGCATGTCCAGAACTACGTGCTGTACACGAACTACCAGTTCTATATCGACGAATTCGTGAAGCTCGGCCGCGACATGATGGCCCGTACCGGCGACGACGAGTTGCGCGCCTATCGCAGCGAATACACGTCGTTCGTCGAGCCCGGCGACGTCGTCACGTATAACGAGAATCTCGGCGAGCAGGCGCGGGAGGGTACGCCGCCGCCACGTCTGCCGCAGATGCCCGCGTATCACCTGAAACGCGCGGACGGCAGCGGCATCACGATGATCAACATTGGGGTCGGTCCGTCGAATGCGAAGACGATCACCGATCACATCGCGGTGCTGCGTCCGCATGCATGGATCATGCTCGGCCACTGCGCGGGGCTGCGCAACACGCAGCGTCTTGGCGACTACGTGCTCGCGCACGGCTATGTGCGCGAAGATCATGTGCTCGATGCCGATCTGCCGCTGTGGGTACCGATACCGGCGCTCGCCGAAGTGCAGGTCGCGCTCGAGCGCGCGGTCGCGCAGGTCACGCAGCTCGATGGCGTCGAGCTGAAGCGCGTGATGCGCACCGGCACGGTGGCGAGCGTCGACAATCGCAACTGGGAGCTGCGCGATCATCGCGAGCCGGTGCAGCGGCTGTCGCAGAGCCGCGCGATCGCGCTCGATATGGAAAGCGCGACGATCGCCGCGAACGGCTTCCGCTTCCGCGTGCCTTACGGCACGTTGCTGTGCGTGTCGGACAAGCCGCTGCACGGCGAGCTGAAGCTGCCGGGCATGGCCGATCAGTTCTATCGCGCGCAGGTCGATCAGCATCTGCAGATCGGCGTGAAGGCGATGGAACTGTTGCGGATGAACGGGCTGCATCGGTTGCATAGCCGCAAGCTGCGGAGTTTCGCGGAAGTGGCCTTTCAGTAACTCAGGCCGAGTTTGGCCTACCGGAACTTTCTGTTTCAGCGGGAAAGAAATGGCAATAACGGGTGAGGCGTTCTCGCTGATCGAACGGAGCATAGCCGTCCTTATCAATCGGCTTCGTTGGTTGTTGCGGGAACGCTTGCCGGTTCAACCCTGCCCGAACCCGGTCAACCCGATCAGGCTTCCCGCGGCCAGTAGCCATAGCGGATGAATCCGCGTCTTCGTCGCCATCACGGCCGTGAACGCGGTAATCGCCCACGCTATCGCGGTCGGGCTCGACGCGCGCGCGATCAGCGCCGCGCTCGCCGCGACGAGACCGGCCGTCACCGGCACGAGTCCAAGCTGCGCATAGCGGCGCCACGGTCGGTCCTTGAAGCGGTCCCATGCATGCATCGCGAGAATCGTCACGAGCGACGACGGCCCGAACTTCGCAAAAGAGGTGACGAGCATGCCGGGCCAACCGGCAACATGCCAGCCGATCAGCGTGACGATCATCAGATTCGAGCCGGGCGCGGCTTGAGCGAGCGCGAACAGCGCGCTGAACTCGCTGGCCGGCATCCAGTGATGCACGTCGACCACCTGCCGCTGCATCTCCGGAAGGATCGTATTGCCGCCGCCGAACGCGAGCAGCGACAGCTGGCTGAAAATCGCCGCGAGAGAAACGAGCGTGTCATTCATCGCGCGCTCCTTGCTGCAACATAGATGCTGAGCGGCGTGAGCACCAGCATCGTCGGCAGCAGCGGCAATCGCAGCACGGCAATCGCGACGAAGCCGAGCCCGGCGATCAGCGCGGCAAGCGGCTTGTTGCGCAACGGCAGCACCATCTTGAACGCCATCGAAATCAGCAGGCCCGAGGCCGCCGCGGCGAGCCCCGCGAACAGATGACGCACGTGCGGATCGTTCTGCGTGTGCTCGTACAACACGCCGAGCCCGATCACCACCAGCGAAGGCCCGGCGATCAAGCCGAGCAAACCGGCCAGCGCGCCGGCCACGCCGCGAAAGCGCATGCCGATCGCGACGGACAAATTGATCACGTTGCCGCCTGGCAGGAATTGACATAGGCCGAGCAGGTCGGTGAATTCGTCACTGGTGAGCCAACGGCGTTGTTCGACGAGCGCGCGGCGCGCGAGCGGCAACGCGCCGCCGAATGAAATGAGGCCGAGGCGGAGAAAGCCGCCGAAGATCTCACACAATGTCGGCGCGAGCGCGGCTTCGGGCGAGGTGAGTTCGTTGTCCATATTGCAAGATTCGAGTACAGGCTGAGCAGGTTAGCGCCGGACGGCACGCGTGCAAGACGAATGATTCGCCAATGTGGTCGACAGTAAGCGCGCCGCAAACTGGCCTGCAAAACGAAAGCGGGCAGCCCGAAGGCTGCCCGCCATGTGCGCGACGAGGAGCATCGTGCTACGCGTAATGCGAGGCGCGCAGCGTCATGCCATCACAGGTAGAACATCCGGTCTTCTTCCGACTTGACCGGATGAACTTCGCCTTCCTCGCGGTCTTCGTAGAACTTGAGCACCGCATCGAGCACCTGGTCCGGATTGTCGATCACCTGCATCAGATCGATGTCGGTCGGATTGATCAAACCCATCGGGATCAGCGAACTCTTGAACCATGCGAGCAGACCCTCCCAGAACTCGGCGCCGACCAGAATGATCGGCACGTGGCGGGACTTCTTGGTCTGAATCAGCGTGAGCACTTCGGCCAGTTCGTCGAGCGTGCCGAAGCCGCCGGGCATCACGATGACTGCGTCCGAATTCTTCACGAACGTGACCTTGCGCGTGAAGAAATGGCGGAAGCGCAGCGAGATGTCCTGCCACTGGTTGCCCGACTGCTCGTGCGGCAACTCGATGTTCAGACCGACCGAAGGCGCCTTGCCCGCATGCGCGCCCTTGTTGGCCGCTTCCATGATGCCGGGGCCGCCGCCGGAGATCACCGCGAAGCCCGCATCCGACAATTTGCGCGCGATCTGCGTGGCGAGTTTGTAGTACGGCGAGTTCGGTTTCAGGCGCGCCGAACCATAGATGCTGACCGCCGGGCGAATCTCCGACAGGTACTCGGTCGCCTCGATAAACTCTGCCATAATCGTGAACATCTGCCACGATGCGCGGGCTTTTTTGGCCGTTGCGCGCTCTTGATCTGCGAGCGATCGCAGACTCGGAATCACTTTTCTCTTAGTCATAATGCCTGAAGAACGAAGCCTTGAAGGTAAGACCCTGCTGTTGGTCGACGGTTCGAGTTATCTATACCGGGCCTACCATGCGATGCCTGATCTGCGCGGTCCCGAGGGTGGCCCCACAGGTGCGCTCTATGGGATGATCAACATGCTGCGGCGCATGCGCAAGGAAGTCACAGCAGAGTATAGCGCGTGCGTGTTCGACGCCAAGGGCAAAACGTTTCGCGACGACTGGTATCCGGATTACAAGGCGAACCGTCCGTCGATGCCGGAAGATCTTGCCCGGCAGATCGAGCCGATTCACGTCGCGGTGCGTGCCCTCGGCTGGCCGCTGCTGATGATTGAGCGCGTCGAAGCGGATGACGTGATCGGCACGCTGTGCACCGAGGCGGAAAAGCTCGGCATGAACGTGGTCGTGTCGACCGGTGACAAGGACCTCGCGCAGCTCGTGTCGAACCGCGTGACGCTCGTCAATACTATGACCAACGAAACGCTCGACCGCGACGCCGTGGTCGCGAAGTTCGGTGTGCCGCCGGAGCGCATTATCGATTATCTGTCGCTGATCGGCGATACGGTCGACAACGTGCCCGGCGTCGAGAAATGTGGCCCGAAAACCGCGGTCAAATGGTTGACGCAGTACGAGTCGCTGGACGGCATCGTCGAGCATGCGAGCGAGATCAAGGGCGCGGTCGGCGAGAATCTGCGCCGCGCGCTGGACTTTTTGCCGATGGCGCGCAAGCTCGTCACAGTCGAGCGTCATTGCGATCTGACCGGGCACATCGTGTCGATCGAGGAAAGTTTGCCGAGTCTTCCCGAGTCGCGCGGAGAGTTGCGCGAGGTCTTCACGCGTCACGGCTTCAAGACGTGGTTGCGCGAAGTCGAAATCGCCGATGCGGTCGAAGGCCCGGAAACCGACGTGCCGCCCGCGTTGTCCGTCGATCACGAACGCCACTACGAGACCGTGCAAACCCGGGAGCAGCTCGACACGTGGCTCGATAAGATCAACGCGGCCGAGCTGACTTCGTTCGACACCGAGACCACGTCGCTCGATCCGATGATCGCGCAGATCGTCGGCTTGTCGCTGTCGGTCGAAGCGGGCCGCGCCGCGTATGTGCCCCTTGCGCATCGCGGCCCCGACGCGCCGGTGCAGTTGCCGCGCGACGAAGTGCTCGCGAAGCTCAAGCCGTGGCTCGAAAGCGCGGACCACAAGAAGGTCGGCCAGCATCTGAAGTATGACGAACAGGTGCTCGCGAATTACGGCATCGAAATGCGCGGCGTTGAGCATGACACGCTGCTGCAATCATACGTACTCGAATCGCATCGCACGCACGACATGGACAGCCTCGCGCTGCGCCATCTCGGCGTGAACACGATCAAGTACGAAGAGGTCGCGGGCAAGGGCGCGCAGCAGATCGGCTTCGACGAGGTCGCGCTCGACAAAGCCGCCGAATACGCGGCCGAAGACGCCGACATCACGCTCCGTTTGCATCAGGCATTGCATCCGCAGATCGCCGCGGAGAAGACACTCGACCACGTATATCGCGAGATCGAAGTGCCGACCTCGCGTGTGCTGCGCAAGATGGAGCGCACCGGGGTGCTGATCGACGCGGAGAAATTGCGTCAGCAGAGCAGTGAGATCGCCACGCGTCTGATCGAGCTCGAAGCCAAGGCGTACGAGCTGGCCGGCGGCGAATTCAACCTCGGCTCGCCGAAGCAGATCGGTCAGATTTTCTTCGAGAAGCTCGAACTGCCGGTCATCAAGAAGACGCCGAGCGGCGCGCCGTCCACCGACGAAGAGGTGTTGCAGAAGCTCGCGGAAGACTATCCGTTGCCTAAGATCCTGCTCGAACATCGCGGCCTGTCGAAGCTGAAGTCCACCTATACCGACAAGCTGCCGCGCATGGTCAATCCGCAAACGGGCCGCGTGCATACGAACTACGCGCAGGCCGTCGCTGTGACCGGGCGGCTCGCGTCGAACGATCCGAACCTGCAGAACATTCCGGTGCGTACCGGCGAGGGCCGCCGCATTCGCGAGGCGTTCATCGCGCCGCCGGGGCGCAAGCTCGTATCCGCCGACTATTCGCAGATCGAATTGCGCATCATGGCGCACATCTCCGGCGACGAAGCGCTGATGCGCGCGTTCTCGCACGGCGAGGACATTCACCGCGCGACCGCGTCGGAAATCTTCAGCGTGACGCCGCTCGAAGTGTCGAGCGATCAGCGGCGCGTCGCGAAGGTCATCAACTTTGGTCTCATCTACGGCATGAGCGCGTTCGGCCTCGCGTCGAACCTCGGCATCACGCGCGATGCGGCGAAGATGTATATCGACCGCTACTTCGCGCGCTATCCTGGTGTCGCGCGCTATATGGACGAGACGCGTTCGAGCGCGAAGGCGAAGGGCTACGTCGAAACGGTGTTCGGCCGCCGTCTGTGGCTGCCCGAGATCAACGGCGGCAACGGTCCGCGCCGCCAGGCCGCCGAGCGTGCCGCGATCAATGCGCCGATGCAGGGCACCGCGGCCGACCTGATCAAGATGTCGATGATTGCCGTGCAGAACTGGATCGAAGACTCGAAGATCGGCACGCGCATGATCATGCAGGTGCACGACGAACTGATTCTCGAAGTACCTGACGCTGAGTTGTCCGAAGTCCGCAAGCGCCTGCCCGAGCTGATGTGCGGCGTCGCCGCGCTGAAGGTGCCGCTCGTCGCAGAAGTTGGCGCGGGCCTGAACTGGGAGGAGGCGCATTGACTTGCCTGTGACATGAGCACGATCAGCGCACGATAACGTCGTGCGCATGTCACACATGCGTTTTGGCGACTTGTGACTTCTCGTGCGGGTCGAGGACAATCGGTTCAGGACGGCGCATTCATGCGCGGCGTCGCGACAGATAATTCATCGGCTACACGGAGAAGTGCAATGCATCGATTTATCGTCGTTGGCGGAGGTGCGGGAGGACTGGAACTGGCGACTCGCCTTGGCGATCGCTATGGTTCCCGCAAGAAAGGGAGCCGCCCGCAGGCCCAGGTCACGCTGGTCGACCGCTATCCGACCCATATCTGGAAACCGCTGCTGCACGAGGTGGCGGCGGGCAGCATGGACCCGTTCACGCAGGAGCTCGAGTACGCGGCGCAGGCGCGCTGGCATGGCTTCGAGTTCCAGCAAGGCGAGCTGACCGGGCTCGACCGCGCGAACCGGCGCATCACGCTCGGCACCGTGCTCGACGACGACGGCGCCGAACTGCTGCCCGAACGCGAGCTCGAATACGACACGCTGGTCATCGCGATTGGCAGTACGACGGCCTTCTTCGGCGTCAAGGGCGCGGCCGAATTCTCCATCGCACTCGATACGGTGAGTCAGGCCGAGCGCTTCCGCAAGCGCCTGATCGCGGCTTGCATACGCGCCGAACATCAGGTGCACGAGCCCGTCGAGTCGAGACCGGGACCCGGCACGTCGACGTCCAGCGAGCCGCGCATTCAGGTGGCGATTGTCGGCGGCGGCGCGACGGGGGTCGAGTTGTCGGCGGAGTTGCGCAATACGGCGCAGGTGTTGTCCGCGTACGGCTTGCACAAGCTCGATCCGCGGCATGACGTCGGCATCGTGCTGATCGAGGCGGGGCCGCGCATTCTGCCCGCGTTGCAGGAGCGAGTTTCTACGGCCACCGCCGAATTGCTGACCAAGCTTGGCGTGAAGCTGATGATCGGCGAGACCGTGGCCGAGGTCGCGCCGGGCTACATCCGCACCGCCAGCGGTCACACGGTGCGCGCCGATCTGACGGTGTGGGCGGCGGGCATCAAGGCGCCGGCGGTACTCGGTCAGCTCGACGGGCTGCCGGTCAACCGGCTCGGCCAGCTGGTCGTGCGCCGCACGCTCCAAACCGAGATCGACGACAACATCTTCGCGCTCGGTGACTGCGCGGCCTGCGAGTGGCCGGGCAATGAGCGCAACGTGCCGCCGCGCGCGCAGGCCGCGCATCAGCAGGCGACCTTTCTGCTGAAGGCACTGGCGGCGCGCCTCGACAACAGGCCGCTGCCGGAATTCACCTATCGCGACTTCGGTTCGTTGGTTTCGCTCGGGCACTTCAGCGCGGTCGGCAATTTGATGGGCGGGGTGATCGGCGGCAATATGCTGATCGAAGGGCTGTTCGCGCGCTTCATGTACATGTCGCTGTACCGGCTGCATATCGCAGCGCTGCATGGCTATCCACGCATGGTCCTCGACACCTTCGCGCACTGGTTGCGCCGTACCACGCTGCCGCGCGTCAAGCTGCACTGACGCACGCGGACGTTCTCCTCAGTTGATTCTGCAACGGGATGCGCGCCAGGCGTATCCTGTTGCCTCAAACAATTCTTCGAGGAGCGCCACATGCTGAAGCCTGAAGTCGACTGTCTGGTGCCGCACGTTCCGTTCGATCGGCGCACCTTCATGAAGGCCGCGCTCGGCACCGGTTTCGCGGCGGCGGTGCTGCCAGTGTCGGCGCAAACCATCCATACCGACAGCGACGGCCTCGAAGCCGGGGAAGTTGCGTTCCATTCGGGCGGTACGCTGATACCGGCCTATCGCGCGCAGCCGAAGGGCAAGACGCATTTGCCGGTGATCCTCGTCGTGCATGAGGCTTTCGGCGTGCACGAGCATATCGCGGACGTCTGCCGGCGCTTCGCGAAGCTGGGCTATCTGGCGATCGCGCCGAACCTGTTCGAGCGCGAGGGCGATCCGACCGTCTACACGAGTATCCAGCAACTGAGCGATCAACTGCTCAGCAAGGTACCCGACGAGCAGGTGCTGGCCGACCTCGACGCGGCCGCTGCATGGGCCGGCGAAAACGGCGGTGACCTGAACCGGCTCGGCGTGAACGGCTTCTGCTGGGGTGGGCGCATCTCGTGGCTCTATGCCGAACACAATCCGCGCGTGAAGGCGGGGGTCGCCTGGGATGGTGGCGTGACCGGCGCGAAGAATCCGATGACGCCGGCCAATCCGATCGATCTCGTCGCTGACCTTCATGCGCCGGTGCTCGGCCTGTACGGGCGTCAGGATCAAAGCATTCCGCAGGACACGCTCGCGCAGATGAAGCAGGCGATCGCGCAAGGGCCGCAAGCGGGCCGCGGCTCGCAGTTCGTCGTTTATGACGACGCAGGGCACGCATTTTTCGCCGATTACCGCCCGAGCTACAGGAAGGCCGATGCCGAGGATGGCTGGCGTCGCACGCTGGTGTGGTTCAAGCAGCACGGCGTGGCTTGAAGGGCTGCTCGAAAGCCTCGCGTCTCGTTGGACTAGCGATACATCCGATGAATAAAGACTGTTGCCGCCTGGCAGCGGCAACGGCCTTTCTGCCTGGTTACGACTTGCCGCGACTTGTGCTCAAGGTTTCGCGCCCGTTGCCACGGGCCGTCTCGGATCCGAACTCCATTCGCTCCATGAGCCCGCGTACAGCGCCGAACCATGCAGGCCGGCAACCTCCATCGCGAGCGAATTCACGCATGCGGTCACGCCCGAGCCGCATTGCAGCACCACGTGTTCCGGCGGCGTGTCGCCGAGCAGCGCGTGGAATTCCTCGCGCAGGGTGTGCGCCGGCTTGAAGCGGCCGTCGGCGGTCAGGTTGTCCTTGAAGAAGCGGTTCAGCGCGCCCGGGATATGCCCGCCGACGCGATCGAGCGTCTCGTTTTCGCCGCGATAGCGATCGGCCGCGCGCGCATCGACGACGATCCGCTCCTTCGAGCCGAGGTTGCGCTCGACGGCCGCGGTATCGATGGTCACGGCGAGCGGCGCGGCCGCCTTGAAGTCGCCGGTGTTCTGCGCGGGCACTTCCTGCGTCAGCGGTTGGCCGGCCGCTTCCCATGCCTGCAGCCCGCCGTCGAGCAGCGCGACCGCGTCGTGTCCGAGCCAGCGCAACAGCCACCAGACGCGCGCCGCGTACATGCCGCCTTGCGCGTCATATGCGACGACCTGTTGACCTTGCTTCAGCCCACGTGATTCCAGCGTATCGACGAGCCGCGCGCGATCGGGTAGCGGATGCCGGCCGTTCGAACCGTTCTTCGGCCCGGACAGATCGCGATCGAGATGCAGATAGTGCGCGCCCGGCAGATGGCCGGCCAGCCAGGCTTTCTCGCCCGCCTCGGTATCGGCGAGGTCGAATCGGCAGTCGATCACGAAGACGCTGCCCGGCGCGGCCGTGAGCCGCTCGGCAAGATTGGTCGCGGAGATCAGGGTGGTGTAATGAGTGTGGGGCATGGATGTCTCCTCGATACGGGCGATAGCGGCTGCGGGCCGCGCCATTCACGCGGCTGGCGCATGGCCGGTCTATGTCGGTAGTCTAAACAAAAAAAGACGGGACGAAGCCCGTCTTTCCTTGAGTCGATCGAAGCGCCACGCGGCGCGGATCAGATCGTGCCGAGTTCGCGCCGCAGAAACTCGTGGAAGTGCTGCATGCCGTCTTCCATCGGGCTCTGATACGGACCGACCTGCGATTCGCCGCGTTCCATCAGCGCGAGGCGGCCGGCGTCCATGCGCTCGGCGATCTCGTCGTCTTCGCGGGCCGTCTCCATATACGCGGCGCGCTCGGCTTCGACAAAGTCGCGCTCGAACAACGCGATTTCCTCGGGGTAATAGAATTCCACCACGTTGGTGGTCTTCTGCGGACCGCGCGGAATCAGCCATGACACGACCAGCACGTGTGGATACCACTCGACCATGATGCCCGGGTAGTACACCATCCAGATCGCGCCGAACTCGGGCGGATTGCCGTCGCGAAAGCGCAGCACTTCGTCGTGCCACTTGCGATACGTCGGGCTGCCCGGTTGCTCGAGCGCCTTGTGCACACCGACGGTCTGCACGCTGTACCAGTCGCCGAACTCCCACGTCAGATCGTCGCAATTGACGAAGCTGCCGAGGCCGGGATGGAACGGTGCGACGTGATAGTCCTCCAGATAGACCTCGATGAAGGTCTTCCAGTTGTAGTTGCACTCATGGACTTCGACGTGATCGAACATGAAGCCCGAGAAGTCGAAGCGGCGCTTGGTGCCGAGGCGTGCGAGATCTTTCGCGACGTCGCGACCCTGCGCCTCGAACAGCAGCCCCTGCCAGTTCCGCAGCGGCGTGGCGCCGAGATTCAGGCACGGGTTGTCGGCGAAATGGGGCGCGCCGAGCAGCTCGCCTTTCAGGTCGTACGTCCAGCGATGCAGCGGACAGACGATGTTCTGCGTCTGGCCGCGGCCGTTGAGCATGATGGCTTGCCGGTGGCGGCACACGTTCGACAGCAACTCGACTTGCGACTGCTGGTTACGGACGAGCACCCGCCCCTCGCGTTCGCTGGGCAAGGCAAAATAATCCCCCGCTTCGGGCACCATGAGTTCGTGGCCGATGTAGCGTGGACCTTTCTTGAAAAGGGTGTCGATTTCGCGCGTAAGAAGCGCTTCGTCAAAGTAAGCCGTGACTGGCAGCTGGCTGTGGACAGACCGCAACTGCAATGCATTGCTCAGATTGGACATTCCCACTCCCGATGAAGACGTGAAAGCAGTGAACAACCCAACCATCGAAGATTCGATTTAGGGAGCCCGCGATTATACCCGTTTCCCCCTGACAGGGGCACTTAAGTCCCTGATTTGGGTTAAAAATGTCAAGAAAGTTCGGCATTTTCGCCGCAGACCTCGCGCTTTTTTTCTGCGAGACTTCAGGGTCGAAGCGGGGCAAAGGTGGGCATCAAACAGGCTCGAAGCGAGGCGGCACGGCGGGGCGCAGGCTGGCGAGCGGATCGAAAATGTCGCTTTTGCCGTAGAATGTCCGACTTGTTTTAATTTTGCGACCATTCATGGCGAAGACCGCATCGAACGATTCCGCCGCCGCGTCAGCCGAAAGCGGCAATAGCGCGCCGCTGCCGGAGAACTACGAGGCCGCGCAAGCAGAGCTGGAAGAGCTCGTCGCTTGCATGGAAGGCGGCAGCCTGAGCCTCGAACAATCGCTGGCCGCGTACCGTCGCGGGGCGGCTCTTGTCGCATTCTGTCAACAGCAGCTCGAAAAGGTCGAGCAGCAGGTGCGGGTCCTCGATGGCGAGACACTCAAGCCGCTGCCCATGAATACCGCAGGCACAGCCGCGACTGAGAGCGGGGACGACCTATGACATTCGAACAATGGACGCGCTCGGTGCTCGAACGCGTCGAAACGGCTCTGGAACACTATCTGCCGGCCGAGACGACCGCACCCGCCAGGCTGCACGAGGCGATGCGCTATGCGGTGCTCGGTGGCGGCAAGCGGGTGCGGCCGCTCCTGTGCCACGCGGCCGGCGAGCTGACCGGCGCGCGCGCCGAATGCCTCGATGCGGCGGCGGCGGCGCTGGAAATGATCCACGTCTACTCGCTCGTGCATGACGACATGCCGTGCATGGACGACGACGAGCTGCGCCGCGGCAAGCCGACGGTCCACGTCAAGTATGACGAGGCGACCGCGCTGCTGGTCGGCGACGCGCTGCAGTCGCAGGCATTCGTCGTGCTCACGTCCGACGTGCTCGGCCAGCCGCAGCAGGCCTCGCTCGTGCGCGAGCTTGCGCTAGCAAGTGGCTCGATCGGGATGTGCGGCGGTCAGGCCATCGATCTGGCGAGCGTCGGCCAGACGCTGACTCGCGCACAGCTCGAGACCATGCATCGCTTGAAGACCGGCGCGCTGCTGCGCGCGGCCGTGCGGATGGGCGCACTGGCCGGCGAGACCCCGGACGCGCGGGCGCTGGCTTCGCTCGACGCCTACGCTGCCGCGGTCGGCCTCGCGTTTCAGGTCGTCGACGACATTCTCGACGTCACGACCGACTCCGCAACGCTCGGCAAGACCGCCGGCAAGGACGCGAAGGATGGCAAGCCGACCTACGTGTCGATTATCGGGCTCGACGCGTCGCGCGCGCTGGCGGAGCAACTGCGCAGCGACGCGTACGCCGCGCTTGCACCGTTCGGCGCTCGTGCGCAGCGTCTTGCCGAACTGGCCGACCTGGTCGTGAACCGGGCCAGCTGAACGCGAGAGCCCGCCACCGCGCACTCTCCATCCCCGGGGTGCATGTATGAAGTGCGGGCGCGTAAGTTTTCCTACAATGGAACGACGATGTACGACTTGCTGAAAACCATCGACGACCCGGCAGCCTTGCGCCGCCTCGATCGCCGCCAATTGCAGCCGCTTGCCGACGAGTTGCGCGCCTTTGTGCTCGACAGCGTATCGCAGACGGGCGGCCATCTCTCGTCCAACCTCGGCACGGTCGAGTTGACCATCGCGCTGCATTATGTGTTCGATACGCCGCACGACCGGATCGTCTGGGACGTCGGCCATCAGACCTATCCGCACAAGATCCTGACCGGTCGTCGCGACCAGATGCACACGCTGCGTCAGTTGGGCGGCATCTCGGGCTTCCCGAAACGCGATGAATCGGAATACGACACCTTCGGCACCGCGCACTCGAGCACGTCGATTTCGGCTGCGCTCGGCATGGCGATCGCGAGCAAGCTGCAGGGCGACAACCGTATGGGCATCGCCGTGATCGGCGACGGCGCGATGACGGCCGGTATGGCCTTCGAGGCAATGAACAACGCGGGCGTCGAAGACGACGTGCCGCTGCTCGTGATCCTTAACGACAACGACATGTCGATCTCGCCGCCCGTCGGCGCGCTCAATCGCCATCTCGCGCGTCTGATGTCGGGGCGCTTCTATGCGGCCGCGCGCGCGGGCGTCGAACGCGTGCTGCGCGTCGCGCCGCCGGTGCTCGATCTGGCGCGCAAGCTCGAGGAGCACGCGAAGGGCATGATCGTGCCGGCCACGCTGTTCGAGGAGTTCGGCTTCAACTACATCGGGCCGATCGACGGTCACGATCTCGATTCGCTGATCCCGACGCTGCAAAACATCAAGGAGCTGCGCGGGCCGCAGTTCCTGCACGTCGTCACGAAGAAAGGCCAAGGCTACAAGCTGGCCGAGGCCGATCCGGTGCTGTACCACGGCCCGGGCAAGTTCAACCCTGCCGAGGGCATCAAGCCGGCCGCGACGCCGTCGAAGAAGACCTATACGCAGGTGTTCGGCGAATGGCTGTGCGATGCGGCCGAACTCGACTCGCGCGTGATCGGCGTTACGCCGGCAATGCGTGAAGGCTCGGGCATGGTCGAGTTCGAAAAGCGCTTCCCGGATCGTTACTTCGACGTCGGCATCGCCGAGCAGCACGCGGTGACATTCGCGGGCGGCCTCGCCGCGGACGGCATGAAGCCGGTCGTCGCGATCTATTCGACCTTCCTGCAACGCGCGTATGACCAGCTGATTCACGACATCGCGCTGCAAAACCTGCCAGTGGTGTTCGCAATCGATCGCGCGGGTCTCGTCGGCGCGGACGGCGCGACGCACGCGGGTGCATACGACCTCGCGTTCATGCGTTGTATTCCGAACATGACCGTGATGGCGCCGTCGGACGAAAATGAGTGCCGGCAGATGCTGTACACCGCGTTGCAGCAGTCGCATCCGACCGCGGTGCGCTATCCGCGCGGCGCGGGCACGGGTGTCGCCACGGTCAAGCAGATGAGCGCGTTGCCGTTCGGCAAGGGCGAAATGCGTCGGGAGACGTCGGCGCCGGCCGGCAAGCGCATCGCGATTCTCGCGTTCGGCACGATGGTCGCGCCGTCGCTCGCGGCGGCCGAACAACTCGACGCCACCGTCGCGAACATGCGCTTCGTGAAGCCGCTCGACACCGAGCTCGTGCGCAAGCTGGCCGAGTCGCACGACGCGATCGTCACCATCGAGGAAGGCTGCATCATGGGCGGCGCGGGTTCGGCCTGCGTCGAAGCCCTGCTCGCGAGTGGGGTTATGCGCCCCATACTACAATTGGGCCTCCCCGACCGGTTCATCGATCATGGGGACCCGGCCAAGCTGCTCGCCGCGTGCGGTCTCGACGCTGCGGGTATCGCCAGGTCGATCCGCGAACGCTTCCTCGCGAGCGGCGCGCTCGGCGGTCAGTCGTCGGTGAAGCGCGTCGCGTAAAGCGCTGCCGGCTGTCGTGCCGCGGTAGGTGCGACGCATGCCGCCGTCATGCGACGGCGGCTTCGGCAATCCCAAGTTTGAACCGACGGCCGTTTCGGCCGTCACCCAACGCCGGCGGGAGCCGGCGTTCGCCGTTGCGCGCTGATCCGCACGGCCGCTGGGCGTGTCAAAGTCGATGCGCGATAGTCCCCGATGCAGAGAAAACCTTGGCGCAGCCCGGCGCTTTCCAGAAAGGACAAAAGAATGAATCAGATGAATCCCGCCTTCGTGATGCCCGACGTGCAAAGCACCCCCGATACGCGCCAGATTCCGATCCAGCGGGTCGGCGTGAAGGGCGTGCGTCATCCGTTGACGGTTCGCGCGCAAGGCGGCGAAGTGCAGCCGACGATCGGCACGTGGAATCTCGACGTGCATCTGCCGGCCGAGCAGAAGGGCACGCACATGTCGCGCTTCGTCGCGTTGCTCGAAGAGAATAACGCGCCGCTCGAACTGGCCACGTTCCGCACGATGCTCGGCGCAATGCTCGAAAAGCTCGAGGCCGAGGCGGGCCGCATCGAAGTGTCATTCCCGTACTTCGTGAACAAGACCGCGCCGGTGTCGGGCGTGCAGAGCCTGCTCGACTATGAAGTCGCGCTGACGGGCGAGAGCCGCCAAGGCGCGACGCGGCTGTTCCTGAAGGTGCTGGTGCCGGTCACGAGCCTGTGCCCGTGCTCGAAAAAGATTTCGCAGTACGGCGCGCACAACCAGCGCTCGCATGTCACGATCGACGCCGAGTTGAACGGCGACGTCGCTGTCGAAGAGTTGATCCGTATCGCCGAGGACGAAGCGTCGTGCGAATTGTGGGGCCTGCTCAAGCGCCCGGACGAGAAGTTTGTCACCGAGCGCGCGTACGAGAATCCGAAGTTCGTCGAAGACCTCGTGCGCGACGTTGCCCAGCGTCTGAATGCCGACGAGCGTATCGTCGCGTATGTGCTCGAAGCCGAGAACTTCGAGTCGATTCACAATCACAGCGCGTATGCGCTGATCGAGCGGGACAAGCGCCTCGCCTGATACGTTCTTGATCGCTCCACGCCGTTTCGTTGCGAAAGCATTGAAGCAAAAAAGCCGCTTGTAAAGTGGCTTTTTGTCTTCTTGGGGCGGCGGTTCAGTGCGCGAGCGACGTCAGATCCCAGCGCGGCTTCACGGTGAACGCGTAGTCGTTGCCGGCCTGTTCGGGCCAGCGTTGCAGACGCAGCGCGCCGGCCAATGCGATCATCGCGCCGTTGTCCGTGCACAGCGACAGGTCAGGATAGTGCACGAAGAAATTGCGCTTCTGCGCGGCCGCCGACAGCGCTTCGCGCAACTGCGCGTTCGCGCCGACACCACCCGCGACCACCAGCCGGTTCAGTTTCGTGCGCTTGAGCGCCGCGAGCGACTTCGCCGCCAGCACTTCGACGGCCGCATCGACGAAACCGCGCGCGAGGTCGGCCTTCGCCTGCTCGCAGATGTTTGCGCCGCCGAGCCGGTTCGCGTGCGTAAGCACCGCGGTTTTCAGGCCGCTGAAGCTGAAATCGAGGTCGCCGGAATGCAGCATCGGCCGTGGCAGCACGACTGCGCCAGGTGTGCCGAACTCGGCCATGCGCGAGACTTCGGGGCCGCCCGGGTAGCCGAGGCCGAGCAGCTTGGCGGTTTTGTCGAAGGCTTCGCCGGCGGCGTCGTCGAGCGTTTCGCCGAGCGTCTCGTAGACGCCGACGTCCGTCACGCGCATCAGTTGCGTGTGACCGCCCGAGACCAGCAGCGCGACGAACGGAAACGGCGGCGGCTCGTCGACGAGCAGCGGTGACAGCAGATGCCCTTCCAGATGGTGAATGCCGACGGTCGGCTTGTTCCACGCCATCGCCAGCGAATTTGCGACGCTCGCGCCGACCAGCAGCGCGCCCGCGAGCCCAGGCCCTTGCGTGTAAGCGATCGCGTCGATGTCGCCGCGCGCGACGCCGGCGCTCTCCATGACCTGTTCGAGCAGCGGCAGCGCGCGGCGGATATGGTCGCGCGACGCAAGCTCCGGCACAACGCCGCCGTACTCCCGATGCATCGCAATCTGCGAATGCAGTGCATGCGCGAGCAGGCCGCGCCTCGTGTCGTAGAGCGCAAGACCGGTTTCGTCGCAGGAGCTTTCGATGCCGAGAACGAGCATGATGAATCGCTTGAGACAGGCGCACGTGACGCGCACCCGAAAGTGAAAGGTAAGCCTGAAAGTATAGCAGCGCGGACAAGCAGGCGCAGGCGGCTGGCAGGCCACGGCCATGGACGCGCGGGCCCGACAGGTACAATGCGGCCCCATGGAATCCTTCGATATCGCGGTGATCGGCGCGGGCGCGGCCGGCATGATGTGCGCGGCCGTGGCCGGGCAACTCGGCCGACATGTAGCGCTGATCGACCATTCGCAGCGTCTCGCGGAAAAAATCCGAATTTCCGGCGGCGGCCGCTGCAACTTCACGAATCTGTTTGCGGGGCCGGCTAATTATCTGTCGGCGAATCCGCATTTTTGCCGCTCGGCGCTCGCGCGCTATACGCCGCGCGACTTCATGGGGCTGCTGAAGCAGCATCGCGTGACGTGGCACGAGAAGCACAAGGGCCAGCTGTTTTGCGATCAGTCGAGCGACGCGGTCATCGACGTGCTGAAACACGAATGCGACGCCGGTGGGGTTGTATGGCGTACGCCGCTGTCCGTCGAAGAGGTGCGCCAGGACGCCGAGGGGCAGTTCCTGCTCGGCACGACGGCGGGCACGATCACCGCCCGTGCGCTCGTGATCGCGACGGGCGGTCTGTCGATCCCGAAGACCGGCGCGACCGATTTCGCCTATCGGATCGCCAGGCAGTTCGGCCACAAGCTGATCGACACGCGCCCCGCGCTGGTGCCGCTGACCTTCGCGCCGGCCGACTGGGAGCCGTTCGCGGCGCTGTCGGGCGTGTCGCTCGAAGTACAGCTGTCGACTGGCGATAAAAAGACCGGCGCCGAGTTCACCGAAGATCTGTTGCTCACGCACCGCGGCCTGTCGGGCCCCGGCGTGCTGCAGATATCGAGCTACTGGCAGCCCGGCGAACCGATCCACATCAATCTGCTGCCGGAGCGCAACGCGGCGGCCGCGCTCGTCGACGCGAAAAACGGCACGAAGCGGCAGATCGCCAATCTATTATCGGAATGGGTGCCGCAGCGGCTCGCGCATGTGTGGCTCGACACCCATCAGGTGGCCGCCGAGACCCGCGTGGCGGATCTGCCGGACAAGACGTTGCGCCGCATCGGTGAGGCGCTGTCGCGCTGGACACTCACGCCGAACGGCACCGAGGGCTATCGCAAGGCCGAAGTGACGCGCGGCGGCGTCGATACGCGCGGTTTGTCATCGACGACGATGATGAGCGCGCGCGTGCCCGGCCTTTACTTCATCGGCGAAGCGGTCGACGTGACCGGCTGGCTCGGCGGCTACAACTTCCAGTGGGCGTGGGCCTCCGGTGTCGCGGCCGGCGAGGCGGCCGCCGAATACGCGCGGGGGCTTGACGGCGCAATGGCTTTGTGAGAAAGCTCTGCTATACTCCTGAACCTTTACAAAGTTCCGTTATTGAAAAATGACGACCATCCGCGTAAAAGACAATGAGCCGTTCGAAGTCGCCATGCGCCGTTTCAAGCGCACCATGGAGAAAAACGGCTTGCTGACGGAACTTCGCGCTCGCGAGTTTTACGAGAAACCCACAGCCGAACGCAAGCGCAAGAAAGCGGCGGCAGTGAAGCGTCATTTCAAGCGTCTGCGTGGCCAGATGCTGCCAAAGAAGCTCTACTAATTCTAGCGTTGCCCCGCTGTACGCGGCGCGGCAGAATCGAAGCCGATGGCGGCACAACAGTGCCATCACGGCAAACCCGGCCCCTCGGGCCATCCGGCAGGGTCGCATCCACTACGCAAATTGCGCCAACCCGCTTGAGGAAGAAGTCCCAAGCGGGTTTTCGTGCTGATGCGGCGGTATCGCCGCCGTCAACCGGCCGGTTTTTCAACTTTTCAACGCAATGCAGGTGAATGATGAGCCTCAAGGACCGGATCAACGACGATATGAAAGCTGCCATGCGGGCGCGCGAGACCGAACGTCTCGGGACGATCCGCCTGCTGCTTGCCGCGATCAAGCAGCGTGAAGTCGATGAGCGGGTCACGCTCGACGATGCCGCCATAACCTCCGTCATCGACAAGATGATCAAGCAGCGCAAGGATTCGATCAGCCAGTTCGAGGCCGCGGGACGTACGGATCTCGCTGACAAGGAAAAGGCCGAGTTGGCCATTCTTTCTACGTACATGCCTGAGCAGATGTCCGAAGCGGAAATCATTGCCGAAGTGCAGGCGGCGGTCGCGCAAACCGGCGCGGCCGGCCCGCAGGACATGGGCAAGGTGATGGGTGTGCTCAAGCCGAAGCTGGCCGGCCGCGCCGACATGACCGCCGTCTCGGCGCAGGTCAAGGCAGCGCTCGCGAAGTAATTCGGTCGGTTTGCCCGGGTCGCGCGCGCCTTCGTGGAAGGCGAGGCGCGGGACCGGTCACGGAGTCGAGCCCGGACCCCGGGCTTGGATTTTGAAGCTTTCCAGGCAGCGTCATTTACTGTGATCCCACCGTCATTCCTGCAGGACCTGCTCAACCGCGTCGATATCGTCGACGTGGTCGGCCGGTATGTGCAGCTGAAAAAGGGCGGCGCGAACTTCATGGGGCTGTGTCCGTTTCACAACGAGAAGAGCCCCTCGTTTACGGTTAGTCCGACTAAACAGTTTTATCACTGCTTCGGCTGCGGTGCTCATGGCACAGCCATCGGTTTTATGATGGAACACGTGGGCGCATCGTTTCCCGAAGCGGTCAACGAGCTCGCGCAATCGGTGGGTCTCACCGTGCCGCACGAGCCTTCGCCCGGATATGGCGGCGCGGGTGCTAGCGGCTCCGGCGGCGGCTATGCGCCGGCGGCATCCAAGGCCGTCACCACCGCGCTGTCCGACCTGATGCAGACCGCCTGCGATTACTACCGCAAGCAGCTGCGCGGCGCGCCGGGCGCCATTCAATATTTGAAGAAACGCGGCCTGACTGGCGAAATCGCGGCGCGTTTTGGCCTCGGCTATGCGCCGGAAGGCTGGCAAAATCTCGAGGCGGCATTCCCGAACTATCGCGATGACGCGCTGGTCGAAGCAGGTCTCGTGATCGTCAGCGAAAAGTCCGATGCGCAGGGTCAGAACCGCCGCTACGATCGCTTCCGCGAGCGGATCATGTTCCCGATCCGCAATGTCAAAGGGCAGGTAATCGGCTTTGGTGGCCGCGTGCTCGACGGCGGCGAGCCAAAGTATTTGAATTCGCCCGAAACGCCGCTATTTAACAAGGGCAGCGAGCTGTACGGGCAGTTCGAGGCGCGTCTTGCGATTCGAGAGCGGCATTACGTGCTGGTCGTCGAAGGGTATATGGACGTGGTCGCGCTGGCCCAATTGGGCTTCCAGAACGCGGTCGCGACTCTCGGCACAGCCTGCACGCCAATTCATGTGCAGAAACTGATGCGCCAGACCGACACGGTCATCTTCAGTTTCGACGGCGACGCGGCCGGCCGGCGCGCGGCGCGCCGAGCGCTCGATGCGTGCCTGCCGCATGCGGCCGATAACCGGACAATCCGTTTCCTGTTCCTGCCGACCGAGCACGATCCG
This sequence comes from Paraburkholderia podalyriae, assembly GCF_014397785.1. GTDB lineage: Bacteria > Pseudomonadota > Gammaproteobacteria > Burkholderiales > Burkholderiaceae > Paraburkholderia > Paraburkholderia podalyriae. Next base: position 27,995 of record NZ_VZQQ01000039.1, read on the forward strand.
GACAGCTACGTGCGCGAGTTCGGCACGGAGGCTTTCGCCGAGCAGGTAGAACGGGCGATGCCGCTGTCGCAATTCATGCTCAACGAGGTGCTGACCGGCAAGGAGCTCGATCAGCCCGAAGGCAAAGCCCGCGCGCTGTTCGACGCGAAACCGCTGCTGCAGGCGTTGCCGGCCAATGCGCTGCGTGCGCAGATCATGCACATGTTCGCCGACCGGCTCGATGTGCCGTTCAGCGAAGTTGCGGCGCTTTGCGAGATCGACGCGCGGATCGCGGCCGCGGCGCGTGAGGCGCCGGCCCGCAAGGACCGGCGCAGCGTGACCGGCATCGAGGAAAAGACGCTGCGCAATCTGGTGATGTATCCGCGCACGGTCGCGATGCTCGACGAAGAGGCCGAAGAGGCGCTGCTTAACGTGACCCGGCACGGGGAACTGTTCGCGGAAGTGACGACGCACGCGCGCGCTCTCGGCGATTCGGCAGCGTTCCAGTTGTTATCGGATCTCTTGCGAAACGGCGCGAACGCCCCGACTTTCGAGGAAATCTTTCGCAAAATTCTAGACTATGATGAAAATGTCAGGGATTTGCTGCTGAAAGACCCGCAGGACGCGGTCGTCATCGAGGAACGGCGCGAGCAGGAACGGATTGTCGGCGAGGAGTTGAAGGCCGCGATTCTGAAGATGCGATACGACGCTTATTGCGATCGCCTCGAGCAGCTCTCGCGACAGTCCCGGCATACGCCGGAAGAATTTGCCGAGTTCTCGGAGCTCAACCGCAAGCGGGCCGACATGAAGCGTCAGCTCGGGCTGTAACGGAGAGGCCGAAATCTTGGGTGGTACAATCAAAAGTTTCTAGCGGTTTGTTTTTTCAAGGGTTTTCCTAGCAAAGGCGAAAGGCGATGCGATGGCAAAGACGACAGGCGGAAATCAGACAACAGGCTCACGCGCTAAAAAGCGCACCGGAAAAGTTACCGAAGCCAAGCTGACTGCGTCCGCCAGAAGAACGTCTGCTGTCAGCGTTGCACCGGCTGCCGGGAAAAAGTCGTCGACCACTGCGGCCGCGCAGGCCGCATCGGTTCGGGCGGCGAATGCCGCAGCACCGCCGGCCGCCAGGCGGGCGGGTGTCAGAAGCGCAAGGGAAGCGGCTGCCGTTGAGGTCGATGCGGTAGCGCGCGTGACTCCAGTATCCACGGTTCGACCGGCTGTTGTCCAACAGCCGGGGATCGAGACTACAGCCGGTACGGCGAACTCCATGACGAAAAAGCTGAATGAAGTACCCGTCGATGACGATGCAACCCACACCGAAGAAACCGCTGCCGCCGCACCGGGCAAAACGGAGAAGGTCAAGGCTCGCGACCGTCGTGCAAAGGAAAAAGCGCTGCTGAAGGATGCGTTCGCGTCGTCGCAGCCGGGCACGGTGGAGGAACTCGAAGAGCGTCGCTCCAAGCTGCGGGCGCTGATCAAGCTCGGCAAGGAGCGCGGCTTCCTCACGTACGCTGAAATCAACGATCACCTGCCGGACAACTTCACTGAGACCGAGGCGATCGAAGGCATCATCAGCACGTTCAACGACATGGGCGTCGCGGTCTACGAACAGGCTCCGGACGCTGAAACGCTGCTGCTCAACGACAACGCGCCCGCAGCTTCGTCGGACGATGAAGTCGAAGAGGAAGCCGAGGTCGCGCTGTCCACCGTCGACTCCGAATTTGGCCGCACCACCGATCCCGTGCGTATGTACATGCGCGAAATGGGCACGGTCGAGTTGCTTACGCGTGAAGGCGAAATCGAAATCGCGAAGCGCATCGAAGACGGCCTGAAGCACATGGTGATGGCCATCTCCGCGTGCCCGACCACGATCGCCGACATTCTCGCGATGGCCGAGCGCGTCGCCAACGACGAAGCGCGCATCGACGAACTCGTCGACGGTCTGATCGACGCCGATGCTGAAGACGCCGACGGCTTCTCCGCGCAGGAGGCGGAAGCGATCGAGAATGAAGACGAGGAAGCCGAGGAAGAGGACGAAGAGGACGAGGAAGAAGACGATGGCACGGCGCAAGCCACGGCCAACGCCGCGCAGCTCGAAGCGCTGCGGCGCGCGTCGCTCGAAAGATTCGCGTCGATCAGCGAATGGTTCGACAAGATGCGTCGCGCGTTCGAGAAGGAAGGCTACAAGTCAAAGTCGTATCTGAAGGCGCAGGAAACCATCCAGAACGAGCTGATGACGATCCGCTTCACCGCGCGTACCGTCGAGCGTCTGTGCGACACGCTGCGCGCGCAGGTGGATGAAGTGCGTCAGGTCGAGCGTCAGATCCTCCATACGGTCGTCGACAAGTGCGGCATGCCGCGCGCGGAATTCATCGCGCGTTTCCCGGGAAGCGAGACGGACCTCGAATGGGCCGACAAGATCGTCGCCGAGGGGCATGTGTATAGCGCGATCCTCACGCGCAACATTCCGGCGATCCGCGAACAGCAGCAGCGTCTGCTCGATCTGCAGGCGCGCGTGGTGCTGCCGCTGAAGGACCTGAAGGAAACCAACCGTCAGATGGCGGCCGGCGAACTGAAGGCGCGCCAGGCGAAGCGCGAGATGACCGAGGCGAACCTGCGTCTCGTGATCTCGATCGCGAAGAAGTACACGAACCGCGGTCTGCAGTTCCTCGACCTGATTCAGGAAGGCAACATCGGCCTGATGAAGGCCGTGGACAAGTTCGAATACCGTCGTGGCTACAAGTTCTCCACTTATGCGACGTGGTGGATTCGCCAGGCCATTACGCGTTCGATCGCCGACCAGGCGCGCACGATCCGGATTCCGGTTCACATGATCGAAACGATCAACAAGATGAACCGCATCTCGCGTCAAATCCTGCAGGAAACTGGTCTCGAGCCGGATCCGGCCACGCTGGCCGAGAAGATGGAAATGCCGGAAGACAAGATCCGCAAGATCATGAAGATCGCGAAGGAGCCGATCTCGATGGAAACGCCGATCGGCGACGACGACGATTCTCATCTGGGCGACTTCATCGAAGATACGAACACGGTCGCCCCGGCGGATGCGGCGTTGCACGCGAGCATGCGCGACGTCGTGAAGGACGTGCTCGATTCGCTGACGCCGCGCGAAGCGAAGGTGTTGCGCATGCGTTTCGGTATTGAAATGAGCACTGATCACACGCTCGAAGAGGTCGGCAAGCAGTTCGACGTGACGCGCGAGCGGATTCGTCAGATCGAGGCGAAGGCGCTGCGCAAGCTGCGTCATCCGAGCCGTTCGGACAAGCTGAAGTCGTTCCTCGAGGGGAATTGACGGCAGCCGCCGCGGCTGGCTGCAAATGATGCGATCAAAGGGCCTCCAAGTCGTTTCGCGAAAGCGAAGCGGTTGCGGAGGCCCCTTTTTCATGTAGTATGTCGGCCAATCGACGAAACGGCCCGGCCTTCACAACCGGGTCTTTTTTCTTGGGCTGGACGCCGTGTTGGTTGCAGGCAGTGGACTCATAATCCACCTCCGAAAGGACATCGTGGGTTCGAACCCCACCCGGCCCACCAAGGTATCGAGAAAAAGGGTCCCGAATTCCGGGACCCTTTTTTGTTTTTGGGCCACCTTGGGGCCCCTCCAGCGCCGTGCGGCGCTCGCACGTTCGGGCGGCTGGAAGCGGGCCCGCCAACCCGTGCATCAAGCGCCGCCTGCGATCGCAGGAATAGCCGTTGCGCGTCCAGCGTTGGGAGATCTTCCCATCCACCTGGATGCCGCCATGCAAACTGATCCAACCATCGATCCCGTCGCGCCTGCCAACCAGCCGCTCGAGGAACCCAACGGCGAGCCGCGTCCGTTGCCCGACACCCCGCCCGACGCCGACCCGCTCGCGCCGGGTTCGTCGCCCGGGGACGAGGAGGCGCTCAGGCGCACCCAGCGCAAGCCATAAGCAGCGGTCGCGCGTAATCAGGGAAACTCCGCGTATAAATGGACACGGCCCCGCCGTTAATTGAATGCGGAAGGCTTGTTGATGCACGCCGTCCGCTTTCAGCACGGGTATGGTCACGCGGCGGGCGGCGCCGCAATTCAACTCCGGGCAATGCCCGTACTGAAGGCTTCTTCGAGTCGCGTGCGCATCTTATTAAGAAGCGAGTGATGGTGCTCGCTAAAGCGAGAAGTCAGAAGACCGCCGCAATGGCGGTTTTTTATAGCGATGCTGCCTGGGCACGCCAGGCCGGGACCGTTGCGCCGCCACGGAGTGGCAGCCATTGATTGCGCCGGCCAATCGAAATTACATGAATATGCCGTTGCAAATGTTTGGCGGTTAATCGCCCCGCTGAAAAAACGATTAATTACCGATCGCGCGAAAAGGACTGCATTAACTCCATTAAGTTCCCCGGCTCGCAAAATAATTCTCAATCGACGCGGAAAGCCATCACTTCAACTATCCGATTACCCAAATAAAGACTGGCTTCTCGTCAATTTGCTCGGACCCGATTACGTCACACGTATTAACGGACTGTTGCAAACGCACAACTTCGAATATTGGTGCGTTGCCAATTCTTTTGGCCGGAGCTAGCGATCCGGCACTCTCATCTTGCATTAAATGACGGGAAAACAAGAAGTTATCCCCATCGGCTCTGGCATTGTTGCGGATTTCGAAAAATCCTGTTGCGCGAATTGCCAGCGTCGCTACCAGGGTGTCCCCCTACACTCACGCTTCGCTTCAAGGGTGCCCGGTCGATCCCAACGGTTCGGCCACGCGGGCGGCGGCGGATGCGATGCATCAGCTGCCGAGGCAGGTCCTGCTCCCCGTATAAATTTTTCGAATTGGAGTTTCCATGAAAAAGAGTCTCATCGTCGTTGCGGCGGCCGCATCGTTCGCTTCGGTCGCTCACGCACAAAGCAGCGTGACCCTGTACGGTCTGATCGACGCGGGCCTGACGTACACCAGCAACGTTGCCCATAACTCCAAGTGGGCAGCAGGTAGCGGCGGCATCAACCAGAGCAGGTTCGGCCTGCGTGGCTCGGAAGATCTGGGCGGCGGTCTGAAGGCAATCTTCACGTTGGAAAGCGGCTTCAACGTCAACAACGGCAAGTTCGCCAACAACAACGGCATGTTCAACCGTCAGGCGTTCGTCGGTCTGTCGAGCGCGCAATTCGGTACGGTCACGCTGGGTCGCCAGTACGACGCAGCGCAGGACTACCTCGCACCGCTGACCGCAACGGGCAGCTGGGGCGGCACGTACTTCGCGCACCCGTTCAACAACGACAACCTGAACACCAACGGTGGTCTGGCAGTCAACAACTCGGTCAAGTACTCGAGCGCTAACTACGCTGGCTTGACGTTCGGCGGCACGTACGGCTTCTCGAACCAGGCTGGCGGCTTCGCAAACAACCGTCAGTACAGCCTGGGCGCCGCATACCAGTGGCAAGGCCTGCACCTCGGTGCTGCGTACGCACAGCAGAACAACCCGGCTGCTAACGCGAGCGGCGCATCGGACGGCGTTCTGGCGAACACCGCGGGCGTGCTGCAAGGCAACTTCCGCCAGCGTCAGTTCGGCGCAGCGGGTTCGTACGGTTTCGGCCCGGCGACCGTCGGCGTGGCATGGACGCAATCGCGCATCGACAACCTGGTCGGCGCAGCACCCGGCCAGCGTCAAGGCCATACCAACAACTACGAAGTCAACGGCAAGTACAACGTGACCCCGGCTCTCGGCCTCGGCATCGCGTACACGTTCACCGACGCACGCGGCTACGGCATCAACGCTGACGGTAACGACATGAAGACCCGTTACCACCAGATCGGCGTGCAAGCTGACTACTCGCTGTCGAAGCGCACCGACGTCTACGCTCAGGCTGTGTACCAGCACGCAATGGGTGACGGCGGCGTGGCCTCGATCTACAGCGGCGACAACACGGTTCCGACGTCGTCGTCAAAGAACCAGACCGCTGCTACGGTCGGTCTGCGTCACCGCTTCTAAGCTTCAGCAGAAGCTGCCTGTAGTACGAGAAGGTGCCGTTCGCGGCACCTTTTTTTATGCGCGGCATCCGTGACGCCCGTTTTGCCATGACGAGCGGGAACGATTCAGAAAATCGTCCGCAGACCGAGCGCAACGCCGGTCTGATTGTCGCAGCCCGGCACAGCCCGTCGCCGAGCGCGCCCGGCAGCCACCAGTTCTCGTTGTAGTTGCCGACCGTGAGCGGGTCGTAGGTGTCGCCGAGCAGGTCGAACAGTGGCGTCCAGCGTGTCGCGCCGCTGTTGCTGCACGCGCGCGCTGTTCAAGACCGACCACGCTGTCGAAATCCGCGCAACGCGCAAGGGCGGCGTGCGCGCGGGGTAGCGCTGATCAGTCGTCAAATCCCCACCTTGTGCGCGTTCAGGATCAGTCGTAGGCCGAGCGCGGTCACGGCGCTCGCGGCGATGCGATCGATCCACGCTTTCCAGCGCAGATAGATCTCGCGCGGCCGTTTGCTCGAAAAGCACAGTGCGACGATCGTGTACCAGCCCGCTTCGATCGCGAAGATCGCCGGCGGCAGCGCGAAATAGCACCACACCGGCGGATGCTGCGGCAGTAGCGCGGCGAAGATACTGCCGTAATAGACGGCCGTTTTCGGATTGCTGAGCTGCGTGCTCAGGCCGACCCAGAACGATTTGCGTGGATTGCCGCCGCTGCCGGTTTGCGTCTCGCTGAACGCGAGCGGCTTCGCGGCGCCGCGCCAGATTTTCGATGCCAGATAGACCAGGTAAACGCCGCCGGCCACTTTCAGCGCGACGTAGAGCCATTCGACCGTCGCGAGCAGCGTATAGAGCCCGAGCAGCGCGATGCCGCTAAAAAACACGCCGCCGATCCCCATGCCGAGCGCCGTCGCCAGACCGTCGCCACGCGACAGACCGATCGCGTTGCGCGCGACGATGACGAAACTCGGCCCCGGACTCATCGCGCCTAGAAGCAGCGCGGCGAGAATCGTGAGGATGGCGGTCGAAGCGGGCATGGTCGTGTCTCCTGATGTCGGGCCGATGATGCAAGATGTTCTGGCGAATACCGAGTCTCGCATTCTCCGTCAATCGCGCGGCGGAATCGATGAATACTCAAACGTTGGAAGTCTCGCAACAAGTGCAATTGGAAAAAGTCCTTTGTTGCGGCCAACAAAATACATCGAATGCTAGAATGACTTTCCATACGCCGAAGTTCCCTCGCAACAACGAGGCGATCTATCACGCGAAACACGGGCGCGGTTCGAGCCACGTCGATGCTACCAGTAGCCGATTCCCTTGATCCGAGAGCTTCAACTCAGGCGCTTTAATTCAGAATTTGACAGGCATCACTTGCAAATGCGGGTTTTCACGCATTTGCAAGGATCACGTGAATCCGTCGAATTGCTTCCGTTCAAATTGAACTACGCACCTGCCTCGCGTTGCTTTGCGGGTTGCCAATTTGTCTAATGCCAGCAAGAGCTGCGACACCAATACGTTATGAAAGAACGAGAAGGACAACAACGACTGTTCGAACGCGATGAGAACCTGCGCGAGCGCATGATCGCGTGGATCCGCCGACGCATGAACGACCACGACATCACGCTGGAAGCGCTGGCCGAATCGCTCGAAGCCGATGCGAACGCCGTGGCCGCGGTGCTGTATCGCGACGCGTTCGGTAACAAGTGGGACGGTCGCGGCGATAAACCGGCGTGGCTCGCGCGAGCGATTCACGCCGGACAAAGCATCGATCATTTCCGCTGCTGAGCGCGCGCAGGCGCGCCGCGAACCGCCGACGCAAAAAAAAGCCCGCGCAAGGCGGGCTCGATCTTTAGTGCTCGGCGTTTCGCGACAAATCGCGCATCACAGGTCGAAAAACACGGTTTCCTTATCGCCCTGCATGTGGATGTCGAAGCGATACACGTTGGCCGCGCCCGGATCGCGACGCGCGATCAGCGTGCCGCGGCGCTCGGCCGGCACCGACGCCAGCACGGCGTCCTGCTCGTTCGCCTGCGCTTCGTCCTCGAAATAGATACGCGTGAACGTATGCAGCAGCATGCCGCGCATCGTCAGGATCACGTTGATGTGCGGCGCTTCGTCGGGGGCCGCGCGGCCCGGCTTCACCGTCTCGACGATAAAGCGCTTGTGCGCGTCCGTACCGGTGCCGACGCGCGCAAAGCCGTGAAAGCCGGTCTTCAGGATGTCCTCGCGCGATTCCGGATAGTGGCCATTCGAGTCGACTTGCGACATCTCGACCATCGCGTCGCCGACCACTTTGCCGTCGCCGTCGAACACCTGACCGACGATCGTGATGTGCTCGCCGGCCGCTTCCCTGTCGGCCAGGACGTGCGTGAACAGGCTCTTGAAGTCGAAGTCGTATTGCTGCGGGCAAAGACCATAGGCGAAGTAGGGGCCAACGGTTTGCGAAGGCGTTTGCTTGAGGGTCGTCATGGCTTAGCGCTCCATCGGGGTTTCGTTCGGGCCGCGCAGCACGATGTCGAAATCGTAGCCGAGCGCGTAGGCCTCTTGCGTAATGTCGAGCGAGAACTTCGAGATCAAACGCTCACGGGCACGCTCGGGTGTGCCCTGAAAGATCGGGTCGAACGCGAGCAGCGGATCGCCGGGGAAGTACATCTGTGTGACGAGACGCGAGCCGAAGTGGTTGCCGAACAGCGAGAAGTGGATGTGCTGCGGACGCCATGCGTTCGGATGGTTGCCCCACGGATACGCGCCCGGCTTGATGGTCATGAAGCGGTAGCGGCCTTCGTTGTCGGTGATGCAGCGGCCCGCGCCGAGGAAGTTCGGGTCGAGCGGCGCGTCGTGCTGGTCGGCCTTGTGCACATAGCGGCCGGCTGCGTTCGCTTGCCAGACTTCCACCAGCGTGTTGCGCACCGGGCGGCCGCCTTCGTCGAGCACGCGGCCCGTCACGATGATGCGCTCGCCGAGCGGTTCGCCGTTGCGCACCGCGTTGCGGGTCAGGTCGTTGTCGAGCGGGTCGAGATCGTCGGTGCCGTAGACCGGCACGCGCTGGTCGCGCAGCCGTTCTTTCAGTGGGATCAGCGGACGCGTCGGACCGCGCTTTACCGACGAACCGTACGGCGGATAGACATATTCGGGATGGGACGCGAAATCTCGCGGGGAGAGAATTGAATCTTCCATGAGGTGTCTCCGTTGGAGGAATCGTGGGGATGCGACGTTATGACTCGCACTTTATACAAAGCGTGCGGTTATGAAAAATGACGTTTTTGCCCGTTTCGTATAACCTTCCGTTATGCAACGCAGTCTCGCGGATAGCCGCGTCAAATTCCGTCATCTGCAGTGCTTTCTGGCCGTCGCGCAGTTCGGCAGCGTCCAGCGGGCGGCTGACAGTCTGTCCGTCACGCAGCCGGCGGTGTCGAAGACAGTCGCCGAGCTGGAGGCCATTCTTGGCGTGAAGCTGTTCGAGCGCGGCCGTCACGGTGCGGTGCCGACGCGCGAGGGACAGCTTTTCATGCCGCACGCGAGCGCTTGCGTGAGCGCGCTGCGCCAGGGCGTCGACCTGCTTGCTCGCGCCGAGGGCGCGGCCTCCGCGACGCTCGAAGTCGGCGTGCTGCCGACGGTCGCCGCAGTGCTGATGCCGCCCGTGCTGAGGCAATTCGCGACGCAGTGGCCGCGCGTGATCGTGCGACTCGCGACCGGCGCGAATCCAGAATTACTCGAATGCCTGAAAGCGGGCTCGATCGAATTCGCGATCGGCCGCCTCGCGGACCCCGAGCGGATGGTCGGCCTGAGCTTCGAGCAACTCTTTACCGAGCCGCTGATCGCGGTCGTGCGGGCCGGGCATCCGCTCGCGCAGGGGACGGCCTTGCCGGCCACGTCGCTGGAGGAATTTCCGATCGTGCTGCCGCCCTTCGGCACGCTGATTCGCCAATCGGCCGAGAGCCTTTTGAGCGCGTGGGGCGTGGCGCCGTTGTCGGCGTTCGTCGAGGTGTTGTCGGTATCGACGGGGCGCGCGCTGACGCTCGAAAACGGCGCGGTGTGGTTCGTGCCGCAAAGCGCGGTCGAATACGAACTCGCGCACGGCATGCTGGTGCGCTTGCCGCTGCCGTCTGCGGGTACCGGCGAGCCGGTGGGGCTGATTCGTCGCTCGGATGCGCAGCCGTCGGCGGTGGGGCGTGCGTTCATCGAGGCGGTGCGCGAGGTTGCGCGGAGCAGACGGTTGCGAATGCCCCGCGACCCGGTGTAAAAACACGGTGCGAAAGCCGCCGCGGCCCGTTTTTTCCGCGGCACACCGCGCGCACGCCGCGAGCGAGCACAGATCACGCAGCCCATCGCGAACGGCCGGAACGGTTCGCGCCGAACCCCCGGCAACACCGGCCACCGCATCGAAAGACCGTACAAGGAGATTGTCATGCCCAGCGACTTGCCCACTCCAGAGGCCGCACAGTGCGCCGTGTTGGCGCCGGAGCACAATCCGCTCGGCACGGCCGGCCTCGAGTTCGTCGAGTTCGCCGCGCGCGTTCCGCAAGCGCTCGGCGAGACCTTCACGCGGCTCGGCTTCAAGGCGATCGCGCGTCATGTCAGCAAGGACGTGACGCTGTACCGCCAGGGCGAGATGAATTTCCTGATCAACGCGGAGCCCGATTCGTTCGCGTCGCGCTACGCGGAGGAATACGGGGTCGGCATCTGCGCAATCGGCATTCGCGTCGCCGACGCGCAGCGCGCGTTCGAACGCGCGGTGGAACTCGGCGCATGGGAGTTCGAGGGCGAACGCCTCGGTGTGGGGGAACTGCTGATTCCGGCCATTCAAGGCATCGGCGATTCGCACATCTATTTCGTCGATCGTTGGCGCGGGCGAGGCGGTCAGCGCGGCGGCCTCGGTGATATCTCGATCTTCGACATCGACTTCCGCCCCATCGAAATCGACACCGCCGAAGCCGATCTGAATCACGCGGGCAGCGGCCTGATCGCGGTCGATCATCTGACGCAAACCGTGGGCGAAGGCCGCATGCAGGAGTGGATCGACTTCTATCGCGACCTGCTGAATTTTCGCGAGATCCACGAACTGCACGCGAACTGGCATGTGTCGGCGGAATCGCGCGTGATGGTGTCGCCGTGCGGCGCGATCCGCGTGCCGCTGTACGAGGAAGGCACGGGCCGGACCAACCTGATGCACGAGTATTTGCCCGATCATCCGGGCGAAGGCGTGCAGCACATCGCGCTCGCCACCGACGACATCTTCGCGTGCGTCGAGCGTCTGCTCGCGAACGGCGTCGAATTCGTCGAGCCGCCGCCGCGCTACTACGAGCAGCTCGATGCACGTTTGCAGGGCCACGGGCTCGATGTCGAGCGACTGCGGCGCACGCACGTGCTCGTGGATGGCGAGATCGGCGCGGACGGCTTGCCGCTGCTGTTTTTCCAGACCTTCGTGCGCCGCCGCGCCGGCGAGATTTTCTTCGAGATCGTGCAACGCCAGGGACATCATGGCTTCGGCGAAGGCAATCTCGCCGCATTGGCCCAGGCGCGCACGGACAGCTGAACATCGCGCGCAGCCGCAGGCGAGACAGGATCGCTGACGCTTGCGGCTTTCGTCGCGTCACGTCCCCTCGGGCCGCTGCGCCAACTCCGGACAAATCGCGCCGTATGCGGCCGCCTCGCGCAGCAGCCACTCGCGGAAACTCGCGAGCGGTTTGCCGTGACTCAACTCGGTCGGATAGACGAGGTAGTACGCGGCCTCGGCGAGCGCGGGTGTGTCGAACGGAATCACGAGACCGAACTGCCGCAATTGCGTGTCGACGAAAAAGCGCGGTACCAGCGCAATGCCGAGTCCGGCCGCGGCCGCGCTGATCAGCATCGTGTGCAGTTCGTAGCGTACGCCCTGCATCGTGCGGTTGTCGTCGACGCCGAGATTCGCGAACCAGCTCGCCCAGCCGTCGGGTCGCGTCGTCGAATGCAGCAGCGGATAGTGGAGTAATTCGGCGGCGTTGCGGATCGGCCGCTTCAGCAGGCTCGCCGCGCAGACCGGCACCACTTCCTCGCGGAACAGAAAATCCGCCGACGTAGCCGGCCAGGTCGGCTTGCCGTAGTGAATCGCCGCTTCGAAATGCGTGTCGGCGAACGGGAACGTCGCGGTGCGCACGCCCATGTTCACGCGCACCTCAGGGTATTGTTCATTGAACGAGGCCATGCGCGGAATCAGCCATTGCGATGCGAAAGTCGGCAACACCGCGAGCTCCAGATAACCGCCGCCGCTGCCGTGCGCGATGATCGACAGCGTGTCGCGATCGAGGTGTTCGAGCGAGCGTCGCACCTGCGCGCTGTAGACCTTGCCCGCGCGCGTCAGCACCACGCGTTGCTTGACGCGCACGAACAGCCGCACGCCGAGATTGCTTTCGAGCGTATTGATCTGTCGCGACACCGCGCTTTCGGTGAGGAACAGTTCGCGCGCCGCATGCGTGAAGCTCTGGTGCCGCGCAGCGGCTTCGAACGCGAGCAGCGCGCCCATGTTGGGAATCTTGAACTTCCGCACGTTAATTCCAAAAGCGCATCAAGTGTCGATTTTATCTCGCTTTACGGAAACGGAGCGGATTGCGAATAATCTCGCTCATCATGAAGCGCTCGTGTGAGCGCTCAACGTAAAGCCTGGAGAAGCCGGATGCGAAACCTGAAGAATGCGAACGTCGAACAACTATTGCAGAAGCTGCCAGGTCCGGAGAAAACCGCGCGCCTTTTTGCGACGCTGAATCATCCGCAGGTGTTGAACGAGTGGGAAAGCGGCAGCGTCACGCGCGCCGAACTCGCACAGGCGATGAACATGGCGCTGTTCGACGACCTGCTCGCGCGCTCGGAAAACGGCCGCCGCTATACAGAGGAAACCGTCGCCGCCGGCGGCAGCGTGTACTTCGATCATGGCGCGCTGCGCACCGTGCGGTGGCCGCACAGCGGCGCGCTGCCGCCCGGCGAGGCGGCGTTCGCGCGCATCCTGCGGCCGCTCGGCTTTCGGATCAACGGCCGTTATCCGCTCGATCGTCTCGGCATGACCGGCCGCGCATGGACGCATGACGACGCGCCCGACGAGATCGCGCAGTTCTTCGTCAGCGAACTGCATCCGGAGCGTTTTTCGGCGGCGTTCCAGCAGGCGGTGACGAACGTGATCGGTGCATCGCGAGACCCATTGACGCCGCGCGCCCATGGCCTTCTGTGGGAGCTCGAGCGCGACGGCGTGCTGCCGCTCGATGCGGCGCACGAGTTGCTACCGTTGATCGTCGGTGCGTTCGCGCGTCAGCACGACATGCCACACGAAGCCGATTACGACGTATTGTTGAAAGAATCGGCGGAAATGGCATGGATCGCGACCGAAGGTAACGCGTTCAATCACGCGACCGATCGTGTCGCGGACGTCTTCATGCTGTCGGACGAACAGAAGGCGAAGGGTCGGCCGATGAAGCCGGAAGTCGAGCATTCGCGTTCCGGGCGCGTGTTTCAGACCGCGTATCGCGCGGACATCGTGCAGCGCGAATTTCGCGCGGCCGACGGCAGCGTCGTCACGCGCGATGTGCCGGGCTCGTTCTACGAATTCATTACGCGCAAGCGCAGTTTCGATCAGGACGCGCGCCGCTGGGAAACGGACCTGCGTTTCGACGCGGGCAACGCACAGGGCATCTTCCGGATGACCGCAAGCCAGGCGGCCTGAGCGCATACGGCGGCGCGGGCGCCGGCATCGCAGACGAGGTGCGCAGTGGGGACGTCATTGTCATTGGATGAAGAGCGGCGGGTTGGCGCGCAGAGTGGCGCCGTGGACGAGCGCGGCACATCGAATGAACCGCGTGTCGCTGCGCCTTTCGCCGGCAGCGCCGCGCTATTGCAGGCGCTCGAAAGCGACCTGCGCAAGCATGTGCGCGGCGAAGTGCGCTTTGATCGGGGTTCCAAAGCGTTGTATGCGTCGGATGCGTCGAACTATCGGCAAATCCCGCTCGGTGTCGTGGTACCCGCCGATATCGACGATCTGCTCGCGGCGCTCGCCGCATGCCGGCGCAACGACGTGCCGTTTCTCGCGCGCGGCGGCGGCACGTCGCAGAACGGCCAGTGCGTGAACGTCGCAGTCGTGGCCGACGCGAGCAAGTATGTGAACCGCGTGGTATCGATCGATCCGCTTGCGGGCGTCGCGATCGTCGAGCCGGGCGTCGTATGCGATACCTTGCGCGATGCCGCCGAACAGCACGGCCTCACATTCGCGCCTGATCCCGCCACGCATAGCCGCTGCACGCTCGGCGGCATGATCGCGAACAACTCGTGCGGCGCGCATTCGGTCATGGCCGGCAAGACGGTCGAGAACATCGAGGCGCTTGAAATCGCGACCTTCGACGGCGCGCGTTTCTGGGTCGGTCCGACCTCCGACGAAGAACTCGAACGCATCATCGCGGCGGGTGGCCGTCAAGGCGAAATCTACGCGGCGCTCAAGCAACTGCGCGACACGTACGCGGAACGGATTCGCGCGAAATTTCCACGGATCAAACGGCGTGTGTCGGGCTTCAATCTCGATCAACTGCTGCCGGAAAACGGCTTCAACGTCGCGCGTGCGCTGGTTGGCAGCGAAGGCACTTGCGCGGTCACGTTGCAGGCGAAAGTCCGTCTCGTGAAGAGTCCGGCGAAACGCGCGATCGTCGTGGTCGGCTTCAATAACATCTATACGGCGGCGGACGCCGTGCCGCATTTCATGCGCTGCGGGCCGATTGCGATCGAGGGACTCGACCGCGCGATCATTCGCGGCTTGCAGGCGCGCGGCCTGAAGAAGGAGGAGATCGCACTGCTGCCCGAAGGCGATGCGTGGGTCGTGCTCGAATTCGGCGCGGATACGCAGGACGAGGTGCTGCAACAGGCACGCGACGCTGCCGCGTATTTTCAGTCGGGCGCGGCGGGGCCGGAGATATCGACGATGCTCGTCGATGATCGCGCATTGCAGGCAAAGGTATGGTCGATTCGCGAGACGGGCGCGTCGGCGGTCGCGTTGTCGGTGGATCGCGACAAGCCCGATCCGGTGGTCGGCTGGGAAGACGCCGCGGTCGATCCGCTGCGGCTCGGCGATTATCTGCGCGCGTTTCAGGCGCTCGTCGATCGCCATGGCTACGAGACGAGCCTGTACGGCCATTTCGGAGACGGCTGCGTGCACGCGCGCATTACATTCGATCTGCGCAGCGCCGAAGGTATCGCGACGTGGCGCGGGTTCCTGCGCGAAGCGGCGGAACTGGTGGTCGAGTTCGGCGGCTCGCTGTCGGGCGAACACGGCGATGGCCAGGCGAAGGCCGAGTTTCTGCCGATCATGTATGGCCCCGAGCTGATGCAGGCGATGGAGCAATTCAAGGCGATCTGGGACCCGGCGAATCGCCTGAACCCGGGCAAGGTCGTGCATGCATACCGCGCCGATGAAAACCTGCGCATGGGGTCCGCGTACAAGCCGGTAACGCTGCATACGAGGCTCGCGTTCGCGAGCCAGGAAGGCGACGGTTTCCAGCGCGCGATCGAACGCTGCATCGGCATGGGCAAATGCCGCTCGCTCGAAGGCGGGACAATGTGTCCGAGCTATCGCGGCACGCGCGAGGAAAAGTACTCGACGCGCGGGCGCGCGCGTCTGTTCTGGGAAATGCTGCAGGGCGACCTGATCGCCGATGGCTGGGACAGCCGGGAAGTGAAAGAAGCGCTCGATACCTGCCTCGCGTGCAAGGGCTGCAAGTCCGATTGCCCGACGCATACCGACATGGCGTCGTACAAGGCGGAATTCCTTTCTCACTACTATGAGAATCATCGACGGCCGCGTCAGGCACTGTTGATGGGGCGGATCGGCGAATGGGCGCCGTGGGCCGCGCGTTTTCCGCGCGCGACGAACTTTCTGACGACGGCGCCCGGTTTGTCCGCGCTCGGCAAATGGATCGCGGGTGTGGCGCAGACGCGTGCATTGCCGCAGTTTGCCGCTGCAACTTATAGACAGAGCGCACCGTCGCAAGCATCGGCGATTCACGCGCGCGGTGGCGACGCAAAGAAGGTGATTCTGTGGGTCGACACGTTCAACGACCACTTCACGCCCGAGATCGCGCAGGCCGCCGCTGATGTGCTGACGCAACTCGGCTGGCAAGTCGCGCTGCCGAACAGGCGTTTGTGTTGCGGGCGTCCGCTGTACGACTTCGGCCTGCTCGAACGCGCGCGCGAACTGCTCACGCATATCGTCGACGATCTCGCGGTCGACATCGCCGCCGGCGTGCCGCTCGTCGGTCTGGAGCCCGGCTGTCTATCGGTCTTCAAGGACGAGTTGCTGAAGCAACTGCCCGACCATGCGTTGGCGAAGAAGCTTTCCGCGCAAACGTATCTGTTCGCCGATTTCGTCGCCCGTCAGCCGTTCGAGTGGCCGACGCTCGACGCCGAGGTGATCGTGCATGGTCATTGTCATCAGAAGGCGCTGTTCGGCATGCAGGGCGATGCGGCGTTGCTGAACAAGCTCGGCGTCAAATGGAAACTGCTCGATACCGGTTGCTGCGGGATGGCGGGGTCGTTCGGCTTCAACGTCGAGCATCACGCGTTATCGGAAAAGATCGGCGAGGACAAGCTGTTTCCGGCCGTGCGCGACGCTATGGCGGCGAATGCGGAAACCATCGTGCTGACCAACGGCTTCAGTTGCCGCGAGCAGATCGCGCACGGCACGGGGCAGCACGCACTGCATATCGCGCAACTCGCGCAACGGGCGCTGGCGGCGCGCTGAGTATGTGCGCCGAGTATGCGTGCAGCCGGCAGCGCGCTATTTCCTGGTCGAATCGTTCGCGGGCGGCGGCGTGTGCGGAAGGTCCGCGTTGGTCGCCATCCACAACACTTCGGCGTCTTCGTCGCTGGTCGACACCGCCGCGTGGCCTGTGCGGCTGTCGAAGTAGAGGCTGTCGCCCGCGTTCAGATGCGTCGGTGCGTACAGCTCCGAATAAAGGCACACGCTGCCACTGATCACGTAGAGAAACTCCTCGCCTTCATGGCGGCCCCAGTCGTCGAATGCGTCGAGCGTGTGCGCCGAGATGCGGATGCGAAACGGCAGCATCGCCTTGTGCGCGAGATCGGTGGCGAGCAGTTCCATCTGATAGCCGCGATACGCGTGGCGCTGGCCTTCGTTCTTGCGCGTCAGCGCGCGCCGGCCGCTTGCGCTGACTTTCGGCGTCGAGCCGAACAGTTCGCCGATTTCGATCTTCAGGCCCAACACGATTTTTTGCAGCACGTCGAAAGTGGGGGACATCAGGCCGTTTTCGACTTTCGACAGCGTCGAGCGGGACACGCCGCACAGGCGGCTCGCGGTTTCGAGCGTCAGATCCTGCGCCTGACGGGCGGCGCGCACGCGCCGCCCGAGGTCGGTGGAGGATGTATCGGCGGATTTGGTGAGGTGGGTGTCCATGAGGCTTGCCGCTGGTCGGGAATGCGCTTGATCGGGCGAATGGCGTTTCCGATCATAACATTCGGCGTGGCGGGTGCCTTTGCGCGCACCTTCAGAGGTTCGCGCGCTTTTCTCATCGGAAACGCCGGGGGATTCCGGCGAACTCGACCCGGCGGGCGAACGCCTGGATGCGCAGCCTGCGAAGCGCCTATCCGACGGCCGCGACGCAATCGATCTCGATGTCGAAATGCCCCGGCCACGCGGGCACGTTGACGAAAATGCGCGCCGGCGGATCGACCGGAAAATAGCGCTGGTAGACCGCGTTGACCGCGGCGAATTTCTGGACCGACGTGCAATAGACGTTGCACTTCAGCACGTGATCGAGCGACGAGCCGGCTGTTTCCAGACACAGCTTCATCTGCTCGAGCACGAGTTCGGTCTGCCGTTCGATTGGCGCGTCGATCACTTCTCCGGTTTCGGGATCGAATGGCGGAAGACCCGACACGTAGACCGTATCGCCGTGACGCGTGACGGCGCAGGCCGGCGCTTTCAATTTTTCGAGGTACGTGGACAACGGTTCGACGCGGATGATTTCGCGAGCCATGGCGATCTCCTGCTATAGAGGTTTGCGCGGCGGGGAGGAACCTGCGCAGTTCAGGGCGTTCGGGCGCTTCACGCGTTGCGATCGAAAAGTTGATTGAGCTGCTTGGCCGCCGTCGCGCCGGTGAAGTCGAAGCGGCCATCGGCCAGCGCCTGAGCGGCCTGCATGAAGCCGCCCCACGCAGCGCGCGCGAGCGCGCCGCCGACGCTGATCCGCCGCACGCCGAGCGCGGCCACGTCCTGCAACGTCAGAGCCGATGTCGAGCCGATCAGCAGATTGACGGGCTTCGGCGCGACTGCCGCGACCACCGCTTCGATCTGCTCGCGCGTCTGGATGCCGGGCGCGTACAGGCAGTCGGCGCCCGCCGCCGCATAGGCCTTCAGACGCGCGATGGCATCGTCGAGATCGGGCTTGCCGGCGAAGAAATTCTCCGCGCGGCCAATCAGCAGCGTGTCACCGCCGGTCCGGTCGATCGCGCGGCGCGCCGCGCTGAGCCGCTGCACGGCGACGTCGACTGCAAAGAGCGGCGCGGCAGGGTCGCCGGTCGAATCCTCGATCGACAGACCCGCGACGCCTGTTTCCACCGCGAGCGTCACGCTTTCGGCCACTTCTTCCGGATCGCGGCCGAAGCCGTTTTCAAAGTCGGCATTGACTGGCAGATCGGTCGCATCGACGATCGCGCGCAGGTGCGTGAGGATCGTTTCGCGCGGCAGCGTGTTGTCCGCATGCCCGGTCGACCACGCAAAACCGGAACTCGTGGTGGCGAGTGCCTTGAAGCCAAGCGTGCGCAGATAACGGGCGCTGCCCACGTCCCATGGATTGGGCAGCACGAAACAGCCGGACGAGTGCAGTGCGCGGAGAGCGGCGCGTTTTTCAGCGGCGGTGCGGGGCATCGCATTTCTCCTTGGAGTGAGGGAGCGTGGCTCCCTCGTTGAGGGGAACACGTCGGGTCAATTGATGCACAGGGAAATCGGCATTCACCACGGGAAAGTCTATGTCCGTATCGAGTGGGATTGTTGATGAAATGGGTGGCGACTTTCGCGGACGCTTCGAATAATTCAAGGGTTGGCTTACCGAAAGGAGGCAAGAAATGAACATCACGACGCAGATGCGCGCGATCACCGCCGCGTTGCTGCTCACGCTCGTTGGCTGTGCCACGGACGGCGGCAATGGCGGCGCGCAAACCCATCTCAGTGCAACGCAATGCCGTGATCTGACCGACCTTAGGAACAAGGCACCGGCTACGCACGAGCGGAGCATGAGCGAACTGGCGGCGCTGCAGCAAGCGGGTTATCACCCTGAACGGCGCTTTGATCCTGACTATCCGGCGAGTCTTGAGCGCGCGCAGCGTCAGGTCGAGATCTGGTACCAGGCAGAATGCCCGCAGGCGCGCTCTGGCTGATTCAGCAGTGGCGCCGCAATGCCAACGAGTCACGACTGAATTCGCGGTGCGTTCTTGAAGACCGCAGAAATGCAAAAGCGAGCGCATGCCTCGAAAGCATGGCTCGCTTCATATCAGATCGAAACGGCGAAAACCGCGCAGGCGAAAAAGGTTCTTAACTCACTTATCTTGCCTCGCCAGCGCTGCTTGCTATACGTTCGCCAGTCTTCACTGACCGTCCGGATTGACCCACATCGGATGATGGCCCGCTTGCGACGATCCGCCCATCGACGATCCATATCCCGACGTGTCGCCCTGGCCTTTCGCGTTCATCGCGGAGACGCGCGCCTCGGCCGCCTGAATGTCCGCTGGATACTGGGCATCGAGCGCGGTGGCCGGGTTATAGCCCGCCTGTTCGAGCTGCTGCATCTCCGCCTTGACTTCGGCGCGCGTGATCGGCTGTTGCGATTGTGCGAACGACGCGACCGGCGCGGCGATCGCCGTCGCCAGCGCAACTGCCTGGATAAGCGATTTCATGGTGTTTCCCTCCGTAGTTTTCTATCCAGCACCGCAGCATCACCGGTGCCATAAACGAAGTTTAGAAGGGGGCGCACTCGGGGAAAACCATTACCCGATTAATTCAGTATTGTCGAGAACGGGCAGTCGGCGAGCTGTAATGTCGCCGTCGCGGTTTTCGTAAAACAATGGAAAAGCGCACGTAAATCCAGTCACACACCTTTGCGCACGTCGACGCGATATGTCGTGATTTGCCGGTAAGTATCGCCGGGTCGCACGATCACTTCGTCCTGTCCGGCCATATTGACCTCGTTCGGAAAACCGCCCGCCTCGAGGCACAAACCGGCGTGCCGTTGATAGCGAATGCCGCCGCGTCCCGGGTTGCCGTTCAACGCGTTGCCTGTGTAGAACTGCAGACCCCGCTGGTCGGTTGCGACGGTCAGTTCGCGTCCGCTGCCCGGATCGTACGCGCAGGCTACTTCGCGCAACGGCGGCGCATCGCCGTCTTTGCCGTTGATCGCGTCTGGCCGTGCCTCGCGCAGCACGTAGCAATGATCGAAGCCGCCGGCGCGCGCGAGCTGCGCATGCGGCCAGTCGAGCCGTCCGCCGATCGGCGCGCTCTGCCGGAAATCGAATGCATTGCCCGCGACGTCGGCGAGCTTGCACGGAATCATTGTTGCGTCGACTTCGAAAAAGCGCTCGGCGTCGATCGACAGCACGTGGCCACGAATGTCGGTGCCCGCGCGCCCGGTCAGGTTGAAGTACGGATGGCTCGTCAGATTGAGCGGCGTCGGCGCGTCGGTGATCGCTTCGTATCCGATCGTCAGCGTGCCGTCGTCGTCGAGCGAATAGCGCACTTGCACCGTCACGTTGCCCGGAAAACCGGCATCGCCTTCGGGCGATTCGAGCCGCATCAGCAACGCGCCGTCGTCCTCGGCGACGTCCCACAACACGCGATGAAAACCGACCGTGCCGCCATGCAGCAGATTCGGACCTTCGTTGCGATCGAGCGTGTACTCGATGCCGTCGAGCAAGAAGCGCGCGCCCGCAATGCGATTCGCCCAGCGGCCGATCAGTCCGCCCATGTAGGTCGAAGCAGCCACGTATTCGGCGGGCGTGTCGTGACCGAGCAGAATATCGCCGAGACGGCCGGCACGATCCGGCGCGTGCCACGACACCAGCGTCGCGCCGAGGTCGCTGATGGCGACCTTCATGCCGTGCGCGTTGCGCAGCGTATAGAGCCGCGCGCGATCGCCGCCCTGCAGCGTGCCCCACGGCTCGGAAGAAAGTTGTGCGATGCTGATCATGTGGTCAGTGCGAAGAAAAAATAGAAAAGCTTCCTCAGCCAGCGGTTTGGGTCTTCGGGCCCGCGCGCTGCTGGTATTCGCGCGGCGTGCAGCCGAGTTCGCGGCGAAATACCGCGTACATGTATTGCAGCGACGTGAAGCCGCAACGAATCGCGACTTCCGCGCTCGACGCATCGCGTTTCGCGAGCAGCGACTTCGCGACGTCGAGCTTGTGGCGCAGGATCTCCTGATGCACGGTGCACTGACGCTCGCGCCGGAAATACTCTTCGAGCGACGAACGCGACACGCCCACATAGTCGGCCACCTGCTCGGTCCGAATGCCCTGGCACGCGTACTGACGAATGAAATGGCGCGCGCGCATCACATAGGGACTCGCAAGCGGCTGATGCCGCGTCGATTCGAGCACATTGATGCCGACCGGCGGCACCAGAATGCGACGACCCGGAAAACGCGCGCCGTGCAGCATCTGATGCAGGATGTGCGCGGCGGTGCGGCCCATTTCCTCGGTGCCCTGAATCACCGACGACAGCGGAATGCGCGTCAGCGTACGCGTGAGCGGATCGTTGTCGATGCCGATGATCGCGACTTCCTCGGGCACCGGAATGCCCGCGATCAGACATGCCTGCAGCAAATGCCGTGCACGCGCGTCGGTCACTGCGATGATGCCGACCGGTTTCGGCAATTGCCGAAGCCATGCGGTGAGCTGTTCGATGGCCTGGTTCCACGACGGCGCGCTGGTCGACAGACCGCGATAGATCTCGGTATCGATCTGCGCCGCGCTGCGACCGTCCGCGCTGCGCAGATGCGCGAATGCGAGCTCGCGCTGTTGCGCCCAACGGTTTTCCTGCGCCTGCGGCAGGCTGTACAGCGCGAAGTTTTCGAGGCCCGCGCCGATCAGATGCGTGTACGCGAGCGACACGAGCTTGCTGTTGTCAGTCGCGATATAGGGTAAATCCGGGGGGTATTGCGTCGGATCCTCGTACGACGAACCGACGGCGACCACCGGCAGCGGACAGTCGCGCAGGGCCTCGTCGACGGCGGGGTCGTCAAAGTCCGCGATGATGCCGTCGCCGTCGAAGCGCTGGATACCCGCGAGCCGGCAGCGAAAGTCTTCTTCGAGGAACAGATCCCATGCGACGCGGGTCGATAGCAGGTAGTTGCCGATGCCGGTGATGATCTCGCGATCGTAGACCTTGTTCGCGTTGAACAGCAGCGCGATCCGATGGGTCGTCTGAGGTGCTTGTGGACGGGTCATGGCGGTAAGCGGCGTGTGGATCGATACACCACGCGCCTTTGTCTCCGTTGTGTCGGGTGCCAAGAAGCAGCCCCCGTTTTTAAGCGTCTGGTTATTCTAGGCGCCGAATCGCGTGACGGCAGTATACAAACGCGCGGGCGGTAAGAAACATCAAGCGCGCTGCGAAATATCGCAATTGCCGACACATCGTGCAAGCGGCAGCATGGCGTCACCTCGTCGGCCAGCAAGGCCACGCCGCGCGGGTTGCAATGCAGCATACATTGGAGACGCCGATGTCCTACTTCGAACACATTCCCGAGATCCGTTATGAAGGCCCGCAATCGGACAACCCGCTTGCGTACCGTCACTACGACAAAACGAGGCAGGTACTCGGCAAGACGCTCGAGGACCATCTGCGGATCGCCGTGTGCTACTGGCATACGTTCGTGTGGCCCGGTGTCGATATCTTCGGCCAGGGCACGTTCCGCCGGCCGTGGCAGCAACCCGGCGACGCCATGGAGCGAGCGCTTCAGAAGGCCGACGCCGCATTCGAATTCTTCTCGAAACTCGGCACGCCGTACTACACGTTCCACGATACCGACGTCGCGCCCGAAGGCGCGAGCGTGAAGGAATACAGCGAGAACTTCCTGCGCGTGTCCGACTACCTCGCGCGCAAGCAGCAGGATACCGGCGTCAAGCTGTTGTGGGGCACCGCGAATCTGTTTTCGCATCCGCGTTACGCGGCCGGCGCCGCGACCAATCCGAATCCTGAGGTTTTCGCCTTTGCCGCGACCCAGGTGCGTCATGCGCTCGACGCGACGCTGCGCCTCGGCGGCGAAAACTACGTGTTGTGGGGCGGCCGCGAAGGCTACGACACACTGCTCAACACCGACCTCGTGCGCGAGCGCGAGCAGTTTGCGCGCTTCCTGCACATGGTGGTCGAGCACAAGCACCAGATCGGTTTCAAGGGCGCGCTGCTGATCGAGCCGAAGCCGCAGGAGCCGACCAAGCATCAATATGACTACGACGTCGCCACCGTGCACGGCTTCCTGCTGCAGCACGGCCTCGACAAGGAGATTCGCGTCAACATCGAGGCGAATCACGCTACGCTCGCGGGCCACTCGTTCCATCACGAGATTGCGACCGCGTTTGCGCTCGGCATCTTCGGTAGCGTCGATGCGAATCGCGGCGATCCGCAAAATGGTTGGGATACCGACCAATTTCCCAACAGCGTCGAGGAACTGACGCTGGCCTTCTACGAGATCCTGCGCCACGGCGGCTTCACGAGCGGCGGCATGAACTTCGATGCGAAGCTGCGGCGCCAGAGTGTCGATGCGGAAGACCTGTTTTATGGCCACATCGGCGCGATCGACAACCTCGCGCTCGGCCTCGAACGCGCGGCGGTGCTGGTGGAAAACCAGCGTCTCGAACAGTTCAAGCGGCAACGCTACGCGGGCTGGGATGGCGAGTTAGGCCACAAGATCCTGTCAGGCGACTATTCGCTGTCGACGCTCGCGGCGGACACGCTGGCGCGCGATCTGAATCCGCGGCATGTGAGCGGGCAGCAGGAGCAGATGGAAAACATCGTGAATCAGGCGATTTATAGCGGACTTTGAATAAAGATCGCGCGACCACACGGATCGCGCGCACCAGCAAGCTGTGGGTTGTCGCTTGTCCGAGTCTGCGGCTCGCAGCGCAGACCGATACGTCCGGTATTCCCGGCTATCACAACACAAAGGAGACAGAAATGAAATTCGCCATGCGTCGTAACGTACTGAGTTCGCTGTTGTGCGGAGCGGTACTCGCCAGCCTGTCGCTCGCCGCGCCGCTCGCGCACGCCAGCAAGGATCACCCGGAAATCGGCTTCTGTATCGACGATCTGCGCGTCGAGCGCTGGTCGCGCGATCGCGACTATTTCGTCGCCGCGGCGGAAAAGCTCGGCGCGAAGGTGTCGGTGCAATCGGCCGATGCGAGCGAAGAGCGTCAGATCTCGCAGATCGAAAACCTGATCTCGCGCGGCGTCGACGTGATCGTGATCGTGCCGTTCAACTCGAAGACGCTCGGCAACGCGGTGGCCGAAGCGAGGAAAGCGGGCATCAGGGTGGTGTCGTATGACCGGCTGATTCTCGACGCCGATACCGACGCCTACATCTCGTTCGACAACCAGAAGGTCGGCGAGATGCAGGCGCAAGGCGTCTACGACGTGCGGCCGAAGGGCAACTACTTCCTGCTCGGCGGCGCCCCGACCGACAACAACGCGAAGATGCTGCGCCAGGGCCAGTTGAAGGTGCTGCAGCCGGCGATCGACAAGGGTGACATCAAGGTGGTCGGCCAGCAGTGGGTGCCGGAGTGGAGCGCATCGACCGCGCTGCGCATCATGGAGGACGCGCTGACCGCGAACAACAACAAGATCGACGCAGTCGTCGCGTCGAATGACGGCACCGCTGGCGGCGCGATCCAGGCGCTCGCCGCGCAAGGCCTCGCGGGCAAGGTACCGATCTCGGGTCAGGACGCCGACCTCGCTGCCGTCAAACGCGTGGCGGCCGGCACGCAGACGATGACGGTCTACAAGCCGCTGAAGCTGATCGCCGGCGAAGCGGCGAAGCTGTCGGTCGCGCTCGCCAAGGGCGAGAAGCCAGCCTTCAATGCGCAATACGATAACGGCAAGAAGAAGGTCGATACGGTGTTGCTGCAGCCGACCAAGCTGACGAAGGCCAACCTCGACCTCGTCGTGAAGGACGGCTTCTACACGCAGGAACAGCTCGCGAGCAAATAAAACGGAGAAGGGCGCGATGTGAACGCCACGCTCCCGGGTCATCGCGCCCCGGAGCGTGGTCGAACATCGGCCCACCTTGCAGCGAGGCATACCGAATGACGCAACCTCTTCTGACGATGCGCGGCATCGTCAAAGCTTTTTCCGGCGTGAAGGCGCTCGACGGCATCGATCTGAGCGTATCGCCGGGCGAATGCGTGGGCCTGTGCGGCGAAAACGGCGCGGGCAAATCGACGCTGATGAAGGTGCTGTCCGGCGTGTATCCACACGGTACGTGGGATGGCGAAATAACCTGGGAAGGCCAGCCGCTGAAGGCCGCGAGCGTACGCGACACCGAACGCGCGGGCATCATCATCATTCACCAGGAACTGATGCTCGTGCCGGAGCTGTCGGTCGCGGAAAACATCTTTCTCGGCAACGAAATCACGCTGCCCGGCGGGCGCATGAACTACGCGGCGATGTATCAGCGCGCCGACGAACTGTTGCGCGAACTCGGCATCAGCGGCATCAACGCCGCGCAGCCCGTGATGAACTACGGCGGCGGCCATCAGCAGCTGATCGAGATCGCGAAGGCGCTGAACAAACGCGCGAAGCTGTTGATTCTCGACGAACCGTCGTCGTCGCTGACCGCCTCCGAAATCGCGATTCTGCTCGACATCGTGCGCGATCTGAAGCGGCGCGGCATTGCCTGCGTGTACATCTCGCACAAGCTCGACGAAGTCGCGGCAGTCTGCGACACGATCAGCGTGATTCGCGACGGCCGCCATGTCGCGACCGAGCCGATGCAGGCACTGACGACCGAGCGGATCATCTCGCTGATGGTCGGCCGCGAGATCAAGAACCTGTTTCCGCGCGAGCCGCATCCGATCGGCGACGTGATCTTCGAAGCGCGCAACGTGACCTGTTTCGACGTGACGAATCCGCGTCGCAAGCGCGTGGACGACGTGTCGTTCTCGTTGCGGCGCGGCGAAATTCTCGGCGTTGCGGGGCTCGTCGGCGCGGGCCGCACCGAGTTGATGCAGGCGATCTTCGGCGCGTATGCGGGCGTCAGCGAGGCGAGCGTCGTGCTTGAGCGCAAGCCACTGAAAATTCGCGCGCCGATCGACGCGATTCGTGCCGGTATCGCGATGGTGCCCGAGGACCGTAAGCGCCACGGCATCGTGCCGGGCATGAGCGTCGGTCATAACATCACGCTTGCGGTGTTGCAGCGTTTCGCCTCGGGCGGACGCATCGATTCCGCTGCCGAGCTCGACACGATTCAGACGGAAATGAAGCGGCTTTCGGTGCGCGCCGCGAATCCGATGCTATCGATTGCAAGTCTGTCGGGCGGCAATCAGCAAAAGGCCGTACTCACGCGCATGCTGCTGACCAACCCGACGGTGCTGATCCTCGACGAACCGACGCGCGGCGTCGACGTCGGCGCCAAATACGAGATCTACAAGCTGATCTTCCAACTGGCGCAGCGCGGCATGTCGATCGTGATGGTGTCGTCCGAGTTGCCGGAAGTGCTCGGCATCAGCGACCGTGTGCTCGTGATCGGCGAGGGCGAGTTGCGCGGCGACTTCGTCAACGACGGTCTCACGCAGGAAGACATTCTCGGCGCCGCGATCCGCCCCGTGCATCTATCTTCGAACCCAACCGCAGCGAGTGCCGCATGACTCCCGAAGTAACTTCCCAACGCACCGACAACGCCGCGCCGCGAGGCGCCTTCGGCGGCGCGCAACGGATCCAGCAACTATTCGCGCGCTACAAGATTCTCGCGCTGCTGATCGCCGTCGCCGTGATCTGGATTTTCTTTTCGGCGCTCACGCACGGCGCGTTCGTCACGCCGCGCAATCTGTCGAATCTGCTGCGGCAGATGTCGATTACCGGCATGCTCGCGTGCGGCATGGTGTTCGTGATCATCGCCGGTGAAATCGATCTGTCGGTCGGTTCGCTGCTTGGTTTGCTCGGCGGCGTCGCGGCGATTCTCGACGTGAACCGGCACTGGCCGATCGGCGTGACGATTCCGGTCGTGTTGCTGCTTGGCATCGCGGTCGGGATGTTCAACGGCTGGTGGTCAACCTATCGGCGCGTGCCGTCGTTTATCGTCGGGCTCGGCGGCATGCTCGCGTATCGCGGCATTCTGCTCGGCATTACCGGCGGGTCGACGATCGCGCCGGTGTCGGACAGCTTCGTGTTCGTCGGCCAGGGCTATCTGCCGCGGTTCGCCGGCGACACGCTCGCCGTCGTGCTGTTCCTGCTGCTGGCATTCTTGACGATCCGCCAGCGCGCGAATCGGCAGCGTTATCAGCTGCGCGTCGTGCCGCTCTGGCAGGACGTCGCGAAGGTAATCGGCGCGGGCGCGATTCTCGCCGGCTTCATCGCGATGCTCGACAATTACGGCGGCATTCCGGTGCCGGTGTTGCTGCTGCTCGCGCTGCTCGGCATCTTCACATGGATCGCGACGCAGACCGTGTTCGGACGCCGCATCTACGCGGTCGGCTCGAACCTCGAAGCGACGCGGCTCTCGGGCGTCAACACCGACCGCGTGAAGCTCGCGATCTTCGCGCTGATGGGGCTGATGTGCGCGTTCGCCGGCATCGTCAACACCGCGCGGCTCGCGGCCGGTTCGCCGTCGGCGGGGTCGATGGGCGAACTCGACGCGATCGCCGCGTGCTTCATCGGCGGCACCTCGATGCGCGGCGGCTCCGGCACCGTGTACGGCGCGCTGATCGGCGCGCTCGTGATGGCGAGCCTCGACAATGGCATGTCGATGCTCGACGTCGACGCGTACTGGCAAATGATCGTGAAGGGCGGCATCCTCGTGCTGGCCGTGTGGATCGATGTGGTGTCGGGTTCGAACCGCCGTTGATCCAGTCGCGTCATCGATTCAAGCGCGAGTTTGCGGTGTGCAGGCGGTTAGTCACGCTCGCACACCGTCGCCCGCGCGATCGCAGTTAATGAAACGCCCCACGACTTTCCCACGCCGCTTTCGATCCCCGCTTTTGCGCGCCTCACGGCCGCTTCAGGCTCACGCGCGCATTTAAGTCTCACGCTCGCCGATTCGTCTTATTACTATTCGCAGACAAAGACGGGTGCATCGGCGCTGTCGCCACTTTCCTGTCATCGAGCCAGCCGAGCGAGCCATGCCATGTTGACGCGCAGAACTTTCCTGCTGGGCGGCGCTAGTGCGTTGGGCGGGCTGCTGGTCGGCTGGGCCGTGCTGCCGCCGCGGCAGCGCCTGATGACGTCGACGCCGCTGCCGACGCAAGGCTCGCAGGTCGCGCTGAACGGCTGGATCAAAATCGACGCCGACAACCGCGTGACGATCATGATGCCCAAGGCCGAGATGGGGCAGGGCATCCATACCGGGCTCGCGATGGTGCTCGCCGAGGAGCTCGACGCCGACTGGTCGCAAGTGCGGGTCGAAGAGGCGCCGATCGACCGGATCTACAACGCGGTGCAGGGCATCGTCGACGATCTGCCGTTTCGCCCCGACGACGACAGCTACGTCCGGCGCGCCACCGTATGGATCACGAGCAAGGCGGTGCGTGAGATCGGCACGATGATGACGGGCGGCTCATCGAGCATGAACGATCTGTGGACGCCGATGCGCGAGGCCGGCGCGTCGGCGCGCGTGATGCTGATCGGGGCGGCGGCCGGGCGCTGGGATGTGCCGGTCCGCGAATGCCGTGCGGAAAAGGGCTACGTGCTGCACCCCTCGGGGCACAAGGCGACGTTCGGTGAGTTGTCGTCGATGGCTGCGCGCCAACCGCTGCCGCGAAGCGTCGTCCTGAAGCAGGCCGCCCACTTCAAGCTGATCGGCCAGCCCATGCGGCGTATCGAAGCCGCGCCGAAAATCGATGGCGCGGCGCGCTTCGGGATCGACGTGCTGCCCAACGGTCTGCTCTATGCGAGCGTCGTGATGTGCCCGACGCTCGGCGGTACGGTCGCGCATTTCGACGCGACACCCGCGCAAAAGATGCCGGGCTTCGTCAAGGCGCTCGCTGTGCCGCCGTATGCGGGTGGCACCGGCGGCGTGGCCGTGATCGCGGACAACGCGTTTCGCGCGATGACCGCGGTCGAGGCGATCGACGTGAGCTGGCATGACGGCGCGGCCGCGAAGGTGTCGAGCGCGGAGGTGGAGCGCCGCCTCGTCGACGCGCTCGACGATAGCGACGGTCATGTGTATTTCCACATCGGCAACGTCGACAACGCGATGACTCGCGCGGCGCGCAGGATCGAAGCGGTGTATCACGCGCCGTACCTCGCGCATGGCGCGGTCGAGCCGCTGAACTGCACGGTGCAGGTCGCGGACGGCGCCGCGACCGTGTGGGTGTCGACGCAAATGCCGGCACTCGCGCGGCAGCATGCGGCGAAAGCGCTCGGCATCGACGCCGATCTCGTCGATGTACAGACGCAGTTGCTGGGCGGCGCGTTCGGGCGGCGCCTCGAACTCGATTTCATCGCGCAGGCCGCGGCGATCGCGCGCGAAGCCGATGGCCGTCCGGTGCAAACCATCTGGTCGCGCGCGCAGGACTTCACGCACGACTTCTACCGGCCCGCGTGTGCGGCATGGCTTCAGGCCGGCTTCGACGAGCACGGCAAGCTGGTGGCGTGGCATGCGAAGTCGGCGGGCCAGGCGATCGTGCCGGATGCGCTCGCGCGTTACTACGGCGTGCCGCACATCCCCATCGACAAGACCACCTGCGAAGGCGCGTTCGATCAGCCGTACGAGTGGCCGGCCGCGCGCGTGTCGCACAAGATCGTCGACTTGCCGGTGCCGGTCGGCTTCTGGCGCTCGGTCGGCCACTCGCATCAGGCCTTCTTCACCGAGAGCTTCACCGATGAAGCCGCGGCGGCAGCCGGCCAGGACCCGATCGCGTTTCGCGCGATGCTGCTCGCGCAGCATCCGCGTCATCTGGCGGTCCTCAAGCGTGTCGAGGCAATCTCGGAGTGGGGACGTCCGCTCAAACCCGCCGCCGATGGCGCGCGCTGCGCGCGTGGCGTCGCGTTGCACGAGGCGTTCGGCAGCGTCGTCGCGCAGGTCGCGGAGGTGTCGATCGGGGCGAACCGGCAGATTCGCGTGCATCGCGTGCTGTGCGTGATCGATTGTGGCTTGCCGGTGAATCCGAACCTGATCCGTCAGCAGATGGAGGGCGGCATCGTGTTTGGGCTGTCGAGCGCACTGCAGAACGAGATTACGATCGTCAACGGTCAGGTGCGGCAGAAGAACTTCGTGGACTTTCCGGTCGTGCGGATGAACGCGTGCCCGGCGATCGAAGTCGACATCATGCCGAGTCAGCTGCATCCGCAAGGTGTCGGCGAACCGGGCGTGCCGCCGGTCGCGCCGGCGGTGGGCAATGCGGTGTTCGCGTTGACGGGGCAGCGTTTGCGCACGCTGCCGTTGCGGCTTGCATGACGGACGGCGCGGCGACTCAGGAGACGAGCGTGGCAATACTGAACATCAACGGACGCAAGGTGAAGATCGATGCCGATCCGGACATGCCGCTGCTATGGGTACTGCGCTGCGATCTCGGCATGACCGGCACGAAGTTCGGCTGCGGCGTGGGCATCTGCGGCGCGTGCACGATCAATCTCGATGATGCCGCATGCTTCGCGTGCCAGACGCCGATGTCGAGCCTGCACACGCAGAAGATCACGACGATCGAGGGTTTGCAGGGACGCGAGGCGCAGGCGCTGAAGGCCGCGTGGATCGAACTCGATGTGGTGCAGTGCGGTTATTGCCAGAGCGCGCAATTGATGGCGGCTTGCGCGTTGCTCAAGCGCAAGCCTGATCCGACCGATGCCGACATCGACGAGGCGATGACGCCGGTGGTATGCCGTTGCGGCACGTACCCGCGGGTGCGGGCGGCGATACATCAGGCGGCGGCACAGGCCCGGAAGCGCTGAGTCACTCTCCCAGGCATGCCGTTCAGGGCGCTTTCACAGTCGACGCCGCCGACCCTCCGGACTTCGCCGTCGGCCTGGCGGCGACAGGCGTTGCCTTCAGCTGCGGCGGCGTTTCGCCCGGCGTGCTCTGCCCGCCGACCTCCCACCCGCCGCCAAGCGACAGGAACAGATTGACCTGATCGACCGCCACCTGGCCCTCCGCCGCCGCAAGCTGCGACTTCGCGGCCGTCAGCGTGCGCGTCGCGTCGAGATCGGAGATGAACGACTCACGCCCGGCGCGATACAGCCGATGCGTTTCATCCGCCGATTGCGCCGCCGATTTCAGCGCCGCGCGCAGCGATTCGGCGCGCGCGTAGTCGGACGCGTAGGTCGCGAGGCTGGTCTCGGTTTCGCGCAGCGCGGTCAGCACCACGCCGTCGAACTTCGCGAGCGCGACCTGGCTCGACGCTTCGGCTTCGTGGACGCGTTGGCGCGCCCCATTGGTCGGGAAGGTCCAGCTGATTAGCGGACCAAAGGCCCACCGCGCCGTCGGCGAGGTGGGAATGTCTTCGAGAATGCCGGTGAACCCCGCCGACGCGCCGATGCTGATGCTCGGATAAAGCGCCCCGGTCGCGACGCCGATGCGCGCCGTCGATGCCGCGAGCTGACGCTCGGCTTCGTGTACGTCCGGGCGGCGCCGCAGCAGCGTGGCGCCATCGCCGATCGGAATCGGCTGGTGGGTTTGCGGCAGCCGGTCACAGGCGAGCACGGCCGGCGGCAATTGGGACGGCGCCTGGGCGAGCAGCATCGCGAGCCGGTATTGTGCGATCTTGCGGCGCGCGGTGTAGCGCGGAATGTCGGCCGTCAGAGTCTCGACCTGAGTCTGGCCGCTCGTGACCGCGGTCTGATTTCCGCGTCCCGCGTCGCGCAGACGGCGCGACACGTCCACGCGCTCCTTCTGTAGCGCGAGCGATTGCTGCGCGATGCGCAACTCCTCGGCCGCCGAGCATTGTTCGACGTACGAGCGCACCACGTCCGCGACGACAGTGATGCGCGCGAGGTCGCCCGCGGCTTCCACGGCCTCGGTGTCCGCCGCCGCCGCTTCGACGCCGCGGCGCAGCTTGCCGAACAGGTCGATTTCGTACGAAACGTTGATGCCCATGTCACCCAGGTTGGCGACCGGCAGTTTCTCGAAGAGCAGGAATTGTTCGGCCGATTCCTGCGCGCGCTGGATCGCCACCGACGCGTTGCCCGAAAAACCGCCCTGCGCTTGCGCAATGCCCAGCGCCTCGCGCGAGCGCGCGAGATTCGCAGCGGCGACGCGCAGGTCGGTATTCGATTTCAACGCTTCGTCGACGAGACCGTTGAGCACCGGATCGTCGTACAGCTTCCACCAGACGGTCGGCGTGTTGAGGGTCGACGTCAGCCTGGGATCGGCGCCCTCGATTGCTCCGTTCGCGAGTGGCGCATTGACGAGCGCCTGCTTCGGCAGCGTGTAGTTCGGCCCGACGTTGATGCAGCCGTTCAGCGCGACGACGGTGATCGGCAATAACGGCAACAGTGGCAGCAGCGGCAAGCGCGGCGCCAGCGAGGACAAGGTACGCACAAGCTTCATTGCGACGCGCCCGATGGTGCGGTGGTTGTTGCCGCGGCCGGGCGCGCGGGTCCGGACGCCACCGACGAACCGGGTGCCACCGGCGCAGTCGAAGCCGCGACCGTGCCAGATGCGCCACCCGTGCCCGACACGGCTCGTCTCCTGACCGGCGACAGGTCACGCACCGACACCGTCGCGGTACGCCCCGCGATCAGGCGGAAATCAGCGGGCACTTCATCGAGCGCGACCCGCACCGGAATGCGCTGCGCGAGCCGCACCCAGCTGAACGCCGGGTTCACGTTCGGCAGCAGATTGGCGCTTTGCGTGCGGTCGCGGTCTTCGATACCGGCGACGATGCTCTGCACGTGGCCGCGCAGCGGCTTGGGCTCGCCCATCACGATGATGTCGACCGGCTGGCCGATGTCGATGCCGCGCAGCTTGGTTTCCTCGAAGTAGCCGTCGACGCGGAACGAATGCATGTCGACCACCGCGACTACCGCGCGGCCGGCCGCGACGAATTCGCCGGCGCGCGGCGCGCGGTCGTTCAGATAGCCGTCGACCGGGCTTTTGATCGTCGAGCGCTCGAGGTTCAGCTTCGCGGTGTCGATCGCGACGTTCGCGTCGGCGAGCGCGGCTTCGCCCGCGTCGACACGCGAGCGGCTTTCTTCGAGTACTTCGGCGGCGACGAGGTTGCCGAGCTGACGATTGCGCGCGTATTCGCGGCGGGCCTGATCGAGCGTCGCGCGGCGCTGCTGCGCCGTTGCCTCGGCCTGGCGCAATGCGAGCGTGTAGCGCGCCTGATCGATCCTGAACAGCACCTGGCCCTGCTTGACCTGCTGGTTGTCCATGACCTCGACCGACGAAATCAGTCCCGACACGTCGGGCGCGACCTGGATCACGTCGGCGCGTACGCGCCCGTCGCGGGTCCACGGCGCGAACATGTAGTAGTTGACGAGTTTCCACAGCACGAATGCTGCGATCACTACGACGATCAGGGTCAGCAGGATCTGACCGACGGAGAACCAGGTTTTTTTCACGTTATTAGTCTGTGCGAAACAACGACGACAAGGCCCAGCACCAGCACATAGACGCCGAGATCGAAGATGGAGCGATGCCAGACGAAGCGGTAAAAGCCGGTGTAATCGAGCGCGGTGCGAATGCCGAGGTTGATCAGATACGCGATCAACATCAGGACCAGCACGGACGGTACGAACACGCCGAAGATATCGATTTCACCGATCATCGCGGGAACTGGGAAAGGG
>NZ_VZQQ01000003.1 GCF_014397785.1 Paraburkholderia podalyriae
CCAGATGATTCAGATACGCGTCAAATTCGTCGACATCTTCTCTCATCATCATCGCCCGAAGTCTGTATTATTCAATACTACCAGGTATCGCTTCGCTGTAAATAGGTTTTGTGACACAGTAGTACTATCAGATTGAATGGATTATGTTGCGAGCAAATGATAACGGCCGCCCCACCCGCCGACGTCGCGCGATACCGGGCATGCGACGTGCGGCGTCAGTGGTTCGGCGGCCGCATATCGTGCGTCGCGCGAGTGCGACGCACGCGGCCGCCGAGTGGCGCGAACCGTTGCCTATACTTTCTGAAAGCGCGTTTCAGAACAGCGTTTTACCGACCCGCGGCACACAACACCAAGGAGGACGTCCATGTCAGACCACGTTTACAAGAAGATCGAATTGACCGGCTCGTCGACGAAATCGATCGACGATGCAATCACCACCGCGATTGGCAAAGCGTCGAAAACGCTGCGCAATCTGCACTGGTTTGAAGTCACGGAAACGCGCGGCCTGATCGAGGACGGCAAGGTCGCGTACTGGCAAGTGACGCTGAAGGTCGGCCTGCGACTGGAGGACTGAACGGCGGAACGCACAACACGCGAAAGCCGCAAACAAAAAAGCTGCGTCCAATCGCGGTTGGACGCAGCTTTTCCATAACGGACCGGCCGATTTACTTCGGCAGCGACCCGTCGACACCCTCGACGTACCAGTTCAGGCGCTGCAGCTCAGCATCGGTCAAGGTCTTGCCTTCAGGCACCTTCACCGTGCCCGCTTGATCCTTGATCGGGCCCGTGAACACGTCGCGCTTGCCGGTCGCGAGTTCGTCGCGCTTCGCCGCAACCTGCTTCTGCGCATCGGCCGGAATCACCGACGTGTTCAGGTCCTCGAGGTTGACAGCCTTCTGCGGAATGCCCCACCACACCGGATCGTTCTTCCACTTGCCGTCGAGCACCTGCTGGATCACCGCGTTGTAGTACACACCCCAGTGCGCGACCACCGAGCCGAGATGCGCATCCGGACCGAACTTCTTCATGTCCGAATCCCAGCCGAACGCGTGCACGTGTTTTTCCGACGCGGTCGCGAGCGTCGCGCTCGAATCGGTGTTCTGCAGCAGCACGTCGGCGCCCTGGCCGATCAGCGTTTCGGCGGCCTGCTTTTCCTTGCCCGGATCGAACCAGCTGTTGATCCAGATCACCTTCGTATGCACCTTCGGATTCACCGAGCGCGCGCCGAGCGTGAACGCGTTGATATTGCGCACCACCTCGGGAATCGGCACCGACGCGACGAAGCCAAGCGTGTTGCTCTTCGTCACGTAGCCCGCGGCGACGCCGGCCAGATACGCGCCCTGGTACATGCGCACGTCGTAGGTGCCGAAGTTCGGTGCCTTCTTGTAGCCCGTCGCGTGCAGGAACACGGTGTCGGGAAAGTCCTTCGCGACCTTCAGCTGGAAATCCTGAAAGCCGAAGCTCGTGCCGAAGATGATCTTGTTGCCCTTGTTCGCGAGATCGCGGAACACGCGCTCGGAGTCGGCCGATTCCGGCACGTTCTC
This sequence comes from Paraburkholderia podalyriae, assembly GCF_014397785.1. Lineage (GTDB taxonomy): Bacteria > Pseudomonadota > Gammaproteobacteria > Burkholderiales > Burkholderiaceae > Paraburkholderia > Paraburkholderia podalyriae. The sequence goes on from NZ_VZQQ01000003.1 coordinate 1,545, forward strand.
GACGCGCGTGATCTTGATCCTGTTGCCGAACTTCGCTTCGGCTTCCCTCGATCCCTGATCGTGCGCGAAGGTCCAGCCGGCATCGCCCGGATTGCCGAGATAGACGAACGCGACGCCCGGCACGTTGGCGGCCTGCGCGGTTTGCGCGAGCGGCGCTGCGAGTGCGAGCGACGCCGCGCCCCACGCGAAAGCGGTCAGCAGATTTCTTCTCTTCATGTTTTTCCCCCTGTCGTGATGAGCGAATAGTAGTGAGCGGATCGTTAAAAAAGCCTGCGCCGCCGTCAGCCCGCCAGGAAAAACGGCTTGCCGAGCGACGCGGGCGCATTCAGGCGAATCGTGTTCGGATTGCGCGAGATCAGCGCGAGCACGACGATCGTTGCGACGTACGGCAGCATCGCGAGGAACTGCGTCGGCACCGGCACGCCGATTGCCTGCGCGTAGAACTGCAGCCCCGTGACCGCGCCGAACAGCAGCGAGCCGATCAGCAGCCGCCCAGGGCGCCACGTCGCGAACACGACGAGCGCAAGCGCAATCCAGCCGCGGCCTGACGTCAGGTTCTCCTGCCACAGGTGCAGATTGACGATCGAATAGTAGCCGCCCGCGAGCCCCGCCATGCCGCCGCCGAACGCGACCGCCCCATAGCGCACGCCGACCACCGGAAAGCCGACCGAGTGCGCGACCTGCGGCGACTCGCCGACCGAGCGCAGCACCAGCCCCGCGCGCGTGCGATACAGGAACCAGCCGATCGCGGCGAACATCAGGAACGCGAGGTAATCGAGCGGCGTGAGGGTAAAGAGCGCCGGGCCGAGCACCGGGATCTTCGATAGCCCCGGGATCGTCCACGTATCGATCGTCGCGCGCACCGCGGCCGACGTGTACGGCTTGCCGACGTACGCGGACAGCCCGATGCCAAAGATCGTCAGCGACAGGCCGGTCGCGACCTGGTTGGCGAGCATCGTCAGCGTGAGGAACGCGAACAGCAGCGACATCGCGAGACCGGCGCCGATCGCGGCGAGCACGCCGAGCCACGGGCTGCCGGTGATCGACGTGACCGCGTAGCCGCTGACCGCGCCCATCAGCATCATCCCTTCGACGCCAAGGTTGAGCACGCCCGATTTTTCGGCGACGAGTTCGCCGGCGCCCGCAAACATCAGCGGGATCGACGCGGTGATCGCGCTCGACGTGAGCGCACTGGCTTGCTGGATATCCATATCGAGTCTGAGAGCGGATTGGCGAGCTTATTGGCAAACTTAACGAGCCACTGCGGCGGCCGGGCGGCGCCGCACGCGGTAGTTCACGAACAGGTCGGCGCCGAGCAGACAGAACAGCAGCAGCCCCTGGAAGACGCCCGACAGCGCCTGCGGCAGTTGCATCGAGGTCTGCACCGCTTCGCCGCCCAGATACAGCAGCGCCATCAGCAGACTCGCGAGCACGATGCCAAGCGGATGCAGCCGCCCGACGAACACGACGATGATCGCGGTGAAGCCGTAGCCCGGCGACCACGTCGCCTGCAACTGGCCGATCGGCCCGGCGATCTCGCCCATGCCGGCGAGGCCCGCGAGGCCGCCGCTGATCAGCAGCGACGTCCAGATGGTTTTCTTGTCGGAGAAACCGGCATAGCGCGCGGCGAGCGGCGCGAGTCCGCCGACGTTCATCCGGTAGCCCGCGAAGCTCTTGCGCATGAACAGCCAGACGAGCGGAATCGCGATCAGCGTGACGAACACGGACGCGTTCAGGCGCGTGCCACGCAGAAATTTCCAGTGCCAGTCGCCATACAGCACCGGATACAGCGCGTCGCCGCTGAACATCTCCGACAGCGGGAAGTTCATGCCCTGCGGATCGCGCCACGGGCCGCTCACGAGGTAGATCAGCAGTTGCGTCGCGACGTACGTGAGCATCAGGCTCACGAGAATCTCGTTGGTATTGAAGCGGCTCTTCAGGAACGCGGGAATCGCGGCCCACGCCATGCCGCCGAGGATGCCGGCCGCCATCATCGTCGGCAGGATCCACCAGCCGCTCGCCTGATCGAAATAGATCGCGACGCCGCTCGCCGCGATGCCGCCGAGCAGCATCTGCCCTTCGGCGCCGATGTTCCACACGTTCGCGCGATAGCCGATCGCGAGACCGAGGCCGATCAGGCACAGCGGCGACGCCTTCAGCAGCAGCTCGGACCAGCCGTTGATGCTCGACAGCGGCTCGATGAAAAACCCGTGCATCGCCTGCAACGGGTCGCGGCCGACGAGGCCGAAGATCAGAAAGCCGATCGCGAGTGTCAGCAACGCGGCGACGAGCGGCACGGCGAGCTGCATCGTGCGCGACGGCGTCGTGCGGGCTTCGAGTCGATAGGGAAGCATCATGGGTAGCGTGGGTTGGTTCGGGTTCTGTTCTTCAGGGTCGGCATTCGCGCGCGTGGTTTGCGTATTGGCGTGGTCGCCAGACGCTTCGCCTCATGCATGCGCCGGCTGGTCCGCCGCGGGCGCCGCGCCCTCGCGGTCGCCGAACAGCCCCGCCATCCAGCGGCCGATTTCCTCGGCGTTGGTCGCACCGGTCGCGCGCACCGGCGACAGCCGCCCGCCGGCGAGCACCGCGATGCGATCGCAGATATCGAATAGCTCTTCCAGCTCCTCCGAGATCACCAGGATCGCGACACCGCGCGCGGACAGATCGAGCAGTTGCTGACGGATGAACGCGGCCGCGCCGACATCGACGCCCCACGTCGGCTGCGCGACGACCAGCACCTTCGGCGCCTGCAGGATTTCGCGGCCCATGATGTATTTCTGCAGATTGCCGCCCGACAGACTTTGCGCGAGCGCGTCGGGGCCGCCGCAGCGCACGTCGAACGCGTCGATGCAACGCTTCGCGAACGCGCGCATCGCGTCCGTCCTGATCCAGCCCGACTTGACCATGCGCTGCCGATGCGCGGTCAACAGCGCGTTGTCGGCGAGGCTCATCGCCGGCACCGCGCCCCTGCCGAGCCGCTCCTCGGGCACGAAGCCGAAGCCGAGCGCGCGACGCCCGCCTGCGCCGAGGCGCGCGGCCGGTTTGCCGCAGATCGTGATCGCGTCGGCCGCAAGGCTGCGTTTTTCAGCGCGTTTTTCTCCCGACAGCGCCGCGAGCAGTTCAGCCTGGCCGTTGCCCGACACACCGGCAATGCCGAAGATTTCTCCCGCATGCACGCTGAACGACACGTCGCGCAACGAGGTGCCGAACGGATCGTCGCTCGCGACCGACAACTGCTTCACGTCGAGCAGCACCTCGCCCGGCTTGTGCTCGCGCCGCGTGTAGTCGGGCAGCGAATGACCGACCATCAATTGCGCGAGCGATGCGTGCGTCTCGTTCTTCGGCGTTACATGACCGGTCACGCGACCGCCGCGCATCACGGTCGCGGTGTCGCACAGTTCCTGGATTTCGTCGAGCTTGTGGCTGATGTAGAGGATGCTGCAGCCTTCGGCCGCGAGCCGGCGCAGCGTCGTGAAGAGCTTGCGGACCGCCTGCGGCGTCAGCACCGAGGTCGGTTCGTCCATGATCAGCAGACGCGGATTCTGCAGCAGGCAGCGCACGATTTCGACGCGCTGCCGCTCGCCGACGGTCAGGCTGTGCACATGCCGCTGCGGGTCGATGTCGAGCCCGTAGTTGGCCGACACCTCGCGAATGCGTTTGGCCAACGTCTTCAGATCGAACGGTTCGTCGAGCGCGAGCGCGATGTTTTCGCCGACCGTCAGCGTCTCGAACAGCGAGAAGTGCTGGAACACCATGCCGATGCCGAGCTTGCGCGCGGCGGCCGGGCTCGCGATGTCGACCGTCTCGCCTTCCCAACGGATCTCGCCGGCGTCGGGTCGCACCGCGCCGTAGATGATCTTCATCAGCGTGCTTTTGCCCGCGCCGTTCTCGCCGAGCACCGCGTGGATTTCGCCGGGCGCGACGACCAGCGTGACGTCGCCGTTGGCGCGCACGGCTGGGTACTGCTTCGTGATGCCCGTCAGCGCGAGCCGGGGCACCGCCTGGCCGATGCGTTGCGCGCCGTCGCTATGTGAAGTGTCGCTCATGAAGTTCCGTAGTGCGTTCTTGACGCTAGCTGCCGCCTGCTTGCCGCCGGGTTGCCGACTATCGGTCCGCGCTGCCGCCGGACGATCCGTCACCACAACCGGATGACGATACCTAATTCGCCCCGCTCAGTCGAGTTGCCAAAATTCCCGCAAACCCGCGCCACTACAAGCTCTGCGGGTATGCCACTCTTGACGTCGTTTTTCGTTCATATTAAAACGCATATACCCCAACACCCGTTCGATCAGCCTGCACATATATTTCGGAGAGTCCATGAGCCAGCAACGCGAGGCGATCGACACGTACCTGCTGCGCGTGTTGCACACGTTACTGATGGAGCGCAGCGTCACCCGCGCCGCCGTCAAACTGAACCAGTCCCAACCCGCGATCAGCGCGGCGCTGCGCCGTCTGCGCGACATCACCGGCGACCCGCTGCTGGTGCGCGGCAAGTCCGGCATGGTGCCGACCGAGTACGGCCTGCGCCTGCTCGAACCGGTGCAGAACGCGCTGCGCGAGATCGAGCGCATCAAGTTCCAACAGCACACCTTCGATCCGGCCACGTCGATCCGCTGCTACCGGATCGGCTGTCCCGACTATCTGAACGTACTGTTCGTGCCGACGGTCGTCGAACGTTTCCGCCAGGCCGCGCCGAACGCGACGCTCGAATTCCATTCGCTCGGTCCCGCATTCGACTACGAACTCGCGCTCGAGGACGGCAAGCTCGACATCGTGGTCGGCAACTGGCCGGAACCGCCCGAGCAGTTGCATCTGTCGAACCTGTTCGTCGATCAGATCGTCTGCCTGATGAGCAACACGCATCCGTTCGCCAAACGCGGCGGGCTCACGCTCGACCAGTACCTGAACGCGCCGCATCTGGCGCCGACACCCTATTCGGTCGGCCAGCGCGGTGCCATCGACGTGCATCTCGCGCGCGAGCGCCTCAAGCGCCACGTGGTCGTCACGCTGCCCTACTTCAATCTGGCGCCGTATGTGCTGATCAAGTCCGACCTGATCTTCACGACGACGCGCCTGTTTGCCGACTACTACGCGAAGTTTCTGCCGCTCACCGTGATGCCCGCGCCGCTCGACTTCCCGCCGATGCAGTACTACCAGCTTTGGCACGAGCGCGTGCATTACTCCGACGAAGTGCGCTGGCTGCGCGGTCTGGTCGGCGAGGCGACCCGGACGTTGATCGACAAGCCCTGACGGCACGCGGCGCCGAACGCACTGGCGGCGCCGCTCACACGCATCAAGGACTCGCGGCATCCGCGCAGCGCGGCGCCAATGTCGCCCGTTCCGCTCAGGCCGCCGCCTGGTAAAGCTGCCGCGCGAGCCGGTTATGCCGTTCGATCACCGGCCCGAGTTCGAGCGTCGCCAACTGCCCCTCCTTCACGATCACCTTGCCGTCGATCACGCTATAGCTGACTTGCGAAGGCGCGCAGAATACCAGAGCCGCCACCGGATCGTGCAGTGCGCCGGCAAAGTGCGGCTGACGCAGATCGAATGCGACGAAATCCGCGGCCATGCCGGGTGCGAGCGCGCCGATGTCGTCGCGATTGAGCACGCGCGCACCACCCAGCGTCGCGATTTCGAGCGCCTCGCGCGCGGTCATCGCATCGGGCCCAAAACCGACGCGCTGCAGCAACAGCGCCTGGCGCACTTCGGCGATCATCTGCGCGCCATCATTCGACGCCGAGCCGTCGACACCGAGCCCAACCGGCACGCCCGCCAGCCGCATGCGCTTGACCGGCGCGATGCCCGACGCGAGCCGCATGTTCGAACACGGACAATGCGCGACGCCGGTGCCGGTGCGCGCGAACAGCGCGATGCCCGCGTCGTCGAGTTGCACACAGTGCGCATGCCATACGTCGCGGCCGACCCAGCCGAGATCGTGCGCATACTCGGCCGGCGTCATGCCGAACTTCTCGCGGCTGTACTCGACGTCGTTGACGTTCTCCGCCAGATGCGTATGCAGCGACACGCCGTACTGGCGAGCGAGCACCGCCGATTCGCGCATCAGGTCGCGGCTCACCGAGAATGGCGAGCACGGTGCCACGACGACGCGCAGCATGGAGTAGCGCCCATCGTCGTGATACGTCTCGATCAGACGCTGGGTGTCCTTCAGGATGTCCGCTTCGCGCTCGACCACCGAATCGGGCGGCAGGCCGCCGTCTTTGCGTCCCACGCTCATGCTGCCGCGCGCCGCGTGAAAGCGCATGCCGATGCGGCGCGCCGCGGCGATGCTGTCGTCGAGACGGCTGCCGTTCGGATAGATATACAGATGGTCGCTCGACGTCGTGCAGCCCGAAAGCAGCAGCTCGGCCATCGCGGTCAGCGTCGACACTTCGATCATCTCGGGCGTGAGGTTGGCCCACACCTTGTACAGATTCGTCAGCCAACCGAACAACTCGGCGTTCTGCGCGGCGGGAATCGCACGCGTGAGGCTCTGGTACATATGGTGATGCGTGTTGACGAGGCCCGGAATCACGAGGTGGCCGCGCAGGTCGAGCACTTCATCGGCCGTTTGCGGCAGTTGCGCCGTCGGTCCGACCGCGACGATCCGGTCGTCCTCGATATAAAGGCCCGCGTCGCGCAGTTCACGCCGTTCGCCATCCATCGTAACCAGTACGTCCGCGTGCTTCACGAGCATCGTTTTGTCGGGGTGTTTCAGTGCTTCATTCATCGTCATTCGTCTGTCCGCCTGATTGCCTGCCTGCAGAGCCGTTCGAACGCGATGCGGCGGCACGCCCACCGTGCCGCCGCGTTCCGGCCGCGTCGCATAGCGCTTACCTTCGGTAGCCAAAATCCGGCTGGCAACCCGCGCGGCTGCAATACCCGGCTTCACACTGTCAATATAGTGGCGCTTTTTTGGCGCCGGTACGATCGGCCGATGCGCCGGCGCGGCTTTCGGCTGGCTGTCCATCATCATGCGCGAACTATTATCTTTCTTATCGCTCGCGCGCTGAACGGCGCATCCTTTCTACAATGGCTGCCACGGCGCTCGCTTCAATTCGCCGACGGGTATGTAGCCACTGACGTGGAGCCTCGATCCGCCGCAAACGTAATGGATCGGGCCGCCGCCGACACCTCGCATTCACACAAGGACAATTGCGAATGGGCAAGCTCACTACCCACGTGCTCGACACCGCGAACGGCCGTCCCGGCGCAGGCATCAAGGTCGAACTCTTCGCGCTCGCGGGCGACACGCGCCGCGCGCTCAAATCCACTGTCACCAATCACGACGGCCGCTGCGACGAGCCGCTGCTCGAAGGCGACGCGCTCGTCGCGGGCGAGTACGAACTCGTGTTCGGCGCGGGCGACTACTTCGCGTCGCTCGGCACGAAGGTACCCGAACCGCGCTTCGTCGATCGCGTCGTGCTGCGCTTCGGCGTCGCCGACGCCAACGCGCATTATCACGTGCCGCTGCTGGTGTCGCCGTTTTCGTACAGCACGTATCGGGGCAGCTAGCCCGCGTCGATGCGAGCCGCATCCGAACTGACACGAACCCGCACCAACAGGCACCAACAGGCACCAACAGGCACAAGCGCCCCGCGATACCCATAACAACCCGCGCTGCGTCTTTTACCCCGCAGTCGGCGCAATGACCGACGACGTCGACCGTCATCGCGCGCACAACGAATCAGAAGTGGAGGAGTTTCATGGAAGGCTTTATCACCGACTGGTTGAATCTCGCGATTCGCTGGTTCCACGTCGTCGCCGCCATTGCCTGGATCGGCGAATCGTTCTATTTCGTCGCGCTCGACAACAGCCTGAAACCGCCGACCGATCCGAACCAGCGTCGCCGCGGCGTGTTCGGCGAACTGTGGCACGTGCACGGCGGCGGCTTCTACAACATGCAGAAGTACACGGTCGCGCCGCCCGAAATGCCCGACGACCTGCACTGGTCGAAATGGCCGTCGTACACGACCTGGCTGTCGGGCTTTGGTCTGTTCACCGTGCTGTATCTGTTCTCGCCGAGCACCTACCTGATCGATAAGAACGTGCTCGACATGGGGCCGGTGGTCGCGGTCGCATCGGCGATCGGCTTCCTCGCGGCCGGCTGGATCGTCTACGACTCGCTGTGCCGCATTCTCGGCACGCGCGACAAACTGCTCGGCATCTGCGTCGGCGTTTATGTGCTGATCGCGGCATATCTCGCCTGTCATGTCTTCGCGGGTCGCGCGGCGTATCTGATCATGGGCGCGATGCTCGCGACCATCATGTCGGCCAACGTGTTCTTCGTGATCATTCCGGGTCAACGCAAGATGGTCGACGCGATGCTGAAGGGCGACACGCCGAACCCGATCTACGGCAAGCGCGGCAAGCAGCGCTCGGTGCACAACACGTATTTCACCCTGCCTGTGGTGTTCGCGATGCTGTCGAACCACTACGCGATGACCTACACGCATCCGTACAACTGGGCGGTGCTCGTCGTCATCATGCTGGCCGGCGCGCTGATCCGTCAGTTCTTGGTGATGCGCCATCGCGGCCAGGTGCTGTGGTACCTGCCGCTCGTCGGCGTCGCGCTGATGTGCACGGCGCTCGTGTGGACCATGCCGCGTCCGGTGGTGCCGCAGGCGCAGGCCGCCAACGCGCCGACGCTGAAGGTTGCCGACATCGCGCCGGTGCTGCAGCAGCGCTGCGTGGCCTGCCACTCCGCGCATCCGACGATGATGGGCAGCGCACCCGCCGGCGTGCTGATGGATACGCCCGACGAAATCTCGCAGAACGCGCAGCGCATTTACCAGCAGGCGGTCACGTTGAAGGCGATGCCGCTCGGCAACGTCACCCACATGACCGACGACGAGCGGATGAAGATCGCCGCGTGGTTCGAAGGCGGTGCGGCGAAGTAAGGATGTCCGTCCGGATCACGGAGCCGGTGCCGAGGTAGAGGCTGGAGTGCGAGACGGGCTTGTCGCGAGAGCGGCAAGCCCGTTGTTGTTTGGAAGGTGACGTGCGCGGTCAGCGAGATCAATAATCGAATTTGTCGCCCTTAGGCTACAAAAATCGTCAGAGTTACATAAAATGTAGCCCTACAGGTACAAATACAAATAACCTTTCTGTATCTCTTGGGCTACAATAAATGTCAAATGCGCTGAATTTGACGCCCTGAGGCTACAAATGACCAACCTCGCCGATGTCTCGGACATGCTGAAAGCCGTGCGACGCGACAGCAAACTATCGCAGGAAGAACTTGGGCGCCGCGCGGGCGTGGCCCGTACGACCGTCGCGCGGATGGAAACGCTTGCCAGGAACGATATGAGCGTGTCCGTGCTCGTGCGCCTGCTCGAGGCTGCCGGTTACGACCTCAAGTTCGTCGCGCATGGACATGGGCGCACGCTGGAAGACATCCTCGCTGAACAGCGCAGCCCGGACGCGCAGCCATGAAGCTCGACGTTCAGGTGCTCGGCAAGAACGTTGCCACGCTGTTTCGCGAGCGCGACGACTATGTCCTCAAATATCGCGGCGATGCGAGCGCGGCCGACTTCGTCAGCCTGACGATGCCGGTGCGCGAAGAGCCTTGGCGCTGGCCACGCGATCTGCATCCGTTTTTCCGGCAGAACCTGCCCGAAGGCTACCTGCTGAATCTGATCCGCGAGCAATTCGGGCCCTTGCTCGACGGAACCGATCTGTCACTGCTCGCCGTCGTGGGCTCGATGGGGATCGGCCGGGTCACCGTGACGCCCGAAGGCGTGGCGCCGGGAACTGAACTCCAGGCGCTCGACGTCCAGCACATCCTGCACGGCGACAACACCGCCGAACATTTCGCGCAACTCGTACGTGAATACGCGCGAGCGGCCATTTCGGGCGTCGTGCCGAAGTTCATCGCGCCGGAGGCGCAGTCTGCCGCATCGACACCGTTGCAGCTCGGTAAGCCGACGATTCGAACGAGCCGTCACATCGTCAAAGGTTCGGACGACAACACGCCCTTTCTCGGTTTCAACGAGTTCCATTCGATGCGGGTGCTGGAGCGGCTGGGAGTGGCGCCCGTTGCGCGCACGCGGATGTCGGACGATGGCAGGGCGCTCGTCGTCGAGCGCTTCGATGTCGACGCGCAGGGACTGCCGGCGTATGGCGTCGAAGACTTGTGCGGTCTGCTCGGCTTGCCGCCGCACGAAAAATACAATTCGACGAGCGAGAAAATGCTCAACGCGGCAAGAGCGTATCTGCTCGATCGCGACACCATGCGGATGCAACTCCAGCAGCTCGGCTGGCATTTGCTGACGAACTACGTCGTGCGCAATGCGGACTGCCACACCAAGAACGTCGCACTGTTCTATACCTCGATCGACGATGTCGCGTTCACGCCCGTCTACGATGTCGTGACGACCCAGGCTTATCCGCGCTTCGCAGCCAATCCGCCCGGGCTGCCTGTTGATGGCCGCAAAACCTGGTCAGCTGGTAAAACGCTGGAACGATTTTTCAACACGCGCATGGGCATCGCCCCGCGGCAATATTCGCAGATGGTTGAAGCGTTGTGCGACTCGGCTGTCGACGTCGGCCACGAGTTGATCGAAGCAGCGCGCAATGAACCGCAGTGGCGTGCGGTCGCCAAGCAGATGCTGCATGCCTGGGACGACGGCATGACATCGCTGCGCTCGCCGAAGAAAAGCCTGCAATTCAGGGGGCTCAAGCCGGCCATCGAAGCAGCGGAATTTTCGGCGCCGGAGCCGCCCGAACGGTCAAGGGAAGTGATTGGGCATTCGCCGCTGCTTGGCAGGCGCAAGTGATCGCCATCCCATGCAATAAAGCCCACGACGTAACCCACGTCGCGGGCCTGTTCCTCGAATCACAATCAAACCGCCACCGCGCTCAACGCATCTTCCGTGAGCCACAGCGACTCGGCCAGATCCTGCTCGTTCAGATTGAGCCCCTCCCCGCCACGATCGACGACGATGAAGTCGCTCGTCTCGCCCAACGCGATCAGCGGATGGTGCCACACGCCTTTCGCGTAGTTGACGCCCTGCCAGCCACTCGTGACGAAAGCGCGGATCTTCGTCGCGTCGAGCTTGCCCGCGGGCGCGACGACGACCAGATACGGCTTGTCGTTGAGCGGCACGAACGCCTGGCTGCCAAGCGGGTGACGCTCGAGCATCTTCACTTCGAACGGCAGCGTGCGCGGCTGGCCACGAAACAGGTTGACGAGCGTGTGGCCGTGCTGGTCGGTCACGTCGACTTTCGCGAGGTCGTGATAGCGGATCGTCGTGCCGAGGTTGATCGGAATCTGCTTCGCGCCTTCGAGTTCGATCACGTCGCCGAATGCGGCGAACGCTTTCTTCGTCAGCGGTTCGATCGCGAGTGTTTTCATTCGAGCGTGCCCCACAGGCGCAGACGTGACACGCCGCCGTCTGGATAGATGTTGAAGCGCACATGCGTGACGGGCCCGAGCGCCGCGATCTGACTGTCGAAGAAATGCTGCTTGTCCATCTGCAGTTGCTGCTCGCCGAGCAGCACCGGCCAGAACATCGCCTGCGTGACGAGCGAGCTGTCGGTGCCGCCCTTCACGTACGCGGCCTGGATCGAGCAGCGATCCGGATAGTTGCCCTTGAAGTGCGCGGTGTCGACTTCGATCTTGCGGATCACGCCCGGCTGCGCGAGCGCGATGATCGCCCAGTCGTTGCCCGGTTCGCGACGACGGCGCGTTTCCCAGCCGTCGCCCATGTTGACGCCACGGCCCGGCATCAGCAGCGTCGAGGCTGCGCCGAAATGCTGGTTGTTCGCGCCGACCAGATACGCGCCGTTTTCCATCGCCGCGAGATCGAACTGCTCGGTGCGGCTCGCGCCCGCCCAGTCCACCTGCGGCTGACCGTACACACGCAGACGCGCGATACCGCCGTCCGGATAGAGGTTCACGCGCAGATGCGTGTACGGGCTCGCGTCGCCGACTTCGACGTAGAGGTGGCTATTGCCCTGCAAGGTCGTCGACGGCACGATCTCGGTCCATTGCGTCGACTGGTTCGGCTCGCCATCGACGACCCGCGCCGCTTCCACCGACGCCGCCGGCGGGAAGTTGCCGGTGAAGTGGCTCGTGTCGAGGTCGAGTCCCTTGATCACGCCGGGCCGCGCAAGCTTGACGATGCACCAGTCGTAGCCGGTCGTGCGCTTGCGACGCGTCTCCCAGCCGTCCATCCACTTGCCGTTGTCGTCGTACTTGCCCGGAATGAAGACGGCCGGTTCCGGATTCAGCATGCGGTCCTTCGGCGCGAAGAATTCGTCGCTGGCCTCGAGCGCCTGCGCGCCCAGACGCGGGTCCGCCAGGTTCACGTAACGGCGCGTGAATTCCGGTGCGTTGGGGTCGAGAATCGGAAGTGCCATCCTTGTCGTCCTTGATATCGGTTGGTGCGGAAAAAACGTTACGGCTCGCTGCGTGACGCGATGCGCTTCACGCACCGATCAGGTCGTCGAGCCGCAAACGTGCAATGCGATAGATCTGATCGAGGCTCGCGCGCATTTCGTCCGCGCGGCTGTTGTTCACGCGCGACTCGAAGTTCGCGATGATGCCGTGGCGGTCGTAGCCGCGCACGGCGAGAATGAACGGAAAACCGAATTTCTCGCGGTACGCGTGATTGAGCGCTTGCAGCTTGTCGAACTCTTGCTGCGTGCATTGTGCAAGGCCCGCAGCGCTTTGCTCGCGCGTCGATTCGGCGGTCAGCTCGCCGCGCACCGCGGCCTTGCCGGCCAGCTCCGGGTGTGCGTTGATCAGCGCGAGCTGCTTGTCGTCGCCCGACGTTTCGACGATCCGCGACATTCTGCGATGCAACTCGTCGATGCTCGCGAACGGCCGCTCCTGTGCCGCAATCTCGGCGACCCACGGCGAATGCTCGAAGATGCCCGACAGCGCCGCGACGAACGCGTCGGTCGAGATGCTGTTGAGTTGGTCCAGGGTGTATTGCATCGCCTTCATGCCGCAGCCTCGCGGCTGTCTTGCTGGTAAGGATGCGTTTCGTGCCAGTGCCGCGCGATATCGACGCGCCGCGACACCCACACGCGATCGTACTGTTCGATGTGATCGAGAAAGCGCTGCAGCGCCCGAAAACGCCCGGGCCGCCCGAGCAGCCGGCAATGCATGCCGATCGACAGCATTTTCGGGACTTCGTCGCCCTCTTCGTACAGCACGTCGAATGCGTCGCGCAGGTAGGTGAAGAAGTGGTCCGCGGTGTTGAAGCCTTGCGGAGTGGCGAAGCGCATGTCGTTGGTGTCGAGCGTGTACGGCACGATCAGTTGCGGCACGGACTTGCCGCCCGCCACCTCGACGTCCATCCAGAACGGCAGGTCGTCGCCGTAGTAATCGGAGTCATACAGGAAGCCGCCGTATTCGGCGACCAGCCGATGGGTGTTCGGACTATCGCGACCGGTGTACCAGCCGAGCGGCCGCACGCCTGTCACACGCTCGATCGCCTCCATGCCGAGCTGCATGTGCTCCGCTTCCTGCTCCGGCGACATGTCCTGATAGTGAATCCAGCGATAGCCGTGGCACGCGATCTCATGTCCCAGTTCGACGAACGCCCGCGCCACCTCCGGATGCCGCTCGATTGCCATGCCGACGCCGAAGACCGTCAGCGGCAGATCGCGCCTTTCGAATTCGCGCAGGATGCGCCACACGCCCGCGCGCGAGCCGTATTCGTAGATCGACTCCATGCTCATGTGCCGCGCCGGATACGCCGCCGCGCCCACGATCTCCGACAGGAACTGCTCGGAAGCGGCGTCGCCATGCAGCACACAGTTTTCGCCGCCCTCTTCGTAATTGAGGACGAATTGCACCGCGACGCGCGCTCGCCCCGGCCAGTTCGCGTGCACCGGGTGGCGGCCGTAGCCGATCAGATCGCGTGGGTAGTTCGGGTCGTGTGGCATGGTTTGACGGATGCGTAGTGACGGGACCAGGAATGCGCGTGAACGCGGTTCGAAACCCCGCGGCAACGGTGCGGGGTTCACACGTGTAGCCACGCAACAGGCAGCTTCAGCGACTGCCGAAACCGCAGCGCCGAGTTGACCCAGTGTAGCGAAAACACCCCGGTGCGCCCATACAGCCGGGCAGATAGTGCGTGTTACAGCGAGTGTATGTGCGAGTCCGCCGACTCGGCGTTTACCCGCAGCGGACCAGGGCTGAACGACGCGAGCGCGCCGTCGTAGCGCTTCGCGAGCGGCCGCGCGTAGTCGCCGCGCTTGGCCGTCGCGAGACGCAGCGCGACCAGTGCCTCGGTCCATTTGACGGCCGCCGTCACGCCTTCGATCACCGGTGCGCCGAGCGCGTCCTCGATCTCCGCGCATAGCTCGGCCATGCCCGCGCAACCAAGCACGATCGCGTCCGAGCCGTCCTCGGCGAGCGCGCGCCGGCACTCGTCGAGGATGACGCGGCGCGCCGCCGAGCCCGGCTTGTCGAGATCGAGCACGGCGACGTCGGTCGCACGCACGTTGCGGCAGAAGCGCTTCATGCCGTAGCGCTCGGCCAGATGCCAGGCCATGCCGCAGGTGCGCGCGAGCGTCGTCACGACCGAAAAACCCGGCGCGAGCACGCTCGCCGCGTGCATCGCCGCCTCGGCGATGCCGATGACCGGGCCACGCGCGAGCTCGCGGGCCGCATACAGACCAGGGTCGCCGAAGCATGCGATCACGTAGCCGTCGCAGCCTTCCCGCTCGCCGGCTATGACTTCGGCGAGCAGACCGGGCGTGGCGAGCGCTTCGTCGTAATAGCCTTCGATCGACGGCGGGCCCATCGTCGGATTGATGGCGATCACTTCAGTGCCTGGCCCGGCGACGTCGCGCGCGCAGCGCCCCATCGCCTCGGTCATGCGGCGCGTCGTGTTCGGATTGATCAGTCTGATACGCATGGCGACTCCTGTTCGACTCGTGATTGCAGCGGCGAAAGCCCGTGAAACTCAGCGTGCGAGCATCCGGTAAAACAGCGCGCCGAGTCCCGCGCCGATGAACCACGAGAAATTCGCGCAGCCGTCGAGCCCCGGCACCATCACGCAGATCACCGCGATCAGCGCGGCCGGCAACAGCGCGGCCACCGCGCGATAGTTGACGCCGTTGCGATACCAGTACGAACCGCTCGGCGCGACCGAGTACAGATCGTCGCGCACGATCTTCTGGCGTTTGACGAGATAGAAATCGACGATCAGGACGCCGTACAAAGGCCCGATGAAGCTGCCGAGCACGTCGAGCGTGTAGTGGATCACGGCCGGATTGTTGAACAGGTTCCACGGCGTGATGAACACCGACGCGACCGCCGCCAGCATGCCGCCCGCGCGCCAGCTGATCAGGCGCGGCGCAACGTTCGAGAAGTCGAAGGCCGGCGACACGAAGTTCGCGACGATGTTGATGCCGATCGTCGCGATCGTGAAGGTCAGCGCGCCGAGGATCACCGCCATCGGATAATCGATGCGGCCCACCGTCTCGACCGGATCCGTGATCAGTTCGCCGAACACCGGCAGCGTGGCCGCGGTCGTGATCACCGTGACGAGCGAGAACGCGAGGAAGTTGACCGGCAGGCCCCAGAAGTTGCCGCGCTTGACGCTGCGAAAGCTCCTGCCGTAGCGCGAGAAGTCACCGAAATTGAGCATCGGCCCGGAAAAGTACGACACCACCAGCGAGATCGCCGTGATCATCACCGGCAACACTTCCATGCCGTGATATTTGACGCCGCCGAGGTTGATGCCGATGTTGCGCCAACCCGCGCGATACACCATATAGCCGGCGAGAATGAACATCACGACGTACACGGCCGGGCCGGCGAAGTCGATGAACTTCTTGATGGTCTCCATGCCGTGCCAGAACACCAGCGCCTGCAGTACCCACAGCAGCATGAAGCCCGTCCAGCCGAGCGTCGACAGACCGAGCAGGCCATGCCGATGCACGTCCGCATACGGCAGCAGTTGCGGCACGAACTTCAGCACGACGATCACGAGCGCGCTCGACGCGAGATAGGTCTGGATGCCGTACCACGCGACCGCGATCAGGCCACGGATCACCGCGGGAACATTCGCGCCGAGCACACCGAAGGTCGCGCGGCACGCGACCGGATACGGCACGCCGTTCAGCTGGCTCGGCTTTGCGATCAGGTTGCACAGCACGTTCACGAGTGTGATGCCGATCAGCAGCGACACCAGCACCTGCCAGCTCGTCAGGCCGAGCGCGAACAGACTCCCCGCGAATACGTAGCCGCCGACGCTATGCACGTCCGACATCCAGAACGCGAAGATGTTGTACGCGCTCCAGTTCTGCGCGCGCAGCGGCGCGAGGTCCTTGTTATAGAGCCGCTCGCTGTAGCCGGCCGGCATCGACGGATCGGTTTGAGCCGTGCCGTCCGGATAGTTGGCGATGGGGTGACTGTCTGGCGCTGCACTGAACTGAGCCATGATTTCTCCTTTGGATAGGGACCGTCGATAGAGCATCGACGGACACTGCATCGGTCATGCCAGTTGCTCGCTTCTCTCGCCCTGCGCGGGTCGAAGAAGTCGGCGCCGTGGTCCCGGACCGTGCCGCGCGTGTCTCCGTACTGACGTACTTGTGGTTGTCGCATCGCCAGCCGCCGCGGATTTCCGGCGATGCGTCGCTACCCGGAGTCCGTCGTCTCGCGGCGGACGTGCGTGTTCAGGCCGGCGGCGCTCACGCGAGGCCGCCTGGCCGTGCATCTATCGGTTCAGTTCAATTCAGTGCGGCGCGCACCACCAACGGGCGCTCGCCTGCTGCTTGCCTCAGCCTGGAGTGGAGTCGGCTTCGGCTCTTTACGTGGATGGTTCTTTCGACGCGAGCGCGCCGAATACTTCATGCAGATCCGCTGCCCCGCGCGCGGGGCGTTCCAGCATCTTCAGCTCGACGCTTTGCAGATGGCGCGACATCAGCGCGGCCGCCTGCTTCGCATCGCCGGCGTCGAGCGCGGCGAGAATCGCTTCGTGGTCCTCGAACGAGCACGGGCTGCGTCCGAGCGACTCGTACAGCGCGGAGATCAGCGTGGAACGCGCGACCAGTCCGTTCAGGCAATCGCACAACACCGAGTTGCCGGTGAGGTTCGCGAGCTCCGTATGAAACTCGCCCGACAAGCGGATCCATGCCGGAAAATCCCGGGTTTCGAACGCCTTGCGTTCCCGGCCGATCCTGCCGCCGATGTGCTTCAGGCGCCGCATGCCGTGTCCACTACAGATCTTTTCGACGACGGCCAGCTCGATGATGCGACGCATTTCGAATACCTCATGCACCTCTTGCAACGACGGGCTCGCGACGAACGCGCCGCGATTCGGCTCGAGATCGACGAGACGCTCACCGGCCAGATGCGACAGCGCTTGCCGGATCGGGCCGCGCTTTACACCGAATACTTCGCATAGCTGAGCTTCGGTGAGCTTCGCGCCGGGTGCCAGCCGATGCTCGAGGATCGCCGCGCGGATGCGCTCGGCGATCGCTTCGGGCTTCGAACTGTTCGCGACGGATTCGGTGTCGGACATGATGTGCGTCTCGGTATGTTGGTCATCATAGGACGGACACAAATATTGTCAACAATTTTTGCGCCGATTTTCGGCCGTTTCTGTGCTGCGGCGCGGCAGAATCAGCCTGAGAGTCATGCTACGCCGCTGTCTGGCGGGAATCTTAACCGGACTTGACGAAGTCATGCTAATTGCTGGTGGCCAGTTTTTGTCAACAAAAACTGAAAACATCGGCGGCGCGTGCGGGAGATGGCGAGCGTCGAAAGGTCGACAGTTAGTTGCGTCACTGTCACGAAAAAAGCGGGCGATCCGTCTGCCTCTGGCCGCCCACCCGGCTTCAGCCGAGGCTCGGATACCCCGACGCGGTCAGCCTGAAACCATACGCGTCCGCGACCAGATGCGCGTCCGCGCCGACCGGCAGCGTCAGCATGTTGTGAACGTGCCCGAACTGCAGCCCCGTCACGACCGGAATCCCGATCAGCGAGCGCACCTGCTCGATCATCGCGTGCAGGTCGTAGCCGTTGTCGTAGTCGTAAGGCTTGCCGCCCGAGAAATCACCGAGCACGAGCGCCTTCTGCTGCGCGAGGATGCCGGCCAGATGCAGCTGATAGATCATCCGCTCGATTCGGAACGGCTGCTCGTTGACGTCCTCGACGAACAGGATGCCGCCCTGCACCTGCGGCATGTACGGCGTGCCGACCAGCGACGCCACCACCGCCAGGTTGCCGCCCCACAGCGTGCCCGTTACGTCGACGCTCTGCGCTTGCGGCGTGTTGCTCGCGACGGTGATGGTTGGCTGCGTCAGCGCCGACCAGAAATGCTGCATCGTGAATTCGCTGAGCTCCTCGGCGCCGAAATCGCTGATCAGCATCGGGCCGCCGAAGGTCTTCACGCTGGCGCGCGCGAGCAGCGCCAATTGGATCGCGGTGAAGTCGCTGTGACCGACCAGCGCGACCGGCTGATCGGCGAGCCGCCGCCGCAGCCCTTCGTAGTCGAGACCATGCAGGATCCGCACGGCGCCGTAGCCGCCGCGCACGACCAGCACGACATCGGGCAGCTCGCGAGATGGATCGGCGAGCCGGTTCAGATCGGCCGCGCGCTCGCCGTCGGTGCCGGCGAAGCGCTGGTAGCGACGCTTCGCGGCCTCCTCGCCGTGGACGCGATGCCCCTGCGCACGCAGCCGATGCAACGCGCGATGCAGCGCCTCCGGATCATGCGGATAGCCGGACGGCGCAATCAGTTCGATGGTGCGATGAGCGGTCATGGCGAGACCCGTTGGGCGTGGTTGTTTTAGAGCGGTGTGGTGGTGGGGGGCGGTTCGCTGTCAGCGGATGTGGCGGTGTTATCGACAGTGCCAGTGGTCGTTTCAGCCGCCACGCCGCGCGCTGCCGCGCGCGCTTCGCGACTCGCGCGGCGCCGTTCGGCGAAAAACGACCTGAGCGCCGCGCTGCATTCGGCTTCGAGGACGCCGCCGCTGACCGTCGTGTGATGGTTCAGCTGAGGATTCGCGAACGCATCGACGACGCTGCCGCACGCGCCGGTTTTCGGATCGCGCGCGCCGAACACGACACGTGCGATGCGCGCGTGCATGATCGCGCCGGCGCACATCAGGCATGGCTCCAGCGTCACATAGAGTTCGCAGCCCGGCAGACGGTAGTTTTCGAGCGATTGCGCGGCGGCGCGCAGTGCGACCATTTCGGCATGCGCGGATGGATCGTGCGCGCCGATCGGATGATTGAAGCCCGTGGCGATGACTTCGTCGCCGCGCACGAGTACCGCGCCGACCGGCACTTCGCCGGCTGCGCGTCCTTGTTCGGCGACGGCCTGAGCGAGCGCCATGAAGTGGAGGTCGCGTTCGGAAATGGTAGAGGGTCCGGGATTTTCGGAAGGAACTGCGGGACCGGCCGAAGGGTGATCCGCCGCCAGCGGGCAGACCGCGCCGATGCCTGCACTGCCGGACTTCTCGTCGTCGCCGGCCTGCGCCAGAAAGCCGATTGAAGTGGCACGCACGAGCGGCTCGTTCACTGCGAACCTGCGCCGGTCACATCGACATTGCCGACGCGCTCCGACAGACGTTCGGCGATGCGGCGGCAATATTCGCGCGGCAGCACCATCGGGCCGCCGCGCAGCGATTCGAGCGCCATGTCGAGCGCCAGCATGTGCGCCTGGAGACGGCAACGGGTCGCCTGATCGCTCACGGCATTCAGCTCCGTTTGCAGGTCGCGCAACGCGCGAAGCTGCTCGACGGCGGGCGGCACGAAGCCCGCGTTTTTCAGAATCCGGTTGGCAACGCGCACTTCTTCCGGCACCAGCGCATCGTCGTCGAGGCGCAGCGGCGCGCCTGCACCCGGCAAGTCGTCGAACTCTCCGCGCGCGGCGGCGGCGGCAATACGCTGTTCGACAAGCGCATCAAGCAATTTCATCTGCAATCCACTACGTTGCGGCCCGAGCATTCTATCAGGAGCGCCGCGGCGCTCAGCGCTCACCTGGCGGCATGAAACCACCGATTTGCCGGCCAGGCAGCATTTGACGGTGCTTCGGCGTGGACTTAGAGTAGGTCACAAGTCGTACCACGCGCGCGTTGACACCGGCGTGGCCGACGCGCTCCATGCCCTTCAGCTCTGCCCCACCAACGGCCACCGCGCGAGAACGATATGTCTGGTTCGTCCCAGCAGGCTGTGCATCAGTGCGAACTCGCGCACATTCCAGCACGCCGGCTCGGCCGCACGGCGCTCGATCCACGGCATCCCGTAGGCCAGCGTCAGGTGCGGCGTAAAACGTTCGTCAGGCTCGATGCCGTCGTCTCGGAGCCGCACTTCGAGCGCATCATGAAGCGCCTGCAGTCCGCGTACGCCGTGTTCGCCGACCAGCACCGCCGGCCCGACCCGCGGCCTTTTCGCGAAGCTGGCGACCGCGTCGAATTCGACCGTAAACGGCGCCATGCTGACCGCCGCGGCCGCCCGTTTCGCCGCCTCGACCACATCGGCCGGCAAGCCGCCCGCGAAATTGCCGAGATGCCTCAGCGTCACGTGCAAGCGGTTCGCCGCAATCGGCTTGCTGCGCACGCCGTTGCGCCCGCCGCTGCGGACGCATGCGTGCTCACACAGCTGCTGCGCGAACTTGGCGATACCAGCCGCGGTGTTGGCATCCGGATAGACCGCGAAGAAGAGCCCGTCGGTGGGCGTTGGCGGCGCCTCGAGCCCGGGCAACCACAGTTGTTCAGGCATCGCGCCTCGTTCCCTCGCTGATTTTTCTGCCTATCTGCACACCGCCGCACAGGCGGCCCATTGCAGCCATGATACTGTACGTTCATACAGTACGACAGGCCGCGCGTCACGACAGCGCGCTACAGGTCGGCCGGCTTGCCGATGCGTTTGTACCAGAGTTCGATAAACGACTCGGCCGCCGGCGACAGCGAATGCTCGGCGCGCCGGATCAGGTTCACGTCGCGCGTGATCAGCGGCGCCTCGAGCCTGCGCGCGACCAGATCGCGATGCGGAAAGGAGCCGAGAAGCATGCCCGGAAAAATCGCGATGCCGAGACCGGCCTGCACCATCGAAAGCCCGGTCGTCATGTAGGACACCTCGTACTCCACCGCCTTGCGCATGCCGAGCGTGAACAGTGTTTCGTCGATCAGCTTGCGGATGCCGCTCGTCGCCCTAGTGCCGATCCACGGATACTGCAGCGCATCTTTCCAGCTCACGCGCCGCTTTTTCGCCAGCACCGAATCCTTGCGGCAGATCGCGCACAGATTGTCGCGCGCGAGACATTGCAGCGTGATGCCGTCGGGCCGGTCGCTGATCGTGCCGATGCCGAACTCGACGTCGCCCGTCAGCGTCGACGCGGTCAGGCGATCGGGCGCGGCGTCGTCGACCGAGACCTCGATGTTCGGGTACAGCGCGCGATATTCGGCGAGTAGCTTCGGCACGATCGCCGCCGCGATCGACGGCGTCGCCGCAAAGCGCAGGTGACCGCGCTCGCGTCCGGCCAGTTCCTTAACGCTCGACTGGATCGACTCGAGATCGCGCAGCATCCGCTCGACGGTCGGCAGGATTTCATGCGCTGCCGCGGTCGGCCGCAGTGAGCGCGACGTACGGTCGAACAGACGCAGGCCGAGCGCCTCCTCCATTTGCCGGATCAATACGCTGACCGCAGGCTGTGTGACGAACATCTCGTCGGCCGCGCGCGTCAGCACGCCGAAGCGGCAGACGAGCGCGAACGCGCGCAATTGCTTGATGGTTGGGGTCATGAAAGCCGAATCATATAGTCACTTTATGGGGCCATTGATTTTGTTCGATTGTTTTCATTCGGACAGTACCCTACATTGCCTTCCTACGCAGCGCGCAGCCGTTCAAAAAACGACAGGAGACAGTCGTGACAGCAATCGATTCGCGCAAACGCTGGGTCGGCGCAATGGCGTCGACGCTCGGCAATGTGCTCGAGTGGTACGACTTCGTGGTGTTCGGGTTTCTGTCGATCACCATCGCGAAGCAGTTCTTCCCCAGCGACAGCGAGTATGCCGCGCTGATGCTCACCACCGCGACGTTCGGCGCGGGCTTCGTCGTGCGGCCGCTCGGCGGAATTCTGCTGGGCATGTACGCGGATCGCAAAGGTCGCAAGGCCGGCCTCACGCTCGTCATCGCGATGATGACGGTCGCCGCCGCGATGATCGCGCTCACCCCCGGCTTCCAGCAGATCGGCCTGATCGCGCCGGCGATCGTGCTGTGCGCGTCTGCTGCAAGGCATTTCGGCCGGCGGCGAATTCGCCACCGCGACCGCGATGTTGATCGAATACGCGCCCAAAGCGCGCCGCAATCTGTATGGCAGCTGGCAGATGTTCGCGCAGGCGTTGGGCGCGTTGCTCGCGGTCGCCATGGGCAGCGCGCTCACGCATCTGTTCACGCATGAGGCGCTGCAGTCGTGGGCATGGCGAATTCCGTTCCTGACGGGTCTGCTGATCGGCCCGGTCGGCTTCTATATCCGCCGCAATCTGCCCGAAACCGAGGCGTTCCAGAAGCTGGGCCCGCGCGTAAAGGTGCGGTTCTCGCAGGTCGTCACGCACTATCCGCGCGAATTGTTCGTCGCGACTGCGCTGTCCGCCGCGCTCAACGTGATGGCCTACGTGATCATCACGTATCTGCCGATTTACGCGGTGCAAAACCTGTATATGCCCGTGACGCTGCCATTTTCCGTGCTGCTCGCGAGCGTGCTGCTGCGCGTGGTGACGATCCCGCTGTTCGGTCATCTGGCGGATCACATCGGCGGCGAACGCATGATTCGCGTCGCACTCGCGCTGTTTCTCGTCGTGCTATACCCCGCTTACCACTGGATCGTCAACGCGCCGTCGTTCGCGTCGATCATGACGGTCGAGCTCGGCTTCGCGCTGCCGATCAGCGCCTCGAACGCGCCGATTCCGACCGCGCTCGCCGGCCTGTTCCCGACCGAAGTCCGCTCGACCGGCCTCGCGATCTCGTACAACATCGGCGCGGCTGTCTTCGGCGGCTTCTCGCCGATGGTGCTCACGTGGCTGCTGCACGTGAGCGGCAACAACATGATGCCCGCGCATTTCTGCGCGGTGTTCTTCGCGCTGGGCCTGATCGGCGCGTTCATGCTGAAGCATCGCACGGCGCCGATGAACGAATTCGCCGCGCAGTAGCCCGCTCCGTTTTCACCTCACCCGCACCGCGATTCGCATCGATACGGAGATCGAATCGATCGGCCAACACTGAAGGCGCACGCCACGCCTTCATTCGACGACTCATTCTTTCGGAGATCCCGCATGCCTGTTATTGATGTTCATACGCACGTCTTCACGCCCAAATGGCTCGAGTTGCTGCGGCAGCGCGGCGATGCGTACAACATCCAGACGCGCCCCGACGGCCAGCAGGAAGTGTTTCGCGGCAACACGCCGGTCGTGATTCCGCAAAAAGGCCACTTCGATTTCGACATGCGTATCCGCCAGATGGATGATCTTCGAAGGCTTCTTCGATCAGTATCCGAATCTGAAGATCATCGCGTCGCATGCGGGCGGCGCGTTGCCTTATCTCGCCGGCCGCTTCGAAAAAGGCAACGAGGTCGAGATTCCGCAGCGTCGTAAGATGAAGCGCAAGCCGATCGACTATCTGCGCCATATCTACTACGACTGCATCACGTATAGCCCGGCGTCGCTCGAGTTTCTGGTGTCGGTGGTCGGCGCGGATCGCGTGATGTTCGGCACCGACTGGCCGCATCAGGTGTACGACATTCGCGGCGCGTTCGCCAACACCGCCCGTTTGCCGAAGGAGCAATGCGATGCGATCCGCGGCAACAACGCGCTGCGGGTCTTCGGATTTTGACCTGGTGGCGGTGCGAGGACGTGATGCGCCGGGATACACTGGCATCCCTGTCCTCGCCACGACACATCGCCGACGACAGCGCCATTCCGACGCTGGGAAAGTGTTCGAGTCCGACGACTTTGCTTACGACCTGGCGTGAGCCAGGTCGTAAGCCAGAAATTCGGTACTGCCGGAGCGACTCGGGAGCAGTTAAATTACTCCCACTCGATTGTCGCAGGCGGCTTCCCCGAAATGTCATAGACGACCCGGTTGATCCCGCGTACTTCGTTGATGATCCGGTTCGACACATGCCCGAGCAGTTCATGCGGCAGATGCGCCCAATGCGCGGTCATGAAGTCGAGCGTCTGCACCGCGCGCAGCGCGACGACGTACTCGTAGGTGCGCCCGTCGCCCATCACGCCGACGCTCTTCACCGGCAGGAACACCGCGAACGCCTGGCTCGTCAGGTCGTACCAGGATTTGCCGGTTTCCTTGTCGATCGTGTTGCGCAGCGTCTCGATGAAAATCGCGTCCGCGCGGCGCAGCAGGTCCGCGAAATCGCGCTTCACTTCGCCGAGGATCCGCACGCCCAAACCCGGACCCGGGAACGGATGGCGATACACCATCGAGTGCGGCAGACCGAGCTTCACGCCAAGCTCGCGAACTTCGTCCTTGAACAGCTCGCGCAGCGGCTCGAGCAGCTTCAGGTTCAGCGTCTCCGGCAGACCACCCACGTTGTGGTGGCTCTTGATGGTTTGCGCGGCCTTCTTGCCCTTGCCCGCCGATTCGATCACGTCCGGATAGATCGTGCCTTGTGCAAGCCACTTCGCGTCGGTCAGCTTGCCGGCTTCCGCCTGAAACACCTCGACGAATTCCGCGCCGATGATCTTGCGCTTCGCTTCCGGATCGGTCACGCCAGCGAGCTTGCCCAGGAATGCTTCGCTAGCGTCGACGTGAATCACTTTCACGCCAAGGTGATCGGCGAACAGCGCCATCACCTGCTCGGCTTCGTTCAGGCGCAGCAGGCCATGATCGACGAACACGCAGGTCAGCTGATCGCCGATCGCGCGATGCAGCAGCGCCGCCGCCACCGACGAATCCACGCCGCCCGACAGGCCCAGAATGACGTGCTCGTTGCCGACCCGCTCGCGAATCTTCGCGACCGCTTCGTCGATGTAGTGGCCCATTTCCCAATCGGCCTTCGCGCCGCAGATCTGCAGCACGAAGCGCTCGAGCATCGCGCGGCCCTGTACCGTATGTGTGACTTCAGGATGCCATTGCAGGCCGTAGAAGCGGCGCTGTTCGTCGGCCATCGCGGCGATCGGGCACGATTCCGTCGATGCCATCAGCGCGAAGCCCGGCGGCATTTCCAGCACCTTGTCGCCGTGGCTCATCCACACCTTCAGCATGCCGTGTCCTTCGGACGTGGTGAAGTCGCTGATGCCTTCGAGCAGGCTCGTATGGTTGCGCGCGCGCACCTCGGCGTAGCCGAATTCGCGCAGATGACCGATGTCGACCTTGCCGCCGAGCTGCTGCGCCATCGCCTGCATGCCATAGCAGATGCCGAGCACCGGCACGCCGAGTTCGAACACGGCTTGCGGCACGCGCGGCGTGTCTTCCTCGGTGACCGAACTCGGGCCGCCCGACAGAATCACGCCCTTCGGCGCAAAGTCGCGGATGAACGACGCGTCGACGTCGTACGGATGGATTTCCGAATACACGTTGGCTTCGCGAACGCGACGGGCAATCAGTTGGGTGACTTGTGAACCGAAGTCGAGAATCAGGATCTTGTCATGCATGGCTGCGGACGGAATCAGAAGTGAGCGGATACGGAATGCCGCGCACGAGGCGCGGCGTCGAATTCAAAGCGGTCCACACGGCGACGGTCTCGGCGCGGCGCGAACAGCAAACCTCAGGATGAAACACAAGGGCGCGGCCGACCGCGGAGCTTGCCGCCTGCGATGCGCGAGAACGAAGCCCGGTAGCTTCGACAAACGGCGTGGCGCGCGGCGCGTCAGCCATGAAACGGCGGGCGGGGTGCGCCGGGCACGTCGTTGCTGGTGTCGCGCGCGGCGCGTTCGGACTCGCTCGGGCCCGGCTCGCTCGCGGCCGGATGAAGCGGCGTGGTGGCGGCAACGGAAGCCGCGGCAGCCGGATTATGCGGCCGCGTGGCCGGCACGACGGGCTCTGGCACCGGCTCGGCGTGATAGACCGGAAAGCCCGCCGTGACACGTGGCTCGCGCGCGTTGTCGCGTTCGAGCTCACGCTGCCGTGCGGCATCCCTTTCAGCTTCTTTCGCAGCCCGCTTATCGGCCTTGCTCGACGAGGACTTGACCACGATCCCCTTCTCGCGCCGCCGCACCGCACCCGACAGTCGCACGCCGCCGAGCCCGATCACCACCAGCACGACACCGGCCAACACCGCCACCATCTGCCCGAAGCCGGTCAGCGACGGCGTATGCAGCCCCAGCAGCCAGACCAGCATCAGCACGCCGGCGAGCCAGTGCACATGACCGACGACCTTCGCGACCGTCGAAGTCATCGCCCCGTCGAACGACGCGTGCACCGCGAGCCAGGCGAGCCCGATCAGCGCGACGCCGAACGCCTGGCCGACTAGCATCGGCTCCGTTGGCACCAGTTGCAACGCGTCGTACAGCGAAGTCCACGGCGTCAGCACGAACAGCAGGCCGAACGCCAGCAGCAACAACGCATCGAGGATCAGTACAACGCGCAGCAGTGGCTTCATGGGCGTTTAGTCCACGTGGTAGTTAGGAGCTTCCTTGGTGATTTGCACGTCATGCACGTGCGACTCGCGCAGGCCCGCACCGGTGATCTGCACGAACTCGGCCTTCTCGTTCATTTCGGCGATGGTGCGGCAGCCGCAGTAGCCCATGCTCGCGCGCACGCCGCCGATCAGCTGGAACAGGATCGCGTTGACCGAGCCTTTGTACGCGACGCGACCTTCGATGCCTTCCGGCACGAGCTTGTCGATGTTCGCCGAGTTGTCCTGGAAGTAGCGGTCCGCCGCGCCGTCCTTCATCGCGCCGACCGAGCCCATGCCGCGGTACGACTTGTACTGGCGGCCCTGGTACAGGAACACTTCGCCCGGCGACTCTTCGGTACCGGCGAACATGCTGCCCATCATCACGGCGCTCGCACCGGCCGCGAGCGCCTTGCTGACGTCGCCCGAGAAGCGCACGCCGCCGTCGGCGATGACCGGCACGCCGGTGCCCTTCAGCGCTTCGGATACGTTGGAGATCGCGGTGACCTGCGGCACGCCGACGCCCGCGACGATCCGCGTGGTGCAGATCGAGCCTGGGCCGATACCGACCTTGACGCCGTCCGCGCCATATTCGACGAGCGCCCTGGCAGCCGCGGCGGTCGCGATGTTGCCGCCGACCACCTCGACGTGCGGAAAATTCTGCTTGACCCACTGGACGCGCTCGAGCACGCCCTTGCTGTGGCCATGCGCGGTATCGACGACGATCACGTCGACGCCCGCCTGCACGAGCAGCTCGACGCGCTCTTCGTTGTCCGCCCCGACGCCGACCGCCGCGCCCGCGCGCAGCTTGCCGTGCTCGTCCTTGCACGCGTCCGGGTGCTCGGTCTGCTTGGTGATGTCCTTGACGGTCATCAGGCCGCGCAGTTCGAACGCGTCGTTGACGACCAGCACGCGCTCGAGGCGGTGGCTGTGCATCAGCGCCTTCGCTTCGGCGAGCGGTGTGCCTTCCTTGACGGTGACGAGGCGCTCGCGCGGCGTCATGATGTTGCGCACCGGCTCGTCCAGACGCTCTTCGAAGCGCAGGTCGCGGTTCGTCACGATGCCGACGAGCTGCGAGCCCTCGAGCACCGGGAAGCCGGAAATGCCATGCTGGTGCGACAGCGCGATCACGTCGCGCACTTTCATTTGCGGCGGCACCGTGATCGGATCGCGCACGACGCCCGACTCGAAACGCTTGACCTTCGCGACTTCGCGCGCCTGCTCGGCCGGCGTGAGGTTCTTGTGGATGATGCCGACACCGCCCATTTGCGCCATGGCGATTGCCAGACGTGCTTCGGTGACCGTATCCATCGCGGCGGACACGAGCGGCATGTTGACGGAAATGTTGCGGGTCAGCCGGGTCTTGAGGCTGGTGTCGCGCGGCAGAACATCGGAGAAGGCCGGGACGAGGAGCACGTCATCGAACGTGAGTGCTGTTGGGATCAGACGCATGGCAAATCCTATAGGCGCAAAAGCGAATTATACGCGATACCACCCCGGTTTTCACTGTGCGAACAGCAGCTTAGCGAATTTCAGACGATTTTCTACCGATCCGGCAGGCGCCGATTTCGCTTGCCCGTTCGCGTCTCGTTCGATCGGTTTTCGTTTGCGCGTTCGGCGGCGAAATCGGGGAAGAGCCGGCGGCCATCCGCGGCGCTGCCCCTGATGGATCGGCCCGAATGCAGGATCGAACAAGACGCCCCGCGCGCAAAGCCGCTACTCTCCCGACCATTCCAGGTTTTCCAGCAGGGGCAGTCGATGCAGCGCGGTGTCGTATACGGGGTCATGGCCGGAGCCTTGTGGGGCATGGTGTTTCTGGTGCCGCGGGTGCTGCCCGACTTCTCCCCGCTGCTGCTCGTCGCCGGCCGCTACTCGATGTACGGCGTCGTGTCGCTCGCCGCGGCGCTGCCGATCGCGGGCTCGCTCGCCAAACGGCTGACCCGCGAGGATCTGATCGCGCTCGTGAAGCTCGCGCTCGCCGGCAATATCGTCTATTACCTGCTGCTGACGGCCGCCGTGCACCTGATCGGGATCGCGCCGGCCTCGCTGATCGTCGGCGTGCTGCCGGTCACGGTGACGCTGGCGGGCCGGCGCGATCACGGCGCGGTACCGCTCGCGCGCCTCGCATGGCCACTGGCGACGGTGATGGCGGGCATCGTCTGCATCAATATCGATGTGTTGACGGTGGCCGGCGCGACGCCGGTGAGCGTCGCGACGCGCCTGCTCGGCATGGCCTGCGCGGTCGGCGCGCTGATCTGCTGGACCTGGTTCGCGGTCGAGAACGCCCGCTACCTGCAGCGTCAGAGGCATTTCAGCGGCAACGAGTGGTCGGTGCTATGGGGCGTCGTGACGGGCGCGCTCGGCGGCGCGTTGTGGCTCGTGGTCGCGGTACTGCCGTCGGGCGGCCCGCTGGGCGAACTGGCCGACGCGCGCTGGCACACGTTCTGGCTGCTGAACCTGGTGCTCGCGATCGGCGCGTCGTGGCTCGGCAACGGCCTGTGGAATGCCGCGGCAAAACGGCTGCCGCTGACGCTGTCCGGCCAGATGATCGTGTTCGAGACGCTCTTCGCGCTGCTCTACGCGTTCATTTATGACGAGCGCCTGCCGCGACCGCTCGAACTGGCGGCGATCCTGCTGCTGGTCGCGGGGGTCTGGTGGTCGGTGCGCCGGCATTCGGACGACGATTCGTCGGGCGCGGCGCGCATCGAGCGGATGGAGGATAAGGCGCGGACGTCGACGCCTTGATGTGAGTGACGAGATCGGAAACTGGCGGCGGGCGCAGAGCAAAGCCGCGACCGCAATCCTCGCCTACCGCGAATCCTTGTTGAGCCAGCGCCGCCCCTCGATCGACCCCGCCTTGCGCGTCTTTTCGACGCGGCGTTGTCGCGACACTTTCGGATCAACCAGCAGCGGGCGGTAAATCTCGACGCGATCATGGTCGGCCAGCACCGCATCGAGCGGCTTGAGCTTGCCGAACACGCCCACCTTCTGCGTGTTCAGATCGATCGACGGAAAACGCCGCAGAATCCCGCTCGCGTCGATCGCCTGTTGCAGCGTCGCGCCCGCGGGCAACTCGACCGGAATCAGCGCCTGCTCACCGGCGAGCGCATAGCAGACCTCAACCGATAGCCGCGCGCTCATGCCTGACCATAGCGCTGATTGGCGCGCTTCACGAAGGATTCGACGAAGGTATTGGCGATGTGATTGAACACTGGCCCGATGATCTTCTCGAGCAGGATGCTGGTGAACTCGTAGTGCAGCGCGAATTCGATCTTGCACGCATCGGCGCGCAGCGGCGTGAAGCGCCAGAACCCGGTGAACTTGCGAAACGGACCGTCGGCGAATTCCATGTCGATGCGCGTGGGGCGCTCCATCGAGTTGCGCGTGGCGAAATGCTGCTTGATGCCCTTGAAGTTGATATCGATCTTCGCCTCCATGCTGGTGTCGTCCCGATGACGAATTTCGATGCCCCCGCACCATGGCAGGAAGTTGGGGTAGTCGTCGACGTCGGTGACGAGATCGAACATCTGCTCCGCCGAATGGCGAATCAACACGGTTTTCTGGACATCTGCCATAAATTGAACAGCGCGTGGCAAGGGTGGACGAGCGCCGCGGGCTTTCCTTGCCCCGCTTTGCTAAAATGGTGATTTTAAACGAGTTGGGCACTTTCCATTCATGAGCATTATCGACAACAGAAAAGCCTTCTACGACTATTCGGTCGAGGAACGCTATGAGGCAGGACTCGTGCTCGAAGGATGGGAGGTCAAGGCGTTGCGCGCAGGGCGCGGCCAGATCAAGGAAGGCTACGTGGTGATCCGCAACGGCGAGCTGTTCCTGATCGGCACGCACATCAGCCCGCTGCCCGAAGCGTCGACGCACATCCATCCCGACCCGGTGCGCACGCGCAAGTTGCTGCTGCATAGCGAGGAAATCAGCAAGCTGATCGGCAAGGTCGAGCAGCGCGGCTACACGCTGGTGCCGCTGAATTTTCACTACAAGAACGGTCGCGTCAAATGCGAGATCGGCCTCGCTAAGGGCAAGAAGATGCACGACAAGCGCGAGACCGAGAAGAAGCGCGACTGGGAACGCGAGAAGGCGCGCTTGATGCGCTCGCCGACCTAAGCGCGATTCGTTTCCGGCTCACGCAACAATGGCCCGCACATCGATGTGCGGGCCATTTGCTTTTACGTCGCGCTCTCATTGCGCATTCATTGCGCGCTCATTGCTCAATTCGTCAACGCAAGTCACTGCGCGGCGGCTCCGCTGCCGCCTTGCCCTTGTTCACGATGGTCAGCGCCGACGCTATCATCGAACTCATGTTCGACATGTCGCCCGGCACGATCAGTGTCGTGCCCTGCTTCGCCAGGTTCGAGAACGCGTTCACGTACTGTTCGGCCACCTTCAGATTCACCGCGTCCATGCCGCCGTTCAGCTGGATCGCCGCCGCGATTTTCTGGATCGCTTGCGCGTTCGCCTCGGCCACGGCCAGAATCGCCGCGGCCTGCCCTTGTGCCTGGTTGATCGCCGCCTGACGCTCGCCCTCCGACTTCTGGATCGCCGCCTCGCGGCCGCCCGACGCGATATTGATCTGCTCCTGCTTGCGCCCTTCCGATGCTGCGATCAGCGCGCGCTTCTCGCGCTCGGCGGTGATCTGCGCCTGCATCGCGTGAAGGATCTCCTTTGGCGGCGTCAGGTCCTTGATCTCGTAGCGCAGCACTTTGACGCCCCAGTTCGCGGCCGCTTCGTCGAGCGCCGACACGATGCTGTGATTGATGAAATCGCGCTCTTCGAAGGTCCGGTCGAGTTCCAGCTTGCCGATGACCGAGCGCAGCGTGGTCTGCGACAGCTGCGTGATCGCGAACACGAAGTTGCTCGATCCATACGACGCCTTCATCGGATCGGTGACCTGAAAATACAGCACGCCGTCGACCTGAAGCTGCGTGTTGTCGCGCGTGATACAGACCTGGCTCGGCACCTCGAGCGGAATTTCCTTCAGCACATGCTTGTATGCGACCCGGTCGACAAACGGCAACGCGAAGCTCAGACCCGGCGTCAGTGTCGCGTGATAGCGGCCGAAGCGCTCGAGCACCCACGCATGCTGCTGCGGCACGATCTTGATGGTCTGCGACGCGAGCACGATCACGACGATCAACAGCATTGCCCCGACGATGGTTGAATCCATTTCGCTACCCTCCGATTCTGATTCGAATAGTTGTGCGCAGGTTGGTCGGGCCTGCGTTTTCAGCTTAGGCGCTAGTGCTTCGCTTTGTGAAAGATGTCGATGAGCGCGTGTGTTGCGAACATCGCACCCAACGCCCGCGTTCAGATCGCCAGGTCGCGCTCGCGCGCGCCTTCGGTTGCCGGCTCGCGACGACAACGAGGCAACTGCCGCGCAATTCCCTGATCTCGTAGACCTGCGCGTCTTCCGGTTCGCCCGCAGCCAGCTCGACGTCCCATGCCGCGCCACGATAGGTCGCGCGTGCTTTGCGCCCCTGCCAGGCCGGCACGTTCAGCGTCTGCCCGATATCCAGATTGACGTCCGGATTGCGCGACGCCTGCTCGCGCTTGCGGCGGCCAAAGCGCGAGCGTCTGAGCATCACGACTGCCGCGAGCGCGACCAGCGCCGCCACCCCGAACTGCAGATCGGTCCCAGCGCCGGCAATCCGTGCAAGCGCGGCCGCAACCAAGCCGAACGCGATCATCAACAGATAGAAGGTGCCGCTCATCAACTCCAGCACGACAAGCACACCCGCTCCGATCCACCAGAACAGTCCACCAGGCGCCACGTCGACCTCCACAAAGCAAAAACACCCCGGATCTACCGGGGTGTTTATAGCACGAAGCGGGCGTGCCTTTGACGCATGCCGAATGCCGCGGGCGAAGCGGCATGCGGCAGCTCGCGAGTTACTGCTTCGACTTCGCCAACTGTTGCCACGTATCGATGATCGTGTCCGGGTTCAGCGAAATCGACTTGATGCCTTGGTCCGTCAGCCATTGCGCGAAGTCCGGATGATCCGACGGCCCCTGGCCGCAGATACCGACGTACTTGTCCAGACGCAGACAGGTTTCGATCGCGCGCTTGAGCAGGAACTTGACCGCTGGATCACGCTCGTCGAAATCGACCGCGAGCAGTTCCATGCCCGAGTCGCGGTCGAGGCCGAGCGTGAGCTGCGTCAGGTCGTTCGAGCCGATCGAGAATCCGTCGAAGTACTGCAGGAACTCTTCCGCGAGGATCGCGTTCGTCGGCACTTCGCACATCATGATCAGACGCAGGCCCTTCTCGCCGCGCTTCAGGCCGAACTTGCCGAGCAATTCGACCACGCGCGCCGCCTGCTTCAGCGTACGCACGAACGGCACCATGATCTCGACGTTGTCCAGGCCCATCTCTTCGCGCACCTTCTTCAGCGCGACGCATTCCATCTGGAACGCCTCGGCGAAGTCTTCCGCGATATAGCGCGACGCGCCGCGGAAGCCCAGCATCGGGTTTTCCTCGTCCGGCTCGTAGCGCGAACCGCCGATCAGCTTCTTGTACTCGTTCGACTTGAAGTCCGACATCCGCACGATGACGGGCTTCGGATAAAACGCGGCCGCGATCGTCGCGATGCCTTCGGTCAGCTTGTCGACGTAGAACGCGCGCGGCGACGCGTGACCGCGCGCGACGCTTTCGACCGCCTTCTTCAGGTCCTGATCGACGTTCGGGTACTCGAGGATCGCCTTCGGGTGCACGCCGATGTTGTTGTTGATGATGAACTCGAGACGCGCGAGACCGACACCCGCGTTCGGCAGTTGCGAGAAGTCGAACGCGAGTTGCGGATTGCCGACGTTCATCATGATCTTCACCGGAATCGGCGGCAGTTCGCCGCGCTGCACTTCGGTGATTTCGGTTTCGAGCAGGCCGTCGTAGATCTTGCCTTCGTCGCCTTCAGCGCACGACACGGTGACGAGCGCGCCGTCCTTCAGCATGTCGGTCGCGTCGCCGCAGCCGACCACGGCCGGTACGCCCAGCTCGCGCGCGATGATCGCCGCGTGGCAGGTGCGGCCGCCACGGTTCGTGACGATCGCCGACGCACGCTTCATGACCGGCTCCCAGTTCGGGTCGGTCATGTCCGCGACGAGCACGTCGCCCGGCTGCACACGGTCCATCTCCGACGGATCGTGGATCACCCGCACCGGACCCGCGCCGATCTTCTGACCGATCGCGCGGCCCGTTGCCAGCACGTTCGACTGACCCTTCAGCTTGAAGCGCTGCTCGGCCTTGCCGCCGCCCTGGCTCTTCACGGTCTCGGGACGCGCCTGCAGGATGAAGATCTTGCCGTCGCGGCCGTCCTTGCCCCACTCGATGTCCATCGGACGCTGGTAGTGCTTCTCAATGATGACCGCGTACTTCGCAAGCTCGATCACGTCTTCGTCGGTGATCGAGAAGCGGTTGCGCTGCTCGTGCGCGACGTCGATGGTCTTCACGCGGCCCGGCTCGCCCGGCTTCGTGAACTCCATCTTGATCAGCTTCGAGCCGATCGAGCGGCGGATGATCGGGTACTTGCCCTGCGCGAGCGTGGTCTTGAAGACGTAGAACTCGTCCGGATTCACCGCGCCCTGCACGACGGTCTCGCCGAGGCCATAGCTCGACGTGATGAAGACAGCATCCTTGAAACCGGATTCGGTATCGAGCGTGAACATCACGCCCGCGGCGCCGACATCCGAGCGCACCATGCGCTGCACACCCGCGGACAACGCGACTTCAGCATGCGTGAAGCCCTTGTGGACGCGATAGGAGATCGCGCGGTCGTTGTACAGCGACGCGAACACGTGCTTCATGCGATCGAGCACGTCGTCGATGCCGACCACGTTCAGGTAGCTTTCCTGCTGACCGGCGAACGATGCGTCCGGCAAGTCTTCCGCGGTCGCGGATGAACGCACGGCAAACGACAGCTCTTCGGGCGAGCTCTTTTGCAGCGTGTCGAACCCCGCGCGAATGTCAGCCTCGAGCTGCGGCTGCAGCGGCGCGTCGACGATCCATTGACGGATCTCCTTGCCCGCTTCGGCGAGCGCCTTCACGTCGTCGACGTCGAGCGTCTCGAGACGTTTGGCGATGCGTTCGGTCAGATCGTTGTGCTGCAGGAAGTCACGGAACGCGAGCGCGGTGGTCGCGAAGCCGGTCGGCACGCGCACGCCGGCTTCGGCGAGCTGGCTGATCATCTCGCCCAGCGACGCGTTCTTGCCGCCGACGATTTCCACGTCGGTCATCCGCAACTGCTCGAACGGAACTACATACGCCTTGTCCTTTGCGACGGTAACTGCGTTAGTCATACAAGCCCCTAAGTGTGAAAGAAATT
Organism: Paraburkholderia podalyriae; assembly: GCF_014397785.1. GTDB lineage: Bacteria > Pseudomonadota > Gammaproteobacteria > Burkholderiales > Burkholderiaceae > Paraburkholderia > Paraburkholderia podalyriae. Next base: position 36,418 of record NZ_VZQQ01000003.1, read on the forward strand.
CACGGCTGTGCAAGTGGGCTTGAACACGGGCAGCCCGTAGGAAGCTCGACCCCGTGTCTTGCGCAACCTGTTAGATAAGCAATCGTCTGGACAGCGGAGATGCGTTGCATGGCGCGCCGGCCGCGGAGCACGAGGCGGACGCGCCAAAGAACGCGGTTGAACGGACTTACCGCTCGATCTGTTGCGTTCAACGCATGTTGCCATTAGGTAGCGTGACGTTGAACGACCGTTCGCGGCAAGTTAGCGGCCAATCGCCTGCAATTGCTTATCCAACAGGTTGCCGCTATTCTACCGTGCCGACTCCTGAAATGTGGCAGTCGGTCGAGAAATGCGCCTCGAATCGCGCCCCGACCGAGCCAGCGGGCTTTTTGCGAGACCGCCCGCGCGGACGCGAGCGTGACGCCCGCCGCCGCGCGGTTTGATTCGAGCGCGTTGTCGCGCTCGCGCTTTCCGGCTCATTTGCCTTTCACGTTCACAGCCCCACTGATGCCGCCCACCGTATTCATCGTCTCAGACGGTACCGGGATTACTGCCGAAACCTTCGCGCATTCGATCCTCTCCCAGTTCGACCAGAAATTCCGCCTGGTCCGCGTGCCTTTCGTCGACTCGACCGAGAAGGCCTATGCGACGCTCGAAAAGATCAACGAAGCGGTCGTGCAGGACGGCCGTCGTCCGATCGTATTCACCACGCTGGTCGATAGCTCGTCGAATCAGATCGTCAAGGATTCGAACGCGCTCGTACTCGACATGTTCCAGACCTTCGTCGAGCCGCTCGAGCAGGAACTGGAACTGAAGTCGAGCCACGCGATGGGCCGCGGCCACCAGAACGCTGACACCGAGGAGTACAAGAACCGGATCGAGGCGATCAATTTCTCGCTCGCGCACGACGACGGCCAATCGAACCGCAATCTCGCAGACGCCGACGTGATTCTCGTCGGCGTGTCGCGCAGCGGCAAGACGCCGACGAGCCTTTATCTGGCGATGCAGTACGGCGTGAAAGCGGCGAACTATCCACTGATTCCCGAAGATTTCGAACGCGGCAAGCTGCCGACGCCGCTGCTCGAGCATCGGCAGAAGATGTTCGGGTTGTCGATCGATCCGCAGCGGTTGTCGGAAATCCGCAACGAGCGGCGGCCGGGCAGCAAGTATGCGGCGCTGGAAAACTGCCGCTACGAGATCAACGAAGCGGAAGCGATGATGCGGCGCGAGGGGATCAAGTGGCTATCGTCGACGCACAAGTCGATCGAGGAGATCGCGACCACGATCCTGCAGGAGATCAAACTGGATCGGTCGTCGTATTGACGGACAGCCGGGCAAGCATGGCGTTGCCTGATCGAGGACCCGGCGACGCCAGCCGCGTCTAGTTTTGGCACCCGCGCTGCTGCCGGCATTGCTCGAATACGCAGACCGCCGCCGCGGCCGCCACGTTCAGCGACTCCATCCCCCCCGGCTGCGGGATCGTCACGCGCAACGACACGGCATCGCGCCACGCCTGCGACACGCCCGCCCCTTCGTTGCCGAACACCCACGCGAGCGACTTGTTCAGGTCGCTGTCATAGATCGCTTCGGCGCCGTGCGAATCGGTGATCACGATCGGCACCGCGAGGCGCTCGATCAGCGCATCCGCTTCGACGTCCTCATGAATCTGCAACAGGAAGTGCGCTCCCATCCCCGAGCGCAGCACCTTCGACGACCACGCGTATGCGGTGCCCGGCGCGCAGAACACGTGCCCGATACCCGCAGCCGCCGCGCTGCGCAGAATCGAGCCGACGTTGCCCGCGTCCTGCACGCCGTCGAGCACTAGACAGTTTTGCTCGACGCGTTCGGGCAACGGCGCATCGAGCTTGTCGACGAGCAGCACAATCCCGACCCCATGCACGACATTCGACAACTGCCCGAACAGCGCATCCGGCAGCGTCACGAGCCGATGCTCGTCGATGCGCGACACGATTGCCCGCGCTTCGTCGTGACGCAGCGCACCGTCGGTGACGACGCATAGCTCCGGCTGACCGGCGACGTCGAGATACGCACTCGCGAGATGGAAGCCCTCGAGTAGCGCATGGCCGCTGCGGCGCTGTTGATGCGTTGAGCCGGCCAGTGCCTTCAGGCGCTTGTAGAGCGGATTGTCCCGCGAGGTGATGGCTTTCACAGGCAGCGAAGGCGGTGAGAAGGGAAAAGGAATCAGCGGCAATCAACGGCACGCGAGCGCGGAGCGCGCCTGAGCCGCGCTTACGGGTCGCTCACGCGAGGCCGGCTTCGCCGAACGCATCGTCGTCGAGCAGCGCGTCGGCCACGATGACGGCGTCTGCCGCCGGTAACGGCACGCCTGTGCCGAACCGCAGATGCGCTTCGCGCACCGGCCCAAACGACCGCCGATGATGCTCGCACGGCCCATGCTCGCGCAGCGCCGCGAGATGCTGCGGTGTGCCGTAACCGGCGTGCGCGTCGAAGCCGTACATCGGATAGGTCTGGTGCAGTTCGACCAGCATGCGGTCGCGCGCGACCTTTGCAAGAATCGACGCCGCCGAAATACTTTTCACCAGCGCGTCGCCGCCGATCACCGCCTCGCTGCGGATGCTGAGCGTCGGGCAACGGTTGCCGTCGACCTTCACGAGCGTCGGCACGACCGACAGGCCCTCGACCGCGCGCTTCATCGCGAGCATGGTGGCGTGCAGGATGTTCAGCGAATCGATTTCCTCGACCGTCGCCGACGCGATGCAGTACGCGAGCGCACGCTCGACGATCTTGTCGTACAGCGCTTCACGCTTGAGTGCGCTCAGCACTTTGGAATCGTCGAGGCCGCGGATCATCGGTTTGGCCGGATTGAAAATCACCGCCGCCGCGACGACCGGACCGGCCAGCGGCCCGCGCCCGGCTTCGTCGACGCCGCAGACGATGTCGTCGACGCTCTCGAAGTTCAGGCCGCCCTGCGCAACCACCCGAACGGCGGCCGCGGTCTTGCGCAGAGACGCGCGCGCGGCGGTCATGGCCGCCCCGCCCGCTGCTCGACGACGCTCGCCACGACTTCGGCCGCCCGCTGCGCGGTGTTCTGCTTCAGCACGTGATGCATCTCCGTGAAGATTTCCGTCAGCGTGCGCCGGTTCGCTTCGTCGCGCAACTGTTTCAGCGTCGCCTCGGCGAGCGCCTGCGGCGTCGCGAAGTGCTGCAGGATCTCCGGCACCACGAAACGCCCGGCCAGGATGTTCGGCAGGCCAACGTACGGCAGATACCCCTGGCGACGCATGATCTGGCCGGTCAGCCAGGGCACCTTGTACGAAATCACCATCGGCTTTTTCAGCAGCGCGGCTTCGAGCGTGACGGTGCCGCTCTTCACGAGGATCGCGTCGGCGGCGGTCATCGCGAGTTGCGACTGGCCTTCGGTGATGGTCAGCGCGAGACCCGGATGCGCATCGACGAGCGGCTGCAGCAACGTGCGCAACGCGCGCGTCGCGGCCGGCATCACGAAGCGCACGCCGGGCTCCTGGTGCTGCATCATCTCCATCGCGGCGAAGAACGTCGGGCCGATCAGCTCGATCTCGGAACGCCGGCTGCCCGGCAGCACCGCGATCACCGGTCCGCTTTCCGCGAGACCGAGCGCGCGGCGCGCGCCGGGTGTGTCGGGTTCGAACGGGATCTGGTCGGCCAGCGGATGCCCGACGTACGACGCCGCGACACCCGCCTTTTCGAGCAGCGCGGTTTCGAACGGGAACACGCACAGCATGTGGTCAACCGCCTTGGCGATCTTCTTGATGCGCCCGCCGCGCCACGCCCAGATGGACGGGCAAACGAAGTGTACGGTTGGAATCCCGGCGTCGCGCAAAGCGTGCTCGAGCCCGAAATTGAAATCGGGTGCGTCGACGCCGACGAACACTGACGGCGGCTCGGCGAGCAGCTGACGCTTCAGCTCGTTGCGGATGCCGAGGATTTCAGGAATGTGCCGCAGCGCTTCGACATAGCCGCGCACCGTCAGCTTTTCCATCGGCCAGTGGGCGTCGAAGCCCGCGGCGATCATGCGCGGACCGCCGATGCCATAGTATTGCGTGGCGGCCGGCAACCGGCTGGCGAGACCGTCGAGCAGCGATGCGGCGAGCAAGTCCCCGGACGGCTCGCCGGCCACCATCGCGACACGCAGCGGATTGAGTGGCAACGTCATCGGTCAGCGGATGATGCCGCGCTGCGACGCTTCGACGAACGCGAGCAGCGTCTGCACCGGCGCGTCGCCGTCACCGCCGGCCGAACCCAGTTCCTTCAATTGCACCTTCGCTTCTTCGAGCGACAGGCCGTTCTTGTACAGCACGCGATACGCGGTGCGCAGTACCGAGATCGCGTCGGCCGAGAAGCCGCGGCGGCGCAGCCCTTCGACGTTGATGCCGTGCGGCTCGGCCTTGTTGCCCGCGGCGATCACGTAGGGCGGCACGTCCTGCACGAGCGCCGACGCGCCGCCGAGCATCGCATGCGCGCCGATGCGCACGAACTGATGCACGCCCGACATGCCGCCGATGATCGCGTAGTCGCCGATCGTCACGTGGCCGGCCATCTGCGCGTTGCTCGACAGGATCACGTTGCTGCCGACGTGGCAGTCGTGACCGATGTGCACGTAGGCCATGATCCAGTTGTCGTCGCCGAGCGTGGTGACGCCCGCGTCCTGCACCGTGCCGGTGTGGATCGTCGTGAACTCGCGGATCGTGTTGCGGTTGCCGATCACGAGCCGGGTCGGCTCGTCCCGGTACTTCATGTCCTGCGGACGGCCGCCGACCGATGCGTAATGGCCGATGCGGTTGTCTTCACCGAGCGTGGTATAGCCTTCGATCACGCTGTGCGAGCCGACCGTGCTGCGCGCACCGATCGTCACGTGTGCGCCGATCACGGCATAGGGCCCGACTTCGACGGCTTCGTCGAGCTGCGCGCCCGCTTCGATGATCGCAGTGGGATGGATCCTGCTCATGCGTCCTCGCTTCTCATTCTGTTGCGTTGTCTGGATGGACTTGCCGCCGGGCCCACCGCGCGCGTGCCGTGCCGCGCCGCGACCTGCCCGGACGCCGGCTTTACGCGTCTTTGTCCGTGTGGCGCACCGCGCACATCAGATCGGCTTCCGCCGCGACAACACCATCCACTTCGGCGCGCGCCTTGAACTTCCAGATGCCGCGCATGTGACGCTCGAACGTGCAGTTCAGCATCAACTGATCGCCCGGCTCCACCACGCGCTTGAAGCGCGCGTTGTCGATGCCGACGAACAGATACAGCGTGTTCGACGGATCGCTCGGCTCTTCCGAGAACGTCAGCAGCGCCGCGGTCTGCGCGAGCGCTTCGAGGATCAGCACGCCTGGCATCACCGGCCGCGTCGGGAAATGCCCCTGGAAATACGGCTCATTGATCGACACGTTCTTCAACGCTTTGATGCTCTTGTGCGGTTCGAGTTCGAGCACCCGGTCGACCAGCAGGATCGGATAACGATGCGGCAGCAGCGTGAGAATCTTATGAATGTCGAGATTGATTTTTTCGGTGCTCATGGTGTTTCTGCTCACGCATTGACTGCGCGATGATGACTGCGGATGCTGGTGCAGGTGGGTTGAAAACGCGCGCGACCGGCGCCTCTGATGACCGGTGGCCGTGCCACCCGGTCACGGCCACCGGCTTTGCTTCATGATGCTCGCCCGCTATTTTACGCGGTGCCTGTGGGCCGCCGGGATAACTGTCAGCTCTTGTTGCCTGCGGGTTGACCTGCGGCGCCGTCAGTGGCATTGGTGCCGGCCTTGTCGGCCGTGACGTTCTCCAGGGCCTTGATGCGATCGCGAAGCTTGTCGATATTGCGCAGCAGCGCGGCGCTTTTGTTCCAGTCCGCGTGGTTCACGGCCGGGAACGCACTCGTGTACATGCCTGGCTTCAGCAGCGACTTCGACACGCCCGACTTCGCGGTGACGATCACGTGATCGGCAAGCGTCACGTGTCCGGCGATGCCGACCGCGCCGCCGATCATGCAATGACGGCCGATCGTCGTGCTGCCCGCGATACCCGCGCAGCCCGCGATCACCGTGTACGCGCCGACCTTGCAGTTATGGCCGATCTGTACGAGATTGTCGATCTTCACGCACTCCTCGATGATCGTGTCGGCCATCGCGCCGCGGTCGATCGTGGTGTTCGCGCCGATTTCGACGTCGCTCGCGATCGACACACCGCCGACCTGCGGAATCTTGACCCAGCGGCCGGTGCGTGCGTCGCCCTCGCCGACGAAATCGGGCGCAAAGCCGAAGCCATCCGAGCCGATCACCGCGCCGGCGTGCACGATCACGCGCTCGCCGAGCTTGCAGCCGTGGTACACGGTCACGTTCGGATACAGATGCGAGTTCGCACCGACGCGCGTGCCGTGGCCAATTACGACGTTGGCGTCGAGCCGCGCGTGCTCGCCGATCACCGCGCCCGCTTCCACGGTGACGCGCGGGCCGATCACCGCGCTCGCGGCGACCTGCGCGGAAGGATCGATGGTTGCGCTTGGATGCACGCTTGGCAACGCCTTCGGCGAGGCGAGGTCGATGAAGGTTTGCGCGATGCGCGCAAAGTAAGCATAGGGATTCGGCGTGACGATGAAGTTTCGAGCTTCGCGCGAGGCGAGCTTCGCGAGGTCGCCGGCATTGATCAGCACCGCGCCGGCGCGGGTCGTTTCGACCTGCGACAGATACTTCGGATTGGCGAGGAACGCCAACTGGTCCGGGCCTGCCTGGTCGAGCGGCGCAAGACTGCTCACGCGCTGCGCCCTGTTACCGACTACCTCACCGCCGAACCGCTGGACGATGTCCTCGAGCGAAAATGCCATGCCTATCCTGTCTCTAGCCTGTTCAATCATTGCGAGGGCGCGCGCCGGGCGACCATGCGCGCCCTTAATTGCCCGATGCCGCCAGCGCCTTCAGCACCTGGTCGGTGATATCGATGCGCGGACTCACGTACACCGCTTCCTGCACGATCAGATCGTAGTGTTGCGTTTCGGCGATCTGCTTGATGACCTTGTTGGCGCGATCGAGCACCGCCGCGAGTTCCTCGTTGCGCCGCTGGTTCAGGTCTTCGCGGAACTCACGCTGCTTGCGCTGGAAGTCCGAGTCGAGCTGCGACAGGTCGCGCTGCTTCTGCGCGCGATCGGTCGCCGACATTGTCGCGCCATTCTTGTCGAGTGCATCGGACATCGACTTGAGCTTTTGCGCCATGTCGGCAAGATCCTTGTCCCGCTTCGCGAATTCGGCCTCGAGCTTCAGCTGCGCGGCTTTCGCCGCCGCCGATTCGCGCAGGATGCGGTCGGAATTCACCGCGGCGATCCTCGCCTCCTGCGCGTGCGCCATGCCGACCCCGAGGGTCATTGCCAGCGCCAATGCGCACGCTACACGTTTCGAAAACATACCGGTTAGCAAAGTCATCCTCTCGATACTGTAGTTTGGCCGGGCCGGCCGCCGCAGCCGGCCGTCGGGAGCACCCGCCGCCAGATCAGAACGCCGTCCCGATCTGGAACTGGAACTTCTGGTACTGGTCGCCAGTGTGCTTCGTGAGCGGGAAGCCAAGGCTCAGCTTGAGCGGGCCGATCGGCGAGATCCACGCGAGACCCACACCGTAGCCGTAACGCAGGCCGTTCGCGCCAGTCGACGTCGCTGCCGTGCTCGCGTCGGCCCAGACATTACCAGCGTCCAGGAACGTGAACACACGCAGCGTACGGTCATAACCGGTGCCTGGCAGCGGGAACGTCAACTCGATATTGCCCACCAGCAGCTTCGAGCCGCCGATCGGGTCGCCGGTCGTTTTGTCGCGCGGACCCAGTGAACTCGGCTCATAACCGCGGACCGAACCGATACCGCCCGCGTAGTAGTTCTTGAAGATAGGATAAGGCTTGCCGCCAAGGCCGTTACCATAGCCGCCCTGGAAGTTGAAGCCCAGCACGAAGCCGCGCGCAAACGAGTAATAGTACTGCGCGTTGATGTCGGCCTTGTAGTACTGGGTGCCGCCGATCGGCGTCCCATATTCTGCGTTCGCCTGCGCGAAGTAGCCGCGGCTAGGCACGAGCGCGCTATCGCGCGCGTCACGCGACCAGCCAACCGTAAGCGGCACGTTGTTCGAAACCCGGCCGAAGTCAGTCACGTATTGCTTATATGAAGCCGGCGTGTTTGCATCGACGTCCAGTTGGTTCTGTTCGAAGCCCGCGCCGAAGTACACCGTGTCGACTTCGGAGAACGGAATGCCGAACTTCAGGTCACCGCCCATCGTGACGATCTTGAAGCTCGAATCGGTCGAGTAGTACAGCGGCTGGTACGTGCGGTAGTAGACGTCGGTGATCCGCTTGATGCCGTCCACCGTGAAGTACGGGTCGACCTGCGTGACCGTCAGCGTACGGTACGTCTTCGCGGTATTGATGTTCACCGAGAGGCTCGTGCCGGAGCCGAATACGTTGTCCTGCGAGATACCCGCCGACAGCACCACCTTGTCCGTCGATGAGAAGCCCGCGCCAAGCGTGATCGCGCCGGTCGGCTTTTCGGCGACCTTCACGTCGATGTCGACCTGGTCGGGCGTGCCTTCGACCGGCACCGTGGTCACGTCAACATCGGTGAAGTAGCCGAGACGGTTGATACGGTCCTTCGACAGCGCGAGGCGGTTCGAATCGAACCACGAGCTTTCGAGCTGGCGCATTTCGCGGCGCACCACTTCGTCGCGCGTACGCGTGTTGCCGACCACGTTGATGCGGCGCACGTACACCCGGCGGCTCGGATCGACCTGCAGCGTCAGGTCGACCGTATGGTTGTTCTGGTCGATCTGCGGTTGCGCGTTGACGGTCGCGAACGCATAACCGTACTCGCCGAGCTTGTCGACGATCGCCTTCGTGGTGGCCTGCAGCTTTTCGGCCGAGAAGCGGTCGCCCGGCTTGATCTTGACCAGCTTCTTCAGCTCCGCTTCGCGGTCGAGCAGATTGCCGGCAAGGCGGATGTTCGAAATCGTGTACGGCTGGCCTTCATGCAGCGTGACCGTCAGGTACATGTCCTTCTTGTCCGGCGAAATCGACACCTGGGTCGATTCGATGCTGAACTCAAGGTAGCCGCGGTTCAGGTAGTACGAGCGGACGTTCTCGAGGTCGCCAGTGAGCTTGTCTTTCGCGTACAGGTCGTTCTTCGTGTACCACGAGAACCAGTTCGGCGTGGACAGCTGCATTTCGTCGCGCAGCGTACCGGTGCTGAACGTCTTGTTGCCGATGAAATTGATCTGGCGGATCTTCGCGCTCGGACCTTCGGCCACCGAGAACAGGATGCCGACGCGGTTGCGGTCGATCGGCGTGATCGTCGTGGTGACCTCGGCCGCGTAGTAGCCGCGCGTCAGATACTGGCGTTTCAGTTCCTGCTCGGCCTTTTCGACGAGCGCCTTGTCGTAGTAACGGCCTTGCGACAGCCCGACCGCGCGCAGCGCCTTGATCAGGTTGTCCTTGTCGAACTCGTGGATGCCGGCGAAGTCGATCGTGCCGATGGCCGGACGCTCCTGCACCTGCACGATGACCACGCTGCCTTCGGTCGCGATCTTGACGTCGTTGAAGAAGCCCGTCGCGTACAGCGCGCGAATCGCTTCGGACGCCTTGTCGTCGGAAAAGGTATCGCCTTGCTTGATGGGCAGGTACGCGAACACGGTGCCCGGTTCGACGCGTTGCAATCCCTCAATGCGAATGTCTTGCACCACGAAGGGCGTCGTTGCGTGAGCAACCAGCCCATGCGCGGCGAACGCCGCGGCTATAACCGTCTTTGGACCAAAGCGATGAGGTTTGAACAACGTGCTTCCCCAGTGTGTATAGCTGCATCAGGCCTGGCGGGCCGCCCTCGTGAACGCCGCCGGACACTTTAAAAATGGATTAAACGAGCAAGATCGTTGAACAGCGCAATCGCCGACAACGCGACGATGCAGGCAAGACCCGCCCTCTGAAAAACGAGTTGCCAGCGATCGGAGACAACTTTACCGGTCACAGCTTCAACCAAATAATATAACAGATGACCCCCGTCCAATACCGGAATCGGTAGCAGGTTCAGCACGCCGAGGCTAATGCTGACAAGGGCCAGGAACGACAGAAACGCGGAAGGACCCAGACGTGCGCTCTTTCCCGCGTAGTCGGCAATCGTCACCGGTCCGGACAGGTTCTTCAGCGATGCCTCGCCGACGATCATCCGGCCGAACATCCGCACCGAGTACACGGCGAGGTCCCACGTGCGGCGTGCGCCGAGGCGCAGGCTTTCGAGCGGTCCGTAGCGCACGTCGATCGAAGGCACCTGGGTCGCCAGTTCCGCGCCGATGCGGCCGATCTGCTGCCCGCTCGCCGCATCGCGCTGCAGTTGCGGCACGATCGTGATGTCTTCGAGCGCGCCCGCCGCATGACCGCCGCGGCCGCCGCGCTCCACCCGCAGCGTGACCGGCACGCCGGCGTGCGATTTGACATAAGCGATGAAGGCCGCGGCATTATCGGTCGGCGTGCCGTTGATCGCGCGCAGTCGGTCGCCCGCGACGAGGCCCGCCTTCTGCGCGGCGCTGCCCGCCTGCACGCCCGCCACCGTCAGCTTGCCGCCGCCCGGCTCGAAGCCCAGGCGCGACATCAGATCGTCGTCGACGTCCTTCTCACCGATGCCGCGCAGGTCCATCGGGAAATCGGAGGTGCCGTGCACGTCCTTTGCACTGAGCACGATGCGCTGCTGATCGAACACGGCGCCCAGCAGCTTCCAGCGCAGATCCGACCACGACCGCACCGGCTCGGTCTCGTCGCTATGGCCGGTGCGCACACCGACGATCGACTCGCCGCCCTCGAAGCCCGCCAGCGCGGCCGGCGTGTTCGGTGCGGGCGTCGCGATCACGGCAGCCGGTTCGGTCACGCCAGTCGCGAACACGAGCGCGAACAGCACGATCGCAAGCAGGAAATTGGCGACCGGACCGGCCGCGACGATCGCAAAGCGCCGCCACACCGACTGGCGGTTGAACGCGCGCGGCAGATCCGCGTCGGGAATCGAACCGGGGCCGGTCTCGCGCTCGTCGAGCATCTTCACGTAGCCGCCGAGCGGCAGCGCGGCAATCGTCCACTCGGTGCCCGTCTTCGGGCTGACCCACTGAACGAGCGGCTTGCCGAAGCCGATCGAAAAACGCAGCACCTTCACGCCGCACAGACGCGCGACGCTGTAATGCCCGTACTCGTGGACCACCACGAGTACGCCAATCGCAACCGCGAAAGCGAGCAGTTCGATCAGCAGGTTCATAAGCGCCTCACTGGACGGCGCGTTCCGTGCGACGGGCGCCGTCGGGCAGACGCGCGATCAACTCGGTCGCGGCGCGGCGCGCGGCGGCGTCCGCTTCGATGACGTCGTCGAGCGCGTGAGCGCTGCGGTTCGGCAACGCGCCCAGCACCGAGTCGACCACCTCGGCAATCGCCATGAAGCCGATGCGGCGCGCGAGAAACGCCTCCACCGCGATTTCGTTCGCGGCGTTCAGCGCCGCGCTCGCGATGCCGCCTTCGGCCAGCGCCTTCATGGCGAGCGCGAGGCACGGGAAGCGCGCGTAGTCGGGTTTTTCGAACGACAGCGACGCAATCTCCGCGAGATCGAGTTGCGCGACGCCCGAATCGACGCGATCCGGAAACGCGAGCGCGTGTGCGATCGGCGTGCGCATGTCGGGATTGCCGAGTTGCGCGAGCACCGAGCCGTCCGCGTACGACACCAGCGAATGGATCACGCTTTGCGGATGGATCAGCACGTCGATGCGTTCGCCGGGCAGGTTGAACAGCCAGTGCGCCTCGATGACTTCGAGGCCCTTGTTCATCATCGTGGCCGAGTCGACCGAGATCTTGCGGCCCATCACCCAGTTCGGATGCTTGCAGGCTTCGTCAGGCGTCACGTCGACGAGCGTGGCCGGCTCGCGCGTGCGGAACGGGCCGCCCGACGCGGTCAGGATGATCTTCGCAACGCCGCCATGCAGCGATGCTTCGCGCGGCAGGCATTGGAAAATCGCGTTGTGTTCGCTGTCGACCGGCAGCAGCACCGCGCCGTTGTCCCGCACCGCGTCCATGAAGACCGCGCCGGACATCACCAGCGCTTCCTTGTTCGCGAGCAGAATGCGTTTGCCGGAGCGCGCCGCGGCGAGGCTCGGCGCGAGACCGGCCGCGCCGACGATCGCCGCGACCACCGTGTCGCAATCCTCGCTCTTCGCGACGTCGACGAGCGCCTGAGGCCCGTACGTGACCTCGGTCTTGCTGCCCGCTTCGCGCAGCTTCGCGGCGACCTTCGCGGCCGTGTCGGCGTCGCCGACCACCGCGACTTCGGGCGCGAAGCGCAGGCATTGCGCGATCAGCTTGTCGCCGTTGCGATGCGCGCTCAGCGCGTAAATCGAAAACCGCTCGGGATGGCGCGCGACCACGTCGAGCGTACTGTCTCCAATCGAGCCCGTGGAACCGAGCAATGTCAGACGTTTTTGCATATCTCTTTCTCTAGCCGAGCAACAGCATGGCGAGCGGCAGCACCGGCAACAACGCGTCGATGCGATCGAGCACGCCGCCGTGCCCCGGCAACAGGCCGCTCGAGTCTTTGACGCCGGCCTGGCGTTTCATCATCGATTCGAACAGATCGCCGACCACGCTGAAAACCACCAGCAGGGTCAGCGCGAGCAACGTGCGCAGCGCGCCCAGTTGCGCCAGCAGCGCAGAATACAGGGTCGGCTCGAACGCGTGCAAAAAGATCGCCGTCGCCGCGACGATTATGACCAGCAGCCAGCCGCCGATCGCACCCTCCCAGGTTTTACCCGGACTGATGGCGGGTGCCAGCTTGTGCTTGCCAAACGCCTTCCCGGAGAAGTATGCGCCGATATCGGCGAGCCATACCAATAGCAGCAGCGACAGCACGAACGGCACACCCTGCACGCGCGCGGCGACGAGAGCATGCCAGCACGCGATGAAGCCGACGATGCCAGCAAGAAACAGAAAGGCGCGCCACGCGCCCTGCGCGAGCACGGGCTTACGCAGCAGCACGAACGGCCCCGCGATCACCCAAAAAATTGCCGCAGCCTGGTAGAACCGCCGCGCATGCTCGGCGCCGATGCCCACGCGCGTGCTGGTGACGAGCCCCAGTGCCGCGACGAGCGCGTACAGTACCGGCCCCGCGCCGCCGACCTTCAGCAGACGCGCCCATTCCCACGCGGCGAACACGACGATGAAAGCGATCAGCGCGCCGAACGCGCCGACCGGCGCGAACAGCGTGACAGGCAGAAACACTGCCAGCAGCACGATCGCCGTGATGACACGGGTCTTTAGCATGGAAGCGAATCGGCGTTCTGCGATTGCGGCTCGAGCTGAGCGCTGGTGCGTCCGAAGCGGCGTTCCCGCTCGGCGTACGAAGCGATGGCGTGACCGAGCGCGTCGGCGTCGAAATCTGGCCAGAACGTGTCGGTGAAATAGAACTCGGTGTAGGCGAGCTGCCACAACAGGAAGTTGCTGACTCGGCGCTCGCCGCCGGTGCGGATGAACAGGTCCGGCTCCGGCGCGTAAGCCATCGACAGATGTTCGGCGAACGCGTCCTCGTTGACCTCGACCGGCTTGCCCGTCGCCGCCGCTTGCTCGACGAGCTTGCGGGTGGCCTGCATGATGTCCCAGCGGCCGCCGTAGTTCGCTGCGATGGTCAGCGTGAGACGAGTATTGCGCGCGGTCTTGGTTTCCGCGCGCTTGATCAGATCGCGGATCTTGTCATCGAAACGCTCGAGATCGCCGACCACGCGCAAACGGATACCGTTCGCATGCAACTTGCCGATCTCGCGCTCGAGCGCGGTGACGAAGAGGCGCATCAGAAACGACACCTCCTCGTTCGGACGGCGCCAGTTCTCCGAGCTGAACGCGAACAGCGTCAGATATTCGACGCCCCGCCGCGCGCACGCCTCGACGGCCGCCCGCACCGCGTCGACGCCGCGCGTATGGCCTGCGACGCGCGGCAGACGCCGCTGAGTGGCCCAACGGCCGTTGCCATCCATGATGATCGCGATATGTCGCGGCACCGCGGCGACTTCAGGTACGCGCACGGTTGAGCTGGTATAGGTCATGGCCGTCGGGACAGTAATGCCAATAAAGAAGTGGAAATCTGGAAGTGCTGAGCCGAACGGCGTCAGACCGTCATGATCTCGGCTTCTTTCGTCGTGACGAGCTTGTCGATTTCGGCGACAAACTTGTCCGTCAGCTTCTGGACGTCGTCGCCGGCACGACGCTCGTCGTCTTCCGAGATTTCCTTGTCCTTGACGAGCTTCTTCAGTTGCTCATTGGCATCGCGGCGCAGGTTGCGCACAGCCACCTTGGCCGTTTCGGCTTCGCTGCGCACGACCTTGGTCAGTTCGCGGCGACGCTCTTCGGTCAGCGCGGGCATCGGTACGCGGATCACGTCGCCGTGCGTGGCCGGGTTCAGACCGAGGTCCGACTCGCGGATCGCCTTTTCGACGACCTGGACCATCTTCTTTTCCCACGGCTGCACGCCGATCGTGCGTGCGTCGATGAGCGTCAGGTTCGCGACCTGCGAAATCGGCACCGGCGAGCCGTAGTAGTCGCACTGGATATGATCGAGCAGGCCCGTGTGCGCACGGCCCGTGCGGATCTTCGACAGGTCGTTCTTGAACGCGTCGATGGAGCGCTGCATCTTTTGTTCAGCGCCCTTCCTGATATCAGCCAAAGACATTTTTAAACCTCCGAACCTTCAAAACGGTGCGAGCCGCCCGGCACGCGCGATGCGGCGGCCCGGGCTCGCGTCAAAGCCCATGTAATGTAAACGAAGTTTACACGTGGACGAGGGTGCCCTCGTCCTCACCTTGCACGATTCGCTTGAGCGCACCGGGTTTGACGATCGAAAACACACGGATCGGCAGCTTCTGGTCGCGGCACAGCGCGAAAGCCGTCGCGTCCATCACCTGCAGATTGCGGCCGATCGCCTCGTCGAAGCTGATCGTGGTGTAACGGGTCGCGCTCGAGTCCTTCTTCGGGTCGGCGGAATAGACGCCGTCCACCTTTGTCGCCTTCAGCACCACTTCGGCGCCGATTTCCGAGCCGCGCAAGGCAGCAGCCGTGTCGGTCGTGAAGAACGGGTTGCCGGTGCCGGCCGCGAAAATTACGACCTTGCCTTCCTCGAGCTGGCGGATCGCGCGGGGCCGGATGTACGGCTCGACGACCTGGTCCATGCGCAGCGCCGATTGCACGCGCGCTTCGATGCCGGCGTGGCGCATCGCATCCTGCAGCGCCAGCGCGTTCATCATCGTGGCGAGCATACCCATGTAGTCGGCCGTTGCGCGGTCCATACCCGCCGCGCCACCCGCGACGCCGCGAAAAATATTGCCGCCGCCGATCACCACGGCCAGTTGCGTTCCGAGACGGACCACTTCGGCCACGTCCGCCACCATTCGTTCGATGGTCGCGCGATTGATGCCGAAGGCATCGTCGCCCATCAGAGCTTCACCGGAGAGTTTGAGCAGGACGCGTTTATAGGCAGTGGGCATAGGGGTATCCAGATCGCGCAGAACAGGGCAACAACAAGGGACTAATGTAGGGGTGAAATGCTGATTCGGGCAAGCGCCGCCAAATTGACGAACCCCGGGGTTCGCCAGCGACGGCCGCGCAGCGAGGGTCAACCCGTGCGCGGCCTTGCGGTGCTGCCGAGCGCGGCGAGGTCATGCCTCGCCGCGGGTGCAACGGTACGGCGGTAAAGCTTGGGTGACGCTTATTGTTGCTTTGCAGCAGCGACTTGCGCGGCCACTTCCGCAGCGAAGTCGTCCTGCTTCTTCTCGATGCCTTCGCCGACCACGAACAGTGCGAACCTCTGCACGCTCGAGTTGGCCGCCTTCAGCATCTGCTCGATCGTCTGCTTGTCGTTCTTCACGAACGTCTGGTTCAGCAGCGACACTTCCTTCAGGTACTTCTGCACGCTGCCGTCGACCATCTTGGCGACGATTTCAGCCGGCTTGCCCGATTCGGCGGCCTTCTGTTCAGCGATGCTGCGTTCCTTGGCGATCAGGTCCGCCGGCACCTCGTCCGACGACAGCGAAACCGGCTTCATTGCGGCGATGTGCATCGCCACGTCCTTGCCGACCTGCTCGTCCGCGCCGGCGTACTCGACCAGCACGCCGATGCGCGTGCCGTGCAGGTACGCTGCCAGCTTGTTGGCGGTATCGAAGCGCACAAAGCGGCGGATCGACAGGTTCTCGCCAATCTTGCCGACCAGTGCGAGACGCACTGCGTCGACGGTCTGGCCGTCGAGCGGCAGTGCCGACAGCGCGGCGACGTCAGCCGGGTTTTGCGTCGCGACGAGTTCGGCGATCTTCTTCGAGAACGCGAGGAAGTCGTCGTTCTTCGAGACGAAGTCGGTTTCGCAGTTCAGTTCGACGAGCGAACCAGCGTTGCCGCCGATGAACGATGCGACGACACCTTCAGCCGTCACGCGCGATGCCGCCTTGCTCGCCTTGTTGCCGAGCTTCACGCGCAGCAGTTCTTCAGCGCGCGCCAGATCGCCGTCGGCTTCCGTCAGCGCCTTCTTGCATTCCATCATCGGCGCGTCGGTCTTCGCGCGCAGTTCTGCAACCATGCTTGCGGTAATTGCCGCCATCATTTGCTCCTTGGGTTCTGTCTGTCACACGCCGCCCGCACTTCGATGCCAGCGGCAGGAATTCGTTTCAGCGTTTTCGCGTATTTTTTGCGAGCGACGCGCATCGCGTCGCCTCAAGCACTCTGCCAGATGCCTGTTACAACACCTGCTACAGACGTCGCGGCTTAAAAAAAGGGGGCCTGTAGAAAGCCCCCTTTTATGCCGGACACTGGGCAGCCTTACGCTTCCGGGTTGACCTCGACGAACTCGTCGCCGTCGCCACCACGTGCAGCCTGGACCACTTCGTTGACCGTGTTGGCACGGCCCTCGAGGATCGCGTCTGCCACGCCAGCCGCGTACAGGGCGACAGCCTTGCTGGCGTCGTCGTTACCCGGGATCACGTAGTCCACACCTTCCGGCGAGTGGTTCGTATCGACCACGGCGATGATCGGAATGCCGAGCTTGTTCGCTTCGGTAACAGCAATCTTGTGGTAGCCGACGTCAACCACGAAGATAGCGTCCGGAATGCCGCCCATGTCCTTCACGCCGCCGATCGACTTCTGCAGCTTGGCCATTTCGCGCTCGAACAGCAACGCTTCCTTCTTGCTCATGCGCTCGGTTTCACCGGCTTCCAGCGCCGCTTCCATGTCCTTCAGGCGCTTGATCGACACCTTCAGCGTCTTGAAGTTAGTCAGCATACCGCCGAGCCAGCGCGCGTTGACGAACGGCATACCAGCGCGCTGCGCTTCCTGAGCGATCGTGTCGCGCGATTGACGCTTCGTACCGACGAACAGGATCGTGCCGCGGTTCGATGCCAGCTGACGCGCGTACTTCAGCGCGTCGTTGTACATCGGCAGCGTCTTTTCGAGGTTGATGATGTGAATCTTGTTGCGATGACCGAAAATGAAAGGGGCCATCTTCGGGTTCCAGAAGCGGGTCTGGTGACCGAAGTGGACGCCTGCTTCCAGCATTTGACGCATCGTAACTGCCATGAAATTCTCCACGAGGGTTGGGTCTTAAACCGGCTGCCGTATCGACCGCGCCCGCCTCTATTTCGGCTGGTACGCGGCGACACCCTGGGTGCGCCGGCTTGCGAATTGGTTGCCTGACACTACTTTTCTCTCACTCGCGACGCCAGCAACCGGAGTGCCGCGAGAAACCGTTCCGCCCAGCTACCGTGCGCAAATTTGCGAATGCGCGACCAAAAGCGAACTAGGACCGACTTAGCCAAAGAGTATAGCACGCGACCACGGGCCGACTCAACCGGCCCTACCGCCGCCGGACGATGCCCATTGGGCACGGAACCGAAGCCGGGCTTGGCGTCCCTTTGGAGCGTCAATGAGCAGATCCTGGTCGTTTTTTGCCCGTTGCCGCCCGATCCAGCGCGACGACCCGGCCCCCACTGCTGTAAAATGGCTCGATTCCGCCACGCGCGAGGGATCGTTAAGGATCGACCGGCATTCCGTGCCCGGGAGACGCCCTCCGCCAGGCCACCGCAACACCCAGCAAGCCTTATCCAGCAAGGCTTCCGAGGAAACCATGGCTATCACCATCAAGAACGAAGACGATATCGCGAAGATGCGCGTCGCCTGCCGGCTTGCGAGCGAAGTGCTCGACTACATCACACCGTTCGTCAAGGCCGGCGTCACCACTGGCGAGCTCGACCGACTGTGCCACGAATACATGCTGAAGGACCAGGGCACGGTTCCCGCGCCGCTGAATTACCAGCCGCCCGGCTATCCGCCCTATCCGAAAGCCACCTGCATTTCGGTCAACGACGTGATCTGCCACGGCATTCCGGGCGACAAGGCGCTCAAGAACGGCGACGCGCTGAACATCGACGTCACCGTCATCAAGGACGGCTACTTCGGCGACACGAGCCGCATGTTCATCGTCGGCGAAGGGTCGATCATGGCGAAGCGCCTCGTGCAGGCCACCTTCGAGTGCATGTGGCTCGGCATCGACCAGGTCCGCCCCGGCGCGCATCTCGGCGACATCGGCTATGCGATCCAGAAGCACGCCGAAGGCCTCGGCTACAGCGTGGTGCGCGAATATTGCGGCCACGGCATCGGCACCGTGTTCCACGAAGACCCGCAGATCCTGCACTACGGCCGCCCCGGCACCGGGCTCGAACTGCAGACCGGCATGATCTTCACGATCGAGCCGATGATCAACGCCGGCCGCCGCGACATCCGCACGATGCCCGATCAGTGGACCGTCAAGACCAGGGACCGCAGTCTGTCCGCGCAGTGGGAGCACACCGTGCTCGTCACCGAGACCGGCTATGACGTGCTAACCGTGTCGGCCGGTACGCCCGCGCGTCCGCCCGTGGTCGCGGCCACCGCCTGACCGATTCCGACCTGATCTTCCGCCCGCCAATGAGTAGCGTTCCAGCCGTCGCCCCCTCCCATGCCTCGTCGCTCAAGGCGGACTACAAAGTGGCCAAAGCCCAGTTGCTGGAACGCTTCCGAACGGCCAGCAACGTCGACGCGTTGATGGCTGCTCTCGCGCGCGCCACCGACCATTCGTTGCGCGCCGCCTGGGACACCTGCGAGCTGCCCGACGAGCTCGCGCTCGTCGCGGTCGGCGGCTATGGGCGCGGCGAGCTCGCGCCGCATTCCGACATCGACATCCTGGTGCTGCTGCCCGACGCGCGGCTCGAGCATCTGGAGGCGCGCATCGAGCGCTTCATCAGCCTCGCGTGGGATCTCGGGCTGGAGCTTGGCAGCAGCGTGCGCAGCGTGTCGCAATGCATCGAAGAAGCGGCCAACGACGTCACGGTGCGTACGTCGCTGCTGGAAGCGCGCCGCATCACGGGCAGCGCCGCGCTGTTCGACGATTTCGCTCAACGCTATCGCGCGGCGCTCGATCCGAAGGCGTTCTTCCAGGCGAAGGTGCTCGAAATGCGCCAGCGTCATGCGAAGTTTCAGGACACACCCTATGCACTCGAGCCGAACATCAAGGAAAGCCCGGGCGGCCTGCGCGACCTGCAGCTGATCCTGTGGATCACCCAGGCGGCCGGCTTCGGCAGCAGTTGGCGCGAACTTGAAGCGCGCGGGCTCATCACCGAGCGCGAGGCGCGCGAGCTGCGGCACAACGAGGGCTTCCTGAAGTCGTTGCGCGCGCGGCTGCACATGATCGCCGGGCGCCGCCAGGACATCCTGGTGTTCGACCTGCAGACGCCGGTCGCGGAAAGCTTCGGCTACAAGCCGACCGCGACCAAGCGCGCGAGCGAGCAGTTGATGCGCCGCTACTATTGGGCCGCGAAAGCGGTCACGCAGCTCGCGACGATCCTGATCCAGAACATCGAGGCGCAGCTGTTTCCGAGCACGAGCGGCATCACGCGCGTGCTGTCGGATCGCTTCGTCGAAAAACAGGGCATGCTTGAAATCGCGTCCGACGACGTATTCCAGCGCGAGCCGAACGCGATCCTCGAAGCGTTCCTGCTCTACGAGCGCACACCCGGTGTGAAGGGATTGTCGGCGCGCACGCTGCGCGCAATCTACAATGCCCGCGACATGATGGACCAGCACTGGCGGCGCGATCCGGAAAACCGCCGGCTCTTCATGGAAATCCTGAAGCAGCCGGCCGGCATCACGCACGCGTTCCGCCTGATGAACCAGACGAGCGTGCTCGGGCGTTATCTGCTGAATTTCCGGCGCATCGTCGGGCAGATGCAGCACGACCTTTACCACGTGTACACGGTCGATCAGCACATCCTCATGGTGCTGCGCAATCTGCGCCGCTTCGCGGTCGCCGAACATGCGCACGAATACCCGTTTTGCAGCCAGTTGATCGTGAATTTCGACCGGCCGTGGGTGCTGTACGTGGCCGCGCTGTTTCATGACATCGCGAAGGGCCGCGGCGGCGATCATTCCACGCTGGGCATGGCCGACGCGCGGCGCTTCTGCCGGCAGCACGGCATCGAAGGCGAGGACGGCGAGCTGGTCGTGTGGCTCGTGCAGCAGCATCTGACGATGAGCCAGGTCGCGCAGAAGCAGGACACGAGCGACCCCGAAGTCATCAAGCGCTTTGCCGAGCTGGTCGGCACCGAGCGCCGTCTGACCGCGCTCTATCTGCTGACGGTCGCCGACATCCGCGGCACCAGCCCAAAGGTCTGGAACACCTGGAAAGGCAAGCTGCTCGAAGACCTCTACCGCACCACGCTCGCCGTGCTAGGCGGTGCTCAGCCGGACGAGCATTCGGAACTGAAGTCGCGCAAGGAAGAAGCGCTCGCGCTGCTGCGTCTGGAAACCGTGCCCGAAGGCGCGCAACGGGCGCTGTGGGACAAGCTCGACGTCGGCTACTTCCTGCGCCACGACGCGGCGGACATCGCGTGGCAGACGCGCGTGCTGTACCGCCACGTCGAAACTCCGACGCCGCTCGTTCGCGCGCGGCCTTCGCCGATCGGCGAGGCGCTGCAGGTGCTCGTCTACGTGAAGGACCAGCCCGATCTGTTCGCTGGCATCTGCGCGTATTTCGACCGCAACGGCCTGTCGGTGCTCGATGCGCGCGTCAGCACGACGCGCCACGGCTACGCGCTCGACAACTTCCTGGTCGCGCACACCGAAGAGGACGTGCACTATCGCGACATCGCCAATCTGGTCGAACAGCAACTGACAGCGCGCCTCGCCGGCCACGGCACCTTGCTGCCGGGACCGTCGAAGGGCCGGCTGTCGCGGCTCTCGCGTACCTTCCCCATTACGCCGCGCGTCGACCTGCGGGCCGACGAGCGCGGCCAATACTACATCCTGTCCGTGTCGGCGAACGACCGGCCAGGCCTTCTTTATTCAATCGCGCGCGTGCTGGCCGAGCATCGGGTTGGCGTCGCCTCGGCGCGGATCAATACGCTCGGCGAACGCGTCGAGGACGTGTTCCTGCTCGAAGGACACAGCCTGTCGGACAACCGCCTGCAAATTCAGGTCGAGACCGAACTGCTGCGCGCGATCGCAGTGTGAGATTTCATGCGAACCAAATTAACAGCGAAACATCCGCGGCCGGCGTCGTCCGAACGCACCCCTGTCCGCCCCGGCAGCGCGTCGGCGCGTAAGCCGACCCGTCCAGCGCGGCCGAAGCCATTTGAGGCCGAGGCCGGCGCGACGCGCGAAGGCGCCGCATCGAAGGGTGGCGGCGCGAAGCGGCCGGCCGGTGCGAAGCCCGCTGGCTCGGGTGCGCGCTCGCCGCGTGCCGAAGGGTCGTTCGCGCGCGAACGGGGCGCGGCTCCCACGGGCGCGCCGCGCCGGTTCGAAGGTGCGGGTGAGCGAGGCGAGCGGGCTCCGCGTCGTTTCGAAGGCAGTCCGGAGCGTGGCGAACGCGCACCTCGACGCGAATTCGGCGAGCGGGCCGAACGTGCTCCGCGTCGTTTCGAAGGCAGCGCGGAGCGTGGCGAACGCGCGCCTCGACGCGAGTTCGGCGAGCGGGCAGAACGTGCTCCGCGTCGTTTCGAAGGCAGCGCAGAGCGCGGCGAACACACACCTCGGCGCGAATTCGGCGAACGTGGCGAACGAGCACCGCGTCGTTTCGAAGGCAGCGCAGAGCGCGGCGAACGCGCACCTCGGCGCGAATTCGGCGAACGTGGCGAACGAGCACCGCGTCGTTTCGAAGGCAGCGCAGAGCGCGGCGAACGCGCACCTCGGCGCGAATTCGGCGAACGTAGCGATCGGGCTCCACGTCGTTTTGAAGGTAATGCAGAGCGCGGCGAGCGCGCTCCTCGCAGTTTTGGTGAGCGCGCACCGCGCCGCGACGACGGCGAACGCCGTCCGTTCAGCGGCCCGCGCGCAGGCGCAGGCAGGCCGCCTGAAGGCGGCGCCCGTGGCGATCGTCCGGTGCGCCGCGAGCGCGATAGCGCCGAGCGTCCGCGCTTCGGTAGCGATCGCGGTGAGCCGCAGGAGCGTCGCGGCGGCGATCGAGGCACGCGCAGCGACAGCGCCCCGCGCCGCTTCGAAGGCGAGCGCGGCGAGCGCAGCTTCGCGAAGCCGGTAAGCGGCGGCTACGGCGAACGTACCGAGCGTCCGGCGCGCGCCACGCGTGAGGACCGCGGTGAGCGCGGTGCAAGCGGCGAATGGACGCCCTCCCGTCGCGAGTCTGGCGAGCGCACCGAGCGTCGCGACCGTCCCGCGCGCAGCTTCGACAACACGTTGCCGGCCGCGAGCCGCCGCTTCGGCGACGACCGTCCAGCCCGCGCGGCCAAGCCGCGAACCTCAGCATCAAAAGCGGCCCAGCCCCTCGACACGACCGTCGACGCCGCCCGCCCGCCCCGCCGCGATCGCGAAGACGCGCCAGGCATGCTGCGTCTGTCGAAGCTGATGTCGAAGCTCGGCATTTGCTCGCGCCGCGAGGCCGACGAATGGATCGAGAAAGGCTGGGTCATGGTCGACGGCGAGCGCGTCGATACGCTCGGCGCCAAAGTGTTCCCGGATCAACGCATCGACATCGACCCGGCCGCCGAAGCCGCTCAGTCGAGCCAGGTGACCGTGATCATTCACAAGCCGGTCGGGCTCGTCTCGGGCCAGGCGGAGGACGACTATCAGCCGGCCATCACGCTCGTCACGCCGGAGAATCGCTGGGAAGGCGACCGTTCGGGCATCGGCTTCTCGTTGTCGCATCTGCGCCAGCTCGCGCCGGCCGGGCGTCTCGACATCGATTCGACCGGCCTGCTCGTGCTGACGCAAGACGGCCGCATCGCGAAGCAACTGATCGGCGGTCATTCGGAGGTCGACAAGGAGTATCTGGTGCGCGTCGCGTACGGCGAGCGCACCGTCGATGTCGAAAGCCACTTCCCGGCCGAAAAACTCGCGTTGCTGTGCCACGGCCTGTCGCTCGACGACGTCGCGCTGAAGCCCGCCCTGGTCAGCTGGCAGAACGGCGAGCAACTGCGTTTCGTGCTTCGCGAAGGCAAGAAGCGTCAGATTCGCCGCATGTGCGAACTGGTCGGTCTCGACGTGCTGGGCCTCAAGCGTGTGCGCATCGGTCAGGTGATGCTCGGCGCGCTGCCGCCGGGACAGTGGCGCTATCTGTCGGCAGACGAGTCGTTCTGAACTCCGTCCACCGTGCCTCCTTGCTGAAAGCAGGTGCATCGGTACAACCAGAAACCCACGCACTCAGGCGTGGGTTTTTTGTTGGCGGCAGCCGCGCTGCCGGTTCAGCGTCGCGGCCGCGTCAGTCGTCGCTATGCGGATCGAGATCCGGGAACAGGACCTCGGTAAAGCCGAACCTCGAGAAATCGGTAATCCGCATCGGATACAGCTTGCCGATCAGATGATCGCATTCGTGCTGCACGACCCGCGCGTGAAAGCCCTCGGCGACCCGGTCGATCGGATTGCCGAACTGATCGAAGCCGTGATACCGGATCATCGAAAACCGGCTCACCACGCCGCGCAGCCCCGGCACCGACAGGCAGCCCTCCCAGCTCTCTTCCATGTCCTGCGAGACCGGCGTGACGGTCGGGTTGATCAGCACCGTTTCCGGCACCGGCGGCGCGTCCGGATAGCGCTCGTTCGAACCGAAGCCGAAGATCACCACCTGCAGGTCGACACCGATCTGCGGCGCGGCAAGACCCGCGCCGTTCGCGTCGTGCATGGTCTCGAACATGTCTTTCACGAGCCGGTGCAGTTCGGGCGTGTCGAAGTGGTCGACCGGCTCGGCGATTCGCAGCAGGCGCGGATCGCCCATCTTCAGAATGTCGTGAATCATCAGTGGCCCTCCAGGAGCTTGCGCATACCATCTTCGTCGAGCACGGGGATGCCGAGTTCCTCGGCCTTCGCGAGTTTGCTGCCCGCGTCGGCGCCGGCCACCACGTAACTGGTTTTCTTCGATACCGACCCTGCCACCTTGGCGCCGGCCGCCTCCAGCATGTCCTTCGCGTCCTCACGCGACAGATTCGGCAGCGTGCCGGTCAGCACGACCGTCTGGCCGGCCAGCACGCCCTGCGGCGCCTTCGGCGCGGGCGGCACTTCGGGCCACGCAACTTTGCCCGGCGCGCGCAGTTGCTCGATCACCGTGCGGTTGTGGTCCTCGGCGAAGAACTGGTGAATCGATTCGGCGACGACCGGCCCCACGTCGTTCACTTCGAGCAGTTCTTCCAGCGACGCATCCATGATCGGATCGAGCGAGCCGAAGTGCTTCGCGAGATCCTTCGCGGTCGACTCGCCAACATGGCGAATCCCCAGCGCGTAGATGAAGCGCGCGAGCGACGTGTGTTTGGCTTTTTCGAGCGAGTCGAGCAGATTCTGCGCGGACTTGTCGGCGAAGCGGTCGAGTTCCGCGAGCGTCGCGAAGCCAAGATTGAACAGATCGGCCGGCGTGCGCACCAGATTCTGTTCGACCAGTTGATCGATGATCTTCTCGCCGAGGCCGTCGATATCGAGCGCGCGGCGCTGCGCGAAATGCCACAACGCCTGCTTGCGCTGCGCCGGACAGAAGAGCCCGCCCGTGCAGCGCGCGATCGCCTCGTCGGGCAGCCGCTCGATCGACGAGCCGCACACCGGGCACTGCGTCGGCATCACGAACTCGCGCGCGTCGGCCGGACGACGGTCGAGCAGCGCGCTGACCACTTCCGGAATCACGTCGCCGGCGCGCCGCACGATCACCGTGTCGCCGATGCGGATGTCCTTGCGGCGCACTTCGTCCTCGTTGTGCAAGGTCGCGTTTGTGACCGTCGCGCCGCCAACGAACACCGGTTCCAGCCGCGCGACCGGCGTGATCGCGCCGGTGCGGCCGACCTGCACGTCGATCGCGACGAGCCTGGTCAGCGCTTCCTGCGCGGGGAACTTGTGCGCGAGCGCGAAGCGCGGCGCGCGCGACACGAAGCCGAGCGCATCCTGCTCGTCGCGCCGGTTGACCTTGTAGACCACGCCGTCGATGTCGTATGGCAGCTTGTCGCGCTTTTCGCCGACCGCGTGGAAAAATCCGAGCAGGCCTTCGGCGCCCCGCACGACCGCGCGCTCGCCATTGACCGGCAAGCCCATCTGTTTGTACCAGTCGAGCAGTTCGCTATGCGTGGCCGGCATCTCGATGCCTTCGAGCACGCCGATGCCATATGCGAAAAACGACAGCGGCCGCTGTGCCGTGATCTTCGAATCGAGTTGGCGCAAGCTGCCCGCCGCCGCGTTGCGCGGGTTCGCGAATTCGCGTTGCCCGGCGGCACGCTGACGTTCGTTCAGGCGCTCGAAATCGCGCTTGAACATCAACACTTCGCCGCGCACGTCGAGCACGCGGGGCACGCGCTTGCCCTTCAGCTTCAGTGGAATCGAGCGGATCGTGCGAACGTTTTCGGTGACGTTCTCGCCGGTCGTGCCGTCGCCGCGCGTGGATGCCTGCACGAACACGCCGTCGATGTAGCGCAGTGAGATCGCGAGGCCGTCGAATTTCAGCTCGGTCGCGTAATCGACCGGCAACGGCGGCTCGCTCGCATTGTTGCCGAGCGCGTCGCCGATACGCTTGTCGAAAGCGACGATGTCTTCGTCGGCGAAACCGTTGTTCAACGACAGCATCGGCAGATCGTGCACGACCGGCTCGAAACCGCTCGCGGCCTCGCCGCCGACGCGCTGCGTCGGCGAATCCGGCACGATCAGATCCGGATGCTCGGCCTCGACGCGCTCCAGCTCCTTGAACAGCTTGTCGTACTCGGCGTCCGGCAGGTCCGGTTGATCTAGCACGTAGTACGCGTAGTTCGCGCGTTCGAGTTCCGCGCGCAACCACGCGGCCCGCTCAGCCGGAGCGTTGGTTGCGGAAGTAGGGACGGAGGATCGGGCCATGCTGTCGGAAGCTTCTCGAGATCAAAGACGGACATCGGATTATCGCAGGAAGCGTGCCCCTTTACATCGCTGAATGGGGGCGCGCCGTGCTGCAACGCAAGCCGCAAACGACGACGGCCGCACATCGTGCGGCCGTCGTCAAAACGCGTAGAACGCTGCAATTGGCTTACTGGCTGAACAGGCGCCGCGTTGCCGGAGAACCCGCCGGAATACCCGCCTGTTCGAGCTTCGCGTACAGCGTCATCAACTGTTTTTCGATCGCGAGCAGCGCGCTCTCCGGAAGCGGGCGGCGACCGTCGTCGACCACGCGTCCGCCGATGCGCTCGGCCAGCGACTTCGCGTAATCGCACATCAGACGGAACGGCAGGATGTCTTCGTCGGCGACCGGCACGTCGAGCACCAGCGTGATCATCTCGCCGCCTTTGTATGTGAGGTCGTCGCGCAAGAAGTTGGTGTCGCCGAACTGCAGCATGAACACCGGGCTTTGCCGCGCGTCGAGCTTGACGAAGCGCGTGCCGTCGCGCGACAGCAGCAGACCGTCCTGGGACGCGACCGCCTGCACGTAGTTGGCCGACCACGGCGCGCCGTCCGACAGCACGTTGATCGACAACTGCGCGTCGCACTGGGCGGCAAAGCCGTCGAGCTCGCGCGCCATCGCGACGGTTTCGAGCATGTCGGGGAATTCCGGCGCCGCGTCGAGCGCGTCGGCGAACTGCTGCACGCCGGTGACGAATTCGGAAAATTCGAGTTCGTTGAGCGCACCGCTGCGGTTGGCGAGTTGAGCGGCGGCGCGCAGTTCTTCATAGCGCGTGCCGTTCTGCAGCAGCTCCCATGCGCCGCCGCCTTCGGGCTTGCCTTCGATATGCACCGGCTTGCTGCCCGCGCGACGCAAGCGCTGCGCGAGCGGCAGCACCTTGTCGCCGGCTACCGGGCCGTTCAGCCGGATCGGCACGATACAGTCGATGCGTCGATCGACGATCGCGGGCGGTGCCGACGAAATCGTCGTAGCAGCCGGCAGGATCGGTTCGACGCGCTGCTGCTCGCCGGGCGCCCGTTGCGTCGCGAGCGCTTCGGCCGCGGGCCGCTCTGCGTCCGCGCCCGGCGCCGCCGCATGCTCGCCTTCGCTGCCGGCGATGGAATCCGCCGGCGGATAGCCGTTGGGCGACGTCATCTCGGCCTGGATATCGGCCGGTGTATCGAGCGGCGCTACGCCCGCGCCGAACGTCGGCTCGACGCGAGCGGCGCTCGGGTGCGCCGTCTCGGCGCTCGCGCCCGGCTCGCGCCGCGTGGTCGGCCGGGCCGGCGCGATGAACGGGCTCTGCTCCTGATGCTCGTCGCGCGCAAAGCTCTCGGCGGTGTCGGCTGGCATTGGCCGCGGCATCTTGCGGCGCACCTTCGCGCCCTGCCACGCGTTGTACACGACCACGCCCCCCACCACCACGGCACCCGCGCCGATCAAACCGAGTGTCAACTCGTCCATGCATGCTCCATCAGCAATTCTTCTATCCGCACGAGCCTCTCGTCCGCTCCACGTACCGCGCGGCGCGCGATCAGGCCGCTGCGGTGGATGCGGATGCCCGCGAAGGCGTTAACTCAAACGATATTCTGGGCGAAACCCGCCGCCGTTTCCATGTCGACCGCGACGATCCGCGAAACACCCTGCTCCTGCATCGTCACGCCGATCAGCTGCTGCGCCATCTCCATCGCGATCTTGTTGTGCGAGATGAACAGGAACTGGGTTTTGTCCGACATCGCCCGTACCAGATTCGCAAAACGCTCGGTGTTGGCGTCGTCCAGCGGCGCGTCTACTTCGTCGAGCAGGCAGAACGGCGCGGGATTCAGCTGGAACATCGCGAACACGAGCGCGGTCGCGGTCAGCGCTTTCTCACCGCCCGACAGCAGGTGAATCGTCGAATTCTTCTTGCCCGGCGGCTGCGCCATCACCTGCACGCCGGCGTCCAGGATTTCGTCGCCGGTCATGATCAGCTTCGCCTGGCCGCCACCAAACAGACGCGGGAACAGCTCGCCGAAATGACGGTTCACTTCGTCGAACGTGCTTTGCAGCAGCGTGCGCGTTTCGGCGTCGATCTTGCGGATCGCGTCTTCCAGCGTATCGATCGCGCTCGTCAGATCGGCCGACTGCGAATCGAGGAAGCTCTTGCGCTCGGTCGCGGCCTTCAGCTCGTCGAGCGCGGCCATGTTCACCGGCCCCAGCGCGATGATGGCGTTGTTGATACGCGTGACTTCGCCTTGCAGGTACGACGGCTTCATGTCCGGCGTCAGCTTGGCTTGCAGCTCGGCTTCATCGACACCGGCCGCGCTCAACTGCTCGACGAACTGCTCGCCGTTGATGCGCGCGGCCTGCTCTTTCAACTGCAATTCATTGATGCGGTCGCGCAGCGGCTGCAGCGCGCGCTCGGCGGTGAGGCGCGTTTCGTCGGCCGAGCGCAGCTTCGCGGTCAGGTCGTCGAGCTCGACGCGCGCGGCGCGCAGCGCCTCTTCCTTCACGGCGCGGATGTCGAGCGCGTCCTGCAGACCGGTGTGCGCGGTCTGCTGGTTGATCATTTCCAGTTCGGCGCGCGCGTCTTCGAGCGCGCCCGCGACGCGCTCGCTCTGCTCGTGCGCGACCTGGATGCTGCGCTTCAATTCGTCGATGCGGTTCGCCATGTTGCGCGCGGCGAAGCGCGCGTCGGTGGCGGCGCGATCGAGATCGCGCGCGCCGCCGCGGGCGGTCGTCAGTTCTTCGTCGAGCGATTCGAAGGCGAGCTGGTGGTCTTCGAAGCGCGCCTGCAGTTCGGCGAGTTCGCCGTCGTGACGCTCGAAGTTCGCTTCCGATTCGGCGCGCAGCGCCCGCTGTTCGTCGATCTGCGCGGCGATCTCTTCGAGTTCCTCGCGAATCTGCGTGCTGCGCTGCGTGTAACGTTCGTGCGCCTGGCTCAGCTTCAGCACATCCATCTGCAACGCGTGCACCCGCTGCGTCGCGCGTTCGGCCTGCTGGCGCATCTCGGCGAGCGCCTGCGCGGCGTGCGTGTGCGCGGCTTCGGCGCGGATCGCGGCGGCCTTCGCCTCGTCGGCGAGCAAGGCCTGCGCGCGCACCTGGCGGCCGAGGTTTTCGATTTCCTGCTGACGCGCGAGCATGCCTGCCTGCTCGGAATCGGCCGCATACAACTGCACGCCGACGCGCGTGACCACGTGCCCCGCCTTTACGACGAACGCGCCGCCCTCGGGCAGCTGCGCGCGCATCGAAAGCGCCTGCTGCAGATCGTCGGCGACGAACGCGAGGCCGAGCCAGTCGGTCAGCACCGCGCGGATGCCCGCGTCTTCGATGTGCACGAGCGACAGCAGCGAGCGCAGCGCGCCTGCCGCCGGGGCCGGCAGAGCGGCCGCGGGCGGCGCGTAGAACGCGAGCTTGGCCGGTGGCGCGTCGGTCGCGAACGCCTTGACCCAGTCGAGATTCGACACTTCGAGCGCGGCGAGGCGCTCACGCAGCACCGCTTCGAGCGCGGTTTCCCAACCAGCCTCGACATGCAGCTTCTTCCACAAACGCGGCAGGCTGCCCAGCTCGTGCTTGTCGAGCCACGGCTGGATCTTGCCTTCGGTCTGCACGTTTTCCTGCAACTGCTTGAGCGCGGCGAGGCGCGCGTCGAGCTGATGGATCTGCGCGCTTTCGGCCTGCACGCGCTCCTGCGCGACGCGGCGTTCGCCGTCGAGCCGCGGCAGCGCTTCCTGCGCATCGGTGAGGCGTCCCTGTGCGTCGTTAAGGATTGCCTCGTGCTCGGCGAGCTGCATGCGCAACGCCTCGAGCTGCGCTTCGTCGGGCGCGTCGAGGCCGCCCTCTTCCGATTTCAGCCGCTCATGGCGCTGCTGCAGTTGCTGCAACTGCTGATCGGCATTGCGCTGATGCGCGGCTTCGAGCTTCAGTGCCTGCTCGGTCTGCGCGATGCCGCCGCGTTCGGTGTTCAGCTCCGCCTGGGCGTCGCGCCAGCGCGCTTCCAGCGCGGGCAGCGCATCGTGCTTCGCGGCGGCGGCGTCTTCGGCGAGCACGGCTTTTTCTTCGGCGACCGCCAGTTGCTCTTCGACGTCGGCGATATCGTCCTGCGCCTTGTCGGCCTGCGACTGCCACTGCTCGCGCTGCGCCGTCAGCGCGGCGATCTGCGCCTGCACGCGGTTGCGCGATTCGACGATGAAGCGGATCTCGGCTTCCAGCCGGCTCACTTCGGCGTTCGCTTCGTACAGCGCGCCCTGCGCGCCCTGCATCGCGTCGCTCGCCGAATAGTGCGCGACGCGCAGCGTTTCGAGTTCCGCCTCGACTTCGCGCAGCTTCGCGGTTTGCGCTTCGAGGTCGATCTGCGCCTGTTCGATCGCGCGCTGCTGGCGCTGCTGCTCACCAGCCGCCTCGTTCTTTCGCAACAGCCACAACAGACGCTGCTTTTCCTCGCCGTCGCCTTGCAGCTCGCGATAACGCGTCGCGACGACCGCCTGCCCCTCCAGCTTCTCGAGATTCGCGCCGAGTTCGCGGACGATGTCCTCGACGCGCGTCAGGTTCTCGCGCGTGTCGTGCAAACGGTTCTCGGTCTCGCGGCGGCGTTCCTTGTACTTCGACACGCCGGCGGCTTCTTCGAGGAACACGCGCAGCTCTTCGGGCTTCGCCTCGATCAGCCGCGCAATCATGCCCTGCCCGATGATCGCGTACGCGCGCGGCCCGAGGCCGGTGCCGAGAAAGATGTCCTGGATGTCGCGGCGCCGCGCCGGTAGATTATTGATGTAGTAGCTCGACGTGCCGTCGCGCGTCAGCACGCGCTTGACCGCGATCTCCGCATACTGGCCCCACTGGCCGGCGGCGCGGCCGTCGGCGTTGTCGAACACGAGTTCGACGCTCGCGCGGCTACCGGGCTTGCGGGCGGTCGAGCCGTTGAAGATCACGTCCTGCATCGATTCGCCGCGCAATTCGGATGCGCGCGATTCGCCGAGCACCCAGCGCACGGCGTCGATGATGTTGGATTTGCCGCACCCGTTCGGTCCGACCACGCCAACCAACTGGCCGGGGACCTGGAAATGCGTGGGATCGACGAAGGATTTGAAACCAGCGAGTTTGATCGAGGTGAGACGCACGGCGATTTCGCTGTTTGGAAAGAGAGAGTGATAGGTGGCTCGCGAGGTTGCGCCAGTCGTTCACCGCCGCGGCGGGACGGCCCACGCAACCTCGCGAGCCTTCGCAATTTGCTCGCCGGCTGCGTGCGCTGATGCGTATTCGAGCCACACCAGGTGCGCATGCGCCGGCTAATGAGGGGCCATCATACCATCGCGCGTGGACGATTTTTACCGCCCTGATGGTGGTCGTCACCGTCGCCGTCACGGCCGTGCCCGCTGCCGTGTCCGCCCTCGCCGCCGTCGCGCTCGCCGGGCGGGTCCGGGTCCCCGATCGCGGGATCGGGGGGCACCGTCTTCGTGCGATGCACCCAGCTCGACAATGCCGACGCGAGCACGATGCACGCGCCTCCCGCCCATTCGCGCGGCCCCGGTATTTCGCCGGCGAACAGCCACGCCGACAGCGCCGTCACGACGAGTTCGAACAGCATGATGATCGACGCGCGATTGGCGGGCACGCGCGAGAGCCCGTACTGCACGAGCATGTTGTTCGACGCGAGCAGCAGACCGAGACCGAGCACGAGCAGAGCCGCGGTGCCCAGATGCGCGCCGACGGGCGGCGCGGGCATCGGCTCGAACAGCGACGCGAGCGCGCCCAACAGCGCCGCGCCGCCGAAGACCGCCGCGGTGCGCATTTCGGGCTTCATGTCCGGCAGCATGCGGCTCGTCTTCAGGATCAGTACATTGCTCATCGCGAAGCCCATGCCGCCGGCCAGACCGGCCCATTCGGCGGGATTACCGGGCACCGGGATGCCGAGCCGCGGCGACCACAGCATCGTCATCGCGCCCGCGAGCGACAGTGCGGCCAGCGCCGCGCCCGACCACGTGAGCCGTTCGTGCAGGATGAAATGCGCGAACAGCGCGGTCCAGGCGGGCGTCAGATAGAACAGCAGCAGCACGCGCATCACCTGACCGTGGATCGCGCCCCATACGAAACCGAGATTCGTGACGCCCGCGGCGAGCGCGAGCGCCGGCAGCAGCCAGTGCCAACGCACGGTCTTCACCGCGCGGCGCCGCACCAGCAGCACGAACAGGCAGCCGGTGCCGCTCGTGAGCGCGCTCGCGGCCGTGCCGGTCACGCCCAGCGCGGCGAGCATCCGCAGCGGATACCACACCATCCCCCAGACCGACGCGCCCAGCATGATGGCAAGTGTCGGCCAGCCGTTGCGAAGCCAGTTGGTCATCGGGCAAGGCTCCGGCGGGCGTCGTGGGCGGGTCGTATGAGGCTCCAGCCGGCCGTCTCCCTAACTGCTGCGTACATTGCTGCTCCTGCGTATTCTGTTGCGCGAACCGTGGGGGATTCGCGCCATTCCCGCTGCGGCGCCTCAGTGCGCCGCCTGGCGGATTGTTGCCGCGCCGCAAGCTCCGGCCTGGTCCGCGGGCGCGCCACGCTATAATCGTCCGCTCGCCGCCGCCCGCCGGCGCGCGTGCCCGGTTGTCGCCGGGTTGTCGCCCGGCTGTCCCGCCATTCGTCCGCGTCCATCCCGATCAGGCCATTTCGTCCGTGAATCCGCTACTCGACTCCCTTCAGCCCTATCCGTTCGAAAAGCTGCGCCTGCTTTTCAAGGACGTCACGCCGCCGGCCGGCCTCGCGCACATCAGCTTCGGCATCGGCGAGCCGAAACATCCAACCCCGCCACTGATCCGCGAGGCCGTCATCGATTCGCTCGGCGGCCTCGCCGCGTATCCGGCCACGCTCGGCTCGGCGCCGCTGCGCGAGTCGATCGCGAAATGGGTCACGCAACGCTACGACCTGCCGCCGCTCGATCCGCTCACTGAAGTGCTGCCGGTGTCGGGCTCGCGCGAGGCGCTGTTCGCGCTTGCGCAGACGGTGCTCGATCCGCGCCGCGATGCCGACAGTGAGCCTGCGATCGTACTCTGTCCGAACCCGTTCTACCAAATCTACGAAGGCGCGGCGCTGCTCGGTGGCGCGCAGCCCTACTTCGTCAACAGCGACCCGACGCGCAACTTCGCGTGCGACTACTCGGCGGTGCCCGCCGAGGTCTGGGCCCGCACCCAACTGCTGTACGTCTGCTCGCCGGGCAACCCGACCGGCGCCGTGCTGACGCTCGACGACTGGCGCGAGCTGTTCGCGCTGTCGGACCGCTACGGCTTCGTGATCGCATCGGATGAGTGCTACTCGGAAATCTACTTCGACGAATCGAAGCCGCCGCTCGGCGGCCTCGAAGCCGCGCACAAGCTCGGACGCGGCTTCGAGCGCCTCGTCATGCTGTCGAGCCTGTCGAAGCGCTCGAACGTGCCGGGCATGCGCTCGGGCTTCGTCGCCGGCGACGCCGCGATTCTCAAGGCGTTCCTGCTGTACCGCACGTACCACGGCGCGGCGCTCTCGACGGTGTTCCAAAGCGCGAGCGTGGTCGCGTGGAGCGACGAGACGCACGTGCGCGAAAACCGCGCGAAGTACCTGCGGAAATTCACGACCGTCACGCCGATGCTTGCCGACGTGCTCGACGTGCGCCTGCCCGACGCCGCGTTCTACCTGTGGGCCAACGTCGAGCGCACCGGCCTCACGGACACCGAGTTCGCCCAGCGCCTTTACGCCGACTATAATGTGACGGTTCTGCCGGGCTCGTTCCTCGCGCGCACCGCGCACGGCGTGAACCCCGGCCGCAATTTCGTGCGCCTCGCGCTCGTCGCCGACGTCGACGAATGCACGGCGGGCGCGCAGCGGATCGTCGAATTCTGCCGTTCGCTCAGCGTGAACTGAGTGCTGCCCGAGCCTCGCTCGAGCCGCACGGCATCCCCTTCTTCAGACTTCAACCCTTCAGAAAATCACGCATATGTCGCAACAACTTCAGAGCATCATCGATACCGCCTGGGACAATCGCGCCGAGCTGTCGCCGAAAGCCGCGCCGGCCGAAGTGCGCGAAGCCGTCGCCCACGCGATCGAGCAACTCGATAAGGGCGCGCTGCGCGTCGCCGAAAAGAAGGACGGCGACTGGGTCGTCAACCAATGGCTGAAGAAGGCCGTGCTGCTGTCGTTCCGCCTCGAGGACAACGCGCCGATGCCGGCCGGCGGCTATAGCCAGTTCTACGACAAGGTGCCGTCGAAGTTCGCGAACTACACCCCTGAAGACTTCGCCGCCGGCGGCTTCCGCGTGGTGCCGCCCGCGATCGCGCGCCGCGGCTCGTTCATCGCGAAGAACGTCGTGCTGATGCCGTCGTACACGAACATCGGCGCGTACGTCGACGAAGGCACGATGGTCGACACGTGGGCGACCGTCGGCTCGTGCGCGCAGATCGGCAAGAACGTGCACCTGTCGGGCGGCGTCGGCATCGGCGGCGTGCTGGAGCCGCTGCAGGCGAACCCGGTCATCATCGAAGACAACTGCTTCATCGGCGCGCGCTCGGAAGTCGTCGAAGGCGTGATCGTCGAGGAAAACTCGGTGATCTCGATGGGCGTGTACCTCGGCCAGAGCACCAAGATCTACGACCGTGAAAGCGGCGAAGTCACGTACGGCCGCATTCCGGCGGGCTCGGTCGTGGTAGCGGGCAACCTGCCGTCGAAGGACGGCACGCACAGCCTGTACTGCGCGGTCATCGTCAAGAAGGTCGACGCGAAGACGCGCGCGAAGGTCGGCCTGAACGAGTTGCTGCGAGGCGACTGATGGCGCGCGGCACCAAAACCGTCGTCTACGGCATTCCAAACTGCGATACCGTGAAGAAGGCGCGCGTGTGGCTCGAAGAGCACGGCGTCGAGTTCGAGTTTCACGACTTCAAGAAGGCCGGCGTGACCGAGCCGCTCGTGCAGGACTGGCTCAAGGACGTCCAGCTCGACGCGCTGCTGAACCGCCGCGGCACGACCTGGCGCGCGCTGTCCGACGACATGAAGGCGGCCGCGGAAACGCAGCCGGGCGCGATCGCGCTGATGATTCACAAGCCGTCGGTCATCAAGCGGCCGGTGCTCGTCGTGAACGGGCGCGTGAAGTCGCTCGGTTTTTCCGCGGACGGGTACGCGGCGCTGTTTGCCTGAGCGCAACGCCGAAGCGCCAGGCTCGAGCACAAGGTTGCAAAACGCGCGGC
This sequence comes from Paraburkholderia podalyriae, assembly GCF_014397785.1. Lineage (GTDB taxonomy): Bacteria > Pseudomonadota > Gammaproteobacteria > Burkholderiales > Burkholderiaceae > Paraburkholderia > Paraburkholderia podalyriae. The sequence goes on from NZ_VZQQ01000003.1 coordinate 71,945, forward strand.
CTCGCGCCGCGTCGTTCAAAGGCTGTTGCCGGCTGCGGTGCGTCACCGCGAGCCGGCATTTTTTCATTTCAAAATGGCTTGTACTGAATCCATGCCCGGCACCCTCGCCCTTACCGAACAACTGATCGCGCGCGCGTCCGTGACGCCCGACGACCAGCATTGCCAGCGTCTCTTGATCGAGCGCCTGGCCGCGCTCGGCTTCGAGCACGAGACGATCGAATCCAACGGCGTGACCAACCTGTGGGCCGTCAAACGCGGCGTCGACGGCACGCGGGGCAAGCTGCTCGCGTTCGCCGGCCACACCGACGTGGTACCGACCGGCCCGCTCGAACAGTGGCAATCGGCGCCGTTCGAGCCGACCCGGCGCGACGGCAAGCTGTACGGCCGCGGCGCGGCGGACATGAAGGCGTCGATCGCCGGCTTCGTCGTCGCGAGCGAGGAGTTCGTGGCGGCGAACCCCGGGCACCGCGGCTCGATCGCGTTCCTGATCACGAGCGACGAGGAAGGCCCCGCGACCGACGGCACCGTCAAGGTCGTCGAAGCATTGCAGCAGCGCGGCGAGCGCATGGACTACTGCATCGTCGGCGAGCCGACCTCGAGCGAGCGTTTCGGCGACATGGTCAAGAACGGCCGGCGCGGCTCGATGTCGGGCAAGCTGATCGTCAACGGCGTGCAAGGCCATATCGCCTACCCGCATCTGGCGAAGAATCCGGTGCACCTGCTCGCGCCAGCGCTCGCCGAACTCGTCGCCGAGCGCTGGGACGATGGCAACGAATATTTCCCGCCGACCACCTGGCAGGTGTCGAACCTCCACAGCGGCGCCGGCGCGACCAACGTGATCCCCGGCCATGCGGACGTGATGTTCAACTTCCGCTTCTCGACCGCGAGCACCGTCGAAGGACTGCAAAAGCGCGTGCATGCGATTCTCGACAGACACGGCCTCGAATACGAACTGCAATGGACCGTGAGCGGCCTGCCATTTCTCACCCCGCGTGGCGAGCTGTCGAGCGCGCTCGCGCAGGCGATCAAGGACGAGACCGGCGTCGACACCGAGCTCTCGACCACCGGCGGCACGTCGGACGGCCGCTTCATCGCGCGCATCTGCGAGCAGGTGATCGAGTTCGGTCCGCTGAACGCGAGCATCCACAAGATCGACGAACATATCGAAGTCGCCCATATCGAGCCGCTGAAGAACGTGTATCGCCGCGTGCTCGAACAACTGATCGCGTAACCAGGAACTTTGCGATGACGCTTCCTTTTTGCACCGTGCGCGACCTGCTGCGTTATGCAGTGTCGCGTTTTAGCGAGGCCAAACTGTCGTTCGGCCACGGCTCGGCCAATGCCTACGACGAAGCCGCCTATCTGATCCTGCACACGCTGCATCTGCCGCTCGACCTGCTCGAGCCGTTTCTCGACGCGCGCCTGACCACGGCCGAAATCGAGGCGGTGCTGAAGGTGATCGAGCGGCGCGCGGCCGACCGCGTGCCGGCCGCGTACATCACGCAGGAAGCGTGGATGCACGGCTATCGCTTCCACGTCGACGAGCGTGTGATCGTGCCGCGCTCGTTCATCGGCGAGCTGCTGCAGGACGGCCTGCAGCCGTACGTCGAGGATCCCGAGCAGGTCGGCGCGGTGCTCGAACTGTGCACCGGCTCCGGGTGTCTCGCGATTCTCGCCGCGCACGCGTTCCACAACGCCGACGTCGACGCGGTCGATCTGTCCGCGCCCGCGCTCGAAGTCGCGACGCGCAACGTGTTGGACTACCACCTCGACGAGCGCATCGCGCTGTTCGAAGGCGATCTGTACGCGCCGCTCGCCGAGCGCCGCTACGATGTGATCATCAGCAATCCGCCGTACGTGAACGCCACGTCGATGCAGGAGCTGCCGGCCGAATACAGGCACGAGCCGGAGATGGCGCTCGCCGGCGGCGCGGACGGCATGGACGTCGTGCGCCGGATCATCGCCGACGCGCGCAACTGGCTGACCGAAGACGGCGTGCTCGTCATCGAGATCGGCAACGAGCGCGAGCACGTCGAAGCGGCGTTCGGCGGTCTCGATCTCGTGTGGATGTCGACCAGCGCCGGCGACGACAACGTGTTCCTGATTCAGGCCAGCGACTTGCCGGTCTGAGTCCGGCATCCTGTCCGTTTGATCGACGTTTCAAGCGCGTCTCTCAGGCAGGGTTACGAGCAATCGCCGCGACAGCGCGTGGCCTTGCCCGCAACCGCAGCCTGAGCCCGTTGCCCGACGCGTTCGCCGCAGACCACGGAGCGAGCCCATGCCCGCCTCCGTTTCCTGAACCACGGCGCTTCGCCAACCGTTCGCGAGCTTATGTCATTCGACCTGCTTCATGTCGGCACGCTGGTTGTGGTTGCCCATATTCTCGGCATCGTCGCGGCCGCCCACGCGATTCTCCATACCCGCACCTCGCAAGGCGCGATTGCGTGGGCCGTATCGCTGGTCGCGATGCCTTATCTGACGCTCGTGCCCTACCTGTTCCTTGGCCGCAGCAAGTTCGCCGGCTATGCGGACGCGCGCCGCGTCGAGAACGAGCTGTTGCGCACGCGCGCGCATCCGCAGCTGTGGGACACCCAGGCGTCGTCGGCCGGGGTGCCGACGCAGCAGCTCGGCTCGCGGCTCGTGCAGTCGCTGACGCGCCTCGGCGGCATGCCGTTCCTGCCCGGCAATACCGTGCGCACGCTGGTCAACGGCACGGCGACTTTCGAGGCGATCTTCGATGCGATCGGGAACGCGCGCCGCTATGTGATCGTGCAGTTCTTCATCGTGCGCGACGACGCGCTAGGCGGCATGCTGAAGGACGCGCTGATCGCGAAAGCGCAACAGGGCGTGCGGGTCTACTTCCTGTACGACAGCATCGGCAGCTTCGATCTGCCGCACCGCTACGTCGCGGCGCTGCGCGCGGCCGGCATCGAGACGCATCCGTTCGCGACGAACCGCCGCTTCGTCAACCGTCTGCAATTGAATTTCCGCAATCACCGCAAGATCGTGTCGGTCGACGGCGAGCGTGCGTTTATCGGCGGTCATAACGTCGGTGTCGAATATCTGGGCGCGAAGCCGCCGCTATCGCCATGGCGCGATACCCATATCGAGGTGCGCGGCCCGGCGGTCGCAAGCATCCAGTTCGTGTTTATCGAGGACTGGTACTGGGCCACGCAGAAGTTGCCCAAGTTCGACGTGCCGGCCGCTGATTCAGCCGAGCCGCGCGTCGAGCAGCCCGTCGACCACGGCGCCGACGAACGCGCCGCGAACAACATGCACTGCCTGGTGCTGCCGAGCGGCCCGGCCGACAGGCAGGAGACCTGCTCGCTGTTCTTCGTCGAAGCGATCAACGCGGCGCGCGAACGCATCTGGATCACGACGCCCTATCTCGTGCCCGACGAAGCCGTGTTCGCCGCGCTGCGGCTCGCGGCGCTGCGCGGCGTCGACGTTCGCATCCTGATTCCGAGCCGGCGCGATCACCGGGTGGTGTTCGCGGCGTCGAAACTGTATGCGTACGACTCGCTGCGCGCGGGCATTCGCGTCTTCCGCTATCAGCCGGGCTTCCTGCATCAGAAGGTCGTGCTGATCGACAGCAGCGCGGCTGCGATCGGCAGCGCCAATCTCGACAACCGCTCGTTTCGCCTGAACTTCGAGATCATGGTGCTGACCGTCGATCGCGGCTTCGCGCTCGAAGTCGAAACGATGCTGCTCGACGACTTCGCCGAGTCGCGCGAAATCGACCGCGACGAGTACCGCAAGGCAAACGCGCTGCGACGCATGCTGATGCACGTCGCTCGACTCTTTTCGCCGATCCTGTAGGGGCACCCGCTTACAGCTGCGCTTCGATATCCCCGGTGATCGCCTCGGGCTTGGTCAGCGGCGCATAGCGCTTGACGACGTTGCCGTCGCGGCCGATCAGAAACTTCGTGAAATTCCACTTGATTGCCTCGAGGCCAAGCAGCCCCGGCGCCTCAATCGTCAGATAGCGGAACAGCGGGTGCGCGTTCGGACCGTTCACGTCGATCTTGTCGAACATCGGAAACGTCACGCCGTAGTTCTTCTCGCAGAAGCTGCCGATCTGCGCGGCGTCGCCCGGCTCCTGCTTGCCGAACTGGTTGCACGGAAAACCCAGCACCGCGAGCCCGCGCGCCGCGTACACGTCGTACAGTTTCTGCAAGCCCGCGTACTGCGGCGTGAACCCGCATTCGCTCGCGGTATTGACGATCAGCATCACCTTGCCCTGGTACTTCGCGAGACTCGCTTCCTCGCCGCCGAGCGTGCGTGCCGAAAACGAATAGATCGATGTCATGTGCCCTCCGCTGAAAGCCGTCAGTCTATGCCAAAAGCGCTGCCGATACAGTCGTCCGGATGGCCGATGACCGCTGCGCGCAAGGTGACAGACGGGCAATCGGCGCCGCGCGCCCGGCAACGCGCCCGGCAACGCGCCCGGCAGTCTAAAATAGCGGTTTTCTTCAGCCGGCCACGTCGTGATCCGTTTCAATCAGTTTAGCCTCGCGCGCGGCACCAAGCCGCTTTTCGACAACACCACGTTCACGTTGAACCCCGGTGAAAAAGCCGGCCTCGTCGGCGCGAACGGCGCGGGCAAGTCGACGCTGTTCGCCGTGCTGCTCGGCGAGTTGCATGCGGACGGCGGCGATTTCTCGATCCCGCCGACCTGGCGCATCGCGCACGTCGCCCAGGAAACGCCCGCCGTCGATAAAACCGCGCTCGCCTACACGCTCGACGGCGACGCCGCGCTGCGCGACATCGAGGCGCGCATCGCGGCCGCCTCCGCGGCGCACGACGGCGCGGCCGAAGCCGAAGCGCATGCGGCGTTCGCGGACGCCGACGGCTACACCGCGCCGGCGCGCGCCGAAGCGCTGCTGCTCGGCCTCGGCTTCACGCTCGACCAGACACGCGAGCCGGTCAGCAGCTTCTCGGGCGGCTGGCGCATGCGGCTGAATCTCGCGCAGGCGCTGATGTGCCGCTCCGACCTGCTGCTACTCGACGAACCGACCAACCACCTCGACCTCGACGCGATCGTGTGGCTCGAAGACTGGCTGAATCGCTATGCGGGCACGCTGATCGTGATCTCGCACGATCGCGAATTTCTCGATTCCGTCTGCAACGTCACGCTGCATCTGGAACAGCAGCAGATCAGGCGTTACGGCGGCAATTACTCGCAATTCGAAGTGCTGCGCGCGCAGCAGATTGCGCTGCAACAGAGCGCGTACGATAAGCAGCAACGCACGGTCGCGCATCTGCAGAGCTACATCAACCGCTTCAAGGCGCAAGCCACCAAGGCGCGTCAGGCGCAAAGCCGGGTGAAGGCACTCGAGAAGATGGAGTTGATCGCGCCCGCGCACGTCGCGTCGCCGTTCACGTTCGAGTTCCGTACGCCCGACTCCGCGCCGAATCCGATGATGGTGATGGAAGGCGTGCGCTGCGGCTACCACGCCGAAGACGGCGGCGAGATTCCGATCGTCGAGCGCGTGATGCTGTCGATCCAGAACGGTCAACGCATCGGCCTGCTCGGCGCGAACGGCCAGGGCAAGTCGACGCTGATCAAGACGCTCGCGGGCACGCTCGAACCGTTGAGCGGCCACGTACGCGAAGGCAAGGGTCTGCGCATCGGCTACTTCGCGCAGCATCAGCTCGAAACGCTGCGCCCGGACGACACGCCGTTGCAGCACCTCGCGCGCCTCGCACCCGATACTCGCGAGCAGGAGCTACGCGACTTCCTCGGCAGCTTCAACTTTTCCGGCGACATGGCGACCGCGAAGATCGCGCCGTTCTCGGGCGGCGAGAAAGCACGCCTCGCGCTCGCGCTGATCATCTGGCAGAAGCCGAACCTGCTGCTGCTCGACGAGCCGACCAACCACCTCGACCTCGAAACGCGCCACGCGCTGACGATGGCGCTCGCGCAATTCGAAGGCACGCTGATTCTGGTGTCGCACGACCGCCACCTGCTGCGCGCGACGACCGATCAGTTCATGCTGGTCGCCAGGCATCGTCTGCAGGAATTCGACGGCGATCTCGATGACTATCGCGACTGGCTGTTGCAGCATGCGGCCGAGCAGCGCGCCGCGCTGAAGGCGAATGCGTCGGGCGCGCCAGGCGCATCTGTCGACGGCACGAATGGCGCCGACAGTAACGTCAATCGCAAGGAACAGCGCCGCCTCGAAGCGGAAACCCGGCAGAAGCTCGCGCATCTGAAAAAGCCGCTGCAAGGCCGCATCGCGAAGATCGAAAAGGAAATGGACGCGCTCAACGCGGAGAAAGCGACGCTCGACGCATTCGTCGCCGATTCCGCGAGTTACGAGCCGGAGCAGAAGAGCAAGCTGACGGAGGCGATCCGCCGTCAGGCAGATGTGAACGCGCGCCTCGACACGCTCGAAGCCGAATGGCTCGAGACGCACGAGGAACTCGAACAGATCGGCTAGCGGCACGCAGCAGCCGGGCCGCGCCGGCATCCACGGGAGCTTGGCTTTGTCATTAGCGAACTCATCGGCCGCGGAGGTGCCGCCGCCGTTGCAAGGACTGCGGGTGCTCGACCTCACGCGCCTGCTGCCCGGTCCGGTGGCCGCACTGCGCCTTGCCGAGCTCGGCGCCGATGTGCTGAAGATCGAAGCGCCCGGCGCGGGCGATCCGACGCGCACGATGATGCAGTCGTCGAGCGATCGCGTCGCGGGCCGGCCCGGCGCGTTCTATCGGATGGTCAATCGCGGCAAGCGCGAGACCCGCCTCGACCTCAAATCCGAAGCGGGACGCCACGTGCTGCGCGCGCTCGCGGCCGAAGCCGACGTGCTGATCGAGAGCTTCCGGCCGGGTGTGATGGAGCGGCTCGGCCTCGGTTACGCGACGCTTTGCGCAACCAATCCGCGGCTCGTCTATTGCGCGATCAGCGGATTCGGTGCGAGCAGTCCGTTCGCGGATCATGCGGGACATGATCTGAACTACATCGGCTATGCGGGCGTGCTCGACCAACTGGCAAGCAGCGACGGCGCGCCGATCCTGCCGAACTTCCAGATCGCCGATCTGCTCGGCGGCGCATTGAGCGCGGTCACGCAGATTCTCGCCGCGCTCTGGCATGTCGCGCGTGGCGGGGCAGGCCGCTTCGTCGATGTTTCGATGACGCACACGAGCTATGCGCACAACTTCGTCGCGCAGGTGTCGCTGGTCAACGAAGGGGCGGCGCCCGCCGCGGGCAGCGGTCTGTTGAACGGCGGCGTGCCCTGCTACAACCTGTACCGCACGAGCGATCAGCGCTGGCTCGCGGTCGGCGCGCTCGAATTGAAGTTCTGGGAAAGGCTGTGCATGGCGCTCGATCGGCCCGAATGGGCGACGCGTCACTGGAGCCTCGGTCAGGCGATCGGCGGCCCCGATGCCCTGGCACTCATTCAGGAGCTCGCCAATGTGATCGCGACGCGCACGCTCGGCGAATGGGTGGAATCGCTGGAATCGCTCGATTGCTGCGTGTCGCCGGTGCTGACGCCCGCCGAAGCGGCGCAGCATCCGCTGTTCAAACCGCCCGCGTCTGCTGCGGCGGCCTCGAGCGCCGCCGCGGCAGACGACGACGGCGGCAGCGCGGAGCTCTAACGCGCATGGCGCAGTCGCGGCGCGGCAGCACCTCCGTCAACGCCGCGTCACCGTCTGCCTCCGCAGCGTTTGACGCGGCGACTTCTCGTCGTCGTACAGCAGGTGTTTGCGGCCTTCCACGTGGCGGCTGATCGTGGCGCGCACTTCCGCGGCCGTCACGTCTTCTGCCACCACTCGCCGCGAAATCTGCCCCGCGGGGTCGATCCATTCGACGATCCGGCAGGCGCCGCCCCAAGGCTGATGAATCGGTGCGGAGACCCGGCAGCCGCGCACCTGGAGGTGACACTCGACTGCGATTTCATGTGGCTGTTTCAAAGCGCGATCCTTTTTCGGGCATCAGAAGGGATGCATATCGTTACAGCTTAGAAAAAAGGTATGGCGACCAGGTTACAGCCAACATGGATATCTTTACCGGGCATTACGGGAGCGCAAGCGTACCAAATCCTGGCGAGCCTTCCGGACCCCCGGCTATTCGAGCGTGCGGACGCGGTCGATGGCCTGTTCGATCCGTTCGACCGCAACGACCTGTAAGCCTTCGATCGGCTGTTTCGGCGCATTGGCCTTCGGAATCACCGCGACCGAGAAGCCGAGCTTGGCCGCTTCCTTCAGGCGCTCCTGCCCGCGCGGCGATGGCCGGATCTCGCCGGCAAGGCCGACTTCGCCGAACACGACGAGCCCCTTCGGCAGCGGCTTGTTGCGCATCGAGGAATGGATCGCGAGCAGCACCGCGAGGTCGGCGGCGGGCTCGGAGATCTTCACGCCGCCCACCGCGTTCAGAAACACGTCCTGATCGAAACAGGCGATGCCCGCATGCCGATGCAGCACCGCGAGCAGCATCGCGAGCCGGTTCTGTTCGAGTCCGACCGCGAGGCGTCGCGGATTCGGCGCGTTGGCCGCATCGACCAGCGCCTGCACTTCCACGAGCAGCGGCCGCGTGCCCTCCTGCGTGACCAGCACGCACGAACCCGACACCGACTGCTCGTGCTGCGACAGAAACAGCGCCGACGGATTCGCGACGCCGCGCAGGCCGCGCTCGGTCATCGCGAATACGCCAAGTTCGTTGACCGCGCCGAAACGGTTCTTGATCGCGCGCACGAGACGGTACGACGAGTGCGTGTCGCCCTCGAAGTACAGCACCGTATCAACGATATGTTCGAGCACGCGCGGACCCGCGAGCGCGCCCTCTTTCGTGACGTGACCGACCATGATCATCGTGGTGCCGGACTGCTTGGCGATGCGCGTGAGTTGCGCCGCGCACTCGCGCACCTGCGCGACCGAGCCCGGTGCGGATGTCAAGGCATCCGAATAGACGGTCTGGATCGAATCGATCACGGCGACGTCGGGCCGTTGCTCGGCGATCGTCGCCTGAATTTTTTCGAGCTGGATTTCCGCGAGCAATTGCAGCTCGCTCGCCTTCGAGCCGGGTTCGAGCAGCGCCAGCCGTTGTGCGCGCAACGCGATCTGCGCCCCCGATTCTTCGCCGCTAATGTAGAGCGCGCGTTTGTCCGCCGCGATTTCCGCGAGTGATTGCAACAACAGCGTCGATTTACCGATGCCCGGATCGCCGCCGATCAGCACCACGCCGCCCGGCACGAGGCCGCCGCCGAGCACGCGGTCGAATTCGCTGACGCCGGTGGAAAAGCGCGGCACGTCCGACGCTTCGAGGTCGGCGAGGCGCCGTACCGGCGTGCTCTTCGCGAGCGACTGGAAACGGTGCGTGGACGGCGCCTCGGCGACAGATTCGACGAGCGTATTCCACGCCTGACAGGACGGGCATTGCCCGGACCACTTCGGTGACTGACCGCCGCATTCCCCGCAGATGTACAACGTCTTCGCTTTCGCCACGCGTTACTCCGCGCGAACCGGCACACGCGGCGCGACTGCGCACATCAGCTCATAGCCGATCGTGCCGCAAGCCTGCGCGACGTCGTCGATGGGCAGCGCGGTGCCCCACAGTTCGACGCGAGAACCGACGTTGGCGGTCGGCACCGGGGTCAGGTCGACGGTCAGCATGTCCATCGACACACGTCCAACGATCCGCGTGCGCACGCCATCGACGATCACCGGCGTGCCTTCCGGCGCGATGCGCGGATAGCCGTCGGCGTAACCGCACGCGACCACGCCGATGCGCATCGGCCCGCGCGCGGTGAACGTCGAACCGTAGCCGACCGAGCTGCCTTCGCCGAGCGTCTGCACCGCGATCAGTTCCGACGCGAGTGTCATCGCGGGCTGCAGGCCCGTGCCGTCGATGGCCGCCGTCACGCCGGACGGCGACGCGCCATACAGAATGATGCCCGGGCGCACCCAGTCGAAATGCGCTTCCGGATGCCACAGCGTCGCTGCCGAATTCGCAAGACTGCGCGCACCGGCAATGCCTTGCGCGCCGCGCTCGAACGCTTGCATCTGATGCGCGACGCCGCGTTCGCCATCGGCATCGGAAAAATGCGTCATCAACGTGATCTGGCCGACGCCCTGGCAGGCGCGCGCGCGCTCCCATGCGGCACGGAATTTTTCGACGGTATAACCGAGCCGGTTCATGCCAGTGTTCATCTTCAACTGGATGTTGACCGGTTTCGACAGACGCGCCATTTCGAGCATGCGCAGCTGCTCGTCCGAATGCAGCGCCGTGGCCAGACTGTAGCGGTCGATCACGTCGATATCGGTCGGCCGGAAAAAGCCTTCCAGCAGGAGAATTGGGCCCGCCCAGCCCAATTCACGCAACTTCACCGCTTCTTCGAGGTCCAGCAACCCAAAGCCGTCGGTAGCGCGCAAACCCGGAAACACGCGAGCGAGGCCATGCCCGTATGCATTGGCCTTGACGACGGCCCAGACTTTTGATTTCGGCGCATAGCGGCGCGCGACAGCGAGGTTATTGGCGAGGGCAGCGGTATGAATCGTGGCGGAAAGGGGGCGCGGCATGGGATTTTTTCGTAAAGACACTTTGCGAATCAGCGGCTTACAGCGCGTTTTCAGCGCTCGGCGGCCCGCTGGGCGGTGCGATCAAGGATTCTGCTAGTCCGAATACAGCTATTTTCATGATATAAAGCCGTGCGCACAACCCATTTCGATCGGCATAAGCCCGGACGTATGACAAACGGCCGGGGCGGACAGACCGCAGCGAGGACAGCATCGCATCAGATGAAAAAAGGTTTTTACACCATCATGGCCGCGCAGTTTTTTTCGTCGCTGGCCGACAATGCGCTTCTGATCGCCGCTATCGCACTGCTAAAAGATCTTCACGCTCCGAACTGGATGACGCCGCTGCTCAAGCTGTTTTTTGTGCTGTCGTACGTCGTTCTTGCCGCATTCGTGGGCGCATTCGCCGACTCCCGTCCGAAAGGACGCGTGATGTTCATCACCAATACGATCAAGGTGGTCGGCTGCCTGACGATGCTGATCGGCGCGCATCCGCTCCTTGCGTATGGCGTCGTCGGCTTCGGCGCGGCGGCCTACTCGCCCGCCAAATACGGCATTCTCACCGAACTGTTGCCGCCTGACCGGCTCGTCGCCGCGAACGGATGGATCGAAGGCACCACGGTCGGCTCGATCATTCTCGGCACGGTGCTCGGCGGTGCGCTGATCAGCCCACATATCGCCGCGCCGATTCTCAGGTGGCATATCCCCAGCGTGAACACGCCCGCGGAAGCCGCGATGCTCGTGATCATGGGCATGTACGTGATCGCCGCGCTGTTCAATCTGCGCATTCCCGACACCGGCGCGCGCTATCCGCGACAGGAGCACGGGCCGATCCGCCTGATCACCGATTTCGCCGACTGCTTTGTCGTGCTGTGGCGCGACAAGCTCGGACAGATTTCGCTCGCCGTGACGACGCTGTTCTGGGGCGCGGGCGCGACGCTGCAATTCATCGTGCTCAAGTGGGCCGAGGTGTCGCTGAACATGTCGCTGTCCGAGGCGGCGATCTTGCAGGCGGTGGTCGCGGTCGGCGTCGCGGGCGGCGCGATTCTCGCGGCCTCGCGCGTGCCGCTGAAAAAATCGCTGTCGGTATTGCCGGTCGGCATCGTGATGGGTATCTCCGTGATGCTGATGGCGTTCTACACACGCGATCTGTTTCCCCCGCACTGGGGTGTTTATTTTGGCCGCATGCACGTGGCGGGCTATCTGATTTTCGCGTATATCTTCCTGATGTTCGTGGGCGGCCTGTCGGGCTTTTTCGTCGTGCCGATGAATGCGCTGCTGCAGCATCGCGGGCACGTGCTGCTGTCGGCGGGCCATTCGATCGCCGTGCAGAACTTCAACGAGAACCTGTCGGTGCTCGTGATGCTATGCCTGTACGCGGTGCTCGTTTGGCTCGACGTGCCGGTCTCCGCGGTAATCGTGCTGTTCGGCACCTTCGTCTGCCTGATGATGTGGCTCGTGATGCGGCGCCATCAGGCGAACCAGCGCGCATTCGACTCGGTCGCGCTGATCGGCGAAGCCAAGCACTGACCGGCTGCGCCGAGGCCGGCCGCGACAACCGCGAGCGCGCCCTCCTTCTTCTTCGCTCGACCATGACTCAATCGATTCCCAATGTGCTGACGATCGCCGGTTCCGATTCCGGCGGCGGCGCTGGCATCCAGGCCGATCTGAAGACCTTCTCCGCGCTCGGCGCCTATGGCGCGAGCGTCATCACCGCGCTGACCGCGCAGAACACGCGCGGCGTGACCGCGATTCACGCGCCGGACCCCGGCTTCATCACCGCGCAGCTCGACGCGGTGTTCGACGATATCCGCATCGACGCGGTGAAGATCGGCATGCTCGCGAATGCATCGATCGCGCGTGCGGTCGCCGACGCGCTGCGCCGTCACCAGCCCAAACACATCGTGCTCGACACGGTGATGATCTCGAAGAGCAATCACGCGCTACTGCTGCCCGATGCGGTCGCGGTGGTGCGCGACGAACTGCTTCCCCTCGCCGATCTGCTGACGCCGAATCTGCCGGAAGCGGCCGCGCTGCTCGGCACGCAGGCCGCCGCCGACGAAGCCGGCATGGTCGAGCAAGGCGAAGCGCTGCGCGCGCTCGGCGCGCACGCGGTGCTGATGAAGGGCGGCCATCTGAGCGCGGCGGATAGCCCCGACTGGCTCGTGCAGGAAAGCGGCACGCTGCGTCTTGGCGGTCCGCGCGTGCCGGTGAAGAACACGCATGGAACGGGCTGCACGCTGTCGTCGGCGATTGCCGCGCTGATTGCGCAGCGCGACGATCTCGCTAGCGCCGTCGCAGATGCGAAGCTTTATCTGACCGGTGCGTTGCAGGCGAGCGAGCGGCTCGACGTCGGCCACGGCGTAGGGCCGGTGCATCACTTTCATCGGTGGTGGTAAGCGGCGTCATTGCTTCGCGTAACGCCGCGCCTGCTCGGGCCAGTCGTCGGGCACGATAAAGCCGCGCGAGCATTCACGCAGATTGCCCGCGTTGTCGTCGATGAATGCGGCGACCATCGTCGGGCCATGTTGAAGTGAGGTCTGCGCGGTAAGCGTGTTTGCGTCGACGCAGCACGCGTAGTCCGTGCCGCGTTGCGTGTGATATCGCGGCGCGAGCCATTCGAGTCGCGGCAACACCCGCCACCAGTGCGCATGCGCGGATGCGAAAGCCGGCCAGTCTCGACGCGTCACCCACCAGCCACGCCCATGCGCGGGATCGAGTTCGGACGGATCAGTGGGCGTCTCGCCATGCCGGTAAAACAGCCAGCCTTTGACGAACATCTGCGGCGTCCACGCGCCCGCATAACCTGCCGATGCAAATTCCTCGCGCGCGCTGAGCGGCAACTGATGATGGAGCAGATGCGCGAGTTTCAGATCGAAGCGGTCCTTCAGGTTAGGGCCGACATAATCGGCGAGACGTGCCGCCTGTGCGCCATTCGCGTCGCCCGCATGCAGATAGCACTTCACCGCGAGTTCCCAATGCAGGCGCGCGCCCTGCCGCGTCCGCACGAGGAAATCGCATTCGCCGAGCGTGAGGCCCGCGTGCCGTAACGGCACACCGGCTGCGATCAGTTGCGTCGCCGGTCCAAGCCGCAGGAAAAAGCCCAGCAGGCGTTCAGCGTAGCGGCCAAGACGCGTGATGCGCGTAGCCGCGAGATCCTGGCGCAGAAGTTCCGGCGTGACGTCGAGCGCGCGCAGCCAGTCGAACGTGGCCTGCAATTCCTGCGGTGTGTCGAAGGGATCGGCGAGCGCGCCTACCGGAGGCTGCGGGCGCAACAGATCGGGACTCAGCAGCAGCCACGCGAGATCGCGGACAGCGGGATCGCGCAGCGCATCGACTGAAGCATCGCCACGCAAACCCAGCAACGTGTCGAGAAGCGCCGCGCGGCTGATAGACGCGCCGGGCATACGCGCCGCCGGCCCCTCGGGCATCGTCACTTTGATTCGTTCGACGGCGCGCCGCCGCTCGCGAGCCACGTCGCGCGCGCGAGACACAGGTCGCCCCAAGCTTTGGCCTTGTCGGGCAGGCTGCGCAGCAGGTAGGCCGGGTGATAGGTGACGATCACCGGCACGCCTTCGTACGTATGCACGCGGCCGCGCAGCGACGAAATGCTCGCGTCGGTCTTCAGCAGGCTCTGTGCGGCGAAACGGCCGAGCGCGACGATTAGCTTCGGCTTTACGAGCGCCACCTGGCGCTGCAGATACGGCTCGCAACGCGCGACTTCGTCGGGCTGCGGATTGCGGTTGCCAGGCGGCCGGCACTTGATCACGTTCGCGATATATACGTTGGTGCCGCGCGCGAGCGCGAGCGAATGCAGCATGTTGTCGAGCAGCTTGCCGGCCTGGCCGACGAACGGTTCGCCCTGACGGTCCTCGTTCTCGCCCGGCGCTTCGCCGATCAGCATCCAGTCGGCCTCTCGATCGCCGACGCCGAACACCGTGTTGGTGCGCTTCTCGCAAAGCCGGCACGCTTCGCATCCGGCGACACGTTCGGCTAGCGCGTCCCAGTCGAGTGTCTGGATGGGCGGCAGCGCGGGCGCGTCGCGGCGCGCTTCGGCGGCTGCGGGGACCGCTGCGGCTGGATCGTCGAACCACGCGAAGTCGTCGTCGGGCGGGGCGTCGAAAGTCGGCGGTGTCGAAGAGTCGAGTTGCGGCTGCGGCGATGTTGTTTCTCGCCGCGGCGCAGTTGCGTCGAAGCGCGGCGCAGATTCGCGCTCCGCTTGCGGCGGCTGTATGTCGACGGATGCGCGCAGCGATTCGTGCGCGGTCTGCGGCGCAGGCTCCGCGCGACGCTCGCCGCTCGTCTCTTGCCGCATCGATTGCAACGGCTCGTCCGCTTGCGCGGCAACGGCATCACCCTGCCCGGCCTCCGTCTGTGGCGCCGCGAGCCCGCGACGCACCCACAACGGCGCGAGTCCGAATTCTTCGAGCAACGATTCATGCAGCGCCATCTGCGCCCTCCGTGGCAAACGACAGACGCATCACGATCGCGTCCTCCCGGCCGCGATGCCGCGCCGGATAATAATTTTTGCGCCGGCCGATCGACGCGAAGCCGAAGCGCTCGTACAACCGGATCGCCCGATGATTCGACGGCCGCACTTCGAGCAGCAGCCCCTCGAGCTTCTCCGCGCGCGTGATGCGCACCGCCTCGCGCAACAGCGCGAGGCCCGCGCCGGCGCCTTGCGCTTGCGGCGTGACGCACAGATTGAGCAGATGCATTTCATCGACGACCGGCATCAGTACGCAATAGCCGATCAGCGTGCCCGTCACGTGCCGCAGACAGACGCCGAAATAGCCATTGCGCAACGAGTCGCCAAAATTGACGCGGCTCCACGGAAACTCATACGCGAGTTTCTCGATTGCGACGACTTCGTCCAGGTCGCTTTCGGTCATTGGCGACATATAGCGGTCCGTGAGCAGCACGCCGCTCATGGGCGCGCCTCGTCGTCGGACGGCTGGCCGGACGCGCCGTCGCGCGCGCGGCGCGCGGGTTGCTCGGTGGTAAGAGCCGCTTTGGCCGATTTCGCCGCTTTGTCGGCCATGCGCTCGGCGGTCGTCTGCGCGACCTTGTCGCGCACGTACTCGGGCGCGGCCTGATCAGCGGGCACCGTGCGGCCCGCATGAAACGCGCGCAGCGCCGCGTACGCGAGCGGCAGCGCATGCGGCAACGCTTCGCCATCGACACTGCGCGCGACCGCGACCGCCGGCAAGCGCTCGCCGAACGCGGCGGCGGCATTGCCGGCGAGCGTGAACGGCACGTCGGGCAGCACGAGTCGTTCAGGTGTATCGAGCGACGCCGTCTGCACGGTGCGCCATTCACGTTGCGCGTCGTCCCACGCGTAGTCGGCCCAGTAGATTTCGTCCATGCGCGCGTCGAGCGCGGCGAGCACGCGCGTCGTCGACCGATCGTGCAGGCGGGCGCTCTCAGCGCACACGAGCAGCGTGCCGATCGGCACGACCGGCAGGTTCAGGCCGAATGCGAGGCCTTGGGCGACGCCGGTCGCGGTGCGCAGTCCGGTGAACGAACCCGGACCCGAGCCGAACGCGATCGCGTCGCAGTCCGCCAGCGTGAGGCCGGCTTCGTCGAACAGCTCGCGGATCGCCGGCAGCAGACGTGTACTGGACACCGCGCCGGTTTGTTCATGGCGCACCCAGACGCGGGGCTCGGCGGTGGGCTGACCGGCGGCATCGACGGCCGCGGACACGAGCGCCGCCGAACAGAATTCGGTCGATGTATCGAGGGCAAGGAGCACTGTTTGAGTCATGGACCGTATTGTAATCGGCGCCGTGCGCGTGAATGGCGGTTTGCGCGGCCGCGCTGCCTACGTGCGCGGCGGCCACCGTTTGGAATAAGCCCTCGGTCCCGCCGCGGCAGGCAATTGTTATGATTTTCGGCCGATCTCATCTATCCCGCCACGCGGGCCAAACGACCATGACCGACATCAACGCACAGTTCGCGCAAGCCCAGGAAGACGTCAAGCAACTGCCCGAACGTCCGGGCAACCTGACGCTGCTGCGTCTTTATGCGCTGTTCAAGCAGGCGAGCGAAGGCAATGTGCACGGCGACAAGCCGGGCTTCACCGACATCGTCGGCAAATACAAATACGACGCGTGGGCGGCGCTCGCGGGCACCGCGCAGGACGCTGCGAAGCAGCAATACGTCGAGCTCGTCGAGTCGCTGAAGAGCGGCGCCGCGGCCTGAGTTTGCGCCGCGGCGACCCTCTGCGGAGATGGCCGTCTGACAAGGTCGCGACGGCCTCGCGGCGGTTTCGGAGTCGAAGCCCAGGACCGCAGCCGTCGCTTGCAGGCCTGATTCCGGCATTTGTTCCGTCGGAATTGTCCGAATAGTGGCGCGGCGCAGCAAATGTCGCTATAATCCCGCCTGCGCTTTCACTGCTTTGCCCGTTTTTCCAGCGGTCCTCGCGGCGCAGCGTCCCATAGCGTTTGCTCCAATCCAGTTTAGAACCTGTCCCCTTCTGCCTAGCCCACTTCGGGCTCAAGTCCCAGGCTGGCGACTCGCCATGTTGGCACGTCGCATCCGATACAGCTTCTAACGAAAAACTCGCCTTCATTGTCGCGAGTTGCCCCCGTTTTTCGATTTGCTCGCTGCTGTTTTTGCTCGCTGAATCCGACGACTTGGGTATGCCGATTGGCGTTGACGTTTTCATCCGATGAACCACCCAGGATCGTTTTCAAGGATTCACATGACTTTGAGCAACACCCCCAGCAGCCCGTTGAACGCCATCGCCGACGAAGCACTCGGTCTTTCGCCCGCCGCTCCCGAAGCCGCCGCGCAGGCTGACGCCAAGCCGACCTTCGCGTCGCTCGGCCTGTCCGCGGACGTCATCTCCGCGCTGACCGCCGCCGGCTACGAGCACCCGACGCCGGTGCAGCAACGCGCGGTGCCGGCAGGTATCGCCGGCCGCGATCTGCTCGTTTCGAGCCCGACCGGCTCGGGCAAGACCGCCGCATTCATGCTGCCCGCCATCGAGCGTTTCTCGCAGCTGCAAAAGACCCAGGCGAGCCAGCCGCGCGAACCGCGCCCGGCCGACGGTGGCCGTGGCCGCCGTCCGCAGCCGGTCGCACGTCCGACCATGCTGGTACTGACCCCGACCCGTGAACTCGCGATGCAGGTCACGACCGCCGCGGCGACGTACGGCAAGCACCTGAAGCGCCTGCGCACCGTCAGCATTCTCGGCGGCGTCGCTTATGGCCAGCAGTTGATGCTGCTCGCGAAGAACCCCGAAATCCTCGTCGCAACGCCGGGCCGTCTGATCGACCACCTCGAGCGCGGCCGCATCGATCTGTCGCAACTGCAGATCCTCGTGCTCGACGAAGCCGACCGCATGCTCGACATGGGTTTCATCGACGACATCGACACGATCGTCGCAGAAACGCCGGCTACGCGTCAGACCATGCTGTTCTCCGCCACGCTCGACGGCAAGATCGGCTCGCTGACCGGCCGTCTCTTGAAGGACCCGGAGCGTATCGAGATCGTCCAGCGCCTGGAACAACGCACCAACATCGCGCAAACCGTCCACTACGTCGACGACCGCGATCACAAGGACCGTCTGCTCGACCATCTGCTGCGCGACTCCGGCCTCGACCAGGCCATCGTCTTTACGGCAACCAAGATGGACGCCGACCAGTTGGCAGGCCGTCTGGCCGACGCCGGCTTCGAATCGGCCGCGCTGCACGGCGACCTGCCGCAAGGCGCGCGTAACCGCACGATCCGCGCACTGCGCGAGCGCCGCGTGCGCGTGCTGGTCGCAACCGACGTCGCCGCTCGCGGTATCGACATCCCCGGCATCACGCACGTGTTCAACTACGACCTGCCGAAGTTCGCCGAAGACTACGTGCACCGTATCGGCCGTACCGGCCGTGCGGGCCGCTCGGGTATTGCGGTGAGCCTCGTGCATCACGCCGAACAGGGCGCACTCAAGCGCATCGAGCGCTTCGTGCGCACGCCGCTGCCGGTCAACGTCGTCCAAGGCTTCGAGCCGCGCAAGGCGGCGCCTTCGGGCAATGGCCGTGCTGGCTTCGGCGGCCGCGGCCGTCCTGGCGGTGGTAATGGCAGTCGCTTCGGCAGCGGTTCGGGCAAGCCGGGCGGCTACGGCGGCTCGCGCAACGGTAACGGCAATGGTAACGGCAACGGCGGCGGCGGCGGCTGGGGCAACAAGTCGGCCGGCGGTTCGCGTGACGGTCATGGTTCGCGCGAAGGCTTCGGCGGTGGTTCGCGCGACGGTTACGGTTCGCGTGACGGCTACGGCGCGCGCCGCAGCGACGGTCCCCGTTCGGCACGTCGCGGCAGCTAATCGTCCCATCGGACAAACCGGACGGCGTCGCGCCGCCCGTGACACTCAAAAAAACCGGCGCTGAGGCGTCGGTTTTTTTTTCGCCCGTGGGCTGCCCGCCCCAAATTTCACGATGTAAAAAAATTTTTTGCGTCGTAAAAAACCATGTTGCAAAGCACAAGAAGAGCCATTGCAACAGGGAAGATATCGTTTCTTATCGCGAAACGAAAACTTCAAGCCATTGATTTAATAGAAAAACAAATATTGGGAAAACGCTTGGTGGCGTCTATTGCGCGCCCTTCGATTTGCCTAGACTCTTATATAAGACTTCACGAAACAGAACGCCTCTCCGGGCCCGACGCGTCGAGAAAGACAGAGTCACCCATCCTCCATAACTGGCATCGAAGGAGCACATCATGACCATGACCCGCGAACAGCAAGTGCAGCAACTCAAGCAGCAATGGGAAACGGACCCGCGTTGGAAAGGTGTCAAGCGCACCTACTCGGCCGAAGACGTGGTGCGTCTGCGCGGCTCGGTGCAACCCGAGCACACGCTCGCCAAGCGCGGCGCGGAAAAGCTGTGGGCCGCCGTGAACAACGAGCCGTTCGTCAACTCGCTCGGCGCGCTGACCGGCAATCAGGCGATGCAGCAGGTGAAGGCCGGTCTGAAGGCAATCTATCTGTCGGGCTGGCAGGTCGCGGGCGATGCCAACGTCGCTGGTGAAATGTACCCGGACCAGTCGCTGTATCCGGCCAACTCGGTGCCGCTGGTCGTCAAGCGCATTAACAATACGCTGACGCGCGCCGACCAGATCCAGTGGTCGGAAGGCAAAAACCCGGGGGATGAAGGCTACGTCGATTACTTCGCACCGATCGTGGCCGACGCGGAAGCCGGTTTCGGCGGCGTGCTGAACGCGTTCGAACTGATGAAAGCGATGATTGAAGCGGGCGCGTCCGGCGTGCACTTCGAAGACCAGCTGGCGTCGGTGAAGAAGTGCGGCCACATGGGCGGCAAGGTGCTCGTGCCGACCCGTGAAGCCGTCGCGAAGCTGACCGCCGCGCGACTCGCCGCCGACGTGTCGGACGTGCCGACCGTACTGCTCGCCCGCACCGACGCGGAAGCCGCCGACCTCGTGACCTCGGACATCGACGACAACGACCGCCCGTTCCTGACCGGTGAGCGCACCGTCGAAGGCTTCTACCGCACGAAGCCGGGTCTCGAGCAGGCAATCTCGCGCGGCCTCGCGTATGCGCCGTACGCCGACATGATCTGGTGCGAGACCGGCAAGCCGGACCTCGAGTTCGCGAAGAAATTCGCCGACGCGATCCACAAGGAGTATCCGGACCAGCTGCTGTCGTACAACTGCTCGCCGTCGTTCAACTGGAAGAAAAACCTCGACGACGCGACGATCGCGAAGTTCCAGCGCGAGCTCGGCGCGATGGGCTACAAGTTCCAGTTCATCACGCTGGCCGGCTTCCATGCGCTGAACTACTCGATGTTCAACCTCGCGTACGGCTATGCGCGCAACCAGATGACCGCGTTCGTCGAAATGCAGCAAGCCGAATTCGCGGCGGCCGAAAAGGGCTTCACCGCGGTCAAGCACCAGCGCGAAGTCGGCACCGGCTACTTCGATGCCGTCACTCAGACGGTCGAGCGCGAAGCATCGACGACCGCACTGCACGGTTCGACGGAAAACGAGCAGTTTTTCGACAAGAAGGTCGCCTGAGATCAGCCGGTCGGGGTCGTGCAGTCCGAGCGCAGGAACGATCGGCAAGCGCCGAGCGGCACCGCGAGCGTGCCGCCGACGCAGGGAGGGCCTTGCCGCGCCGGATTGGCAGAAGCGTCAGCGCGCATGCCAGCGGCCGGGGTCCGAGAAAAGCCAGCACGCGACCAGCATGCGGCGAAGCTGAACGCGCCGGCAGCGCCGCCGGCGCGTTTTTTTCGAATGCGCCGCGCGCCGGCAATCGGGCGGCAATCGGACGGCAATCCGGCGGCAGCACATCGTTTCAGCGATAGACGATCACAGGAATCTTCGTATGCGTGAGCACGCGCTGCGTTTCACTGCCGATCAGCAGGCTGCCGAGCCCGCGCCGCCCGTGCGATGCCATGAAGATCACGTCGCAACCGCCCTGCTCGGCCGCTTCGATGATGCCGAGATACGGCGCCGGATGCACGCTCGTGCGGCTCTCGACGCTGATGCCGACGCGGTGCGCCGCCTGCTCGACCTCGCGCAAATGCACGCGCGCCTCGCGCTCGCTGCGTTGCAGGAACTCGCCGGGCGGTTCGACCACGACTTCGGAGAACGGCGAGTACGGATATTGCGGCAGACACGCGTACGCGGTGACTCGCGCGCCGACGGCCTGCGCGAGATCGATCGCGCCCGCTATCGCTTTGCGCGACAGGTCTGAACCATCGGTTGGAACCAGGATGTGCCTGAACATGATGCCCTCCGTCACCAGCTGCGCGCAGCGCGGCGTCAGCGTCCAACAAAGCCCAGGGTGCAGGCTGCTCGAAGCGATTCTAATGCGGATGAATGCGGGTAAGGATCGGCTTCGTGCCGGTCTGGAGATTGGCGCCTCAGTCCCAGTAACCGGGTTCGCCGTACGTATGCTTGAGAAAGTCCAGAAACAGCCGCACCCGCAGCGGCAGATGACGGCGCTGCGGGAACACCGCGTGGATGCCGATGCGCGGCGCGGCGAATTCGTCGAGCACGCTGACGAGGCGGCCCGCCGCGATCTCCGCGCCGACCTCCCACCACGAGCGCCACGCAAGCCCGTGTCCGGCGAGACACCATTCGTGCAGCACCGCGCCGTCCGAGCACTCCATCGTGCCGGACACCTTGATCGACACGACCTTGCCGTCGTGCTGGAACATCCAGCCGCGCTGCTGGTTCGCGCTCGCGCCGAGCGCGAGGCAGTTGTGGCGTGCGAGATCGGCGAGGCTGTGCGGCGCGCCGCGCCGGCTCAGATACGCGGGCGACGCGACACACACGCGCCGGTTTTCGGCGAGCTTCAGCGACACCAGCGTCGAATCGGGCAACTCGCCGAGCCGCACCGCGCAATCGAAGCCTTCGTTGACGAGGTCGACGAGACGATCGGACAGATCGAGCGTGATCGACACGTCCGGATGCGCGACTGTGAACGCGGGCACGAGCGGCGCCACGTGCCGGCGCCCGAAGCCGGCCGGCGCCGACAGCCGCAGGTGCCCGCTCGCCTTCACGCCGCCCGCCGACACGCTCGCTTCGGCGTTCTGCATGTCGTGAAGGATGCGCTGACAGTCTTCGAGAAAGGCAGAGCCTTCGAAGGTCAGCGTGATCTTGCGCGTCGTGCGCACGAGCAGCTTGACACCGAGGCGCTCTTCGAGCGCGTCGATGCGCCGGCCGATGATCGCGGGCGCGACGCCTTCGGCGAGCGCCGCCGCGGACAGGCTCCCCTTGGCCGCGACGGTGGCGAAAGTCTCGATCTGCTTGAAACGGTCCATGAACGAAGACGCGCGGCGACGCGCGAAAGTGAAGGGTGCCGCGTCAGATTAGGTATATGAAAGTAAAAGATCAAGTGATCTTTAGCCTATTTTTCATCACGTACAGTCACCAATACAATCGACCCCGACCTCTGACAGGAGCGCATGGCAATGTCGGCCACAACGACACCTTCCCCGCGAGCAGTAATTTTTGACGCCTACGGCACGTTGTTCGACGTGCATTCGGTGATCGCCGCCGCGGAGCAATTGTTTCCCGGACACGGCGACGCGCTGTCGCAGCTTTGGCGTCAGAAGCAGATCGAATACACGCAACTACGCACGCTCGCCGCACGTACCGACGCCCCCGGCGAACACTATCGGCCATTCTGGGACATCACACTCGACGCACTGCGCTTCGCCGCCAAAAGACTGCAGCTCACGCTCGGCCGCGCGGCCGAAAAGCGTCTGATGGACGAATACGCGTGCCTGTCCGCGTTTCCCGATGCGGCGCCCGTGCTGCGTGCGTTGCGCGAGCCCGCCGCCGCGTCGCGCGTCGGGCTCGCGATTCTGTCGAACGGCAACCCGCAGATGCTCGACATCGCGGTCAAGAGCGCCGGCATGAACGCCCTCTTCGATCACGTGCTGTCGGTCGACGCGGTGCGCGCTTACAAACCCTCACCCGCCGCGTATGCGCTCGGCCCCGACGCGTTCGGCGTGTCCGCGCGCGAGATCGTGTTCGTGTCGTCGAACGGATGGGACGTCGCGGGCGCGACATGGTTCGGCTTCACGACGTTCTGGCTGAACCGGCAGAACCTGCCCGTCGAAGAGCTCGGCGTGACGCCGCATGGCACCGGCGCCGGCATGAACGATCTGCTGGGCTTTTTGCAGACGCTCGCGACGCCGTCGCGCTCGACCGGCAGCCATCGAACGAAAACTCATGGCAGTGGCAGCCGCAAGCGCGCCAGCCCGCGCGTATGACGACGCCCCTCGCATCCGGCCCCCCCTTTTTTCAACCTTCGCATTTTTGCAATCTGACCGACCAAGGAGAAAACATGGCTATCTCGCTGCCGCAGGGCATGGAAATCACCGGCGACATCAAGCCCGGCTTCGAAGCGATCCTCACCCAGCAAGCGCTGGAGCTCGTCGCGGCGTTGCATCGGACGTTCGAGCCGCGCCGTCAGCAGTTGCTGCAGGCGCGCGTCGAGCGCACCAGGCGGCTCGACGCGGGCGAGCGGCCCGACTTCCTCGCCGACACGAAGAGCGTGCGCGAAGGCGACTGGAAGATCGCGCCGCTGCCGCAGGATCTGCAGTGCCGGCGCGTCGAGATCACCGGGCCCGTCGAGCGCAAGATGATCATCAACGCGCTCAATTCGGGCGCCGATTCCTACATGACCGACTTCGAGGATTCGAATGCGCCGAGCTGGGACAACCAGATCACCGGTCATATCAATCTGAAGGACGCGGTGCGCCGCACGATCTCGCTCGAACAGAACGGCAAGTCGTATCGGCTCAACGAAAAGACCGCGACGCTGATCGTGCGTCCGCGCGGCTGGCATCTCGACGAGAAGCACGTGAAAGTCGACGGCAAGCGCGTGTCGGGTGGCATCTTCGATTTCGCGCTGTATCTGGTGCACAACGCGAAGGAGCTGATCGCGCGCGGCTCGGGCCCGTACTTCTATCTGCCGAAGATGGAGAGCCATCTTGAGGCGCGCCTGTGGAACGACATCTTCGTCGCCGCGCAGGAAGTGGTCGGCGTGCCGCGCGGCGCGATTCGCGCGACGGTGCTGATCGAGACGATCGTCGCCGCGTTCGAAATGGACGAAATCTTGTACGAGCTGCGCGAACATAGCTCGGGCCTGAACGCGGGCCGCTGGGACTACATCTTCTCGGCGATCAAGAAGTTCAGGAGCGACCGCGACTTCTGCCTCGCCGATCGCTCGCAGATCACGATGACCTCGCCGTTCATGCGCGCGTACGCGCTGCTGTTGCTGAAGACCTGCCATCGCCGCAACGCGCCGGCGATCGGCGGCATGAGCGCGCTGATTCCGATCAAGAACGATGCGGCCGCGAATGACAAGGCGATGGCCGGGGTGCGTTCAGACAAGGCGCGCGACGCTGGTGACGGCTACGACGGCGGCTGGGTCGCGCATCCGGGCCTCGTGGCGGTCGCGATGGAAGAGTTCGTCAAGGTGCTGGGCGACCGGTCGAACCAGATCGACAAGCAGCGCGTCGACGTTCTCGTGACCGCGACCGACCTGCTCGACTTCCGCCCGGAAACGCCGATCACCGAAACGGGCTTGCGCAACAACATCAACGTCGGCATTCACTACCTCGGCTCGTGGCTCGCGGGCAATGGCTGCGTGCCGATTCACAACCTGATGGAAGACGCGGCCACCGCCGAGATTTCGCGCTCGCAGGTGTGGCAGTGGATCCGCTCGCCGAAGGGCAAGCTCGACGACGGCCGCAAGGTGACGGCCGAACTGGTGCGCGAGTTCGCGGCGCAGGAGCTCGACAAGGTCAAACAGACGGTGGGCGGAGATACGAAGCCGTATGAGCGTGCGGCGCAGATCTTCGAGCGGATGTCGACCGCGGAGCAGTTCACCGATTTTCTGACGCTGCCGCTGTACGAAGAGATTTGATGGTGTTGATGATGCGGGCTCGGGCGACTGGGGCCTGCTCGAGCCGAGTGATCGCATCAACCTGAATGACGGCGCGCCGGACACATACGTGGCGCGCCGGTTTTTGCTCGCTGTCGTGCACCGGCTCAGCGCGTGCGCCGATGTTCGACCCAATCTCCCGAACGGATTTCGGGCAGCCCTTTTACCGCGTTCGGCGCGACCGGATAGAAGCGGCAGTTCACGACGTTGCCGTCCACCTTGACCATCACCTCGCGCGCCAGAAAACGTTCCTCGACGCTCGGATAGACGGCTTCGATTTCGTCGAGCACCGCGACGAGCGCATCGTCGATTTCATAGACGTCGCCGCGCACCTCGACGCCCGCTTCGTCGACGACGAGACCCGGATAGTCGCCAAAATCGAACAGATGGCCTCGCACGGTGGTGCTGCCGAGCAGGCTCGGCGTGGGGATGTCGTTGCGCGCGGCGGCTTCGCTGATGTCGTTCGCTTCACCGGCACGCAGCGTGCCGTAGACAAAGACGGTCTGCATCGTCGTTGAGTCTCCTGGTCAGAAGTGATGTCGGTGGCTCGGGGCCATCGGGACATTATGCAACGGTGGTCCGTTGGCGGCAGAAACTGGGCACGCTCTACAATGGCTAAAGCCCACGGCGGTGAATGGCGGCGGCCACGCCTGGCCCCCATCGCCCCCGTTATCCGAACCGACCTTGCCATGACCTCGTCCGTCGACTCCGACCCGTTGCGCCGTGTACGTTTCGCCGACATAGCGCCCGAGTTCGCGCCGAACGACACGCATCCGATCCGCGTACGCTCGCGGCCCATGCCGGCGGGCTGGCATATCGCGCGTCATACGCATGCGTGGGCGCAGGTCGCGTACGCGTCGCGCGGCGTGCTGCGGGTCGCGACGACGGGCACGACATGGATGGTGCCGCCATCGCGCGCGATCTGGTTGCCGCCACATGTGACGCACGAAGTGGTCGCCGTCGAGGATGCGTTCCTGCGGACGCTGTACATCACCGAGAGTACGGTGCCGGCCGGGCTCGATACGCCGCGGGTCGTCGAAGTGTCGAACCTGTTGCGTGAGGTGATTGCCGCGCTCGATACACGCGGCCTGTCCGCCACGCGCGAGCAACTGCTCGGCGCGCTCGCGCTCGATGAATTGACGCGCTCCGAGCCGCTGCCACTGTCCGTACCGATGCCCAGCGAAAAGCGGCTGCGCGCGCTGTGCGAGGCCGTGATCGCCGACCCGATGCATGGCGAGTCGCTCGAACAGTGGGCATCGACCGTGGGTGCGAGCACGCGCACGATCGCGCGGCTGTTTCGTCAGGAATTGGGGGTGAGTTTTTCGCAGTGGCGTCAGCAGGCGATTCTCGCGCGCGCGATTCCTCTGCTGAGCCAGGGACGGCCGCTGTCGCACGTCGCGCAGGAATTGGGCTATCAGAGCCAGAGCGCGTTCTCCGCGATGTTCCGGCGCGCGTTCGGGGCGAGCCCGCGCGCGTTTATCGAGCGCGGCGCCGAGCATCGCGCGAGCAACGGCGAGCATGAGGATGCGCAAGCGGATGAGGAAACGGCGCAGGATCAAGCCAGTCCGGCACACGTTGCTGAGCGGTGATCGGCGATCGCCAGCCTTGCGCGTCGGGCATCGACGCAGGCCCCGCATCAAACCCGCCGCGCCAGATGACGGATGGCGCCTAGCTGCGCGAGCCGCGGCCCGGCGAGCTTATAGCCCTTGCGCTGATACAGCCGCGCCGCCGGATTATCGACGAACACGCGCAACTGCAACTCGCGCAGCCCGCGTTCGCGCGCCCATTGATGCGAGACGTCGAGCAGAAACGTACCCGCGCCGAGCCGCCGATACCCTTCGGCAATCTGCACGTCGCGGATATGCAGCGAATCACCCTCCTCGGTGATACGCAGCACGCCCATCGGCACGCCATCCATTTCGAGAATGAAATTCTCCGATTCCCGCCAACTGCCGAGAAACAGATCGCTGCGCCACACCAGATGATGCCGGCGATAGTAGCCGCCCATGTTGTTGCGGGTCAGTGCCTCGGCAAACTCGAAATCGTCCATGCTGGCCGTGCGCAGATGAAACGGTAACGGAGCTTCGGTGGGATCGAACATGGCGAAACCGCTTGGATGAGTCGGATTAACGGTAAAACAGGCCGCGCGCGCTGGCAATGGCTGTTTGTCCCGAGCCTTCCGGGAGGCGGCCGGCAACGCACAGTGGAAATAAAAAAAGCCCACTTCTTGCGAAGTGGGCTTTCTCAAATCTGGCGGAGCGGACGGGGCTCGAACCCGCGACCCCCGGCGTGACAGGCCGGTATTCTGACCAACTGAACTACCGCTCCGGATTTTGCATCGCAGCCTGCGAGCCATGCTCGCTGGCTACTGCACCGTTCAAACTTCCAACCGAACGACGCCCGATGTTCTGGCGTCCCCTAGGGGATTCGAACCCCTGTACTCACCGTGAAAGGGTGATGTCCTAGGCCTCTAGACGAAGGGGACAACGTGCTGCTTACACCTTTAATGAAAAAGCCCGTTCAGGTTTGTATGAACGGGCTTTGTCTGGCGGAGTGGACGGGACTCGAACCCGCGACCCCCGGCGTGACAGGCCGGTATTCTAACCGACTGAACTACCACTCCAGTCTTTACACCCTGCTTGCGAGCGTCGGTTAGTTCTCTGCAAGCTGCGCCGCCTCAATATTACTCGAATACTAAAGCGACGCTGATGTTTGGCGTCCCCTAGGGGATTCGAACCCCTGTACTCACCGTGAAAGGGTGATGTCCTAGGCCTCTAGACGAAGGGGACAAAATCTTTTCAGATCCGTCTTAATTCGCTATTGCTTTGATCAACCCGCGCTAACTTTTCAGTTAATTCGCCAAGCTGTTTTCTCGTCAACTGCGAAGACCGTTATTTTAACTACGTTTCAGCGATTAGTGAAATCTTTTTTCTACAACCTTAAGAGTTCTTAACCACTTTAACTTCTCTGCTCTGTTTGGTGGAGGTAAGCGGGATCGAACCGCTGACCTCTTGCATGCCATGCAAGCGCTCTCCCAGCTGAGCTATACCCCCGCAGATCAGAGAAACGAGATTCTAGAGGGCGATCTGCGCTTTGTAAACACCCTTTGAGCAATTACATGCGAATTTCTTCCGACGGCAGGGGAACCCTCTGATGCGCGCCTGCCCCTGATCAGCCGAGCGATCTTTCGATGCGGCTAACGACGACGTCGCGACCAAACAGCATCAGTACGTTATCGATCGACGGCGTATGCGTGGTGCCCGCCACCAGCAGACGCACCGGCATCGCGAGTTGCGGCATCTTCAGCTTGTGCGCGCCGAGCGTCGCCTTCAGCGCTGCGGCGATCGCCTCCCTGGTCCACTCCACCGTCTTCAATGCAGCGGCCAGATCAGCGAGCGCAGGGCGAACCGCGTCGGTCACGTGCTGTGCCAGCGACTCGGCATCAGGTGCCGGCGTGCGATAGAACATCGCGGCGTTCTGTGCGATCTCCTTCACCGTCGACGCACGGTCCTTCATTAGGCCCACCACGCCGGTCAAATCAGGACCTTGCGCGAGCGCGGCTTCATCGATGCCGAGCTTCGCGAAGAACGGTTTCGCCAGTTCGGCGAGGCGTGCGTTGTCGGCTTCCTTGATGTAGTGCGCGTTGAGCCAGTTCAGCTTGTCGTGGTCGTACTGCGCCGGCGACTTGCCGAGATGCTCGAGATCGAACCATTCGACGAACTGCTCGCGCGTGAAAATCTCCGCATCTCCGTGCGACCAGCCGAGACGCGCCAGATAGTTGACGACCGCTTCCGGCAGATAGCCCGCGTCGCGGTACCCCATCACGCTCATCGCGCCGTGGCGCTTGCTCATCTTCTCACCCTGCTCGTTCAGCACGGTCGGCAGGTGCGCGTACACCGGCGGCTCGCCGCCGAGCGCGCGCAGAATGTTGATCTGGCGCGGCGTGTTGTTGACGTGATCGTCGCCGCGGATCACGTGTGTGATGCGCATGTCGAGATCATCGACGACGACGCAGAAGTTATACGTCGGCGTGCCGTCCGGGCGCGCGATCACGAGGTCGTCGAGTTCTTCGTTCGAGATTTCGATGCGGCCTTTCACCGCGTCGTCCCACGCGACCACGCCGGTCAGCGGATTACGAAAGCGCAGCACCGGCTTCACGCCCGCGGGCGGCTCCGGCAGCACCTTGCCCGGCTCCGGACGCCACGTGCCGTCGTAGCGCGGCTTTTCGCCCGCTTCGCGCTGGCGCTCGCGCAGCGCGTCGAGTTCTTCGGTCGACATGTAGCACGGATAGACGAGCCCCGCGTCCTGCATCTGCTTCAGCACTTCGCGATAGCGGTCCATGCGCTGCATCTGGTAGAACGGGCCTTCGTCGAAATCGAGACCCAGCCACGCCATGCCTTCGAGAATCGCGTCGACGGATTCGGTCGTGGAGCGCTCGAGGTCGGTGTCCTCGACCCGCAGCACGAAGATCCCATTCATCTTGCGCGCGAACGCCCACGGATACAGCGCGGAGCGGATGTTGCCCAGGTGGATGAAGCCGGTGGGACTCGGTGCGAAACGGGTACGAACGGAGGTGGTCATTAGCGGTTACTCGGAAAACAGGCGCCGGCGCTCATGCGCACACGACTACGAAGCGCGGCAGCGAAGCGTGCCCATGCTGCGCGCAATGTCGCGCACGGCCACGAGGGAAATAAATGCAAGAGCCGAATTATACCTTCCGCACGCGGGTTGCCGCCCTCGTCCGAATGGCCTGAAGCGCACGGCCGAGCGGCGTCCGGACACCCGCGTACACGCTTCTTCGCCGCTCGCGCAACCCATCGTGGAGAAACGCCGCGCCAGTTCCGAACACTTCCTCTGCAACGATTCATTACAGCGAGCCGCGCGAGCCGATCGTTTGCTTTAAGATGTGCGCGCGCTGCGATAGAGGGCTAACCGCACATCGATCCATTAGAGAGGGACAACCTCCCAGCGCGCGGAATCGCCGTCGGCGGTCCGCCTGGCCTGACCTCAGCCTGACCGCGGTACGCGCGACGCCGCCTGCGTCGCTCGCGCCGTCGCTGGAGAACTCGTTGAAACCCTCATCCCCCAGTTTGAGCCGCCGCAACTTCTCGTTGGCGGCCGCATCCGCGGTGCTTGCCGCGTGCACCACGACCGCCGGCAAACTCGATAGCGCGCCGATCACCGCGACGGCCGCCCTGTCTCCAACGCCGCCTGAAAAAGCGCAACAGAAGCCGGTGCGCGTCGCGCTCGCACTCGGTGGCGGCGCCGCGCGCGGCTTCGCGCACATCGGCGTGATCAAGGCGCTCGAGGCGCGCAATATTCAGGTCGATCTGGTCGTCGGCACGAGCGCCGGCTCGGTGGTCGGCGCGCTGTACGCGTCGGGCATGAACGGCTTCGCGCTAAACAAGCTCGCGCTGTCGATGGACGAGGCGTCGATCAGCGACTGGGCGATGCCGTTTCGTACGCGCGGCTTCCTGCAGGGCGTCGCGCTGCAGAACTACCTGAACACGACGCTGAACAACCGCCCGATCGAGAAGATGGCGAGGCCGCTCGGTGTGGTCGCGACCGATCTGCAAACCGGCCAGCCGATCCTGTTCCAGCGCGGCAACACCGGCATCGCGGTGCGCGCGTCGTGCAGCGTGCCGTCGATTTTCGAGCCGGTGAAGATCGGCGGTCACGAGTACGTGGATGGGGGTCTCGTGAGTCCGGTACCGGCGTCGTTCGCGCGCAAGATGGGCGCGGATTTCGTGATCGCCGTCGATATCTCGCAGCGACCGGAGACCGGCGTCACGGCAAGCTCGTTCGACGTGCTGATGCAGACCTTCACGATCATGGGCCAGACGATCAAGGCCTACGAGCTCGACAAGTACGCCGACGTGGTGATCCGGCCGAATCTCGCTGCGATGAGCGGCAGCGATTTCTCACAGCGCAACGCGGCAATTCTCGCCGGCGAGGAAGCGGTCGCGAAGACGATGCCGGAATTGCAGCGCACCCTCGCCGCGCGGCGAACGGGCGCCTGAAGCGGTACGGGTGGCGCGCAGTGACCGCGCGCCACCATCGCAATTATTCGCGGATCAAACGCAAAAAAGCCTGCTTCAAATGAAGCAGGCTTTTTTTCGCCTCAGCGCGGAATCAGTTATTCCCGCCGAGCGTGGCGGTCACGCGCTTGCGCAGATCGTCGCCCTGATACGAAGTCTCGATCCGGCGCGCACCCGTGAAGCGCTTTTCCCAGTACCCGTCATCCATGTCGTCGACACGGATCGTGCTGCCGGTGGACGGCGAGTGCACGAACTTGTTGTCGCCGATATAGATACCGACGTGCGAGAACGTGCGGCGCATCGTGTTGAAGAACACCAGATCGCCCGGCTTCAGGTCGCTTACGCGCACCTTCTCGCCAACCCGGCTCATTTCCTCGGCACGGCGCGGCAGTGCGAGTCCCAGCGTGTCCTGGAACACGTAGCGTACGAAACCGCTGCAATCGAGCCCCGAATCCGGCGTATTACCGCCCCAACGGTAGCGAACGCCGATCATGTTCAGCGCGCCCACTACCACATCGCCCGCCTTGCCAGCCATGCCGGAGAGGAACGATTTGGCGCCGCTTTCGCTGCCGGCAGCCTTGGTCTGGGGAGTGAGGAGGGAGAGAGGATCCGAGCCGCTGGTGGTCGGATATGAGGCATTCTGATTAAAGTTGCTGACTTCGTCGGCGAAAGCGCCGGGAGCTGCTGCCATCAAGACGCCAATGAACATCCCGGCGACGACGCGCGTGCAAGCCTGGGTGAAGTTTCTGTGCTGCATTGGTCGGTAGTTTTTGCCAAAAAATCAGGGGTCTAGAAAAAAAGTTTGCTCGATACTAGCCAGTAAGTATTTGCGTGTCAAAAGGAATAGGAAAAATCAATCGGGTTACGCACCCAATTGGGGAAAGGGTGAAAAATCAACGATCAAGCGCTGCTTTCAGCAGCTTTCGAGTGTAAGGATGCGCCGGCGCCGCAAAAATCTTCTCGACTTCGCCCGTCTCGACAATCGATCCGTTCTGCATCACCACGACGCGGTGCGCCATTGCCCCGATCACTTCCAGATCGTGGCTGATGAACACGAAGCCGAGGTTGTATTTGTGCTGCAGCCCGGCGAGCAGCTTGAGCACCTGCTGCTGGATCGAGACGTCTAGCGCGCTGGTCGGTTCGTCGAGGATCAGCACGCGCGGCTCCAGTACCAGCGCGCGCGCGATCGCGATGCGCTGGCGCTGGCCGCCCGAAAATTCATGCGGATACCGATACAGCGCGGTACGGTCGATGCCGACTTCGCGCAGCACCGCGAGCACCTTGTCGCGCCGCGCCTGCGGTGTCATCTGCGGTCGATGCAGCGCAAGACCCTCGCCGACGATCCGCTCGATCGTCTGCCGCGGCGAAAGTGAGCTAAAAGGGTCCTGAAAGACGACCTGCATGTTCGAGCGCAATGCGGTCTTTTCGGCGCCGCGATAGCTCGCGAGCGCCCTGCCCTGAAACTCGATCTCGCCCTGAGCGGTGCGCTGCAGACCGAGCAGCGCCATCGCGAGCGTCGACTTCCCCGAACCCGACTCGCCGACGATGCCGAGCGTCTCGCCCTGGCGTACCGACACGTTCGCGTCGTCGACCGCGCGAAACCGCCCCGCGCCCAACCAGCCACGCAGGCCCGAAAGTTTCGTTCGGAAGTCGACCGATACGTCGCGCGCTTCGAGCAGCACCGGCGAGATCGGCAACACCGGCACGACCTCTCGCTGCGGCCGGCTCGCGAGCAGCCGCTGCGTATACGGATGGCGCGGCGCTTCGAACACCTGCTCGACCGTGCCGGTTTCGACCAGCACGCCCCGCTCCATCACCGCGACGCGCTGCGCGAAGTGACGCACGAGGTTCAGGTCGTGCGTGATCAAAAGAACGGCCATGCCGCGCTTTTGTGCTTCGTCGCGCTGCAGTTCCAGCAGCAGTTCGACGATCTGCGCACGAATCGTCACATCCAGCGCGGTGGTCGGCTCGTCGGCGAGCAACAGGCGCGGCCGGCAGGCGAGTGCCATCGCGATCATCGCGCGCTGCCGCTGGCCGCCCGACAGCTGATGCGGGTAGCTGTCGACACGTTTCTGCGGCTCGGTGATGCCGGTGCGCGCAAGCAGCGCGACCGCGCGCCTGCGCGCCTCGGTCGCGCTGACGCCATCGTGCACGACGATCGTCTCCGCAATCTGGTCGCCGATCGTATACAGCGGATTGAGCGCGGTCATCGGCTCCTGGAAGATCATTGCGATGGCCGAGCCACGCAGGCCACGCATCGCACGCTCGCTCTTCGCGAGCAGGTCTTCGCCATTGAAACGGATCGCGCCGCTCACCTGCGCGTCGTTGAGCAGGCGCAGCACCGACAGCGCGGTCACGCTCTTGCCCGAGCCCGATTCGCCGACGAGCGCGACGCGTTCACCGCGCGCAATCGCGAGCGTGACGTCGTCGACGGCCATCGTGTCGCCGAACGCGACACGCAGATGGTCGAGTTCGAGCAGCGGCGTATCCGTCGACTGCGGATCGATTTGCGGCAGCGCGCTCATTGCCGGCCTCCGGCGCGCATGGCATCGGAGATACGCGTGTCGAGCGCGTTGCGCAGCGCGTCGCCCATGAAGGTCAACAGCAGCAGCATCGTCACCAGCACGCCGAAGGTCGACATCGAGATCCACCACGCGTCGAGATTCGCCTTGCCCTGCGCAAGCAGTTCGCCAAGGCTCGGCGTCGGCGGCGGCACGCCGAGGCCGAGGAAGTCGAGGCTCGTTAGCGCGAGAATCGCGCTGCTCATGCTGAACGGCAGAAACGTGATGACCGGCGTCAGGCTATTCGGCAACACGTGACGCCAGATGATCTGCCCATGCGACAGGCCCATCGCGCGCGCGGCGCGCACATAGTCCTGCTGGCGGTTGCGCAGGAATTCGGCGCGCACGTAATCGGACAGGCCGATCCAGTTGAACAGCGACAGCAGCACGATCAGCAGCGCGAAACTGCGCTCGAAGATCGACGAAAAGATGATCAGCAGATAGAGCTGCGGCATCGCGTTCCAGATCTCGATCAGACGCTGTCCGACGATATCGGTTCGCCCTCCGAAGTAACCTTGCACCGCTCCCGCGGCGATGCCGACTATCGTGCTGATCACGGTCAGCACGAGCCCGAACACGACCGACACGCCGAAGCCGTACAGCAGACGCGCGAACAGATCGCGGCCGCGGTCGTCGGTGCCGAGCCAGTTTTCGCGCGACGGCGGCGCCGGGTTGGGCGCCTTGGAGAAGTAATTGAGCGTGTCGTAGTAGTAGTGATTCGGCGGATACAGCGCGAAATTGCCCGGCGCATCGAAGCGGCGACGGATGTGCGGATCGAGATAATCGGTCGGCGTGGGAAAGTCGCCACCGAAGGTAGTCTCGGCGTAGGTCTTGACCAGCGGGAAATACAGATGGCCGTCGTAGCGCACGACGACCGGCTTGTCGTTCGACCACAGCGGCCCCACGAGGCTCGCCGCGAACGCGGCGACGAAGATGATCAGGCTCCAGTAGCCGAGACGCTGCTGGCGAAAACGCCGCCACACGCGGCGCATCGGCGACGGCGACATCAGTGCGCGCGCGGGTTCGGTGCGCGCCGCCGCATCGGCGGAAAGGCGGGCTCGATTCATCAGCGCTCCAGTTGTTCGAATTGGATGCGGGGATCGACCCACACATAGCAAAGGTCGGAGATCAGCCGCGTGACGAGGCCGATCAGCGTGAACAGATATAACGTGCCGAGCACGACCGGATAGTCCCGCCGCATCACCGATTCATACGACAGCAACCCGAGCCCGTCGAGCGAGAACAGCGTTTCGATCAGCAGGCTGCCAGTGAAAAACGCGCCGATGAACGCGCCCGGGAAGTTGACGATCAGCGGCAGCAGCGCATTACGAAACACGTGCTTCCACAGCACCCGCCGCTCGGACAAACCTTTGGCGCGTGCGGTCAGCACGTACTGCTTGCGGATTTCGTCGAGGAACGCGTTTTTCGTCAGCATCGTGACGACCGCGAAGCTGCCCACCACCGATGCCGTGATCGGCAACGTGATATGCCACAGGTAGTCGAGGATCTTGCCGACGAAGCTCAACTGGTCCCAGTTGTCAGAGGTGAGGTTGCGCAGCGGAAACAGCTGCAGGAACGTGCCACCGCCGAACAGCACGAGCAACAGCACGCCGAGCACGAAACCGGGAATCGCGTAGCCGACCAGCACGACGAGGCTCGTCGCGATATCGAAGTGTGAACCGTTGCGCACCGCCTTCGCGATGCCGAGCGGCACCGATATCAGATAGGTGAGAAAAAACGTCCACAGGCCGATGCTGATCGAAACCGGCAGCTTCGACACGATCAGCGACCACACGCTCTGATGACGGAAATAGCTCTGGCCGAGGTCGAAGGTCGCGAAGCGCTTGAGCATCAGCACATAGCGTTCGAGCGGCGGCTTGTCGAAGCCGTACAACTGCTTCAGTTGCGCGATCTGTTGCGCGTCGACGCCGCTATGCGAGCGCAGCCCGAACGGCGAGGCGCCCTCCGCGCCCTTGCGCAGCTCGTGCTGCATCTGCTCGACCGGGCCGCCCGGCACGAACTGAATCACGACGAAGGTCAGCGTCAGCACGCCGAGCAGCGTCGGGATCATCAGCAGCAGGCGTTTGAGGATGTAGCTCCACATAGGCGGTGTTCCAGTGCGAACGCGTTGGTGGGGGCGATGGATCTGCGGATCAGTCGGCGCCGCCCGTGGGCGTGCGCGCCTGCGGATCCTCGTGCCACCACATCGTCGTGATCCAGCCCTCCGCGCCATAGTACAGCGGCAGCGTCTTCGGCCACGCGAGCCCGCGCTTGAACGCGACGCGATGCGTGCCGCTGTACCAGTGCGGCACCACATAGTAGCCATGCGTCAGCAGACGGTCGAGCGCGTGCGCGGCATCGGTCAGTTGCCCGCGCGTTTGCGCATGCACGAGCGCGCTCAACACCGCGTCGACGGCCGGCGACTTCAGGCCGATCGCGTTGTCCGAGCCGGGCGTATCGGCGGCCTTGCTGCCGAAGCGGGTGATCTGCTCGGAGCCCGGCACCTGCACGTCGGGCATGCGAATCGTCGTCACGTCGAAGTCGAATGCGTCGAGCCGCTTCTGATAGACCGCGAAGTCGGTGGTGCGGAAGTTCGCGGTGATGCCGAGCTTCTGCAGATTGCGCGTGAAGGTCGCGATGATCGGCTCCATCGACGAAGCCGAACCCGAGTCGTCGAGTATCTCGAACTGGAACGGCTCGCCCTTCGCATTGCGCAGCGAACCGTCGCGATAGGTCCAGCCGGCCTGCTGCAGCAGATCGCGTGCCTGCAGCAGGTTGGCGCGCAGCGACCCGGGCGGATCGGTGTCGGGCTGCTTCGGCACCGGCCCGAATACCGCCGGGTCGAGTTGGGCGCGAAACGGCTCGAGCAGCGCGAGCTCCCCTGGCGACGGCGGCCCCTTCGCCTGCCATCCGGTGTTGGCGAAATAGCTGTCGATGCGCGTGTACTGACTGAAAAACAGCTGGCGGTTCAGCCATTGAAAGTCGAGCGCGAGGTCGAGCGCCTTGCGCACCCGCACGTCCTGGAACAACGGCCGGCGCGTGTTGAGGAAAAAGCCCTGCATGCCGGTGCCGTTGTGCTGCGGGAACTCGCGTTTGATCAACTCGCCGCTGTCGAACTTCTTGCCGACGTCGCGCCGCACCCAGTTGCGCGCGATATATTCGACGAGCGCATCGTACTCGCCGGCCTTGAACGCCTCGAGCCGCGCGGTGCTGTCCGCATACAGCTTGTAGACGATGCGATCGAAGTTGTTCACGCCGACGCGCACCGGCAGATCGGCGCCCCAGTAGTGCGGGTCGCGCTTGAACGTGATCGTGCGGCCGTTGTCGTAGCTGTCGATCAGATACGGCCCGCTGCCGATTGGCTTTTCGAATGCGAGCTGGTCGAACGGAATGCGGCTGCCGTCCGGCTTCATCCCCCACTTGCGCGAGAACACCGGCATGCTGCCCGCGAGCAGCGGCAACTCGCGATTGCGCTCGCGAAACTCGAAGCGCA
The DNA here is from genome assembly GCF_014397785.1 of Paraburkholderia podalyriae. Lineage (GTDB taxonomy): Bacteria > Pseudomonadota > Gammaproteobacteria > Burkholderiales > Burkholderiaceae > Paraburkholderia > Paraburkholderia podalyriae. Next base: position 108,962 of record NZ_VZQQ01000003.1, read on the forward strand.
CCGTGGCCGGATCGACGACGACCGCGCGCTTGATCTCGCTGAAAAGCGATGCGAACTGCGGCGCGGCCTGCGGGCTCTTCAATGTGTCGAGCGAGAACTTGACGTCGTCGGCGGTCACGGGATCGCCGTTCGAAAAGCGCGCGCGCGGATTGATGTGGAAGGTAACCGACAGGCCGTCCGGGGCGACGACGATGTCGTCGGCGAGCAGCCCGTAGGCGGACGCGACTTCATCGCTGCTGCCGATCGTCAGGCTCTCGAACATCGTCTCGAGGCCGGGCGCCGCATTGCCGCGCAGCGTGAACGGATTGAACTTGTCGAAGCTCGTCAGACGGCTCGGGTTCGCGAGCACGAGCGTGCCGCCTTTCGGCGCATCAGGATTGACGTAATCGAAGTGCCTGAAGCCGGCCGGATATTTTGGCTCGCCGTATTGCGCGATCGCATGCGCGGCATGCGCGTGCGGCGCGGCGAGCAGACTCACGCACAGCAGCGCGACGGCGAACGCGGCGCGCAAGGGTCCGTGGATCACGCTGTGTCGAAGTCCCTCAGGCGTTTGAACCCGTCGCGAGCCAGTTGTCATGGAGTCGTGCTGGTAAGTGGGCAGTGGCAATGTGGGGGATTCTACCCAATTAGCTTGCGCGATCTGGCGGCCGACTGCGACGGAATGCGCAGCGATATGTTTCAGCGCAAAAACAAAAACCGCCTCGAAAGGCGGTTCTGTTATCGCTGTGGCCGGTTGGCGCGCCGCGGTGTCGACGCTGTGCCGACTCAGTGCCAGCCGCGATGTTGGTCGTAGTGACCGCGCGCATAGTCGCCGCGACCCGGCGGATGGTGGCGATACCAGTCGTCGCGCGCCCAGTAGCGACGACCGTCCCAGTAGCGGTCGCCATGCCAGCCGACCACGATTTGCGGACCGCCGTAGTACACGGGAGCCGGCTGATAGATGACGGGAGGCGGCGGCGGAGGCGGCGGTGCGTAGACCGGAGCCGGTGCGACGTAGACCGGCGCGGGAATGCCGATATTGACCCCGATGTTAAGCCCCGCGGCCATCGCGGCACCCGATGCAGCCAACGTCAACACGCCGAGCATGAGCGGAACAACACGAGCGGACTTCATTGATCACCCTTGTAAGAACATGTTTTGTTGGCGGAAATATAGCGCAACACAGCACCTCGCGTATTTCAGGTTTGTAATAACTGATGCTGACAATCTCGTCCCCACGGCGGCGTAACGTGCGGTTACATCCGCCAGACGGTCGTGAAAAACCGCCGCCCGCGCGGGCGATGACCGTCCGCCTGCAGGCCTCACGCAAACGAACATTTTCTGTGTTCGAAAGAACATTTTGACCCGACATCCTGCGCTTCTGTCATCCGACCACCGGTTCGAACTCAAGCAAAAATCGTTAAATTTCCCCGAAAAATCAGTACATACATGCCGACAATTAATGGTTTCCCCGGATATCCGGTCTGTTTCCAAGTGGTAGGATGACTTCCAGCGAAAACCAATAAATGTTCGAATTCGCGCACAACCGAGCACGGCTTCCGAAAGCCATTGCTCCGTGCGCCACGGAGACTGATTTTGAAAACGATCAAGGGATTGCGCTGGTGGATCATCGCCCTCGTTTGCGTTGGGACGATTGTCAACTACCTGTCGCGCAACGCGCTCGGCGTGATGGCGCCCGAGCTGATGAAGCTGCTGCACATGAGCACACGGCAGTACTCGTACGTGGTCGGCGCGTTCCAGGTCGGCTATACGGTGATGCAGCCCGTCTGCGGCCTGATCATCGATCTGATCGGCCTGCGCCTCGGCTTCGCCCTGTTCGCGTGCCTGTGGTCGCTGACCGGCGTGTTCCACGGTTTCGCGGGCAGCTGGTTGTCGCTTGCGGCGTTGCGCGGCCTCATGGGCCTATCCGAAGCGGTCGCGATTCCGGCCGGCATGAAGGTCGTCGCCGAATGGTTTCCCGATCGCGAGAAATCGGTCGCGGTCGGCTATTTCAATGCCGGTACCTCATTTGGCTCGCTGCTCGCGCCGCCGCTCGTGGTGTTCCTGTCGCTGCGCTACGGCTGGCAAAGTGCGTTTGCGGTGACCGGCGCCCTCGGCTTCGTGTGGGCCGCCGCCTGGTTCGTGCTGTACCGCTCGCCCGCCGAGCACAAGCGCGTGAGCGACGCCGAGCGTAGCGCGATCGCCGAAGGCCAGGCACCGCCCGCGGCGCGCCGCGCGAGCGTGCGTGAAGTGCTGCGCACGCGCCGCTTTTGGGCGATCGCGCAAGCGCGCTTTTTCGCCGAGCCCGCGTGGCAGACGTTCAGCTTCTGGATTCCGCTGTATCTCGCCACGCAGCGTCATATGGATCTGAAGCAGATCGCGATGTTCGCGTGGCTGCCGTTTCTCGCCGCGGACCTGGGCGGTCTGTTCGGCGGCTATCTGTCGCCATTCCTGATGAAGCATTTTCGCGTGCCGCTGATCTGGTCGCGTATCTCGGGCGTCGTGCTCGGCGCGCTGATGATGATCGGGCCCGCATCGATCGGTCTGGTCGCGTCGCCGTACCAGGCCATCGCCCTCTTCTGCGTCGGCGGCTTCGCGCACCAGATGATCTCGGCGCTCGTCAACACGCTCGCCGCCGACGTATTCGATCCGGGCGAAGTCGGCACCGTCGCCGGCTTCGCGGGCATGGCCGCGTGGATCGGCGGCCTCGGCTTCTCGCTGATGGTCGGCGCGCTCGCCGATTCGATCGGCTACACGCCGCTGTTCGGCGCGCTCGGCGCGTTCGACCTCATCGGCGCGACGCTGCTGATCATCTTGATGCGCGGTGTGCCGCGCCACGGCCGCGCACGGCGCGCGGAGCTGAGCGTCAACACTGCTGCCTGACCTCCCTCGAAGACTCATCATGCCCTCATTGATCAATCTCAAACATCCGCCGCGCTTCGCGCTCGTCCCCACCGCGGGCAACCCGGTCGTGCTGACCGCGCAGCCGAATTGCCGCATCGAGCTGTTCGTGCTCGCCGAAGACATCATCCGCGTGCTCGTGCTGCCGGACGGCGCAACGCGCGGCCCGCGCACATGGGCGATCGCGCCCGGCGCGGACGACGTGCCGCTCGAAGGCCGCGAGCGCCACGACCTGAGCGGTTTCACGCCGCCGCCATTCACGGTGAACGAAGAAGCCGGGCACGTCGTGATCGAAACCGCACGCGTGCGCGTGAGCGTCGCGCTCGATGGCGGCGCCTGCGCATGGGACATCCTGCACGAAGGCACATGGCATCGCGTGATGAGCGATCGCAAGACCCAGGCGTACAACTTCGGCTGGTGGGACTCGCGCGTCTATCACTACGTCGAGCGCCGCCGCGACGAAATGTACGTGGGCCTCGGCGAGCGTGCCGGCTCGCTCGATCGCGCGCAGCAAAGCTACGAGATGCGCAACATCGACGCGATGGGCTACAGCGCGCGCACCACGGACCCGCTGTACAAGCACATCCCGTTCTACGTGACGTGGCAGCCGCAGACGTCGACGGGCTTCGGCCTGTTCTACGACACGCTCGCCGATTGCCGCTTCGACATGGGCCGCGAGCTCGACAACTATCACGGCCACTATCGGCACTTCATCGCCGAGCATGGCGACCTCGACTACTACTTCATCGCGTCGCCAGGTTCGCCGCTCGACGCCGTGCGCCGCTTCACGTGGCTCACCGGGCGTCCCGCATGGATGCCGAAGTGGGGCCTCGGCTACTCGGGCTCGACGATGAGCTACACTGACGCGCCGAACGCGCAAAAGCAGATGGGCGAATTCATCGAGCGGTGCCGCGAACACGACGTGCTGTGCGATTCTTTCCATCTGTCGTCGGGCTATACGTCGATCGGGCCGAAGCGCTACGTGTTCAACTGGAATCGTGACAAGTTTCCGGACATCGACGGCTTCGTGCAAAGCTATCTCGATTACGGCGTGCGCCTGTGCGCAAACATCAAGCCGTGTCTGCTGCAGGATCACCCGGCGTTCGACGACGTCGCCCAGGCCGGCCTGCTGATCGAAGCGCCCGATGGCGAGCCCGCATGGGTGCAGTTCTGGGACGAAGTCGGCGCGTATCTCGACTTCACGAATCCCGCGACGATCGACTGGTGGAAAGCGCGCGTGAAAGACGCACTGCTCAAATACGGCATCGCGGCCACCTGGAACGACAACAACGAGTTCGAGATCTGGTCGCCGCATTCGATCGCGCGCGGCTTCGGCAAGCCCTATCCGGCGCTTGAGGCGAAGGTATTGCAAACGCAGCTGATGATGCGCGCGTCGCGCGACGCGCAGCGCGAGCACGCGCCCGACAAACGGCCCTTCCTCGTGTCGCGCTCGGGCGGCGTCGGCATGCATCGCTACGTACAGACGTGGTCCGGCGACAACTACACGTCGTGGGAAACGCTGCGCTTCAATCTGAAGATGGGGCTTGGGCTCGCGATGTCGGGCGTGTCGAACTGCGGCCACGACATCGGCGGCTTCGCGGGTCCTGCACCGGAACCCGAGCTGTTCGCGCGCTGGGTCGCGTTCGGCATCTTCCTGCCGCGCTTTTCGATTCACTCGTGGAACGACGACGGCACCGTCAACGAACCGTGGATGCACCCCGAAGTCACGCGGCACGTCGCTGATCTGATCAAGCTGCGCTATCGCCTGATCCCGTATCTGTACGAGCTGCTGTGGCAATCGCATAGCGCGTACGAGCCGGTGCTGCGGCCGCTGTTCGCGGAGTTTCCGCACGATCCGCGCTGCCTCGTCGACGGCGACGACATGATGCTGGGCTCGTCGATGCTGGTCGCGCCGGTGGTCGATCCGGGCCAGAGCACGCGCGACGTGTACCTGCCGGCCGGTTCGCGCTGGGTGTCCTACTGGAGCGGCGAAGCGTTCGACGGCGGCCAGAGCGTCACGCTGCCCGCGCCGTTCGAGCGTCCGGTGTTCCTGCTGCGTGAAGGCGGCGTGATTGCGCTCAACATCGCGGAACAGCACTTCGGCCGTCCCGCCGACGAGCGCGCGTTCCTCGCGGTGCCGTATGCCGGCGCGGGCACCGCGCACGGCGGCTCCATCGTGGACGACGGCGAGACCGAAGCCTGGCGCGACGGCGAGCAAGGTCGCTGGAACGTCACGCTGACAGGCGACGCAAACACCTTGCGCGTGACGCTCGAGCGTCCGCAATGGATGCCGCGCGCGCAGCCGCAAGTTCGCGTGTTCGTGCCGATGCACGAAACACGCGCGATCGTCTGCACCAACGGCACGCTCGCAGCCGATCACATCGCGGACGGCTGGCGCTGCCTGACGATTTCATTGCCGCACTGAAACGCACCGAACAACAAACCGCACCGGCCCAAGGGATCGGGCCATCCATTCAGTCTGGAGACAGCCCAATCATGAAAACCACCCAGCGCGCGCGCACCCGCGCGTTCGTCCTCTGCTGCCTGCCGTTCGCGAGCGCCGCATGGTCCACCAGCGCGTCGGCGCAAAGCAGCGTCACACTGTACGGCGTCGTCGACAATGCGTTCGCCTACGTCAGCAACCAGAAGGGGCATTCGAACTTCTACATGAGCCAGGGCAACCTGCAAGCGAGCAAGTTCGGCTTTCTCTGCTCGGAAGATCTCGGCGGCGGCACGAAGGCGATCTTCCGGCTGGAGAGCGGCTTCAATTCACTGACCGGCGCGCAAAGCACTGCCGGCTACCTGTTCAATCGCCAAGCCTATGTCGGCCTCGCGAATGATCGCTACGGCACCGTGACGCTCGGCCGCCAGTACACGCCCTACTTCCAGATGGTCGGCGCGCTCGGGCCGACCGGCGTGCTGACCGGCGCGACCGGCGCGCACCCTGGCGATGTCGACGCCCTCGACACGACGCTGCGCTTCAATAATTCGGTAACCTACCTGTCGCCGACGATCGCGGGCCTGCAGGCAAGCGCGCAGTACGGTCTCGGCGGCGTGCCCGGCAGCGTCGCGAACGGCAGCCTGTTCAGCGCGGCGCTGCGTTATGACTTCCAGCCCGTGTCGCTCGCGGCCGGCTACGTGAAACTGAAGGACATCGCGACGAGCGCGGCGCTCGGCAGCTTCGCGATCAACTCGCCGGTCAACAACGGTTACGCGAGCGCGCGCAGCACGCAGCTGTTCGCCGCGGCCGGCCGCTACACATGGCACGATCTGATGGTGGGCCTCAACTACTCGAACGTGCAGTATGCGCCGGGCCACGGGTCGCTATTCCTCGACAAGGCCGTGTTCAACACTTACGGCGCGATTGCGACGTACCGGATCACGCCGAGCGTGACCGTCGGCGGCGGCTATAGCTTCACCCAGGCGAGCAAGGCGAACGGCATCACCGATCCGGCGCACTATCATCAGATCTCGCTCGAACAGACCTACAGCCTGTCGACGCGCACCACGCTGTACGCGCTCGAGGCCTATCAGCGTGCGAGCGGCAAGTCGCTGATCGCGTCAGGCACCGGTGTGACCATCGCCGACGCGGTCGCGGTGGTCGGCGACTCGCAGAACACGACGCCGTCGTCCGGTCCATCGCAGTTCGTCGGGATGGTGGGGCTGCGGCACGCGTTCTAAACGATACCGTTGCCGTCAGTGGCGCGACCGGCGCGACCGGTTCCATCGTGTCGACTCGTTGCGGGTTGCGTTGAACAGCGGTCCGCGTCTTCAGTTGTGGCGGCGCGTCGATCACGCCGTACCTCGCTTGCAGCGGATCGCGCTCGTACGTGCGCAGCGTGCCGAGCGCATCCGACCCGTCGGTACCGATCCGGCTGCCGACGCGATAACCAATCCGCGTCGGCGCCAGCGCTCACGCGTCGTTGGCTGCGACGCGAAAATCCTAAATCGTCCCAAACCAGAACGCATCGGCTTATAACTATTTTTATTGACTAGCTCCGCGAAGGCAGCATGTATTCAAACAACTCGCGGTCGTTGGCAAAGCCGAGCTTTTTCATCCCCTGCTTGCGCTGGGTACTGACGGTTTGCAGGCTCCGATGACTTAATGCCGCGATTTCGCTGATACTCATGCCGCTGACATACAGACGCAGCACTTCTCCTTCACGCGCCGACAGACGTCCGACTTTCCTCGCGTCGAGTTCTTCGCAATGGTTAATACCGGCGATGCGCCGCACCGATGGCGCGACATAGGATTGGCCGCGTGAAACGGAACGCACCGCGCTAACCAGTTCTTCCGGCGTGTCGCTTTTCAGCAGCACGCCATGCGCCCGCGATCTGATTACCGCTCTCAACAACGGAGGATTGGTGAGCGTGGTGACGAAGATGACTTTCGTGGACGGATAGGTCCTGCGCAGCAGTGCCATCAGGGAGGTACCGTCCCTGTATATTTTCCCCGGGATCTCGAAATCGCTGAGCAGCACGTCGACCTCTTTTTCCCGAAGCAATTCGACGATTGCGGTGGAGTTCTCCGCCTCGCCAACCACGCTCAAGCCAGCTTGCCTTCCGAAAATACATCGCATTCCTATCCGCAGAATCGAATTGCCATCCGCGATAGCGATCTTAGTAAGCAAAACTCACCTCCAGACGATGGTTATCGATCACCACTGCATCTTTTCAGACTGACTTCCACATCTCTACTGAAAATCATAACGCCCCTTCATTCATAAAATCAGCATCGACAAATGGATAAAAACACCTTGTTTAGACGACTGGAATTCGAGATGAACTTATGCAATCAGCATCAACATAGCTGATCTTTACTTGCCCGGATAGCTGGATGAAGGTGGTGACCGCCCGCGATGCCCTACTAGCGCGTATTGTGAGGTGCGCCCGGCAAAATGCGAGATAGTATAAGCACGAAATATCTGTCAATAAGTGCAAACGTCGGACTGACATCGATTGATGTACACAGACACAATTTGTGTTCACGCGTTGATATTTGATTGGTGCTGCATCGCAGCTTAAAAATTTATCGCGAAATTTGAATGAACTTGCGGACAGCCGCATTGCGTCCGTAGAGGACTGTGCGTAAAGCAACACCTGCGGGTGCATCGGGAGTCTGCGCAGGCCGGACGGGTAGATGCAGCGTGTAGGTCCGGTGAGTGCGACGCGGCATTTGCGCCACGAGGCGAATGATGCTCGGCGCAACGCCATACAGATGCCACTACCTTTCGAGTTTGTCTGTGGACCGGCTTGGCGCGCCAACGGCGCCACGTATCGATCAGTAGACCTGCATATCAACGCGGGACATAGTCATACGTGGCGGCGAGATCAAAACCCAAAAAAGACCCCGCAAAAACAAAAACCCCGCAGAGCCTAGACTCTGCGGGGTTCCACCGCCACTTCTGGCGGAGACGGAGGGATCGCGATGTTCGAGGCAAACCCATGCTGGGTTTGACTCCCAACTTTTCAGTCGGAGGCCACCCCTACTCACACCCCCACTTCGTCCAGCCACTGATTTTCCCACAATATGAAAAAATCGGACCTGCATGCTCGCTCACACCACGCTTCGCAACCACCTGCCGCAGTCTGGCGCAACACCTTATTTACCAAACGACGAGACTTGGCGGCGACCAAGGGTGCGCTGGCCAACGCCCGAAATAAAACAGCCCGCACATAGGCGGGCTGTCAAAAAGGCGGGGCGGAGAATACTGCGGAACAACGTCCAGGCCAGCAAACCCTGACCCCTTTTTTCTGTCGCTGAAGCGATAAGCCTCAACTGCGAGGCTAGAATAACGCTTTTCTCCAGACCTTGCAAGCCAATGCGTCTTGACCTCCGCATCGCCGCCGCTCACGGACTCACGCGCCGTCAGCACTTCTTCTGCGAGTGCTGGTTCAACCTCGTTCATGAAGCGTCCCTCGACGCATTCCGCGTAAGGGCAATGAACCCGCTCAATGTTCTGCGCGAACTGCTCAAAATGATCAACGTTGATCATGCGGGCGAAAGCGACATAGGCCGGGTGGCCGCCGAAGCACAGGCAATCCTAGCCGAATCAATTGTACTGAAAGACGTAGCGTTTGTTCCGAGTCACACCCACCTGGTGGCCCTGCTTGATGGAGCCAAGCCGGCGAACTTCAACCAGGCAAGCGAGGGCGACGCGAGCAAAGCCTGGGGAGTAGCGTTGATGAAGCAGCGCTCGCTCGTGGACGCCTTCGGTCGAGAGCTTGAGAAAGCGATTGAGATCCACTTCGTTCCGGCCAGCGTAGCGTGGTTGACTCGCGAACTGGCAGTACCGGAAGCCGCCGGCGGACTTGGCACAACCCCGCAGGAATTCGAGAAAATCGAAAGCGTGCTGGGGATGCTCCTCAGTACGCTGATCAACCGGGGCTGGAGCATTGAATCGTTGTTTATGCTGTACCGCCTGATGCTTCTGCCCAATCCCAACAGCAATGATGGTGCGACGCCCTATCGTTTTGATACGGCATTCCAGGCGGTATGCGAGCGGCTCAGCGCCTCCCCCAAGCCTTATCGCATCACGTTTGCGATCAGTAACGTGAGCAAACCGGAACAGTTTCCGGAACAAGTCGGCGACATCGAATTTCAACCTACGCCGCCCGACCTTGGGATCAATTCCAGCAACTACGTGAAGCGCTACGCAAAGTCCGGCGGAGGAAGACTTTTCGCGTCAATGACCGTCCCGGCACAGGATGGGCGCATTGCCGGATCGATTGCGAGCGACCGGATCGGGCAGGTACTGGACGTCGTCCGGTACGACTATGAGCGCAAAAACGTTCAACTCGCGGACAGCTTCCTCGTACAGAAGCAGGACAAGCATATGTTACTGCGTCTGCCCGGCACGGTGCCGAATCCTGACTCGTCGCTCAGCGCGGCACAACTGGACGAATTTATGCGTCGGCTACAGGATCTGGTCGGCAGCGGCACACTGTCCTCTGACGCGAAGGACCGGATCTATTCCGCGTTTCGACTCTACCGCATTGGCGCCGATACGCCGAATTTTGAGAACAAGCTCGTGAACTGGTGGACGGCCGTGGAATTCCTGATCAAGGGAAGCGGCGCAGGCGGAGGAGGCATCGGTGCTGGCGTCGAGCAATCGCTTGCACCGACGGTGACGCTTTCCTACCTACCGAAACACCTGCTCGCCCTCCGCGCGGTACTAATTGACCTCGGAATCGACCTGCGAGACAGCGCTGGACAGCCGATCGAACTCAAGCGTATTGGGCTCGCGAGATTCTATGAGCTGCTTCACGAAAAAGCGCATCGCGATGAGATCGAGCGAATCTGCCGCGATCGGCCATTCATCTGGTTTCGGACAACCCGTTTCCTTGGCGTCGCGCTGGATTGCAAAAAACTGGCTGCAGCTCTTGCGAACCACGAGCGCCGTGTACGCTGGCATGTGCAGCGAATCTATCGTGCTCGATGCGACATCGTTCACAGCGCGCAAAGGATGGTGGATGCAACGCTCTTGTGCGCGAATCTGGAGTTCTACCTCAAGACGGTTCTGTCGACTTTTCTCGAGGCATTACACCGCCATTCCACACTGCGCAGCCCGCGAGAGTTTTTCGACCGGCAGGAATACGCCTATCGGCAAATTGTTACCGATCTGAAGGCCGATAGTACTGCTTCACTGGCAACAATGCTGGCCAACAAAGACGCCGTTAGTGCAGCCACCGCGTAGACTCGCGCTCGACCAAGGCTAGGTTCGCATATTACTTTCAGGAGAGGCTGTGGCACTTGAAGATGACCTCAGGAGTTGGGTGAAGGATACGTTTCGCCTTCAATGGGACGAAGAAACAACCACTGCAGTGCCCAACGCTGAGGATCTCAGGCTCAACACAAACCATGCAAAGGATCTCGAAGAGGCTGTCGTACTCTACGCAGATCTCGACGGCTCAACAGACATGGTCGACAACTATAAGTGGTGGTTCAGCGCGGAGATCTACAAGACGTTTCTCAAGTGTTCGGCCGACATCATCAAAAGTGAGGGCGGCACGATTACAGCATACGACGGTGATCGCGTCATGGCCGTCTATACCGGCGATTCAAAAAATACGTCGGCTGCTCGTACTGCGCTCAAGATCAACTATTGCGTGAGCCAGATCATCCAGCCAGCGCTCGAAGAGCAATACAGCACGACGGATTTTGTGCTCAGACACGTGGTCGGAATCGATCGGAGTCAACTGCGTGCCGCACGAATCGGCGTGCGTGGCGACAACGACATCGTGTGGGTCGGGAGAGCCGCAAACTATGCCGCGAAGCTGACGAATCTTCCGGGAAAGCCCACCCGCATTACGGAAGCCGTCTACAACAGACTGAGCAATGATCTGAAAGAGACGGACGGCCAGAACATGTGGATCTGCGAGTACTGGAAGGAAAAGGACATGAATATCTACACGTCCACATGGCGCTGGGGCAGTTGCTAGGCGGCACTTCACAGCACCCGCCCGCTGGTTTCCACGAGAGCTCCCAAGCCCCGGGGCCAGACAGGTTGCAATCTCAAATTGGGGTAATGCGCCATCACGCCTAAAGTCAGATTCGCGGTCCCATCTGCTGGATATACTTACGCAATTCGTTACACGCAGGGGCAAACCTCGCCTCCGTATCTCGTTTCTGGTCGAACACGTACGGAATGGTTGTGATGCCCTTCATATCACTGGGGAGCTTGACACCCTCCCCGCGCGGCTCCATCAGGATGGCCCGGTTCAAACCCAGTTTCCCCATGGCAAGCCCAAGCTCGAAAATGACGTTGTCACGCGGCGCCGGCCAGTCGACGCCGCGGCTGGTCGTAACGTCATCTGTGTGAGCGATGGCAATCGCGAAATCACATTGCTCGAGTTCGCTTTCCAGAGACGTGAGCGTGTAAAACGTGACCCTGAACACGCCCTGGTGCCAGGGGACGATCACAAACGGATCGTGAGCAAACTGATCCTGTAACGCCCGAGTCACCGGGATAGCCTCCGCCGACGAGATGAGGAGAACGCGAACGAGGTCGCGCTTCTTGCTGACGAACCGGTTGCGCTCGCGCAATCGCTCGGCGAGTTCTTTCGCCATCCGGCGCCAGAGGTCCGGATAGCGGGCACCGAGATCACTTAGCTGTGGCTCCGTGACCCTAGCGACGAGCGAGTCCTCAGCCGCAACTACCGTAGCTGCACGCTTCGCAGTCGGATCGATCGCCGCCATCTCCCCGACCGCGACTCCGGCGGATCGCTGCTGAACGACTGTCGCATTCACGACCACGTCGAGCTTACCCGCGATAATGAAGTAGATGTCGTTATCGAGAGCGTCCTGCTCGATAACGGCCGCTCCCTGCTCCACTGCGAGAAACTCTGCGACATCCGCAAGCTCCGTCGCCAGGGCCTGATCGCCCCCGACCAGCTTCTGCGTCGAAAAAGCCTCAACGCGATGACGCTTTCCCTGCTCCCCTAAAAAACGCTCCAGCATCGTCTATCCTCTCCTGTATCGCCACCCCGGATCCTGGAATCCACCCCCACGCGATCTGTGACCCCAGCCGATCGCCTTCAACCGCCAGACGCGTCCACCGCACGGAACCTCCATCCTGCGCATCACGACGGCTGGCATCGTCGCATTCGGACCCCGCGGGCGCCTTCCAGTTCGTTCAACTCGGCCGTGGGATCCAGCGGCAAAAGCATCAAGCCACCCGCCGTCGTTCCCGGGTTCGCACCGACTATCCGACAATGTAGTGAATGTCTTGCGACTGCAGCACGCCCAGAAATTCGTCCGGCACGCTGGAAAAGATCACGAGGCCATCGATCCCGGCGCTCTCAGGTGGCTCGGAGACAATCGTCCACCCCTGCCCGCGGCGCCACGCTACGAAGATCTCCCGCACCCGCCTTGCCTGACTCGCATCAACGGATATTCTCGACATCACAAGTCCCTCTTCCTAGCCCATCTTGCCCATAACGTCGGCCACAAGCGCGTTGATCCGACCTGCGGCACGCTTCAATGCATTGATAGCATCACCCGGCTGCTGGTTCTCGGCCGCCAGGTGAGCCACCTGCAACTCTGCTTCGGCGTTCGACAGCAACTGCCTACGGCTCTCATCAAGTGCGCCAGCCGCCGCGAATTCACGTTCTGCCCGCACCCACGCGGCTCGAAGCGCCATGTGTATCTGCCCAACATCGGCCTTCTCAACGTTTCCATACAGCTGGTTAAAGACGTCGGCCAGTTCACTGGCCACCGCCACGGCTGATCTTTGAGCAGCACCGTTATACATGTCTTACTCCCTGTCACGTTCATTTCGATAGCGCCGCTGCATCACGCCTTCACGGATGCACAAAATCACGCAACGCGCCAACCTGCCTCTCCATCCTCTTTGCGTCAACACAAGTGACGCCCGCTTGCAGTGGCCATTGTTCCGACCTCGAAAATCGAGCATGACCGCAGCGGAAAAACGGGATAAAGCATAGCCTGAAAGCTCAAGGACTGCCCCCAATGATGCCACGCCCATAGTCGGCAAATTCATCCCGAAAGAGTTGCTCCGAAATCCGGACCGCTTCCGGGTACCGGGATTGAACCTGCCCGCCCAGTTGCCATTCCCCGCCTCGCGCGCTGAACACAGGACCTGTTACATCATTGATACTGCTACTGTTGATTGCACAACAAAATTCCTCGAATGCTTCTACGGAGACGATTGCGTAAGGGACCTCACTCTGGATCCCAGACAACCCCTTCCTTTCGAGCTGCTCTTCAATCCTGGCATGCAGATCAAACCAGGCTTGCGGACTAAGCAGATTCCAGTCTGCCAAAGTGACAACAAGGTTCATCGACGGCAACGCATTTTTCTTCCAATGCGTCTGTCCGTGCAACGCCAGCCGGATATTCCGATAGTTTTGAACGACAGCGCCCGCCAGAACGTCGAGTTCCTCGTCGAGATCGTTCTGGCTCGCGGCCACGCGTCCGCGCAGTGCCAGGCGTTTCGTCTTGCATTCCACAAACACGTTACCCGTAGCGTCGGAAAGGATGAAGTCCGCTCCGTGATTGATTTTCTTTCCGACGAAAAATGGGCGCTCACGATCGACGACAATATGGCCGGACGAGCACGCCCTCTCGATTACCCGACCTGCGTATCCTTCGAACGCACATCCGAACGCATTGCCAAACTCCGGCTGCCCGAGCAGCAGATAAAAAATGCCATCCGTGAATCGGGCCATTGCCCTTTCCGGCTCGGGACAGTACACCCGCTCGGGGTGCAACGAATCCAGGCTGACCAGCGGCTTGTCATCGAGAAAATTGAAGGTGTACTGCCAGGTATGGTCGAAGCGCCGTGCGTCGTCAAGCGACGCACGAGCCAAAGAAAAATGGCCACTCATCCGATCGAAGAACTTGTCTCTTGACGAGTCGCGAACTCCCAGTCGCGTCAGGTCAAGGTTCGTCACGAATCGCGGCCCCTTGGAAAACTGTGTATATGTCACGAAGCCGAGGATCGAGTACTCCCGCGCGGACATCTCTAGCGCTTTTTCAAACATGGGGGCTACTGCAGCATGCTCATAAAGCAGGACATACCGCATGAACTTCGAAACGGAAAACCGTCTCTGCGAAGGCAATTGCTGCTGGCCGATACGGTGCAGTTCGAGCTGAAACGTATCCTGGGTTACGCCCGACACCTTGTCGCTGAAGGCCATGATCGCATTCACCGCGGCGGCAAGATCCTGCCAGCGAGACAGATTCCGACCTTCGCCTCGCAGTGTCCCGTTCAACAGCAGCTCGCGACACAGCAAACTCAACTGAAAAGGAAAGATTTTCGTGCGGAGATCGGGAAAAGGGCATCCGCTGATGCCGTGATCCCCGTAGCCCGACACGTGGCGAGATAGCTGCCAGACGACGGGCAGAGAATCTTCCAGAGGAAATCCCCGCATCAGATGGCGCAGCGGCTCGTATTCGGCGTCCACGACGCAGTGCTCGCCTTCCATCTACAGTGCCCAGCCAATTTCACGCAGAACAAAGCTGGTCGCGTGGACCGCAAGCGCTGCGTCCTCGTCAGAAATTTCGCGCAGACCATAACGATGACGCTCGTTGTCCTTTGCACGCGGATGAAGCGAGTTGACAACCTCCAGCGTCGAGCGCAGCAGCCACCGGCTGTCCTGGCCAAACTGCCGCTGGATGGCCTTGATACAACGTGCAAGGTCCTCGCAGAGCAGCCCACTGTCACCGGAGAGCTGGTACAGCCATCGCGAAACCAGGACAACACAGAGATTCCGGCACTGGTCCACGACCGACGTCGGTAACTCCCGATATGCGGCATTCAGCACGCGTTCGAACGCCTGCTTCACCTGCGCAAGGTTCTCGGGATGAATTTTCGATTCATCCAGCGCGGGGAGAATTCCCATCGCCGACTCGGCGCGCAGCGTGACGAGCACGTCCTGGCTGACCGTCGACTCGGTTTGCAGCACGCGCCACATCGAGAACGATCCGGCATCACCGATTGCCAGTCGCATCCCCTCGCCCCCTCGCGGCCGGCTCAATAGCTCGGAGCAGTGAATGTAGACGCATAATTGCTTCGGGACGCGCCCATCGCTTCGACCTGCCCCGTAGTCAGACGATGCAAAGGGATGGACGTCGACCAGCACCGATTCCCAGCCCGAGTTGCCAAACGATTGAAAGATCCGGCCGCGCCGCACGCGAGAAACTGGATCGAACGATTCCTCCCGGAAGATCCAGGAAAAGGGATCATGGTCCAGGCCCCTGGGCATATTGCCCAGGTCCGACAGGGATTCAATGAGCCTGCATTGCGACACGACAGGCGTCGGTACCGCGAGATATCGTGGCGCGTCCTTTCCCTCGTAGACTTGCCCCGTATTCCGTTCAATCCCCAATCGAGACATGACCGTTATCTCCCCTAGAACTTTGTGTAGCTCGCCAGCGCCAACGCCCATGGAACGATCGCGAAGGCGGACCAGACATACGCCCGACGCAGCGACGCGAATTTCTGCGTCAGGATGACCGAGTTGCGCCAGCTCTGCGAGAGGAGATCCTCCGTCAGGGCAGTTGAACTGAGTCGCGAGAACGCCGCGATAAAGTCCTGTTCGCCACGGGCTGAAATCTCGCGAAAATAGACGAGTGAGCCCGCGCCGCCTGCCAGGTTCGGGAACGAGCCGCGGTACAGATGGTACGAACTGAACCCCAGCAGCATCACGAACAGGACGATCAGCCCCCAAAGCACATAGGGCGGAAACGTCGCAGTGCCGACTGCTGTCACTCGCGTGAACAGCACGCCCAGCATCCCGACATTCGCGCCAAGCACAACCGACAGCTTCGTGTCGACCCGCGAAAAGAAGCTGAGCTGCGTATTTCGGCGAACGTGATCAGCGATTTCGGTTGAACGTGATCAGTGGTTCCGATTGATGGTGATCGGCCGTTTCGGTCGAAGGTGATCGCTGATCACCGGTTTCCGAAACGAGCGATCATCTTGCCGAAACGGGTGATCACGTTCCCGGAATGAGTGATCAGCGAACCGAAACAGCTGATCACGCGACCGAAACGGGATGGCCGTTCCGGCTCGGCGGTGGTGTTGCGCATGTGATCAACGACGGGCGTTAGCCTTGTCTCTTTTTAGGGGGCAGGTTGATGCCGGCACATCGGATGAGCATGCGCAAACTGAAGGAAGTACTGCGGCTGAAGTGGGCGTGCGGCCTGTCGCACCGCCAGATCAGCCGCGCGATCGGCATCAGCGTCGGCGCCATCTCGGCATACGCGGCCCGCGCCAGTGCGGCGGGGCTTGACTGGGCTGCCGTCGAACCGCTTGCCGACGACGAACTCGAAATCAGGTTGGACCTGCCGGAGGAAACAGAGGCCCCGATCCGGCGGGTCGAACCAGATTACGCGGCGATGCACCGCGACCTGCGCCGCAAGGGCGTGACGCTGCAGCTACTCTGGGAAGAGTACGTCGAGGCCCACCCCGGCCAACGCACCTACCGCTATACGCAGTTCTGCCAGCGGTACAAGGATTGGGCCGCGGCGCTGAAGCGCTCGATGCGTCAGCAACACCGCGCCGGCGAGAAGCTGTTCGCCGACTTCGCCGGGCAAACCGTGCCAATCCTCGGCCGCGACGGCGGCGTCGCGTTCAAGGCCCATGTGTTCGTGGCGGTCCTCGGTGCGTCCAACTATACGTTCGCGTGCGCGACGCGCTCCGAGACCATGCTCGACTGGATCGGCAGCCTGATCGACGCGCTGGAATTCTACGGCGGCGTTCCCGAGCTGCTGGTGCCCGACAACCCCAAGGCATTGATCGCCAAGGCGGACCGGTACGAACCGGTGCTGGGCAATACCACGCAGGACTTCGTGAACCACTACGCAACCGCCATGTTGCCGGCGCGGCCGCGCAAGCCGCAGGACAAGGCGAAGGTCGAGGTCGGCGTACAGATCGTCGAACGCTGGATCCTCGCACGGCTGCGCAATCACCGCTTCTACAGCCTGGCCGAGCTGAACAAGGCGATCGGCAAGCTGATCGACGACCTAAACCGGCGTCCGTTCAAGAAGCTCGACGGCAACCGCCGCGAATGGTTCGAGCGGCTCGACCGTCCGGCGCTGCGCCCGTTGCCGACACGCCGATACGAGATTGCGACCTTCGTGAAGTGCCGCGTCAACATCGACTACCACGTCGAAGTCGATCACCACTATTACAGCGTTCCGCACAGCCTCGTACGCCAGGAGGTCTACGCACGCGTCACGCGCCATGGCGTCGAGATCCTGCACCGCGGCAAGCGCGTTGCCGCCCACGTGCGCAGCCGACTCCGGAACAAGCATACGACGTTGCCCGAGCACATGCCGGCGGCGCACCGCGCCCACATGGAATGGACGCCCGGGAGATTGCTGAACTGGGGTGCCTCCGTCGGTCCCGGTGCCGAAGCGATCGTCAAACACCTGCTGACCAACCGGCCGCACCCCGAGATGGGGTACCGCGCGTGCCTCGGACTGCTGTCGCTCTCGCGCAAGTACGGCAAAGAGCGGCTGGAAGCCGCCTGTCAGCGGGCGCTCGTGATCGGCTCACCGACCCGTCGCTCCGTGCTATCGATCCTCGAGTCCGGTCTGGACCGACAACCGATGCTCCCGATTCCCCTCACCGAATGGCATTCGCCCGATCACGAGAACGTGCGCGGGCCCGACTATTACCACTGACCCAAGGAGGTCGCGATGTTGATGCAGCAAACTCTCTCTCAGCTCAAGGCCCTGAAGCTCGACGGCATGGCGCGTGCGTTCGAGGAACAGGCGGCACTGACCGCCAGCACCAGCCTATCGTTCGAAGAGCGCTTCGGCATGGTCGTCGATCGCGAACTCGCCTGGCGCGATACCCGGCGGCTCGAGCGGCTGCTGAAGTCCGCGAAACTCAAGAATCCTCAAGCCTGCATCGAGGACATCGAATACCGGCAGAGCCGCGGCATCGACAAGAGCGTCGTCGCCGCACTCGCCGGTTGCGACTGGATCCGTAATGCACAAAACCTCATCCTGACGGGGCCAACCGGCGCCGGGAAAACGTGGATCGCATGTGCGTTCGGGCAGCAAGCCTGCCGACAGGGCTTCTCCGTGATGTACGTCCGCGTTGCCCGGCTGTTCGAGGAATTGAAGATCGCGCACGGCGACGGCAGCTTTACGCGGCGACTCGCGCAGCTCGCCAAGATGGACGTCCTCCTGCTCGACGACTGGGGCCTGCAGGACCTCGATCAGGGTGCCCGCAACGACCTGCTCGAAGTGCTCGACGATCGCGTCGGCACGCGCTCCACGATCATTACCAGCCAACTGCCATTGGAACACTGGCACGCCTGGCTGCAGGACCCGACGCTCGCCGACGCGATCCTCGACCGGCTCGTCCATCAGGCCCACAAGCTGCCGTTAAAGGGGGAATCGATGCGAAAGACCAACGCCAAGCAGTCCTCCGCATCCTGATCGTGATCACCTTCGCTATAATCCATTGACCGCGCAACACCACCTTCCAAACTGATCACGTTCACCGAAACGACTGATCACCATCACCGAAATCCGCAGCTGAGCACCAGATTCAACTGGTCCCGCGCTGCCTTGAGCTGATCGTCCTCACCCAGTCTTGCAAGTGCTGGTTGACCGTCCTCTGCCATATGGATTCCCCCCGTCACGGCGAATTACTGCCTGCGATTTCAGCCGGCCATTTTCCCCGCTTCGGCCTCGGCGATCGCTGCCTTGAATGCGTCGTAGTTTTCAACCACCAGCTGGTTCGCCGCAGGTGTCCGGTCATGCTCGTACATATCGAACCGCATCCGCTTGTTGAAATAGAAGAGCATCGCCATCCTGACCGGCAGGACCAGCCGCAGTCCGGGCATGCCGTAGTCATGCGCAACGGTCTGCCTCTGCGACTCACTGAGACCAGGATGTGGAGCAACGACCACATCGAACCGGCGATGCCAGTACGTGTCGTCGCTGCCAGTCGCCCCCGGCGGCCCGCTCTTGCCAAGATCCGCGCACCGGGACAGGACGAAATCCTTGAATCCCTCCGTCAGGTGACAGAAGGCGCGGACATGCCAGCGAACCCCGTTGAAGCCGAAGGCAAGCGGGGTAATCCGGCGCCAGAGCTTCTCCGGGCGCGCCACGTTAAACGACTGGTATTCAATTTCAACGGATTCGTTCGCCCGGATCGCCGCCAGCAGGCTACGCAGGATGTCTGGCGCCACCTTTCCCTGCGGAATGATCATGGCGTCCACATCCGGGGCCGCTGAAATCCACGTATCCCCCAAACCAAGGTCGCCGTCCGCCACTGCGCCAACCTGGCTCAGATACCGCTCCGCATCCGGCGACAGGAGATGCGGCCGGAATCCCGGTCCGGCGACGTAGCGCTTCTGGCTGCTGTCATAGACCAGATTGACCGGCGCAAGATTTTGATAAAGGGTCAAATCTGCCGACGCCTGGGGCACCGATACCCCGAACTTCTCGACGATCTCCCCGCGGTTCACCCCCCCTTCCCAATACACGCGGAACTCGATGAATTCGAGCCTGCGTTCAGTGCCCCACCGGATCTTGTCCCTCGTATCTTTGCCCATACCAGAATAGTTACTTGACGGGTTGCGTTTTGCTACCCATAATCAAACTATACGCGTTTCTGTGTTGCTGGCCAATACCGAACAACATTGCTGAGGGAAGAAACCATGTCGCACACTTGGAAGCATGACCACGCGGCAGAACAGATCGACAGGCGCATCAAGGATGTCGAAGCGGTCGAGATTGTCGACTACGTCCGGGACACCGATCTTGAAAGCATCCCTACAGCCAAAGCCTACAAGGTTGACGGTGTGCATCTGTATGCGGACATTCTCAATCTCGAGGACATGCTTCACTGCACCGAAGTCGAAGGCGAAACCTGTCACAAGCGGACGCTGAGATTTCTCAACCAGCACTTTCGCGCCGTCGACCGCATCCTTGCGAGAACCGACGCGAAACGCGTGGACTTCCACAACCAGCGTCTGCACGCGCTCATTTCCAAACCGTACAACACCCAGCCCGGCGCGCCGGCCGCGCGGGTAAGGCGCGCCGTCGCGATCGCCCAGCTCGTTATCGATGTGCTGAAGGTCACCGGGGACAGTGACGAGCATATTCCAGCGGGCAAAGTCCGCGTTGGGATCGACAGTGGTCTCGCGCTCGCGGTCAATAACGGCCGGAATGGTTATCGCGAGCCACTTTTCCTCGGTGAACCAGCGAACCATGCAGCGAAGATCGCGAACGGGCCAGTTTCGGGCATCTTCCTGACCAATGCGGCGCGCGTAGCGATCGGCCTGGACACACTCGACGATCCGTCCAGAACGGCGCTAACCAGGGCGGAAATCGAAGCCTGCGAGAACAAAGCGGCCCTGGGCGTAACGGCGCAGACCATCGTTGGAGAATGGGAAAAGGACATGGAGAATAACCCCATTGGGGTCTTCCAGTTTACGCGCCACACACCGCCCTTCCGGACCATGGACATTGCGACCCTGACCCCAGGGAACTCATGCCGCCAGGAGGCGCTCTCGATCTATGCCGACATCGACGGCTTCACAAGATTCGTGAGTCGGCACATTGACGACAGCCCCGAAGATGTTGTCAAGGCACTGCACGTCATCCGTGCCGAACTTGAACGCGTGTTGACCGGCGACTTTGACGGGCGCCGGATCCGCTTCATCGGCGATTGCGTGCAGGGGATACTGTGCGAAGGTACGGCGCAGACGACTGACGCCCATGCAACCATCAGTACCGGGACGCTGTGTGCTGGTGCCCTGCGCAGCAGCTTCAACCTCGCCCTTGAGAAACTGCGCGACGCCGGTGTCGATACCGACGGTCTGGGACTCGCCATCGGATTTGAATACGGCTTCGTGGCCGTCAGCCGCCTTGGCCTCAAAGGTGACCGCGTCCGCTGCGCGGTGAGCCGCGGGGTGCTTGCGTCCGAGCACGAACAGACGCTGTGCAACGGGACGCAAACCGGAATCGGCAGGGCCGCCTACGACAACGCAACCCAGGCGGTTCGCGACCTCTTCGGCAAAGGCCGTCGTGTTAGCCGCTTCGACTTCAACGAGGCAACAGAAGCCCTGTCCAGCAGTGGCGACGACATTGCCAAAGCCGTCAGATCGGAGGCTATGAAACTGGCGGCACCCGCAGTGCCGAAATCGGTCGCTTTTGAGGTGCGGCCACATTGCGCGAAGCAATGACCGGTTCGACAGATCCACTGGGCCTGCTCACCAGCGAGGCTCAGAGTTTCGGCGCGACGGTCCGCTCGCGCGCAGACCCTGAAATGCAGTTTGACATTGCGTTGCGTCGTGCGGATGGCCGGGAGGTGCAATATCGCATTCTGGCCCGGAACAACGACGCAGTCGTGACCGCCCGTGAATGGGAACCCCGGCGGCTGCCCGCCTTCTGCCCAGAGCGGCACATCAATCACGACGGCACGTTCTGCATGTATTGGGCAAAGCGCCATCGCATCGAGGTAAATGACCGGAACGCTGCCATCGAATGGTGGAACACCCTGGTCGCGTTCCTGTCGCTCCAGGAGCGCGCGTCGAATCTGGGGCGTTGGCCCGACAAACGGGTCTGGGCTCACGGTGACGCTGCGCAATACCAGCATATGGCCACTGAATCGGCGATCCGTCTGGGTAACTTTTTTCCGGAAGCGCTTGCAGATGGGCGCCTCACCGTCGAGCTCTGCCGGGATATGCCGGGTCGCCGCAAGATGCTTCGGCTGCGGCTTGACGCCAGACATCTCTACTCCGTCCTGGTCGACGACCTCCGGGTAGCGAACGGGAAGCAGCCCTGCCTCTGTACGAACATGCCTCGCAGAAAACCGCTACGCGCGTGCAGCGACCACGCAAGCGCAGCCGCGCAACTCGCCTGCGCCCTGCATCTCTGGGACATCAAGGAACGCGAATTCTGGACGGAACTTGCCCACAAGCCATGCTGTGCCCAGATGGCCGGATGTCCGTTGCATAGCTGAAGTGCACATTCAGGGTGGTTCGGCGCGCATCAGACTGCATGGCGGCTGGTGGTTCGGCAATGCTCACCCAACAACCTCACAGACACCCCACGGCGTGTCGAGAATCGTCCCAGTTTCGACCGACGCACCTCCGACCGGCCTTGCCAGAAAAACAACACGGCCTGACCCGCCCTCGCGGACAAACGGGCCGATCGCCGTCACCTCGAGCTCTGCGTCATGGCACATGATGCGCGACCCAACCCGCGTGCTTGCCCGCCTGTTCACTGCGAGGCACGCAGTCTTGCCCGGAAAGCGTCGATCAGGTCCATTCATACTGCATCCAGCACGTGTGCCGGCAGATAGCGACCATGCCGTAACTCTCGAACAACATCCAGGTACCTTGGACACGCGTCCATCCGTCTCGACCTCCATTCGCTGATTTCCGGCATTTTATCGGCACATCCTCCCGGGCGCACAGCTGGCTTATCCGGCGAGACGCACGCGGCGCTGCGCTTCTATCCGCGTTCATATTCGGTCAACGGATGCTCCAAAGCCCGTCATGCATAACCATCCATACAGGCCGGACGCCTCCCGACGCTGACGCACCGGGACCGGGCTTTCGCGCTGCGCGTCGAGCCGCGTCCCGCGTCTCGCCCCTGTCGGGCATCAATCCCTGGCGCAGCAGTCAACCCCGCTCATCGTCTAGTTGGAGGCCTGCCCGGTCAACCCGAGGCACGGCGTGCACCTCGCTCCCAGGTTTCCGCCCTTGACCCGCGACCGTAGCCGATATCGGGCAGGCATCAAGGGGCGAGGGACCGTGTTGCCCGCACCCCTCCCTCGCCTTTCTCCTTGACGCCTGCCCGATATCGGCTCCTTGAGTCGCACGGGCGGAAACCTGGGAGCCTGGCGGCAGCAAAGCCAACCCCGGGTTCCACCGGGAGGTGTCCAGCGCTAACAGCAAGACATATCCCGCCGCCCGGTTCAGGTCCTCAACCCTTTGCTCTGGAGACTGTCATGCAACTCGCTTCTTCCTTCCGTTACGGCTCCCCGATGCTCCGCTCCGACTCGCCGCTGTCGGACGACCAGATCCGCCGTGTTGCCCCTTCCATCTTCGCGGACGGCAAGCATCAAAGCCGCTCCGAGCGCTACACCTACATCCCCACCATCGACGTGCTGCGCGGTCTGCGCAACGAAGGTTTCCAGCCCTTCATGGTCTGCCAGACCCGCGTACGCGATCAGGACAAGCGTGAATTCACCAAACATCTGATCCGCATGCGCCCTGCAAGCGAGATTACCGGCGAGGACGTCAACGAAATCATCCTCCTCAATTCGCATGACGGAAGCAGCGGGTTCCAGCTACTCGGCGGCGTCTATCGCTTCGTCTGCCAGAACGGCATGGTTGCGGGCGAAACCATCGGCGAGGTTCGCGTCCCGCACAGGGGCAACATCGTGCAGAACGTCATTAACGGCGCATTCGACGTGCTCGACGGCTTTGACCTGATCCGCGAACAGAAAGACGGCATGAAGGCCGTCACGCTCAACCGTGACGAGCAGCACGCGCTCGCGCGCTCCGCCCTCGCGCTGCGCTACGACCCGACCGACGCGAAAGCGCCCGCCCCGATCACCGAAAGCCAGCTTCTGAACGTGCGCCGCTTCGAGGACCGCCGTGATGACCTCTGGACGGTTTTTAACCGCATTCAGGAGTCGTTGACCAAGGGTGGCCTGCACGGACGCTCGCGCACCGGACGTTCCATGTCCACCCGCCCCGTCACCGGCATCGACCAGAACGTGAAACTGAACCGCGCGCTGTGGATGCTCGCGGACGCGATGCGCCAGATGAAGGCGTAAGCACGGCACGGGCGGCGGCCCATTGCCGCACGACTTCGGTTCATACCATCAGGATTCCTATCCGGGTCAGGCCTGATGGCAAGCCGCAACATTGTGACCCGGAACCTTCCTTTCTCTATCTGGAGTGAATCATGCAAGCCGAATTCAACACGCAAATGAACGACACCGCAAACGGCGCCGAAGCCCATACCCTTACAGACGCGACGGCCAACGCTGCGCCGCTGCTCGAAACCAGTTTCGGCAACGAGCAGCCGGTCGTGTCCGTGCCGTATTCCGCGCTGCGGCGCTCGCCGCTCAATGCCCGTACGAAACCGCTATCTGGCATTGACTCGCTCGCGACGAACATCAGGGCAAAAGGGCTGTTGCAGAACTTGATTGTTCACGAACTAAAGGGCTCGCGCGGCAAACATCGCAAGCTTGGCGTCTGTGCCGGTCAACGCCGACAGGCCGCACTCGACCTGCTATTCGAGCAGAAACACATCGCCGCCGATTATCCGGTGCCGGTGCGCATCGTCAGCGAAGGCGAAGCCCTTGCCATTTCACTGATCGAGAACAGCGAACGCGAAGGACTCGACCCGTTCGACGTGCTGCGCGCGTACCGGATGTTGGCCGAGGAGGGGCGCAGCGTCGATTACATCGCCGCGCTGTTCTCCGCGTCGCCGCTCACCGTCAAACGTCGCATGAAGCTGGCGAATGTGTCGCCAAAGCTGGTCGCGTTGCTGCGCGAGGACGCCATCACGCTCGACCAGCTTTCGGCGCTCTCGCTCGCCGATGATCACGAAACGCAGGAGCACATCTGGTTCGAAGCAAACGAGTGGCAACGCCAGCCCAACTATCTGCGGCAGGCGATCACACGTACCGAGATCGACGCGAGCCGCAGCCGCTTGGTGCGCTTCGTGGGGCTGGACGCCTATGAAGCAGCGGGAGGTTACGTGAGACGTGACCTCTTCAGTGACGACGAAAACGCGGGTTACATTGCCGCCCCCGAACTGCTGCAACGTCTCGCCGCCGCGAAGCTCGACGCCGCCGCCGAAGAAGTCTGCGTCGAAGGTTGGGGCTGGACCGAACAGCGTATCGAGCGCGACGTGTTCGAACTGAACCGCTACGGCAGACTGCAACCTGTGCAGCGCCCCTTCACCGACGACGAACTGCGGGAAATGGACGCGCTCACCGCACAGCAGGATGAACTGGCCGAAAAGTTCGAAGCATTGTCTGAGGACGATGAAAACGCGTACGAGGAAGCCGAACGGCTCGAAACCGAAATCGACAGGGTGAACGCGGCCATTTTCGCGCTCGAAAGCCGCGCGGAAACATGGGACGTGCAACAGATGGCCGAAGCGGGCGCATTCGTGATGGTCGGCCCGCAGGGCGAACTGATCATCGAGCGGGGTCTGGTGCGCCGTGAAAACAGCGCGGCACTGGATGCGGTGGGCGCGACCGTGACCGGCACGCCGGAAACTGAACGCGCATCCGGCCAGACGCATGAACCCGAAGCAAAGGAGAAGCCGATCCACAGCGCAAAGCTCTGTCAGCGCCTCACCGCGCACCGCGCCGCCGCTGTTCACGCGGAACTGATCGCGCAGCCGACCATCGCCCTCGCCGCCATCCTGCAACACCTGATTCCGGAAGTCTTTCCGGGGGGATATGGGAGGGGTTTCGCACCACATGCGCTGAAACTGTCCTGCACGAGCAACCACGACAGTCTGCTCGGCGCGGCGGACGACCTGCCCGTCAGCACCGCGTGGAGTCTCATCGAGGCGCAGCGCGAGCGGTGGGGACGCGAACTCCCTGCGCGCCGCGCGGACCTGCTGCCGTGGTTGATCGAACAGGACCCCGGCACGACCCTGCTCGACCTGCTCGCCTTCTGCGCCGGCGCGTTGCTTGACGGCGTCGCGGGTGACGAAAAACCTCACGCCATCAACGCACTCGCAAGTGCGCTGAACCTCGACATGACGCGATACTGGACGCCCACACGCGCCTCTTATTTCGATCACGTCAGCAAGGCGCGCATCACGGAGGTCGTCGCCAGCGCCGTGTCGCCGAAGGTGGCCGCCGACCTCGGCAAGATGAAGAAGACCGACGCGGCAGCCGCCGCTGAACTGCGGCTCGTGAAAGCCTCATGGCTCCCGGAAATCCTCACCGATCGCGAAGTCCCGGCCACGCCTTCGTGGGAAAGCCACGACGACGAGGATGAGGACGACAGCGACGATGCCAATACCGGGGACGGAGGGAACGACACGCCGGAAGCTGAGGACGGCGACACGGAACCGATTGCCGGGACCGGCACGGAACGCATCAACAACACACCTGCCGACGCGGAAGCCGCTCCCGGCGCCAGCAGTCCGCTGACGCCGTGGCCCTTCCCCACTGCGGATGGCATGAACGGCACGCAATCTGGCCCGCGCGCGGCCTGACCCTACGCCTCGCCTTGGCAACGGGGCGAGGCAGGCGACAGGCCCATACCCGCTGTCTGCTTCTCTGACGGAGAAAACCATCATGACCAACCGTATCCGCATGACCGTGCTCGCCACCAATGCCGAAGGATCGCCCGACCTCTACCTGACGTTCGTCGAGGTGACCGCCCTGCAATACAACGAGGGGCAGCACTACGACATGGCGCTCGCCCGCGCCGAAGATGAAGGCTACCGTCCACCGATGATTGCCTTCGACCAGAACGACGCGGCAGCAGGCATGCTCCGCCACGCCACCGCGTTCATGGAAGGCGAGACCGATGGAGCGTAGGCCGTGCGGGCGGACGGCGAACCGTCTGCCCGCACAGAATGGCTGCTCGCCCACCAACCTGCCAGCCCTCCAAAGCCACCCGCCAGCATCATCACAACCAGCCCGCCAATTGCCAGCCCGTAACACACCCTCACAAACCGCCGTGCGGCAACCCGTTCATACAACGCCACTGCGGCATCGAGCCGTTGCCGCTGATCGCGTGCCGCGACAGCTATCGCACCCACGAGCCGGTTGCCTGCTGCATAGGCAATCCGGTTCGCGGCCCGTTCCGACAGCAACGTCAACGCCTCGCTGTTCAGTTCCGCGAGCGCGGCCCGATAGCGCGTTTCGTGCTCGCTGATCATCTGCTCCGCCAGTTCAATCGTCGCCTTGCAGCGCGCGAGCGCGTCGCGATGCTGCGCCATCAGCGCATCCACCGCCGCGCCCGTCTCGGCCCGTACCGCATCGAGACTGCCTGCGCCCGCCTGCCGGATGCGTTCCGGCATCGCCTCATAGAGTCGCCCGTAGTATTCGAGCATGACCAGCACAGACCACAGCGCATCGTTATCGCGCAGGTTCAGCGCTCCCGACACCCGCCGCATCCGCAAGATACTGGCGTCGTCGGGTAATTCACCCGTGACGTCGAGAAACATGCGGGCAAGTGCGTCCGGCGGCCTGCCTCGCCTGTTACCCATCGACCGTCACCCTGTCAAACATCGTTCCGCACAGCGCGCGCCATCGCAGCAGCTCCGCCCGTTCGCCGATATGCATCGTCGCGACAGCCTTGCGTATCGACAGACGCTGACCACGAAGTTCGTCGGCAACCCGATCCGCGAGTTCGGGAAAATCAAGCGACTTTCCCTTAGTCTCGATGGTTTTACGAAGCTCCGAGGTCTGATATAGCGTGAACTTGTCCGGCGTGCCGAAGTACCCGTTGCGTACGACGTGTGTTACCGCATCGGGGAAGGTCCGGCTGAAACCATGCAGCAGTTCCAGACTGTCGCGCTGCCGGTTAATCACCCACAGGACGACGAGTCGGCGTTGAAGATCACCCAGCGTACCGGCCAGCATCGCACCAAATCGCGCAACACCCGCCTGGTTGCGCGCCGCCGTGTTGACGATCACCGCCGCGTCACGATGTCCATCGCAGAAGTTGACGAGACCAATCCAGCCGTCTGCATCATCCAGACTATAGGCAACGCAATGAATCTCGTCCTGCACCGCTTTCATGACGTCTGGATTTGAGGTGTCGGTTTCAACCAGCGCGGCATGGATATCCTGACGCTGGAGATAATCGGCCAGCGCAAGCGATACAAAGCTCTTGCCCACACCGCCCTTACTGCCACCAACCAGATAAATCGGGGGAATCGTCGTGTCCATTTGAGCCCTCTACAAGTTTTCAACATCGGGCGTGATCTCGAACGAGAACGCGTCCCGAATCACCATTGACCCCTGCTGACTGACTGCTCTTCCCCCATCCTGCGTTTTCCAGGCAGGCTTGCTGCTGGAATCTGATAACCGTTCCCGACCACCCTTCTTCGCGCGCGTTGCCGTTGTCGCTCCCGGCACTGCGGTCGCTTCCGCCTGCATAGGGCGATTCTCTTTCGCCGCGCGCTGCATCGCGTATCTCAACGTGCTTGCGCTGATTTCGACGCCCTCCTGGGCAAGCTGATAAACGATCTCCTCCAGCGTGTACCCCTTCTTCTGGGCGCTGCTGATCTGGGCCTGCATCGACCTGATTGCATCCCGGACATTGACGCGATGCTCATGCGCAGGCTTTACCGGCAGCGTATCGAGACGGCGCGAGGCGGCGTCCCATTGCGCCTGGGTAAAGCTCTTCACCATCGGCATGATTCGCTCCGGTATTCGGCCTGAATGCCATCTTGCAAACGGCTCCCGGTGATCGTCAAGACCCGGAATCAGGCCTGAAGCAAGGTACGGGAACACGGCGGAATACAGAGGAACTGACCAGAACAGGAGACTTTTTTGCGTCGTTGTGCACGGGCAACACGCAGGGATTCGCGCGAGAAGGCACAACCGTCCAGGCTAACCAGTGGTAGCAATCAATGGTTGCGCGCCGATACAGTTTTGACTGACAGGAACATTGCTCACCGTAGAAATCACGGTCGCGCACGTTGCGCCGGGCAATCGCAGGATTCGATTTAATCCGCTTCGTTACACGGGTTTTTCCTGCGCTGCTCGTCAACACCCAGCATCTTCAAGTTGCAGAAGGGGCTGCTTTCTTGCGTAGGAATCCAACAGGTCATTTGAATTTTGCTGCGCGAAACACCGAGCCCTGCGTTCTCCATATTGCGCCAGCACCTACGATTTCTTTCGTCAACCTCACCAGTCAATTTGCGCGAGTAGAGAAATCTACCCGTACGATGCCACGCGCCTTCCCTCGCGAGTCGCTCAATTTGTTGTGTGCTCCAGATGGTTTTTCTACGGCAGAGGATCGCTTTTCTTGCGCTGGACAATCGTTCTTCTTGCGCGGCAGCGGCTACCTCGCTCACGGGATCTGCGGATGACAACATGAACAACGGAAAAACAAGGGATGGCAGGATAGGCTTGCGCCGGTTTTGGGCGCCCAAGGGGTCAACGCTTGAATTCCAGAGGGTCGTCCGCGCCGCCTCCGCATCGTCATAGTGGTCGTGCGCGTCGTATTCGTCGCCGACGCACTGAACTGGATGTCCAACACTGGGCCTACACGGAACACGACAATCTCATGTTGCAGCTACAAATCAAATTTTGCTCATTCCTTTCATTCAAATTGTGGAGGCACCTCAATCAAAGCGCATCACCGACCGGGGCGTCCCATTCTGCGTTTCAACGCAACACGCGTCACCTCCATCCTTCAAGCCTTAGTGTTGCCCGCACAAGGCGTTGCTCCTCCTGCTCAATTTCATGCAGGCTTTTGCGCACGCCGTTGATGTGATCTGCAGCAGCCCGATACGCCTGCTCGGGCAGCCTACCCGTCACGGCGTTGTAAAGACGCGCGTGCTGCCGGTCGATGAGCTTGCGATGTGGCTGACGATGGTAAAGGTTGTTCACCGACGCGAAAACTGAACTCAGCAGCAGTTCCGTCAGCGAACGCAGCGTGTGCACCAGCACCGGGTTATGCGACGCCTCGCAGATCGCTAGGTGAAATGCATGATCGAGGCGCGCGTGCGTGGCCGGATCGGTTTCGGCATCGTGCGCGGCGAGCATTTCTTCGTAGCGGCGCGTGATCATCATGCAGTCGACGGGGGTGCCGCGCAATGCGGCGAGCCGCGCCGATTCCGCTTCGAGCATGCCGCGCACTTCGAACAGATCGTAGAGCGTGCGCGGCTGCGAAGCGAGCAGATGCATCAGCGGCGACTGCGGCGGCTGTGAAGTCAGATTAGCGACGAACGAGCCCTTGCCGTGCGCCGTTTCGATGATGCCGCGCGCGCGCAGCAGCTTCAGCCCTTCGCGTAGCGCCGTTCGCGATACGCCAAGCTTGTCCGTGAGGCGCCGCTCGGACGGCAGCGCCTGCCCCGACCTTAAAACACCATCGACGATCAGGCGCTCGATGCGCTCCGCGACTACATCGGCGATCTTGCGATCGGGCTCTCTTCCTTCACTTCCCGTGTGTGAAATCACTGGTAATACCACTTGAAATGGGCGGGCTTCGCGTTGTGGTCATGATATCGCCATTTACGTCACTGCACGTGCCTCTAGCCCGATTCAGCAGCAATCGGCGCATGAAAGAAACTGGTATTACCACCTATTCCGTCTATCGACAGGCAAAGATGAAACGGGAACAATCGGCACCTACACGGATAAGCGGCGCGAAAAACACAACCGCGCGCCCACGGAGACACCCCATGAGCTACGCCTACGACGAACGGATCGACGGCCCCCTTCCCTCGCACGACAAAGCCACGCTGGTCGCCGAGCTTCAGCAGTTCGTGCCTTCGATGCAACTGCTGCACGACAGGGAAGACCTGCGCCCATTCGAATGCGACGGCCTCTCCGCGTATCGCACGACGCCGATGATGGTCGCGCTGCCCGACTCGATCGAGCAGGTGCAGGCGCTGTTGAAATTCGCGGCCGCGCGCAAGGTGCCCATGATCGCGCGTGGCGCAGGCACGGGGCTATCAGGCGGCGCGCTGCCGCTCGAACAGGGCATCCTGCTCGTGATGGCGCGCTTCAACCAGATTCTGCACATCGATCCGGAAGCATCGATTGCTCGCGTGCAGCCCGGCGTGCGCAATCTCGCGATCTCGCAGGCGGCTGCCGTTCACGGTCTCTACTACGCGCCCGATCCATCGTCGCAGATCGCGTGCTCGATCGGCGGCAATGTCGCCGAGAACGCCGGCGGCGTGCATTGCCTGAAGTACGGCCTGACCGTGCACAACATCCTGAAGCTCGAAGTGCTGACCATCGACGGCGAGCGGCTGACGATCGGCTCCGAAGCGCTCGACTCGCCCGGGTTCGATCTGCTCGCGCTGTTGACGGGTTCCGAAGGCATGCTCGGTATCGTCACGGAAGTCACGGTGAAGCTGTTGACGAAGCCGCAAAGCGCGAAGGTGCTGCTCGCTAGCTTCGACGATGTCGAGAAGGCTGGCGATGCCGTCGCGCAAATCATCGGCGCGGGTGTGATTCCGGGCGGCCTCGAAATGATGGACAATCTCGCGATCCGCGCCGCCGAAGATTTCATCCACGCGGGTTATCCCGTCAACGCCGAAGCGATCCTGCTGTGCGAGCTCGATGGCGCGGAATCCGACGTGCAGGAAGACTGCGATCGCGTCGGCGAGTTGCTGCGCGAAGCGGGCGCCACCGACATCCGCATCGCGAAGGATGAAGCCGAACGCCAGCGCTTCTGGGCAGGCCGCAAGAACGCGTTTCCGGCTGTCGGCCGCATCTCGCCAGACTACTACTGCATGGACGGTACGATTCCGCGCCGCGAACTCGCGCGTGTGCTGCGCGGCATCACGGATCTGTCGAATGAATATGGCCTGCGCGTCGCGAACGTCTTCCATGCCGGCGACGGCAACATGCATCCACTGATTCTCTTCGACGCCAACGCGCCCGGTGAAATGGAACGCGCCGAAACGCTCGGCGCGAAGATTCTCGAACTATGTGTCGAAGTGGGCGGCAGCATCACGGGCGAGCACGGCGTAGGTCGGGAGAAGATCAATCAGATGTGCGTGCAGTTCAGCAGCGAGGAACTCACGCTGTTCCATTCGCTGAAGGCCGCCTTCGATCCCGACGGCTTGCTCAATCCCGGCAAGAACATTCCCACACTGCATCGCTGCGCCGAACACGGCGCGATGCATATTCATCGCGGCAAGCTGCCGTTTCCCGAGCTGGAGCGCTTCTGATGCGACGCGAATTCGATTCGATGGACGATAGCGCGCGCCTCGTCGCACAGGTGCAGCGAGCGATTGCCAAACACGCGCCGTTGCGCATTCGCGGCAGCGACAGCAAGCGTTTTATCGGCCGCGACGTGCGCGGCGAGGAACTCGACACGCGCTCGCATCGCGGCATCGTCGCGTATGACCCGACAGAACTCGTGATCACCGCGCGCGCCGGAACGCCGCTCGTCGAACTGAACGCAGTGCTCGACGACGCCGATCAGATGCTGCCGTGCGAGCCGCCTCTATTCGATGGCAACGGAACGCTAGGCGGCGCGGTCGCGACTGGCCTTTCCGGTCCGCGCCGCCCGTGGTCAGGCTCGATGCGCGACTTCGTGCTCGGCTGCCGCGTGATCACGGGCGACGGCGATCATCTGCGATTCGGCGGCCAGGTGATGAAGAACGTCGCCGGCTACGACATGTCGCGTTTGCTCGCGGGCAGCTTTGGGACGCTTGGCGTGTTGACAGAAGTGTCGCTGAAAGTGCTACCGAAACCACGCGAGTGCCGCAGCTTCGCGCTCTCGCTCGGTGCCGACGAAGCGATGCGAGAACTGTCCGCATGGCGCAAGGCCGCGTTGCCCGTGAACGGCGCCTGTTATGTCGGCAGCAAGCTCTACGTGCGGCTCGAAGGCGGAGGCGGATCGGTGAAGTCGGCCGTGGAGCGGATCCGCGGCGAAGAGATCGACTGCGCGTTCTGGGATGTTCTTCGCGATCATCGGCTGCCGTTCTTCGCCGACATGCGTCCGTTATGGCGTCTATCGCTGCCGAATGCGACGCCCCTGATGCCGTTGCCCGGCGATGTCGTGCTCGACTGGGCAGGCGCGCAGCGCTGGCTCAAGAGCGAGGCATCCGCCGCTGAAATTCGCCGACTCGCGCACGCGGCGGGCGGTCACGCGACGTGCTTCACGCCGTCGCCCGAGCGCGAGCCGTTCCAGCCGCTCGCCGCGCCGCTGCTGCGCTATCAGCAGCAACTCAAACGACGCCTCGATCCGAATGGCGTGCTGAACCCCGGCCGACTATACGCCGGTCTCTGAAGCGAGCGCGATCATGCAAACGAATCTCGACTCCCACGCGAAAGCCCTGCCCAATGCCGAGGAAGCGGAAAGCATCCTGCGCTCATGCGTGCATTGCGGCTTCTGCAATGCGACGTGTCCGACGTATCAACTGCTCGGCAACGAACTCGACGGACCGCGCGGGCGCATCTATCTGATCAAGCAACTGCTCGAAGGCGAGCCAGCCAGCGAGAAGACGCAACTGCATCTGGACCGCTGCCTCACGTGCCGCAATTGCGAAACGACGTGTCCGTCGGGCGTCACGTATCACCGCTTGCTTGACATCGGACGTGCCGAGCTCGAGCGCCGGGTCGAGCGGCCCATCGGCGAGCGGCTGACGCGCAAGGGCTTGCGCACGGTGATTTCACGTCCCGCTGTGTTCGATGCGCTGCTCAAGACAGGTCGCGCGGTGCGGCCGCTGTTGCCCGCGAGTGTGCAGGCGAAGGTTCCTGCACGTTCCGTCGTGCCTGCGAAACCGCGCCCTGCTCCACGTCACGCGCGGCGCGTATTGATGCTCGAAGGCTGCGTGCAGCCATCGCTGTCGCCGAATACGAACGCGGCAGCGGCGCGGGTGCTTGACCGGCTCGGCATCAGCGTGACACCGGCACGCGAGGCCGGCTGCTGCGGTGCCACCGACTATCACCTGAACGCGCAGGACGCGGGCCTCGATCGCGCGCGCCGCAATATCAATGCATGGTGGACCTCCGTCGAAGCCGGCGTCGAAGCGATCGTGCAGACAGCGAGCGGCTGCGGCGCGTTCGTGAAGGAATACGGGCACCTGTTGCGCAACGATCCGCTTTACGCGACGAAGGCAGCACGCGTGAGCGCACTCGCGCGCGATCTCGTCGAAGTGCTGGCGACCGAACCACTCGACGCGTTGCAGCCCGCCGCCGACGTGATTGCGATGCGCGTCGCGTTCCACTGCCCTTGCACGCTGCAGCATGCGCAAAAGCTTGGGGGCGCGGTGGAGAGCGTGCTGACCCGGCTGGGGTTCGATCTTTCTGCCGTGCCCGACGCGCATCTGTGCTGCGGCTCGGCGGGAACGTATTCGATCACGCAGCCCGAGCTTGCGCAGAAGTTGCGCGACAAGAAGATGGCCGCGCTCGAAAGCGGACAGCCGGGCATCATCGCGACGGCGAACATCGGTTGCCAGATGCATCTGGATCGCGCGGGCAGGACGCGCGTGCGTCACTGGATCGAACTGGTCGAAGAAGCGCTGGGGGTCGCAAACACCCGAGTGCACGCGCGACCAGGGAAAGAGTTGACACAGTCGGCCCTGAACAATTCGTTTCCATGTCAGTAGCATCACACCATCGCGTCGGCGGCGCTGTTGCACTCGAGAAAAGCGGCGAGAACGAAGGCGCAAAGAAGCCGCAGCTTCCTGAGGATCATCCGGAGGTTGTAGCCAGCGCCGCACAACACCGCGTGCATCGCATCACCGAGCGCGCCTTTGAGCCAGTCGCGATCGGGTTTTCCGTCTGCCTTCATGTGGCCGATGGCTGGCTCGATTGCATTGCGCCGTCTGATCATCGCGCGTAATCCGCGTGTGACGCCCCGCCGCAAGCCCGGGTGGTAGATCTTCACGTCGTCGACCGCGACGCCCTTGTAGCCACGTCGACAATGGCGATTTCCGGCGTGGCATCACACAGGATTGTGGCCTGCTCCAGCGCCTCAGCAAGCGTGTGACCGTCGTACGGATTGCCTGGCGTCGAGCGCATGCCAACTACCAGGCCTTCCTTGTGGGTCGTCGTGATCGACACCTTCACACCGAATTCGTACGGTGTGCCGGTTTTGCCTTTCGCCAGACATTCAACTTCCGGTGCGTGCAGCGCATAGAGCTTGTTTTTGTCCTTCGGCTTCTGCGACAGGATCCGCTTCGTGCGGTCCACCAGCTTTTGCAAGGCTGCGCGGTATGAACCTGCTACCTGAGCGACCTGTCGCTCCACATCACGCATCACCCGTCCAACGCGTGAGCGCAACGTGCGCAGTACTTTCCTCATGCGCTTGTACTGCTGCGCGTGAGCGTAGCGGCCAATCTGAAGCCCCCGCCGGGGCGCCTCGCGGTTGTAGTTCTGCCGCAGTTTCAGGCCATGCCGCGCGGCCGCCTTCACCAGATGTTCGCGACACCGCTCGAGCAGACGCGAATCGGTTGGATGGACAATCGCCTTTTCCATGATCGTCGTGTCCACAATCACGCGCTTCACGCTCGAAGCCTTGATCAAGCCGGCACGTTTGGCTGCTTCCTGCTAGCCTTGATGGACCGATACAGTGCATGGAGCGCGAGGAGTTCGAGATGATTGCGGTGGGGCGTGCGTTGCTCGGCGATCCGCGTTGGGTGGCCAAAGTGCACGCTAGTGATCGCTATGGGTTGACGAGTTTCAACCCAGAGGTGTTGGCTGAGTTAGTTTGAATAAGCCCGATGCCACAAAGTCCAGTTTGCCCGCGATAAAGAATTGCACGGTTCGGATGGTTTCGAAGTGCATGTAGCTGCGTGCCTTGCGTTGGGTGGCTCGAGCAGACGCTTGATGGCTTCGACGAAGCCATTGCTCTGGCGGGGTTGAGTCCGGGCAACGTATTCAACTTCCATCGAGCGCGTGATGACCAAGATGCACGGCCAATTTTTCCTGTAACAGTTGCGCGATCAGGGCCAGTTGTGGGCCTATCTCGCGCTCTAGGCGCACGCGCGGGATCCGCGAAGTGCGGCCTATGCACGAGAGCACCCAAGGCGGGCGCCCCGGAATGAGAATCGGCGTACTCGCCGAACTTAGTTCCGGCACCCATTCGCCGGGCGAAATGCAAAACCCGATATGATGCACTTGGGAGATTTTTTCCGCGATGCGCCGTCGCTGGGCAGTCCAGTCACGCCCTGCCCTGCGCGCCAACGTTTCCTGCAAATAAGCGCGCTCTTGCTCCGGCAGCGCCGCCAACAACGCTGCCCCCGCGACCGAGGCGGCGAGGCTCATCCGCGTGCCGGGCATCATGTCCAGCGCGAGCATCGCATGGCCCCCCAAAAAACTCTCCACGACCACCACGTCGAGTCTATCGCGCTTGCCCAGCGTCACATAGGTATCTGTAGTTTCAGCGAACCTGCGCATTTCCTCACCGGCCACACTCTGTATTTCGCCGTCCGCAATAGCCCCGTACCCTAATCCCAGTGCAGCTGCCGCCAAGCGGTATTTGCGCCGTGCAGCATCATGTTGCACATAACCGAGCGCCGTCAGGGAGCGCAGTAGGCGCGAGACAGTCGGAGGCGCTAGACCGGTTAGCAGCGCGATCTCCTTGTTGCCTTTCCAAAGCTGTTCCCGCCCGACGGCCGCCAAAACCGCCAGACCCCGCGCCAGCGGCAAAACCATCGTGTCGCTATCGCCTTCCCGCGCATGTTGCGGCGGCCTCGGCCCGGAATCGCCCGTTTTGAAATGGCTGTGGTGGCCTCTTGGCCGCACGGCGAAAGATGGATGCCCCATTGGATCTCCTAACTTCTGCTTTGTCTCATAGATCAAGTTTGTGCCAGCCTCCGCACCGTGAGCGAGTCGGGTAAGACCGTGCGGAGGCAGCCGGTGCTTTTCGCCGCAAAGCGAAGCCAAGGGACTCCTCCCGACCGAAAGTTGACGCGCAGTTTAGGGGCGGGTTGGCCGTCCTATTGATGTCTTTCGTAGAGCGACATCATTACCTCTATTAAGTCGACGTTGCCCGCTGCCGAAAAGGAGAAAGCACGATCTTTTCCGTACTTTGAATGGAGTTTTCTGCACAAACGGTGGGCAGCGGATGGCGTATACTTTTAGACGCTGACACCCGTTGCAGCCCGTTGTTCTATCCGGATTTCCTTCCGGCGCACCAATCAGCCGTGTACGTCCCGCGCAGCGTGGATCGCATTGACGAACCAGGAAGAGCGATGTCTGATTCCCCTATACCCGCCACTATGACGCTGAAGCGCGGGTTGGATTTGCTGCGCGCCTTCCGCGCCGAGAGGACGCCGCTTACCAACGCTGAACTCGTGCGACGCACGGGCCTATCGCGCTCTAGTGTGTCACGCCTCACGATTACGTTGGTTAAACTAGGCTACTTACGCCGCGTCTCGGGGGGGCGGGCACTCGAGTTATCGGTTGGCGGCTTGAGCATCGGCACCGATTATGCGAGAAGTAACCCCGTCACGCAGCGCGTCCATCCATTCATGCAACGCCTTGCCGATCGGCTCAACGTGACCGTGGCACTTGCAGTGCCCGACAGACTCGATATGCTCTATATCGCCTGCCGCACCAGCGCGCAGATCTCCACGCTGCGGCTCGAAGTAGGCTCGTTGCTTCCCATGGGGCGTACAGCAATCGGGAGAGCTTGGCTCTGGGCGTTGCCCGCATCCGAACGACGACGCTACATGCAGGCCCTGTTAGAGGCCGCCGGTCCGGAGGCTGATGACCTGTGGCAGCGAATCAAACGAGACTTTGACCAGATAGATTCCACCGGCGCGTGCATCACCGTGGGTGAATATCAGCGCAATGCCTACGGCATCGCACTGCCAGTGCGAGTTGGACGGTCCGAGACGCTGATGGCGATGAGTTGTGGCGGGGCAGGACTGGCGTTGGACATTGCGGCGATCCGCAACTGCATTGCGCCGGAACTCAAGAGCGCCGCCCGGGAAATAACGACGCTACTGCGCAATGTGGATGCAGAGCCCTGACCTGCCGTTTTATACGCGGCTCCGCTGAGTACGAGATCCTCATTTCCTCTGTCCCGAAAGCCTACGACGGCGACCACTAGCCGTAACCCGCAGCCTGGAGCGAAGGGGAACACCAAAGCTTGCGCGGGATGCTGGGTTCGCGGCTCCCGCACTTGGGACCGGACATCTTCTTGGGCGGTCGTCTGCATCGCCCCACTTCGGTAATGACGCTCTCGAGTCCAACAGAGCGGTCGGCCCCAAATATCGCCCTCCCGGCTGATTCCCGACCGCTTAAAGCAGTTCATGTGTATTCGCAGCGCCGGTGCGGAGTCCAATAGCCCGGAAGCTCAGCGCCGCATCGGCGGATCGACGTGTGGGGGCCGGGAATGCATGCGCCGCCTCCCGGTAATCTGCCGCTGCCCGACAGGCAATGTACGTCAGGGCGACTTGCGGTTACGTTGCAGGCGCCCGGGCAGCGCGCCCGTGTGCTCGCCATTGCGGTAAGTCACTTGTCCGGCCACAAGCGTTGCCACGTAGCCATCTGCCGTCTGCACCAGGCGGCGGCCGCCCGCAGGCAAATCGAATACCGGCTTCGGTGCGTACAACGTCAATCTTTGGTAATCAATCACGTTGATGTCAGCCTTGAGCCCTTCCTTCAGTTCGCCGCGATCAGTCATTCCAATCGCCTTTGCATTGTCGCTCGTCAGGCGCTTTATGGCCCATTCGAGCGCAACCCGCCCCGATGCGCGGTCGCGGGTCCAATACGCCAGCAGGGTCGTCGGATAGCTGGAGTCACAAACCATGCCATAGTGCGCGCCACCGTCGCCGAGGGCGATCAGCGTATTTTCGTCGGTGATCATCTTGCGCACCGCTTCCAGGTTTCCTTCGACCAGGTTAGACGCCGGGTTCAGCATCAGGGCGTTGCCCTCATCTTGCAATAGCAAGTCGTAGGCGACCTCGGCAGCGGTTGTGCCGGCCGCTTGCGCGATGTCGTTCAGCGTGTGGCCCGGCCCCGGTTCATAATTCGGCGGATTGCCCAACGGGAACGAAACCTCAAAGTTCGACACCAGGCGCACATAGTGCGGATTCGAATGTGTGGGCTGCTCCGCGAGGATGGCCTTGCGGCGCTCGGGCTTG
Organism: Paraburkholderia podalyriae; assembly: GCF_014397785.1. Classification (GTDB taxonomy): domain Bacteria; phylum Pseudomonadota; class Gammaproteobacteria; order Burkholderiales; family Burkholderiaceae; genus Paraburkholderia; species Paraburkholderia podalyriae. Next base: position 148,068 of record NZ_VZQQ01000003.1, read on the forward strand.
CGCATTTCGGCGACCCGTTGCGCCAGCGGCAGTTCGTGAATCGCCATGTAGCTAGGATGGAAACGGAAGGGATGCAGCGACAGCCCCAATCCGAACAACAGTCCGACTGGACGCGGGAACACCTGCGCTTTGATGGGCAAGCCCTGATCTCGCGCCTCACGCGTAAGTGCGAGCAACTGGTCAGGCAATTCACGGCTCTCAGTCTTGTGCACCAGGGAATAGCTTACCGGCCGCCCCGATGCCGTCGCCAGCTTGCGAATCAGGCGCATGATGTCCTGTGCGGTACTGCCACCGAAGAAGCCATCGGTAAGCAGTTGGAACACTCCGCTGCCGGCCTGACGCAGGCCGGCAGCCAATGCGACCAACTCGTCCTCCTTCGCCTTGATTGAGGGTGCCAGCTGACCCTCGACCGTGCGATGCCCTTCATGCTGCGAAGTGCTGACTCCGAAGGCGCCAGCACGAATGGCATCACGGACGATCGCCGACATCTGACTCATTTCCTCGGGCGAGGCGGGCTGCCCCATTTCTCCACGCTCGCCCATGACATAGACGCGTACAGGGCTATGCCCCACCTGAGTGGCGACGTCGATGTCGAAGTGGCGTTGTTCCAACGAGTCAAGGTACTCGGGGAAGGTTTCCCAGTTCCAGGGAATACCCGCCGTCATTACTACTTCGGGGATGTCCTCCACCCCCTCCATCACGCGCACAAGGGTTTCACGTTCGTGCGGACGGCATGGAGCAAAGCCCACGCCGCAATTTCCCGTGACGACGGTGGTGACACCGTGACTCGACGAAGGGATCAACCGATTCTCCCAGGTCACCTGGCCGTCATAGTGGGTATGGATGTCGACAAATCCGGGAGTCACAATCAGCCCGCGCGCATCTATTTCCTCGCGCCCGCGCTGTGACACCGTACCAATGAACGCAATCTTCCCATCCTTAACTGCTACGTCGGCCTCGCGGGACGGGCCGCCGGTACCGTCGATCACCGTGCCACCACGTATCACCACGTCGAATTCGGTTGACATCACTTGTCTCCTTTCGTGTGCAACACTCAAAGCGACATCTTCGGCAGCACACAGGCGACAGACAACATGCGACAGCGCATCGTTCCGTACTTCAAAGCCATACTCCGACGCAATCAGACTCGTTCCAAAGTACGGGACAGAGCCACGGGTCCTATTGGATTCCTGTGCGGTTTGCTCGCTAATAGGAACAAGACAAAGCCTATGCGGAGACAAACCGATGAGCCTCGACGCTGAAACTCGGACCTTCCTCGACAGGGTTGCCGCCAGCAATACCAAGCCACGCCATCTGATGACGCCAGAGGAGGCCCGCGCCGCCTTTAGCGGTTTGCGCTCCATCGTCGCGCTCGGCCCGTACGTGCGCACTGTGCGCGACCTGAAGATCCCCGTGGAAGGTGCGGCCCTGCCCTGCCGTCTGTTCGTTCCGAGCGCAACGCCACGCGCTTTGCTGGTGTATTTTCATGGCGGCGGCTGGGTCGTTGGCAGTGTCGAGGAATTCGACGCGTTGTGCCGCGAAATCGCGGTGGGCGCCGATGTGGCGGTGGCTCTGGTCGAATATCGCAAGGCGCCCGAACACCGATTTCCCGGCCCGGTGAATGACGCGTGTACGGCTGTCGCCTGGCTGCACGCATCTCGCGCGACACTCCTGGGATCCGAGCTGACGCTGGTTGTCGGTGGGGACAGCGCCGGGGCCAACCTTGCCATTGCCGTGACGTTGCAAACGCGGCGACTAGGCGGCCCCGCGTTGGCCGGTCAGCTCCTGATCTACCCGGTCACCGATTGCCGATTCGACCGACCGTCCTATGTCGATCGCGACAACCAATTGCTAACAAACCGCGACACCATGCAGTGGTACTGGTCGCACTACTTGCCCGACCCGTCCGAGCGGCTTTCTAGTTTGGCATCCCCGTGCCGCGAAGCCGATCTTTCCGGCCTGCCCGAGGCCATCGTCCTCACCGCCGAGCACGACGTGCTGCGCGACGAGGGCGAGGAGTACGCACAACGGCTGAAAGCGGCCGGTGTGGTCGTCCACCATTGGCGCGCGCCGCAACAAATGCATGGTTTTCTGATGATGTTGGGCTTACTGCCCGGCAGCCGTGATGGCCTGCAATTCGTTTGCGGGCAACTTCGACAGCTTACAGCCGCAGCATGAACCCGCATTTAGCGGCTTACCTCTTCACTTCCGATCCAGGAGTAGCCTGATGAGTCAAGAAGTCAAAATCGTCGACGCCGTAGTCATCGGCGCCGGCTTTGCAGGGCTTTATGCCATTAAGCGCCTGCGCGATGCAGGTTTTTCGGTGCAGGCATTCGAGGCCGGCGACGGCATTGGCGGCACGTGGTACTGGAACCACTACCCTGGCGCCCGCGTCGATCTGGAATGCTGGGATTATTCATATTCGTTCTCGTCCGAGCTGCAGGACGAATGGGAATGGAGCCAGCGGTATCCGTCGGCGCAGGAACTGATGGCTTATCTGGAGCACGTGGCCGACCGGTTCAAGCTGCGTCAGCAGATTCAGTTCAACACCCGCGTGGAGGCGGCTGAATTTATCGAAGCGGACAACCTCTGGCTTGTGCGCACTTCAGATGGCAAGACTCGGAAAGCCCGCTTCCTGGTGCCAGCCACGGGAGGACTTTCAGTGCCCAAGCCGCCAGAAATACCCGGCATTGAGACCTTCAGGGGCGAGGCATACCACACCGGCCGCTGGCCGCGGCAAGAACCCACCTACGAGGGAAAACGCATCGGAGTGATAGGCACCGGCTCCTCGGGCGTCCAGGTGGTCCACTCCTTGGCCGGTAAGTGCAAACATCTCACGGTGTTCCAGCGCACCGCGGTATTCGTCGTGCCGGCCAAGAACCACCCGCTCACACCCGAGATGCGCCAGCGCGCGCGCGCTACGTATGCGGAGCGCCGCAGCTTGAGCCGTATCACGCGCTTCGGCATTCCGGCACCAATGGCGAACGAGTCCGCGCTGGACGCTACGCCGGAGGAACGCCGTGCCAAGTTCGAGAACGCGTGGATCAACAGCCAATTGCTTGGGTTCCGCCAATGCTACGGTGACATTCTCGCCAACGACGAATCCAACGAAATGGTGGCTGAGTTTATCCGCAGCAAGATCCGCGAGATTGTCAAGGATCCGGAGACCTCCCGGAAGCTGCTGCCCTATGGTTTCCCTTTCGGCACCAAGCGTCCCTGTCTCAGTGACACCTACTATAGCGTCTTCAATCGCGACGACGTATCACTGGTCGATTTGAAGTCCACCCCCATCGTTCGCATCGTTCCTAAGGGCGTCGAGACCAGCGAGGGACTGATTGAACTCGATATGCTGATCTACGCCACCGGCTACGACGCTTTCACTGGTGCGCTGTCGCACATCGACGTGCGCGGTGTCGGCGGTCGCAAGCTCTCCGATAAGTGGGCTGCTGGTGCCAAGACCTATTTGGGGCTGGTCGCGCAAGGATTTCCCAACCTTTTTACCGTCACCGGCCCCGGCAGCCCGGGCCCGCTGGCCAACATGGCCATGAGCATCGAGCAGCACGTCGATTGGATCGCGGACTGCATGACCTATCTGCGCGCAAACCGTATCACTCGGATCGATGCCGACAAGGGCGCCGAAGAGAACTGGATGCAGCATGTGCAAGACGTCGTGTCGCGCACGCTCTACGAAAAAGCAAATTCTTGGTATCGCGGCGCCAATGTGCCCGGCAAGCCGCAACTCTTCCTACCCTACCTTGGCGGACATGGCAATTACCGAAAGAAGTGCGAGGAGGTTGCCGCTGCGGGCTATCTCGGATTCGTGCTGACCCGTGAGACAACTGCGACGGGTATGGCGGATAAGGCCGCATCGCGAATCGCAGCGGCGGGTCTTGCGGGAGGTGCCGTATGACGGTCGCACAAGCACGGCTGGCCGGCAAAGTTGCCTACATTACGGGCGCCGGCAGCGGAATTGGTCGCGCCGCCGCGCAGCGCTTTGCTCTTGAAGGCGCGCGCGTGGTAATCGCCGAATTCAATGAAGCGTTGGGGCTCAGTTGCGCGGACGCTATCCAGGCCACGGGCGGTCAGGCTTTCTACGTCAATACCGACGTGACGAATGAAGACAGTGTGCGCACCTCGATCATGGCCGCAACCGCGCACTGGGGGCGTCTCGACGTGCTCTACAACAACGCCGGTGGATCCACCTCCGTCGATGCGCAGGTTACTGATTGTCCGGTCGATGAATTCTGGCGCGCGATTCGTCTCGATCTGTTTGGCACGTGGGTGACATGCAAATACGGGATCGCGGCGTTGATGCGCAACGGCGGCGGGTCGGTAATTAATAGCAGCTCGGTCTTCTCATTGGTGGGGACCCGCGGCAAGGACGCCTACACGGCGGCCAAGGGCGGCATTTCGGCCATCACGCGTTCGATGGCAGTGGAATACGCTCCGCACCGCATCCGCGTCAACGCGCTGGCCCCCGCCGTAACAATGACCGAGAGGGTTAAGAGCCTGCTGCAGACCCAGCCAGATCTGCTTAACAAGACCTGCGAGCGTCAACTGCTCGGCCTAACCGAGCCGGAGGAGGTCGCGACGATGGCCGTTTGGCTGGCATCGGACGAATCGAAGACAGTCACAGGTCAGGTGATCGCGATCGATGGCGGCATGTCCGCCTCCTGACCCGACAACAAGTACCGGCAAGAGCAACGAAGGAGGCGTGGCATCAGCAAACCACCGATCATGCTCGTATCGACGGTACGGGCGGCTTACGGCGACATGAACGACGGACGGAGGATCCGCAGCCTACGTTCGCCGGACTGAGCGGGCGCGGCTGCAACATCAGCAATCGACCATAAAGCGGCGTATCGGCGGGTACGTTACCTTGAATACAAGCACGATGACCGCAATCCGCAGCGGTCTCTCTTAAAGCGCACCGGCAATCCCCGAGACGTTTTTTCTGGGGTTATGCTGCAATCGGCCCTCCAGCGAATGCTTATGGTAAGTGGCTCCGGCTCTGCCCGGTGGATCTCTCTTCGGCCCGTGAGATCGTAGGAATCACGCACGACGCTGCCCCTCGGCGCGCGATGCCCGCTTCTGCCAGCAGCTAGGGGTACCGAACATATACCTAACGCGTTCCGCGGCCCGGTTCAATGCACTTGTTGCCTTCAGCATGGTCGCTCTCCATGCAGCGCCCGCTCAGGCGCATTCGACACGAGGTTCGTGCTTGCCCGGTTCAATACCCTCCCGTCAGCAATCCGTCGTGCGACAGTTGATAGTGAAGCCAAGATGGCAGAACAGCGCATCGCACTGACCGTCGTGCCAGTCGACGTGGCTCCGCGATCGGGACGAAGACGGGTAGAACGTCAACCGAGCGATCGACAGCACTGTGCTGATAGGCTCTGCACGATTCATCCGACCGGTGATCATCAATGAAAGCGATCAACACTCTTCTGCGGTCGAGTTCGGCCCGCGCGAAATACGCTGACGCCTTGCCAGCCCGGAAGCGCCCCGGCATTCGAACCTCGTAGTTCTCGACGGACTGTGCGAGCGGTAGAACGTCGAACAATGCGACCAACTGCGTGTACGTCACCGTTACGCGCCCCGCAGATACAACAAAGTATCTCTTATCGAATACGCGAGGGCGGCAATGCCGCGCAGCGCTGCGACAATCTTTTCCTCAAATCTGAATGACTAAGCAGCGTTCAGCGCCCCATTTGCTTTCCGCTCTTCGAGCAGCCTGCGATAATGCTTCAAGCTCGAGAACAGCAACCAGCACGCAATGACCGATGCGATCGGACAGACGATCGCGATCGAAGATCCGACCATCTTCGGATCCTGGAAGACTTTGTCCGTCATGAGCGCGATGGATGTCGGGCCCAGGCCGAATCCGATTGATTGACTTGAGAAGGTGTAAAACGCCCCGACGGTGCCCCGCATGCGACTCGGGGTGGCCAGTTGTATGGTGGTTGGCATGATGCCGGTCGGAAGGCTGAAGAAAAAGACTGCGGCAGCCGTCACCGCCAGAGTACTCGTCACATCCGGCGTGAATGGCACCGCGGCGCAGCAGATCGCCGCAGCGATCATGGACCATGCCGCCGTACGCAGCAATGCGTCACTGCGGCCACGCTTTTCGAAAATCGCAGAGCTGATCCACGGCCCGATCAAGATACCGACGGTGGCGCAGATGATTACCACCACCCCAAATTGGAAACCGATGGTAGCCCGTGCCGCGCCGTGAACGCGAATAAGAAACGTAGGCAGCCACGCGGGCAAGCCCAGAATCACAATTGCGAACATACCGATGCTTAGGTAGAACCGCACGTAGAATCCGCGACGCGTCCAGATGAATGTCGCCGTTTCGCGGACCGTGTAAGGCCGGTCCGCGGCCTTCGGATGAGTTGTCTGCGAGCGAGTGGGCTCACGCACGGTTAAGAAGACGACGGCGGCAACCAGCAAGCCTGGTAGACCGATCAGGACGAACGCCATTTGCCATACGGCGAGCGTGTTCAGGATGGGTAGTAGGGTGCGCACGTTGTTCGCCAAGGCGAAAACAAGGCCGCCGACAACCAGCGAGACCCCGCTACCAACCAGCGGCGCGACGTGGAAGAGGCTTACCGCGCGCGGCATCCGTTGGGCGGAGAAATAATCCGCAATCAGAGAGTAACAAACAGGAATGATGCAAGCCTCGCTAGCCCCGACGAAAAAGCGAAAGGCGAACAGCTCTCCATAGCTTTCAGCGCGTCCGCATAGCGCGGTAAAAACACTCCACGCGCAAATGCCAGCCACAAGAACGTTGCGACGATTCGTGGTGTCGGCAAGGCGTCCGTAGATCGGAACGGCAATCAGATAGGCCGAGACGAACGCCGCGCCCTGCACCAGGCTTACTTGAGTATCGGTTATCTGCAGTGAGTGGCGAACAGGATCGACAAGCAGATTCAGCAGTTGGCGATCAATATAGGACAGCGCGCAAGCTACAGCCATGATGAACAGGGCGTACCAGGAGTAGGCGCTGTCAAGCACGGTGCCGCCTGACGATGCGTGTGAGAGCGGGCTGTCGACCGGACTGCCGGCGGGTAAGGTATGCGTCGAATCTTTCATCGTCTCCTCCGAGCTCAACGGTTATTGTTTCGTGGCTTGAATTTGGCGCACCGGCAGCAGGGATTTGCGTCCCGCAGCGCGAAAAATTTCCCACTCATAAAACGCGATAAACATCTGGACAACTACGCTATGCGATGCGCTATTTCGACAAACCGAACGAGCACCACGGTGTGAAGCGGCGGTTAGCGCTCGTTAGATCCGCCCTGTCACCGGCAGCAGCGCGCCCGTAATGGATCGGGCCGCATCCGACAGAAGAAACGCAATGGCCTGTGCGACGTCCTGCGGCGTCACCCATGCACTGAAATCGGCGTTCGGCATGTCCGCGCGGTTCTGCGGTGTATCGATGATGCTAGGCAGAACGGCATTGACGGCCACGTTGCGGTGCTTTAGCTCGTCGGAAAGCGATTCGGTAAAGCGCGCGACCGCCGACTTGGCCGCCGCATAGGGCCCCATCCCTGTTGCGCCACGAACAGCGGCCGCCGCTCCAACATTGACGATCCGGCCACCGTCCTTCAGCAGGTACGGCAAAGCGGCCATCGATGCGGTCACACATGTCATCGCATTGATCTCGTACATGCGGTGCCATGCAGCTAGATCGCTGCTGCTCTCCAGGGTCTGCCACGTAAAGCCTCCCGCGACGTTTACAAGTCCATCGATCCGACCAAACTCCGCTGCGATCGCGCCCATCGCGATTTGCGTATCCGCGAGCGAGGCGAGATCGACGCGCCAAAAGTGCGCGCGGTTCGGTGCGTCTTCTTCAGCGATGTCAAGCAGCGCGGCTCTCGCCTTTTGACATAGCACTTCGGCCGTCACTGCGCGCCCGAGCTGCCCGAACGCGCCGGTAATGACGATGACTTTATCGTTGAGTGACATTCAATTTGTACCTTTTATCTTTGCAACGCTGTCGATGCGGGTGGATAAACGCATACTCGTTGCTATTCCGGACCCGTACATGCTGTGCTCCGGTCGGGTCGCCTTGCGATACACGGGCAGTTCACGAATTCAACGATGTAGCCGACCGCGGCCTGCACAAGACGCCGGCCACCTGTGGTCGGATCGTGCGCCGCCGGCCCATCGAGCGTTCGATTCGCGTACTTGATAAGGTTGATGTCGGCGACTTTGTGTCCATTACGACAACCTCGATGCCGATGCGACAGTACGCCCGCCGCCGTGGTGGTAAGGGCGCAATGCGACGATGGGCGCCGGCGGTTTTCACGACTGACTTCTACGTCAGAGTGCGCGTGAATGTCGCAGACGCCGGACCTCACCATTTGCCGCGCCGCGGCAATGTCCGCGCTCACACGTCCGGAAATTCCTTCCGGGGCAGACGCGTCTGCAAAGTCGGCTGCGCCGGCACCGCCATTGGCGCTCGCACCGTTCTGACCCGCCACGCCCCGAGAGGGCTCGTCCGATGCGAGGGGCGTATTCATCGTATCGCTACTCCTGTCATTTGCGACTCGTCTCCCAGCAATGATTGAAGCGCAGCAGGGCGATGGTCAAGGAGCATTCTTCTGCCGTTCCGCGAGATGAAATAGGACGCTACAGATGTCGTACTTGGGATTCGAGGCCGTCCATGCAAGGATATGCTGCGATACGCTTGTCTTTTTTTCCTGTCGTGTAGAACCTCACGAGCGCATGAGCGTGCCCCCCCACCTGCTTATTGACTCGCTCGCTACAACGATAACGTCCTTAAAGACGGCTTAGCCGAGGCACGTATCTGAAGATGAAAGGCTGGCAATCCAGCGCGAGCGATGTTGGTGTTCGGGAGTTCAGTTCCACTGTGCAACAGATGCGACAATGCACCGGCAGCTTGATCAAGTCCCTCAGTAAGTCACAACGATTATGATGATTTCCCACTCGCAACGTTTCGGTACCCGGCAAGTGAAAGCACAAACCGGCCTATTCGATTCCGATGCGGTCTCGGTAGGAAAGCCAGTAACCGTAAGACCGCGGCCACAAATGCCATTCCGGATCTGCCGACAATGCTTGTGCCGCATGCAGCGCCCAATGGGGATCGGTCAGCGCCTCGCGCCCGATCGCGATCAAGTCTGCGCTCCCATCTTGAAGGATCTCCTCCGCTTGCGGCCCGTCGAGGATAACGCCCACCGCCATCGTCGGAATGTCCGCCTTGCTGCGAATTGCTCTCGCATAGGGCACTTGAAAGCCTCGCCTTAGCTTGGATCTGTTCTTCGCAACATCCATGACAGAATTCGCCGAGCGGATGCCGCCCGAGGAACAGTCAATGACATCGACGCCGCGGTCTTTGAGCTCACGTGCTAGCACGCAACTGTCCTCTAAAGTCCACATCGAGCCGCCGTTGGGCGGCTCCGTAGCATCCACCGCCGACAGGCGAAAGAAAAGCGGTTTGCCAGCCGGCCATCGGGTGCGTACCGCCTCTGCAATTTTCAGCGCGATTCGCATGCGGCCTCGCATACCGCCTCCGTAGTCGTCCTGCCGGAAGTTAGTAAGCGGAGATAGGAATGAATGAATCAGGTATCCGTGCGCCGCGTGGACCTCCAGCACGTCGAAGCCGGCCCGATCAGCGCGCTCGGCCGCCGCTGCGTACTTCTCGATGATCACGTCGATCTCGGCAGCCGTGAGTGCTCGCGGTTGCTGCCAACCCTGCAGTGTGGCGGTGGCCGAGGCGCTCACCGGCTGCCACGGAGCTTCCCCGCGCGCTGCCTCGGCCTCGCCAAGGGGACCGAGACCTTCCCAAGGTCGCTGACGGGATGCCTTCGGGCCGGCGTGATGAATCTGCGCAAGCGCGAGCGATCCGCGCTCATGGAGGAAATCAGTGATGCGGCGAAGCGGAGCGACGTGTTCATCTCCCCAAATGCCGCAATCCCCATAGGTGTTGCGCCCCACCGGGTCAATCATCAACGCCTCAGTGGACACCGTCCCGAACCCCCCGAGTGACCATTTCACAAGGTGCTGAAAGTGCCAATCCGTAGCAATGCCGTCTGGCCCAGTCATGTACATTTGCATGGGCGAGACGACGAGACGGTTGCGGAACATCACATCGCGCAGCCGGTATTCGGAGAACAGCGTGGGCGTTTTCGATTCCACTCGGGCATTCATAGGATCTGTTCGTCGGTAATTGGGGGATGTGTGATCTGCTCGCTTTCGCGTGCCGATCGAAATCTTTCGAATCGCGAGGGACCGGCGCCAGCTCATTGGCCGCGCTAAACGACCGAATCCGAGCGCAGAACAGCATGCGCAGGACGCCGTATGCTCCGCTATCAACGCTTGCTCTTCTCTCTCGAATTCCGTTGCAAACATCGTGAACATTGTGGCCGATATCGTCAACGCGGCGCATTGCATTGTTCCGTACGTCAGAACCGGGCTCTCGCTGGAATGTGACGCACGTGCGTCAAGGCCGTGCCCGATGGTTGGTTGCCAAGTAATCGATAGCCGTGACGGGAAGCCTCCACCTAGGACACTGACCAAGGGCGCCGCCCTCCTACTCCCGTGGCCGCGCGTGCCCGACACTTCCCTAACATCGCGAACGCGATGAGACGTCCGCTACCAGTCGCGGAATGTCGCCGAGGCACGGCGGCTCACCAAGTTCAGTAGGACTTGGGCAAACCCAGCACTTTTTCGGCGATAAAGCACATAATCATCTGAGGGCTCACGGGCGCCAACCGAGGGATCATGCATTCCCGAAGGTATCGTTCGACATGGTATTCCTTCGCATAACCCATTCCGCCCAACGTAGCGATCGCTGTCTGGCAGGACTGGAAAGCCGCCTCGGCAGCGAGGTACTTAGCGCTATTTGCCTCGGCACCGCAGGCCTTGCCTGCGTCGTAAAGAGTCGCCGCTTTCAACACCATCAGGTTGGCCGCCTCCAGTTGCATCCACGCTTGTGCCAGAGGATGCTGAATTGCCTGGTTTTGCCCGATTGGACGGCCGAATACGATCCGCTCCTTTGCGTACTGAGTAGCGCGACGCAATGCCGCTTGCCCGAGACCAATGGCCTCGGCTGCAATCAATATGCGTTCGGGGTTCAGCCCGTGCAGCAAGTACTGGAAACCTCGTCCCTCGACACCGATCAAGTCGGCCTTCGGAACCCGCAATCCGTCGATAAACAACATATTGGAATCGACGGCCTTGCGGCCCATCTTTTCGATTTCGCGCACCTCCACGCGACTGCGGTCGAGGTCGGTGTAGAAGAGACTCAACCCGTCCGTCGGTTTCGCTAGCTGGTCGAGCGGGGTCGTACGCGCGATGATCAGCATTTTGTTGGCCACTTGGGCGGTGGAAATCCAGATTTTTCTTCCCGTGATGACGTAGTGATCGCCGTCTCGCACCGCCTGGGTCTTCAGGTGTGTTGTATCAAGTCCAGCGTCCGGCTCGGTCACTGCAAAACAGGCTTTGTCCTCTCCTTTGATGAGCGGCGACAAGAACCTTTGCTTCTGCTCGTCGGTTCCGAACACCTGTACTGGGTTAAGACCAAAGATGTTGATGTGTACGGCCGAAGCTCCCGATAGGCCGGCCCCTGACGCGCTAATGGTTCGCATCATTAAGGCCGCTTCCGTCATCCCCAATCCCGCACCGCCATAGTCAGGGGACATCGCAATGCCGAGCCAACCATTTTCCGCGAGCGTTCGATAAAAGTCATGAGGGAAGCCGCCATTGCGGTCGCGCTCCAACCAGTAATCGTCGTCGAATTTCTCACAGATCTTTTCGATTGACGACTGAATCGACAACTGATCTTCATTGAGATCGAAGTTCATAAACTAAAAGTCCCTAGATAGTGTCGGGGCCGTTTGTGTATGGCCCGCTTGAAAGGTCATTCCCAATAAAAGCTTCGAGGCCGAAAAATCAGCGCGTCGGATGCGCTTGCGAGAGACCTTTCCAGTTTTCGTACACTGTCGGCTGGCACAACATGAGTGCGCGAATCATTTCGCTTTCCTTCTCATCATCGCAGCACGAATGCATCGACATACTGCGTCCCTTGTTGAGAACGTGTGCGCGAAGCATTCCTGCCGATTTGCCATCTCGCACCTTGATGAGCGGTTCAGTTTCTTGCAAAAGATGATGTCTTTCTTTTGAGGAAGCGTACCAACGCGCTGCGACTGAGTCCAGACTGCGCACGCCCATTTTCAGGCCAAGGTGCTTGTCGTCTTTCGCAAAAATGCGACGCAGTTATTGCGACGCAGCAATCCACAGCCGCGGGAGGTTCCGCGTACGTTTCCCAACATCGCGTCGCGCGCAGCGTATCGGCGAACTCCCGCCGTTGATGCCCCGCCCGCGATCGTGGTAGCGAAGGCGTCTTGCCGGCGTGGCACGAATACAGCGAGGATTGTCTCAGCAAGCGTTCCGATCAGGACGCATCCAAACCAAATGACGCACTCGAACCTTTCGTCATACCTGAGGTGATATGTATGCCAAAGGCGTCGCGGGTGCAGATCACCGACGCTCCCCGGGACGGCTCCGCGTATAGGGAGAGTCCTCGTTGACAACGCGCGACGATCAATGTCTGCTGTGGAATTGCAGGTAAATCGGGAACGCTTTCGCTCGCGAGTACGCTTCGCTGGCAAGAAATCTCTTCAAAATAGGCATCCGGGTTGGATGATGGACGACTTCACGCGCATTCAAACGTTTATTAAGGTGGTCGAAGCCGGCAGTTTTTCGGCTGCAGCCCGTTGCACCGACTCCTCCATTAGTGCGGTAGCAAGACAAATTCAGTCGCTCGAAGAAGAGCTTGGCATACGGCTCCTTAACCGCAGCACACGTAGCTTGTCGCTGACTGAGCCTGGCAGACTATTTTTTGAGCGGGTTCGCACCATCTCAAAAGAGCTAAGAAACGCGAAATCAGAAGCCACGTCCTTCCAGGATAGCGTCAAGGGAGTCCTGAGGGTGTCGCTGCGAGTCTCAACAGGCACAACGATTATCGTTCCGGCGCTCCCCCGTCTTGTCAATCAGTACCCAGAGTTGGGTTTCGATATCTCGCTGACGGATGAGCGCCCCGACCTTATAGCAAATAATATAGACGTCGCTGTCTGGATGGGCCATATACCCGACACGGAGATTGTCGCAAGGCGCCTGACTCGCAGTGAACGGATCGTCTGTGCCTCGCCCGGCTATTTTGAGGGCCACGGCGTCCCCGTGACCCCACAAGACCTACGCCACCATAACTGCTTGCTCTACGCAGCGCGTTCTTACGGCAACATCTGGGAGTTTACAAAGAACGGCACGCGGGAGGATATCGAGGTCAACGGTAACCTCCGCTCGGACAATGGCTTAGTTCTGATTTCCGCGGCAATGGCGGGCATCGGTATCCTCGTAGCCCAAGAATGGACGGTCCGGCTTCCAGTCTCTCGAAATGAACTTGCCAGAACAATGAGCGAGTATACCGTGCGACCGAGAGCAGAAGATTCCGAATTGTATGTGGTGTATCCCAGCAGCCGCGGTCTTTCACGCAAAGTTCGAATTTTTGTCGACTTCCTTGTGAATTTGTTTCATGGCGAAGAGGCTTCAACCGACGCCCCCTGCTTATTGGCCGACGTGCCGCCAAACTAGCGCAACGCGCGTTGCGGATTCACTCCTCATCGGCAAATGTACGGATCTGCAGAATCAATTCCACAACGTATGAAAATGCGAGCCCATCGCTCACGCGAATGTTCGCAGGAGTGGCTTGCCGTTGAACAACACGGCACGCGGCCAAAAATAATTGCGCAAGACCAACCATCGATCGGCTACTACGGTTGCCAGTACTCGAAGTTTTGACAACGAAGAGACCATATTCGCAAGGAAAGTAAAGCGATCCGCGCGCATGGGCGACTGGGTCGATTAGTCGCTTCCGTCCAATCGGCGGCTTTTGCATTGGGGACAAAGAACCTTGCCGCCTTAACGACAGCCCACGCGGACTGGACACGCCTAGAATCGAAGCATGTTTGTTGTCTTAAGTCGCGAAGCGCAGCGGACCCTTAACAAATTACTTTGCTCCCGAAATACTCAGAGAAATCGTCTTCCGGGAGCATACGAAAGGATGGAATACCAATGACTAGTGCATATGTAGTGGGCGTCGGAATGACAAATCTCGGGAAGTTCGTGGACAAGTCGGTCAAAGATCTGGTTCGCGAAGCAGTCAATTTGGCACTGCGGGACGCCCGGTTGGAACTCAAAGATGTGCAAGGCGCGTGGTTCACCAACGCACGTCAAGGTCAGATGGAGGGGCAAAATTCCATCCGTGGGCAATGCGCCTTGAAAGCTATTGGAGTTCAAACCATTCCCATTATCAATGTGGAGAACGCATGTGCCAGCGGCAGCACGGCTTTCAACCAGGCCATGACGAGCATCTTGGCCGGCCAGCATGACATCGTGCTCGCTGTGGGTGCGGACAAGCTCTTTTATCCGGAAAAAAAGGAAGCAATGTTCAAGGCATTCAATGGCGGAACGGATGTCCACCTCGTCAACGAGACGTTTGAGCGCCTGGCGAATCTCGGCAAGTCGGCTGTGCCACCAAGCGTGGAGGACGACATGCGAATCGGCGCACCCGGACGCAGTTTTTTTATGGATATTTACGCCGGCCTGACGCGTCAGCACATGGCAAAATTCGGTACTACTGCTGAGCAAATCGCGGCAATCGCTGCCAAGAATCACCGCCATTCCGTTCATAATCCGCACGCGCAGTATCGCAAGCCCATGACAACCGAGCAGGTTCTGCACGACGCTCCTGTCGTGTGGCCCCTCACGCGCTCAATGTGCTCACCCATTAGCGACGGCGCCGCCGCCGCTGTGCTGATGAGCGAAAAGGCGCTGAAGCAACTCGGTTCACGGCGCGCGGTCAAGGTGGCGGCTTCCGTAATCGTAAGCAGTTCAGATCGCGACCCGGACGACTACGAACGACATTCGGGACTGATCGCCGCGCGCAAAGCTTATGAGCAAGCCGGGGCAGGTCCGGATGAGATGAGTCTGGCCGAATTACATGATGCAACGGCGTTTGCCGAGGTGTTGCAATCCGAAAACCTGGGGTTTTGCGCCCGTGGCGATGGCGGACCAATGGGACTTTCCGGTGAGACCTCACTCGGCGGGCGAATCCCGATCAACGTATCGGGTGGCCTCATCTCGAAGGGGCATCCGATCGGTGCTACCGGGTTGGTAATGATCCACGACGTAGTGACACAACTTCGGGGTGAAGCGGGATCCGGACAGGTGGCAGGCGCCCGCTTTGGCATTATCGAAAACGGGGGTGGACTGCTTGGCGTTGAAGATGCCGCCACGGCTGTTCACGTGCTCGGGCCTCTGATCAACTAGCCAGCTCCGCAACCAGCATCGCTCCAATCAGCGAGCGTCTAAGACCTACTGACCCGTGCCACGAAAGTTGGCACGCTCAACCTCATGATGTGCGGGCGTAAGCAAGATTTTGCGGTTGAACTCTTCAAGGCTCTCCGTACCTCCCATGCGTGCAGCCCGGCTCCCGGACAGCGGCTGCTCCGGCAGCCACCTCTTCTGGCTGGAACAATTCGATCAAGAAGTGGATAAAGATCCTCCGTGAAAGACCGCGACCACTTGGATAAACGGCATGCATCTCCGAGTCTGCAGCGCGTGGGACTGACGACATAGTCATCCAACACCCGCATCAGCTGACCGCCTAGTATTGGCAGCCGGACCATCCACTCATGGACCATGATAATGCCGGTGCCTGCCAACGCGGCGGAGAGCAAAACCAGGCCATTATCGGACCGCAGGTTCCCGTGGACGGCAACGTCCTGTCGTGCACCATTCCTCGAGAATGCCCACATATTGCCGTACGACCGCGCTGCATAGAGCAGACAGATATGGTCCCGCAGGTCGTCAGGTGTCTTCGGAATGCCTCGCCGCCTGAAGTATTCTGGCGAGCCGCAAACAATCCGGCGGATTGGACTAATAGGTCTCGCGACCAGTTCCGCATCGGGTATGTCGCCCGCCCAGATGGCCACGTCGATATTGTTCGAAACGAGGTCTACCCGCTCGTCAGTCAGTGAAATATCAAAGCCCAGGTCCGGGTATCGCTGCAGCAGGTGAGGAAGTGATCTGGTCCCCGAAACGAGGCCGCCTCCGATTTGGCATTGCTGAGTTCCCTTGCGATCGTACTGACGCGATCATGAAACACTTGTCCCGGCTCAGTCAACGCCAGACTGCGAGTAGTGCGATTCAGAAGCCTGATACCCAGTTCAACTTGGAGCGCCTGAATCTGTCTCGCAATCGAACTGACCGAAGAGTTCGTGCAACGTGCAGCCGCCGAAAAACTGCCGTCCTCGACGACCTTTATAAACGTCTGGATTTGCGCGAACTCGTCCGTTGCGAAACTGTTCCCGGGATTCGCCGATTGGACAGCCGTCATGCGCTGCCGCACCTGCGGCATACCGTGACGACGGGGGTACGCCCTGGCTAGGAGTGCTTCACGGCTGCAGTCGTTGGCTCTTCCTCGCCCCTTGCATGCGACAGGCAGATCGAAACCGCGTACACGGCCCCCCCAGCCAATAGCGTCGGCGCGGCAAGCAGGCCAAACACGTCTGCCGCCCGCCAACCTAGCGTGAGCAGTTCACCGCCCAGGAACGCGCCGGCGACAGCGCCGGTTCGACCGACGCCAAGAACCCATGCAACGCCCGTCGCGCGCGCCTGCGTCGGATAGACCCTGGCCGGATAAGCAGATGTAGAAGTCGCCGCGCTGGTGAGGACCATCCCACAAAGGAAAATCAGAACACCAAAGAACACCGGTGCGCTACCGACGCTCCGCCCCACGATGAATACCAGCAAGGCCGCCAACACGTATGCGAACGTTATCGTGCGGTTCGCGTCGAAACGATCCATTAACCAGCCGGTAATGACGGTGCCGATCACCCCGCCAAGCGGGAACAAGGACGTCACCAAGGCACTGCGCGACGCGTCAAAGCCCGCATCATGGAAAAGTGTCGGCATCCAGTTGACGAGCAGGTAATAGACGACCAGCGTCAAAAAATATGCAGCCCAGAGCAGCAACGTGCGCGGCAAATAGCGCCGGGACAATACTAGCGCAAGCGCCGCGCCGCGCGCGGGCTCGCCGCGCTGGCTGGCAACGAACCTGCAGTTGTCGAACTGCTGTTGCGGCGCGATCCGCTTAAGGATGCGAGCGATGCGTGCATGCGTGCCTTGGCGCACCGCAAGAAATTGGGCTGATTCCGGCATTGCGACAGCGACCAGCAACGCGATCAGGCAGGGGCCGACGCCGCCCGCGATTAACACGCTCTTCCAGCCTGCATGCGGTATGAGCCACGCCGACGCTGCGCCGCCAATGACCATTCCGCAGGAGAAACCGCAGATCATGCTGTTGACCACGACACCGCGTATGCGCTCCGGAGCGTATTCCGACGTGAGCGTTATTCCAGTCGGCATCGCGGCACCAAGCCCCAACCCCGTCAGGAAGCGGAACATAAGCAGGACACCAATGGTATGTGCCTGTGCCGCCGCGAGGCTCCAGACACCAATACAAGCAATGGACAAGACCAGCACCGTCTTGCGGCCAACGCGGTCGGCCAGCGGACCGGCGGCGAGCGCGCCAATCCCGACGCCGAGCAGCGCCGCGCTCATGACGGAGCCCAAGGCGTCACGTGCCACCCCCCAATCGCGGATCAGCGCCGGCACGATGTAGCCGATTGCCGCGTTGTCAAAACCGTCGGCGGCGAACGCGAGAAAACATAGCGTCAGTATCAACCACTGGCAGGGTGAAAATCGCTCACCATCGATAAACGACTGAACGTCGAGCGTGCGAGTAGGCTGATTCATCTAGCGTGTCTCCTGTTTCAGCTTTTCGGTGCCTGGAATCGAGACATTTTCGCCTGAATCCGAGACTAAGCGTGGTATAGGTGCAGTGAAAAACGGTCAGTGTGATCTGGCATTAAAGGCGTCAGGCGTTACCTCCCGATATTGCCATCGCCCGCGCTTCCCGGCGAACGACTTTGCCCACCGCGCTCCGTGGCAGCGATGTGACGATTCTCATATGCTTCGGCGTTTTGACGGACCCAACGCGCTCCTTGCAGAATGCGATGAGTTCATCCTCGGTGGCGATCTGGCCCTCACGGAGTTCCAGGGCGGCCTCGACGCGCTCGCCCCAGTGGTCGTCGGGTACCCCGAATACCACTACCTCAGACACCGCCGGGTGCTGGGCGATTACAGCTTCGACATCCGACGGATAGACGTTGAACCCGCCGCTGATCACCACGTCACGTATCCGGTCCTTGATGTACAGAAATCCGTCTTCATCGACGAGACCCACGTCGCCCGTGCGGAGCCAACCGTCACGGATCGCCTTCGCCGATTCTTCCGGCATATCAAGGTATCCGCTCATCAGCAGATCTCCGCGCGCACAAATCTCTCCCGGTTCATTGGGGCCGAGCCGGTTTCCCTCTTTGTCCTGGATCGTGACATCCACCAGAGGTGCGACTCGACCAACCGACGTGAGCCGCCTTTCGTCCGCCATGTCGCTCGCGCGTGCGGCGGACAGAATCAGAGGCGCTTCCGTCTGGCCGTAGGCAGTTTCGATCACTGGACCGAACACTTGTAGCGCTTCGCGCAGGCGGGCGGGTGATGCAGCTGCTCCGCCCCAAATGAGGTGGGCCAGGCGGGACAGCTCGCGCGGCCGCGCCTTCTGCTCGTCAATCAGCTTATAAAGTAGCGTCGGCGGAATCCAGGTACTCGTTACGCGCTCGCGCTGCATGAGGTCGAGGAGGTGCCCGGGCGCCGCGTTCGATGTCAGCACCACACGTCCACCTTTGGATAGCGTCGGCAGGATGAACGCCCCCGCCCCATGAGTCATCGGTGCAGCGCAAAGATAGCGATCGTTCGGTGTCAGCTCGAACGTCATCACGACCGCACTGACTAGCGCGTTGATGCATCTAAAAGACTGCAACACCCCCTTAGGCACGCCCGATGAGCCGCCTGTAAATTTGATGGCGTTGATGTCTGTAATGCTGGCACTCCATTCAGCGCGTTGCCCCCAATGCTTGCGCTCGAGTAGAGTCATGGCCCGCGCGTCGGCCGGGTATGCATCGACGACCGACACGTGGCGATCACCAGCGGTGAACTTGTCCAGATAGGCTCGATGAACGACGACCACGTCCGGTTTGGCACGGCCGATCTGCGCATCGAGTTCAGGCGGGGCGTTACGCCCATTGAGCGGCACCAGAATCGCTCCGCAGGCATGGACCGCCATCAACGCTACCAGCATCTCGACACTGTTGGGTCCCAGCAGCGCGACAGTCGGCCGTGTTTTGCCTGCCAGGTTCTGTAGCCCCGCTGCCAAAGCATCACTTCGATCAATCAATTCCTTATATGTCAGACGACAATCACCATCGACCGCCGCCACGGCATCCGGACAGACGAGCGCCGAGTGGCGCAGGAAGTTTATGGGAAACATCAGTTATCCAGATTAAATGTGTTGTGGTCCGACATCACGTGCTTCTCTGCAGTCATCCGCGCTTGCCAATGCGACGCGCCACGAAGAGGTCATGTCCAATCGGAGACGATAGAACCGCGTCGCGCTTCGCCAAAACAAATCGGCCTTCTCCTCGGCGCTCGCACTGGAGGCGATCCGCTTGACGCCATTTAGTCCGACGCCGAAGCTATAGCTTCCCTTATCGACAGGGAAATTGCTACCGTACATGCATCGGTCCGCACCGAAAGCCTCGATACACGTTTCAAACCAGGGGCGCCACGCATCGGCGAGGTCTGCTGACGACGGGGCCCGGTCCCGATCCTCGAAGCGGAAGCCGGATAACCGCATACCGAGACCACTGAGCTTGACCATTACGTTGGGGCATTTGGCAAGGTCATGGAGCGAAGCCTTCCATTCGGCGAGCACCTCCTGCTGCCTACCTGCGAAACGCTCGATGCCCAGCACTCCCCCGCAATGGTTCAGCACGATGGGCGTCTCTGGAAAGGCGCGCGCCAGCGACGTTAGTCGCGGTATCTGAGGAAAGAGCAACCAGGCATCGAAACTAAGGCCAAGCTCACCCAGATGCGCAAAACCAGCCCGAAACGGCGCGCTATCCATCATGTCTTCGGTGGTCGAATAAGCTGCCGCATTGAATAGGGCGGCGTCGCCGTCCCAAGCGAGAGACTGGCGAATGCCGCGGAATCTGCCGCCTTCCGACGCTGGGCCGCCCCCCGCTGTGATATGGCGTTCCAGCACAGGACGGACGTCGTCGCCGAGAAGCAGATCCGCGAAACCCACAATGGCCGCGCACATTCGCACATCACCATAAAGCCCGCTGGCGCTCATTGCTGCCACTCCGTTGGCAAATTCGGTCTCGCCGACCGGGCTCATCGCCGGGGAAACGTCGGCCCGATACATCGTCCGCGCCTGCACATACACTGTTCCGCGCACGTCATGACCGCATCGCAGGTCGGCAAGCATGTCATCGAATAGATATTTGAGACCCGGACGTTGATAAAGGTGATGGTGCGAGTCGACGACCGGGAGTGCGGGATCGAGTGGCGCTTCGGTTCGCGCGGCGAGCCACTCTGGCCTGATCGGATTGTGCTGAAAGGCACCATGAGTCATCGGGTCCTCCTTGTCGCCGCGCCTACCTGGCCGCTGTCACGCCGCCATCCACGACGAGTTGCGTCGCGGTGATGTATTTCGCCTCGTCGCTTGCGAGAAACACTATGGCATTCGCAATGTCCCACGCGTCGCCCATGAAACCCATAGGAATCGCGGCGTTGCGGTTGGCATTCAATTCGTCGGCGGATACGCCCAATTGCTTGGTGATCCGTGTTTTGACGGTCGGTGTGTCCATCATCCCGACCACGACTGTGTTGACCCGTATGCCCTTCTTCACGTAGGCAATGGCAGTCGAGCGGCTGAACGCCATAAGTCCAGCCTTCGAAGCCGCATAAGCGACGTGCACGCGTCCGCCGACCTGATGGCTCATGTGCGCGATGCTTGAGACGTTAACGATTGCGCCACCTTTGCCTTCAGCCTCAAACTGCCGCAGCATGATGGGAAGCACATGCTTGCAGCCGAGAAACGCCGTCTTGAGATTCAGGTCCATCTGCGCATCCCACGCGTCGACGCCGAGCGACACGGGATCACCCGGGACACTCCCTCCCACAACGTTGACCAGGATATCAACCCGACCGAACTGTTCCACGCACGCGTCGATCGCCGCCTTGACGTCATCATTGGACGTCAAATCGCATCTTTGCCACGCCCAGTTCTTGTGACCTTCCCGCTCCATGATCGCCGCAGTGTCAATCAATGCCTGCTCATTGATGTCCACACCGAACACTTTGGCGCCCTGCCGAGCCATCAGCACCGCCGTGGCCCTGCCGTTGCCCCACCCCTCACCCAATGAACCCGCGCCTGCGACGAAAGCCACTTTACCAGTCAGATCCAGCATGTCTCGTATCCTCGTTTTT
This sequence comes from Paraburkholderia podalyriae, assembly GCF_014397785.1. Taxonomy (GTDB): domain Bacteria; phylum Pseudomonadota; class Gammaproteobacteria; order Burkholderiales; family Burkholderiaceae; genus Paraburkholderia; species Paraburkholderia podalyriae. The sequence goes on from NZ_VZQQ01000003.1 coordinate 169,545, forward strand.
GAGTCGGTAAGCGATCAGGGCGGCAATTGTTAAGAACGTGTCACCCTTGTCCGCGAACTCGTGGGCCCGTGCGGTCGTGGCTCAGGTAATGAGCCCAATCTCGCGGGCCTTGATTTGCAAGGCGACGTAATGTGAGTAAATGCGTGCCTGCGATAGGCCGCTGCCGAGAAACCATAGCCCCTTTTGCGCCGTGGGCCTGTACATGTTGTTGAGTTCGCCGTCCTTCGCGATTCCCCAAATGGGACCGACTATCTCGGCAACCGCGGCACCCAACAATTCCCTCACCACGTGCTGCTGGCTTTGATAGCCCGTGGCGGTCACCAACAGGTCCGCCTTCTCCACGCGCCCGTCCTTCATCAGCGCACCGTCCTCGACAAAGCGTTCGATGTCCTCGAAGTGCAGCAGGCCGACCTGCCCATTGACAATCAATTCCGAGCAGCCGCAGTTCAGATAGTAGCCACCGTGCGTACGGCGCACCTTCATCATGTACCCGGTTCCGTCCTCGCAAAAATCTAGCTTGAAGCCCCGTGCGCGCAGACCGTCGAGCAGCACCTTGTCCAATTCCTGCTGCCGCTTCGTCACAGCCTGCGCATTTCGCACCGCAATGGGGTAGGTAGCGGACAATGCCAGCAGGTCGCAATCCTCAATAGGCAAGCCGTCATCGTAGTAGGTGGTATAGGTAACGCATGCGGCGTCAAGGCTCGTGACTGCGATCGGACCACGCTGGATTAGCTTGACGTTTGCGCCGTGGCCATGCAGGTCCTGCGCGATGTCGTGGCCGCTCGTGCCTGCGCCGAGCACCAGCGCATTCCTTCCGCGCCAGGGTGCCCCGTCCTTGTAGTCGTGCGTGTGCAGGACCTCGCCCTTGAAGTCCTCGAGCCCTGCCAGCCTAGGCCGCTTGGGCGCACCAACGATGCCATTAGCGAACACGATATGCCTTGGCCGAAGCACACGCTCGGACCCGTCGGCGCGACGCACCGTCGCATGCCAGTGGCCAGCTGCCTCATCATATTCCCCGCCCACAAACGCCGTGCTTGTCCAGACATTGCACTCCATCGCCCATGCGTAGTTCTCGATCCAATTGGCCAGCATGTCCTTCGCAAGGTACTTCGGCCAGGTTGGTGGAAACGGCATGTATGCCATGTGGTTCAGCGCCACCTGATTATGCAGCGCTAACGAGTGATACCGCTGGCGCCACACGTCTCCCACCCGAGGCAGCTTCTCCACGCATAGCGCGTCCACACCAATCATCCGAAGCCGAGCCGCTGTGGACAAGCCCGTCTGGCCAGCGCCAATGATCAATACGGCAGGCTCGCGATCTTCGAACGCTTGCTCCTTCGCACGACGCTCCGCCCAGTTCTGGCTGCCGAACTGGCGAGAGTATTCCGCGCCCGATGGACGCCGCTCCCCCACCGCCGGCTCATGGCCCTTCAGCTCCTGCAGCGACGTCATGAAAATCCAGGCCCTCTCGGGCTCGCATTCCAAGAGCCGCACGACGCCACTACCACGGCCGTCGGCTGTCTCGAAATTAAAAATAGCCTCAGTCACTGGAATCCCGATACGCTTGACGCGACGCGGCGGCGTACGATTTTCCGCAATCTCGAACCGATGCGCCTGGATTTTGTGCTGTCTGCTTATGAGCTCGTTAACGATGCTCTCGCGCCCCTGATGCGGTGTAATGCTCCAAGTGAACGCCAGCAAATCACGCCAGTGGCATTCGTCGGCAAAAAGCTGACCCAGGGCGTCGCGGTTCAGCGACTTCAGCGCCTGCTCGAGACGAGACAGCCACCTTTGAACCAGATGCGCCTCACTATGCACACTCTCAGCGCTGCTGGAGATAGAGATAACTTCTTCCATAACGTTCGTTCCTTGTTTGTGCCTGGCAAAGCAACCTTTCGAGGTTTGCCCGTGTGAACAAATTCTAGTAGCGGTGTTAGCCATCGGCTACCCGCGGACGCGGTTAGGAGTCTTGCTCCGGCCGCAAAAATCGTCGGCCCGCGCGCATCTACCGCGGTACGACGCCAACCCGACTTTTTCTGTCTGGCGCAAATGAGCTTTGCTTAAGACACGCTGGATGCGCCTCCAGTCACACGTCTATTCTTTTTCTACAACCATGCGTGGCACGGCGTTCCCGCTACCTTCACGTCCTGCGGCATGAACTGACCGCGATACCTTCCAAAGCGGGCGGCAACCCCAACTGCGACCGCGGTATTCGCTCCATCAATAGCTAGCCCGCCGGCGCACCCGGCGTAAGGAGGCGATGTGCACTATGACCAGGACCAACTCGACGGCACTTTCGATGACCCGCGCGTGCCGGAACGTCTGCGCCTGACGGCCCCGACGTCATTTGAAGCCGCCGCCCGGTTCTGGCGCGTCGCTATCGGCGACGAGCATCTTTCACCTAGAATGAAGGAGCTCGTGCTGCTTGCGCTGCATGCATCGGCGACGGCGCTGAATGAAAAGGCTATCAGGCGGCACGTCGAACGGGCCAGAGTGGCCGGCGCATCGGAGCACGACGTGATTGACGTCCTGTTGTCCATCGTCGGCTTGAGCAACCATGCGCTTTACTTCGCCGTGCCGATCCTCCTCGAGGAGCTGCGAGCGACGCGTGGGCCGGATGCCGCCGAGCTACCATCTACGCGCTCCGATATCGAAGAAATACGAGAGGACTTCGTGAAGACGCGCGGATTCTGGAACGAACAGCGCGATACCATCGCGCGGCTGCTTCCGGATTACTTCAAGGCGCTGTCGGGACTATCGACTGAACCGTGGAAGCATGGTTCGCTGACACCCAAAGAGCGAGAATTGATCTACATTGCCATCGACTCTTCCGTTACTCATATGTATGGAACGGGCCTTGCGCTTCACATACGCCATGCGCTGCAGCACGGCGCTACACGAGAAGAGATCCTGACGATCTTTCAATTGGGCGCGCTAACGGGCCTCGAAACCTTCATCCTGGGTTCGGAAGCCTTATTCGGCAGAAATTGACGGACCGCGTGGCGACCGACGACCGACGACCAGTCGCTGCGTTGCACGGTGTGGTGTCGTTGCCGGTGGCGTCTGCGCCGGGTTTGTCTATAAAAGACACCGGCGCAACCCCGACCACCCGGAGCCGGAATCTCCAGATTTTTTACGCGCAGCGATGGTCATTCCACCCACGCGACGACGTCGTCGATCGGTGCCCGCGAGGTGCGGAACCTGTTGGCGACGTGCTCCTTGTCTTCGAATCCGAAGGAGATGCCGCAGATGATGCGATTCTCGGCGCCAATATCGAGGTGCTTGCGCAAGAGATCAGGCCATGAGGCCAGTGCGGCTTGTGCGATTGCACTGACGCCTACTGCGGTGGCTGCCAACATGAAGTTGGACACCCAGGCGCCGCAATCCATGACCCCGTGAGTGCCGAGGAAACCGTCACTGCATACGACCGCGAGGTGCGGAGCACCAAATAACCGGAAGTTCTCTCTCCCCTGTCGCGCCGCGGCTTCGCGATCGCCTTTCCGCACGCCGGTGGCTTGATAAAGGGCCCAGCCGCATTCTCGCCTGCGCGTCTGATGAACGCCGCGATACTCGCGCGGCCAATCGAGTTCGGGCGACGGAGCGATGTTCGCTGAGGCGCGGGCCATCAGATCGCTACGGAGACTCTCGAGCGGCTCGCCGCTCACCATGTGGACCTGCCAGGGTTGGGCATTACACCAGGATGCAGTGCGTTGCGCCGTCGCCAGAATTTGCCGGATGACATCTCGCGATACTGGCTGCGGCAGAAAGGCTCGGCAGCTGTGTCGCCGCCGCAGCAATCCGTCGAGGCAAGTAAAATCTGCTGTGACTGTATTGGTGCAAACGGAAACCATCTTTTCTTCCTCCTTTCCAGTGCCGCTGCAGCGGCGTTAATGAACGGATAAGAACGATGCGTGTAGGCGTCGGCAGCACACAATGTCTGGACTCACATGTCGGACGTGCGGCGGCTCGCCGTTTGCGCGGCGCGCACGCCGATCGACTCAATTCCGCCCTGAGCTAGTTGTCCCGGTTGATGGGCCTGGCCCGTCTGCGCGGCAGCGCTCAGTCGTCTTTGAATCACCGCTCGCCGCAACCCGAAGCAGATTTGACTCAGCAGCAACAAGGCGCAAAGCGTGATCAGCACGGCGCTAATCGGGTGTTCGACGAAGATCATCATGTCGCCGCGTGACAGCAGCAGTGCCCGGCGGAAATTCTCTTCGAATGGTCGCCCGAGCACGAAGCCGAGCAGGATTGGCGCGACGGGAAAGTCGAGTGCAAGAAGGACCGCGCCGACTACGCCGAAGAAGAGTGCCTCGCCAACATCGAAAAGCGAATTATTCGTGGAGTACACCCCGATGGCGATAAAGCCCATCGCCAACGGCAAAAGGTAGCGGTAAGGCACCTTCAGCATTCTGACCCAGACGCCGATCATCGGTAGGTTCATGATCATCAGCAACACATTGCCGATCCAGAAGCTTGCGATCAAGCCCCAGAAGATGTCCGGGTGTTCCCTGATCATTTGGGGACCCGGCTGAATACCTTGAATCAGCAGCGCGCCAAGAATGAGCGCCATCACCGCGTCGCCGGGAATGCCGAGACTCATCGTCGGGATGAAATCGACCTGCGTCTTGGAATGGGACGCAGCTTCCGGCGCTGCAACGCCCTCGAGTGCCCCATGGCCGAAGCGTCCGGGCTTGCGAGATACCTTCCGCTCGAATGCATACGCTACGAACGACGCTACCGTCGGACCGGTCCCGGGCATTGCGCCGAAGAGCGTGCCGACCAACGTTCCGCGAATCGTCGGCCAGAAAGCCTGCTTGATCTCCGTCTTGCTCGGCAGCATATCCTTGAAGCCTACGTCCATCGTCTTGTTGCTCGACGTGACCGCGTGCATGCGGTTGATACTGACGAGAAAATCAGCCACACCGAAAAGGCCAAGTGCTAGCGCGACGAGTTCGATCTTGTCAGAGAGTTCCAGAAATCCAAACGTGAACCGTTGCACGCCGCTAGTAACGTCCGTGCCGACGATGCCGAGCAGCAATCCCAACGTCGTCATGGCGACGCCCTTGAGCGGCGAGCCGCGAGCCATCGTGGAGCCCGCCAGAAGGCCGAGCAGCATGACCGAGAAGATTTCCGCGGGTCCGAAATCGAAGGCGATTCGTACCAGCAGCGGCGAGGCGATGATCATCACGACGATGCCGAACGATGCGGCGAAGAACGATGCAAACATCGCGACGCCCAGCGCCGTTCCTCCTTTTCCAGCCTTGGCCATCGGGTACCCGTCGAGGCAGGTTACCGCATGCGGCGGGTGCGATGGCAGGTTTAACAGGATCGCACCTATGGCGCCGCCATACATCGACCCGTAGAAGATGCCGGCTAGCATCAGGACCGCGGGTACCGGATGCATCGAATAGGTAATCGGCAGGAGCATCGAGATGGCCGTCAGTGCGCCGAGCCCCGGTAAAACGCCTATCAGGTTGCCTATTAGAACACCGACGAACGACCACCAGATGTTGTGAGGTTGCAGCGCAATCTCGAAGCCATACCAGAGGTTTGTGAGCGAATCGGTCAGCATGGCTCAGGCACCTCCCCACGTAAACAGCGGAAAGGACATTCGCAGCGCGCCCCATATCACGACGATCGCAAACACCAGCATGATCGCCATCAGCAGCAAGCCGTCCTTCAGCTTATTGTCGCGGTCACCCATCGCGGCGATAAAAACGACCGCTGCGCAGGCGGCCAGCAAGCCACCATAACGGCCCAGAATGACGAAAGCGATCAACGCACCAACGATGCACGCCCACCCTCGCCACTCTGGGGGCAACGTCTCGGACTTGACCACACCCGCACGCGCACGCTCGAGCCAAGCAGCAACGGCAATGGCTGTGCCGGCAAACATCAACAAGACCCCCAACGCGACCGGGAAAAAGCCCGGCCCCATCTGCCGGAGCGTTCCGATACTGTATGTCGCGCCCATGCCAGCTGCGCTCGCACCAATCAGTATCATCAAGCCGCCACCCAGATAGTCCTTCGGTAGCGAAACCAATGGATTCGGCATTCGTCCCTTCTCCAATTGCCAGACAGCTTCCGAAGCCGTGTTCGCTGCGCACCACCTCGACCATACAGGCAGCTCGCGAACAGGACTCAGTCGTGCCTTGTCTCCGATATTTACTATATGAACTCTGGTAGCCAGATGATGGTGCGAGAGTAGTGTATGCCTCACTCCAAGCCCGATCTATGTGCCCAGCCGTTAAGCAGTTTTGCGCGCGGCGGCAAGACACTCGGCCCGCCTGCCGTACCGGCTCATTTTTGCGAGCGCGAGCAAGCAGCTTCGCACACTGGTGCGTTGACTTCGCTGCCGACACACCCCTAAGCTCGTCCGAGCTACCGGAGAAATCATGACCAACAAAACTGCTGTTGTCACAGGCGGCGCGTCCGGGATCGGGCGACGTACTGTCGAACGCCTGATTGCCCACGACTGGACCGTCTGGTCCCTGGACGTTTGTGAACATGCACCGGATCAGCATGCGTCATTGCAGACTTCGCAAAACCGACTGCGTCACCTCCAATGCGACGTGGCCGACGTCGAGAGCGTCCGGTCCGCATTCGATGCCGTCCGCCGCCAGACGGCGAAACTCGACGCCTTGATCTGTTCCGCAGGCGTGATTCGCGTCGGAGCGCTCGAGGAGCACACGCCAGAAGATGTAGATCTGCTGCTCGGCGTGAACGTCAAGGGTCCGTGGTTGACAGTGCGCGAAGCGCTTCCGCTTTTGCGTGAGCGCTCGAGTGTTGTCCATCCTGCGCGCGTGGTGATGGTCGGCTCCTGTGCAGGCATCCGACCCAAGCCCGGCTCGGGTTTCTACGCAGCGACGAAGGCGGCGCTCCATTTGCTCACCGGTGTACTCGCCGTCGAGTTGGGGCCCTCGGGCGTTGTCGTCAACGCCGTAGCGCCCGGAACCGTGGCAACGCCGATGCTGAACGGCGCGGCCAAAACCGATGTCACTTCGCTGTACAAGCCGACGGGTGTATCGCCGCTCGGCCGCATCGCCGAACCGGACGACATCGCCGATGTCATCCTGTTCTTCCTGAGCGATGCGGCCCGGTACGTCAACGGGACAGTGCTCCCTGTTGACGGCGGAACCCGTGCAGCCTTCTATCCAGGCAATACCGCCATGCAGCCGGTGGCAGACGCGTCTCTCGATGGGACTCCACAATGACAGGACCCGCCATGAAAGCGATACTTGCAACCTCCGCCGGTGCACAGCCCGGCGACACCCCCGTGCCGCGCCCTGAGCCCGACCAGATCCTTGTGCGTGTAGGCGCGGCAAGTCTGAATCGGGCCGATCTTTCAGGCGTGGCTGCAAAAGATGGCAAGGTGATTGGCATGGAGTGGGCCGGCGAAATCGCCGGGGTCGGAAGTGCCGTGACCGAATGGAGACCAGGCGACCGCGTGATGTGCACAGGAACCGGTGCATACGCGGAATACGCCGTTACGGATCGGGGCCGCGCGATGCGTATTCCGGACGGCATCGCGTTCGAGGAGGCAACGGTCCTGATGCTCGCCTGCCAGACCATGCACAATGCGATCGTCACGGCAGGCCGCATGCAGCGCGGCGAGACACTCATGATCCACGGCGCCAGCTCGGGTGTCGGACTCATGGGCATGCAGATCGGGAAGCTACTCGGAGCAGGCGCCGTGATCGGCACTTCGACGAACAGCGCAAGGCGTAGCCGGCTCCAGGAATTCGGCGCGGACTATGCGCTGGATGCCTCCGCGCCCGAATGGGTAGAAAGAATCCTTGACGCGACTGCCGGAAAGGGCGTGGATGTCATCGTGGACCAGGTGAGCGGACCGGCCTTCAACCAGACCATGAAGACCTGCGCCAAGCTCGGTCGCATCGTCAATGTCGGCCGGCTCGGAGGCAGTGAGGGTGTCGTAGATTTCAATTGGCACGCGCTGCGTCGCATCTCGTACACTGGAGTCACTTTCCGTACGCGATCAGTAGATGAGATTCGCGACCTCACGGCACTGATGGCACGCGACCTGTCGGCCGCCATTGCCGAGCGCAAATTGCGGCTGCCGATCGATCGCGTGTTCCCCCTCGAACAGGCCGCCGCGGCCCTTGACCGAATGAGTTCGAACGCCCATTTTGGCAAGATCGTCCTGTCCGTCCCGGCCTGACTCCTGTCTGCGTTACCCAGGCACGAACTCTAAAAAAAATGCCGTTCAGCGCTTTTGCTGAACGGCATGACAGGCTGCGATGACGGTCGCGATTCGCGATATTACTCCACCGTAAGGCGGCGATAGATTTCCTCTTCGATCTCGATCCAACCACGCGCACGCCCTTCGGCCAGGCGCGCGTCGGTCGCGCTTCCCGGCACCCTCACGGGACCGCCGCCCTCGATGGGACGGGAGCTTTCGATGGAGGAACGCAAGACGCCGATGCGCTGCTTGAATTCGTCGACCGGCATCAAGAGTTCAGGGTTGATCGTAATGAACAGATAGCCCCACTTACCCGCCTCGCCAATGATGGGATCGCTGCCTGCGAGAATGCCAAGCGCCTGCACGACCAGCGAGACGCTATAACCGCGCGCACCGCCCCATCCCAGAATTGCACCAGCGAGCGCCGCTGCGGGGTCCGTGGTCCGCCGTCCTTGCGGGTCGACAGCGCAGTCCGACGGAAGCGGCTTGCCGAGCTGCCCGTGGTAAATGACGTCGCCCCACATCAGCTGCGAGGTGGCGAAGTCGATCACGAGTGGCGAGCGCTCGCCGGGAAATGCAAACGCGATCGGATTCGTCCCGAGCAAACTGTCGGCGCCGCCATGTGGCGCGACTCGAGCCGTCGAGTTCGCGGCGTGGATCGCGATGAAGCCCTCGTTTGCGGCAGGCTCGACGTAATAGCGAAGCAGTCCGGAGAACCAGCTGTTGTTCACGCCCACAATGCCCACGCCGCTCGCCTTCGCAAGTGCCATAGCCTTCTTCATCGCTATGACAGATGTGACGTAGCCGTTGACATTCGCCCCGTCGATCAGCGCGGAATTATCCGTCTCCTTGACCGTCCGGATTGTGCCGCCGGTTCCGGTCTTGCGCAGCCGTTCGGCCATGGGAATGAGCCTAGGCAGGCCGGCGTACGCATGTCCGGCAAGCATTGCGTAAATGAGGTGATCGGCGACCATTCGCGAGTGTTCCTCGGACATGCCGCGTCGCACGAGGAAGGCGACCGCCACGCCATGGGCATCGGAGGTATTGATCTTCACTGGGTTCTCCATCGGGACAGGTTAGTGAGGCGTGAAATGGATGCTGGCAAGAAAGTCGCGCCATTGCGTCGTTTCCGTTTCGATCTCGTGCGCAAACAGCTGCGGGTTGGACTGGGGTATGAAACCGGAGAAAGTCGATTCGATACGATCTTTCATATCCGGTGCCGTCGAGACGGCGTGAATGTCTGCGGCGATGCGGTCGAGTACGCGTGGCGGCGTGCCCTTTGGCGCGAACACTCCATTCCAGAGGACCGGGTAAAACCCTTTGTACCCCGCTTCACGCACTGTCTGGACGTTCGGCAACTCGGGGAAGCGTTCTTCGCCGAACGCCGCGATAGGGTAAATGCTGCCGTCGGCGATATGCCCCTTCAGCGCCGCAGGTGTGTTCTCGAGCACCTGCACCTCGTTACGAATCAACGCAAGGATGATGGGTAGCGTGCCGTTGTAGTTCACTTCGGAATACTTCACACCGAGTCCCCTGAGAACAAAGCCCGCGCTCATATTGAAAGCGGTGCCCGGCCCTGTGCCACCGTAGAAGATTCCGCCAGGCACCGACTCACTGAGCGTGACAAGTTCGTGGAGATTTTTCGCCTTGGCATACGTAACGGCATTCGTAGCCAGCACCATCTTGAACTTAAGGTACTTGAGCACGGGCGCGAGCTCGACCTGGGGATCGAAATGTACGTTCGCATTGGTCAGCTTGGCCATGGTGGTGCTGAGGCTCCCGATCAGCAGCGTGTGACCGTCAGGCTTCGAACGCATGACATAGGCAACGCCGATCATCGTGCTCGCGCCCGGCATGTTCTGCACAATTACGGGCTGTTTCCACAGCGCCGAAAGCTTCGGCGCGACCATCCGTGCCCAAAGGTCTCCCGTGTTACCGGGCTCATAGGGAACGATCAACGTCACCTGCCTACCTGGAAACTCGTCCGCCGCCGCGAGACCCGGTGCAAGTCCGCCGGCCAGCAAACCAGCGAGCGCGAGGCACGCGTCACGGCGGTTCATGCGCGAAAAACCCATGAATGTCTCCGTCTGTATTTGGAATGTTCGTCCCGCACTGGGCCGGGATCTGCATGCGGTCCGGATGGATCCGCGCTACTGCCAGCCGCGTCAACTGCCCGTCTTCGTCTCCAGATAGTCCGGATCCTCCAGTTCCGGTGCAACGCCGCTTGGCAGGCCTAACTCGAACGTGTTAAGCGTGAACGATGCGAGGCAGTAATAGCCCAGAATCGCGACAAGCTCCGCCATTCCGCGCTCGCCGAGCTGCTCAATGCCGCGCGCGTATAGCTGCTCAGGCACCCGGCTCGTCGAGAGGAGCGTCGACGAGACGTCGTAGACCGCACGCATGCGGTCTTCGCTGATGGCCGGCACGCGACGCGCCGCGATGGCCTCGACAACTTGCGCGTCGAGACCCGATTTCAGCGCTATTGCCTTATGTGCGTTCCATTGCACGTGTGCAGTCCAATGCCGGGCGCATACAAGAATGGCGAGCTCGCTGAGCTGCGGCTCGAGCGTTGTCTGATAGCGAAGCAGCTCGCCTAGCTTCTGCACCCGTCTTGCGAGGTCCGGGTTTCGCAACCAGGCAATCATTGGCGCAGGCACCTTTCCGCGCGGCCCGCTGATCACTTCCGCACAAACAGCTGCCTGTTCAGAGGTCATGGCATCTTCAGATGGCATTTCCAGTCGTGGCATAAAGTTGCTCCTTTCGATTGACTACCAAGCGGCTGCTATACGGCCCAGCGGAATCAGCCCGTTGCGCGCGGCCACCAGTTCTTCACCACCAGCAGCGCCACGGTGCTTCCTCAGTGGCGCTCCCCCTGCGGCGTAGGCGTCCTGCCAACCACTTCGCTGTTCGCGCCTGATCGCCCGCACGGATATAGCGAATTCTAGGAACTGGCCGAGTGCTTGCATACGCAGTTAAGTGACAAGGATTTTTGCCCGTGAAGCAAAGACCTCGTCGCCTCGTTCCTCGATGGCGCGCACCACGGGTCATGTTTATCGGCGCTCGAGCAACGGAGCCCCACGAGATCGGTCGATCCACGGCGACCGTCCTACGCCTGGCCCGCTCTTCCCGATCACGCGTCAATCCGGCAACGAGTGGTGGAAGGCGATGGTGACCGTTAAGAGGACTGAGCCAGAAGCTCAGAGCGGAGCGCAAACGGTTCGAGCAAGTGGCCAGATGGTCATCGGCGCCACACGCGCGTGCTGCTGCAGATTTCGATGTTCTCTACCAACCGTCGCGTCGAGAGGATCCGGACCGGCAATCCGGGTGGCTGATATCGTCCGCGCAGACACGTTGGAATCTCAGTCGCAGTCGCGCTTGACCGATTCGCCGGATGAGAATTGCACCTTCCAAATTTGCGAGTTGGTTCCTGTCCTTTGATCTCTTACGCTGTATCAACGACACAACTCCGAGCTCGCGATCGAAAGACGCCAAGCAAACCTCATTTGCTGGCCGCGCTCGCGCGTCACGTAACAAACCCCGAATACTCACCACCACTGGGTTTACCCTGGGAGACATCCGAACTATGAGCAAGATCAAGAACCGCATCGATCAGACCTACGACGAGCTAGAGCTAGGGCAACTCTTCCGTTCCGGGGGACGGACTGTGACGGAGACGGACGTGGTGAATTTCTGTGCCCTGACCGGCAATTGGATCGAGATACACTCCAACGTCCAGTACGCATCAAAAACTCGCTTCGGTAAGCGACTAGTACAAGGGTCGCTCACGTATGCGATCGTAACCGGCCTGATCCAGTTTGGCCTCGGGATCCAGGCGAACTACGGCATCGACAACATGCGCTTCCTTGCGCCAGTGTTCATCGGGGACACCATTTATGCCGCGTGCGAAGTCATCGGCAAGAAGGAAAAGGATGCGAAGTACGGCGTAATCAAGTTCCTCATGAAAGCGATCAATCAGGACGGAATTGTCGTGCAGAAGGGAGAGTGGAGTCTCCTGATGCTCCGTCAACGAGAGGAGCTCGACGCGCTCATCAATCTCTCGCTGCCTGAACTGAAAGACTGAGAGGCGCGCATGACACCCAAGCCACAAGCCGCTATTGTCGGGATGGGAGATGCCTACGCGTCCGTGCGCGAGCGTAAGGATCCTCTGCAACTTGCGGTCGAAGCCACATACAAAGCGCTTGCAGATGCAGGTATAGGTAAGGACCAGATCGACGCGGTGTTTACCGGCCGCTCGCCTTGGGCCGACAAGCGCTCGCAGTGGAGCAACATCTTTTGCTCGCACATGCAGATGCCCGTGACAATCAATAGCGAAATCACCATGCATGGTGCAGGCCTGAACGCAACAGTTGCGATGGCCTCACAGATGATCGCTGCCGGCCGTGCTCAATACGTGCTGTGTCTGCAAAGCGATGCGACGGAACTCTTCGTAGATGCGGTCGCGATGGGCGCCGAAGCGGATGCTGATCCGCAATTCGAGATTCCATACGGTCCGACGATCCCTTCCCTCTATGCGCAGGCTGCCTGCCGCTACTTTCACGAATTCGGTATAACGGAAGAGGATCTGGCCGACGTCTCTATTGCCAATCAGAAATGGGCCGTGCATCACCCGCATGCCGCAAAGGCCCGGTTCGGCGAGATCGATCGCGACAAAGTGTTGGCATCGCCTTATGTGGCGACACCTTTGCGGCGTTGGATGTGTTCTACCTGGGGCGGGGGCACGGGCGGTGCCCTGGTGGTCACCTCTGTGGAAAACGCAAAAATAGCGCGCGATGCGGTGTATGTGATGGGCTATGGCTCAGCCACCACGCACGAGTACCTAGGTGATCGCGTAAACATGCCGCGCTGTCGATACGAAGCGCTCGGGCCTTTCCCGAACCTCACCTATACAGCCACGGCCGAAGCTGCGCGGCAGGCATACCAGATGTCGCAGCTTGCCCCGGCGGACATCGACATGGCGCAGATCTCGGTCAACTTCGCGCACATGGGCCCGATCATCATGGAAGACCTCGGCTTCGCTACGAAGGGACAAGGAATCAGCCTCTATCGTGAGGGCCGCACCGGCATTGACGGCGACTTGCCAACCGACACAAATGGAGGCTGGCTGTCCTTCGGTCAGCCTGGCATCTCCTGCAATATGGACAGCTATATCGAGGCAATCCGTCAGTTGCGCGGTCAAGCACTCGGGCGTGCCGCAAACAAGCGCCCGCGTACCGTGCTAGTCCAGGGATCGGGTGGCATGCTCGCAGCCGGAAGCGTAACCATCCTCTCGTCCAACACCTGAACGGCCCGCGAACAAGGAGCATAGCGTGAGCACCGAAACGCATTCCCCCAACGGTTGGCCTCAACCGTATCGCCTGCTCGATGCGCAGCCCTATTGGGAAGCGCTACAAGAAGAGCAACTCAAGTACCAGCGCTGCGCGGGCTGCGATCAGGCGGTTTGGCCTGCGCATTCGCATTGCCCGCATTGCGGATCGCGCTCGCTCGAATGGAAGCATTCAAGCGGCCGTGGAACGCTTTACTCGTTTAGTACGATCATGCGAGGTCCAACACAGCTGTGGACCTCCATAGTCCCCTATACGGTCGGATTTGTACAAATGGAAGAAGGCTATTTTCTGTTCACGCAAATCGATGCGACTGCAGAGGAAATGGCGGTAGGAAAAGGCGTCGAGGTGAAGTTCATTAGGCGCGGCGAGCAAACGCTGCCTATTTTTTCACTGATGCGCTAACTGGCGAGTGCGGCATATTCGCTTAGTCCTAAATCAAAAAGGAGTATTGATATGGCCGGTCCACTGTCGGGAGTACGCGTCCTTGACATGACGTCCAACATCATGGGCCCATATGCGTCGCTGTTGCTTGCCGACATGGGCGCGGATGTATGCAAGATCGAATCCCCGGAAGGCGATTCCACGCGCTCGGTCGGACCGGCGCGCAACAAGGGCATGAGCGTCACTTTCCTGCACGCGAACCGCAACAAACGCAGCGTCGTGCTCGACCTGAAGAAAGACAGCGGTCTTGCCGCCTTGAAGCGCATGGTGTCTACGTCGGATGTGCTCATGTACAGCCTCAGGCCGAAGACGATGGGCAAGCTGGGTCTCGCTTACCAGGATGTTTGCAACATGAACCCGCGCTTAATCTACTGCGGTGCTTTCGGCTTCGGCCAGCGCGGGCCGTATGCGGATCGGCCCGCATATGACGACTTGATGCAGGCGGCAGTCGGAATGCCGGTATTGCAGGCGCGCAAGTCGGGGCCGCCGCAGTATGTGGCATCTGCTTTCGCCGATCGCGTTGTCGGAATGGCTATGTCCAATGCGATTGCTATGGCGCTTTACTACCGTGAGCGGACCGGTCGCGGTCAGGCCGTTCAGGTCCCCATGTTCGAAACGTTCGCACATTTCGTGTTAGGCGACCATCTGTATGGTCACACATTCGTTCCGCCCATCGGCGACTGGGGGTACGAACGCATGATGAGCCCGGAGCGCAAGCCTTACCGCACGCTCGATGGTCATGTCGGCGTGAGCGTATATACCGACCGCCATTGGCAGCGCTTCTTCGAGATAGCCGGCCGGCCTGAAATGGCAGCCGATCCCCGCTATGGGACACTGCCCGCACGGATGCAGCACGTCGTCGAACTGTTCGAATTCCTTGCGCAGATTTTCGAAACAAGGTCGAGCGACGAGTGGTTAAGACTGCTCATTGAGGCGGACATTCCCATTGTGAAGATGAACACCCCGGAAACACTTCTGGACGATGAGCATATGAAGGCCGTCAGTTTCTTTTCCGTGCAGGAGCATCCCACTGAAGGGTCGATCCGCACGCTAGGAATCGCGCAAGAATGGAGTGAAAGCACGCCAGAAATGCGCTACCCCGCACCACGTCTGGGCGAACACACCGTTGAGGTGCTGCGTGAATACGGACTCGCGCAGCAAGAGGTAGAGGCCGCGCTCCGTGATGGCGGCGCTCGCGCAGAAACCCGGGATTCAAGTGAGGAGCTGAACCATGCACAATGAGTTACCCCTGTCCGGCGTGGTCGTCGTTGAGTTAAGCGATAACGCATCGCTGCCTTTCGGCGGCCAGACGCTCGCCGGCCTCGGCGCGCAGGTGTGGAAAGTGGAGCGCCCCGGCGGCGACGCAACTCGCGGCTGGGGGCCAAGCAAATGGAAAGGCAGCGGCGCTGCTTTCCATTCCCTTAACCGAGGGAAACACTCAATCTGCGTCGACATCAAAGATCCCGAGCAACTGGAAATGCTCAAGGACTTTATATTCCGCCACGCCGACGTGTTCACGCATAACCTGCGGCCGGGTTCGGCAGGTCAATACGGCCTGGACCCGGAGAGTCTGCGAGCCCGCAAGCCGGAACTGATCTGCTGTGAAGTCGGCGCGTTCGGGCATGTCGGCCCGATGAACAAAGAACCCGGCTACGATCCGCTAATGCAGGCTTTCTCCGGAATCATGAGTCTCACTGGCGAGAACGGGCAAGCTCCATCCCGCGCCGGCGTGTCCATCGTGGACTTCGGAACGGGCATGTGGACGGTGATCGGTATTCTCTCTGCACTGTACCGCCGCAAGGTCACCGGCAAGGGCGCTACCGTCAATTCCTCGCTGCTCGAAACGGCCATTGCCTGGATGTCAGTCGGCATCGCGAATTACTCCACCGACGGTGAGCCTGGCAGTCGCCACGGCTCGGGCATTGCGTTCATCGTCCCACATCGCGCATACACTACGCAGGATGGCTATCTCATCGTCAGTTGCGCGAATGATCGCCTGTTTGGAAAGCTGAGCGAGGCACTCGGTCACCCCGAATGGGCGACGGATCCAAAGTTCGCGACGAATGCCGGGCGCCTGCAGAACCGGGCCGAAATCGACGGCCTCATCGGCGATCGGCTGGCCACCGACACCCGCGCATATTGGAAAAAGCAGCTGCAAGCCTATGGTGTCGCATCGGCACCTATCCAGACCACGGCCGAACTGATCGCGCACGAGCAGACCAAGGCGTTGGGCATTCTCGGCAAGCCGTCGCCCGACGAGATCGAGTGCGTCGGCGTGCCATTGTCGTTCGACGGCCAACGGCCGCCGCCGCTTGCGTCCGCCCCGGATGTAGGCCAGGACAACGACCGGATGCATGCACTGCTGGAAGCGGCGCAGGCGAAGTAACGGCTTGCACGCCTCATTCAATTTCACGCAAGGATTTCACATGACCCACAACGAAGCTCCCGACGCCAGTCGTCTCTTTGCCGAGTTTGTTACCACGACGCGCTTCGAAGATCTGCCGGCCAAGGCGGTTGCCAGCACTAAGCGCTCGATCTTCGACACGGTGGGCGTCATGCTCGCCGGCGGCGGCCCGGGCGCCAACGCGCAGCGCATCGTGCAGATGCTCTCACGCTGGGGTGGCACGCCTTCGGGCACCGTCATTGGACACGACGTGTGCCTGCCCGCGCCTCAGGCTGCGTTCGCGAATGCGGCGATGGCGCACCAGTACGACTTTGACGA
This sequence comes from Paraburkholderia podalyriae, assembly GCF_014397785.1. Lineage (GTDB taxonomy): Bacteria > Pseudomonadota > Gammaproteobacteria > Burkholderiales > Burkholderiaceae > Paraburkholderia > Paraburkholderia podalyriae. Next base: position 186,253 of record NZ_VZQQ01000003.1, read on the forward strand.
TGTGCATGACGAAGCGGTAGCACACCCGACGAGCAATTCGTTCGCTGGGGCGTTGGCCGCGGCCGAGGAAATACCCGGATCCACTGGGCGCGAACTTCTCTCTTCGGTCTTGCTGGGCAATGAGATCGTGTGCCGGGTCGGCCTGGCGATCAAAGGGTCGCTATATGACTACGTCTGGATCTGGCCGGCAGTGGTGGCGATCTGGGGTTCGACGACTGCGTCCGCACGGGTGATGGGCCTCAATACACAGCAACTTCAGTCTGCCTATGGGCTGACGCTGCACCAAACCGGCACGACCTTGGAGTGCCATCACGGCCCCGGCTCCGACGTGCGGGGCTTTCGCGATGGCTTCGGTGCACGCAACGGGGTGACCGCCTCTTACATGGCCAAGGCTGGCCTGCGTGGCGACGCTGCAGCCTTCGAAGGGAAGTACGGCTTCTACGGCGCGTTCTTCCGCGGCGAATACGATCGTGAGCGCCTGATAGGCGGACTTGGAGAGCGCTACGAGGCGGAGCGGATATCAATCAAGGCATGGCCGTCGGCGCGCGAGACGCATGCGACACTGCAGGCACTGATCGAAGTGCGCGAGAGGCAGAACATCGATCCCGCGTCGATCGAGAAGGTGGTGCTTCGCGTGGGTGAGACGAATCTTCGATTTTGCGAACCGGGCGAGGCGCGGCGACGCCCGACCGTGCGAATGGACGCGCTATGCGCCCTGCCGTTCTGCGCGGGCGTTGCATTGGCCCACGGAAGTGTGCCGTTGGCCGCGTTCTCCGACGAAGGCATGGTCGACTCACGCGTGCTCGCGCTGGCCGACCGTGTGACCTGGCAGGTCGACGAGTCGCTGTCCGAAGGCACGGTCGAGGGCGGCGACGTCGAGGTGCATCTTAAAAACGGTCAGACGTATCGTCACCAGGTCCGCCACGGCATCGGGCATCCAGACTTCCCTATTTCCGACGAGTTGCTCGTTCGCAAGTTCATCGATTGTGCGGCCCTTGCGCATCGCCGTCCTAGCGACCTCAAGGTTCGCGAATTCTGGGACGTTGTACAAAACCTCGAGAATATCCAAATAGACGAATTCTCCGCGGCGATTCGCTCGTTGACAGGAACCTGACCGGCTAGCGGGCGGCGCGTCGGCGTTGCGCTGCTCGGGTCTGCTTTTTTGACTCGCCGGAGCAGCGGACCGGGGCGGCTCCTCCGGAAAGACACGAGCAGGCGCCCCTCGTTACCCCTCTGCGGAGGTTAAGTTGATATGAGCAAAGTTGAGTCGCAATCTCCTACGCCTCCTACCGTCCTGGTTGACGACAGCACGGAGCACGTCCGCATCATCACCTTGAATCGTCCGGAGCGTATGAACTCCTTCGACGGTTCGACGCTCATCGCTTTCAAGTCCGCGATCGACGAGTGCGCAGAGGTCGAACGTGACGTCCGTGTCATCGTCATCCGTGGCGCAGGGAGGGCATTCTGTGCTGGCAATGATCTCAAATGGCTCGCGAGCGGTGTCATCAATGATGTAGCGGCACATATGGGCCACCAGGATCTGATGCAAGCGACGTTCGAAGCGCTGGAAGCGGCGCCCCAAATTGTGATCGCGTGCGTACACGGCTTTGCGCTCGCTGGAGGCTTCGAACTCGCACTGTCGTGCGACATCCTCATAGTCGATGAACAAGCAGAGATGGGCGACGAACACATCCGGCGCAACCTACTTCCAGGTGGCGGTGGGTCGCAGCGCTTGCCGCGCAAACTCGGCCTTTCTCGCGCGCTGTTCTACCTTCTCACAGGCCGGCGTATGACAGGCATCGAGGCGGAGCGGATCGGTCTGGCATCTCTCGCCGTGCCCGCCGAGAAACTGGAATACGAGACGATGCAAATTGCGACAGGAATGGCGCAAACTGATGCCCGAGCGCTGGCTTCCATGAAATCTGCCGCTCGCAGGGGCCTTGAACTTCCGCTGAAGGAAGCGTTATGGCTAGAGCGGTGGACCCAATACCGATATCGGATTGCGTCACCCGCGCTTGCTGACGGCGTGCAAATGTTTGCAACACGCGCGCGTAGCGAGCGCGAGTAATGATGCGACTTTTCCCGCCAGCGATATCCGCGCCCGAATCGTGTGTGGTGTTGTGCCGGACTTGAACTAACAGCAGTTAAACGATAACGTGCATGGTCCGTTTGATAATGGGCTGCGCCAAGGCATTGCACCTGCTCATAATCCATTGGAGATGACTTTTCAAGCGAGGGTTGACCAGTGAGATAGTCGCGCCCCAGCCAAGCAGAACGGTACCGTCCCATTAGCCCGCGGCGTCATCGCGCTGTAAATGAGACAAATCGACTTCCTGCACCTGGTTTTCTTGGCATAAAGGGACGTCCACGGTGCCAAAGCCGATTCCGCTTTGGCACGAAGAAGTCTTTGACGAGATCGGATTCCCACTAGCCGACTCCTACCGACAGGGATAGGAAGATCGCGATTTGCTCGACTGACAACCGGGCGCACGCTGCGCAACTACCGCGGCCTGAAGGTGTCGTTAAGGGAAAGGCCAGAACTCTACCTTTCGAATGAATTTATCGGATCCCGCAGATATTGCGTGTAATGCAGGCGACGTCATGGGGAGTGCGTTCCCAGATGTAACTCGCTTTTAAGGCGCACCCCAAGTTACATAAATCGGAGGAGACTATGAAACGGCAATCATTGCGTGTACTCGGCGCAGCTTCTATTGGAAACTTTGGCGAGCTTTATGACTTCGCTATTTTCGGCTTCTCTGTGCCTATCCTTGCAAGGTATTTTTTTCCTGGAACAGATCGAACAGCCGCATTGCTTAGCACTTTCGCTGTGTATGCCGTCGCCTTTTTTGCCCGTCCCATTGGCGGGATCCTCTTCGGCTATGTGGCGGACAGATTAGGCCGCGTGAAGGTCCTCACTTTCACCGTATGGTTGATGGCAGGTTCCACCATGATGATCGGGCTATTGCCGACTTATCAGAGCCTTGGTCTAGCCGCACCGGTATTGCTCGTCGTTTTCCGCATTGTTCAAGGCCTGGCAATCGGCGGTGAGACGTCGGCCAGCAACAGTTACGTGATCGAATCAGCGCCCGATGACCGCCGAGGCGCGTGGATTGGGCTAACCACGTTGTTTTCGTTTATGCCAAACGCGTTCGTCGCCGTCCTGCTGTTTGCGCTGCAAAGCGCTATTGGCGAAGCCGCATACAGTGACGGCATCTGGCGAATTCCTTTCCTTCTGGGCGGCTTGGTGGGCGTTGTTGGCTTTTGGCTCAGAAGCAGCCTCGATGATCCGGAGGAGTTCAAGCAAGCGTCCCAAAAAGCACGGTTCGATAATCCGCTGGTTGCTGCGACACGCTCGGGATTGAAGTGTATGCTGCATGTCGTTCTAGTGATGCCTGTCCTGGCGGTTGGCGCATACGTGCTACTGGGCTTCATGTACACCTTCTTGGTCAGGGAGGCGCATCTGAGACCGACGGTCGCGCTGTTATGCAATGCCGCCGCTATCATGGCCTCCGCAATCTGCCTTTATCTTTCCGGAAGGTGGAGCGATCGCGTCGGACGGAAAACTGTCTTGACGATCGGCGCCGCTTGCGTAGCTATAACTGCCTACCCGGCAGTGCTACTTTCCACTTCGGGCTCGACTCTCGGCACACTGATTGGCCAGATTGTGCTGGGCATCACGGTCGGCATCTATGGCGGAGCTGCATTTACAACGATGACGGAGTTGTTTCCAACGTCCTTTCGGACCACTGGGCATGCCATTTCCTACCAGTTAAGCGTGGCGGTTTTCGGAGGCACGGCGCCTTTCATAGCCGCCTGGCTCATAAGCGTTTCCGGCTACTCCACGGCCGTCGGTGTGTACCTTGCGATTATCGGAACTGCAGGATTGATTGCCGTCCAGTTCATTCCTGAGACAAGAGGAGTAAGTTTGCGGACGTCGGTAACCGCCAGTTTGGTTGCATCTAGTCCCCGTGCCTGAAAGTTGTCGTCGCCTATGTGGCGCAACGCGGCCGCTCCCTTTGGAAGACGGCAAAAGAACGCCATCTGCAGGGGTCGAAGGCCCCGCCCGGCAACATCGCGGCTAGAACCGCGATTCGAGCTTTCCAATTCGATATGCTCCGTCCTATACGTGCGGAGCGTCTATGGGCGGCCAATGGCTCGAGACACGTGTGCGACGGGGTTTGCCGCTGTCCGGCGTTCATGGAACACGGGAGTACGTCAGTCGAAAATCCGTCGGCCCCGACAATCACGCAGTATGTACCGGCGGTCCCGATGAAGCGCTTTGTGCAGCCACTGGTCGGGCGTCTGTCGCGCGAGCTGCACAAAGGAAGCGGTTTTCGCGGCGAAGAGCGGGCACGGCGATCAACGTTATCCATGCAGGCTTTGGTGCAAGGGCGCAGCCTGAATTCCCGGTCGACCTCAGACTATGCAACGAAGTTGCGGCGTGAATTGGGTCGGAGACGTCGGCGAACCGACGGATCCACATCGCGACTCAGCGAGACCGTGGGATCGGGCCCGCCACCGGTATGCTGATCTGTGCCTCAGCACGCGCATTCGCCGGCTGCGAATCGAAGCTTCGTAAATCACAAGTTGGCGCACAAGAATAAGCGCTTACACTTCGAGTCAGTCGGTGGCGTTTAACTGAGATTCAGTCTGTGGGATTGCAATGCACGTGCACGATTGCACACTGAAAGACCAGCCGCCCCGCCCTGCATCGCAGATCATTGTCTTCTACGGCGGCCTAGTATCGTTCGGCCGTGGACCCGTTGAAAGAGCTGCGCAAACCGAGTTCCGCGTACGCTGCGCTGATGTAATCCAGTGCAACTTGCTTGTCAGTCCCGCCTGGCCTAATGAGCGAAATCATTCCTGCGCGCCGGCGAATAGCAAGCAGTAGTCGCGCCGAATGTCATTCGTGATTGGATCAACACGAGTACCAATATGAACCGAGTAATGGATAGCGATCTTCAGGACCCGAGCAAAGTACCCGACGTGCTGGCAGTCGTCAATGACCCGCGAAGCGTCTACACGGCCATCGAAACGCGTTTTTGCTGCCGAGCCTTCCTGCCGAAATCGGTGGAACGTGCGACGATCGAGCGCATCTTGCGTGCGTGCAGTTGGTCGCCATCCGGTTCGAACACCCAGCCGTGGAAAGTTTACGTCGTGCAAGGCGCGAGCCGCGATGCACTCGTAAGCAAAGTGTGCGCCGCCCACGACGCATTACGCGACGACCCTTCGCTCGCGTCGGTCTACCGGGAAGACTACCCCTACTATCCGTCTGAGTGGAAGTCGCCGTATATCGAGCGGCGACGCGCGACAGGGTTTGGACTTTACGACGCGCTGGGCATCCGCAAGGGCGACCGAGACAGGATGCATGCTCAACTCCAGCGGAACTACAAATTCTTCGACGCTCCTGTTGGCATCTTCTTCACCAACGAAAAGGCGATGGCGCAGGGGGCGCTCGTCGATACGGCCATGTTCGTGCAAAGCGTGATGATCGCGGCGCGCGGCGAGGGGCTGCACACTTGCGTGCAGGCGGCATGGAATCCGTTCTCGTCAATAGTTCTGCCGCACATCGGTGCAACCGAAGAGCGGCTGGTCTGCACCCTTTCGCTCGGCTACGCTGACGCGGGTGCAGTCGTCAACGAGTATCGTCCCCAGCGCGAGGATCCAAGCGTCTTTACGCGCTGGCTTGAGAATTGACATTTGCCAAGGCCATGACAACCGAATTATCGCCTGCGCCTTATAAGGTCATCGGCTTGCGTGGAGAGAACTCGATCATCGTCGTGTGACCCGTCATCAGTGCGGGTGCGAGCGCACCTTCTAAAGCGGTTCACCCGCTTTCTGAGCACCGCCGCACTTCGAGTGTGGTCTCGGGCAGCCGCCTGCCACTTGCCGCCTGCGTCGGAGTCAGCCTCGACATCGCCGTGTATATTAGCTAATTGTCTCAATTGCGGAAGCACGCTAGATTGGATGACAACTGAGCCAGTCGAGATTCCCTTGAATCAATATCGTAGCCTGCAAAACCTAAGCGCGATTATCCGGCCCGGCGATACTGTGCTATGGGGACAAGCGCACGCTGAACCGGTAACGCTCATTCGCGCGCTCGTCCAGCAACGAGCAGCATTCGGACGGCTTAGATTGTTTATTGGCATCGGCGTAGCGGGAATCCTCCAGCCGGAACATGCCGATGCCTTTGACTTCCTTTCCTACTGTGGGACGGGTGAAAACCGCAAGCTCGCCGAGGCCGGAGTGCTGGATTTTTTGCCGGTGCACTACTCGCAATTGCCGCGCATGATTTGCAGCGGTCAGTTACATGCCGACGTCGTGTTTCTCCAAGTTTCGAAACCGGATGCTTTGGGGCGCTACAGCTTAGGGCTGGCCCGCGAATATGTCTCCGAAGCCGTCCGTCACGCGAGAAGCATCGTTGGCGAGGTGCATCCAGATGTCCCGTGGACTTACGGCGGTCCTTATCTGCGCGATCACGACTTCGCGTTGCTTGTCGACTCAACCTCGCCGCTTCCGATCAGTGCGAGACCGCTTCCCAATCCCGTCGAGACAGAGATAGGTCGACATGTCGCCGGTCTCATCGAAGACGGAGCCACATTGCAGACAGGTATCGGGTCCATCCAGGATGCAGTCCTCACACATCTCAAAGATCATCGCGAGCTGGGGGTCCATTCTGGAAGCATTGGCGAGGGAATCGCTTGCCTTTGCGAAGCGGGCGTCGTGACCAACTCTTGCAAAAGCATCGACGCCGGCCTGACCATTGGTGGGACCTTAATAGGCGGGGCGCCTCTCCACCGCTTCGCACACTTGAATTCATCGCTTGAGTTACGTGGAACGGAATACACGCACGATCCGTCGGTGCTGGCCGGTATTGAACGCTTCGTCGCGATCAACTCAGCCATCGAAGTAGATGTAACTGGCCAGGTTAACGCTGAAGTGGCAGGCGGGAGTTACGTCGGCGGCGTCGGAGGCATTGGCGACTTCCTGCGCGCGGCGCAAACCAGTCGCGGCGGCGTGCCTATCATTGCGCTACCCTCGGCCGCCGGCATACGCAGCGGCGTCGTGGCATCACTTTCTGGACCGGTGACTGTACCCCGCAGCGACGCATGCGTGATCGTGACGGAGCACGGGATCGCTGATCTCCGCGGTTTGTCAATCGCCCAGCGCATTCCTCGCATGCTCGCCATCGCGGATCCCCTTCATCGTGAGGCGTTGGAACGCGAGGTCCACGCGCTCATGAAGCACGCCTGAACAGCAGCAGTGCCTCCGCTGAACTCAGTTCCTTCAACGGGAAAAGTAAGCTGTCAGGCGTCGACGCCTTTCCGGCCAAGGGTTGAAGTAGCAACGAATACGTCGACTAATCTGGTGCGCCGACTCCGGAACGGAGGCCACGTTGGACTCGCTCAGGATGCCGACACGGGCTAACGCCGGACGAGGCTGCGAAGCTGATTTCTGACTGCAACCTCTCGCTATTGTCTCCGACCGTCAGCAAGAGTTGAGGCGCCGATTCGTATCCGATGCAGTTGCGTGCGGTCAGTCCGCGGGCGCGCTCACCAACCAGCCCCGAGACATGACGTCCAGATCTGCGAGCCATCGTGCGGCTCTGGAGCGTAGCTACAGGCGTGGCGCCATATACATGCTCCGATAGGGATTAACGCTCATGGTAAGCGAGAGGTTCTCAGCGGAAACTACGTTGCATAGGATCCGGCGGTACGACGGGGCGGTATTATCAGGTGTTCTCGCTGATCGTTATCTGGGCAATGAATTCCTTTAACAGACTGCATTTCATTCGGCAGGTCGATTTGTTCACTTTGCGGCTGTTTTTGTCCGCAGTGGAGGAACGTCAGATTGGCTTGGCCGCAATCCGTGAAAATATTGCTGCCTCGGCCGCGACGAAGCGAATCCAGGATTTAGAAGAGATTGCAGGCATCAAACTGCTCGAGCGCGGTCCAAAGGGTGTCGTACCAAGTCCCGCAGGACAAGTCCTCGTGGACTACATTCGCACTGTCTTCTCCAAGTTCGATGACATGAGAGCGGAGATGACCGCATTCAGCGAAGGCGTGCGCGGCACCGTGACTATCGCTTCCGCTCGATCGATCATTGCACCTTTCCTGGCGCGGGAGCTGGGCGAATTCGCACGTGAGTTTCCGCTCGTCGATCTCATCGTAAATGAGGTAGAAAATAGCGAAATCCCGAAGGCTGTGGCGCAAGGCGAAGCCGACATCGGCGTTTTCGCCGCTGCGCCTGGCCTGGACCTAGATGGGCTTGCTGTCGTCCCTTACCGCAAAGACCGCATGGTTGCAGTTGTGCCCGGCGGACATCACCTTGCACAACGGAAAAGCATCTCGTTTGAAGACTTGTTGCCCGAGAACATCATTGTCGCCGGCGCCATGCTCAGTGCTTTTCGTGAGGCGGCAAAACGGCTCGGACGCGAGTTAAATATTAAATATAGCGTACAGAGCGCGGGCGTGGCAATGAGCCTCGCACAGGCCGGTCTTGGTGTTACCGTGCAGCCTGAGTGCCTGCTGGACATCAAGTTATTCAGTGAAGTCGCAGCGGTGAACTTCACGGAGCCTTGGGCCAATCGCTCGATAGATATCGCGACCGCTGGGAGCCGCTCACTGGGGCCAGCGGTGCGTATGTTGCTAAAGCAGTTGCTCGATCGCCCGCCTGAGACGCCCTCCATCGTTAGCATAATTCGGTGATGAACAAGCGCTGGCGTACGGGCGGTCGGCCAATGGCGCCGGGCAAACTGGCGCGGTTACGATCCGCGAACAGCATAAACGGTTCGTTGTTCGCGCCGCAGCCCCTGCAAGGCTGACCACATGCATTGAACCGTGCTTCGCCGGAGTCACGCCTGCCGACTTGACTCCGGGCGGCGCCCGGTATGACCGTCGCCGCGGCCGGCTCGAATGTAACAGTTACATACTCTTGGCGACAGCAGGCGCGTGCCGCAGCGCCGACTCCACTTGCGCCTGAAACGCGTCCTTGTCTCGCGCGTCCTCGCGAATCATCTCGGCTCCCTTCTCGCCGATCATCATGGCAGGCGCGCTCGTATTCCCTGCCGTAATCTGCGGCATCACAGAGGCGTCGATGACACGGAGTCGATTGACCCCCCGAACGCGCAGCCGCGCGTCCACTACGGCCATCTGGTCATTCCCCATCTTGCAGGTGCCCACCTGATGCCAAGCGCAATTGCCGTGAGCGCGGAGATGATCGATCAGTTGCTCGTCCGTCACGGCTCCGGCGCCCGGTACCGTCTCCCGGACGATGCGCGTGGCCAAGGGCTCGGTGGCGAGAATGCGGCGCAGCATCCGCATTCCTATCACCATGCGCTGCACGTCGTCATTGTCGCCCAGATAGTTCGGATGGAATTGTGGTGCCTGCAGCGGGTCAGCGGAGGCAAGCTCTACATATCCGCTTGATCGGGGAAGCAGCAGCACCACGACGCCACTCAGACCCGGGAATTTGTCGATCATCACCTCGCCGGAGGAGGGGTGAAAATTGAAGGTCATGGGTCGCAGCACGAGTTGCAGATCGGGCTGGGGTGAGTCCGGCGAGCTTCGCACGTACGCGCTTGCCGGCGACATGCCCAGCGCCAGATAGCCGCCCCGCGTCATCAGATAGCGCAACCCGTGCCAGTACTTGCGCAAGCCGTGCAGGCTGCTGTTGTACGAACTCTCCGGAGTGCACTGCAAGAGTTGCGGGGCGAAGAAGTGATCCTGCAGGTTGCGCCCGACGCCCGGCAGATGGTGCAGCGTGGTGATGCCGAAACGTTGCAGCATGTTGCCGTCGCCGATCCCGGACAGCATCAGCAGGTGCGGCGAGTTCAGGGCGCCCGCCGAGACGATCACCTCGCGCGCCGCATGAATCACGCGACGTTGGCCTCCTTCCAACACTTCCACCCCGGTTGCGTCTCGGCCCTCGAACACGATCCGCATCACGTGGATCCCACTGCGCACGTGCAGGTTCGGCCGGTGTCGCACCGGAGCGATGAACGCGTCGTAGCTGCTGTGCCGGCGCCCGTCGCGGATGGTGAATTGCTGGTAGCCGACGCCCTCGTGCGGCGGCCCGTTCAGGTCCGCCGCACGGGGGATGCCGGCCCGGGCCGCCGCCTCGACGAAGTCGTCGGTCGTGGGGTGCTGGAGGACAGGATCGGACACGCACATGGGTCCTTCCGCTCCATGGAATGGACTGGCGCCACGCGTATTCGACTCGGAGCGCAGAAAATACGGCAGAACTTCAGACCAACTCCAGCCAGGATTGCCCTTGGCCGCCCACTCGTCGAAGTCCCGCGGGTGCCCTCGCATGTACACCATCCCGTTGATGGCGCTCGTGCCGCCGAGAACTTTGCCGCGCGGCCAGTACACTTTTCGCCGCTGCATTGAACGAATCGGCTCAGTGAAGTACCGCCAGTTGAACCGGCTGTCGTGGAACAGCTTTCCCACGCCCGCTGGAGTCTTCACCCAGAAAGAATTTGCGGCGGGCCCTGCCTCCAGCAGTAGTACACGGATATCCTTGTCCTCGGATAAGCGGCTCGCGACCACGCACCCCGCGGAGCCCGCGCCGATGACGATATAGTCGTATGTCTCCAATCTATCCTCCTCACCCTGTCCGCTTCTTCAAGCGTCAAGGTTGATCATCACCGTCTTGATTTCCGTATAGGCCTCGATGCCGGGCCATCCGCCTTCGCGACCGAGGCCGGAACCCTTGAAGCCGCCCACCGGTGAACTGGGAACCACGCCGTACCCGTTGATGCCCATGATCCCGGTCCGAACTGCCCGGGCGACCTTGAAGGCGCGCGAGATGTCCTTCGTGTACACGGTCCCTGCCAAACCGAAGCCGGAATCGTTGGCGAGCGCGATCGCATCCTCCTCGGTGTCGAACGGTATGGCGCTCAGAACCGGCCCGAAGATCTCTTCCTGGGCGATGCGCGTGCGGTTGTTAACGTCGGCGAACAGCGCGGGCTCAACCCAGTTGCCCGCCGAGAGCTCGCCTCCGGAACGCGTTCCGCCAAACACAAGCCGGGCGCCGTCCGCACGGCCCGAGTCCACGTACTCCAACACGCGCCGCGTCTGCTTCTCGCTAATCAGAGCCGCGGAAGTGGTGTCCATCGAGAACGGGTCTCCCCGACGGATCGTTTTCACCTGGCGCGCGGCGGCATCGAGAAACCGGTCATACACCGATCGATGCACGAGCGCCCGCGAGGTTGTCGAACAGACCTGCCCCGAAAGGAAGGTCGACGACAGACCCATGACGTGGGTTCCTGCAGCTTCCACGTCGCAGTCAGGAAACACAATGGCCGCACTCTTCCCCCCCAACTCCATCGTTGTCCGCTTCATGTTCTGGCCACTGCGCGAGAGGATGTACGCGCCGACTGCATTGCTGCCGGTAAAGGCGATCTTGTCAACGCGGGTATCCTCCACGATCGCGCGACCGGTCCCGCCTCCTCCCATGACCACGTTCAAAACGCCAGGCGGAAGGTCGACTTCCTCAATGAGTTGCGTCATACGCAGCGCGCAGAGGCCAGCGAGCTCGGACGGTTTGAGCACCACCGTGCAGCCGGCCGCGAGCGCCGGCGCGACCTTCATGGCGAACATCATGATGGGCGCGTTCCAAGGGATAATCGCCCCCACGACGCCCACCGGCTCGCGGAAGCTCATGAACTGCATATTCGAGTGGAAATCCGGGTACGTCTCGCCGTTGATCTTGTCGATCCAGCCTCCGTAGTGGTCGAAGATGTCCACGGCATTACGTGCGGACACACGCCCATTGAGGCTGTAGGCGATCGGCATGCCGTTGTCCAGCGTCTGCAGCCAGCTGAGTTCGTCGGCATGGCGCTCGATGACGTCCACAATGCGGCGGAACAACTGCTTGCGGTCGCGCGCTTTCATACGGGACCAGGGACCCTGGTCGAACGCCCGCCGCGCGGCCTGCACCGCGACACCCACCGTTTCAGCATCAGTCTCAGGCAATTCCGCCGTCACCTCGTTGGTCGCAGGATGACGCTGGACATAGCGTTCTGACACCCCCTCATTCGTCCAGCGACCGTCGACGTAATTCATCAACGGCGGCAAGGTCATGTCGTTGCGTCGCCCGAGGATGCTTAGCATGGCTTGGCCTCCATGATGATGGTCTTGGACTCCAGGAACGCAGCGAGGCCCTCAGGCCCGCCCTCCCGGCCGATACCGGACTGCTTGAAACCACCGAAGCCGACGGAAAAATCGGTGCGCGACGCATTGTGACCCACCGATCCGGCGCGGATCTGCCGGGCCACTTGCATCGCCAAGTGCGAGTCGTCAGTGAACACTGCGGCGTTCAGGCCGTAAATGGTGTCGTTGGCGATCTGGACGGCATGCGCTGTGTCGTCCGCCGGAATGACGCATAGCACCGGACCGAAGATCTCCTCCTGGGCAATCGTCGAACGGTTGTCCACGTTCGCGAAGACGGTCGGTTCGAAGAAGAAGCCCCTTTCCTTGTTGGCCGGGCGCTTGCCTCCCGTGACGAGAGTCGCGCCTTCGGATGTGCCTTTGGCCACGTACCGTTCGACCGTTTCCCGCTGCCGTGCAGTTGCCAACGGACCGGCTGTGGAGGCCGCATCGAACGGATCACCCAGCACCATGTTCCGCGCGACTTCAGCCAGCGCCTCTGTCATCGCGTCGTGCTTCGCGCGCGGAACGATCACGCGCGTCAGGCTGTGACAAACCTGCCCGGATAGGTAACCGAAGAAGGACGCGCCTATCGTCTTTGCTGCCACCTCGACGTCGTAGTCGTCGAGCACGAGCGCGGGCGACTTGCCTCCCAGCTCCAGCGTCACCCGGGCGATCCGATCCGCGGCCACCGCAGCGATCCGGCGGCCGGCCGCAGTTGATCCGGTGAAGGTGATCTTGTCGACTCCGGGGTTTCGGACCAATTCCTCGGAGACCGCGCGATCCGCCGTCAGGACGTTGACGACGCCCGGCGGAAAGCCGACCTCTTCACACATTTGCGCGAACAGATAGGCGGAGCATGGCGCCTCGGGAGAGGACTTGATGATGACCGTACACCCTGCGAGGAGCGCCGGCGCCACCTTGTACGCCATGAGACCGGCCGGGCCGTTCCACGGGATGATCGCGACGACCACGCCCGCCGGCTCGTGAACCCGGTAAGCCGCATTGCCGGTGGCCGATGTGCAGGGCTCCGTGAACGCGAACGTCGATGCCATGGCGGTGTACTGCCGGAAGGCGCCGCTTAGGAAGACGCCGATGCGCGGCTGCGCGACCCGATAAACGATGCCAGATTCGATGGACCACACGCGCGCATATTCGTCATTCATTGCCTCGAAACGCTGCGCGAGCTTCTCGAGATAGGCGGCACGTTCCAGGACAGTCATCCGAGGCCAAGGGCCGCTGTCGAATGCTTTCCGTGCGGCCTGCACAGCGCGTGCGACGTCGCCGGACCCCGCTTCCGCGACGCTCGCAACGACCTGTTCCGTGCTGCAATCGAGCACGTCGAAGCTCGCAGACAGGGACGGCTGGATCCACTCGCCTCCGATGAAGAGGCGGTGCGGATGCTGCAGTTGGATGGTTCTTTCGCTCATCAGGGAATCCTCGGTAAATGGTTGAAAAGGGCCGCCCGGATTACGAGCCCAGGAACTGAGCCGGTAGTTGCCGGCTGCTGATCCCGCGTTGTCGTTTCCATACCAGCGGTGAGAGGCAAGGTCGATGAATTTGACATTCTGCCGTCCGCCGGTGAGCGCCAGATGCTTCCCATCGAACGCGCTTTGATATTGCCCCCACTGTGTTGCCGGCATACGTTAGCCGCAGGCGCATGGGTTCAGAAAAAGCGAAAGAACCTCGCCGGACATGCGCGCGAAGGGCAAGATTTTTTTCCACCGTCGAAGGGTAAGTTCGGGAGTCTCAGTAGCAGCCGATGCTTGCGCCCAAGGCGCCGAAATCGGATGCCGCGGCGGTCCCGATCCGTTCACTGCCGGCTTTGGCGAGCGCGACAAGGGTGAAGAGGATGACGACGGCAGTTGTTGGCAGTGGGATCACGGGTGTCTCCTTTTTTGTGAGAACCATTGAATCACTGAATGCAGCTTATTTTCAAAACCTTCGCCCAAATATTCCGTACAACGGAACCAGGCGTGTCGCGGGCCGTCCGCGCGTGGCCCGGGAGAGCCGCAACGATATGTGCTGCGTCGACGGCTTCCTGACTTATTGAACCTAGCCACAGCAGAAACGACCGAAGGAACAATCTGCTTTCACGAGGGATTGCGAGAAGTGACCTATCCCGTTTCTCGTACCCCAAAAACCCCCGCTCGTTTGTAGCACCGAGTTCGGAGACATGACACGGTTCCACCCGGATTCGACAGCAGCTTTGGCATTCCAAGATTAACGACGTTTATCAGCGATTCGCCTCACTTGCCCGTGTCAGTCAGACTGACGTCTCGGCCACGTTGCCTCTCGGGGCTTCCACGCAGCGCCCCCGCGACGCTGCGGACCTTCGGACTCCTTGTCGGAACGGCTTCGCACATCACCATTGCCAGTAGGGCATGCGACCCTAGCCGTAACAGCCGCCTCACAGGGGCTCAGCTACAGCGATAGAACAAACTCACGGTTGGACAATGGTGTTAGCGGGCATGCACTGCACCCAACCACCGAGCCTGATGCTTCGCCTGCTCCATCTTCAAAGTACGGAACACCTTCCGAGGTCCTATTGCCTGGTCGAAGGCAACTCTATCCAATGGCGAAAAATCAATCAGATATGGAGACGCTCTATGTTCATCGGCAACATCAGCAGACTGCTCGCTTTTCGCACGCTACGCGCAAATGCGTTCCACGTCCCAAGGAAAGTAACCATTCCTTTGGCGATCGTCAGGAATGCTATTTCGATAGTTCTGTGACGACATATAAGTTCGACCATCGACACAGCCAAGCGTGCAATGGCCCGCCCCGAGTGGTCTGAAGATTCGCTTCAACTGGTTCTTTTGCAATGCAAGTATCACTTGCCAACAATGATGAACGGAGGCCGTCAATGAAGAAGTCTTGCATTACTTTCGCAATGCTCAGTTTAGCCAGCAGTATCGCTTATGGCCAAAGTAGCGTGACGTTATACGGAATTATAGACGAGGGCATTAACTACAATAGTAACGCGAATGGTAAGGCGCTCTACAATATGGCCAGTGGCGTATTGCAAGGAAGTCGCTGGGGTCTGCGTGGAAAAGAAGATCTTGGCGGAGGGCTGTCTGGAATTTTTGTCCTTGAGAGCGGATTTGATGTCAACACCGGAAAGCTTGGCCAGGGCGGCCTCTTATTCGGCCGGCAAGCGTACGTGGGCCTTTCCAACCAATATGGCACGGTAACGTTGGGGAGGCAGTACGACTCTGTCGTTGACTATCTCGGACCACTCGAAGCTGGTGATCAATGGGGTGGCTATCTCGCCGCGCACCCTTCCGATAACGATAACTTCAATAACACGAATCGCACAAACAATGCTATCAAGTACACTAGCCCTAACATCGCGGGCCTAACATTTGGCGGTGTGTATGCCTTGGGCGGCGTGGCCGGCAGCGTCGGACGCAATCAGATCTGGTCACTCGGTGCAGGCTACTCGAATGGGCCGCTTGTCGCCGGCGTCGGCTACCTTAATGTGCGCAATCCTAACACTTCGTTCTACGGCGCTGGCGGGACTGTCGCACCTACGACAGCCGGCGTACCGGGATCGAATTTTGGCGCCTCCCCTGTCATTTCTGGTTACGCGTCGGCGCGTTCTCTCCAAGTGATTGGCGCGGGCGTGGCATACACGTTCGGTGCAGCAACTATCGGCGCGAATTATTCGAACAGTCAGTTTCGGAATCTGGGAGACAGGACCTCGGGACCTGTTCCCATTGGTGGCATCAGCGGAACGGCTACATTCAATAACGCCGAAGTCAACTTCAAATATCAGATCACACCAACTCTTCTCGCGGGCGCAGCTTATGTCTATACAAAGAACAGTGGCGCCAACGGATCCGACGGGGCCACGTACCACCAAGGCGCTGTCGGTGTTGACTACTTTTTGTCTAAACGTACCGACGTATATCTGATCGGAGTCTACCAAAAGGCCAGCGGTACAGACTCATCGGGTAAGGAAGCGGTCGCGTCAATCAACCAGTTGACGCCGTCGACGTCAAATCATCAGGTTGCAGTACGAATCGCCATTAGACACAAGTTTTGATCTGATTCTTCATGTCCTTCCCGCTCCGTTTAGGTTAGCTCCGTGTTGATGCGGCTTATTCGTCGGAGATCGGGAAATCGGGGTGGTCAAGCGTATGGCGAGCATGCATGTCTTCATGCACTCGCCGCTGCGCAAGTACGGCCACGTCGCCACCTTCGATGGTGTCGTCCCGGGAGCGTACGTCGTCGACCTTCCCCGTGATTCGCTCAGACGCATTGCTGGCGCTCCCTGCGCTTTTTTTGTCTTGACCGAACCAGTCGAGCAAGCTTGTGCTGTCGCTGGATAGTCGTGGATGCCACAGTCGACATCATCGATCAGACGAAAACGCATGCGCTTCGGCATCCGGAACCACCTTGAGAATGACGACGCCACTATCTCCTCGCACGATCGGCGCGGGCACCGGAACCGGAGAAGGAGTGTCGTTTTGGAGCCTATAGCTGCAAAGTACGGAACAGCCTGCACCACGCCGTTGACTTGGGGACCTCGCACCGCGATTCTCACCGGTGGCTTGCTATCAAACAGCGGAAGCCGCCTTGCAACGAGAAAGGATTACAATGAGTTCTGAGTGCGTCGATTCGATTCCGCGTGCAGCGCCGCCTTTCTGGGTGCTGGCGCTGATCGCGTTGGGTGGAACGATGGCCATGCACATGTTCGTGCCGGCGCTGCCCGATGCCGCCCAATCGCTTCACGCGCAAGCGGGCCAGATGCAGATGGCTATCAGCATCTATATCATCGGGCTGGCCGCAGGCCAGCTCATATATGGTCCGCTATCGGATTCGTTTGGCCGCCGTCCGCTGCTGATGATCGGGCTCATCGTGTACGTCGTCGGCGGACTGATCATCGCGCTCGCCCCTAATCTCCCGTGCCTGCTTTTCGGGCGCCTCGTACAAGCCCTCGGCAGCTGCGCCGGAGTGGCGCTGGGCCGCGCGATCGTCCGCGATACCTCAGATCCCAGTTCGTCAGTCTCGCAACTCGCGCTGCTCAATCTCCTGGTCGTCATGAGCCCCGGTTTCGCTCCGATGGTCGGGGGTTTCGTCGCGGGGGCGTGGGGATGGCGCATCATGTTCGCCCTGCTGTCCCTCGTCGGGGCCTTCACACTTGGGGTGGCGTGGAAACTATTGCCCGAAACGCGACACGCAGCGCGCCGGAGGGATGTCCTGAATCTTGTGGCCGATTACCGCGCACTGCTTGGGTCCGCCCAATTTCTGGGGTTCGCCGTTGGCAACGGCCTCGCGACGTTTTCGATCTATGCGTTTCTATCGGCAGCGCCCTTCATTCTTGTCAACGAATTGCACCTACCTTTGCATCTCGTCGGCATCTACATGGGGCTCATGATCGCCGGCATGGCGATTGGCAACGGCATTACAGCCAAGCTGGTACACCGCGTATCCCCCGAGTCCTTGATGCGGGTAGGTTGTACCATCAGTTTTGTCTGCGCCTTCACGCTCCTTTGCATCCTGCTGCTCGGCCAGCTCGATGTGCATACGGTGGTTTGTGGCATGATTCTCTTCACCTGTGGCTCCGGCATGGTGAATCCCGTCGCGCTTGCGAATGCTCTCAGCGTCAATGATCAGTCGATCGGTTCGGCGGCAGGATTGTGCGGGTGCATCCAATACGCCGTCGGCGCAGCGTGTACGACTCTTGCAGCACTCGGCCCGAGCCCCGCGTTCTCAGCGTTACTGGTCCTTGTCATCGCGACAGCGACTGCGCAATTCGCCTTTTTCCTAGCGCTCCGCAAACGGCCCGCTGGATAGCGGGGAATACATCTCGCACCTGAAAGCGGAGCGCCGGCGGGAAAGCCAGTCAGCAATTCACACTACGCACGTCATGTCGCAGCGCCAAGATAGCCCTCTCGTAGAGGCGAGAAGCCGTTCGTCGACTATTTGAGCAAGAAGCTCGGGTACTCAACCCGGACATCGACGAAATCCGCGCTGTAGAACAGTTCATCGCCGCGCTCGACGCGTCCAGCCTGACATCTGCGGAATTCACCTTTAACCCGCAGTTGCCAGACTAGAGTGGCTCGCACGTGCGCGCCTGATCCGGAGATCAACCCGCCCCTCTGTGACGGTCATCCCGGGCACGCATTAGAAAGCCCCGCGGCGTAAAATCAGTGGAACAAGCAGTGTGGACTCGCTTTAGACATGATACATATCAAGTCGTGACGAGCCTTAGACGTATCAGACGGACGAACTCCCTTTGCCGAGATGCATCACGCGGCGCACATCGCCATCAGGTCGGCAGCCTTCGTGCGAGGGTCCATCTCCTTGAGGGTGGTCAGCAGCGCCTTTGCCCGAGCGTCACCGAGCACATCAGTGGTCAGTTCCATGAACTTCGCATCCTGTTGCTGCTCGGACATCGGATTGACGAGCGTGCCGATCGGGTCCTCCACGAATACGTGCTCCGACTTTCCGTCGCGAAACGTGACAGTCACTTCAGCCACGAACTTGCCCGGGTACTGCTGCTCGAGTTCAGGGGCTTCAGTAATCTTGATACCGCGTGCCGCAGCCATCACAGGGCTCATATCGATCTTGCCATTCAGATAGTCGCGGTGCACCCGGTAACCGTTGCCCTTGCCGAGCATCGCGAACGCCATTTGCACAGGCAGGCTGAACTGCACATGCTCGATGTTCTGCGGCTCGTATGCGTTCGCATTGGCGGTGCCAACAACCACGTTGAACGCCGGGTGGATGCGGGCCTCCACGCCCGAGATGTCGGCGAAACGGTCAGCGAACGGCCGGATCGCATCGATGTACGCGTGAGTGCAGTAGCAGGCGCAATACGCCTTGAGCCAGACGGTGCCAATCTCGAATGGTCGATCCAGCGAGAACTGCTCCTCGGCCTGCTCGCCAGGACCGCGCTGCAGGAAGGTGCGAAATAGCCCCTTATTGCCGCTCAGGAACGATCGAGGCCCGGTAATGCCGGAATGCGCCATGTCGGCGGCCACCATGCCACTGCGCGTGCCAATACCGGCATGCACACGCTTGATCGAGCCTCCAGTGGACGTGTACTCGGTGGTGCCGGACGCATGGCTCAGCGCGATGGAAAGCGCATGCAACGTCGTCTCCGCATCGAACTTGCGCAGCTTGGCCGCCACCGCCGCGGCGCCAAAATTGGACAGCACCGCGTGCGGATGGAAGCCGCGCTTGAGCAAGTCGGGTGCCGCCAGCACGCCGATGCGAGTGTATACCTCGTAACCAGCAACGATTGCCGTGATGACCTCTTCGATATTAGACCCCAGCTCTTCGCCAATCGCGAGTGCTGCAGCAACCACGCAACTGCCTGGATGGCTGGCGCTGGGCCCGTGCGCGTCGTCATACTCGAAGCCGTGGCCAAACGCGGCGTTGACGAATGCGGCATCCGCGGCGCTCAACGCGAGCGCGCTAGCGGACACGCGGCTGCGCCCGGGGCGCTGTTGAGCGCCTGCGAACGCCAGCACCTTTTGGGACCAAGGCATTCGCGAGGTGCCGATCTGCAGCGCGAGCTGGTCGCGCATGAGCCGGCTTACTCCGGCGTGCGCCGCATCGTTCAGGTGGTCGAACTTCAACTCCTGGACAAGGCGGACCACCGCGTGCTCCAAAGGCGGGCAATTGGCCGGCGATCTGGTGTCGGGCTGGTTCGTAGTCAAACGGTCCTCTCGATGGAAGTTATTGGTGACAGGCGTCCAGTTGATATTGGACGCGCAGCATGTGACACCCTGGTTTCTCGCACGGCGCGTGCTTCAAAAGACGAATACGGCCTTGCCCCCCGCCTGGCCGTCGAAGATGCGATACGCTTCCTCCGCCTGCTCGAGCCTCCAGTGGTCAGTGAACAACTTGTCCACGTCGACGCCGTGATCGGCGATGAAGTGGGCGCAATCCTTCATAGCGACCTCCGAAAACGTGTAGGACCCGATCACGGTACGCTGCTTGCCGATCAGGTCCTTCATCGCGTCGACGGTGAGATTGCCGCCGACAGCCACCAGCGCTATTTTTCCCCATGGCCGGGTCGAGCGCACGGCCTGCTGCCGCGGCACTTCCCCGCCGGCGCAATCGATCGCGCAGGTCACGCCTTTGCCGCCGGTGAGCTGGAGAATCTCCGCCACGGCGTCGACCTGACTGCCGTCGACGGCGTGGGCGACGCCGAACTCCCTGGCCCGGCTGACACGCTCAGCCGAGATGTCGACGCCGATCACCTCGACGCCCATCGCCGCGGCGAGTTGCGCGGCAGAGAGGCCGACGGGACCGAGCCCGAACACCGCCAGCGTGTCGCGCGCGCTGATGTCGAGACGCAGCAGCGCGCCAAAGGCGGTGCCGGTTCCGCACGACACGGCCGCGCCGCCCGCGAACGACATCTCCTGTGGCAAATGGACGAGCGACGAAACAGGCACTTTCATGTAGTCGGCATGGCCGCCGTGCGCGATCAAGCCGTGAATTGTGGCACCGTGATCGCATAACTGAGTCCAGCCCGTGCGGCACGAATCGCAGTGCTTGCAGCCTTCATAGTGAAACACCATCACGCGATCGCCGATCTTGAAGAGGCCCGGGTCCACGCCCGCGCCGACGGCGGCGATCACCCCGCAGGGCTCATGACCGCCGATGACCGGCGCACGCTCGTCGATGCCGCGTGAAGCCAGGTCCCTGAAACCCAACGACCGGATGACCTCAGCCGGATCGTTCCGATAGAAATGCAAATCGCTGCCGCACATGCCCGAAGCCTTCATCTCGATCACGGCTTCGCCCGGCCCCGGGGTCGGGTCGGGAAATTGCATGAGTTCCAGCTTGCGGTCTCCTTTGAACACGACGCCACGCATGTCTGCTCCTGATAGGTGGAACCCGAACGACGAAACGGGCCCGTGACAACGAAAATCAACCCTGCTAACGGCGGGTAGCTTTAGCCAGTGTGCGACGCAGCGCCCCGAGCGTTAGCCCCGCATCTGCCGAATTGGAACACCGATATTTCATTCCGGTTCGCTTCGGGCGATTTGATTCCGTACTTCGATTTAGGATTGGGTACGTGTCGATAAAGAGCTATTTGCCACGCTGACTCATCTGCGCGCAACGTGTAAGGATTAACACCCATGGCGATTCGCCTGTCGATCAATAAAACTAACATCTCTTAGCTGGTACGTAGATAAAAGATGCATTTCGGTCGCGCGACCTACGCCGGCACATGCTTCACGGATGCCGACGCATGCACGCCCGATCTGCCCGCATTCAGTTCTGCGGCACGTCGTACTTTCCCGCCGCCTACCGAACATTCCCCGACAGGCCCGTCGGCCGATTGCGCGAGCCTGATGACCAACGACCACCTCGCCGCCAAGTTCCACCGAAACACTGCAGACGTGATGTCAGCCGACTGCATCGACCATGTGATCGACGCCGTCTTCAATCTTGAGGACATCGGCGACGTTGCGTCGATCATGCGTGCGCTGGAGGCCAATATAAGCCGCGCGCATGCGTGCGAACGGAGGACCGGATGATCGCGGCCTGCCTCATCTCGCTTCGATGGCTATTACTGTGCAACGAGACGTGCGACGGAGATTCGCGTACGCGGACCGCAGGCTTGGTGATTGAAGAGCGTGCGGGTCGTGCCATTCCTCTCGAACGATTTGGTGGGACGTTCCGTGAGAGCCTCGCGGCGGCTGCATCAGCAGGTCACATGCCGGCCGGGGTGCAACGGTCCTGTTATCTTTTCGGACTGCTGTCACTTCCTTATTCGCTTGCGCATCTCGACAGCCAGGCGATCGATCGCCTGATCAATCCCGCCGAGGCATTACCGCTGCGCGACGACTGAACTGCCGGCCCGGGGTCGACATAGAACCGAAGTGGGACGGCTGGACGAAACCGGACCCTTCGGCACGCACGAAGCCGCGACCGGCTGGAAAGCGCACATGATCAGGAGAACTCGATGACGGTTCCAGATAAACTCGCACGGATCAGCGGGATTCCGTGCTTTTGGGCGTCGCGCGCGCCAGATCTCGTTGCCATCGTCGATGGCGAGCAACGCACGACGTTCGGAGAACTGTGGGCGCGCATCCAAAAGGCCCGCGCATTTTTCGAAAGCCGGGGCGCAATGCCCGGCGACCGCGTCGTGATCGTCGGTGAGAACTGCACGGCGCTAATCGTCATGCTGTTCTCGTTGTCGGAAATTGGGGCTTGGCCGGTCGTGGTCAATGCACGTCTGTCGGAGCGAGAGCTTTCCGCGATTTGTGCGCATTGCGAGCCGCGGCTGGTGTTGTTCACGCACGATGTTTCGCCGGACGCGTTGCGTCACGGCGAACGGCTTGGCGCTCGCATAACTGTAGCGGACGGCATCGGCGCCGTCTTGTGCAGCGATGCGGATTCAAATGCTCGCCCCGAGAGCGGGACGACGGCGCGCGAGGTGGCCATCCTGATCTATACGTCGGGGACCACGGGCCAGCCCAAAGGCGTCATGGTCACGCATCGCGGCTTGTTGCACTTCGCGCGAGTTTCCGCGATCTCACGTGACTTAAAACCAGGCGACTGCGCGTACGCGGTGCTGCCGATGTCTCACATATTCGGCATCGGCACCTTGCTTCTCGCCACGTTATACGGCGGGGCAAGCCTGCACTTATGCGCGCGTTTCGATCCAGGAGACGTGATCGAAGCGATCGAAAGCGGCGCGATCTCAATTCTGCAGGGCGTGCCGACGATGTTCACACGCGTCGTCAGCTATTTGCGGGAGTCCGGACGGACGGTGGGCGCGTCGAAGCTCCGTTACCTCTACACCGGCGGCAGCCTGCTCGACCTGACGCTCAAGCGCGAAGTCGAAGCGCGTTTCGGGCAACCTCTGCACCACGGATATGGCATGACCGAATACGCGGGATCACTGGCGGTGACGCGTATCGAACGGCCGCGGCAAGACTGTTCTGCAGGCGAAATAGTTGAGGGTGCCGAGTTGCGCGTGTTGGACGAAAACCGCAACCTTGTCCCGCGCGGAACGCCGGGCGAGTTGTGGGTGCGCGGTCCCGGCGTCATGCGAGGTTACTACCGCGCGCCGCATGCGACCGCCGAAGTGCTGGACCCAGACGGTTGGCTCGATACCGGCGACATCGGCACGATCGATGCCGACGGTGCATTGTTCATCGTCGGGCGGTCGAAGGACCTGATTATCCGTTCAGGGTTCAACGTCTATCCGGTCGAAGTGGAAACGGTGATCAATTCATTCGATGGGGTCAGGCAATCCGCCGTGGTCGGCCGACGCACAGAAGACAGCAATGAGGAGGTGATCGCCTTCGTCGAGTTCGAAGCCGGAGCAACGGCCGACGTCGACGCATTGAATCGGCACCTGGCCGCGCGGCTGTCGCCATACAAGCGGCCCTCACGGATCATCGTCATTCCGGAAATACCAACGACTGCCAGCGGAAAACTGATGAGGCATATTCTCCGTGCGATGGCACAAGATGATCACGCAGTGCCATCGCATCGAAGTTCGGCTACTCCGCGATAACACGCTGCGACAGCAAGCGCTTCGAAGCCCTTCGCGCTCCGCGGATCTATTACTCGCTAAATGCTGCCGGTCCTGTTCCCGTTTCTACGTCGGAACGACCGACCAGAGTACGGAACACCTACGCGACTGGGATTGACGCCGTGACGCTCCGCGTTGAAGTTACGGCTATACGTGTCGACTCGTGCGCAAAGCATGCACGCACACGCCGCGCAACCTGAGAGCAATTCGACCATGAAGACTTCGACGGAAGTGGGCACATGCCTGCCGGCCGCGCCCGCCCCCATGCATGTATGGAGAAGCGCGGACGGCATTCGCCTCGCTGGCGACTCGTGGGGCGACCCGGACGGTACCCCTGTCATCCTCCTGCACGGCAGCGGCCAAACCCGTCACAGCTGGAGTGGAACAGGAAGAGCACTCGGTGACGCAGGTTTTTTCGCCGTGGCATTCGATGCCAGGGGCCACGGCGACTCCGACTGGTCTCCCATCGGCCACTACAGCCTGGGCGCTATGGTCCGCGATCTCGAATGCGTCGCCTCGACGTTAGGCGAGCGGCGGCCCATGATCGTCGGCGCCGGGTTGGGCGGCGCAGCCGGTCTCCTCGCGGTGGGAGAAAACTATCTGAACGCCCAGGCGCTGGTTCTCGTCAATATCGCGCCTCATACCGAGCCTGCGGGCGTATCGCGTCTCCAATCGTTCATGCGACAAAAGCCCGGCGGGTTTCGGTCGCTCGACGAAATTGCTGACGTGATCCGGCAGTTCCATCCGCAGCAACTGCAATCGCCAAATCCGGAAGGCCTGACCCGAAGCGTGCGCTTCGGAGACGACGGCAAATATCGCTGGCATTGGGATCCTCGCTTCCTTGCGTGGCCACGCGATCTCCCGCGCCGTCATTCACGATTTTCGGCGAGCGCGCGCAAGCTGAAGCTGCCAACACTTCTGCTGCGCGGCGAAAGCTCAGAGATCGTCAGTGAGGCAGGAGTGGAGGAGTTTCTGCGTTTGTGCCCACATGCGGAATCGGCCGATGTGCAGGATGCCGGTCACATGGTTGCATGTGAGCGCAACGACGTATTTGGCGAAACGGTACTTCGTTTTCTCGTTCGCCAGGCGCGCGCCGATCAGTCGGCGACGCGCCGCGCGGTTGCATATAGTTGAAGCCGCCGCTGGAGAATGCTTCCGGCGCGCCGCAGAGCCGCCGGCGCCACGGGTTCACGACGAAGCGGCGACCCTCTATCTTGCGCGCGGTCCGCCGTGGCTTGGTAGCAGGCTTCACGCCCTCGAAGAACATCGTGCAAAGCTGATCCGCGACGCTTTCCAATGTGCCCTTCTTCCGATTGAACCAAGTCTAACCGGAATTGATGCGGCTGAGAACGAACACCCTGCACTGCGCAATATCGCCATCTCCCCGCAAGAATCCTTGTGAGCAGGTCGTCGAACAGCGCCGCCTATATCTTACTTTTGCCATGCAACCCAGTTGTCGAAATCGCCGACCGCGGAGGCGACAGCCGCGCCCCTAGAACGACCGCCCTGCCGATGCATCGGACTATTGCTTGCCGTACATGCACAATGCCGTCTTGTCGGCCGCGAGCGCCTGCGGAACGGCTTCCCGGAGGAAATGGACGAATGTCCCGATCTTCGCGTCGAGGTACTGGCGCGACGCATACAGGACGTACGCGGTCAGATTCTGCAACTGATAGTCGGGCAGCACGCGAACCAGCGCACCACTGCGCAGCGCCGGCATCGCCGTCGCCATAGGAAGCGAGCCGATGCCGACGCCCGCCCTCAGCGCAACACTCAGAGCATCGATCGCGTTCACCTGAAAATCTGCCGGCGGAAATTCAAACGTTTCCCGGCCATTGGGTCCCTCCAAATGCCAGCGATCACGCGGAAACACGGATGCGACGATCTGCAGACAAGCGTGCCCGCGAAGCTCCTCCACCGAGTGCGGCGTGCCATGTTTGCTCAGATAGGCCGGCGCGGCGCAGAGCACGCTGGGCAAGTCGCCGAGTCGATGCGATACAAACCCCGAGTCGGGCAAATCCGTCATGCTCAATTGAAGCGAGACGTCATAGCCCTCGTCCAGGAGGTCCGGCACGTGCTGCGATAACGTCAACTCGACCGATACCGCTGGATTCTGTTCCCGATAGCGCAAAACCGCGGGTAACACGTACGTCTGGCCGAAACTCGACGTCGCATGCACGTGCAACTTTCCGGAAGGCCGGGCATGCGCATCCGCGGCTTCGGCCTCGGCCTCCTCGACATAGGCGAGAATTCGCTCGCATCGTTCCAGATAGCGCTGCCCCGCCTCGGTGAGCGCGACGCGGCGCGTGCTGCGGTTGAGCAAGCGCGTGCGCAGATGCGCCTCCAGTTGCGCGATCGACCGCGACGCATTGGCGTTGGTGATATTCAGACGTTGAGCTGCCTCCGTGAAGCTGCCCTCTTCTGCGATGCGAACAAATATCCGCATCATGTGTAGCGTGTCCATTGATCCTTTTCCCTGCGATGAATTCGCCTCGCACTCCGTCACGTGGCGAGGCTTCCGAAGGTCCCGAGCGAGACCTGTCGTGGTGTTGCAGCAGCGCGGTCACCGATACGTATCGACCGCTGTTTCGATCTCGTGGGTGCCGCCTAAGACGGGAGTCTACGAAGTGCGGAGAAACTACCTGAGCGCCCGGGACGTGTCCAGCGAAAGGCTCGTGCCGCGCGGCCGGTAACTGCGATCCGCCGGAACCCAGCTCGATACTCGATCAACGACCGCCCTCGGTCCATCAAAGTACGGAACAGCGCGATCGTCTAAGTTGACACATTTGCTGCCACCGGCGAAGTTTGACGAGGGCGCGGAGAATGCCGCCCGTCTCGGCATCTTCGTTCGCAGGCCAGCAGCCTGTCCGTTCGCGCCGTTCAGCAAGACGTCCGGCCGCCGCACGCTAGCCACATGCCGTACCCACCCAACCATGAGGATCACGATGAAAGCAGGAAACCGCCTTCCCGGCACCCCGGAGCCGATGCACATATGGAAAGGTTCCGGTGGCGTCCGGCTCGCGGGCGACACGTGGGGTCATGCCGACGGCCCACTCGTCGTCTTGCTGCATGGTGGCGGCCAAACCCGCCACGCGTGGGGCGGAACCGGCGAATTGCTCGGCAAGACCGGCTATTGTGCCGTAGCCTACGATGCCCGCGGGCACGGGGATTCCGACTGGGCTCGCGACGGCGACTACAGCCAGGACGCACTGGTGCGCGATCTCACGTGTGTCGTAGCGGCGCTCGGCGCAAGACGCCCCGTGCTCGTCGGCGCCTCGCTGGGCGGCGGCACTAGCCTCGTTGCAACCGGAGAGCGCCAGATCGACACCAGCGCGTTGATCCTCGTCGATATCGTGCCTTATACCGAGCCCGCCGGCGTCGCCCGAATTCACACGTTCATGCAGCAAAGTCCCGACGGATTCGGCTCGCTCGAGGAAGTCGCCGACGCGATCGGTCAATATCGCCCGACTCAAGCGCGCCCGCGCAATCTCGATGGCCTGTCCAAAAACGTCCGCTTCTGTGACGACGGACGTTACCGGTGGCATTGGGATCCGAGATTCCTCGCCGGCACCATCGATCTGCGCACGCGTCACGAGCGGTTGGCGGCTTGCGCGCGCCAACTGACGCTGCCAACGTTGCTGGTGCGCGGCGGCAGTTCCGATGTCGTCAGTGAAGCGGGCGTGCGCGAATTCCTCGAACTCTGCCCGCACTCGGAATACGTGAACGTCGCGGAAGCCGGACATATGGTGGCAGGAGACCGCAACGACGTATTCGGAAAGGCGGCCGTTCAATTCCTCGCACGCAATGTTCCGGTTGCCTCGCTTTCGGGTCAACCTTAACAACGTGCCCGGCTTCGCTGCATAGGTCCGTGGCGGCCCAAGGAACGACGCGCTTCTGATACGAACAGCAACGCTACCGGCCCCGCGCTGCCCTTTCCTCAACCAGATCGGCAACAGCAAGCGCTGCCGCTGCCGGCCCGAGCACCGCGATCAGCGCAGCGCCCAACGCAACTCAACGCCCCGCGGCACGACGAATGTCATCCAGCGCACCCGGGTTATCGAGCGACGACAAGTCTCCCGGAGGCTGTCCCGCATAAACGCTGCGAATCACGCGCCGCATGATCTTCGAACTGCGCGTCTTCGGCAGTTGCGCGACCACATGCACCGCGGATGGACGGAACGGCCGCCCAAGCCTGCCGTCGACATGCTTGGCGAGACTTTGTTCAAGTTCAACCGGTGACACGTGCGATCCCGCCGTCTGGATGACGAACACGACGAGCTTCTGCCCCTTGACGGCATCGTCGACGCCGATCGCCGCTGCTTCGGCGATCTCTGGCAGTTCAAGCAGCACCTCTTCGATCTCGGCCGGGCCGACTCGCTTGCCGGCCAGTTTGATCGTGTCATCGGATCGGCCGAGCATGAACCAGTGTCCGTCTTCGCGGTGCATCGCCAGATCGCCGTGCACCCAGATGCCTGGAATCGTTCGCCAGTAAGAATCGAGGTAGCGCTCGTTGTCCTGCCAGAACGATTGCGTCATGCCGACGAACGGTGCATGCACCGACAACTCGCCGATGCGGTCGACCAGCGATTCGCCGGTCGGCCCGACGACGTCGACCTCCACCGATGGAGACGCCGTGTTGAATCCGCTCGGCACGATCGGTCTGACGACAACGCTCGACAGCAACGCGCCCGATACTTCAGTGCCGCCCGTGTAGTTGATGACGGGGCGGCGCCCCGAGCCGAACGCTTCCTGAAACCAGACGAAATGCTCCGGATCGATGCCCTCACCGGCGGTGATCAGCAACTGCACTGTAGACACATCGCCTTGCATGGCGATCCCGGCGTTGGCCGCGAGACCGCGGATCAATGTTGGCGCCGAACCGAAATGCGTAATGCGATGACGCTCGATCAGACGCGACATACGCGACCAGTCCGGAAAGTCGGGTGCGCCGTCATAGCAGACTAGTGTCGCACCGCGCAGCAACGCGCTCGACATCACAAGCGAGCCGGCAATCCAGCCCATGTCGGCGGGCCAGCAAAACACGTCGCCCTGCTTGACGTTGAAATGCACGGCCGAGTCGTGCGCGATCTTCAGCGGGAAGCCGCCGTGCGTATGCACCGCCCCTTTGGGCTTGCCCGTCGTTCCGGACGTGTAGATCACCATGAACGGGTCTTCAGGCGACATCCGCTCGGCCGCCGGGTCCGGCTGTGCGTCGGCGACCGCGCGCCAGTCGAGCACCTTTGCGTCGAAATGGATCGGCTCTGCCGCGCGTTTCCAGATAACAGTGTCGATATCCGGCAAGCGCGTCAACGCTTCGTCGACCAGCTTGCGCGTATCGACCCACTTGCCGCGACGCGAGAAGCCCGTTGTTGCGATCAATAAGCGTGCGGAACATGACGACAGCCGCGACACGATCGCGTCGACGCCAAACCCGCTGAAGAGCGGCACCGCAACCGCGCCAACCCACGCAATGCCCAGCAACGTAACAGTCGCCTCGACGCCGTTCTCCATCAGCAAGCCAATGCGATCGCCACGTTTCACGCCTTGCGCCTTCAGGCCTGCCGCGAACGACGCGACTCGCTGCGCCAACTCACCGTAGGTCACGCGCTGAATCGAGCCGTCTTCCCGCTCGGCGACGACTGCGTCCTGTTGCACGGTGGCCGGATCGTCCGCCCACTTCAGGGCAGTCTTGACCCAGTTCAGTTGTCCGCCGCGGAACCACTTCGGAAACTCCTTGCCCGCGGAGAGATCGGCATACGTGTGGTAATCGACGTCCCATACGATCCCACAGAAATCGACGACGGTTCGCCAATAGTGTTCGGGTTGGGCGTTCGAGAAGGCCAACAGTTCGTCGTAGTCCTCGAGTCCTAGACGCTCGATCAGTGCAGTGACATTCGACGTTGCGATATCGTCGGCCGTTGGTCTCCACACATTCATCCTATGTTCACTCATTGAAGTTCCAGGCGGGTAAGGTAAAGCCGGGAATCGGCCTGATCATTGTCTTGTCCATCGTGATCCGCCCGCGTTGCCAAGTCAACGCGGCGAATCGGCGTGTTCCGTGCAACGGAATGACGCGAGCCTGCGCAAAAATGCGCTCCGTACCTGCACGAGCCGTATGTTTGCTTCCGGTTTCACCGTCCTCGGGACCGTCGTCGTATCGAAGTACGGAAATCTTTCTGGGCCCGCGTTGACGCTCAGTTAGCACGCCCCGCAATGTGAACAAACATTCGACATGCCTCGCCATATCCAATCGCACGCATGCCACCTACAACGCAGAAGGACATTTTCATGAGACGAGCAGCCATTGTTGCACCCGTTCGAACCCCGGTGGGTACGTTCGGCGGATCCCTGCGCAACATCCCGGTAGAAGGCCTGACGGATGCGGTCATCAAGGCCACACTCGCGCGCACGAAAATAGATCCGTCGCGTATCGACGATGTCGTGTTCGCGCAATCGTATGCAAACAGCGAAACGCCCTGCATCGGTCGATGGGCGGCGCTGAACGCAGGCCTGCCGATCAGCGTGCCTGGAATGCAGCTCGATCGTCGTTGCGGCGGCGGGTTGCAGGCCATCGCCACCGCTGCGATGATGGTTCAGAGCGGCGCGGCGGATGTGGTGCTGGCCGGCGGCGTCGAAAGCATGAGCAACATTGAGTACTACACGACCGACATGCGCTGGGGCAAGCGCTCCGGTTCGGCGCGCTTTCACGACCGCCTCGAACGCGGCCGCGAACGCTCGCAGCCGGAGGAACGTTTCGGCTATATCTCGGGCATGGTCGAAACGGCGGAGAACCTCGCGCGTGAATACGGTATCTCGCGTGCCGAGGCCGACAGCTTTGCCGCTCGTAGTCACGAGCGCGCCGCCGCCGCATGGGAAACGGGCAAGTTCAATGACGAAGTCGTGCCGATCGCCGTTCCCCAGAAAAAGGGGGAACCGGTAATGTTCTCGCGCGATGAAGGCATTCGCCCCGATACGACGTCAGATACGCTTGCCAAGCTCAAGCCGCTCATGAAGGACGGCATCACGACGGCGGGTAACGCGAGCCAGCAAAACGACGCCGCCGCGGCTTGCCTGATCGTCGCGGAGGACAAGCTGGACGAACTCGAGTTGGCGCCGCTCGGTTATCTCGTCGGATGGGCGGCCGCCGGGTGCGAGCCGTCGAAGATGGGCATCGGCCCGGTTCCTGCCGTCGAACGCCTGTTCGCCCGCACCGGCTTTTCGTTCGATCGCGTCGATCTCGTTGAACTGAACGAAGCGTTCGCTGCGCAAGCGCTCGCTGTGCTGAAGGGCTGGAATTGGGACGACCGCGAACGCCTGAACGTGAACGGCTCGGGTATTTCGCTCGGCCATCCGATCGGCGCAACGGGTGTGCGGATGATGGCGACGTTG
Organism: Paraburkholderia podalyriae; assembly: GCF_014397785.1. GTDB lineage: Bacteria > Pseudomonadota > Gammaproteobacteria > Burkholderiales > Burkholderiaceae > Paraburkholderia > Paraburkholderia podalyriae. The sequence goes on from NZ_VZQQ01000003.1 coordinate 217,309, forward strand.
CTGTATGAGTTGAAGCGGCGCGGAGCACGTTACGGTCTCGAGACGATGTGCATCGGCGGTGGTCAGGGTCTGGCCGCGTTGGTCGAGTCAGCGTGACCCACAACTGGAGAATTTACTGCTGCAGCCTGCGGCGTGAGTGGATATCCGTCGCGTCGCAGGATTCGATCATTCATATGCCCGCGTCATGGTTTTCAGCTCGCCTTTGATTCGATTTCTTATTTAAATTCAGATAGCCCGGCTGATATAGATTGACCGCAGCAGCTCATCGTATGTGCTCGCGCTTCTCACTTTCTCGTATTCGCTCGCCTACATCGATCGTCAACTGCTTAGTCTTCTGGTCGATGCGATCCGGCATTCGCTGCCGATCTCCGACACCCCAGTTGAGTCTGATCCAGGGCATCGCATTCTTCTCCGCCAATCTTCTGGCGGCGCCCGTTTTCGGCCGACTGGTCGATGTCTTCGATCGACGCAATATTCTGGTGGTTGCCATCTGCCTGCGGAGCCTCTTCACCGCACTCTGCGGACGCGCCGATACCTATTCGGACTGTTCGTCGCTCGCTTCGGCGTCGGTGCGAGTGAAGCATGTGTCTGGGTATGCCGCCCCGGTTTCCCGCACGGATCGATGCGTTGAATCGTATTTCAATCTATCAGTTGTTAGGTTTGTGACCCGAGGTGAGCGTACGTCTGCGGCAGACCGTATTGCTTCAATTTCAAGGCGTGGAACGATCGATTCACCGAGATTGTCCTCGCGCATCTAACGGACTTACAACAGATCACAAACCAACACGAGGAGACATCGCAATGAAGCGACTTTCATTTCCCTGCGCCGGCATATCACTTGCCGGCCTCCTGCTCGCCCTGTCGAGCACCATGTCATGTGCGCAAGACGCGATGCCGATAAGAATCGTCGGCTCGCTCGATCTCAGTGGGCCTGCTTCCGACCTCGGCGAACAGTCGCTTGCCGGGATTCAGTTCGCGATCGACAGTCTGAACAAACATGGTGGGGTACTCGGACGACCGGTCACGTTCGACAAGCAGGACAACGGCACCAATCCGCAACGTGCAATTAACCAGGCCAGCGCGCTCGTCCAGCCGGGCGCGTCTCTATTGCTCTCTCCGACCAGCTCGGGCAGCACTATCGCCGTCAGCAAAATGGTCTCCGGGAAGCTGAAGGTGCCGATGTGTGTCGCCATCTCGGCCGCCGAGGAGATCACGATGAAGGACTATCAGCCCTACGTCTTTTCGATGGCGCCAACGACCTACATGCTGATGCGCGCCGTCACCACGCGGCTCGCGAAACAGTCGTACAAGCGCTACGCGCTGCTCGTGCCCGACTACGCGGGCGGACGTTCGGCCGCTACACGGTTCAAGGCGTTCCTCAAAGAGATGAACCCGCAGGCACAGATCGTCGTCGAGGAATATCCGAAACTCGGCGCAATCGACTACACCGCGAGCATCAACAAGATCCTCGCGGCGAAGCCCGACTATGTGTGGGCCCAGATCTACGGCGCGGACCTCGTCACGTTTTCGAAACAGGCCAACGCACTGGGCTTCTTCAAGCAGATCAACAATCACTTCATGACGGTGGTCGATGCGAACACACTGAAGATCCTCGGCGACGACGCGCCGCTCGGCACAGAAGCCTATCAATACGCGCCATTCAACTATCTGGAGAAAACGCCGCATGCGAAGGATTTCGTCTCGCAGTTCAAAGCCCACACGGGCAACTATCCGTCGGATTGGGCAAGCGTCGGCTATGACTGCGTGATGACTTGGGCGCAGGCAGTCACTACCGCGAAATCGACGCAATCCGATGCGGTCATGCGGGCGATCGAAACGAACGCCTTCGACTTGCTGCGCGGGAAGGTCCGCTTCGGTCAGTACGATCACGAAGCCGAAGTGCCGGTCTACATCGGCAAAATGGTCAAGAGCGCCCAATACGGTCAGCCGGTGCTCGATATCGACGAGGTGGTGGCCGCTAGCATCACGCGTCCGTCGAAGGCGGTTGTCGAGGAAGCCCGCAAATAGATCTGCGCGGCTCTTCTCCCGAAGCACAAGGCAATCTTCCGAACGAAACAGCACCTTTCCCGGAGCATCGAATGTCGAACCAATCATTCGCCCCCGCAAGCGACACATCGCTGCGGCGCTACGAACATCTGTACATCGACGGCGAATGGGTGAAGCCGCTCGACGGTGAACTCATCGAGAGCATCGATCCCGCCACTGGCAAGCCGTGGGCCATTGCACCGATGGGCGGCCCGCAGGACATCGACCGCGCGGTCGCCGCGGCGCGGCAAGCGTTCAACGGCCCGTGGCGCCGGATGCCCGGTCACGAAAGAGCGGCCTTGCTGCGCCGCTTCGCCGATCTCTTCAGCGCGGCGATCCCCGAGCTGGCGGTCATCGAATCGCGCGACAACGGCAATCTGGTGCGCGAACACCGGGCGAGCCTCACTGCACAGGTCCAGTGGTATCAGTGGTTCGCGTCGCTCGCGGACAAGGCGCAGGGCACCACAATCCCGATCGACGACAGCGTGCATGCGTTTACGACGCGCGTGCCGATCGGCGTAGTCGGCGCGATCATTCCTTGGAATGCACCGCTGCTTGCGACCTGCCTCAAGATCGGCGCGGCGTTAGCGGCCGGCTGCGCAGTCGTGGTCAAGCCCGCCGAGCAGACGCCCGTTTCAGCGCTGGAGCTCGCGCGTCTGATGCACGAAGCCGGCATTCCGCCCGGCGTGTTCAATGTCGTGCCGGGTTTCGGACGGACGGCGGGCGCGCATCTCGTCAAGCATCCGGACGTCAACAAGATTTCCTTTACCGGCGCGAGCCAGACCGCGAAACACATGGTGCGCGACGGCGCCGAGAATCTGAAGCGCTTCACGTTCGAACTCGGCGGCAAGGCGCCGCATATTATCTTTGCCGACGCCGATCTCGACAATGCGATCAATGCCGCGACAGCATCGGCGTGGCGGCTGACCGGACAGAGTTGTGCGCTCGGTTCCCGCGTACTCGTCGAGCGCCCGATCTACGACCGCGTTGTCGACGCGTTCCGCACGCGTGCAAAGTCCGTGCGTGTCGGTCTACCATCGGTCGATACCAACCATATGGGTCCGCAGGCGCATGAAGAGCAGCTCCGGAAGACTCTCTCGTACATCGAGTTCGGCAAGCAGGACGGCGCCGAGCTGATCACGGGCGGCAGCCGTGTCCTTACGCCAGCCCTTGCGCCCGGGTACTTCGTCGAACCGACCGTGTTCGCCGGCGTGACGAACCGGATGCGAATCGCCCGCGACGAAATTTTTGGCCCCGTTGCGTCGCTGATTCCATTCGATGGCGAGGACGAAGCGGTCGCGATTGCGAACGACACGCCATACGGTCTCACCGCCGGTCTGTGGACTCGCGACGTCGGACGCGCACATCGCGTATCGAACCGTATCGAGGCGGGCATGGTGTGGGTCAATACGTACTCGTTCCTGCGCTGGTCGACGCCCTACGGGGGATTCAAAGTCAGCGGCTGGGGCCGCGAGAACGGCATCCATGCACTCGATCCGTACCTCGAGACGAGGACGACGGTCATCAGCACGAGCGGCCAGTTCCCGAATCTGTACACATGAACCGAATAAGAAGGAAGCACGCATTTTGTTCTGACAGTATGCCGGGCACAACGAAGAGTCTGGAAGCTAGCCACGGGCTGAGTGCGTCGCTTGATCGCCGGATGATCTTGCTCGACAACGTTGCAGATACTTGTTCTGGCGAATCTTGATCGGTGATTCACGCTTCGCGTTGATGGCCTCAAACAATGGAATCATGCGAAATGCAGTGACGCGAGCGAGATGTGGAGGTTGCACGGTGGCCTGAATCGGTTTCCCCATAACAATGATTGCCGAGGGGCATTTGTGTCGCAGCCGCAATGTGATGGCTGATTAACACACCCGAGTGAAGATGGAATCAGGCGCGGGGCAGCATCGCCGTCGGTTGTCTGTCAGTGATCGCGCCTTTGTCGATTCCGTACCAGCGCTGACAGACCAGGTCGGTGAATTTGACATTCTGCTCGGCAACGAGGATGCCAACGCCTCTGGCCTGCAAGGCTTTGATCGACTCGGCAAGGCGCAGCACCACGATCGGTGCCAGGCCTTCGCTCGGCTCATCCATTAGCAGCAGCTTGGGGTCGAGCATCAAGGCACGCCCGATGGCGACCATCTGGCGCTCGCCGCCGGACAGCTTGCCGGCATATCTTGACCGCAGGCGCAAGAGCTCGGGAAAGAGCGCAAAGATCTCGGTGACTTTTTGCAGGTCGGGATGCGGCACGCCGATGGCGAGATTCTCTTCCACTGTCAGCGACTTGAACAGCCGCCCACCGCTAGGGACGATAGTGACGCCCGCTCCCACGCGGCGATGCGCCGGCAACTCAGACACCTCCCTTCCTGCGAGCACGATACTTCCGCTTGCGCAGGCCAGTAGACCGGCAATCGCGTTGATAAAGGTCGTCTTACCCGCGCCGTTTCTTCCAAGCAACCCGACCACCTCGCCGGCATGCACGGCGATCGCTGCATTGCGAATTACCCGTACAGAGCCGTATCCCGCTTCCAGCGCTTCAACGCGCAGGACCTCCTCAGAAGTCTTCGCCAAAATACGCCTCCTTTACGCGCTCGTCCGCGCGCACGCGCTCGGGCGGCGCGTCAATCAGAACCTTGCCTGCCACGAGCACAATCACTCGAGTGGCAAATGAAAACACTACGTCCATGTCGTGCTCCACGAAGGCGATCGGAATTTTCTCCCGCCTGGTGATTGCGCGGATCTGGGCGAGACACTCGCGTGACTCCTCCCGGCCCATTCCTGCGGTGGGTTCGTCCAGCAGCAGGACTTTGGGCCGTGTTGCCAAGGCCACGGCCAGGTCCAAGGTGCGCAGATCGCCGTGCGACAGTTCGCCGGCGCGCACGTGTGCCTTTGCCGACAGCCCGACACGATCGAGCAAGTCATCGGCTTCCGCACGCAGCGTTTTTGTTGCGAGCAGGAACACATTCCAACTCAGGCTGTTCGCGGCCATCAGCGCGACCTGCACATTCTCACGCGCGGAGTACGCCGGGAATAAGCTGCTGAGCTGGAAGGAGCGACCGAGCCCCTGCTTCACCCGCCGCCACGGCGGTTGCCGGGTAACCGGCTTTCCAAAGAGGTGTATCTCGCCCGCATCCGGCATCTTGCGCCCGGTGAGTAGATCGAAGAGGCTGCTTTTTCCCGCCCCGTTAGGCCCGATGATGGCGACCGCTTCCCCCGTGTGCACGGTCAGCGAAACCCCGTCCACCGCAGTGAAATCGCCGAAGGACTTGCACAGGTTCGACGCTTCGAGTACGGCGCTCATCGCTGTTCTCCAGCCAGCGGCTGCCGTGCTGCCGCCGGATCCGGCTTGGCCAGGGGTTGCCGTGATCTCGACCACACGATCTTCTTGAAAAGCGATCCGATTCCTTCCGGGCAGAGCAAGGCACACAGAATTACCACGCCGCCCACCACCAGATCGGAGTGCGCCGAGTGCACCTGCACCGCTGCGCGAGAAGCCTCCAACAACACCGCACCGAGCAACGGTCCGAAGAACCAGGTGCGCCCTCCGATCGCGACCATGTTGAGCAATATGGCACTCGTCATCCAGGACACGATGCTCGGCTCCACGCTTCCTTCAGCGAGCACCCAGACCACCCCGAACAGCGTTCCGAGCACACTAGCGATGACCATGGCTGCGATTTCATACAGCTTCGGGTTGGCGCCGATTGCGGCAACCCGGTCCCTGTTGTCGCGTACCGCCCCAAGCATTACGCCGAAGGGCGAGGCCAGTAGTCGCAGGAGCAGTAAGCAGACCACCAACAGGACGCAGACGCTCGCATAGTGATGCGCGATGTCACCATCCAGCCATGATGGTATCGGCACACCGATGAGACCATCGTCCCCACCCGTTAGCGTGTAGCTGCTCGCTACATACACAAATGCAACCTGCCCTAACCCGAGCGTAAGGAGGCCGAAGAAAAGGTGCCGAGCCCGCAGCGTGACTAAGGCGGTCAACAGTGACATCGGGACAGAGATGCCAAGCGCCAGTGCCGCTGCGGACCAGAACCCCAACCCAAATTTCAGAGTGCCGACCGACACGATATATGCGCCCAACCCCAGGAACATGCCTTGCCCTAACGAAATCAATCCCGTCGAACCTACGAGCACGTTCAAGCTCATTGCCGTGCCCGCCAGGATCACCACGCGAGTTGCCTCCGGCAAGAGCGAAGCTGGGAGGATCAGGGGCGCAAGCGCAAGGACGGCGCAAATTACAAGAAGTGTCCAGAAGCGGGCGGGAGTGAATCGTTCCATGGCTTACTCCCTGCCAACAATGGTGCGGAAACCGGTCGGCCGCACCAACAACACGACAACCATTACGGCGAAAATCACCATCTCGCCGCCGGTTTTCATGAATAGGGTAGACACCGTTTCCGCCACCCCAATCAGGACGGCTGCCGCGAGGCTGCCCCAGACCGCGCCGAGACCGCCAATGACAATTACCGCGAACGCGATCACGATCATCTGTACATCCAACTGCAGATTGATCGCGCCGCGGGGCACCGCGATGACGCCCGCGATGCCTGCGAGCAAGGCGGCTATCGCCATCACCTTCGTTCGAAGCCGCCGCACATCCACCCCGACTCCCTCCAGCATCTGCGGATCATCAACGGCGGCCCGGATCAGACGTCCGGTGCGGCTCTTGTTCAGGACCTGCCAGAGGTACCACGCCACCGCGGCGGTCACGACCAACATGGCCAGCTGATAGGTCGCCAGGCGGATCCCCGCAAACTCGACGGATCCCGACAGCAGCCGTGGGGGTGACATCGAGAGGGCCTGCGCACCGAACACGATACGTACCAGGTTGTTGATAACCAGCAACAGGCCGAAAGTCAGCAACAACTGGCCCCAAAGACCATAGCCGTACACGCGACGGAACAGCGTGGTCTCCAGGCCGACAGCGAGCAGCGCCACCAGTGCGGGAACGATTACCAGAGCAGCGAGCAAGCCGAATTCCGGGCCCCAGAGGCGGATACAGGCGGCGGCGCCGAACGCCGCCAGCATGAAGAAGGAGCCATGAGCCATGTTCACTACGCCCAGTGCGCCCCACAGCAACGTAAGGCCCGAAGCCACGAGAAAATACAGCGCGCCATTGGCGACGCCCGCTACCACCTGCGCGGCTAGCAGTTGCCAGTTCATGTTGTGGCACCTCCTACTGTTGCCGGGATTTCAGGATTACCGCATCCGGGGCGCGTGACAATGAGCCCGGGATAGCCTCCTCGACTTCAAGGACAGGTTGGGCAAATTCCTTGCTGTCCACGACCTTGCCAATGAAAGTGGGAACCTCACCCATGTGATCGATCTTGCCGAAACGGAACTTGCCACGAGTGGAGTCGAATTCGTTTGAGACGATAGACTTCATCACGTCATCCGCTTTGGTTGACTTCGCCATAGTTGTCGCCTGCGCCCAAGTCATGACGCAGTCGTAAGTCATGCTGGCGTCGTCCCCTGGATATTGGCCATATCGCGCCTTGTAGCGTTCGACGAAATCGCGCGATTCCGGGCCCATCTTCGTCATGTAATTCATCGGCGCCGCCGCGTAGCCCTCGGACCCGAGCACTGCATCCGCGCCGAGCGACTTCAGGGTCTCCGAGTCGTACAAGGTGAAGAACTGCCCCGGCTTGAAAAACCCCATGGCCTTGCCCTGTTTGGACAGGGTTATCACATCCGAGCCGAAATGGCCGGAGAACACCCAGTCCGGTTTCGCTGCAGCCACCTTATTCAGCGTCGCGGTGAAGTCCTGCAGCCCAAGGGGCGTGTACTCCTCCGCTACAACCTGAATTTGCGGATTCTCTTCCTTGAGGAAGCCGATCAACTGCTCCACCGAACTTCGTCCGCCGGCGCTATCGTTGCTGATGAGGGCGACGCGCTTGTGGCCCTGCTTTGCGACGCGAATGGCCACCGCGCGGAGAGCCATGTACTGATTGGGCACCACTGAGAAGATGTAGGGCTGGAAGTCCTTCATCGTCGTATCAACGGTGCGCGACACCGACACGCACATTGGCACTTTCATTTTCGCCGATACAGTCTTGCTCACCGCCAGGGTGCTTGCCGAAATCTGCGGGGCGATCAGGAACACGGCGCCATCGCGTACCATTGCGGTCGCCTGGCTTACCGCGCGCTGAGGGTTCGTTCCGTTATCCTGAATATTGAGGACTACGGGGTGGCCTAGCACGCCGCCGCGCTTATTCAACACCTCCACGGCAAACTGCGCGCCGTTCTGGGCCATCTGCCCATAGCTGGCGGCCGGTCCGCTCAGGTCGAAGGAAGCGGCGATCTTGATTGGTTCTCCCCCCGTTTGTGCGAGCGCGAGGGAGGAAGATAGAATGGCAACGGCAGCTGCTATGAGGCGCATCACGAGTGTCTCCTTGTATTGTGAATCTATTGGACCATCCAACTCTTTCGCCTCTCGCAACTGCCGCTTGAATATTCCGTACAACGGAACTAGATGGAACAGCGCTCAGCTTGCTGAAGCCGCGTTCTCCCAACTTACGAACCACCGTGCAGATCTTGTGGAGAGACGTCGGGTTGCCCTGCGACGACAGATCACTCAGCGGCAAGCTACAGTAGACGCGGCCGATCACGCGTCGCATGATTTTGAAAGGCACGTCTTTGCAGTCGGCTCACGAGGTGGAGCGCATTGGGTCGGAATGGCTAACCAAGACGCTTGTCGAGGTGATGCGCGACCTGTTTCGGGCGACGGCGGACAACGCCAGTCAGCAGAACACCGCCGCCGCGGCTTGCCTGATCGTCGCCGAGGACAAGCTGGACGAACTCGAGTGCGTGCCGCTCCGTCATCTCGTCGGATGGGAGGTCGACGGGTGGGAGCCGTCGAAGATGGACATCGGCCCGAGCTCATTTGCAGTGCTTCTCAACGACTTGTCCGCGCTTCTCGTTCCAGCCGCTCCCGGTGATCGGGATGCGCAAGGGCGATCAGCTTCGGAATACGTTGGCGAAGCGAGAGACCTCGCAAATCCGCGACGCCGTATTCGGTGACGATCACGCACGCATCGCCTCGCGGTATGGTGACCGGCCCCGAAAGCTGCACCACGATCCGGCTGTGGCGGCCCGCCGTCGACGGCAGAGCGATGATCGGCACGCCTCCATGGCTGAACTGCGCCGCGCGAAGAAAATCGCCGATGCCGCCGACCGCCCCTACATAGGTGCCCGCCGCAACCTCGGCGTTCACCTGCCCAGTCAGATCCACTTCCACGGCCGAATTGATCGCGACGAACCGGTCGATCCTGCGCAACACGTCCGGGTTGTGCGTGTATTCCGTGCCGCGCAGCGCTAGCGCACGATTGCAGTGCGCGAAGCGGCGAACGCGTTCGGAACCGATGACAACTCCGCCGACGGTGATCCCCTCGTCGATGGTCTTCCGCGCATTCGTGATGACGCCCGCTTCGCAGAGTTCCGCGATGCCGTCTCCGATGCTGCCGGTATGGACGCCGAGGTCGTGTTTGTTTCGGAGTTGCGCAAGCACCGCGTCGGGAATTGCTCCAATGCCTGTTTGCAATGTGGCGCCGTCTTCCACGAGGGTCGCCACATGTTGGCCAATCGCCAGCTCCACAGGACCGGGGACGGAAGCCGGTCCGGCCGGAAACGGAACGTCCGATTCAATCAGAAGATCGATGTCGGACGCCTGCAGGTATGGCTCGCCATACGTCCACGGCACATCGGGATGAGCTTCGGCGATGATGGCGCGGGCGTTCTTCACCGCTTCGACGAGGTATTCGCGCGCCAGTCCGAGGCTATAGCGTCCGTGCTCGTCCGGCGGCGACACCTGCAGCATCACGACGTCAATACGCAGCGCGCCGCTTCGAATCAACCCCGGAAGCTGCGAATAATGAGCGGGAAGAATGTCAAGTACGCCCGCGCGCGCCAGCTTGCGGTTAGACCCGCTGCCACAATACGCGAGAAAATCGAACGCGTCGGCATGCTCGGGAGTCAACACATCGGCGAGGCCGATGCCGAGAAAGATGCGGATGCGCCGCAGCCGATCCCGCTGTGCGACGAGCGCACGCATCAGCGTAACGGGCTCGGCATGCGACTGCCCCCACATCACCGTGTCGCCGGAGCGGATCAGGCTGGAGAGATCCAGACCACGGCCGACCGATGCAGTTGCATTCGATCCTTCCAAAAGGGTTAGTTCCGCGGAACTCATGCCGGACCGAGCGCAGGTGTCACTCGTCTCATTTCGTCTCCTCCGGGCAATGACCCGGTATGGTTATTTTCAGCCCGCAGGACGTCGCCGGCTGACCGGTGAAGAGTTTTTCTCGTATTTACTATGATTAGCTAATTACAAATAAAACTTCCCACCTTGCCGATCACTACATTCCAAGCCGTCCGCTCAGAATCGTCTGCTCACCAATCGCGATTCCATCATCGCCAGATTTGCCGAAGCACGTTAAGCCCATTGCATCATCGCCCTATTCGAGCGTCAACGCGGCTTCCATGACTGTTCCGTACTTTGACGAACAAATAAAAGTGCGCAACATGCGTTCCGATCGACGCACTCGCCACAGCACAAACTTAAGGATGCGTCGTCGCGAAATCGCACCGTTCGGCATGGAGATTGTGTGCGCGCAACTCATGGATTTCCATTAGACGAGCCAATCCCGCTCTCACTGTACGGAACAGCAGGAGCAGTTTAAGGATTAATCCAGGAAGTCAAGGCTGAAAGATCAGCGATCTGAATAAGCGCGTGCCGCAGCAGCACCGCATTCGATGTTCAAGCGTTTCCCTGCGTGTAGCCGTTTCGCGCTATCAATGCGCGTCTACAGGCGGGCGTAACATAATGCCCGTCCATGCCCCACTTTCGGTCAATTCGACGATCAGTTCTACGATGATCTGCCGCACGGCCAACGTCGCCGACATGACGGGCGCGGTGTTCGACCAGCACAGGCTGGCCGGTCGACTGATTTCCGGGTCCACGATTCGGCGCATTTTTGGCCGGCTCGCGATATCGCGTGAAGCAAGTGCGGATGCCGGCAGAATGGTGCATGCCGCGCCCGAGTGAGCGATGGATAACAGGGTCGGCAACGAATCGATATCGGCAACGATATTCAGCGGTGTCTCCTCGCGCGCAAATGCGCGTTCGAGCAGCAGACGCAGCCCGTTCGACACGCTCGGTGCAACCAGCGATGCGCCGGCGAGAGACGCAAGGCTGCAGGTCCGCGCTCGCGGCGCGACATCGCCACCCGGTTCGCCGAGCACGTACAGTTCTTCGTCGAATAGCGGCATGGCGGTGATGCCGGGCGTATTAGATTCGCGAAAGAGAATCGCCAGATCGAGCCGCCCATTCGCCAGCAGTTCGTTGATGTACCCGCTCATGCTCTCGAAGAATTGCAGGTGGATGCCCGGGTAGCGCGCTCTGACTCGCTCGAATACGGGCGTGGCAAGCAACGACGTCATCGTGGTGGGAAACCCAACCGCAACCGTGCCAGACTCCACGCCCGCGTCCGCCTTGACCTCCTGCCGTAACTGATCCATCTGCCGCAGCACCAGCCTGGCATGCCGATACAGCGCTTGTCCAGCCGGCGTAGGCTTCATTCCCTGCGGGCTACGCACGAGCAACGCGACGCCCAGATCCTCCTCGATCTTCGCGACCTGATGGCTCAGTGACGGCTGGGCGACGTAGAGCTTTTCCGCCGCTTTGCCGAGGCTCCCATATTCGACGATGCTGACGAAATAGCGCAGTTGGCGAATGTCCATGGTGCAGGCGGTCAAATGTGATGCCATAGGATACATCTATGGCAGGCACGTTCAATTGGTATTTCCGTTGCAACGGCCGTTCACATACAGTCGGCTAAATACCATTCCAAAGCGGCTCGCATGCAGCCACGCATGCAGCCATTGAGACAGCCATGAACGAATCCCACGCAAGCCGCCTCGATGGCGCCACTCAGGTCGCTCACGATCTGATCTCTCCGGCTCCCGCCACCGCCCTCGCCGCGACGCTCGATCGCAACACCGGCTTCAATCTCGGCGACGCACTTCCGCCCATCTGGCATTGGCTCTATTTTTGGTCCGTCGCGCAGCAGTCCAATCTGGGAGCGGACGGCCATCCACGCATCGGCGGCTTTCTTCCCGATCTCGGGTTGCCGCGCAGGATGGCCGCCGGCGGACGTCTTTTCTTCCACGACCCGCTACGAATCGGCGACGCCGCGACACGCATGTCGCGCGTATTGTCGATCGAGAACAAGGGGGGGCGTAGTGGCCGGCTCGCGTTCGTCACCGTCGAGCATGTGATCGACGTCAGCGGTCAAACGGTCATTCGCGAAGAACAGGACATCGTCTACCGCGAACCCGCGGAACCCGGAGCACCGTTGCCACGCCCGCAACCGGCTCCCACTAACGCGCATTGGCAACGCGAGATTCTGCCGTCGGAGCCAATGCTGTTTCGCTACTCTGCGCTGACTTTCAACGGCCATCGCATCCACTACGACAAAATTTATGCGCGCGACGCTGAAGGCTATCCCGATCTGGTCGTTCATGGCCCCCTGATTGCGACGCTGCTGCTCGATCTGCTTTCTCGTTCTCTGCCTGACGCCGTCGTTCGCGAATACGCGTTCAAGGCGGTTCGTCCAACGTTTCTCGGCCATTCGTTGTCGGTGTGCGGCCAGTTGTCTCCCGGTGGAAAGTCGGTGGAACTGTGGGCAAAGGATCACGAAGGCTGGCTCACGATGTCCGCGCGTGCGACGCTCGCCTGATTTTCAATCATTTCTTTGGGATGCACTCGATGAATCATGCAACCGATCAATATCAAGACCTTCGCGAAGCCGTTCGCGACCTGTGCAGCCAGTTTCCGGCGGAGTACTTCCGCAAGGTCGACGAAGAGCGCGGCTATCCTGAAGCCTTCGTTGACGCGCTGACGAAGGCCGGCTGGCTCGCGGCGCTGATTCCGCAGGAATATGGCGGTTCGGGCCTTGGGCTCACCGAGGCGTCGATCATCATGGAGGAGATCAACCGTTCAGGCGGCAATTCCGGCGCGTGCCACGGACAGATGTACAACATGGGCACGCTGCTACGCCACGGCTCGGACGCGCAGAAGGAGCGCTATCTGCCGCGCATCGCATCGGGCGAGTTGCGCCTGCAATCGATGGGCGTAACGGAACCAACAACCGGCACCGATACGACGAAGATCAAGACGACGGCGGTGCGCAAAGGCGACCGCTACGTGATCAACGGACAGAAGGTATGGATCTCGCGCGTGCTGCACTCGGACATGATGATCCTGCTCGCGCGCACCACACCCCTCGCCGACGTCAAGAAGAAGAGCGAAGGCATGTCGATCTTTCTCGTCGATCTTCATGAGGCGGTTGGCAAAGGGCTCACCATTCGTCCGATTCCGAACATGGTGAACCACGAAACGAATGAACTGTTCTTTGACAATCTCGAGATCCCGGCGGAAAACCTGATCGGTGAAGAAGGCAAAGGATTCAAGTACATTCTTGACGGTCTGAACGCGGAACGCACGCTGATCGCTGCGGAATGTATCGGCGACGGCTATTGGTTCATCGACAAGGTCTCGCAATATGTGAAGGACCGCGTCGTGTTCGGCCGGCCGATCGGCCAGAATCAGGGCGTGCAGTTTCCAATTGCGCGCGCCTACGTCAACGTCGAGGCAGCGAACCTAATGCGTTTCGAAGCCGCCCGGCGCTACGACGCGCACGAGTCTTGCGGTACGCAGGCCAACATGGCGAAACTGCTCGCAGCTGATGCATCGTGGGAAGCGGCCAACGCCTGTCTGCAGTTCCACGGCGGCTTCGGCTTCGCGTGCGAATACGACGTCGAACGCAAGTTCCGCGAGACGCGCCTCTATCAGGTTGCGCCTATCTCAACGAACCTGATTCTGTCGTACGTGGCGGAACACGTCCTCGACTTGCCGCGTTCGTTCTGACGGAGAAGCATCATGGGTCCCCTTTCAGGTATCACCGGCGACTTCGTGCGCGATTGGGTTGAACGCGTGTCGAGCCTTGCGTCCACTTGGTATGGGCCAATCGTTTGCAGGAGAGTCTGACGCTCGACGTCAAACAGCCCGACGCAGTGAACATCGTTCTTCAGTTGCTCGCGCAGGCGGACGTTCTCGTGCGGAATCTCCCGCCCGGCGCAATGCAGCGACCCTAATCGGTGATCCATACTGCCATACTGCCGTCTCCAAGTTGAGCGCGGAGAGGTCGTTGTGCGTCTGAAAGAGGCTGGTATCGCGAACGCTCGGGTGAACGACATGCGCGCTGCCTGGAACACGATCAACTGCGCGCGCGTGCCGGCCCTCGATCCGCCACGATTGACGGCTCGGAATGAGCCGGAGATGCGCCAGCGCGGCGCTCGCTGAACAAACCAATGCGATCCTGCACGGGTTGGGCATGACGAGAGTCGCATTGCCGGGCTGCGCAACTGGGGCGTCGTGTAGCATTGACTGGCTTATGCCTCTCCGATGGTCGGGGAAGCGCGGAAGAAGCGGGCTGCGTCACTGCATGGCTGTCCATTGGACTCGGTGCCGCCTCAGCAAACCTCATTTCTACGTCTACCCACTCACAGCGGCGCAAACACTTAAAGACGAAAAGCGCCGCGAAGACGCGGCGCCCACCGCATTACATATTCGGATAGTTCGGACCGCCACCGCCTTCCGGCGTGACCCATACGATGTTCTGCGTCGGATCCTTGATGTCGCACGTCTTGCAATGCACGCAGTTCTGCGCGTTGATGACGAGCCGCTCGCTGCCATCGTCGTTCTTCACGAACTCGTACACTGCGGCCGGGCAATAGCGCGACTCCGGTCCCGCATAGGTCTGCCAGTTCACGTTGACCGGCACGGTCGGATCCTTCAGCGTCAGGTGCGCCGGCTGGTTTTCTTCGTGGTTCGTGTTCGAGATGAACACCGAAGACAACCGGTCGAACGTCAGCTTGCCGTCCGGTTTCGGATAGGTGATCGGCTTGCACTGAGAAGCCGGCTTCAGCATTTCGTGATCCCAATGCTGGTGATGGAGCGTCCACGGCACGTTGCCACCGAGCAGCTTCTGTTCGAGACCGACCATCAGCGTGCCGAGGTACAGACCCTTGCTCATCCACTGCTTGAAATTGCGCGCGCGATACAGCTCGGTGTAGAGCCACGACGTCTTGAACGCTTCCGGGTAGGCGGTCAGTTCGTCCGACTGACGGCCGGCCTGCACGGCGTCGAACGCGGCGTCGGCCGCGAGCATGCCGGTCTTGATCGCGGCGTGCGAGCCCTTGATCCGCGACGCGTTCAGGAAGCCCGCATCGTCACCCACCAGCGCACCGCCCGGGAACACCAGCTTCGGCAGCGACATCAGGCCGCCCGCGGTGATCGCGCGCGCGCCGTACGACACGCGCTTGCCGCCTTCGAGAATCGCGCGGATCGCCGGATGCGTCTTGTAGCGCTGGAATTCCTCGAATGGCGACAGATACGGATTCGAGTAGCCGAGGCCGACCACGAAGCCCACCACGACCTGGTTGTTGTCCATGTGATAGAGGAACGAGCCGCCGTACGTGTCGTTTTCGAGCGGCCAGCCGGCGGTGTGCATCACCAGACCCGGCTTGTGCTTCGCGGGATCGATTTCCCACAACTCCTTGATGCCGAGGCCATAGACCTGCGGATCGGCGCCGTCGCGCAGCTTGAATTTATCGTTCAATTGACGGCCGAGGTGGCCGCGCGCGCCTTCGCAGAACAGTGTGTACTTCGCGTGCAGTTCCATGCCGAGCTGGAAGTTCTCGGTCGGCTGGCCGTCTTTGCCGATGCCGAGGTTGCCGGTCGCGACCCCCTTGACCGACCCGTCTTCGTTGTACAGCACTTCGGCCGCCGGAAAGCCCGGGAAGATTTCCACGCCGAGCGCCTCGGCCTGCTGGCCCAGCCAGCGCGTCACGTTCGCGAGGCTGATCACATAGTTGCCGTGGTTCTTGAAGTTGTCCGGCAGCGCCCAGGCCGGCACGCTCTTCGCGCCCGTCGCCGAGAGGAACAGGAAGCGGTCCTCGGTCACGTCGACCGTCAGCGGCGCGCCTTTTTCTTTCCAGTCCGGGATCAGTTCGGTGATCGCGCGCGGGTCCATCACGGCGCCCGACAGGATATGCGCCCCGATCTCCGAGCCTTTTTCGAGTACGCACACGCCAATGTCAGCGCCTTGTTCGGCGGCGCGCTGCTTCAGGCGAATGGCCGCCGACAGGCCCGCAGGGCCGCCGCCGACGATGACGACGTCATATTCCATCGACTCGCGCGGGCCGTACTGCTCAATGATGCTGGGGTGAGACATATGCTGATTTCGAGAAATGTGAGAATGCGACAGACTCCGGTCCCGTTGGGAAACCGGCCGCGTCATGACGGCTGGCCATTTTTCACTGTGTTGATAGTGGCAAATCCGCGTTTAAAAGCGCGCGCGCCTGAGCGGATTACGCCTGCAGCGAGCCCGCAGCCGACGCAAGCAGTCGTTGGGCGCGCAACAAGACCGGTCGATCGACCATTTTTCCGTCTACAGTGATCGCGCCGGGGCCCGATTGCGCCATCGCCTCCACGACACGCTTCGCCCACGCGAGTTGCTGTTCATCGGGTCGATAACACGCATGGACGGCCGCGATCTGCTTCGGATGAATGCACAGCTTCGCACCGAAACCAATTCTCTTTCCGTTCGTGGCATCGGCGATCAATCGCTCGGCGTCGTTGATGTCGGGCGTGACGCCGTCGACCGGTTGCTCCAGCCCCGCAACGCGCGAGATCAATGCAAGCTGTGCGCGATACGGATTCAACGCCTCGCGATCTTCCTGCATGCCCATTTCGGCAATGAAATCGAGCGTGCCGAACATCAGCCGTTCCACGCCGGGCGCCTTGGCAATTTCCATAGCCGACAACATGCCGACAGCCGTTTCGATGAGCGGAAAAACGGGTAGCCTGCGTCGCGCCAACGAAACCAGGTTGATCACGTCGGACGCGTGCTCTGTCTTTGGAAGCACGATGCCCGCCACGCCATCCAGCGACGCCAGCTTTGCGTCTGCTTCGAACCAGGGCGTACCCCAGCCATTGATTCGCAGTAGCACAGGACGGCTGCGCGACAGCCATGCGGCGACCGACGCGCGGGCCGAGTCCTTTGCCGCGGGCTCGACCGCGTCTTCCAGATCGACGATGACGGCATCGGCGCCGCTCGTCAGGGCGCTCTGAAAGCGGTCCGGCCGGCTGCCCGGCACGAACAGATAAGACTGCGCCGGAAATGGTGAGTTAAGCGACATTTTGAATTCCTGCTGCACGTCGGTTGTTCAGTTGGTCGCAGGAATGCACCGAGGCACGCCGAGCGAAGACGGCTCGCCGACAGGCCGCGGCCGCCGCGATGTTCGGCGCCACTCGTCGCATCGGCTTACGCCACGCCCAGGTCGCGAAGCGCAGCGATCTCCGAATCGCTGTAGCCGACCTCGCGCAGAACCTCGGTCGTGTGCTCACCGATCGTCGGCGGACGCGATTCGATCGTTGGCGGCGTGCGCGACAAAGTGGTGGGCGACAACACGATCGGCGCGGAACGCGAAAGCCCCGGATAATCGACCCAGTCGAATGCCTTCGATGCTCGGACCACCGGATCGTCGAGTGCTTCGCGCGGCGAATAGACCGGGCCGGCCGGAATCTTGGCCTTCTCCAGCGCGTCGAGCGCCTCCGCGCGGTTGCGTGCCGCGCACCACTGCGACATCATCTCGCTCAATATCTGCCCGTTCTCACCACGGCTCACATCGTCACTGAAGCGCGGATCGTCGATCAGTTCGGGGGCGCCGACCATGTGCGCCCATCGCTTGAACGACGATTGTCCGATCACTTGCGCGATGATCCAGCCATCCGCGGTACGGAAGATATCCGATGGCCCATAGCTTGGGCTGCGATTGCCGGTTGCTTGCCTATCGAGGCTCAAAACCGATTCCTCGATTAGTACGCCGCTCGCGAAGGTTAATGCCGTCTGCAGCAGCGAGCCTTCCACGACCTGCCCCTTGCCGCTCTTGCGACGCTCGTACAGCGCCATGACCGTACCGAGCGCACATGACATGGCGGTCGCGAAGTCCACCACCGGCACCATCGCTTTCGCCGGGTTGTTGGGCATGCCTGACAGATACACCGCGCCGCTCATTGCTTGCCCCACCCCGTCGAATCCGACTCGATGCGCCGCATCCGCGTGCGTTCCGAATGCGGACGACGCCGTCAGGACGATATCCGGCTTGACCGCACACAAGGATTCGTAATCGAGGCCAAGGTTCGCCAGCGTCTTCGGCGGCATGTTCGCGACAACCACGTCCGCGGTGCGAATCAGCCGCTGCGCGACCTCTCGTCCCTGTGGGCAATCGATATCTAGCGTCAACGAGCGCTTGTTTCGATTCGACTGCAGAAAGACTGCCCCTTCGCCGCCCTCGGTCACCGGCATCACGAAGCGATCCTCGCTGCCGCCGATCCGGTCTATCCGGATCACGTCAGCGCCGAAATCCCCAAGCAGGGCCGCGCAGAACGGGCCGGCGATATAGCGCCCGAAATCGAGAACACGAATGCCTTCCAGAACCTTCGCCATCATTCGTTATCCTTTCTTATGCACAGCGCGCCGGGGAAACCGGCGTATCCACGGGAAATTCGGGCACACGCTTCTCGCGGAACGACTTCACACCTTCGCACACCTCGGCGCCCCCGAAGCCAAGCATTTCAAGCGCGAGGGACGCATCGAAAATCGGCCCCGCCTGACGCAGCCAGTTATTGAGCGCGTACTTGGTCCAGCGGGTTGCCGAAGGCGCGCCGCTCACGAGCCGCGTCGCGATCGACAGCGCCATCTCCTGCACGTCCGCGTCGTCCACCGCGACCGATACAAGCCCGATTTGCTCCGCCTTCTCGCCGCTCACGGGTTCACAGAGCATGAGGTGATATTTGGCCTTCGCCATGCCGCAGAGCAACGGCCAGATAATCGCCGCGTGATCGCCTGCGGCCACGCCCAGTCGCGTATGTCCGTCGACGAGGCGTGCCGAGCGGCCCGCGACCGAGATGTCCGCAAGCAGCGCGGCGACAAGACCGGCGCCGACCGCCGAGCCGTGAATCGCGGACACGATCGGCTTCGAGCAGTTGATGATGTTGTAGACGAGATCCTTGGATTCGCGCCACACGCGCACGCGTGCGTCGAACGAATCGATCATTTCTTCCACCATGTCGAAGTCGCCGCCGGCGGAGAACGATTTCCCCGCGCCGCATAGGATCACGGCGCCGACGCTCGCATCCTCATCGACGTCGCGCCACACCCGAGCCAGTTCATCGTGCCCGCGTGCGTCGAGCGCGTTGAGCCGCTCCGGGCGATTCAGCGTGATACGCAGGACCCCGCTCTCGGGACGATCGAACGCAAGACTCGAATAAGAGCCGTACGTGGACGTCTCCTTGTTGCTCTCAGACATACTTCCTCCTTATGTTTGACTCACCGATCGGCGCGACGTGATGCCGCCATCCACCGTGACGATCGTTCCCGATGTGTAGCTCGACTTACTGGACGCCAGGAAAACGAAGAGCTCCGCAATCTCGTCGACGGTCGCTGCACGGCCGAGCGGATAACCCTTGAGTAATTCGACGAAGCGCGATTCGTCGCCGAGCTCACGTTGCGCGTGGCCCTTCAGCACCTTCCTGATGCGCTCGGTTTCCACTGGGCCCGGATTCACGCCGACTACGCGAACGCCGTCGTCCGCGAGGCTACGGCCCCCCAGCGCGCGCGTGAATGCCATCAGCGCCGCATTACCAGTCGAACCGGCGATGTAGTTGAAATCGAAATTCTCTCCACCGTTGCCGATGTTGTTCAGAATCACACCGCGGCGACGCGCGGCCATTTCCGGATAAAGCGCGCGGATGAGGTTGATGTAGCCGAATACTTTCAGCTCCCAGCCGCTACGCCACTGCGCCTCGTCGACATCCCAAAGCGTGCCCGCCGGGATGCTTCCCGCGTTGTTGATCAGCACGTCGACGCCTCGTGCAAATTCGGCCACTCGCGCAATTGCGCCTTGCCCGGTCATGTCGATCGCGAGCACATCGACGTCAACGTCCCAGCTCGACACAATCTCTTGCGCCACCAATTCCAGTTTTTCAGCGCAGCGGGCCACGAGGCACAAGCGGCAGCCCTCTCGTGCGAAGGCCTTCGCAATGCCGGCTCCGATTCCTTGCGAAGCACCGGTAACGAGGACTGATCGCCCTTCAAGATCCAGTTTCATAGATCGCCTGCCTGAACACCGGGGGGCCGCATGCCGTGCTTCGAGCGCGGTCGAGATGCAGGTCAATCGTGTCCGCTGCACATGGAGACGTCAATGCGGGCGTCGACGTTGTTCCGTCCGTCGAAATGCGGGCGGCACGCCGCATTATCTCAACCGCGAAAACTGGGCTTACCGAGGTGGATAAGCAGGCACCGTGCGGTTTTTGAAGTACGGAATCATTGATCGGGCGATATTGACGCGCCAACCCGTCGACCGACACTGTTGATCCCGAGGCACGTATGGCGGCTCACGCGCGGCTAGACGATTTGTCGCTGAAGCAAAACAGGTACGATTCAAGGTCCGCAAAATTGAAAGCGGAGTGTTGGACACAAAGGAGGCACAGAGTGAAAGTATTGGTCCCTGTCAAGCGCGTGGTCGACGCGAATGTGAAGGTCGGCGTGAAGTCGGACGGCACGGGTGTCGACATTGCAAACGTAAAGATGTCGATGAATCCGTTCGATGAAATCGCGGTGGAAGAGGCAGTGCGACTGAAGGAAGCGGGCGTAGCGACGGAGGTGATTACCGTATCGATCGGTGTCACGCAGGCTCAGGAAACGCTGCGCACGGCGCTGGCAATTGGCGCAGACCGTGCGATTTTCGTCGAGGCGAATGCTGGCTTGGAACCGCTGGCGGTTGCCAAGGTGCTGAAGGCGCTAGTCGACAAAGAACAGCCGTCGCTGGTCATTCTCGGCAAACAGGCCATCGACGACGATTCGAACCAGACCGGACAGATGCTCGCGGCGCTCGCGAACCTGCCGCAGGCGACGTTCGCGTCGAAGGTGGTGGTTGCCGACGGTAAAGCGACGGTGTCGCGCGAAGTCGATGGCGGTGCCGAAACGCTGTCGCTGACGCTGCCCGCCGTGGTGACGACCGATCTGCGCCTGAACGAGCCGCGCTACGTGACGTTGCCGAACATCATGAAGGCGAAAAAGAAGCCGCTGGAAACGCTCAAGCCCGAAGAGCTCGGCGTCGATGTCACGCCGCGTCTGAAGACGCTGAAGGTCGCCGAGCCGCCAAAACGCTCCGCCGGTGCGAAGGTGCCGGACGTGAAGACGCTGGTCGAGAAGCTGAAGACCGAAGCGAAGGTGCTGTGAGGAGACACGAGATATGACGAACCTGGTAATTGCAGAACACGACAACGCGTCGATCAAGGCCGCGACGCTGAACACGATCGCGGCGGCACAGAAGATCGGCGGTGACATTCACGTGCTGGTCGCGGGTCACAACGCGCAGGCTGCGGCCGATGCGGCAGCGAAGATCGCCAGCGTTTCCAAAGTGCTGCTCGCCGACGCGCCGCAACTCGCCGCGGGCCTCGCGGAAAACGTCGAAGCGACCGTGCTGGACATCGCGAAGAACTACACGCACATCCTCGCGCCGGCCACTGGGTACGGCAAGAACATCGCGCCGCGTATCGCCGCGAAGCTCGACGTCGCGCAGATCAGCGACATCACAGCAGTGGATAGCGCCGACACGTTCGAACGCCCGATCTATGCGGGCAACGCGATCGCGACGGTTCAGTCTCAGGATCCGGTCAAGGTCATCACCGTGCGCTCGACCGGCTTCGACGCAGTCGCCGCCGTTGGCGGCAGCGCAGCAGTCGAGAAGATCGAGGCGGCAGCCGACGCGGGCATCTCGCAGTTTGTCAGCCGCGAAGTGACGAAGCTCGATCGTCCGGAACTGACGAGCGCGAAGGTCATCGTCTCCGGTGGCCGTGGTCTGGGCAATGGCGAGAACTACACGAAGGTTCTGGAACCTCTCGCGGACAAGCTCGGCGCGGCGCTCGGCGCATCGCGCGCGGCCGTCGATGCGGGCTTCGTGCCGAACGACTATCAGGTCGGCCAGACAGGCAAGATCGTTGCGCCGCAACTGTATGTCGCGGTCGGCATCTCGGGTGCGATCCAGCATCTGGCCGGCATGAAGGACTCGAAGGTCATCGTCGCGATCAACAAGGATCCGGAAGCGCCGATTTTCAGCGTCGCCGATTACGGCCTCGTCGGCGACCTGTTCACGCTCGTACCGGAACTGACAGCAGCGCTATAAAGGCGTAAGCAACCCTACGACCGGACCCTTATTGCAAACAATTTAGCTCCGATATCAGGGCTCGCAGTCGACGTCCACAAGAAGTTCGGTCAGCCTGACGGCGGCGGACTTCAATTCCGGAATGACTCGTTTCCGAATCGCCATCATGTCCGGAACCAATTCCACCGCCCCGCAGTTCAGTGTCATCAAGGTATGCGATCGTCCGATCACCAACGGAAGCGCGATCCCGTACGCGTTTCGCTGGTACTCGCCGACCGCCATGCACACTCCTGATTCCCGGAGATCGTCGAATGCGGTGTCGAGATTCTTGCGGACAACATCCGCGTGGTCGCCGGCCGCCTCCAACAGTTCCGCGATGAGCGGTTCACGCTCAGCCTGCGGGAGCGCATACAGGTAGGCACGGCCGACCGCCGTCGTTTCTATCGGGAGCAGCGATCCGACACCCAGCCGCAGCGTCGCGATCTTGCCGCTCGCGCGCCATCCGATATACAGCATGTCGAGATGGTGCGGAATGGCCAGCGCGACGGACAAATCCAGCTTGTCGGCCAACTTCTGCATGACCGGATTGACGATGCGCGTCATCGGATTCGCCTCCAGATAAGCATGGCCGATGCTCAAAGCGCCCGCGCTCAATTCAAACTGACGTCCGCCGCCTACCCTGCGAAGATATCCGACCGAGATCAGCGTCGTCGTCAAGCGAGACACGGTCGCCTTCGGAAGTCCGGTGCGTCGGACCAGTTCGGCGTTGGACAGCGGCGAACGCGCGGCGCGGAAGGCGCACAGCACCTCGAGTCCGCGTTCGACGGTCAACGTGATGTTTCTTTGCGCGTCCGTAGTAGTCATGTTCGCCTCAGTCCATCAAAACCGCTTGTTCCTGCAGAGATTGAGCCGCGGCAACCAGCCGAGGGCCCAGTTCCCGCTCGACGCGAGCACGCCCGAGCTTGACGCTCCTGCCAATACACGCAAGCACGAGCGGCGTATGGTCCTGAATGATCAACGGCGCGGCCAGAATTGTCAGATCCGGCTCCCATTCGCCGAGCGACATGCAATAGCCGACGTTGTGCACCTGCGAGATTCCTTCACTGATCCGCCGTCGCAGATGAGGCCAGTCCCGTCCGGCTTTCCTTTCCACGTTGCCGAGCAGATAAAAGCGCTCAAGTTCCGGCAGAGCAGCAAGCAACGCCCAGCCCATTGGCGACGACGCAATGCGCAGACGCGTGCCTGCGCCCAGCTTGAGATCCAGGGACGCCGGTTTGCTCGCACAGGTTTCGAGCACGATCACGTCGAGACGATCGCGCGTGCCCAGCACGACGTACGTCTCGCTCGCGTTTGCGAATGACTGCATTTCGAGCCGTGCAAGAAGCTGAACATTCGAGTGTGCGATGGCCGCATAACCCAGTGACAAAACCGGCGCCGCAAGCCGGTACTTTCGATGCTCCGGTGAATAGCGCAAGTAACCTAGCGCGACGAGAGAGCGGAGCATGCGCGAAACCGTCGGCGCGGGAATGCCTGTCTCGTGCACGAGCTCCTGATTTCCGAGCCACGGCTCCTGTGGCGTAAATGCCTCCAGGATCGCGAGACTTCGGGCAAGCGGCACAATCATCGTCCGCTCGCTGCGTCCTCTTTCCCCAACTTTGCCGCCTTCGATCGATACCGCTTCCCAGCGGGCGACTTCCCGCCCGGAAAGGGACGAAATATCCTGCTTTGCTTGCGACGACATCGATCGCTCCGTTTGTGTTACGTGGCCTTCGACACGGCAATGATCTGCTCACTCGGATCGATGGCGCTGGCATTTGATACCTGATCCGCCCCTCAACCTTCTTATGTGTCCGATGTCATGAATTACAGGATCTCGCCTCGGCGGCGTCAACCAAACGGGCATCGCGTTCCGTACTTTGAAATGAATATTCTAATGAAGATATGGCAACTATGCAGGAAAACCCTTGAGTTAGGCCGAAAAGCGGGTGGGGATCGGTTGGCAACTGGCACCCACAGTACGGAACGCGACACCCGTATTGGTGTTCGATCGCCTCGCCCACCGACGACGCGCGTTTAAGCGATCTCGGACTCGCATCGTCGATTCGCCTACCGGGGCAATCAATGGGCTTTGGTCAGTGGGTACCTGAAGAAACCGATGAATAGCATGCCAACGAGTCACGAGTTATCGTGCAGGTCTTCGTGACATGAATCTTTGGCAAATGCACGAGCGTCCATTCGCTTTCATGGCGCGGTGACAATCTCGCTGCGCCGAACATGGAGCGGCTGGCGCCGTCATTTCTCCGGCGCCAGCCGCACCGACTACGCGACGCGCATCGTCACGCGGCGCGGAAACGGCGGGAAGACTTGCCACGCTCCATCGTCGTGTTGAAAGAAGCAGATCGCGACCTGTCCCGTCGGCACCCGGGCTTCGATCTTCACACATCGTTTGCATTCGGTACGCCGAAACGAGCGCACACGAAACGGGATCGCTCTATTCGGGGTCAACCATCGTTCCACTGCATCGCGCAATGAGTTCCGCGCCGTGTCCATTTGTGCCTCCTAGCCTTATCGTGCCGCTCTTCGCTCGCCTCGTCGACTACGCCTTCGCTTCGCGCAGCATGTTGCGGGCAATGACCAGTTGCTGAACCTGGGTGGTGCCCTCGAAAATCCGGAACAGGCGTACGTCCCGATAAAACCGTTCAATCCCGTACTCGCTCATGTAACCCGCGCCACCGTGAATCTGAACTGCACGGTCCGCAACGCGTCCGCACATTTCAGAGGCGAACAGCTTCGCGCACGACGCCTCGGTGCTCACGCTTTGCCCGTCATCGCGGCGGCGCGCGGCGTCAAGCACCATGCAACGCGACGCGTAGAGTTCCGCCCGGCTATCCGCGAGCATGGCCTGCACCAACTGGAATTCGCCGATCGGCTGACCGAACTGCTTGCGTTCGATCGCATAGAGCAACGCGTCGTCGAGCATTCGCTGTGCGACGGCCACGCAAATCGCCGCGATGTGGATCCGACCCTTGTCCAATACCTTCATCGCAGTCTTGAACCCCTTCCCTTCGACGCCGCCGATCAGGTTCTCCGCAGGGACGCGGCAGTTCTCGAAGATGACGTCGCACGTGTGCGAGCCGCGTTGCCCCATCTTCTTGTCACGCTTACCGAAGCTCATGCCCGGCGTGCCCGCTTCTACGATGAAGGCCGAGATGCCGCCTGCCCCTTTGTCTTCCGGGTTGGTGCGCGCCATCAGCGTGAAGATGCCGGCCTGCGGTGCGTTGGTGATGTAGCGTTTGGTGCCGTTGACGACGTAGTGATCGCCGTCGCGAATCGCGGTCGTACGCACCGATGCGGCATCGGAACCTGCCTCAGGCTCGGTCAATGCAAACGAAGCGATGATCTCGCCGGTCGCCAAACGCGGCAGATACCGCGCCTTCTGCTCCTCGGTGCCGTCGAAGAGAATGCCCTGCGAGCCGATGCCGACCGTGGTGCCAATCAGCGAGCGAAACGCCGGCGATGCGCGGCCCAGCTCGAACATCGCCAGCACTTCTTCTTCCATCGTTAGCTGGAGGCCGCCGTACGACTCAGGGATCGTCAGGCCGAACAGGCCCATGGTCTTCATATCGTCGACGACGTCTTGAGGAATTTCGTCGGTGTCGGCCACGCGTTGTTCATTGGGGATCAGACGCTCACGTACGAAGCGTGCAATGTTGTCGCGCAGTACGTTCATCGTTTCGATATCGCGAATCATGGTTCCTTGTCTCTCCGGATACTTCGTCATGCAGTCATCGTGCGAGCCGGCACAGTCGAGCGTCAACGGCGTTGGTCGAGATGTTCCGTACTTTGAATCAGCCAGTACGCCCTTCAAGTGGATGCATCCTAGTGTTCTTCTTATTCATCCCGCGCCCATGACAGCCCGTGTGTTTCGAAGTACGGAATGTCATTTCCCGTCGCGTTGACAGCGTTCGGCCGCGGCCCGCATTCTGAGCGCTGGTTGATCGGATTCCCGAACGCATCGAAGTTCACGCAGGCAGACGTGGTTAATCCAACCTTGTGCCGGCATGCACCAGCAGAATGGAGACACTCATGACAGGCAACAACATGATGGAAGGCAAGGTCGTCATCGTGACGGGCGCGGGTGGCGGCATCGGTCGCGATATCGCGCTACTGATGGCGCGCTATGGCGCACGTGTGGTCGTCAACGACATCGGCGCCTCACTCGAGGGCACCGGACACGATAGTTCGCCGGGCGAACGCGTCGTAGCCGAAATTCGCGCGGCTGGCGGTGAAGCGGTCGCCAACACCGACAGCGTCGCGGACAACGGAGCCGGCACGCGCATCGTCACGCAAGCGCTGGACACGTTCGGCCGCATCGACTGCATCGTGAACAACGCCGGCATTCTGCGCGACCGCTTCTTCCACAAGATGTCCGATGAAGAATGGGATGCGGTGCTCAAGGTCCATCTGTACGGTACCTTCAATCTAAGCCGCGCGGCCGCGCCGCATTTCAAGGATCAGGAGAGCGGCGCCTTCGTGCACATGACGTCCACCTCGGGCCTGATCGGCAACTTCGCGCAGGCCAATTACAACGCCGCGAAGATGGGCATTGCCGGGCTCTCGAAGTCGATCGCGCTGGACCTCGGCAAATTCAATGTTCGATCGAACTGCATCGCCCCGTTCGCATGGAGCCGCATGGTGAGTTCGATTCCGACCGACACGCCCGAACAGGCGGCCCGCGTCGAAAAGATCAAGCAGATGACGCCGGCGAAAATTGCCCCGCTCGCTGTGTATCTGGCGAGCAACGGTTCCCGCGATGTCAACGGCCAGATCTTCACCGTGCGGAACAACGAGATTTTCCTGATGAGCCAGCCGCGCCCCCTCCGCTCGGTGCACCGCAGCGACGGCTGGACGCCGGAATCGATCGCCGAGCACGGCATGCCGTCACTGAAGGCGTCGTTCGTTCCGATGGATCGCTCCGGCGATGTGTTCAGCTGGGACCCTATCTGACCTGATCGCCTGGGACTGGTCGCATCAAGAAACGGAGGCAGAGTTGGCGATCGATTATCAGACTTTGAAGAACTGGCCGTTCGGCGATGTCGAACACACCTACACCGAGCGCGATAGTGCGCTGTATGCGCTCAGCGTGGGGTTCGGGTTCGCCCCGCTCGACCGCCGCGCACTCAGATTCACTTATGGGCCCGAGTTGTCGGTTGCTCCCACCATGGCTGCCGTTTTGGGCTTTCCTGGTCAATGGATGAGGCAGCCTGAAAGCGGCATCGACTGGGTCAAGGTCGTGCACGGCGAGCAACGCGTGCGACTGTTTCGTCCCCTGCCTGCGGCCACGACGATCATCGGCCGGACTCACGTCAAGGCGGTCGTCGACAAAGGCGAAGGCAAAGGCGCGCAGGTGTTGATGGAGCGGGACGTCATCGACAAGAAGACCGGCCAACTGCTGGCAAAGGTCGAGCAGTTGAACTTTTGCCGCGGAGACGGGGGGTTTTCCGCTCGCGGGCAACCAAGCGACCCGCCTCTTTCTCCGCCTTCGGCCGTGCCCGAAACGGAGCCAGACATCGTCTGCGATTTGCCGGTTTATCCCAATGCCGCGCTGCTTTATCGATTGAACGGGGATCCGAATCCGCTCCACGTGGACCCGGAAGTTGCGCGCGCAGCAGGCTTCGAGCGTCCCATTCTGCATGGTCTCGCAATGTATGGCATTGCCGGTCATGCGATCCTCCGCAGCGTTTGCGAATACGAGGCGGCAAGACTCAAGATGCTATACGCGCGTTTTTCCACGCCGATATTCCCCGGAGAAACGGTTCGCGTGGAAATGTGGTTGCCAGCCGGTACGGGAAAGCCCCTGCACTTCCGAGCGCGTGCGTTGGAGCGCAACGTCGTGGTGCTTAACAACGGCGAAGCAGAAATACTTTGACCGTGAGCGTGGCCTGGAAGCCGCCCCAGGACGAAACGCAGCAATGGGCGAACCATGCTTCTAATAGATCATGCCTAAGCGCGGTCGAGGACGATCGTCGATGCGCGAGGCGTTGTGTCTCACTGTACAGGAAGCCATCTGCGTCGCGGCGTCCATCGCGCGTTGCGTAGCGCGAGTTGGCATCAAGGCTGCATGCCTCACCGGACTATTTCGAGAGCCCCCTCGATCCGGATCGTCATCGCAAAGCCGAAGGGCGCCGGGACGGCTCGACAAGACTGTCCTGGCGAACCTCATCGAGCCTTCCAGGACACTTTGTCAGCTCATTCAGCAGCCAACGCTTGCGTATCGAGCGAAAACCGATCCTCCGTCGCCTGAATCACCTTCCACAACTGGTCCGGAATCGCTAACTCCGGCAGTCGCGACATATCCAGTGCGGTGGCAATGTCCGCCGCCCGGCGTAGACCACATTCAATCTGTCACTGTTGCGACAGTAAATGTGTCACAACGCTCGGCCGGTTGCGAATCGTCGGTCTCGGCCACACCCTGCTGGGCGCCGCGCTACGATGCTCCCCGCCACACTGCAAAGCGCATGAGCCGTAGTCGGCCATCTACGGCCCACCGCATCGCGTCCAGACTGACACTCAGGCGTCCGCTCCAGTCGCGCCAAACTTGCATGCTCATGACGGCGCATCCGATTTTTCGGTTCGTCCCCGCAATCTACGACTGAATCAACGCTGCGGCGTTTTGGCGAGAGCCACGCACCTATTGCAGGATCAGCGCATGTTGCCTGGAAAGCTGTTCCCGAAAACGGACCGCGTAGTCGGCGCCCACCGCTGCTGCAACGCTGGGTCGGGACCTCAACGTTTGTCGCCACTTCTCAATCTTCGGAGCGTATTCAAAAAATACTGACGTACGATCCGCAGGGAGACAATCGAAAAAACGACTCAGTGGGGCCATGGCAGCATCAACCATGCTGAAAAACTTGCCATTGAAATACGGTCCAGAGGAAACTTCGCCCTCTATCTGACGGATCTTTGCACGGAATATGGTTTTTTTGCTTTCGAAAACTTCCATATCGTTCGCGTTGAGCATCAGCCAGACGTCCGCGTACATCGATGAGATGTACTCCGCCCATGCTCGATCGCGCGCGCGGTCAAAGGCATTTGATGGGTGCATCGGCGTACCTTCCTGCGACTCTTCAAGGAACTCGCATATCACCGTGGTTTCGAAGAGAACAGCCTCACCACCGTCGGGGCGCGACGCGATCAAAAGAGGTACCTTGCCGGTTGGAGATTTTTTCAGAAACCATTCGGGTTTCTCTGACAGATCAACGTTGATCCGATCAAATGCTATGCCTTTCTCCCCAAGCACGATTGCGGCACGTTGGACGAAAGGGCACAGGTGATGGCTAACCAATGACAGCGCGTTCATTTCAGTATTGCTCCTCCAGGAGCTCGGTTTCCCCATCGTGAGGATGTAAAGGGACGGCGTGCTGGCCGGAGTTTGAGCTCCGGCCTTCTCGCTCCTGGCGCCGGGAGGGGTCGACAAGACTCTCCTGGCGAACGACATCGAACCTTCCAAGACACTTTTCGTCAGCTCATTCAGCAACCACCGCTTGGGAATCCAGCGAAAACCAACCCTTCGCTGCCTGAATCACTTCCCACAGCTTGTCCGGAATCGTCAGTTCTGGCACTCGCGACGGATCCAGTGTGGTGGCAATCTCCGCCGCCCGGCCATCGCTCGCAAGCTCGACCCAATCCGGATTCATCACCAGCGCCTGTCCGATCGCGACCAGCGAAAGCCCCGATGCCAGGGACTTGCCGGCTTCATCAGGCGTGCGGATCAAGCCAGCTGCAACTAGAGGTATGCGGCCACCGACATGTTCAACAATCAACTCGGCGGTCGTATGCTCGCCCGTATAGTCCAGCGGCCTCGCATTCGGGATGTCAAAGAGCGAGGCGTGGATGTAATCGACACCGCTCTCGATCAGCGCGTCAATCAGGACATAAGTGTCGTCCATCCGCAGTGCGCCTTCGCCGGGTTCTTCAGGTGACAGGCGATAACCGAGCAGGAAGGGCCGCCCGGCATGTTCCGCGATTACGCGCTGCACTTCACGCACGACCGCGAGTGGAAAGCGCATGCGGTTTTCCAGAGAGCCACCCCATTCGTCGTGACGTTGGTTGAAAAATGGCGAAAAGAAGTTCTGAATGAGGAATCCATGAGCGCCATGCAATTCAACGCCATCGAACCCTGCCTCGATGGCGCGGCGTGTTGTCTCTCCAAACGCATGAATGATTTCCACGATTTCGTCGTGAGTGAGGGCCTGACTGGTGACTTCGCCGTCGTTGAACGGACCAGGGGGCGCCTTTAGCGCGCTGGCACTGACCACCCGACCGTCCGGAACCAGATGCCGCACGGCCTTGTTGCCAGCGTGGAAGATCTGCAGGATTGCCGGCGCACCACCGCTTTTTGCCGCCTGCGCGAGACGGCGCAGGCTCGGGATAAACCGGTCCTCATGAGCAGCGAATTCACCGGTAAACCCGATGCCGTTTGCCGTCACGTGGGTGCAGCCGGTCACAATCATGCCAACGCCTTCAGCTCGGGCGCGATAGTAGGCCACCTCCTGATCGGACACCGTGCCGTCGGCATTGGCGGACCAGGTCGTCATTGGCGCCATGACGGAGCGATTGCGAAGGGCAACGCCGTTCCCGAATGCAAACGGCTGGAAGAGTGGCGATGTTCGTTGCGTCATAAGAGTCGATTTGATTATGATCAGCGACAACCAGCCGTGGCTGGCGCGTAAGGTTCGAATGAACCGATACCCGGCGTCGGCGGACCGTGCGAGATCGAGTTGGATTGTTTGCAGAGAGGGGGCTTCCCGGAGCTTGCGGATCGAGTACACCCGATGGTGCTTTCGGATGTACTCGGACCCGCAAGCTTCAGGGCAAGCCAGGCGCCGGAGTCAGACACGGTGGTGCGTCGTCCAGTCGTGGTACGGGTTCAGACCAGCTCGGCCAGCGCGGCCGCACTGAAACTGTTCAACTCGTCGTGTGCGCCGCCCAGCACTTTCGCTACCCACCGCGGATCGCCGAGCAGCGCACGGCCCACCGCGATCAGGTCGAATTCCTCACGTTCCATGCGCTGCACCAAGGCATCGAGGCTCGCCGGCGCCGCTGTTTCGCCGCTGAAGGAGGCCGTGAGATCGCTGCCCAACCCGACTGAGCCAACGCTGATCGTGGCCGCACCGGTGAGCTTCTTGGCCCAGCCCGCAAAGTTGAGGCCTGCGTCGCCGTCGATTTCGGGAAACTCCGGCTCCCAGAAACGGCGTTGCGAGCAGTGCAGGATGTCTACGCCGGCCTCGACTAGCGGAGTAAGCCACGCACCCATACGCTCGGGCGTGTCAGCCAGGCGCACCGAGTAGTCTTGCTGCTTCCATTGGCTAAGGCGCAGGATGATCGGGAAGTCTTCACCCACGGCTGCACGCACGGCTTTCACCACCTCCGATGCGAAGCGCGAGCGCTCCTCGATGGTGCTGCCGCCATACCTGTCGGTGCGCTGGTTGCTACCGGCCCAGAAGAACTGGTCAATGAGATAGCCATGCGCGCCATGAATCTCGGCTACGTCGAAACCCAGACGTTTGGCATCCGCCGCCGCGCGCCCGTAAGCGGCGATGGTGTCGGCGATGTCCTCATCGCTCATCGCCTTGCCACGGCTGTCGCCCGGGCCGACCAGACCCGACGGGCTTTCCACGGGCACGCCCGGCTCCCATGCAGTCATCGGGCTTTTCAACGAGCCGACGTGCCAGATCTGCGGGCCCATCTTTCCGCCCGCGGCGTGGACGTCGTCGATCACCTGCTTCCAGCCGTTCAGTGCCGCCGTCCCGTGGAAAAGAGGGATGTTCGGGTCGTTGCTCGACGCGGGGCGATCGATCACGGTGCCTTCGGAAAGGATCAGGCCCACGTTGTTTTCGGCGCGGCGCCGGTAATAGGCCGCGACGTTCTCGCCAGGGACACCTTCGGGAGCGAATGAGCGCGTCATGGGTGCCATGACGATGCGATTTTTCAACGTCAGGGACTTGAGCTTGAACGGCTGGAACAACGGCGCGACTGAGAGCTTGTTCATGAGGGAAATTCCTGAAAATAATATTGCGTATCTATGTGATGCCATCTATGCGGTCAACGGTCGCAGCGCGCCCGGGCCTGGCGCAAGCGCTCAGCCGAGCAGTGCACCAATAGCCTTGAAAACGGCAGCGCTATCCGGCGAGGAGAAGGTCTCGAGCAGACTCGTCGACAGCGTGAGCGTCGAGGAGATAACCGCGCCGGCCGCGCGCATCTGTTCGATGGCCGCAGTTTGGGTGCGCTCGCTCCATCCACCGCAAGCGTCGATCATTACGTGCACTTCGTAGCCGGCGTTTCGTGCACCTAAAACAGCATTGAGGACAGCGATTTCGGTCAGGACACCGCCGACCACGAGCACCGGTCTCTTCAGCGCGCTGATATGTTGAGCGGACTCCGCGTGGCCAAATAGATGCGGCCCATTGCGGGTGACCATAGTCGCCGAAAGCCCGTCGACCTGAAGTTCGGGGATGAGCTTCGTCTCCGCGCCGGTCGGTATGGTCGAGATAAATGCCGGTGCTCCAAAATCCCTGGCTAGCGTCGCCAATGCGCCCACCGATGTTTGAAGGCGCTCCAGCGGCAGAGTTTTCGCTGCAGGGATGACGTCGATTTGGAAATCGAGAAATAGAAAGGCGATGTCTTGTGCTTTAGGCATGAAACTACTCCGTGAATCGCAACCGGGACGAAGCGGACTGGAACTCACCATGCCGGCGCGGGTTGAACAATCGCGCCGGACATAATGACGATTATTAGAGGAGCCTGTGCCACCCCTGGAACACCTGTGCGATGGCGCGGTCCGCTTAACCGAGATGCTGCTTGAAGAAGCTAACGAGCTTCACGGAGGCGGGATCGACATACTCGGGCTTGTCGTACAGGTCGACATGTGACGCGCCCTCGATCCAGAACAGCTCCT
This sequence comes from Paraburkholderia podalyriae, assembly GCF_014397785.1. Classification (GTDB taxonomy): domain Bacteria; phylum Pseudomonadota; class Gammaproteobacteria; order Burkholderiales; family Burkholderiaceae; genus Paraburkholderia; species Paraburkholderia podalyriae. The sequence goes on from NZ_VZQQ01000003.1 coordinate 250,622, forward strand.
TCGGCCCCTTTGCCTTCTCTATCGTTTCCACGCTGAAGCGCTGCGTATCAGCTTCGGTTCCCGCGATCATCAGAAGTGGTCGCGGAGCAATGAGATCGACCAGGGCATAGGAATCGTATTGCGCGATTTTGTCGACGCTGCGCGCGACCCACTGATTGGTCGAGCGGGGATGCTGGCCACGCGGTGTGCGATAGTAGTCGTAGGCCTCGCGGAACATGCTCTTCTCGGGGAAGAACTTTGCCTGCTCGTCGGTCGCCGGCACGATCTGCGCCATGCGGACCGGCTCGCCTTTCGCTTCGTTAGTGCGGTCGACAGCCGCCTCGTCGAGCTGCTTCTGCAGCACGTCCGGGCTTTGCTTTCCGTCCATGCCTTCACGCCAGAGGATGCCAACGCACGCGCCGACCACGGTGGCAACGGCCTTGATCCGGTGGTCGGTCTGGGCCGCGAACGGCACATAGCCACCCGAAGCGCAGATGCCGAGCGCGCCGATGCGTTGCGGATCAACTTCCGGCCGGATCGAGAGGTAAGAAACCGCACTCTTGACATCTTCGGCGCGTTGGATCGGATCTTCGAGCCCGCGAGGAGAGCCTTCGCTCTCACCCTGATAGGCCGCATCGAAAGTCAGAACGACGAAGCCCTGCTTGACCAGGCGCTCCGCATAGTTGGACGGGCTCTGTTCCTTCACCGAGCCCATGGGGTGGCTGATGACAACGCCCGGCAGTGGACCGGACGTGTTTTCGGGAACATAGAGATGGCCGGCAATGCTCAGGCCGCTGCTGGGGAATTTGACGTCGTGTCGCATGACAGATTTCCTTCGTGGTTGATCGGATTAAGCGGGTATCGCGGGTGGCCTCTGGAAACGACTGACGACAGTCCCTCCGGAGGTTCCGCTACGCCTCCTCGGCCAGTGCACTTCTTGCTTCCCATCGGGCAACTGGCCGATTTGCACGATTTCGTGTTGCTAATTATTCTGAGAAGTCAGTCGAAACCGACACACTGCGCCACTCGTCGGCCAGTTCGCGGTCCCGACTTGCGCGCGTGAGCACGCCTTCGTAAGCATCGGTCCCGATAGCCAGGCGCACCGGCGGCTCTTTCGACTGCACCAGCGCCACCACGACCTCGCCGAGCCTGGCGGGGTCTCCCGGCTGCTTGTAGTTCGCCCCGTCGAACGTGGCCTGAAGGGTTTTGCGATAGGCCTCGTAGTCCGGAATCAGGACGTCCCCGTGCAAAACCGAGGTGGCATCAAGGAAATCCGTACGGAAGGCACCGGGCTCGATCAGCGTCGCCTTGATGTCGAACTGCTTGAGTTCCCCGCTCAACCCTTCCGACCAGCCCTCCAGGGCGAACTTGGACGCACAGTAGATCGACGCCCCCGGCGTACTGAGAAGACCGCCGATAGACGACACTGTGAGCACATGGCCCGAGCGCTGCTCGCGCATGACCGGCAGGATCGCCCGAGTTACGGCGAACACGCCGAAGACGTTCGTGGCGAACTGCCTGTCGATTGCTGCGGCCGACAGCTGCTCGAATGCTCCCAGCTGACCGTAGCCGGCATTGTTGACGAGTACATCAATGCGCGTGAATTTCTGGACAGCCCTGTCAACGGCGGACCGGATCGAAAGCTCATCGGTAACGTCGAGCGGTAGCACCAGCAGTCGGTCTCCGGCGAGGACGGATTCGAGCTGTTGTGGTTTGCGCGCCGTGGCAACGACCTGATCTCCCGCCGCCAGGGCAGCACGGGCGATTTCAAGGCCGAATCCACGGCTGGCTCCGGTAATAAACCAGGTCTTCATTGGTGAGCCTCCCAAGGTCAAAGGGTCGAGCGGGTAATGGACTCGTTCTGCTTCCACGCATCAAGATGTTCCTGATAGCGCTTGCGCACGGAGTCGAGACCGTGCCCTACATACAGGCGCACAGGTGCGTGCTTCGAGCCCGCGATGGACACGATGGCTTCACTGGCGCCGTCGAGGTTCCCCGGCGTGTAGTCGAATATCGCGCCACGCAGCTCAGCGGCAGGGGCATAAGCCTCGATCCTCTGTGCCGGGGCTTCGGCCTTGCTGCCAAGCTCCGTTTCGAAGTAGCCAGGCTCGACGATCGTGACCATGACACCAAGGTGCGCAAGGTCGAAGGCGAGAGACTCGCTATAGCCCTCGATCGCGAACTTCGAGGCCGCGTATGCGGGTATGAGGGGCATGGCGATCACCCCAGCGGCAGACGAGAAGTTGAGGATGTGGCCCGAACCCCGCGCGCGCATGCCGGGCAGGACAGCACGGGTCACGGCCAGCGTTCCGAACACGTTGGTCTCGAACTGGTCCCTGACCTGGTCGATCGTATGTTCCTCGAGGGTGCCTCCAAGCACCTTGGCCGCCGCGTTCACGAGCACATCGAGCGCACCGAAGCGCTGCTCGCTGCTGGCAAGTGCCTCAAGGATGCTGGCTTCATCGCGCACATCCAGTCGCGTCACATGGACATTGGACAGCTTCGCGAAGCTGACGGGCGCCTTGTCGATATCCCGCATCGTGGCAGTAACGTTCCAGCCCTTTTCAGCAAACTTGTGGACGAGGTTTTCGCCAAACCCCGAGGCCGCGCCGGTAATGAGAACAGTCCTGGTCATTAATCTCTCCTGTGACTCAGATATTGGTTGCAGCCCGTCTGCCGCCTCGTGCGGTCGACGGAAAGCGTTTCCTGGGGATCTGGCTGACATGGCCCCCTCCCCGCGATGCCCGGCTCGCCACTTCCATCACGGGCAGCCTGCTCAAAAAGAACGGTGCGAGCAGCGACACGGCTTCTTCAACAAACCTGCACACGTCGTACAGGTCCATATGATTGGCGCCGTCGACAACATGAAAAGATTTGTCTTTGCTTGCAGCACGATCGAACAGTTCTTCACTCATCCACCTGCTGCCCGCTTCACTGCCCGCAACGATCAACAGCGGTTGCGTCAGATAGATGTCGGCCAGGTGATAGGCGTCGTAGGTGACGATCTGGTTCAGGCTGCGTAGTGTGGCGAAACCCGGCGCCGTGGCGCACTCCGCGCGGACCGAGTGGTAGTACTCCCAAGCCTGACGCATCTCCTCGTTCGGGGCGTCCTGCTCCCGCAGGGGCGCAAGCGGCATCGTGGCCAAAGCCGCACCGCGGGCATCCATGGTTCGGGCGTTGGAGCCCGCTTCGATGTTTGGCAATGCGTCGATGGACTTTCCACTGTTGTCCCAGCCATTGCGGAACAGCGTACCGATGTTGACGGCACTCACGGTGCCGACGGCCTTGATCCGACGGTCCTGAATCGCGGCGCAGGCGGCATATCCGGCTCCCGCGCAGATGCCCATCGCCCCGAGGCGATTCATGTCGACGTACGGCAGCGTCGCCAGGTAATCGATCACCGCGCTGATGTCCTCGGTACGGATGTAGGGGTTTTCAAGCTGGCGCGGCTCGCCGGTACTCTCGCCCTGATAGGACGCGTCGTAGGCAATGGTCACGAAACCGTGCGCCGCAAGCTTCTTCGCATAGGTGCCCGCGGTTTGCTCCTTCACGCCGCCGCCCGGATGTGACACCACGATCGCCGGATACACACGGTTCTCGTCGAATCCTTCCGGAAAGTTGACCACCGCCGACATGGCGATCGCCTTGTTACACGAATTGGCGAACGTGACTTTGCCCACAATCAGGCTCCTCTTGATCTAGACCAGCGCTTCGGTTCAGGACCGACGCCATCCAATGTAGACCAGAAGGATTGGATTGATTAGACGCCCAATATCGATGGGGCCTATCATGCCTGTGATAAATCAATTCGATGCGGGAGAAAACCTTATGCGGCGGGACGAGATCGCGGATCTAACGGTGTTCGTAGTTGTGGCAGAAGAGCGCAGTTTCACGAAGGCGGCCACCCGCCTCGGTATGGCACAGTCTGCGCTTAGCCAGATCGTGCGTCGCACTGAAGAGCGCCTCGGCCTGCGCCTGCTCTCGCGCACGACCCGAAGCGTGGCGCCCACGGAAGCCGGTGAGCGGCTTCTCGCGACCCTCGGCCCCATGCTGCACGACCTGGACGCGGCAATCGCCTCATTGGGTGACCTGCGTGATCGTCCGTCTGGCACCATTCGGCTCACAACCGTGGAACACGCAGCCAAAACAATCCTCATTCCGGCAATGCAGCGGCTGCTTGTTGGAAACCCGGACATCAACGTCGAGGTCACAGTCGATTACGGGCTGGCAGACGTCGTGGCCGACCGCTTCGATGCCGGAGTACGCCTCGGCGGGGAGATCGCCAGGGACATGATCGCGATGCGGATTGGCCCCGACATTCCGATGGCGATCGTCGGTTCGCCGGAATACTTTCGCAACAGCCCAATGCCGACGTCACCGGCTCAACTGATCGACCACCGGGCCATCAATCTACGCCTGCCAACGTCGGGCACGGTAAACGCATGGCGACTGAAACGCGGAGGTCGCGAAGCACGCGTCCGGGTTGATGGTCAGCTTGTGCTGAATACCATCGATCTCATCCTTGATGCGGCGCTCGACGGCCACGGCCTTGCCTATCTGCCGCTCGACCAGGTCCAGCCCTGTCTCGACGCCGAGCGGCTCGTGAGGGTCCTGGGAAGGTTCACGCCCGACCTGCCGGGATACCATCTCTACTATCCCCACCGGCGCCATGCATCACCTGCTTTCAGGCTTCTCGTGGACGCCTTGAGATATCGGGGATAAAAGGCAACAAGCCGTACGGCGGTCTCTACGTTCAACCGGCGGGACTTTGGGTGTCAATCGACGGACTATCTGGAGACAGGTCGACACGCGGCTGACATTTTAAGGCGTGCGCTGCTGGTGAAGTTCGCAACTTCTGCTAATGACGTCCGTTGGAGCGCTGATCCCTCTGAAGGACCTCGGCGATTCGGGATGACAGCGCTCGCGACCGGGTTTGCGACAAACTTCCGGCGCAGTCGATAAACCGTAGTCCAGTGAACCCCCAGCAGGTTCGCAGCTACTATTGCCAGCTTGTTCGGGAGTGGCCCACACCTTGACGGCCGGAGAATGTCCGCTACTTTCGCAGCACGATTAGCCGCTTCCTTTGGAACCGTCATTGCCGCCCCTTACTGAGCACCGTCAGACGCGTTGACCACAATCGGACCGGGCGGGGTCGGGTAGCGCAGATCGCTGCCCGGCAGGCCATCCCGTCGACGGGGAAAATGATGATCCAAGCCCGGTCTCATCCCGGCGTCTGGCGGAGTGACGAAAGTTAGCGACGCTTTGCGGGTACGGACGCGCCCCATCTCGCCACGCAAGGCTGCCCATGCAGGCACTTAAAGCCTGTCAGCATGGCCAGAAAGGAAGCACTAGCACGATTTGAAGGCCAGTAAACGTTCGGAGATCGAAACCTCGCCCAAGAGATCCCGAATCTACGAATTGGCATCGGCAACCCTGCTGCAGGTCATTGACAGTCTTTGTCGCGTCGATTATCGAAAGCTGGCGACGCCCCTTCAGGTACGTCCATTACCACCCGGTTGACATCCGCACTCTCGATAGCCCCAGCCTTGTACTTCAGTACAAACTGATTCGACCGGTCAAATCCGGCATGAATGACTTGCTCAGCGTCACAGCAGACTGCAAAGGTTGGGCATTGTGAACGGCCATGACGATCTGCCGATGCTCTTTCGCATATCGGATGATTGGAACCGACATCGAGCAAGCTGGCTCGTTGTCCAGATTCTCGTTAGCCTGATCGAGGATGAGTGGAATGGCGTAGGTGTCGACGAGCAGGTAGGAAATCAAAGGAGAGCTTCGCGCGACTTGCGAGTGCAGTTCCACCGCTTGTCGCAAGTTTGAGTTTGCAATAGGCGTTGCAATCTGGCACGACCTATTTCGGTTTACTAAGGATTCCAACTTCTCCCTTGCAGTGTTTCTGCAGACAACGACAGCGCTCCCGCGCTCAATGTATCCATCTCCGTTAAACTGGTGAACCACTCACAAAGTCAGTGGCAAGGATCCGATCGCAGTTTTGCGTGGGCGCACGGAGACAACGATCGACCTGTCGCGTTCTCTGACAATCAGTGACCGGCATAGTGATGTGCCACGTCGTGTCTCCAACCACACCATTCTTCACCGCTCTACGAAAGCCACGTTGCATTCGTCCAACGACCGTCTATATTGGGGAAGAACATAGCGAGACATGTCTTTCCCGCGAATCCAGCGCAGAAAGGAGCACCTCGCAAAGGAGAACGCCGCATGGACATCCTGAAGCTCGCCATCGTCGTGGCTATCCTGTGCGGGGTTGCAAAGGGAATCCAGCTATTCAGTCGCCATTGCCGGCGCCGGTTCGGTTGCAGTTTCTTTTCGGCGCGTGGCTTCTGGCTCGCGGCAATCGGCATCAATTTCCTCTGGTGGGGATACTATTTCTGGGTAACTGCCCCGCTTCGCCATACGCAGCCGTCCGGCGGACTTGTCCTCATGGCGATGGGCGTCGCTATGGCGATCTGGCTGGTAGTTGAAAACGTTCGTGACACCGACCTCCTTCACGGCATCGGCGGCTCGTCACTCCAGTTCGTACTGTTTTTCCCTGTTGCCCTCTACGGTATTCCGCTTCTCGTGATCGTGATGTTTTTCATGCTTTTCGCGACTTTTAAGGGCGGACCTGCATGGTTTGTCGATCCATAATCCTTGAACAGGGGCCCATCAGTTGGAGCCCGCTCACCGCCGCATGAAGGAGTGCCGTGGCGTCGGCAAACACCTCCATATGGGCAAAGATGCAGCGGAAAGCGCAAGAGCAGGATATCGGTGAGATGCCGATTGCCGCCGATCCGAGGCAATCTGGGCATCTCCGCATCAACGCTCGACGTCCGGACCTGTTTTATCGGGTTGGGCGCCACGGTCCGGCACTATGGGACTCCCGCCGACGGGCTCCCTTCCCGGTCGCGGTCCAATAGCGGGCGCATCCCGCTGCACTGGCATTGCTTTCACGAAATCCACAATGTCGACAGCCATCGCCCGATCCGCTCTTGTGGGCGACGCTGCCATCATCTGCGCTACCTCCCGCCACGCAGCAAATACTCCATCGTGAGACTTCCAGCCTGCCTGTCTCTGCTCCGTGCTCGCGCCCGCCCGCCAGTACATCGGCACTTCTCCACGCGCCAGCATGTGCGCCAAACCCTGCCTGGGATAACGCTGCGTAATACCGCGCGTGCACCGGGGTGTCGCATTCGCTTCGACGCCGTGCTCGCGAAGCTGCTCTGCGAACCGTTGACGCCAGCGCCAAAGATCCTGCTTACGCGGATTGAGACGCCGACCATCCGGCCCACGCACCTGCACGCTCAGATGGATATGCGGATGAGCCTCGTCGTCGTGCGCCGCAAACACATAAGCGCGCCCATCCCCGAACTCGAGCGCTGCGAAATCCCGTGCGGCATCGCGCACGGCCTGTCGGTTCGTCCCCGGCGGCATCGACAGCAGAATATTGAATACCTGACGACGCGTATTCGTCTCCGGAATCCCCCACCCTCCGAGTTGCCAGGTCCGCACAAGGTCGCGTACAGCGTCGGCACCAGCAATCGAGTCCCCGTTCTGATCTTCCAGCTCGACCCGCCCATTGCGGGAGATATAGCGCAGATGCCGACGCACCGCGCCCATACCCTGAGCACCCGACGCCTTGTTGGTGATTTTGACCATGACTTCAGGCGAGCGCCTGAGTGTCCGGGCCAACTGATCGCGCATGCGCGTGGCTTCATCACGCATGCCTGCACGCGAAAGCCGCTGCGCGCGGGCATGCCTGAACGGTTCCTGAAACAGACGGTCGCCCCAGTTCAAAAGCATCGCATCAATGTAGACCTTCGGATAAGGCATGTCACCGGCTCCATCGATCAAGATTCGCGCGAATTACGGCTGCCACGGCGCGCAGATGAACATCTATCACGTCCCGGATTGCGTCCATATTTCCACCCCCATTTCGTCCGATATCTGCCAAACTCCCGTCACGCGCGATCTGTCCAAGCCACCGATTGATCGCAGCAAGGTGCCGGTTCGAATCCGTCAGCACTTGCATCTCCTGCACGCCGAACTGGGGTTCCTTCATGAACTGGGCTCGGATCAACGCCACAATCCAGCGGTTACTGGTCAGGCCCGACACCACTGCACGCCGCTCGACCGCCTCCTGTTCAGCGAGCGTCAGCCTGATCTCAATTCGAGCGCGAGGAACGCCGACAGCACTCCATCGGAGATTTGCTTCGGCACGGATGTCGGTGTCGACAGCATCGGCACGCAGTGCGGATGCCATCAGTTGCCGCACGCCTTCACCAACCGTCATGCCCCGGCGCGCGCACCATTGATCCCAACCCGGCCGCATTTCGCCGAGTTCAACGCACAGGCGTTCGCGCTGAGGCATGGCTCCCTCTAGCGCGCAGGTGAGGGTTCGGTGGGTGTCCGCTCGATCTCGCGGACCGGTGCACGCCCGTCACCCGGCCGTGCCCGGCGGTCCCGCTCCGAAGGTGCTTTCGGATCAAAGACCTTCGGCCGCGGCAATGGGATACCCTCCCTGCCAAACGCGTCCAGCATCTGTTCGGCACGCCGCTGCACGCGTGAAATCGACCGCGCGCTAAACCCCTGCTCCCGCATGGCGCCGACCAGAACCGCCAGGTGAAGAACCTTATCCTCGTCGGATATCGTGGAAGGCTGACGCTCCTGCCTGTCCTCGTTCGTCGGGTTGCCAATAGGAGCGGTGGCACGATCGAGTGCGCGCTCGGAGCGGGACACAGACCCGGCCGCCGAGCGTTCGTGCTCCATCACTTCGACCTGCCAGGTATTGCGGTAAACGTCCTTCTCTTCCTCGCCCACCACCATGCCACGGTCATCAAGGATCGGCACATTGACCGTGACGAGCCGCCGACCCAGGTTTTCCAGCGTGGCTTGCTGCCCGGGTTCGGCACGCGACTCCAGCACCGCCCGTTCGAGATCCACACCCCAGACAACGTGATCGGCACCCGTAGCATCTCGGAACACCGCGTAATACGAGTCGCTGCGAGCCGGGTTGTTCTGATAGGGTGCGCGGCCATGTTCGCGCAGTTCGCCGGCATACCGCCGCGGAGCATCGGGCTCGTCGCTACTCGCCAGCTGTCGTCCAATCCGGCGCGACCCCACATGTTCTCCGGTGCGGGACGGCGCCGCGCGAAATGCGTCGCTCACCTCCTTAGGTATTCCGGCTGTGGACGCGGATGCGGGCGCCGACGTGCTGGTCTCTTCGGCACGCGCTTGCGACGTGGCCGCAGGCATCGACGCATCGACCTCGATCCGGTTGTGTAAGCGTGATTGCCGGGCATCCGCCAGACGCGCGAGATCCGCCACCTTCGGCTCATAGCCACTCACCTCAATGCCGAGCAACGTCCCCAGCAGCCACACTTCGCTTCGGAATACCTCATGTCCCGACGCCCGAACGCGACGCCACGATTTTGCCGCCACGATGTCTACCATCGACTCCACCACATCCGGTCGATTGTGTTCCGTGACGAGGTACGGTCCCAGATCCTCGAACGCGAGCTGATACGGCGCATCTTTGAGGAAATACTGGTGACCCGCACGCAGGTATCGCTTACGAACCCGTTCGGGCGGCTGATCGAGTGGCACGCGCGCTGTGTCATTGATCCCCGGCGGCGCATCTGCGGTCGGACGCGTACCGGGCTGCCGTACCGCCTCGGCGTCATCGCGGATCGCCTGATCACGCAGGCGTGCCCGCGCCGCATCGAACTCGCGGCGGCGCTGGGCTGATACGGCATCCATCGCGGCCGCGTCCAGTTGACGGGTCCGACCATCGCCACCGGACTGCTCCGCAAACCCCGGACGCCCGGGAATATCCTGCTCGATCACGTTGATGACCGGAGCGGTAAAAGGAGATGTTTCAGTCATGATGCGACCTCTTCCTGATCAGGTACGACTCGACTCGCCACAACCGGCGACACGTGAGACGGTTTAGCGGTCCGGCCCGGGAGAATCCTGCGACGCCGCCCGCTCCTTTGACTGCTCCAGCGCCGCCGCGCGTGCTTCGCGTATTCGTGCCCACGATCGCGCCTGCAACTGGTCGAGCATTCCCTCGAGGTTCGGACTGAAATTCAATTCACGCGCGGATTTCTTGAGTGAGCCGACGGTACGCTCCAACAGGTCACGCGCCCGATCCCACGGATAGACCTTCGGCCGGTCACCGTCGTAACCGACCTGCAATTCCGAGCCATTCAGCCGGGCGTTCTGATCCATCCATCTGAGCCGGTCGGAGGCGAACTCCATCTGCGCCTTTGGATGAAAGACGACACTGCGCGTCGCCACCTCCTGGATCAGGTAGTGCTCGGTGTTGAATACCTCCCCTCGATATGGCCCGCCGTTCTCCCGCGGCGTACCCATGCGCAACGGTGTGCCGAAACGATGTTCGGCCAGCGCCCGGATCTCGTTGGGCACATCGGCCACTTCGAACAGCGGCTCACCCACCGGTGGGCGTATCGGCGCCAGACGTCGCGACTCGACCGCAGGAGAACCACCAACCGGAGGTACCACGGAAGGCTCGGTTGGCGGGCGCTCTGGAGTCGCTGATTCGCTCGTCGGCGCAGAGGATTCCGGCATGTTGTGCTGCTTTGGCTCGGTACGCTTCGACGAGCGACGACGAGAAACATCCTCTGCATCGTTCACCAGAGTTTCTTTCACGCGGCTCATGATGTCCTCCTTCAGTTCGTCCAGCTTTCCGCCGGTTGCAATACCTACTGTCGACTCCACACCCACAGCCGCCAGCCCGACATCCCGGTACGCGATTTCCCGCAGGCAATCGCCCACATCCCCAAAGCCCGACAGCACCGCCATGTCGTTGAAATCGGTCGGCAACTTGTAGTTGATACGCGCACCTCCAGCGAATACCGGCAGCGCCAGACGCGCCTGCGATTCTTCCACCGCCTGCCGGGCTCTGGTCTCGCCCGGCCCGAGATCCCCAAGCACAACCAGCCCGACGTCGGGATATCGTTCGCGCAGGATTGCGGCGACCTGAGGCAGCGTCCCGCTCGACAGCGTCGCGAGCGCCGGCCAGTCCGTCGCCCGGTAGGCGGACAGTACGGTGGCCATGCCCTCGCCGATCAGGATCGGTGTGGAGGGGTCTCCGGCAGCCGGTGCCGGCCCGGCAATCCAGTACCCACCTTTCTTGAGGCCACCTGCCAGTGAAGATTTGAGGCCATGTTCGTCGATCAGCTCCAGCGTAGAGATCGCCTCGCCGATCCAGAACGGCACCACCAGCACGCGTCCCGTGAGCGGCTGCTCTTCGCTCGCTGGCGCATAGCCCAGCAACGCGTGCAGTTCAACGGCCTCCAGCTCACGCAGTGCCGGCACCGGCTGGAGGTGCTTGCGTACGAGATACGGGTGTTCCGGACCGACTGGTCGCGCCCACTGCCAGATCGCCTGCGCTTCACGGGCTACCGCCTCATGACGGGCCTGCTGCCGTGCCTCTTCACGTACCCGCCGTTCAAGCACTTCGGGACTCACCGCAAATGTTGTCGCCATCCGGTCGGGATAATGCGTGCGCTTCAGATCGAAACCGTGCTGCCGCGCGAGCCAGAACAGCGAGGCGAGCGTCTTGCTACCCGACTCCTTCACCGAGCGCCACGTGGTGCGGGCAGCACGCTCGTTGTAATTGCCGGCCGTGCGGCTCCATTCGTCCCAGATCTCGAAACCAGCGTCACCAAAGCCGTTCTTGAGCGCAAATGCCATGTCTATCCACGTACCGTATTCGTCCGCGGGAATTACAGCGAGCGCAGCACGGGCGCGTGCGGTCTCGTCAACATGCGGTGCACTCATTTCCGGCCTCCCTGTATCTGCACAACACCCGATCTGGCGGCGGGCACAGGTCTGCGCTTCGCACGGATAGGTTTCGCTGGCACCAGCTCCGCGACGTCGAGGTCCGCTACCGACAAGCGACGCTTCGCCTGCGCAAGCCGTGCGGCCGGGACACCCAGCAGCATGAAGTGCCGTTCGACATAGGCTGTCACTTCGTCCTCACTGAGATCAGCCAGACGCGGCGGCAGGTCGCGCGGATTCCATGCCTGCAGCACTTCGAGATACTCAGCCGACGGATGAACGAGGCCCGATCCTTCCGGATCGATCTCCTCGGGCTGCACCTCGCGCAGCCGCCGCTCGACCTGCGCACTGAAACGCGCGAGATTCATGGCAGGCACCGATGGTGCGCTTAACACCCGCGAGGCAAAGACGGGATCACGCCAGTAGGAGATCCTGTCGGCGAGGATCGGCTTGGTGTTCTCCAGCACGATGATTTCCTTGTCGCGCCCGAGCTCCTTGATCTCCTGCGGCAACAGTAGCGGCCTACGCTGCTCGGATATGCTCTCGCTCGATCCGCCCCGGCCACCGAAGATCGCGTGCGAACGGCTGACGCTACGGGACTGATCTGTGAAGGTGCCGAGCATTTCAGAGTAGTCGTTCGCATCTTTCTGCTCGCGCGGTGCATACAGGATCTGCATCGCGTGGTTCGTCAGGAAGGTACGTGCGTCGGCCCGGCCGTAGACGGATTCGAGTTGCGCAACCGACTGCACGATGGAAAGCAGGCGCAGGTTGTAGCCCGCCATGTAAGCAACTGCACGCGCGATGATGTGGATCTTGCCAATCGCCGTCATCTCATCGAGCAGCAAGAGGCACTGGAACCGGAGCGTCGGATCAGCCTCGGGCAACTGCTTCGTGTTGAGATTGACAACCTGCGAAAACAGCAGATTCACGATCAAGGCTGCTTCCGACAGGTGATCGGGCGTGATCCCGACATAGACTGACATCCGACGGCGCCGCAGATCGCGCGGATCAAAATCGTTGGCGCTCGTGGCCGCATCGACAATCGGATTGGCCCAGACTGTGAGCGGCGCGTGGAACGTCGCGAGAATGCTCGCGAGTACCTTGTCGTCGTTCGATAGGAATCGGTTCAGCGCATCGACACATGGCCCGGTCAGCAAACCACGGTGCTGGACGAGCGCGCGATGCAGGTACGACTTGACCGGCATGCCGTTGCCCGACGACTGCCGCAGCACCTCGCCGATCGTGACCGGATAGTCGGGAATCGACTGCGCCTTTCCGGTCCTTCTCGCGTCGCGCCACTCACACAGCAACAGCACGATGCCGAGAAACAGGTTGCGCGCCTGGTCCTTCCAGAAATCATCGTGCCCGCCCGGCGGATACAGGGCATAACCAATCGCGAGGATGTCGCCTACGCGGAACTGCCCGTCCGAGATCGCCGATAGCGGGTTGTACCGATGAGTGCGACCATCCTCGGCGAACGGATCGAACAGGTATACCTCCTGCCCGTGCGCACGCCGGAACCCGGCCGTGAGCGCATAGTTCTCACGCTTGATGTCGAGCACCACGACTGAATCGGGGTAGCTCAACAGGTTCGGGATCACGATGCCCACACCCTTGCCCGAGCGTGCGGGGGCAGCGAGCAGCACGAACTGCTGACCGGTGAAGCGCAGATAACGCCCTCGCCATACGCCGACGACGATGGCTGGTGCATCCGCAACGGGGCGCGCATTCATAGCAACCCCGCCGCGCGGATTTCCGCTTCACTGGCAAACCGCGCGCTGCCATAGAGGCGCCGACGCCCAGAGTGCTCCCATAGTGTGTAAAGCCCCATCAAGGGCCCTCCCACCGCAACGAGTAAGCCCAGAAGCGCCGCACCCGCCAGGCGCCGGCCGCCGTGCGGCATCCGGCCGTCATGCCAGGCAAGCAGCGCATCGCGCCAACCCCATAGCTCCGCATGGAAGGGATTGAGTCGCAGGCTCGCGTACAGGAAGAAGGACGCGAGCCACAGCGAAGCCACCAGAGCGCCCGTTACCACCACCAATATCACGAGCGTGACCAGGGCGGTCCGCGCGTGATGCGCTACCGTTCCGGCGGCTTCCACGTGAGTCACGGATCGATGGTTCGTGTTCATGCCGTCCTCACGCGAACGCCGTGCGCACCTTGCGCACAGGATCGAACCAGATTTCCGTCATGCCCCAGCGCTTGCCGATCTGCTTACCCGCGCCGTCGTAAAGGGCGTGCGCTTCCATGTGCGCGATGACGTCGATGGTCAGAAACAGCAGGCGCTTCAGCGCGGCATCGTCGTATGCGGCGGCTTCGGAATGCTCTTTCGCCATCAGCGCAAAGCGTTCGATCGCAACCGTTGCACTCGATGCGTGATAGCTGGTGATCGAGCCTGCGTGTCCGGTTGTCAGCAACTTCAGGAAGTCATAGGCTTCAGCACCGCGCAGTTCGGCAAGCAGCACGCGATCGGGCCGCATGCGCATCGTGCTCGCGATCAGATCGGCCGGTGTTACGCGCGCCTGCCCGTGCCCACCCTTGCTGTACAGAAGGTGGACGCAGTTCTCGATGTGTCGGATAAACAGTTCCCGGACATCTTCGATCGTCACGATCCTCTCGGTTGACGGAATCGACCGGCACAAGGTTTTCATGAAGCTGGTCTTGCCGGAGCCCGTATTGCCGACGATGACGATATTGAGCCTGCCGGTCACGGCCAGCCGGAAGAACGTGCCCCAGTCCCGCGCGTCCAGGCACTGGACGAGCTTGCGATCCTCAGGGCGCAGCGCCGGCAGCGCCGCGTCGAGGCCATCCGGACGATGCCACACGGTGTCGTCGAACAACCCTTCGTCGCGATACATGTCGAGGCCCTTTTCGCGTGCGGACGGCCGGCGGATCGTGACCGAGACCGTACGCGGCGGCACGACGGGCGGCACCACGATCTGGATACGCGCGTCATCGGGCAACAGCGCGGACAGAACGGGATGCTGGGCCGACACTTCCTGGTTTGTGAGGGTCGCGACCGCCACCGCGAACGACATCAGACGCTCGTAGTCAAGATCGGCATAGTCGTGGCCGTGCCAGCCGAGGTGTGTCTCAGTCAGCACGCGCTGCGGACGGTTGATGATCAGTTCCGTGACATCGGGATCGTCGAGCAGCGGCGCGAATGGCCGCATCAGCTCGCGGACCGACGCGTCGTCAGGAAGCCGCGCGAGCACCGCATCGCCAGCTCGATCCTGTATGGCAGCGCGGGCGATCATGGCGTGGCCTCCGGCCGTAGGGCGTAGACGGATCCGAAATCCAGATCACGCGCAACCACGATCGTAAATTCGGCTCCCTGCTTCTGCGTCAGCGTCGGCGGGATGTTGATCGTGCTGTCGAGCACCCGCGTGGCCATGTCGTTGCCCTGCTGCTGCGTGTTCTCGTAAACGACGGACCCATTGCTGTTGCCGCCGCGTGTGGCCAGATAGCCGATCGCGTCCTGGGCGAAGCCGAGCAGCATGGCCGCGCCGATACGCGCACGCCAGTGGTTATCCACATAACCGTCAATCCCCATGCGCCCGAGCGAGTCAGCCGCTGGCGAATCGATCTCGACGGTCACACCGTGAGGCGTCTCGATACGGGCCGAGAGGATAAAGGTCCGCTTCTGCCCCGGCGACAGGTTCGAGCGATACTGGCTGTTGATCTGGGACCCGCGCTCGATCAGCACTACCCGCCCGTCATCGGAATAGACGTTCTTTGTCACCGTGCAGGTCGACAGCCCTGCCTCGGTCGAATCAAAGGCGGTATCGCCTGCGCAGTCGATCTTGGCGCCCTGCGCAAGGATGAGGCTGCGGTTACCGAGCATGTCCGCGCGCACCCGCGGGGTGGCGGTCGGGGTCAACGCCTGGGCAAGTGCTCCGGTCCCGCACTGACCGGGTGCGGCGGCCGACCGGGCGGAGACGGTTGCCGCCACCGGCGAGGCTGCTTCCGCGACTCCGCCAGATATACCCGCCGCCGGGAGCGTGCCCGTCACGCCACCTTCCTGCCCGCCCGCCCCGGACGTGCCGCCCGCCGCGAGTAACGGTGCATCGTAGTAGCTGCGAGCCGACGCCAGATGCTGAACCGAAACAGGTGGACGGGCCACGACTGGCACCGACCCTGGGACAGGTGCGCTTGCCACGGGTGGCGCGGATGCCGCGCTCGCCGCAGCCGGCGAGTCCTTGAACACGCGCCCCTGAGTCGATGTTTCCGCCACGGCATCGCGATGCGCTTTCGCTTCCGCGTCGTGACGCGCAAGGAACGTGTGAATCGTCCAGACCGCGCCGGCGCCGGCTACGAGGACGACGACAAGCGGCGTCAGCCACCAGGCGCGCGGGCGCGTGCCCCGGTACTGCCCGAGCACCGGCATACCGCGATCAGCAGACGCTCCGGGTTCACCGGCGGAATCCCTGTCACGCGCCTCCCGGCCTCGATCAGTGGGGTCATCCGGTTCGATCGTGTTGCGGGTATCGTCATTCATCATCGCGACTCCGCAACACGCGTTTCACGCCGCTAACCGTCGTGCCATCACTGGGCGGCACTCCATCCATGTCGTACGCGTCGTTCCAGATACCGACAACCTCATCACCGAGACGTAACACGAAGTGCTTCGCCACCTCGTGAACCACGATCGTGTCGCCTTCCATATGTTTGTCGACCACGCTTTCCGTACCGTCGTCCGCCACCCGGAACGTCGCCGGGATCCGCCGGTTGCTGGGAATGCGGATATAGGTAAACCGACCATCGTCCCAGGCCGCCGTCGGCGCGATATTGTCCGAATGCGGCATGGCCTGCATCGAATAACGGGTGTTGCGTATGGCGGGCGACTGGGCGAGGCGCTGGGAAACGACTTCAGCATCGGTTTCAGCCTGTGCCTGAGCCTTCATCTCCTCCGGGTACACGAAGGTCACGCGATACATCTCGTCGCCGTTGGCGAACTTCGCCTTCAGCGGCAGCACCACCAGATCGAAGCTGTAGCTGCGTTTGTCCGTGCGGATCTCGAGATTTGAGTCATGCGCGGCAAGCTGCGGCTTCAGGTACACGTCGTGATCGCCCCTGTTCGCCACCACCTGCCAGCCGTCGCGATCACCGGGCGCCACCACCTGGATCTGTTCGTGCAGATCGAGCGCAATATGGGTGGCAAAGCCGCGCTGTGCTTCGATACGCACAACGGCGTCGGACGCATACACGATCTGCCGGACCCGCGAATCGTTGGACCAGCCAGGCACGTCATACGCGCGGGCAGACAGGCTCACCATCAGCAGGCCCGCAAGCCAGCGCGTCGGGAAAGAAAGTGCTCTCATGGCGTACCTCCCGCTGTCGCGGACGAAGCCGGCGGCGTATATTCGGGATCCCGGCTGTAGGCCGTCACCTTGAAGCCGAACGGATTGGCGACTGCAACGCTTTCGCGCGTGAATACAGGTGGCCGGTAGGTGTAAGCGAGCGTGATCACAAAACGCTGCGTGGGCTCGGCGTTCGCCTGGCCGTTTTTAAACGTCGTGCGCTCGATATGCACCACCGCATGCCCCGGTTCATCGGGTGGCAGCGTGGTCGAGAGAATCCGCGTACGCCGTTCGGTGCCCGGACCGAGTTGCCGGTCCAGCGCATCCGGTCCGCTATAAGTACCCCGGTAATCACGTGCGACCACGTCATCGCTCATGGCCAAAACACTGTCGTAATCGATCTGCAGCAGGCCCCAGGCGTAGCGTTCACGGGCACGCACGTACGCCTCGACCCAATGCTTGTCCTGGATTTCCTTCGTGTGCACATGACGCGCATCGAGCACGTCGATCACCTGGGACTCGCCCGTCAGGCGATCAACCTCGATCGGCAACGGCACAACCCGGTAGAACGGCACCATCACAGCAAGTGCCACCGCACTGAGCGCCGCCACGCAGACTGCGGCGTAGGCAACATGCCATGCCCGCCGTTCGGAGCGCTCCTGCAGATGCGTCAGCGACGCCTCGATGTCAAGTACGCGCCCATAGTCTTCGTGCGCGCTCATGATCCGGCTCCGACGGTCGATGCGGCGGGCGGTTTCAACGGAATGGATGACGCCGGAACGGGAAACACGTGGTTGATCGGCACGCGATGTGATCCGTCCGGCAGGACGGGCTTTGGCGGCCCTGACGAACATCCACTGATCAGGATGACGAAATTTACTAAAAATGATCCAATCAGAATTCTGTACATGGTCGCCCCCTCAGTTCCCGAACGAGGCCGGCACCATCTGGTCCTGCAACCGGGTGATATTCCCTGCACGGCTTAGTACCAGCTCGCTCTGCTGCTCGGCGACCAGCCTGTCTTCCGTCTCAGCCAGCATCCGGAAGAGCTGCAGCTTGGTCATCTCGTTACCCACCGTGGTGGTCTCGGTCTGGATGCGCGCCTGCAGCTCCGCCACGCCTTTCGGGTCCTGCGTCACGTCGATCTGCTGCATCAGGCTCTGGATCTGGTTCAGTTCCTGTAACTCGGTCTGGTACGCCTGCTGGCCGAACGCCTTGTCCTGAAATGGCTTGTTCAGCGTGCGCTGGCACACCTGCTGGTCGATACCCGCCTGGTCCTGGCAGTTGTAAATCTCACTCGCCGAGCGCAGGGACTGAGCGCTCCCGGTCAGCCCGGCGTAGCCTCCGTTCTGAACCGCGGTATAGACGCTCTGCCAGTTCGACGGCAGCGAGCTGGCAACCACCGGATTACCCAGAAGCGCACCAAAGCCGCGCGTGCCGACCGTCGACTGGTAGATCTGGATTTCCTGCTGGACCTCCTGCTCAAGCTGAAGCACCGTCGCAATGGCCTGAGCCACGTTCTGCGCATCGAATACCGGAATGCCCTGCGCATGACCCGCGGAAGAAAGCCCGGCCAATATGACTGCGATACCGGCTATCCTGAATCGTCCTGTCATGATGATCACCTCACTCAACTACCCTGCTGTCCGAGGTTGGCGCGTGCCGCGCGTTGATACGCGGGCATCGAACCACCACCTGAATTTCCCGACCCGCCGCCTGAGCCGGTCCGGTCGCGAATCGTCCCGCCGGGGCGCGGACCGTTTCCGCTACGATTGAGTGCCTGTCCGATCGCGGTTGCGATGCGGCGCGACGCGACACCGGCCACGAATGCCCCGAATCCGGATACCGTGGCGCCGCCGGACAGTCCGGACGCCACAGAGGGCAACTGCCAGCCGACCATCGCCAGGAAAATGGCGGTCGCAAACATGCCGAGTGCTGCGCCCCACGCGGCCGACGCCTCCAGCGCTGCCTGGCCCGCTGCAACGAGGGCGGCCGGGTTGGTACCGGGCGCCGACGTTGTCACCTGGAACGGCGCGAGCTCGGTCGAGAATGCGGTCAGGGCCATGCCCAGGAAAGCTGCAACCAGCACCTGCAGCAGGGCGTAATTCGCCACTTTCGCGGTCCACGCCTCGAAGAAGCGGGCAGTCGGTGCAAACGCGGCGCACGCTATGAAGATCGGTCCGATCCCGAGCACGAGGTCAAGCAGCATGCGGCCCATCACGACCTCGAACGCGAGCACGATCAGGAAAATCGAGCCACCCACGGCGGCCACGAACCCGCACACAATGTCGCCAATAGCCGCGGCAAGTCCGCTCGGGCTGAGCCCTTCATGCGTGGCCTTTTCGGAATAAGCATCCAGCACAAGATCGATCTGCTGGTCGTAGCAGTCGAGCGTCTGATAGATACTTGTGGCACTGGTCGCCGTCACGCTGCTACCGCTGACTGATCCGCATCCGGGATTGCCACCGCCCGTCGTGTTCGCCGCGTTCTGGATCGTCTGGGCGAGGCCCGCCGTCGCACCACTGACGGCCGTCACGACCTGCTGCTGATAGATGCCGCTGCCGAGCGCGAAGGTGAGAATCGCGGCGACCTTGAGCCCACGCCACGCGAACGCGGGCACAGCTTCCTGCGCCTCGCCCCGCACAATCGCCAGACCATAGGCGATGACCCAGATCGTGACGGCGGTGGTCACGACGGGGACAAGCGCGCCCGACAGCGCCGACGAGACGTTCGTCACGTAGGTCGACATGCCGTTCTCGAGCGTGCCGCCGATCGCGGTAAAGAGGCCGCTCATTACACGCCTCCCCGCTGCGCTGCGCGGCGCTTCGCCAGATGCGCGTGGAAAACCGGCAACCACACGTCGGGGTCGTCGCCAACCTGTGCGCGGATCGTGTCGAGCAGTTCGACGTTATCGGTCGTGCCAGACAGCACATCGAGCACATCACCCAGGCCCGCAAGATCAAGCTGCCCAACCGCCGAGCGGTGGCCCTGCTTGACGAGAAACATACGGCTGTTCTCGCCGAGATTGCGCACGATGTTGAACTCGGCTTCGGTCAGCTTGAAGCCGTGCACATAATCGTCGTAGTCCGCCCGTGGGTTCGGCAGAAAGAAGAAGGTCGCGCTCTGCTCGACCAGTGCGCGCGCAATATCACTGCGCAGCACGTCAGCCGGCGACTGCGTATCAAAAATCCCCAGGCCGTTCTGCTTGCGGATCGTCTTCTGTTTGTTCTTCGCGAAATCCGTGAAGACGGGGTCGGAGAGCCGTTTCCAGAACTCCGTCATCACGTAGATGAAGCGCCGGCCGTCGATCAGACCTTCAGTCCGGTGCAGCAGGTACATCGTGACGGGCGTCGAGACTTCGGCATCATCCAGCAAGTCGGTGTCGTCGAACCCAAAAAGACCCGAGCGCGCAAGATCAATTCGGTCGGTCGGGTTGTCAAGCACCCAGCCGAGCCGCCCGCCCATGCACCATTTCGCGAGGCGCGCATGCAGGCTGTTCTCGCCCACGTTCGGCAGCAGTTGCCGCAGCATCGACAGGCGTCGCAACGGCTTGTCCATGCGGGCGACTTCCCGCACCGCGCGCGAGATGTCGAGCTCGTCTTTCGCGGACAGCGGCCAACCCGTGTCAACGAGCTTGCGCACGAGCCGCTCCCAGAAATCCAGCACGGATTCATCGGGTGTCATCTGGAACGGGTTGAGCCCGGTCGGCACGCCACGGCGAAACACGGTGTATGTGCCGCCCATGGCGCGAATCGCGATCTCGGTACCACGGTCTTTGTCATACAGCACGGCCGTGACGCCGTACTTCATCGCCATCGCGAGTAGGAACAGCTCAAGCACCGTTTTGCCCGCACCGGCCTGGCCGACGATCTGGGTGTTGGCGAGCGCCTTTGCATCGGCCGAATCCTGCTTCTCCTGTGTGACATGGAAATTCAGATACAGCGGCTGACCGCTCGGCGTCCTGACGATCGTGATCGCCTCGCCCCATGGATTGCCGTCGCGCTTGCCGGTCGCGAAGTTGTGCAGGCTGGACAGTCCACAGAAATTCCGGGACGTGAGCTTTGCCTCACGCGGCCGGTAGCGCCAGTTGCCCGGCAGCTGCGCAAACCACGCGGCATCGGCCACGAGATCGATCAGCGCCGTCTGGAATCCAGCGTCGGCGAGCTGCGTGCGCGCCTTCGCGACGTGCTTCGACACGTCTCCAGGCGTATCGGCCAGTACGGCAAGCGAATAGTGATACTCGCCAAGCACGAAATCGCCGTTGATCAGGTTATCCAATGCCCGATCCATCGCCCCGATCTGGGAGAGCGCCGCATCTTCGCCGGCAATGAGCTGGTTGCGCTGCCGCTCGAGCGCTTCCTTTGCGCCAGGCTTGTCGAGGATGGTGAAACTCTGCGTTTCGATATATTCGAAGTCGCCGTACAGCAGGCCGTTGAGCATGCCGGGCTCGGTGTCTTCGGGGTAGTCCTTCAGGTCGAGCAACGCGGCATACCGTGTCGCGGCCGGCATGCGGATCTCGACCTTCTCCACTCCGACGAACAGGCGGGAGGTCGGCAGCGCCTCACGGATTGACCCCGAGGGAACCGGCTGCGGCTCCCAGACGGCATTGACGAGATAGCCAAGCAGTTCCAGCGCCGACGAATACCGGCGAGGACGCCGGGTATCAGGGCCTGGCTTGCGATAGGCCCCGAGCGCCACCGGATCATAGCGTTTCAGGCCTGATTCGAGTTGAGCCGCCAGCTCGTCCATTGCCTTGAGTGCTTCGTGCTGGTCATGCCGGATATCGTCATGCGTGCGACGCGCAGCCCGACTGAATACGCGCCCCAGCTTCGTGCGGTTCGGCCGGTAGACGAGCGTCAGATAAAGCTCGTTCGCCATCATCCGGTAGCCTGCAAAGCCCGCGTAATAGCGTGTCGCCAGTTCCTGGCAGAATCGGTTGCCGTACGGCGTGGCAAAGTGATCCGACACGCGCCGACGTAGACGGTGCGACCAGAGCGCCACGTGGCCGCCGGGCAGCCCACGCACCAGCTGGTTGAATCCGTCGTGACGCACGAGGATGTCGGCCGGATCGGTGGCCTCGAATGCGATGCCCGCGAGCTTCCAGATCCGCAGGTAGTCGCCCTCGCGCGTCCTGATCACCTGATCCGTCACGTGCGTCGAATACGGGATGGTGTCGGCGAGTGCCACTTCGCGGTTCGCGACGGCGACGTGTTTCGGGGTAGCTGGCATGTCACGCCCTCCTCTTGAGGCGGACCGGCACGTAAGCGTGTACGCCCCAGGAGCGGCGGTTACCCTGACGCAGGACCATGCGCAGGCGCAGTGCGTACTGCGCCAGGCGCTGGTCGTCGCGGCGCGTGATGAAGCGCATGGCAACGAACACCGGGATCATCAGGAACAGCAGTCCGACGCCGAGCAGCGGACTGGCCAGCAGCGCCCAGATAGCCGGGATCAGCATGCCGCCGCCAATCATGAGGAATGGCACGAGCGGTACACCAAAGATCATCGCGGGCCGCGTGCATCCCTTGAAAACCGGATCCTTGAGCGAGTTCATGATTCGACGCCTCGGATCAGCTCGTCGGAATCAGCATGCCGGCGATTACCGTCGCGCAACCGACGAAGAGACCGCCGATAAACACGTTTGCGATATCACCGAACCGGGCATGCTGGAACATCATCCGGAAGCCCGCCCAGATGATGGAAATCGAGCAGATCACACCGCCGACGCCCAGCAGCGTCGTCTGGATTGTGCTCAGGAGCGTGTTGACCTGCGAAAGCTGTGCCCAGGCCGGGGAGGCAACGAGTATCGTCGTAACCGTAGCGGCGATTTGACGTGCCACTTTGCGACCGGGCTGAACTCTGATCAGCACGTTCCGACAACACCGATTAACAATATGCATTCCTGAATTCATCATTGACTCCTTTCTGCTTTCGATGGGACTGCTATCGTCTGTCCAGTGGACTAGAACACCACGGCGCTGCTGTCTGGCTCGCCAACATTTGTACCCGGTGAGGCGTCAGGTGGCTCCGATACCGGGTGATCAGCTGATCGGGATCGCACCGGATTCGAATGCACGGCGTGATCAACCGGAACAACTGGAATGGGCTCAATCGCCGGCACGACTGCATGAGAGAACGGTGGCACCGGCAGCCGCGCGTTATCGACCACCCGCTGTACATAGCCGGCCCGGTACCCTGTCGATAAATTGCCGCTTGCGTAGCACGACAGGCTCGCGCGAAGTGCAGCCTGCGGATCACGCCGGACATCCGTTTGTCCGTGACGCGCTGCCGTAAAGCAGCCCTGTAGAATCGCGGCGCCCGCAGCCAGATTGCGGCAGGTATCGAAGGCGCTCCGCTCAGTCAGTCCGTACGCGGCCCAGTTGGCGCGGTTCACCTGCGCAAGGCCGACACTGAAGTTCCAGCCATTGGCGGCAAGCACATGCGCGGTGGCCACCGCTTCGGCCTCGCTCACCGGTTGACGCACCAACCGGCCGTGCGTGACGCCGATCGCATACGGATTGAACCCCGACTCCGTCCGCACAATGGCAGTCATCGTGACCGGTGAGACCTGAGGCGCACACTGCTGCGCGAGCGTGGTGAAATCGAGTGGCAGCATCATTGCCCCCCAACGCCGAAGCTGCTCTGCTGTTCAGTCCGTTGCAGGAAGACCGCAGCGGACTGCAACGGATCGTAGGGTACCTGTACGCTGCCCCCGCCGTAGAATTCGGTAATCGTTGAACCCGCACCTGCCACACCCCACCAGACACGGCTATAGAGTTGGTTATCGATGTCGACATTGATCGCAGCGGTGGCGCCGCATAGCAGCTCGCTCTGTTCGGAACCGCCCCAGTGCAGGAGATCCTCACGGCAGTAGCTGCCACTCGCGAAAGTATTGGTCGCAAACGCCCCCTGGGAACCGCCCGCGCCGAAATCACAGATCGGGAACGGATCGCCGTGACGCAGCGCACGCCACAGTTTCTCGATAGGCGGCACGCACGCGCTGTATTGCTCCGGGCCGCCCGGATTGGACAGGCACAGCAGCACCTGGCAGCCCCAGTCATCCGCGCGAGCCATGCCGGGGGCGAACATGGACGCGCCAGCGAATACCACCAGGGCAAGCGACCATCCGCGCAATGCACGGCGCACCATCCCCGGCCTCCGCCCGCTCACTACTGATCGCGACATTTTCATAATCCGCTTCCCTTCCATCAGTGCGAC
This sequence comes from Paraburkholderia podalyriae, assembly GCF_014397785.1. Taxonomy (GTDB): domain Bacteria; phylum Pseudomonadota; class Gammaproteobacteria; order Burkholderiales; family Burkholderiaceae; genus Paraburkholderia; species Paraburkholderia podalyriae. The sequence goes on from NZ_VZQQ01000003.1 coordinate 274,936, forward strand.
GCCGACGTATGGAACCGGAAGCGAGGAAAAAGAAACCTGCGGCGCCGGGAAACTCGCCGCAAGCTCAAGGGGGATCAAAGCAGAGAAGCCCGCAAACGCAGGCTTTCGGGCATGGCCTAATCACTATGCACACACGCATCCGTCGATACGTCGGGTTCGCTCACGCGTACTCGGTCGTGCCAATCACACATTGGCACGTTGACCGGAACAGATTGTCGATTACGAACGGAGCTTTACCGCGGGCAACCGAAATTGAATCTTATCGGCCATCTGCTCCGTTTCCCAGCGTATTGCCGGGCCGTTCTACCTCATGGCTTCTTCATCAGCAAACCCGCTAATGCCTGCTTGGCGGAGGCCAGTTCGAGTTCAAACCGGCACCACGGATGTCGTGGAATCCCTAGTCGACGACAAATCACTTCACGACCGGCGCGCCACAGGTACACCATGCGCAACAAATCCCGCTGACGCGTTGCAAGCCGCCGCCACGCCTCTTCTATGCGAACTGCATCCGCCGGGTCATACGGACCGCGACTTGCACTCGCCCAGTTATCCAGCCGGGCATCGAGCGAACACGGTTTCAGGTGATCATCCATCGCGTGCCTCGTCGTCGGACGGGGGCGCGCGATACCCAGCGGGATCTTCAAGAAAAAGTTCGATGTCGGTCGCACGCCAGCCAACCGCTCGCTCGCCAAGACGGATCGGACGCGGAAAAGTCCCCTCCTGCATCCGCTGGTAGATTGTCGATCGTTTCAGCCCGACTTCCTGTTCGACCTGGCCGCGCCGCAATATCGCGCCCACCCCACGCAATCTATCGGACATGATTGACCTCCCGCTGTATTGCCCGAATGAGTTCCTGCATGGGCTCCATTCAAGCCGCGGGAGAACCTGACGGGCAACTCCGTCATATCGTCGGGAAATCCCGTCGGGTAGTGAACGTCAGCGATGGCGGCCATCGGACTCAACAACCGAATCCGGCCTCAGCGCGGCAGCAAACGTCTGCGCGCTGCGCGAGGCTTCACCATTGGCCTGCCCCTTGAGACCCAGCTTCTCATCAATGGCGCGCGCAACTGTAGAAGATTTAGGCGGTCGTTCGGGATCCCACTCGGACCAATGCTCCCGCATAACGTCGAAAAGAGCCTCGAGAGTGTGCGTCAGGTGAGGAAGATGAACAACTGCGCCCTCACGCTCTGAAACGGCTTCATGCCTGCGGGCCCGACCTGCCACACCGGCCAAAGGCAACCGCTCGAGCCTGCGTTCCAGATGGGTGGCCCAGACATGATGCATGACAGCCGTCCGGGATATGGCGAGTTCCAGCAACCTGATACGACGATCACGCCCTCTAAGACGGGCCGTCAGACGTGCAATTAAAGCCTGCGATTCTTCACTACGACGGCGCCAGTATTCAAGATCAGGGTTTGCATCGATTTCCGGTCGTGTCGGGGCTGGATGATCCTCAGCCGATTCGAACATATTCCCTCCTTCCCAACTCTACGCGGAGTCGTACTACACAAATGTAGCCCCCTCAGTCAAAGCACGACTGGACCAGATGCTCCGACGGTCCTCCGGCATATCTTCTTATGTTTTCTTTAATTTATTGAACACATGGCACCGGAGCAAGACCGAACCTGTAGGCGCGAAGAAAATTGCCGGCAATGCAGAAAAAATAACGGGCCCGGGCAGTCCGCGAAATCTGACGTGCAAGTCCAGCTCAAGGACAGTCGCAGGACGTCGCCGCGATTTTCCGCAACACGGTCATTGCCTCTTCCACCCGGTCAACCGGAACGAGGATGTGATCGTGGTAATAGCCCGCGATCGTATTGCATGGGATACCCGCCGCCGCGAGTTCGCGGCTGACTATTGCGATAAATCCAACTGCCTCGAGGCTGGAATGAACCGACAAGGTGATCAGACGGGCATCGTATGTGTACGGCAACCCAAGGCGTTGGGCATCATCGCGCTCCACGATTGCCGTTAGCCCCTCTCGCTCCCTTACGGTACAAAGGGCCAATAGCCCGGACGGCAAGACGGAGTCTGAAAAAGAACAATAGACATAGGTCGGCTCCGCCATAACCGGACTGAGAGTCGCACACAGCTTCGCAAGATCCTTTTCGCTCAACGTACCCCTCCGAAAAAAGTGACGTTATGCCACAGGAGAGGGTGTTCACGCTCCCTGTGTTTAGAAATTCTAGACGCTGCGTAGCAGTTCTAACCGCAGCCTCTCAAATACGATTGGCCGACTAAGATCAGATCAATGCTTCTACTGATACAAAAACGTATCGCAGAGTAGATCCCTCGGGGACCTAACGTAACCAGAAGGAGCCTGCGATGAGTTTAGCCACATCATCGTCGGTCATGGCCGATCAGACAACTATACATTCAGCTATCGCCCTGACAGGCGCACGCTGGCACATCCCTCGCGCCAGCGCTTGGCGATCGCTATTGGACATTGCCTTGGACTGGGCGATCATATGCTTTGCGGTCTGGAGTGACTACCGCATCGGCGCCTGGATTACGGTTGTGGCAATCTTCGTGATCGGCAACCGGCAGCGGGCACTCGGCAACCTGCTGCACGAAGCCAGCCACAAAAACCTGAGTGCCCGCCGCAACGTCAATGACTGGATGGCGCGCATCTTCCTCGCTCCAGCACTCTTCAATGACCTGACGCTCTACCGCCTCCAGCACGCGCGGCATCATGCCTGGCTCGGCGATCCAACTCACGACCCCGACTACCTATCGAGCGTTACGCATGAAGGTAATCACTGGTTCGACGCTTACGGGCGCGTACTCAATAATCCAGCGATATTGGCTGGTTCTCTCTTCGGGCATTTCGCCGGAAGGCGACTCGCACACCGCCAGCGGCTCGAGATCGTTCTGTGGTGGGTTTCATGCGAAACCTTACTCGATGTGATCTTCGGCATGCGTTTCGCGCTTCTGTTCTTCGCACTGTGGATGATTGCGAGAGGTACCGTGTTCCATGCCATCACAACATTCCGCGAAATGACCGATCATTACGGACTGCAACCAGGAGGAATTTTCCAATACACCCGTGAGGTTCCGGACCACGGATTCGCCTCGATCTTGCTGCATCCGCATCACAATGGCTACCACCTAACACACCATCTCCTCCCGCATATTCCCTATCGCCATCTGCCGCAGGCGCACGCACACCTGAAGCACATTTCTGCGTTCAATTGCCGTGCGATCATCTGCGACACCTACCTGAGCGGCGTACACGCCAGCGTAAAGGGTTGGGAAGCAGCTCATGTCTGAACGAACATTGAACCTGGCACAGGTAACAAGCCTGCTGGTCTCTACGAGCTGCGGTATTGGCTTTCTCCTGGGCACAGGCGAACTCGCCCTGCGCGGGGGGATGGCTGGCTGCCTCTACGCAATCGCGAGCGCCTTGGGTCTGATCGTACTCGCTGCATGGGCGCCGGCCTTGTCGATTGGACGGCAATCCATCTGGGTCAGATTTGATCAACTCTACGGTGCCTCGGTCAGCCGCAGCGTAGCGCTACTGTCGCTCGTCTGGATGACCGGTGTCCTTGCTGCTCAGATGCGGGGAGGATCCGCAATACTGACGCTGGCCGGCTTTCGACCGACTACGGCACTCCTACTGATAGCTGGTCTTTTGATTTGCCTTTCGCTGATGCGGCTCTCATGGCTTGCCGCCGGATTCGCGATCTGCATGCTTGCGTGCAACGTCGCACTCGTGCGTACGTTGCTCGAAACGGATGGGTTCAGTGTCTGGGTGCATGCGCCAATGCAGTTCTTAGATGGGCTTCGCACAATGACGCTGGCGCATACCGGATTTACGGTCGTCTCCGTCGTGGTGATGGTCATATGTGGAGCGGATTATCAGCAGTTCGTGGTCGCAGCGCGAGCTCCTACGACGGCCCGCGCTGGCTGCCTGTTCGCAGCAGCGCTCGTCTTCTTGATCGGATTTCTGCCGGCCTCCGCTGTAATCGCGGCTGCCCCGGTCTGGCATCTGGAGCACGTCGTCGATCCCGTACAGGTTGTTCCGATTGTACTGATGCATACCCTTTCGAGTTACGCAGTGAGCGCCGCGAGCGGTCTCGTTGTCGCCGTACTAGGCCTAACAGCTCTTGGTGCCGGATGCTCGATTCTGCGAGCAATGGCTGAAGCTATGGCCACACTCGGCCCACCTTCCATGACAGGACCAATCTGGTCCCGCGTCCTGCCCGTCGTACTGGGTTCCCTCGTCACCACGCGCGAACAAAGTCTCGTCGACATGATGATCGACCTCAATATGGTCTACATCTCCGCAGTGGGTCCGCTTCTAATATTCGGCTTAGTACGTACATCCGTCTCGCATGCAACTGCCAACGCAACAATGGTGACCGGATTCTGCATCGCCATGACCTGTTACCTGATGCGCTGGACAGGGGCAACAGAAATACCTGAAGCGGCCCCCCTGCTTTTCGCGTTGCCGACTTCGCTTGCGATTGGAGTTTTGATGGTTCGCCGATCCAACAACTTTGCTTCAGCTACCCACGCCGGGCATCGACTACCACATTGGCCGAAGGGGTCCTCAAATGGTCAGTCCGCGACTTCGCCCTCATCCCCCTTACCGGACGACGCGGGCGCTGGTTGAATCAATGCTCGACGGGCCTCACGCATCACAGTTTCGCTAATCGCAGTCGCATTGGGCGGTGCCACCTCCCAATGATGCCAATACAGATCAACGGTAATCCTGTTACGCGGCGCCAAGGCAACCAGATCACCGGAATCAATCAGAGCTTGAGCCTGCATGGACGGAACAAGGCCATACCCGACACCCGCCCGAATCGCCGTCAAGAGCGCCATTGGGGAGGGGAAATAATGCGTGGCATAACCGCTCACTGGGAAACCAAGCAGGCGTTCAAGGAACGCTGCATGTAAGCCATCCTTTCGATTAAAGAGCACAGCGGGGGCGGCCAGGATATCGTGCATATTGAGTCCATGCGTAAAACAGGCCGCAGAAAATTCCGGAGCAGCCACACATTCATACTCCATCGCACCAATAGGCTCTGCAACAAATCCGGTCGGCGCAGTACTCGCCGTCGAAACACACCCGATAGCCTCTCCGCGTGCCAATACCGGCAGGGTATGATCCTGGTCGTCGACTATAAGTTCCAGCGCGAAACTCTCCTTCGCTATAGCACAGGCGGCGGGGCCAAACCATGTCGCCAGCGAATCTGCATTGACCGCAATTGCGATCTTTGCCCGCGCGTGTGCACCTGGCTTGATTTGCTGAATAGTATCCGCCTCCAATGACCTCAGCATGTGGATATGCCGAAGGAGCGCTTCACCAGCCGGTGTTGGCGTAACCCCATCACGCACAAGCAACGGCGTACCAAACGACTCTTCTAGAGCGATTATTCGTTGGGAGACAGCACCACGAGTAATGTTTAACGCGTGCGCCGCTTGCCCAAAATGTCGAAACTCAACGACTGCAAAAAATGTTTCCAGTTGTTGACGGTCGAAATTCATATAGAGCTGCCCCGATATTGGTCCGGACCACGGTTAGGGTGCGAGGTTAAAAGACCGCCGGGCTTCATGCCCAGACAAACTACTCGGACGTCGGTACCTTAGCACGGCCCGGTTAATCCTACGGTAGATGCACTCTGTGCAACAATGGAAAACCGCAACTGAAGCCGCAGCACATCGGTATAGAAAACGAAGTACATGACGCGTTACGATGCGTAAGGCATATGAGCATGGAGGCGAACGACACGGCAAAGAACATCATGTCGGCCTCCGGCACCGCTATTTTCATGCCTATCGCGACGCGCGCCGCGACGAACGCACCCACTGCGCCGCCGATCCACCAGCGCAACCAGCAGCAGGCCGAGCCCGGGCCGAGATTCGAGCCGACCGCTGCGGCCTGCTTGGCGATCAGCGGATAGCGATCGCCATCCGGACCATGCCGAAGGTATTGCCGATACCCGCCATCTTCGTATTCGACAGCCCCTTGGGGCCTGAATGAAGCAGACCGAAGCGACCGGATACAGCAGCGTGACGACGTAGATCGCCAGCACGAAGATGGTCAGGTTGATCACCGTGTGATTGATGACTTCCATCCCTGCTCTCCTTTATGACCTGCGCGCGACTTCGCCATCGCGGGACAGAAACGTGGCCGCGACGATATCGTCGGAGAGAGCAATGTTCAGCGCGCCTTCCTTCGTGACGATCAGATTCAGGAAGTCGAGCAGATTGTGCGCGTAGAGCGACGACGCGTCGGCCGCGACCATCGACGGGACGTTCGTGTAGCCGACGAGCGCCACGCCGTGCTTCGTCACGACCCAGTCCGCTTCGTTCAGCGGGCAGTTGCCGCCGCGCCGGCCTTCATATTCGGCGCCACATCCCGCCGCGATGGTCCGTTGTGCCGTCTGTGGGCGCTATGTAGCGCTTGTCGTCAGCGACGCGACGGCATCGGGAATGTTCGGCAAAATGCTAGCCCCTTCCGAAACCGTCAGAAAACGGCATGTCGTTACTGGTGTGTGCGGTTGCCGTGGGCATAGCGCGCACCGGCAAACGCGGGAGCAAAGCCGTCCCGAACTGAGCAACGAACGCGTCCGCTACCCGTCCCCGAAAATTCCGCTTTGTTCCCGCGAGAGCCGTCCGTCATGTGGGGGCAAACGTGGGGGCAAAATCGGCCCCAAACGAAAAAGGCTCTCAGAGCCGAAGCCATGAGAGCCTTATATCCGTTGGTCGGGGCGAGAGGATTTGAACCTCCGACCACCTGCACCCCATGCAGAAGTTGCCCGTCTAACCGTCATGCGACAGCCTGGACTCCCGGGGGTGTGATCGACATGACGGTCGCAGACACCCCCGCGCAGTACTGCGACCAATGCTCCATCATCTTTCGGCGCCTTTCGAGCATGTCTCCTCGCTGATATGCGCGCCTCGCCTTGTTGCCGGTCTTGTGGGCGATCGCCTTGTCGGCAAGTACTTCGGGATACTCACCATATTCCTCGGCCCAGTCCTGAAATGTCGAGCGAAAGCCGTGCACTGTGATCTCTGAATATCCCATACCATCGAGCAATTCGAGCATCGCCATGTTCGAGAGCGGCGCCCCCTTCTTGTCGCCGGGGAAGAGATAACCATACCTGGCCGTCTGCATAGCCTTCTTCACGAGTTCGCAGGCGATATCACACAATGGCACACGGTGAGGAAGGCCCATCTTCATTCGCTCGCCGGGGATCGTCCAGATCTTGTGGCGTAGATCGAATTCCTCGGGCCGCGCTCCCCGGATCTCGTTCGTACGGCAGACAGTCAAGATCACCAGATGCAACATTACTGCTGAGCGTGAACCCTCTTCTTCCTTCGCCTCAAGCTTCGGCATGAACTCAGGTATATCCGCCCACGGAAGAGCCGGGAAGTGTCTAACAGCGCGCTTGCGCTTTGCCAGCACCTTGTCCAGATGACCGCGCCAGCGTGCTGGATTGTCGCCATCACGATGACCAAGCACCTTCTCAGCATCCAGGATGTTCTCGATGCGGCCACGCACGCGGCCTGCAGTCTCGCGCTTGGCCGACCAGATCGGCTGCAGGATACGTACCAACATCGGCGTATCGATATGACGTACATCGACGTCACCGATCACAGGATAGGCGTAGGTCGTGAGTGTGTTCGCCCACTGTTGAGCATGCTTCTTGTTTTTCCAGCTCGGCGACATCTTCTCGATGTATGCCGCTGCGGCGTCGCGAAACAGAGTCGCGCCTTCAGCGGCGGCTTTGCGATGCGCCTCCTTGCGTGCCTCGATGGGATCAATTTTGTCCTTCACGAGTGCCCTGCATCGGGCCGCCTCGGCGCGCGCCTCCGCCAACGATATGGTTGTCGCCGACCCAAGGCCCATCTCGCGCGAACGCCCGAACAGTTTGAACTGGTAGATCCAGGAGCGCGAGCCCGAACTGGAAATCTGAAAGTACAGACCGCCGCCGTCAGCGTAATAGCCGGGATCGACGAGCTTCGCGATGCGTAGCGCCGATAGTCGATGAAGCTGCCTGGATTGAGATTCCGCCATTTCCTACCCCTACTTTCACCCCAACTTGATGGGTTGATTTTGTCGGTACGAGCCGGAAGCAGCAACAAGAAAAACACCCCCAAAACCTCGCTGTTCCGAGGCTTTGGGGGTGTCCGATGGAACCAGGCAGATTTGCCTGGACCGCCTATTGGCGGAGACGGAGGGATTCGAACCCTCGATCCAGGTTTTGGCCCAGATGCTCCCTTAGCAGGGGAGTGCCTTCGACCTCTCGGCCACGTCTCCCAAACTTTCTGTCGCACAGGGAGTCAGTGCGACGAAGCAAAGATAATAGCGGGCCAAGCCGGGAAGGTCAACGTCCGGAGAACATTTTTTGTGCCAACGAGGCGCCTCGCGACGCAATTTATTCACACGAACGACACAAAACAAACGGGACGCTCTAGAGTGCCCTTTTTCCCGTCATTTACGCCTGATCAAGTTCGAAGGCCTTGTGGAGCGCGCGCACCGCGAGCTCCATGTACTTTTCGTCGATCAGCACCGAAATCTTGATTTCGGACGTCGAGATCATCTGAATGTTGATGCCCTCTTCAGACAACGTGCGGAACATCTTGCTCGCGATGCCGACGTGCGAGCGCATCCCAACGCCGACCACCGATACCTTCGACACCTTCGGGTCGCCCAGCACCTGCTCGGCCTGCACGTGCGCCTTCACGGTGCCCGTCAGGATCTCCATTGCACGCGCATAGTCGCCGCGGCCGACCGTGAACGTGAACGCCGTCTTGCCCTCGACGCTCTGGTTCTGGATGATCATGTCGACGTCGATATTCGCGTCCGCCACCGGACCGAGAATCTGATACGCGATACCCGGCTTGTCGGGCACGCCCATCACGGCGATACGAGCTTCGTCGCGCTGAAACGCGATGCCCGAGATGACTGCTTTTTCCATGGTCTCATCTTCTTCAAAAGTAATCAGGGTGCCCGACTTCATTTCTTCGTCGAGCGGCATCAGCGGATCGGTCAGGCTCGACAGCACGCGCGTCTTCACCTGATATTTGCCGGCGAATTCCACCGAGCGGATCTGCAGCACCTTGGAACCCAGGCTGGCCATTTCCAGCATTTCTTCGAACGTCACGCGATCGAGCCGGCGCGCTTCTTCAACAACGCGCGGGTCCGTCGTGTACACACCGTCGACGTCCGTGTAGATCAGGCACTCGTCGGCCTTCAGCGCGGCCGCGACCGCGACGGCCGACGTGTCCGAGCCGCCGCGGCCGAGCGTCGTGATGTTGCCGTCCGGGTCGATACCCTGGAAGCCCGTGATCACGACCACCTTGCCGGCCGCGAGGTCGCGCTTGACGCGCTCGCCGTCGATGTCGCTGATGCGCGCTTTCGTGAACGCGCTATCCGTTTTAACCGGCACCTGCCAGCCTGCGTAGCTGAGCGCGTCGACGCCGGCTTCCTGCAGCGCGACCGCGAGCAGACCCGAGCTGACCTGCTCGCCAGTGGCGGCGATCATGTCGAGTTCACGCGGGCTCGGTTGAGTCGTGATTTCTTTCGCGAGGCCAAGCAGGCGATTGGTTTCGCCGGACATTGCCGAGGGCACGACGACCATCTGATGGCCAGCCTTGTGCCATTTCGCGACGCGCCTGGCGACGTTCTTGATGCGCTCGACCGAGCCCATCGAGGTGCCGCCGTATTTGTGTACGATGAGTGCCATTGTCGTTCTGAACTGGAAGAGAAACCGCGCTGGCGCGCTGGAGACGACCGCACAGAAAGCACCGGGGCGCAACGTCTCGTGAACGGCGGCAAAGTGTGTGGCGGCGTAGATGCAGCACGCGTGCAGCACGCGCGGATTTGCCCGGGATGAGATCGCAAATGGCTGATCGGGATTGAACGGCGGCGACGGATCACGCTCGCCTGCCGGCACTAACGACCGATAGCGACAAAAGCGACGGCGAAATCGGGTCGGGCAAACAAGCTAAAGTACCTGATTAGGGGCAAAAAGACAAGACGCAACGAGCGTTCAAATGCTTCAAATCGGGCCTGCAACGGCCTGTTTTATCGCTAATTTGCGCCCTATTTCAAGATTTCTACATTTGCACGCGTGGCTTGCGCGGCTCTCCGAGCGGCGCTCAGGCAATCAGCAGATCCTCGCGCCAGACGATTTTCACGCGCGCTTCGCGCTCCGGGGATGCGTCGCGAAGTGCCCCGCAATTGACGCCGATCAGCGGCACGAACAACAGTTCATTGCCGATGTACAGCAATGGTACGTCGCGCTTCCATGCGGGAATGCCGCGCTCCTGAAACAGGTTCTTCAGCGTGCGGCCCGGTGCATTCGGCGCGCCGACGCGCAAGCGTTCGCCGCCGCGGCGTGCTCGCACGCTTAGCGATGCTCGTTGCAGGATGCTGACGGGAACGGTGTCGAATCCTTCGTCAGCTGGCGCTTCGGGCGATGCCCCGGCAACCCCGGAAGCAGCGGCCGCATCCACCACTGCGAACACGAAGGTGCCGCGCCATTGCGGCAAGTGCCAGACCTCTTGCCCCTGCCACACGAGTTCGCTGATCTCGCGCTCGACGAGCGCGGTTTCGTCGGCGGGCTCGCTGCTGTCGCCGGCCTCCCAGTAGACGAGTCCGCGATAGCTGCGCAACGCATGGCCCGCATGATCGATGCGCAGACGATGCCCGTCCTGCCCCGCGCCGACTTCACGCAACTGCCGCAGCGCATCCGCGACACGCGCGCTCGATGCCGCGACGAAGCCGAGCGTGCGCATCCAGTAGCGCAGCAGATTCAGCGCGCGATCGTCGTCGAGTGCGAGCAGCACGTCGTGCGCGAGCGCGCGTCCTTCATCGCGCGACGCGCTCTCCATGTCGGCGCGCGCAAGCGTATCGAGCAATCGCTGCGCCGACGCCGCATGCGCGGCCGTACGCGCGAGCGCATCGCGAAAGCCGGGGAAGTGCACCGCGAGCGCCGGCATCACCCGATGACGCAATGCATTGCGCGCATAACGCGTGTCCGCGTTCGATTCGTCGTCGATCCAGCGCAGCTTTCGCACGCTCGCGTAGTGTTCGAGCTGCGCGCGCAGCAGATGCAGGAGCGGCCGCACGCGGGTCGCAGACGCACCCGCGGGCAACAGGCCTGGCGCCATCGCTGCGAGACCAGCGAGCCCCGCGCCGCGCAGCAGTTGCAGCAGCACGGTCTCGGCCTGATCGTCCGCATGTTGCGCGAGCCAAAGCGCGCGAATGCCGTGCGTTGCGCACATCGCGTCGAGCGCGCGATAACGCGCGTCGCGCGCCGCAGCCTCGATGCTCACGCCCGGCGCGCGCGAAACCTCCACACGTCGCGCGTCGAATTCGACGCCGCGTTCGCGCGCAAATGCCTCGCAATGCGCGAGCCACGCATCGGCATGCGGACTCAAACCATGATGCACATGCAGTGCGATACAACGCGAGGCGCCCGCGACGCGCACCGCCGCATCGAGCAGCACGCTCGAATCGACGCCGCCGCTGAATGCGACCGCAATGCGCGCGCTCGGGTCCAGCCCGCGCAGCGCAGCGCCGAGCGCCTCGATCACGAGGCGCTCGGCGGATGAGTCGGCGGTGGTGGTCACGTCGTTAGCGCAGCAAGCGCCGGTGGACGAAAGAGACAGGCCAACGCGCGGGCTTATGCGCCCGGCGTCGTTTCCTTGAATTTGCCGTACGCCATCAGCCGTTCAAAACGGCGTTCGCGCAGGTCGTTGGTGCTCATACCCTGGAACTGGCGCAGCGAATCGGCGAGCGCACGGCGCAGCATCGCGGCCATGCCCTTCGGATCGCGATGCGCGCCACCGAGCGGCTCGTTGACGATCTTGTCGATCAGACCGAGCGCCTTCAGACGATGCGCGGTCAGGCCGAGCGCTTCGGCCGCTTCCGGGGCCTTCGCGGCGCTCTTCCACAGGATCGATGCACAGCCTTCCGGCGAGATCACCGAGTAGGTCGAGAACTGCAGCATCAGCACACTATCGCCCACCGCGATAGCGAGTGCGCCGCCCGAGCCGCCCTCGCCGATGATCGTCGCGATCAGCGGCGTCTTCAGCTCGGCCATCACGTACAGATTGCGACCGATCGCTTCGGACTGGCCGCGCTCTTCCGCGCCGATGCCGGGGTACGCGCCCGGCGTGTCGATGAACGTGAAGATCGGCAGGCCGAACTTCTCGGCGACGCGCATCAGACGTTCTGCCTTGCGATAGCCTTCCGGGCGTGGCATGCCAAAGTTGCGCAGTGCGCGCTCCTTGGTGTCACGGCCCTTCTGATGACCGATCACCATGCACGCCTGGCCGTTGAACCGTGCGAGACCGCCGACGATCGACAGATCGTCCGCGAAGTTACGGTCGCCATGCAGTTCATGGAAGTCGGTAAACAGCTCGCTTACGTAGTCGAACGTGTACGGACGCTGCGGATGACGGGCGATTTGCGAAACCTGCCACGGTGTGAGGTTCGCATACAGATCTTTGGTGAGCTGCTGGCTCTTCTTGGACAGCCGCTCGATCTCTTCCGAAATATCGACGGCCGAGTCGTCCTGCACGAAGCGCAATTCTTCGATCTTCGCTTCGAGTTCAGCGATCGGCTGTTCGAAATCCAGAAACGTGGTCTTCATTGGTTGTAATCCTTGGACTTACCGGGCAGCGCGTATTCTAACCGCGCGCGCCGATGTCAAAACCATTTCTCAACTATCGAAATCATATGCGCGATAGTCTTTGAAACGGCTTCGTTTCCTGTTCTTCTTCAGTAGTCGACCGGCAACGGATCAAGACTACGCCACATGTACCAGGTCGCGACGGTGCGCCACGGCTCCCAGTTCGCGGCAACCTCACGCGCTTCGCTGCGCGTGACGGGTTCGCCGCTGAAATAGTTGACGCTGATCGCGCGGATCAAGCCGAGGTCGTCGAGTGGCAGCACGTCGGGACGCGACAGGTTGAAGATCAGGAACATCTCCGCCGTCCAGCGGCCGATGCCGCGAATCTGCGTGAGTTCGGCGATCACCGCCTCGTCGTCCATCGACGTCCACTTGCCGACGTGCAACGCGCCCGACACGAAATGCTGCGCGAGATCGAGTACGTACTCGGCCTTGCGTTTGGACAAACCGCACGCGTTCAGCTTCTCGAGACCCAGTTTGATGAACTGCAGCGGCACGAGCTTCGGACACGCAGCTTCGACCTTCGACCACACCGCCTGCGCCGACGCGACCGAAATCTGCTGGCCAACCACCGAGCGCGCGAGCGTGACGAACGGATCGCCACGACTCAGCAGATGCACGGGGCCGAACTTAGGAATCAGCTTCTTCAGAATACGATCGCGTTTGACGAGGTCCGCGCACGCCTTGTCCCAATACGCGGGACGCGTGACTTCGGGCGCGAGGCCGCCGATTTGCACCGGCACGGCGACTTCGTTCGCGAGCGATGCGACACCGGCCGCTTCGCCGCTCGCGCTGGCCGTGCTCGCCGAGGTGACCGACACGCGCGTCTTGCGCACGACTTCGCCCGCGTTCGTGTCGCGTGCGAGTTCCTGCACGTCGTCGGCGAGTTCGGCCGGCAATGCGCCATTGGCCTTCGCACGCGACGCCGTTTTCGCGCGCTTCGCAGCCGGCGGATGCGCGGCTTCAGTGAGTGCGCCGCCCTTGCCATTGAGCGAGCGTTTGGCCGCGCTCTTCTTTGCTGCGGCAGAGCCTGCTTTCGACGACGTTTTGTCTACTGCGCCGCCGCCCGCGCGGGTCGACGCACGCGTCGACTTAGTCGCGCCAGCCGATGCCGCGGCTGCCGCACTGGTTTGAGACGCCGCGCGTTTAGTCGGCGTCTTCGTGGCCGTTGCCATCCTGCCTCCTGCCTGGCGAGTCGTTCAAAGGGAAGTACGAGGTGCGCTCACACGCGCCGCCACTCGGTCAACCCGCCGGGTTTGTCTTCAAGGGCAACGCCGGCATCGAGCAATTCGGCCCGGATCCGGTCTGCTGCCGCATAGTCCTTTGCCTGCTTGGCGGCGATGCGCGCGGCGATCTTCGCTTCGATCGCGGCGGGCTCGAGCGCGCCTTCGGCTGCAGCACCCGCTGCCTGCTGCAGGTATGCACGCGGTTCGCGTCCGAGCAGCCCGAGCACCGCGCCAAGCGCGCGCAATTGACGGGCCAGCGCGGGGTCGCGCGTGCGGTTCACTTCGGTGGCCAGTTCGAATAGCACCGACACGGCCACCGGCGTGTTGAAGTCGTCGTTCATCGCCGCCCGGAAACGCTGCGCGTACGCTTCGTTCCAGTCGAGCGCGGCGCTATCAGGCGTAATGTCTTTCAACGCCGTGTACAAACGCGCGAGTGCATTGCGCGCGTCGTCGATATGCACGTCGCTGTAGTTCAGCGGCGAGCGGTAATGCGCGCGCACGATGAAGAAACGCACCACTTCCGCATCGTACTGCGCGAGCACTTCGCGAATCGTAAAAAAATTGTTCAACGACTTCGACATCTTCTCATTGTCGATCTGTACGTAGCCGTTGTGCATCCAATAATTGACGAATGTTTGTCCGGTCGCGGCCTCGCTTTGCGCGATCTCGTTTTCGTGGTGCGGAAACTGCAGGTCCTGGCCGCCACCATGAATGTCGAACTGTTCACCGAGCAGCGTGCAGCCCATCGCCGAGCACTCGATGTGCCAGCCGGGACGACCGCGGCCGTACTTCGAATCCCAGCCGGTGTCGGCCGGTTCCTCGGGCTTCGCCTGCTTCCACAGCACGAAGTCGAGCGGGTCCTGTTTCGCGTCGTTGGCCGCGACGCGTTCGCCCGCGCGCAGGTCTTCGAGCGACTTGCCCGACAGCTTCCCGTAGCCTTCGAATTTGCGTACCGCGTAGTTGACGTCGCCGTCGCTTGCCTGGTAGGCGTAGCCGTTTTTCTCGAGCGTCTCGATCATGCCGAGCATCTGCGGAATGAAGTCGGTCGCGCGCGGCTCGATGTCCGGACGCTCGATGCCGAGCGCGTCCGCGTCTTCGTGCAGCGCGGCGATGAAGCGATCAGTCAGCGCCTTGATGGTTTCGCCGTTCTCGACCGCGCGCTTGATGATCTTGTCGTCGATATCGGTAATGTTGCGCACGTAGGTCACGTTGTAGCCGAGCGTGCGCAACCAGCGCTGCACGATGTCGAACACGACCATCACCCGCGCGTGACCGACGTGACAATAGTCGTACACGGTCATCCCGCAGACGTACATCCGCACGACACCTTCGCGCAGCGGCACGAAAGTCTGTTTGTCACGCGCGAGCGTGTTGTAGATGCGCAGAGATTCCATAGAGAACGGTGCGTGGGCCGAAAGAAGTCCGCATTGTGCTTCATGCGCGTCGCGACCCGCGAAAAGAACAGAACAACGGGTGCATCGCATGCAGCCGAAACCGGCGCACCTCATGCGGCGATCAGGCTGCAGACGAGGCTGCGAACCGGGCGGAGACGGCCACGAGTGGCGAAAAGACAGTCGGCGGTTCGACGGAACGCGCTGACCTTTTGTTAGAATGGCTCGGAGTATAACATCCAGACCTGAGCCTATGAAACACTCCAGTGGCCGCGCGCGCAGCGCTGCGACCCTCGCCACGACTGCGTTTGGCGACGTTGTCGGTAGCGTTGTTGGCCGCGCTACTTTCGAAGCGGCGCGCGCCCTCGCGTGGCGCGTCACCGTCGTTGCCGCGCTTGCCGCCATGCCGCTCGCGAGCGCGTATGCGCAGAAGGCCGCGGTGATGCCGCAAGGCCCCGCTGTGCGTGACAACACGCCGGAAATCGACGCGTCGATCGCGCAGAAAAACTGGCAAGCCGCACTGACCCAACTCGATTCCCGCGTCGCCGCGAATCCGCGCGACGCGCAGGCGAAGTTCAAACGCGCGAACGTGCTCGTGCATCTGAATCGCGACGACGAAGCGATTGCCGCGTTCACCGAACTCACTCAGCTGTATCCCGAGTTGCCCGAGCCGTACAACAACCTCGCCACGCTTTTCGCCAGACAAGGCCGCCTGACCGAAGCGCGCGCCGCACTCGAGATGGCCACCAAGGTCAATCCGAACTACGCCCTCGCGTTCGAGAACCTGGGCGACCTCTATCTGCGTCTCGCCGATGCCGCATACCGTCGCGCGGAGAGCCTCGGCAAGCCGAGCGCGAGGACCTCGCAGCGTCTCGCGGATATCCAGAAGGTGGTGTCGCCGGCGCCCGCTGCCGCAGCCTCGCAGCCCGCCGCCGCGCCGACGAACGAGCCCGCCGCGCACCCCACGTCGAACGTCACGGACAACCCGAGCTTCCAGTTCGGCGGCCCGAATGGCTCGCTCGCGATGCCGCCGTACATGGCGCCGTCGCGCTGAGCGCCGGGCTCCTTGCCTGCCGCATTTTTTTTCCAATCCCGAGGATTTTCATGAAATGGTTGATGTTGGCGCTCGGCAGCGCCGCCCTGATCGCAAACGCGCCCGCCGTTGCGCAGTCCGGTTCGCAGTCCGGCTCACAGCCCGTTCATCCTTCGGTGCTGCTGAAGACGTCGGAGGGTGACATTCGCGTCGAGTTGTATCCTGAGAAAGCGCCAAAGACGGTCGCCAATTTCCTCGACTACGTGAAGGCCGGCCAATATAGCGGCACGATTTTTCATCGCGTGATTCCGGGCTTCATGATCCAGGGCGGCGGCTATACGCAGAGCTTCGTCGAGAAGCCGACGCGCGCGCCGATTTCGCTCGAGAGCCACAACGGTCTGAAGAACACCGCGGGCACGATCGCGATGGCGCGCACCAGCGACCCGAATTCGGCCACCGCGCAGTTCTTCATCAACACGGTGGACAATGCCAATCTCGACTACCCGAATCCCGACGGCAACGGCTATGCGGTGTTCGGCAAGGTCACGAGCGGCATGGACGTCGTGAAGCGCATCGAAGCCACGCCCACCACCACGCGCGGCCCGATGAGCGATGTGCCGCAGAAACCGATCGTGATCCAGTCGGCGACGGTGGTAAGCAAGTAACAACGAACCAGCGAACCCGCGCGGCCGAAGCCCCGAGCGCAACCCACGCCCCGGCGCGGCCTGTCCTCAGCACATGACGACGCGCCGCGCCTTTTATCCACCTGTTCATCAAAGGATTCCATCATGGTTGAACTGCATACGAACCACGGCGTCATCAAACTCGAACTGAACGCCGACAAGGCGCCGAAGTCGGTCGAGAACTTCCTGAACTACGTGAAGGCCGGCCACTACGACAACACGGTGTTTCACCGCGTGATCGACGGCTTCATGATCCAGGGCGGCGGCTTCGAACCCGGCATGAAGCAGAAGCCGACGGCCGAGCCGATCAACAACGAGGCGAACAACGGTCTGAAGAACGAGAACGGCTCGATCGCCATGGCGCGTACCAACGACCCGCATTCGGCGACCGCGCAATTCTTCATCAACGTGAACGACAACGACTTCCTGAACCACTCGTCGCCGACGCCGCAAGGCTGGGGCTACGCGGTGTTCGGCAAGGTGGTCGAAGGCATGGACGTGGTCGAGAAGATCAAGAAGGTCAAGACCGGCTCGAAGGGCTTCCATCAGGACGTGCCCGTCGATGACGTCGTGATCGAAAAGGCTGTCGTCGTCGGCTAAACCGTGAGTGAGTCGCGCCTCATGCGGGCGCCAACTCGTTCGAACTGAAATCAGGCACCTTCAATGCTGCAAGAGACGCCGCTGCGAAGCATCGCCGCGGGCGTGCCTGGCGAGCGCCAACGCCCGCACGCCGCGCGCCCTTTTTTCTTCATCTCCGATCTGCATCTGAGCGAGGCGATTCCGCGCACGGTCGCCGCGTTCGAGCATTTCATCCGCGTGAACGCGGAAGCGTCCGATTCGGTGTTCATCCTCGGCGACCTGTTCGAGTACTGGGTCGGCGACGACATGCTGAGCGAGCCGTTCGTCGCCCATATTGCGGCGCTGCTGCACACGCTGTCCGAGCGTGGCATCGCGCTCTATATCATGCACGGCAATCGCGACTTTCTGCTGGGCAAGCGCTTCATGAAAGCGGCCGGCGCGATCTGGCTGCCCGATCCGTTCGTGATCACCGCGTTCGGCACCCGCATTGCGCTCGCCCATGGCGATGGTCTGTGCACCGCGGATCGCGGCTATCAGCTCTTCAGGCGTTTCGCGCGCAATCGAGTTGCGCAAACCCTGTTTCTCGCTTGGCCGTTTCGCTGGCGTCGCAAGCTCGCCGAGAACATGCGCTCGAACAGCGAGCATGGTCGCACACGGCCGACGTCAATCAAGTATGACGTGACGCCGAAAGCTGTCGCCGCGCTGTTCAGGAAATCGAAGACGGCGACGCTCATTCACGGGCATACGCATCTGCCCGCGCGGCATCACGAGCCGGGCGGCACACGCTGGGTTCTGCCGGACTGGGATCTCGATCACGGCAAGCACCGTGGCGGATATCTGAAGATCGATGCCGACGGGATTCGAGCGATGCCGCTGGATTGACCAACTGGGTCCAGCGTGCGCTTTGCGCGACCGATGCGCCGATACCGATACCTAGCGCTCCGCCGCAACCCCATCGACCTTTCCCTCGATCGCCGCCGACAGCCGCCGCAAATCGAGCAACGCGGCATCCGCGCCTTGCAGCCCTTCGAGGCTCGTGCCGAGCCGCTCGAGCGCATCGACGATTTCATCGATTCGCCGCGCCTGCGTCGCCGCGTGGTCGATCAGGCCGTGAATCGCGAGCGACACCGGATCGTCCGCATTGGGCGTAATGCCGTATGCGCAGAACGCGCTGATTTCGCTGCCGCGCTTGGCGTCACGCGTGACATGGTTCGCCCCCGCGTTCGCACCGCTCGCGGCCGCGGCGACCGACGCCGCCGGCACGATGATCCGCGCCGGATTGCCGACCGCCGTGCCACGCGCGGGCACCGGCTTGGTCACGACCGCGTTCGATCCGATCTTCGCGTCCGCGCCGACCGTGAAGCCACCGAGCACCTTCGCTCCCGCACCGACGATCACACCACGCTCGAGCGTCGGATGCCGCTTCGCGCCGCGCGTCAGCGACGTGCCACCGAGCGTCACACCCTGATAGATCGTGCAGTCGTCGCCGATCTGCGCGGTCTCGCCGATCACGACGCCCATGCCGTGATCGATGAACACGCGCCGCCCTACCGTCGCGCCCGGATGGATCTCGATGCCGGTCATGAAGCGCGCCATCTGCGACACGAAACGCGCGAGCCAGCGGCGCTTCGCGAGCCAGCACGCGTGCGCGATCCGATGCAGCACGAGCGCGTGCAGCCCCGGATAACACGTGAGCACTTCCCATGCGCTGCGGGCGGCGGGATCGCGCTCGCGGATCGTGGCGATGTCTTCGCGAAGTCTCGTGAACATGGCAGGGACTGTGTTGTTGGGGAAAAAAGCCATCCGCGTGAGCGGGGCCGTGCTCTGCGCTTGCGGGGCCTCCGCATTTCGCGCCAAGCCCGACCGCATCGCTGCCACTTATCATGGCGGCAGCTTTGCTTCTAACGTTTCGTGGATTGTAGGTCGATTGCGCGAAACCTGCCGGAAGCCCCCGACATCTGCAAGGTTGTCGTCGGATGAAGGCGGCGCATCGGGTGCGCCGTGCCCGACTGACGGATGGACCGTCAGCCGCTCCGCTTCGTCTTGAGCAGGATGTGCTTGGCGATGCCGCGCACGATATTGACTTCCTCGCGCTCGAGGCCGGAGCGCGCGAAGAGCCGCCGCAGCCGTGACATCAGCTTCTTCGGATTTGTCGGATCGAGAAACTCGAGCGCGACCAGTGCGCTCTCCAGATGCGCGAACATGCTCTCGATCTCGTCGCTGGCCGCCATCTGCGCGCGCGTACCGGCGGATTCGGCCTGCGCTGCGACGGCTCCCGCGGCGGGCGTGCCGTCGGTCGATCCATCCAAGTCGAGATACGCGGTGCGCAGTTCGTAGGCGAGCACCTGTACCGCCTGCGCGAGATTGAGCGAGCTGTAGGCCGGATTGGCCGGAATATGCGTGATCGCGCTGCATCGCTCGACGTCCTCGTTCGACAAGCCCGTGCGCTCGTTGCCGAACACCAGCGCGATCTCGCCGTGCATCGCCTGTGTGCGGGCGGCGGCGGCCGCCGCACGCGGCGTCCATTGCGGCGGACCGTATTCGCGCAGCCGCGCGGTCAGGGCGATCGACCAGTGCACGCCAGTCATTGCATCGGCGAGCGACGGTACCACGTGCACGGAGGCGAGCACGTCGTCGGCGCCACTCGCCATCGCGATTGCTTCGGGATCGTTCTGCACGTTCTGCACACGCGGCGACACGAGCACGAGCCGCGAAAAGCCCATGGTTTTCAGCGCGCGCGCCGCAGCGCCGACATTGCCGGGATGGCTGGGCTCGACGAGCACGAAACGCGTCGACGTGAAGCCGCCGCGCAAATTGGCCACGGCGGGGTCGGAGGAATGGTGGGTGTGATCCACGATGAAACTCGACTGGCTAGGGACTCAAGACGCGTATGGTAGCGCCAACGGGCGCCTGTGCCGAATCAGGCGTACGCGCGAGCACCTGCGCGAGGGCGCTCGGACTCGGGTAAAATACCGCTTTTCGCGTCCGGCGCCGACGGTTGCTGAAGCTTCCGTCGAACTGGCCGCACCGTTCTTATTCAATTCGTCTCCGTCGGCGGAATGCGCTCCGGTTTGATAGCCGGGCTGGCGTTCCGTGCTGTTTTTGCGTCGTTGCGGCGCCCGTCAGCGCAGGTTTCGCGCTTATTTTCCGGCCGGCAGCCGTGCTGCCCCGGCACAAGGATCAGTTTATGCATCCCATGCTCAATATCGCTGTGAAGGCCGCGCGCCGCGCAGCTCAGATCATCACCCGCGCATCGCTCGATCTCGACCTGCTCCAGGTCAGCAAGAAGCAGCACAACGATTTCGTCACGGAGGTCGACAAAGCGTCCGAAGCGGCGATCATCGAAACGCTGAAGACCGCCTATCCCGATCACGCCATCCTCGCCGAAGAGTCGGGCAAGTCGAACGACAATTCCGAATACCAGTGGATCATCGATCCGCTCGACGGCACCACCAACTTCATCCACGGCTTCCCATACTACTGCGTGTCGATCGCGCTCGCGCATAAGGGCATCGTCACGCAGGCCGTCGTCTACGACCCGAACCGCAACGATCTGTTCACCGCATCGCGGGGCCGTGGCGCGTTCGTCAACGATCGCCGCCTCCGCGTCGCCAAGCGTGACCGCCTCGCCGACTGCCTGATCGGCACCGGCTTCCCGTTCCGCGCGCAGGACAGCCTCGAATCGTACGGCCGTCAGTTCGCCACAATGACCGAAGCCTGCGCGGGCCTGCGCCGTCCGGGCGCCGCCGCGCTCGATCTGGCCAATGTCGCGGCCGGTCGCATGGACGGCTTCTTCGAACAGGGCCTGAGCGCATGGGACGTCGCGGCGGGCAGCCTGCTGATCACCGAAGCCGGCGGTCTGGTCGGCAACTACACCGGTGATTCGGAGTTCCTGCATGTCGGCGAAGTCGTCGCGGGCAATCCGAAGATCTACGCGCAGATGATTCCGATCCTGTCGCGCTACAGCCGCACGCATCAGCAATCAGCGTAAGCCGCGCCGCCGCGCACGGTCCGCGGCAACGTCGACGGTTGGACAGAAAAGCGGCTTCGGCCGCTTTTTTGTTGGCGGCGCTGCAGTGGGTGGGCCTTCGTGCTACAAAGCGGGAGTGATTGGGGCGGACCCGGCCGGGATCGTTCCCTGCTCCATGCCGCTTTGACCCTGCCCGACTTCCGCCCCGGGCGCAGCCTCCCGCCTGCCCCATGAAAAAAGGCTTCCATACGATCATCGCGGCACAGTTCGTTTCGTCGCTGGCCGACAACGCGCTGTTGATCGCAGCCATCGCCCTGCTTTCCGTGATTCGCTCGGCCGCGTGGGTCACGCCGCTGCTGCAGATCTTCTTCACGATCTCGTACGTGCTGCTCGCGCCGTTCGTCGGCGCGTTCGCCGATTCGATGCAGAAGCGCCACGTGATGTTCATCTCCAACGCACTGAAGGCGAGCGGCTGCCTGATGATGATCGTCGGCGTTCATCCGATGATCGCCTACGGCGTGGTCGGTTTCGGCGCGGCCGCGTATTCGCCCGCCAAGTACGGCATTCTCACCGAGTTGCTGCCCGCCGAGAAGCTCGTGAAGGCGAACGCGTGGCTCGAATCGGCAACGGTGCTGTCGACGATCGTCGGCACGATGCTCGGCGGTGCGCTGATCAGCACCGTCGTCGAGCATTTCGTCACGCGCGTGCACGTGCCGCTGATCCGCTCGGCCGCCGATCTCGCGATGGGCGCGGTCATGCTCACCTACGCGATCGCCGCTGCGATCAACATCTTCATTCCGGATACCGGCGCGCGCTATCCGAACCGGCTGACCGAGCCGAATAAGCTGATCGGCGATTTCCATCACTGCTTCCGCGTGCTGTGGGCCGACAAGCTCGCGCAGATCGCGCTGTGGGTGACCACGCTGATGTGGGGCGCCGCGGTGACGATGCAGCTGCTGGTGCTCAAATGGGCGAACGTGAACCTCGGGCTGTCGTTGTCGAAGGCCGCCGTGATGCAAGGCGTGACCGGCTTTGGCATCGCGATCGGCGCGGCGGTCGCTGCCGCGCTGATTCCGCTGCGCAGTTCGCTGAAGGTTTTGCCGGTCGGCGTGCTGACGGGCGCGGTGGCGATCGCGATGGCTTTCTACAACAAGGACCTGTTCCCGCCGGGCGCTGGCCTGCGCTTCGGCACGCACGTCGCGCACTACTACATCCTGCTCGCCTATCCGCTGATGATCGTGCTCGGCGCGTTGTCGGGCTTTTTCATCGTGCCGATGAACGCGATCCTGCAGCATCGCGGCGCGACGCTGCTGTCGGCCGGTCACTCGATCGCCGTGCAGAATTTCAACCAGAATCTCGCGGTGCTGCTGATGCTCGGCATGTACGCGCTGCTGCTCACGGCGAAGATGCCCGCGCAGTGGATCATCGTCGTGTTCGGCAGCTTCGTCACGCTGCTGATGTGGCTCGCGAAGCGCCGCAGCGCCTCGAACGAACGCAGGGTGAACATGCGGGCGATGATCGAGGAATGATGCACCACGGTACTCCAGCCACGACAGTGCGAGGCGCGGCTCGACGGACGGAACGCGCCGCGACGGCGTGAAACGCCCGCTTTGATCGAATCGGTCATGCTGCCATTCGACTCTTGTGTCGGGCATCGTCCGTTCGGCCAGGGTCCGCTCGCCGCGCCGGCGGGTTAAACTCACGCCCTGAGCATCTACCGCAAGAAGACACGAAGGATGGGCATCCAAACCGCAGCGGCCAACGACGTCGCACAACACACGCCGATGATGCAGCAGTACCTGCGCATCAAGGCGGAGCATCCGGGCACGCTGGTGTTCTACCGGATGGGCGACTTCTACGAACTCTTTTTCGACGACGCGGAAAAAGCCGCACGCCTGCTCGACCTGACGCTCACGCAGCGCGGCGCGTCGGCGGGCAATCCGATCAAGATGGCCGGCGTGCCGCATCACGCTGTCGAACAGTATCTGGCCAGGCTCGTGAAGCTCGGCGAATCGGTTGCGATTTGCGAACAGATCGGCGACCCGGCTACGTCGAAAGGCCCGGTCGAGCGCAAGGTCATGCGCGTGGTCACACCTGGCACGCTGACCGATGCGTCGCTACTGTCCGACAAGAGCGACGTCTATTTGCTCGCGCTGTGCGTCGCGCACAATCGCCGCGGCGTCGCGACGAGCGTCGGTCTCGCCTGGCTCAATCTCGCGAGCGGTGCGCTGCGCCTCGCCGAAGTGGCGCCCGATCAGGTCGCCGCCGCCCTGGAGCGCATCCGTCCCGCGGAAATACTGATCGCCGACGCCACCGCCGATTCGGCCAGTTGGACACCACCTGTCAACGCTAGCGCGCTCAAGCGCGTGCCGGCCTGGCACTTCGATATCACGTCGGGCACGAAGCGCCTGTGCGATCAGCTCGACGTCGCGAGCCTCGACGGCTTCGGTGCGCATTCGCTCGGTTGCGCGTGCGGGGCGGCCGGCGCGTTGCTGCTGTATGCGGCGTCCACGCAGGGCCAACAACTGCGTCACGTGCGCAGCCTGAAGGTCGAATACGAATCCGAATACATCGGCCTCGATCCGGCCACGCGCCGCAACCTCGAACTCACGGAGACACTGCGCGGCACCGAATCGCCGACGCTGTGCTCACTGCTCGACACCTGCTGCACGACGATGGGTAGCCGTCTGCTGCGGCACTGGCTGCATCATCCGCCGCGCGATTCGGCGGTGGCTCGGGCGCGTCAGCAGGCGATCGGCGCGTTGCTCGACGCGCCGCCGGGCGCCGATCTCGATACGCTGCGCCAGGCGTTGCGGCAGATCGCGGACATTGAACGGATCACCGGACGTCTCGCGCTGCTGTCGGCGCGGCCGCGCGATCTGTCGAGCCTGCGCGATACCTTCATCGCGCTGCCTGCTGTGCGCGCGCAGCTCGCAGCGGTGGTATCGAACGCGGATTCGCTCGCGCGCATCGACGCGGCGCTCGAACCGCCGCAAGCGTGCGTCGACTTGCTCAAGCTCGCGGTCGCGCAGGAACCGGCCGCGATGGTGCGCGACGGCGGCGTCATCGCGCGTGGATATGACGCGGAGCTCGACGAACTGCGCGATATTTCGGAGAACTGCGGACAGTTCCTGATCGATCTCGAAACACGCGAACGCGCGCGAACCGGCATCAACAATCTGCGTGTCGAGTACAACAAGGTGCATGGCTTCTATATCGAAGTCACGCGCGGCCAGACCGACAAAGTCCCCGACGACTATCGCCGCCGGCAAACGCTGAAGAACGCCGAGCGCTACATCACGCCCGAGTTGAAGACCTTCGAGGACAAAGCGTTGTCCGCTCAGGAACGCGCGCTCGCACGCGAACGCTCACTGTACGACGCGTTGCTGCAATCGTTGCTGCCGTTCATTCCCGACTGTCAGCGCGTCGCCCTCGCGCTCGCCGAACTCGATCTGCTGGCCGCGTTCGGCGAACGCGCTCGCGCGCTCGACTGGGTTGCGCCGACGTTCCCGGCCAACGCGGGCATCGACATCGAGCAGGGTCGTCATCCGGTGGTCGAGGCGCAGGTCGAGCAGTTCATCGCCAACGATTGCTCACTCGCGACCGAGCGCAAGCTGCTGTTGATCACCGGTCCGAACATGGGCGGCAAGTCGACCTTCATGCGCCAGACCGCGCTGATCGCGCTGCTCGCTTACGTGGGCAGTTACGTGCCGGCGCGGCGCGCGGCCTTTGGGCCGATCGACCGCATCTTCACGCGCATCGGCGCGGCCGACGACCTCGCTGGCGGTCGCTCGACCTTCATGGTGGAGATGACCGAAGCCGCCGCGATCCTCAACGACGCGACACCGCAAAGCCTCGTGCTGATGGACGAGATCGGCCGCGGCACGTCGACGTTCGACGGCCTCGCGCTCGCGTGGGCGATCGCGCGCCACCTGCTCGCCCACAACGGCTGCTATACGCTGTTCGCGACGCACTATTTCGAGCTGACGCAGCTACCCGTGGAGTTTCCGCATGCGGCCAACGTGCACCTGTCGGCGGTCGAGCATGGGCACGGCATCGTGTTCCTGCACGCGGTCAACGAAGGGCCGGCCAATCAGAGCTACGGTCTGCAGGTCGCGCAACTCGCCGGCGTGCCGAACGCGGTGATCCGCGCGGCGCGCAAGCATCTCGCGCATCTTGAGCAGCAATCGGCCGCGCAGCCCGCGCCGCAACTCGATCTGTTCGCGACGCAGCCTGCGATGCTCGCCGAAGACGCGGACCACGACAACGAGGCCGCGGGCGACGCGACGCCTGCGTCGCCCGCGATGCAGACGCTCGTCGAGCGTCTGCGCGGCATCGATCCGAACGATCTGCGGCCGCGCGAAGCGCTGGATCTGCTGTACGAACTGCATGAACTGGCCGTCGCGCCGGATGCGGACCACTGACACGCCGAGACACCCGCGGCGCCCGCGCGGGCTTCGCGCGGCGCTGCGCCACGTGCATGCATCGATAGGCGGCATCGTTGTATTCGCGGCGGTGTGCGTAGGGACCGCGCCGGCGCACGCCGAGACCTCGCGCTTCGCGTTCGCGGTGCTCTCCGACACGATGCACAGCGCCGCCGACGAAGCCGCCACGCAACGGCTGCTCGAGGCGATTGCCCGCGAGCGCGACGTGCGCTTCATCGTCTACGACGGCAATCTGAAGGGGCCGAAGGAAGTTTGCCGCGACGCGCTGTTCGAGCGCCGCCACGCGCTGCTCGACAGTTCGCGGACCGCGCTCATCTTTATCCCCGGCCAGCACGACTGGGGCGATTGCGGCACGGCGGAAGCCGGCGGCTTCGATCCGGTCGAGCGGCTCGACCAGTTGCGGCAAACGCTGTTCGCCGATCCGACGTCGATGGGACAGAACCCGATCGCGTTGACGCGCGAGAGCGAGGTGTCGCGCTTTCGCCCGTTTCGCGAAAACGTGCGCTGGGTGGTCAACGACAAAGCGAACAACAAAACCGGCGAGATCGTCTTCATCGGCCTGAACGCGCCCGGTCCGAACAATCACTACCTGAGCGCGGGCGGCCGCAACGGCGAGTTCGAAGATCGCGTGATCGCCAATGCATTCTGGCTCGAGCACGCGGCAGAATACGCGAAGCGCCGCGACGCTCGCGCGATCGTCGTGTTCATTCAGGGCGACTTCGACCCGGAGCGCTACGAGCGACCCGAACGGTTCGCATGGCTGCACTTCGCGCACAGCTCGCGCCGCGACGGCTTTCTCGAATTCAAGCGCAGTCTGGTTAAGCTCGCGCAAATTTTCCCCGGACCTGTGGTCGTCATTCACGCGGACGACGAACGGCCGGCCGGCGGCTTCGTCATCGATCAGCCGCTACGCAACGACAAGGGGATGGTCGTGATGAATCTCACGCGCATTGCGCTCGCGCCGCGTGATCGGCTCAACCAATGGATTCAGATAGAAGCGGATTTCGGCAGGAAGCCGCCGTTCAGGGTCAGCGTGCGCGACGTGCCGAAGCAGATGCCGCTGCCCACCACGCCGCCGGTCTTGCCGCCCGCCACACCGCGCGACGAATCCGGTGCGTCGATGCCAGGTGCACCGGAAATGCCGAATGTGGAAGGGTTCGGGCCGGGGTCGGAATTGCCGCCGGTATTGCAGACGCCCGGAGAATCGCAGGACCAGCAGCCGCGCATCCCGTCCGACCAGGGCGGCGGTGAATACGGGCCAGCGATCTCGATGCCGCCGGGGTCGATACTGCCAGCCTCGCCTGCCTTGCCCGCATCGATGCCGTCTGCCCCCGCGACGACACCGCGCATGCCCGCCAGCTCAGTGCAGGGTCGGTTTTGAGCTGTCTTCTTCGTCCTCGTCTTCATCGTCGTCGAGAACTTCGAGGCCGTCCGCGCCGTGCGCGTGCTCGTGCTGGATTTCGTCTTCTGTCGCCGGACGCACGTCTTTGACGGTCAATGCAAAACGCAGCGCCATGCCGGCGAGCGGATGATTGCCGTCGAGCACGACCTTGTCTTCCGCGACGTCGGTCACCACGTACACCAGCGCGTCGATTTCCTCGTCGCCATCTTCCGGGGTGCCTTCGAACTGCATGCCGACTTCAAGCGGTTCCGGGAAGCGATCGCGCGGCTCGATCTTCACGAGCTCGGGATCGTATTCACCGAACGCGTCTTGCGGCTCAAGCTGGATCTGCGTCTCGAAGCCGGCTTCGTGGCCGTCGAGCTCTTCCTCGATCTTGGGGAACGTGCCATCATAGCCGCCGTGAAGATAGACCATCGGCTCTTCGCTTTCCTCGATCAGATTGCCCTGCGCATCCGACAGCTTGTAGGCGACCGACACGACGGTGTTCTTTGCGATTTTCATTCGACTCTCCAGAATACAACTCACATTATACGATGCCCAGGCGGCCCACTCACCTTCCGGCCGATGCGGGTTTGGCACGCAGTTCGCCGTCTGCTGCAAAGCCGGCCATGCAGCCCATTCTTCCGCCCTCGCCCGACATTCCGACCGCACTGCTCGGCCAACTGAGCCCGTCGCAATTCATGCGCCGCTACTGGCAGAAAAAGCCGCTGCTGATCCGTCAGGCGATTCCCGACATCGAAGCACCGCTGTCGCGGGACGAGCTGTTCGAGCTGGCCGATCAGGACGACGTCGAAGCGCGCCTGATCACCCACTTCCGCAACAAATGGCAGCTGGAGCACGGCCCGTTTGCGCCCGACGAACTGCCATCCGTCAGGCAGCGCGCGTGGACATTGCTCGTGCAGGGCGTCGACCTCTACGATGACCGTGCGCGCGCACTGCTCGACCGTTTCCGTTTCGTGCCTGATGCGCGGCTCGACGACCTGATGATTTCGTATGCGACCGACGGCGGCGGCGTCGGCCCGCATTTCGATTCCTACGATGTGTTTCTCTTGCAAGTAAAAGGCAAGCGCCGCTGGCGCATTAGCGCGCAAAAAGATCTGGCACTGCAGCCCGGCTTGCCTTTGAAAGTTTTACAGCGCTTCGATCACGAACAGGAGTGGGTGCTCGAACCCGGCGACATGCTGTACCTGCCGCCGCACATCGCCCACGACGGCATCGCCGAGGGCGAATGCATGACCTGCTCGATCGGTTTTCGCGCACCGTCCGAGAGCGAGCTGACCGCGCAGTTCCTCTACCATCTGGCCGAGCGAGGCGAGGCCACGGGCAAGGCTGGGGCGCTTTATCGCGATCCGCGGCAGGCCGCCGTCGAGCGGCCAGCCGAACTGCCCGCCGCGCTCGTCGAACGGGTGGGAGCGATGCTTGCTAAGGTGCGATGGAATGAGCGGGACATTGCGTCGTTCCTTGGCACGTACCTCAGCGAACCGAAGCCGAGTGTCGTCTTTGATCCGCCGCAACGGCCGCTCAACGAGGTCCGTTTCATCGGCGCTGCGTCGAAATCCGGTCTGCGGCTCGATCGCAAGACTAGCGTGTTGTATGAACGCCGTTTTTTCTTCGTAAATGGAGAAGAAATAACGTGGGGCGGCGCGAAAAAATGGCTGTTCGATCTCGCAAATCTGCGGTGTATGAGTGCGAAACGCTTTGTAACACTCTCACACGATTCGTCGGTGACAGCACTGCTACACGAGTGGTATTGTGCGGGCTGGATACAGGTGGGCGAGCTTGCGTAACTCTGCCCACGTGCTATACCGTACAGTAAAATTTTGTATGAGAAAGACAACGTATTGACCCCGGATTTATCGACTGTCAGTACGAAAGTGCATATAATTTCCGCCCAAGCCGTAGGGAAGATTCCAGCTCATCAAAAGAGCATTTCCACCAGCGGCCCAGGTCGGTGTTGGAGCACATTACCGGTTTTATTTTGCGCTGTTGCTTACCTTTAAACCATAAAAGGACGTGATCATGAAGAAATCCCTCCTCGTAGCATCCCTGTTGGCAGTTGTGGCACTCGCTGCATGCAACAAGAGCAACGATCAGGCCGCTGCACCGGCTAGCGATGCAGCTGCTGCTTCGGCACCGGCTGCTGCTGCGAGCGAAGTTGCTTCGGCACCGGCTGCTGCTGCTCCGGAAGCTTCG
Source organism: Paraburkholderia podalyriae (assembly GCF_014397785.1). Taxonomy (GTDB): domain Bacteria; phylum Pseudomonadota; class Gammaproteobacteria; order Burkholderiales; family Burkholderiaceae; genus Paraburkholderia; species Paraburkholderia podalyriae. The sequence continues at coordinate 304,514 of NZ_VZQQ01000003.1, forward strand.
GCACCGGCCGCTGCTGCTCCGGAAGCTTCGGCACCGGAAGCTGCTGCTTCGGCTGCAGCTCCGGCTTCGGGCGCAAGCCAGTAAGCTGTCGCGTAGGGTTCGCCTCTGGGCGAAAACTGCTTCGGGAAATCGTCGCGATTTCCCGGGCAGTCAGGCAAAACGCCACGGGTTCATCTCCGTGGCGTTTTGCTTTTTGGAGCGCAATTAATGAAAATTGCCGGCCCGGTAATTGTCTCGTCACCTGAAAAACAAAACGCCGCTTTTTATTGCGGCGTTTTTTCAGCGAAGAACCGGAGGCTCTATCGGGCCGTTGCCCCGGGCACTACATTTTCTTCGAAGAATTCGCGTACCACGTCGATCTCACGGGTGCGCTTGAACGGCGGCAGACTCTGCCAGATGCGGCGGCCATAAGGTTTATCGACGAGACGGGTATCGCAGATCATCAGCACGCCCCGATCGGTCTCCGCGCGAATCAGCCGCCCTGCGCCTTGCTTCAGCGTGATCACGGCCTGCGGTAGCTGATGCACGGCGAACGGGCTCAAGCCCTTCTTCGTCAGTGCATCGAGCCGCGCGGCCAGCACGGGATCGTCCGGCGGCGCGAACGGCAGCTTGTCGATCACGACCAGCGACAACGCGTCGCCACGCACGTCCACCCCTTCCCAGAAGCTCTGACTGCCGACCAGAATCGCATTGCCGTACGTGCGAAAGCGGTCGAGCAATTCGGTGCGGCTCGCATCACCCTGCACGAGCAGCGGATAACCCCAGCCGCGCGCCTCGATCGCGTCGCGCAGCTTCGCCGAGATACGGTCCACCGCGCGCAGCGTCGTGCACAGCATGAAGACGCCGCCGCCCGATGCTTCGATCGCGGGCAACGCCGCATCGAACACGGCATCGGTGAACGTCGGCGACGATGGTTGCGGCAGATTGCGCGGCACGTACAGAAGGCCTTGTGACGGATAGTCGAACGGGCTCGGCAATGTCATCGAACGCTTCGAGTTCAGGCCCATCTGCGCTGCATAGTGCGTGAAGTCGCCGCGCACCGACAGCGTCGCCGATGTGAAGATCCACGCGCGCGGCACGCCGGCGCGCTGCTTCGCGAAAATCGGCGCGACCGACAACGGCGTTTCATGCAGTTGTACCGTCTGCGAAAACACCTCGATCCAGCGCACCTTTTCGTTCGGATCGGCGCGCTCCGCGTCGGCGCCGCCCTCGCGTGTAGCGACCGCGTTGCGTTCGGCGTTCGTCGGCTGTGTGGTCCAGCCGCTCAGCACGTCCTGCAGTTCGCGCGCGCGACGCAGACACGCGCCCAGCGATTCAGCGCGCTCCGCCTGCCCCGCCAACGCCGAGGCCAGCGCATCGAGCTCGGTTTCGAGCGTCTCGAGCGCGGGGAACAACGGATGGTCGTTGGGCAGCTGGCCGATCGACAGACGCACCGAGTCTTCCTTGAACGCGAGCCGCAGGTCGCGCGCCGCGCGCTCGAGCGTCGCGCCGAGTTGGACCCAGTCAAGCGCATCGCGTGCGTGACCGAGTCCCTCCGCCACCGAATCGCGAGCGAGTTCGAGAAACTGCGCGGTCGATAGCGTCTCGCCGAAAAACAGCGTCGCCGTTTCGGGCAACTGGTGCGCTTCGTCGAAGATGACCGTGTTCGCGGTCGGCAGCAGTTCCGCCATGCCGGTATCACGCAGCATGATGTCGGCGAAAAACAGATGGTGGTTGACCACCACGATATCGGCCTGCTGCGCTTCGCGGCGCGCCTGCATCACGAAGCAGTCCTTGTAGTGCGGACACTCCTGGCCGAGACAGTTGTCGCGCGTCGACGTGACCATCGACCACACCTGCGCCGTTTCCGGCACGCTCGCCAGTTCAGCCTTGTCGCCGGTGCGCGTGATCTTCGCGAAGCGCACGATGTCCTGCAGATACGAGGTTTCCTGGCGCGACGGCAGTCGGCCGTTGTCCGCGGTGCGTTGCAGATAGTAGTGACACACGTAGTTCGCGCGGCCCTTCAGCATCGCAACCGACACCGGCACCGCGAGCGCGTCGCGCACGGTAGGGATGTCGCGCTGGAACAGCTGATCCTGCAGATGCTTGGTGCCGGTCGAGACGATCACCTTGCCGCCCCACAGCATGGCCGGCACGAGATACGCATAGGTCTTGCCGGTGCCGGTACCCGCTTCGACGATCAGCGTGTTTTCACCGCCATCGCCGCCTTCGACATGGTCGGATCGGGCGCTGTTGCCGGTCGACTCAGAGGCGGCATCGGCGCCCGTCTGCTGCAGGGGCCGCGCCGGCCGCTTGGGCGTTTCGAACATCGCGGGCTCGGGCATTGCGCGGCCCGACGCCTCCATCGCCGCCGCGACCGCGCGCGCCATCTCGATCTGCGACGCACGCGGCCGATAGCCGTCGATCTGCCGCGCGAGCAAACCGTTGTCGGCGAAGATCTCGTCGAGTTCGCTCGCGCGGCTCCGGCTCAGCGCCGCGGCGCGGGATGAAGTGTCATGCGGTGAATTCAAGGCAAGCGTTCCTGCTAGGTCCGGCTCGCGCGCGGCGCGCCCGGCGCCTGCCAGGCCGCGAACTCAGGCGCGCGCGTCCGGTTCGAGCTGCAATTGCAGCAAGATGATAGTGTCCTTGACTTTGAGTTTGCGCTTTTTCAGGCGCTGCAACTCGAAGTCGTCGATGTCGGGCTCATCCGACATCCGGTCGATCAACCGGTCGAGTCCACTATGCTCCGATTCCAGTTGCAGAATGCGGTCGCGAAGTGTGTTTGCGTCGATGACGTGATGACGATCGCGCATGCTCGGCTCCTCTGGTCGGCGGCACGAACCGCGTGCTGCGGTCCGAAGCCTGAGGTTGCAGTCCGGCTAAAAACGCATTACGGCGGCCGTGGCCACGACCGCCACGGCTCACTCTACGGCACAGCCCCTACAGCATACTTACTGCTGCTGTTGTTGCTGTTGTTGCTGTTTTTGCTGCTCTTCTAGCTGTTGCTGCTTTAACTCGTCCTGGCGCTTCTGCTCGGCTTTCTCGGCGGCCTGCTTCTGACGCGCGTCGACATCGAGCTTGTGCTGCGCTGCGTTGGCCTGCTTCCGCTCGAAATTCTCCTGCTTCTGCTGGCGCTCCGCCGCCTTTTGCGCGCCCTGCTGACGCGCTTGCTCGAGCTTGCGCTGGTAGTCGCTCTGCTTCTGGTCGTAGGCCTTCTGATTGGCCGCTGCCTGCGCTGGCGTGACTCCACGCTGCGCCTGGTCGAGCGCGTGCTGGCGCTGCTTTTCCTCGTAGGCCTGCGCGTTGGTTTCGCGCTGCGGTGCCTCGGCATTGCGCTGCGCCTGATCGAGCGCGTGCTGACGCTGCCTTTCCTGATACGCCTGCTCGTTGCGCGCGTCTTCGGCGGCACGCTGCGGCGCCTGCGCCTCGTTTTGCGCGCGCCGCAATGCCGTGCGTTCGTCGCGCTCGCGGGCGCGCTGCTCACGCTGCTCGGCGTCGAGCGCGAGCTGTTCCTTGCGGATGTCCGCCTGCACGCCGCGCATCGCGTCGCGCGCGCGGTTCAGACAGTGATTGACGAAGAAACGGCTGTAGCAATTGTGTTGCGCGACCGCGAATTGATAGTTGTTGTCGTCAGTGCGCTGATTGAGCACCTGTTGCCGCTCGTCGAACGACTTGTCCAGCGCCGCTGCGTCGCTCGCGCTTTGGGGGCTGTCGGCGGCTGCGGCGACTTGCGGGCCCGATGCCGCGACCGGCGCCGCACCTTGCCCCGGCGTCGCGCTCTGCGCCACAGCCGACACCGGCACCGCGAGCGCGGCGGTGATCGCGCACGACGCCGCGGCCGTCACAAGCGACGAACGGAACTGGCGCAGCGAAACCAGCGGCAATTGAGACGAACCCCGAGACGAACCCGGCAGCGAACCTGACGCCAGCGACGAGATCAGGCGGTTGAGGGACAAGGAGATTGGCAACGTCGTAGAGGGTCAACGGAAGATGCCCGAAATTCTAACACCGCGCGGTTGAGCCCTTTGGCATTTATGGCAAAATGCCCCGCTCTAGCAACCGGGTCGCGGCGCACGCCCGGCCTGTCCCGATTTGCCGCCCGCGCGCGGCCCATCACTGAGTCCGCAGGAACACCAAGACCTTATGACGGAAACCGTAGCACTCAAGATCGTCCAGCGCATCGCCACCGAACTGTCCGTCCAGCCGCGCCAGGTCGCGGCCGCGGTGGGACTTCTCGACGAAGGCGCGACCGTTCCGTTCATCGCCCGTTACCGCAAGGAAGTGACAGGCAATCTCGACGACACGCAACTGCGCAATCTCGAGGAACGCCTGCTGTATCTGCGCGAGCTGGAAGACCGCCGCGCGGCGATCATCGCGAGCATCGACGAACAGGGCAAGCTCACCGACGAGCTGCGCGGCGCGATCGAAGGCGCCGACAGCAAACAGGTGCTGGAAGACCTCTATCTGCCGTACAAACCGAAGCGCCGCACACGCGCGCAGATCGCGCGCGAAGCAGGTCTGCAGCCGCTCGCCGACGCGCTGCTCGGCAATCCGCTGCTCGATCCGCAAACCGAAGCCGCGACCTATGTCCATGCGGAGAAAGGCATTGCCGATGTGAAAGCCGCGCTCGACGGCGCGCGCGACATCCTCTCCGAACAATTCGGCGAGACCGCCGAACTGCTCGGCAAGCTGCGCGACTATCTGTTCAACCAGGGCGTGGTGTCGTCGAAGGTCGTGGAGGGCAAGGAAACCGCGGAAGAGGAAAAATTCCGCGACTACTACGACTACGCCGAAACGATCCGCACGGTGCCGTCGCATCGCGCGCTCGCCCTCTTCCGCGGCCGCAATGCCGGCGTGCTGATGATCAAGCTGGGCCTCGGCGAAGAGCTCGACGCGCAGGTGCCGCATCCGGGCGAAGCGCTGATCGCGCGGCACTTCGGCATCGCCAATCAGAACCGCCCCGGAGACAAGTGGCTCTCCGACGTATGCCGCTGGTGCTGGCGCGTGAAGGTGCAGCCGCACCTCGAAAACGAGCTGCTGACCAATCTGCGCGACCAAGCCGAGCACGAGGCGATCCGCGTGTTCGCGCGCAATCTGAAGGACCTGCTGCTCGCGGCGCCGGCTGGTCCGAAGGCCGTGATCGGCCTCGATCCGGGTCTGCGCACCGGCGTGAAGGTGGCGGTGGTCGACCGCACCGGCAAGGTGCTCGCGACCGACACGATCTACCCGCACGAGCCGCGCCGCGACTGGGACGGCTCGCTCGCGAAGCTCGCGCGAATCGCCGCGCAAACGCAGGCCGAGCTGATCAGCATCGGCAACGGCACCGCGTCGCGTGAGACGGACAAACTCGCGAGCGAACTGATCGCGCGTCATCCGGAACTGAAGCTGCAGAAGATCGTCGTGTCCGAAGCCGGCGCGTCGGTGTACTCGGCGTCCGAACTCGCCGCGAAGGAATTCCCCGACATGGACGTGTCGCTGCGCGGCGCCGTGTCGATCGCGCGACGTCTGCAGGACCCGCTCGCCGAGCTCGTGAAGATCGAGCCGAAGGCGATCGGCGTCGGCCAGTACCAGCACGACGTGAACCAGCGCGAACTCGCGCGCTCGCTCGACGCCGTCGTCGAAGACTGTGTGAACGCGGTCGGCGTCGATGCGAACACCGCGTCGGTCGCGCTGCTCGCGCGGGTGTCGGGTCTCAATGCCACGCTCGCGCGCAACATCGTCGACTATCGCGATGCGAACGGGCCGTTCCCGTCGCGCGAGCATCTGCGCAAGGTACCGCGTCTCGGCGATAAAACCTTCGAGCAGGCCGCCGGCTTCCTGCGCATCAACAACGGCGAGAATCCGCTCGATCGTTCGTCGGTCCACCCGGAAGCGTATCCGGTCGTCCAGCGCATCCTCGCGAAGATCAGCAAGCAGGCCGGCGAAGTGCTCGGCAATCGCGACGCGTTGCGCGGACTGTCACCCACTGAATTCGTCGACGAACGTTTCGGTCTGCCGACCGTGCGCGACATCCTGGTCGAGCTCGAGAAGCCGGGCCGCGATCCGCGTCCCGAGCTCAAGACGGCGACGTTCCGCGAAGGCGTCGAGAAGGTCAGCGACCTGATCCCGGGCATGGTGCTCGAAGGCGTCGTGACGAACGTCGCGGCGTTCGGCGCGTTCATCGACATCGGCGTGCATCAGGACGGTCTCGTGCACGTGTCGGCGATGTCGACGAAGTTCGTGAAAGACCCGCATGAAGTCGTGAAGGCCGGTCAGATCGTCAAGGTCAAGGTGCTCGAAGTCGACGTGAAACGCCAGCGTATTGCGCTGACGATGCGTCTCGATGACGAGCCCGGCGCGGCGGCCGCTCGCAGCGGCGGCGGTGCGCAGCAGGATCGCGGCGGCTCGGGCGGCAACTTCAATCGCGGCGGAGCGGGACGCGGCGCGCCGCAGCGCTCGCGCGAACCGGAGCCGGGCGGTGCGATGGCGGCCGCGTTTGCCAAGCTCAAGCAGAAGTAAACGTAGCGGACCGATGCACTTGGTCGCATGTGCACCGGTCCGCGCATGACTGCGCTGCGCGGTCGATCGCGCACGCACGCGCATAAACGAAAAGCCCACGCATTGCGTGGGCTTTTCGTTTGCACTCCCGTCGGTCACGCGCGGCCCGTCAAATCTCGATCTTCGTCCCCAGTTCCACGACCCGGTTAGCCGGGATGCTGAAGAAGTCGGTCGGCTTCGCGGCATTCTGATGCATCCACGCGAACACACGCTCACGCCACACCGACATGCCCGGCAATTGCGTCGGCACCACCGTTTCGCGCGCTAGGAAGAACGACGTGTCCATTAATTCGAAGGTCATGTCGTGCGTGCGTCCGACGTCGAGCAGCACCGCCTTTACGTCGGGCGTTTCGTTAAAGCCGTAGACCGCCTTGACCAGGAACAGGCCACCCTCCATGTCCTTCACGGTCACGCGGTCGGCGTCGTTCACGTACGGAATGTCGCGCGTGACGAAGGTCAGGAAGATCGTGCGCTCGTGCAGCACCTTGTTGTGCTTCAGGTTGTGCAGCAGGCTCACCGGCACCAGAGAATCGCTGCCGGTCAGATAGATCGCGGTGCCCGACACGCGATGCGGCGGATGCGCGAGCAGGCCTTGCAGGAACGGCATCAGCGGAATACCGTCGGCGGCCGTGCGTTCCTTCACGATCATCCTGCCCTTGAACCACGTCATCAGCAGGAAGAACAGCAGCCCGCCGATGCACAGCGGCAACCAGCCGCCCTCTTCGACCTTCAGCAGGTTCGCGCCGAAAAAGCCCAGATCGACCACCATGAACACGCCGATGATGAGCCCGACGAGCAGCTTGTTCCAGTTCCACACCTTCACCATCACGACGCAGGCAAGAATCGTCGTGATCACCATCGTTGCCGTCACCGCGATACCGTACGCGGCCGCCAGATTGTCGGAGCTCTTGAACGCGATCACGATGCACAGAATGATGAACAGCAGCATCCAGTTCACGACCGGCACATAGATCTGCCCGATCGCGAGCTCGGACGTGTGCAGGACCTTCATGCGCGGCACGTAGCCGAGCTGGATCGCCTGGCTCGTCAGCGAGTACGCGCCTGAAATCACCGCCTGTGACGCGATCACCGTCGCCACCGTCGACAGCACGACGAGCGGAAACAGCGCCCAATCCGGCGCGAGCAGGAAGAATGGATTTTCGATCGCCTTCGGGTCGCGCATCAGCAGCGCGCCCTGGCCGAAGTAGTTGAGCACCAGCGACGGCATCACGAGCACATACCACGCCATGCGGATCGGCTGCGCGCCGAAGTGGCCCATGTCCGCGTACAGCGCTTCCGCGCCGGTCAGCACCAGCACGACCGAGCCGAGCACCACGTAGGCCTGCAGCACGTGCGCGGCCATGAACGTGTACGCGTAGTACGGATTGAGCGCGCGGATCACGTTCGGTGACTGCATGATGTGCCACAGGCCGAGCACGGCCAGCACGAGGAACCACAGCAGCATGATCGGCCCAAACAGACGGCCGACGGTGGCCGTGCCGTGCCGCTGGATCCAGAACAGCACGATCAGGATCACGACGGTCAGAGGAATCACCAGATGCGACAGATGCGGCGCGGCGATTTCCAGACCTTCGACCGCCGAGATCACCGAGATCGCCGGCGTGATCACCGCGTCGCCGTAAAACATGCAGGCGCCGAAGATGCCGAGCATCATCAGAAGGCCGGCCATTTTCGATTTCTGATCGACCGAGCGCATCGCCAGCGCCATCAGTGCGAGGACGCCGCCCTCGCCGTTGTTGTCGGCGCGCATCACGAACAGCACGTACTTGACGCCGACCACGATCACGATCGCCCAGAACAGCAGCGAAATAACGCCAAGGATCGACTGATCGGTCAACGGGATACCGTGCGCCGGGCTGAAGGCTTCCTTCAGCGCGTACAACGGGCTCGTGCCGATGTCGCCGAACACCACTCCGATTGCGGCAATCGCAAGGGAAGGCAGCGGCTGTTTGTGTACGTGATTGTTATCTGTCATGGACGCGAGGAAATCCGTTCCCGGGCGGAAAAAACGACCGCCATTTTAAACTGCCCATCCGGTACCACCCGGCTTGTTGTGGATACGCCACGTGGATGTCCGCGCAGTGTAGCACTGCGATATGGGCGCGTCTGTGACGGCACAGGCGTCCGGGCGCCGCGCGGCGCGCGCATAAAAAAGGAGCCCGGCCGGGCTCCGTTTTGAGACACCACAATGATGCGCGACGTCCGATGCGGCAAAGCCGATGTGGCAAGGCATCACGCGCGCCTGCGCGTCAATTGCCCGACGACTCGTCGGCCTGGGCGATGCCGCGCTTGATCCACGCGCCGAGGTTATGCGGACGCACCGTGTCCCACTCCTCGAACGGCTGATGAATCCACGGGTTGGTCGGCAGATACTGCACGTGATAATCGGGCTTTACTTTTGAGCAGCCCTTGTACCACAGCACGGCCGAGCGCACCGCGGTGATGGCCGGGTAGCGTTCCTTCAAATGCTGCTGCACACGAGCGAGCGTGACGCCTGAATCGACGAGGTCGTCGACGAGCAGCACGTTGCCGTGCAGTTCGCCGCGCGTCATCGTGATGTATTGCGCGATGTCGAGTTCGCCCTGCTGCGTGCCGGCCGCCTCGCGGTAAGAGCTCGTTGCCAGAATCGCCAGCGGCAGATCGTAGATGCGCGACAGCTGGTCGCCGACGCGTAGACCGCCGCGCGCGAGGCACAGGATCTTGTCGAACTTCCAGCCCGATTCGTGCACGGCAAGTGCGAGCACCTCGATCAGCCTGTGATATTCGTCCCAGCCGACCCACAGGTTCTTGTCGTCGTTACGCGGATCTTTCATCGCGATCATGGGTACACCTTGCATCGCTTAGACCTTGAACGGATGACGCAGCAGAATCGTTTCGTCGCGATCCGGACCGGTGGACACCATGTCGATCGGAATGCCCGAGACTTCCTGCACGCGCGTGAGATACGCACGCGCGTTGGCGGGCAGCTTGTCCCACTCCTTGATGCCGACCGTGCTTTCCTTCCAGCCCGCGAAAGTTTCGTAGACCGGCACACAGCGTGCGACTTCGGTCGCGCCGCGCGGCAGCAGATCGACGTTCTGAGCGTCGACCGTGTAGCCGACGCACAGCTTCACTTCGTCGAGACCGTCGAGCACGTCGAGCTTGGTCATGCACAGACCCGTCACGCCGTTGATCTGGATCGAGCGGCGCAGCGCGGCGACGTCGAGCCAGCCGGTGCGGCGCGGACGACCGGTGACCGAGCCGAATTCCTTGCCGACGGTGGCGAGTTCGAGGCCGATCGGCTCCTGGCGCGACGCGTTGTCCGCATCGTACAGTTCGCTCGGAAATGGGCCCGAACCAACCCGCGTGCAGTACGCCTTCGTGATACCGAGGATGTAGTTGAGCTTCTGCGGACCGACTCCCGCGCCCGCCGTCGCGGCACCCGCGACGCAGTTGCTCGACGTGACGAACGGATAGGTGCCGTGGTCGATGTCGAGCAGCGTGCCCTGCGCGCCTTCGAACAGCAGATTGCCACCGTTTGCGTTGACATCGTACAGACGGCGCGACACGTCGGTGACCATCGGCTTCAGGCGGTCGGCGTAGCTCAGCATCGTGTCGAGCGTTTGCTGGAAGTCGACCGCGGCTGCGCCGAGATACTGCGTGAGCACGAAGTTGTGATAGTCGAGGTTTTCGCGCAGACGCTCGGCGAAGGCCGGTGCGTCGAACAGGTCTTGCACGCGCAGGCCGCGGCGCGCGACCTTGTCTTCATAGGCCGGCCCGATGCCGCGGCCGGTCGTGCCGATCTTGTCCGCGCCGCGGCGCGCTTCGCGGCCCTGGTCGATCGCGATGTGGTACGGCAGGATCAGCGTGGTGGCTTCGGAAATGAACAGGCGCTTCTGGACGTCGATGCCGGCGGCTTCGAGTTCACCGATTTCCTTGAACAGCGCTTCCGGCGACAACACGACGCCATTGCCGATGTAGCACGCGACGCCGGGATGCATGATGCCCGACGGAATCAGACGCAAGATGGTTTTCTTGCCGCCGATGATAAGCGTGTGACCGGCATTGTGACCGCCCTGGAAGCGAACGACGCCTTGAGCGTGGTCCGTCAGCCAGTCGACGATCTTGCCCTTGCCTTCATCACCCCATTGGGTACCCACGACGACGACGTTGCGCCCGGGGTTCACATTCACTGCGCTGGCAGACATGTTGTTTCGTAAGCTGGTTAAAAACGTATTTTACCTAGGTTCGCGGAAGCTTCCGGAATTTTTCCGTTTCCGCTCAACGGTATGCACGTCATGTTGAATATTGCGAGGGATGCGCGGCCGCGCAGAGTCGCTCGACCGCGCCCGATTCGGGCGGTGGTTTCGCCGCCCTGTGGCGAGCGACCGGAGAGGCGTCCCCGGCAGCGTGGATCGGAACGCGCGGCTCAAGCGCGCGGCTCGACCACCCATGCGCCATTGCGCTCGACCAGCACCCGGTCGAACGCGAATTCATCGACGTCGTGCTTATGCCCAGGCAGCGCCTGGATCACCACTTCACCGCTATCGCGCAATGCCGCGACCGCCACGCGCAACGCTTCGTCGTGCCGCCACGGCGCGAGGATCGCACTGCTGCGCGCTTCGACCGGCGAGATCCGCGCGACCTCGCGCAGATCCAGCGAAAAGCCGGTTGCCGCGCGAGCGCGGCCATAGGCCTGGCCGACGTGGTCGTACCGGCCGCCGCGCGCGACCGCGTTCGGCACGCCGTCCACGTACGCGGAGAACATCACGCCGCTGTGGTACGCGTAGCCGCGCAGATCGGCGAGATCGATCATCACTTCGGCGCCGTCGACCTGACTCGCGAGGAACGCGAGGTCGTCGAGTGCGCGGGCGATCGCCGGCGAATTCGGCAGACGCGCGCGGGCCTCTTCGAGCACCGACGCGTCGCCGTACAGCGTCGGCAGCGCGCGCAGCGCATCGCGAATCACCGGCGAGAATTGCGCGGTCATCTCGACGAGACGCGGCACGTCCTTGCCCGCAAGGGCGTCGTAGAGCGCCTGGCCGAGTTCCTCGGCGGCCGGCTCGGCTTCGATCAGCGCCGCCAGCACGCCCGCGTGACACAGGTCCAGACGCACCTTCGCGAGCCCGCCGAGACGCAGCGCGTCGAGCATCAGTTGCTGGATTTCGAGGTCCGCTTCGAGGCCGGCGTGACCGTAGATTTCCGCACCGATCTGGATCTGCTCACGCGTTGCGTGCAGGCCGCGCGGCCTCGTATGGGCGACGTTGCCCGCATAGCAAAGACGCGTGACGCCTTGGCGGTTCAACAGATGCGCGTCGATGCGCGCGACCTGCGGGGTGATGTCGGCGCGCAGACCGAGTGTGCGGCCCGACAGCTGATCGACGAGCTTGAAGGTGCGCAGATTCAGATCGTGCCCGCCGCCCGTCAGCAGCGATTCGAGATATTCGAGCAGCGGCGGCATCACCATCTCGTAGCCGTAAGAACGGAAACGGTCCAGCAAATGACGCCGCAATTCTTCGATCTTGCGGGCCTCCGACGGCAGCACGTCGGCGATATTCTCAGGAAGCAACCAGGTCGACATCGATACAGTCCTACGGCGTTGAACACGGCGTCTTGAAGCGCCGATGAATGAGTGTGAATGGCGTGCGGCGGCTTGATTCTGGCGGCCGACACAGACGCTCGGGCGACGCTTTGCAGCTCACGCGAGACGCGCGGCGGTATATGGCAACTAGCTGCAACAAGCCGCGCTCGCCCCTCAGGCAAGCCCGCTTCAAAGCGCGCCTCAATGCCCGCTTCAAAGCCCGCTTCAGGTCGCGATGAACAGCAGAATCAGCCCGAGCACCATCACGATGAGCCCGCCGACGCGAATCTGATGCGACGGCCGTTCCGCTATTTTACGGAACGTGTCGCGCCAGGCGCTCGGAAAAACGAACGGAAACATCCCCTCGATAATCAGCATCAGCGCGATCGCGAGCAATAACGAACCAGCTATGTCCATGCGAGTGAAGCGGCCGCGATGCGGATGCCGCGGCCTTCGGTAATCAGCGTTTGCGCGCAGCAGGCGCGGAAGCGTCCGGGGCGGCGCCGCCGGTCGGGCTACGCATGAAGCGGAAGAACTCGCTGCTGGAGTCGACCACGATCAGATCGCCCGGCTTGAAGGTCTTCCGGTACGCCTGCATGCTTTGATAAAACTGGTAGAACTGCGGGTCCTTGCCGAACGCTTCGGCGGCGATCTCCGCGGCCTTCGCATCGCCTTCGCCGCGAATGCCCTGCGCCTGCGCGAGGCCGTCGGCGAGCACCGCCTGCTGCTTCGCGAGCGCGTCCGCGCGGATCTGGTTCGCTTCGGCGGCGCCCTTCGCGCGCTCGTCGGTCGCGGCCTGCTCGCGCGCGGCGATCATGCGCTTGAATACCGAGTCGGCCACCGCCGCCGGGAAATCGACGCGCGTGAGCTGCACATCCACGACGGACACGCCGAGCGACGCCGCGCCCTTGTCCATCGCACCGCGCGCCTCTTCGGCGACCGCTTGCTGTTTGGCGAGCGCGTCGGACAGCGTGAACTTGCCGAACGCGTCGCCGAGCGCGCCGCGCGACAGCAGCGCGAGCCGGTCCGGCAGGCTCTGCGGATCACCTTTCGTTTCAGCGACCAACTTCAGCGGATCGGTCACGCGGAACTTGATGACCGGGTTGACCAGCAGATCGGTTTTGTCGGACGTGACGTAATGATCTTCGTCGGGTGCGTCGAGCGACTGGATGCGATTGTCGACGAACGCGACCGTTTGCAGCGGCGGCGGCAGCTTCACGTGCAGCCCCGGGCCGAGCAGCGTGGGCGTCGCGTCGCCGCGCGCGGACAGCACGGCCATATGCCGTTGATCGACGACGAACACCATCGACGATGCGGCGAACAGCGCGATGACTACCGCGACGACGAGCGCAATGATTCGGTTCATATTCTTGTGCGCTCCTTATTGAACGTCGTCTTCGCGCATGCGATTGCGGAACGCGTCGCGCGAACGCAGCGACGCAGCGCCCGGCCGGCTCGCTGGCGCAGGCGCGGAAGCGGCAGGGCCGGACGCGCCATCGGCGGCGGAGCCAGCCGTGGCACCGGTCTCAGCGGCCGACGTGGCCGACGGCGCGGTCGCACTCGCCGCTTGCGGCGCGCCCGCGACAGCAGGCCCCGAAGCCGGGGCACCCGCGGCCTGGCGCTCGCGGTTCTGCTCGACGAGCCTGTCGAGAGGCAGATACAGCACGTTGTTGCCGTTCTTCGCGTCGACGAACACCTTGGTCGCGTTCGCGTAGATCTGCTGCATGGTTTCCATGTATAGCCGGAAGCGCACGGCGGCCGGCGCCTTCGCGTATTGCGCGTAGACCTGCGTGAAGCGCTCGGCCTCGGCCTGCGCCTGCGCGACCGTGGTCTCGCTGTAGGTTTTGGCTTCCTCGACCTGACGCGCGACGTCGGCCTGCGCACGCGGCAGCAGATTGGCCGCATAAGCCTGCGCGTCGCGTTTCGCGCGTTCGTTTTCGTCGTGCACTTTCGCGGCGGCGTCGAATGCGGGCTGCACCCGCTCCGGCACTTGCACGCTCTGGATCGTCACGCCCGTGACCGCCAGACCGGACTGGTACTGATCGAGCGATTGCTGGATCGCCGCGATCAGCTGCTGGCGCAAAGTTTCGTGATCCTGATCGAGAATATCGCTGGTGCTGTGCGCGCCGACGATGCCACGCACCGCCGCCTGCGCCGCATGCATAACGCTCTGGTCGGGATCGACGCTGCGAAACAGAAACTCGTTGGGATTGCGCACCTGGTACTGCACGGCAAAGCGAACGTCGACGATGTCGCCGTCGTGCGTGAGCATCGAGGCATCCTTCACGTTCGCGAGACGCACCACATTGCTACGGCCGATTTCAACCTGACGGATCTGCCCGACGTTGACGAACTCGTGGGATTCGAACGGATACGGCAGACGCCAGTGCACGCCCTGCGCCGCGCTATAGCGATACTTGCCGAACTGCAGCACGACGGCCTCCTGACCGTCCTGCACGACGAACACGCCGCTGCCGAGATAGATCGCGATCAGCACGCCGATCACGATACCGACGCCGATGCGCGCACCGCGGCCGTTGTCCGGACGGCCGCCGCCGACACCGCCGCCCCTGCGTCCGAAAATCCGCGACAGACGGCGATTGAAATCGCGCCACATTTCGTCGAGATCGGGCGGACCTTCACCATCGCGCGCCGGACGCTTCGGATCGTTCGGCCGTTGCCGGTCGCCGTTGCCGTCGCCCCGGCCCCAACGCGGATCGTTCAGTGAAAGCGAGGCGCGCATACGCAGCCAGATACTCCGCTCGTTGTAATCGTTCACCTGTGTTCGTTCACCAGAGTAGACAGCGGGTCAGTGCAATTGGGACGGGTCAGTGCCCGAGTTCTGGAATCTTGTGGTCGTTGCGCATTTGCGCCGCGCGGTCATCTTCCGACGCATCGAGCGGCATATCGGCAAGCGGTTCGGCAGTAGCGATTTCAGCGATGGCAGCGCGCAACGCATCCAGCCCCTGCCCGGTGCGTGCGCTCAAAAAGACGCGCGAAATATTACCATACTCGTCCCGCTCGACCGCGTCGCCGCGCGCCCCCAGCTCCGGCACCGCGTCGATCTTGTTAAACACCAGCACCTGACGGATCGTGTCCGCGCCGATCGCCCGCAACACCTCGTTGACCTGATCGATCTGGTCGAGCCGCACCGCGCTCGATGCATCGACCACATGCAGCAGCAGGTCCGCGTGAATAGTTTCCTCGAGCGTCGCGCGAAACGCGGCGACAAGCTGGTGTGGCAACTCACGGATGAAACCGACGGTGTCGGACACCACCACCTGCCCCGCTTCGTCGCCCAGATACACGCGCCGCGAGGTGGTGTCCAGCGTCGCGAACAGTTGGTCGGCGGCATACGCCTGCGCCTTGGTCAGCGCGTTGAAGAGCGTCGATTTGCCCGCGTTCGTATAGCCGACGAGCGACACCGACATTGTTTGGTTGCGATTACGCGCGCGACGCTGCGTGCCATGCTGGCGGCGCAGCTTGTCGAGGCGAATCTTGAGCGCCTTGATGCGCTCGCCGATCAGCCGGCGGTCGGTTTCGAGCTGCGTTTCGCCTGGACCGCGCAAACCGATACCGCCCTTCTGACGTTCGAGGTGGGTCCACGCGCGAATCAGCCGTGTCGACAAGTATTGCAGCTGCGCGAGCTCGACCTGCAGCTTGCCTTCGTGGCTGCGCGCGCGCTGCGCGAAAATGTCGAGGATGAGACTGGTGCGATCAACCACGCGCCGATTAAGCGCCCGCTCCAGATTGCGCTGCTGGGCAGGCGCGAGAGCATGGTTGAAGATCACGAGTTCGATGTCGTTCGCTTCGCACGCAAGGCGCAGTTCTTCGGCCTTGCCGCTGCCGACGAACATCTTCGCGTCGGGGCTGGAACGGCGTCCGGTGAGGGTGGCTACAGGGTTTGCGCCCGCGCTTTGCGCGAGCAGGCTGAGTTCTTCGAGACTGGCTGCGAAATCGATCTTGCCGAAGTCGATGCCAACGAGCGCTGCATTGATCAAATTGGAGGGTATCAAAATGACGCGGCCGGGAGGGAATCGCCAACGGGCGACGCTGTGCCGGCCGCGGCGAGGGTTTAGGACTGTTCGGAATCCGGGTGGAAATTCACCGGACGGGCGGGCACGACCGTCGAAATGGCGTGCTTGTAGACCATCTGGGTGACCGTATTCCGGAGCAACACGACGTACTGGTCGAACGATTCGATGTTCCCTTGAAGCTTGATGCCGTTGACAAGGTAGATCGACACCGGCACATGCTCTTTACGCAGTGCGTTCAAAAACGGGTCTTGTAACAATTGCCCTTTGTTGCTCATAGCAAACTCCGTATTTTTTTGCAGGTTGACTGAATTGACAGCGAAGAAAAAGAGATCCGCCGCCAACCGCTACACTATAGCTGATTTTCATTTGGACGCGCGGGCCCCGGACCCCCGGCCAAACCTAGCGTACACGCGGGTTTCAGCCCAGGTTTAAGACCAGCTTCAGCCTTTGTCCGCATAAGGGTTCGTCGACGATCTGAACTCTATTCGCAATGGAGTCCCCGTCAGCTTGAAAGTTTCCCGGAAGCGATTTTCGAGGTACCGCTTATACGTGTCGGTGATCGCGTCGAGGGCATTGCCGTGAATCACGATAATCGGCGGATTCTGCCCGCCCTGGTGTGCGTAACGCAGCTTCGGACGCACCGGACCACGGCGCCGCGGCTGCTGGAACTCGACCGCCTCGATCAACGCGCGCGTCAGCTTCGGCGTCGGCAGCTTCGACATCGCGGCCGCGTATGCGTCGTCGACCGAGCGCATCAGCGGCCCGATTCCGGTTTTTTCCGCGGCGGAAATGAAATGGAATTTGGCGAAGTCCAGAAATTTTAGTTTGCGTTCGAGGTCGGCTTTGGTGCGCTCGCGCACATGCGGATCGAGACCGTCCCATTTGTTCACGCCGACCACCAGCGCGCGGCCCTGCTCGACGACGAAGCCGGCGATGTGCGCATCCTGCTCCGAAATGTCCTGGCGCGCGTCGAGCAGCAGGATCACGACATTCGCGTCGGAGATCGACTGCAGCGTCTTCACGACCGAGAACTTTTCGATCGCCTCGAACACCTTGCCGCGGCGGCGCAGGCCGGCCGTGTCGATCAGCGTGTACGGCTTGCCATTGCGCTCGAAATCGACGTAGATCGAGTCGCGCGTGGTGCCCGGCATGTCGAACGCGATCACGCGCTCTTCGCCGACCAGCGCATTGATCAGCGTCGACTTACCAACGTTCGGCCGGCCAACGATGGCGATCTTCACGCCGCGGGCTTCCTTCTCTTGCTCGCTCTCTTCCGGGTGACCGGCATACGCAACTTCGAGCGCCTCGTTGATCATGTCGGTGACGCCGTCGCCGTGCGCGGCCGAAATCGCGCGCGGATCGCCGAGACCGAGCTCGTAGAAGTCGGCCGCGACGTTCGCGTACTTCATGCCCTCGGCCTTGTTCACGACGAGGAAGATCGGCCGGCCGACCTTGCGCAGATAGTCGGCGATCGACTTGTCCTGCGGCGCGAGACCGTTGCGCCCATCGACGATGAACACGACGACGTCCGACTCCTCGACCGCCTGACGGGTCTGGCGCGCCATCTCGTGCAGGATGCCGTCTTTCGCGACCGGCTCGAAGCCGCCGGTATCGACGACCAGATACGGCCGCTCGCCGGCGCGTCCTTCGCCGTAATGGCGATCGCGCGTGAGACCGGGCAGGTCGGCAACCAGCGCGTCACGCGAACGCGTGAGCCGGTTGAACAGCGTGGATTTCCCCACATTGGGGCGCCCAACGAGGGCAATAACGGGTTTCATCTGATGTTGTTCACGGGTGAGACGCGGGATCGCAACCGATCGCGCGCGTAGCGACGCCAGGCGGCCGCCAGGGGGCGGCGTTCTGACGAAATTATCACGAATTCAGCCTGCTCTGGATGCGCGATCGATTTGCGCATCCCGGCGGACGGGAGCGGGCTGTACAGACGCCACCGGGGGCCGCTGCTTCAGACCGGGCTGCCCGACGGCTGGCACGCTCGTGTTCGAGCGCGTCTTTCATTCTCAAAGCGATCGACGAAGCGCACGCGCCGCCTTGCATGGCGGGCGGCACGGGCCTCGATCCGACTCGCCGGACCAGCCCGTCCGGCGATTATTTCTGTTGAGACTGCCCGATCGCGCGACGGGCAACGCAGCAACCCGACACAGCAGCCGCACGCCAGAGCCGACGCAGACCTCAATCAAAAAGCGCGCGGCCGGCAAAGCCGGCCTGCGCGCCTGACACCATGTGTAGCGATCAGCGCGGACGATAGCCGAACAGGCCGCCGTCGCGCGTCTGCACGACCAGCGTGTCGCCCGCAAGCACCGGCGCAGCGGCAATCGCGCTGCCGTCGGTCTTCACCCGTGCGACGAGCGTGCCGTCGACGGTCGACAGGAAATGCACGAAGCCCTTGTAGTCGCCGAACACGGCAGCGCGGCCGAGCAGCGTCGGCACGCTCAGGTCGCGGTTCTTCAGCGTCTCGTTCTTCCACAGCACTGAGCCGTTGTTGACGTCGAACGCGGACACGACCGACCAGTCGTCGGCGGCGACCACGCCGCGGTCATCCTGCGCGAGGCCGCTCGTGCTCGAGAACGCCTTGCCCCACAGCGCGCGGCCCGAGTTCGCGTCGAAACAGCCAATCTGGCCCTGGAACGTTACCGCGCAGGTCTCCGAACCCACCAGCGTGGGCGGACCGGTCACGTCGTTGATACGCTCGACCTCGGTCACGCCCTTCGGATACGACACCGGCGTCTGCCAGTAGGCGTCGCCCGTCTGCAGATTGATCGCGGCGAACGAGCCGCCAGGGAAGCCGGCCAGCACGGCCGCGTCACCCGCGAACGTCATGCCCGACGACACGCGCAGGTTCAGCGGCACCGCGCGGTTGCGAAAGTTCCACTTCTGCTCGCCGGTCTGCGCGTTGAATGCGACGATCTGGCCGTCGATCGTGCGCACGACCACGAGGCCGTTGCCGACGAGCGGCGGCGAAATGATCTCGCCCGGCGCTTTCGCGGTCCACAGCTCCTTGCCGTCCGCGCCGAGCACGTACACGTCGCCCTTCAGGCCACCGACCGCGGTCAGTGTGCCATCGCTCCCGACACCCGCGGACAGATCATCATGCAGCTTGATGCGCCACACGTCCTTGCCGGTTTGCGCGTCGATCTTTGCGACCGTGCCGTTCGTGCCGGCAGCGTATACCGCATTGCCGACCGCAACCGGCGAGAACAGATAGCGACCCGCCTTGCCGACGCTCGCCGACCAGGACTGCTGCACGTCGAGCACGGGTTTGAACTCGGTGAGCGGCGTCGGCACCCGGCGCTCGTCTTTCGAGGATGAGCAAGCCGCCAGCGTAAGAACGGTCATCGCACAGATAACGGGCACGGCGTAACGTTTCAGCAGATTCATCGGTGGACGAAGCATTCAGGAAATGGATTAAAGGAGACCGTCTTGCGGTCGTGGCTTGCGGCGCGCCGCGCGGGACGCTCAGCCGCCAAGCGCGTCCAGCTTGAACTGGATCAGCTGGCGCGCCGAGCTGTCACTCTTCGACAGCGAGTCAAGCGCGAGCTTATAGGCGGCGCGCGCGTCGTCGCGCTTGCCCTGGGCGGCCAGCAGGTCGCCGCGGCGGTCAGCCACGACGCCCTTGAAGGCGTCGGATTGCGGCTCGGCCAGCAGCGCGAGGCCCTGGTCGTAAGCCTTGTCGTCGAGCAGCAGCGACGCCATGCGCAGCTTCGCGATCTGCTTGAACTCGTCGTCCTTCGCGTGATCGATCGCCCATTGCAGCTGCGCTTTCGCGCCGGCTTCGTCGCCAGCGGCGTAGAGTGCCTTGGCGGCACCGAGCGCGGTCATCTGCGCGTAGGCGGTGCGGCCGAACTTGTCTTCCATGTCGGCGGCGACGCGCGCGATCTGCGCCTTATCGCCCGTTGCCGCGGCCTGCTGCACCTGGTCATACAGCACCGCGGCTTCCGCGGCCTGGCGACGCTGCCAGAAATTCCAGCCGTTCCAGCTCGCGCCTGCCAACAACACCGCCAGCACGATCCACGTGGTCGCATTGCCCCACTGCGTCCACCATGCCTTCAGACTTTCAATCGATTCTTGTTCGTCGTGGTAACTCATTGCCCGGCGATATCCTCATTCTTGCTACGTGTGCGTGTCGAGCCAGCCGGCCCAACGACATCGCGATCAGTCGTCGCCGTCTTCGGCGGATGCAACCATCGCATTGATTAGATATTCGGTCAAGTCTTCGGCGGGCACGGTCTGTTGCTCGTTCTTACAACCGTTGGCTCGCGTATCGCGCAGCGGTTTCACGCCGGCTGTACCATTGGCGATCTCGTCTTCGCCGAGCACGACCGCAAACGCGGCGCCGCTCGCGTCGGCGCGCTTCATCTGCGACTTGAAGCTCGCCGACCGACCGTCCGCGCTGCAATGCAGAATCACGTCGAGGCCGGTATCGCGCAGACGTTCGGCGATGATGAACGCCTGCTCGCGCGCGGCGTCGCCCTGATGGACCACGTACACATCGCAGCCTTCGTCTTCAGGCACGAGCTGGTCTTCCTTCAGTAACTCGAGAATCCGCTCGATCCCCATCGCCCAGCCGCATGCAGCCGTCGGCTTGCCGCCGAGTTGCTCGATCAGCGGATCGTAGCGGCCGCCCGCCGCGACCGTGCCTTGCGCCCCGAGCTTGTCGGTCACCCATTCGAACACGGTCAGATTGTAGTAATCGAGACCGCGCACGAGACGCGGATTGATCGAGAACGGAAGATTGTTCGCCTTCAGCAGACGCTGCAGGCCGTCGAAGTGCGCGCGCGATTCTTCGCCGAGAAAATCGATCAGCTTCGGCGCGTTCTGTGCGACTTGCTGCAGCGCCGGATTCTTCGTATCGAGCACGCGCAACGGGTTGGTGTAAAGGCGGCGCTTCGCGTCATCGTCGAGCACGTCCATGTGCTTCTCGAGGTAAGCGATCAGTTCGACGCGATGAGCGGCGCGCTCTTCGGCAAGGCCCAGCGAGTTGATTTCGAGCTTGATGCCGCTCAGGCCGAGATCGTCCCACAGGCGCTGGCACATCATGATGATTTCCGCATCCGCATCCGGACCCGCGAAGCCGAGCGCTTCGACGCCGACCTGATGGAACTGGCGATAACGGCCGCGTTGTGGACGCTCATGACGAAACATCGGACCGATGTACCACAGGCGCTTCGGGCCGTCGTACAGCATGTTGTGCTCGATCGACGCGCGCACCACCGCCGCCGTGTTTTCCGGGCGCATCGTCAGGTTCTCGCCGTTCAATGCGTCGGTGAAGCTGTACATCTCCTTTTCGACGATGTCGGTCACTTCGCCGATACCACGGGTGAATAGCTGCGTATGCTCGACGATCGGCGTGCGGATGTTCTGGTAGCCGTATGAACGCAGCATCGACTTGACGGTGGTTTCGAAAAATTCCCAGAGCCCGGCTTCCTGCGGAAGGATGTCGTTCATGCCCTTCACGCCGGACAGCCTCTCGAGCTTTTTCTTCTGTTCAGTCATCTGTGTTTCGATAGCCGGTATTCAGTTGAGCGCGTCGGCGCGGCCATAGCGGCGCTCGACATAGTCGCTCACGATTTGCTGGAATTCTTGCGCGATGCTCTCGCCGCGCAGCGTCTTCACCTTTTCGCCGTCGATGAACACCGGCGCGGCCGGGTTCTCGCCCGAGCCAGGCAGGCTGATGCCGATATTCGCCTGCTTCGACTCTCCCGGACCGTTGACGATGCAGCCCATCACCGCGACGTGCATCTGCTCGACGCCGGGATACTGGTCGCGCCACACCGGCATCTGCTGACGCAGATAGGTCTGGATCTGCGACGCGAGTTCCTGGAAAAGCGTGCTCGTGGTGCGGCCGCAGCCGGGGCACGCGATGACCATCGGCGTGAATGAGCGCAGGCCCATGGTCTGCAGGATTTCCTGACCGACGATCACTTCGCCGGTGCGCGACGCGCCCGGTTCGGGCGTCAGCGAAATACGGATCGTGTCGCCGATGCCCTGCTGCAGCAGAACCGACAGCGCCGCGGTCGACGCGACGATGCCCTTCGAGCCCATGCCCGCTTCAGTCAGGCCAAGATGCAGCGCGAAATCGCAACGGCGCGCGAGTTCGCGGTACACGGCGATCAGATCCTGCACGCCGCTGACCTTGCACGACAGGATGATCTGGTCGCGCCCGAGGCCGAGTTCGACCGCACGTTCCGCCGAGCCGATCGCCGACTGGATCAGCGCTTCGTACATCACGCTTTGCGCTTCCCACGGCGCGGCGCGAGACCCGTTTTCGTCCATCATCTTCGCGAGCAGGTCCTGGTCGAGGCTGCCCCAGTTCACGCCGATGCGCACCGGCTTGCCGTATTTGACCGCGGCCTCGATCATCTGCGCGAACTGCGTGTCGCGCTTCGCGCCGTGCCCGACGTTGCCCGGGTTGATCCGGTACTTCGACAGCGATTCCGCGCAGCCCGGATAGTCGCGCAGCAGCAGGTGACCGTTGTAGTGGAAGTCGCCGACGAGCGGCACCATCACGCCCATGCGGTCGAGCTGCTCGCGGATCGCCGGCACGGCCGCCGCCGCTTCGGGCGTATTCACGGTGATCCGCACCAGTTCGGAACCGGCTTGCGCCAGTTCCTTGATCTGGATGGCGGTGCCGATCGCGTCTGCGGTGTCGGTGTTGGTCATCGACTGCACGCGTACCGGCGCATCGCCGCCGATGGTCACGAGCTGGCCGCCCCAGCGGACGTTGACCGCCTGCGACTTGCGACGGATCGCGGGGCCGCCGAACACCGGCTCGTCTGAGACGATCCTGCTACAGGATTGGGATTGAGCTTCGGTTTGCATCGAAAAACCCATTTACGCCGCACGCGCTATGCAAAAACGCCGCGCCTGAATTGAAAAAGCGCCGCCGACCGGTTGGCCGCGGCGCGCACCGTATCTGTCAAGGCAGCGCGAAGCGCGCAACGTTGCCCTTGGCTGCCGAATATTTCGACGGGTCGACCGGCTGGCCGTCGAGCGTCACCGACTCGAGACCGGCCTTGTTGCCGACCGTGACCTTGAATGGACCGGCCCCCGTCACTTCCTTCGGATCGCCCGCATGCACGAGGCCGGAGAACAGTTCCTTGCCGCTCTTGTCGCGCACGCTGAACCAGCTGTCCTGCGTCACGCGCAGCGCGACGACCGCCTCGCCGGGCGCTGGCGTGACCGCCCGCTCCGACGCGCTCGCCACGCCCACCGGCGCGCTTGCGGCCGGCATGGCGGCCTGAGCGTGAACCTGCGAGCCGGCCTTCGGTGGCGCTGCCGTTGCTGCCGGCGTTGCCGCGGTATTCGCCGCCGGCGCCGAGCCCGGCGTGGTGCCGGTGGCAAGCGGCGCGGGCATCGGCGTTGCCGACGCAGTCGCCTCATTGTCCGCGTTCGCCGCGTTGTCAGCCGTCGTCGCCCCTGCGTCCGGCGCCGATGCGCTTTCCGCCGCTGACGTCGCCGGACCTTGCGCGACCGCACCCGATGCCGCCGTGTCGCTGCTCGTCGAACTATTCGCGCTCGACCTCAGGCGCGCGAGCCACGCGGACGAGTCGCCGCCGTTGGTGCGCCACATGCCGAGCGCGATGACTGCAACGACGATCGCCGCAATGCCCCACAGCCACGAACGGCTCTTGTGCCCGCTGTCGCCGAGCGATAGCGAAACCTTGCCGCGCGGCAGATCCGTGCCGGATGACGCCGGCATCGACAGATTCGGCGCCGGCACACCCTTCTCGCGACGCAGCGCCGCCGTGAACGGCGACGGATCGGCGCCGAGCATTTTCGCGTAGCTGCGCACGACACCTAGCGCGAACGTGGTGTCCGGCAGATGGCTGATGTCGCCCGCCTCGAGCGCGCTCAGCTTGACGACCGACACCTTCAGCCGCGCCGACACGTCCTCGATGGTCCAGCCTTTCGACTCGCGCAACTGAGTCAAGCGCGCGCCAACCGCCGCCAACGAATCGAGGGCCGGCTGCACGACCGGCTGGGCCACTGCCCGGGCAATGGGTGCCGGATGGCCATCGTTCGTGTCTGTCTCATGCGGCTGCGGGTGCTGCGGCTCACTCATCCCAAATCCTTTCGCGTCGATTCTTTTAATCGTGCGACCGGACGGGCTTGAGCCTCACGTCCAAATCGCAGACCGTTTATAACAAAATGTGCGGCTTTGTGTGCCGCTCCCGATCGATTCTGCAAACTTTCTTTTCAAACGGCGGTGGCATGGGAACATTTTTGTGCTCGCGGTGCTTTCCGCCGAACGCCGATGCCCTGCTGCGTCACGCGATTACACGGCGCGAACCTCGATCACCTTCGCCGCCTTCCCGGTGCGCTCAGCAAGACGCGTGCGGTCTTTCACCGCGCCGGCCAGCTGACCGCAGGCAGCATCGATATCGTCGCCACGGGTCTTGCGCACGGTGGTCACGACGCCCGCGTCCATCAACACCTGCGAAAACCGCTTGATCTGTTCCAACTTCGAGCGGATGAGGCCCGATTCGGGGAACGGATTGAACGGAATCAGATTGAACTTGCACGGCACGTTGTGCGTGACGGCGAGCAGCTCGCGCGCGTGAGCCTCGCTGTCGTTCACGCCATCGAGCATGCAGTATTCGAACGTGATGAAATCGCGCGGCGCGACTTTCAGATAGCGCTCGCACGCCGCCATCAGCTCGCGCAGCGGATACTTTTTGTTGAGCGGCACCAGCATATCGCGCAGCGCGTCGTTCGACGCATGCAGCGATACTGCGAGCGCCACGGGCAAATCCGCGCCGAGTCGGTCCATCATCGGCACGACGCCCGACGTGGACAGCGTGACGCGCCGGCGCGACAGACCGTACGCATTGTCGTCCAGCATCAGGCGCATGGCGGGCACGACCGCGTCGTAGTTGAGCAGCGGCTCGCCCATGCCCATCATCACGACGTTCGTGACGACCCGCTCGCCTTTGCCGTCGCCGCCCATCGCGCGACCGAGCGCATCGCCGCGCGACGCGCGCAGCGCAAACTCGGCCATGCGCAACTGGCCGATGATTTCGCCGGTGGTGAGATTGCGGGAGAACCCCTGCTTGCCGGTCGAGCAGAACCGGCAATTGACCGCGCACCCGGCCTGCGACGACACACACAGCGTGCCGCGCGTTTCTTCGGGGATGTACACGGTTTCAACGGCGTTGCCGTTGCCGACGTCGATCAGCCACTTGCGTGTGCCGTCCGACGAAACATGGTCACTGACGACGCCCGGCATCGTGATCGTGGCACGTCCTTTGAGCTTTTCGCGCAAGGACTTCGCGAGATCGGTCATGCCGTCGAAGTCGGCAGCGTTGTATTGGTGAATCCAGCGCTGCAATTGCCTGGCGCGAAACGGTTTCTCTCCCAGGCTATCGCAATAAGCGACGAGCCCTTGGGCGTCGAGATCGAGAAGGTTGACGGAGGGACTGCTCGTCATATCGAATCCTGCCATTTCAATGCGAGACTACGTTCATGCAACAAGCTGCATGAACGCCATGCCGTTCGCGCCCATTCCTGCTGCTTTTACCTTACTACTTTGCCGTGCCCCGTGCGCGATTCATGCGATAAAACAGGTCGGTCGCATGAAACGCGCCAGGCAGAGACGGCTGGGGATGCACGGCCGAGGTCAATACCTGACCTCAGCGCGAGGCGCTCAACGCGAGTAGACGTTGACTTGGGGGAAGAAGAACGCGATTTCGACCGCGGCCGTTTCCGGTGCATCCGAACCGTGCACCGCGTTGGCGTCGATGCTGTCGGCAAAATCGGCGCGGATCGTGCCCTTCTCCGCCTTCTTCGGGTCCGTCGCACCCATCAGGTCACGGTGCTTCAGGATCGCGTTTTCGCCTTCCAGCGCCTGCACAACAACCGGACCCGAAATCATGAATTCGACGAGGTCGTTGAAGAACGGACGCGCTGCGTGCACAGCGTAGAACTTCTCGGCGTCGGCACGCGACAGATGAACCATACGCGATGCCACGATCTTCAGACCAGCGTTTTCGAAGCGGGTGTAAATCTGGCCGATCACGTTCTTGGCCACTGCGTCCGGCTTGATAATCGACAGGGTGCGCTCGATCGCCATTAAAAACTCCAAAAAATTAAGAGGTTACAGATTCAAATGAATCCGCTATTGTAGCATGTTCTCAGGTATCATTGCGATTGAACCCTTACACCATTGAAAGGATCAAGGCACAAGATCTAAAATACTGGTAGCGTAGGAGGTCATATGGGCGACTGGAGGGTATTGAAACTCCGTGCCGCCACGCTAATCTTACGGATGACCGCTGCGCCCACAGGCGCTTCGCCAATTGCCGTATTACCATCTTGAAACACGCTTCCGAGGTAAGGAGAGACCATGAACGAACATCCGTATATGTTTGGCCGCAACGGCGCGGTCAGCACGGCCGAAACGCGCAACCGCGTGCTACGGAACACCTACTGGCTGCTCGCGCTGTCCATGATTCCGACCGTGCTCGGGGCGTGGGTCGGTCTTGCGACCGGGTTCTCGCTGTTCGCCGCCACCAGCCCCGCCATGAGCATGCTGGCGTTCTTCGCGATCGCCTTCGGCTTCATGTTCGCGATCCAGCGCACCAAGGACAGCGCCGTCGGCGTGTTCGTACTGCTCGGCTTCACGTTCTTCATGGGGCTGATGTTGTCGCGCATTCTCGCGTTCGTGCTCGGCTTCTCCAACGGCCCGTCGCTGATCATGCTCGCGTTTGGTGGCACTGGCGTGATCTTTGCGGCCATGGCGACCATCGCTACCGTCAGCAAGCGCGACTTCTCGGGCCTCGGCAAGTGGCTCTTCATGGGTGTGATCGTGATCCTGCTCGCCTCGGTCGCGAACGTATTCCTGCAACTGCCGGCACTGATGCTGACGGTTTCGGTCATGGCAATCGTGATCTTTTCCGCCTACATCATGTTTGACGTACAGCGCGTCGTGAACGGCGGCGAGACGAACTACATCACCGCAACGCTCGCAATCTACCTCGATCTGTACAACGTGTTCGTCAACCTACTTGCGCTGCTCGGCATTTTCGGCGGCAACCGCAACTAAGTCCGGCCGGTCGCGCGGCGTGCCTTCATGCCGCGCTCGACGCGCAAAGTAAAAGCCCAAAACGATTACTCGTTGTGGGCTTTTACTTTGCGTGACGACCTGAAATGTGCCGCGCGGCCGGAAGTCAATCCCGCGCCAGCGTCAACCACGCGGAACCGTCGCTTTGCGACGCAACCACCACCTCCGTGGGCGTCGCGCCAAGGACGCTCGCCAACGCCGCCTGCGCGAGTTCCGGCAGATTGTTCTGCTGGCTCAGATGCGCGGCGACCAGATGCCGCAAACGCGAGCGGTCGAGCGACGCCAGAATTTCAGCCGCCGCATCATTGTTCAGGTGCCCATGATTACCCCCGATACGCGCCTTCAGCGATGGGGGATAACGACTGCCCGCGAGCATCTGCACGTCGTGATTGCATTCGAGCACGAGCGCGTCGCAGCCGCTCAGCACCGCGCTGATATGCGGCGTGGACGTGCCAACGTCGGTGAGCACGCCGAGCCGGCTCGCGCCGTTCGAGAACACGTATTGCAGCGGTTCGCGAGCGTCGTGCGGAACGGTATAAGGGAGAACGCTGAGTTCGCCGATCGCTACCGTCTCGTCGCCCCACAGCACCCGCAGGTCGACATCGGCTTCGTCGGCGCCCACCGCGCGGGCGGTGCCCCAGCTCATGTACAGCGGAATCGACCACTTGCGCGCGAGCGTCAATGCGCTGCCGATGTGGTCGCTATGTTCATGCGTAATCAGGATCGCATCGAGGTTCTCGGCGCTCGAGCCGAGCCGCATCAGACGCCGCTCCATTTCGCGCGCGGAGAAACCGCAATCGAGCAGCACGCGCGTGGTGATCGCACCGCTGTGCGCTTCCACCAGCAGCGCATTACCTTCACTGCCGCTGCCGAGACTTGCGAAGCGCACGAGCTGCCTAGTTCAGTTGCGCGTGCAGCAGCGACACGATGCGCTGTGCATCCGACGACATGTCGACCTGCCCGTTGGCGTCGACGACCGCGACCTGCGTCACCGCGTCGCCCTTCGCGCGCACGTTCACGCGGAATTCCTGGCCGGGCTTGCGCGTCGAATTGCCGCTGTAGAACAGCTTACCGAACAAGCCTTCCTTCTTCAGCTCCTGCATCGAATCCGCATAGCGCACGTAGTAGATGCCCTTCTCGCGATCGCGGTTGTCGACCGTGAAGTTGGTGCGATCGAGCGCGAGGCCCACACGCAGCCAGGCGCGGTCGAACGACTCCTGCAGATCGAGCGTCGACGCGCCCGCATTCTGCTCGATCGTGGTCGGTGCGGTGGCCGGGTGCGCGTCGGTCAGCAGTTGCTTCGACTGCGCCTCGGTCAGGCCGAATTTCTGCATCAGCTTGGCGAGGAACAGCGCCTCGAGCGCCGGGTCGCGCGGACGCTCTTCCCAGCGCGAGGACGTCTTGTCCTGCCCGGTCATCACTTCTTCCATCGCACTATGCGTGATCGAGATATCGGTCGCGCTGTCCGGACCGCGCGACACCAGCGTGCGGAAACTGTCGCGGGTACCCGACGAATAGGCGAAGTCGATGACCTTGCCGATCGTGCGGCGGAACCAGTCGTCCGGAATGTTCGCGCGGTTTTCCGCCCAGTCGGTCGTCATGATGCCGGTGGCTGGCGCGTCCGTCTTCAGCGCGAAGCCGTTCTCCTGCCAGAATTCTTGCAGCTGCGGCCACAGCTGCTCCGGCGACCGGCCGTCTACCACGAGCCAGCGACGGTCGCCGTCGCGCTCGATGTGCATGCCGAGCGGATCCTGCGCAGTCGGCTGACCTTCGGTCGCGTTGCCGGCCGCCGTGACAGCGCGCGTCGGCGTGCCACCCAGCGCGAGATTGGCGGGCGGCGCCACATAGCGCTGGTCGTTCGGCGACGTGCTCAGATCGCTCGGCACGGCGAGCGGCGGCGCGCTCGAGGTCGCCTTATAGTTGACGCGGTCGGAGGCGAACCAGTCGTTCAGCGTGTCACAGCCGGCGAGCGTCGACAGGGCAAGCGCCAGCGCCGCCATGCGGGTTGCGTGGAGGGAAAGTGCGGAACGTTTCATGAGGTCCTTCGTGATGCTGGAACGCGATGCCTCGTTCGATCTGCCGGGAACGTGGGCTGAAGCGACGTCGGTTAATGAAATGCCGGTGGCGGTCTTGCGCGGGCGGCGGCATGGTCGGCCCGTTCAGCCGAGCAGGCCCGCTTCGCGCAGCGCGCCGCGCACCACTTCGTGGTATTGCGCATCGAGCGGCGTGAGCGGCAGGCGGATGCCGCCCTGCACACGCCCCAGCTGCTGCAGCGCCCATTTCGCCGGAATCGGATTCGCTTCGGCAAACAGGTACTTGTGCAGCGACAGGAGTTTCAGATGAATGTCGCGCGCGGTCTTCACGTCCGCGGCAAGCGCGGCCTTGCACAGCTTGCTCATTGCGCGCGGCGCGACGTTCGCGGTGACCGAGATATTGCCGTGGCCGCCGAGCAGCATCAGCGCGATGGCGGTGGGATCGTCGCCGCTATAGATGCCGAAGTGCGCCGGCGCCGACTTGATCAGATGCGCGGCGCGGTCGATGTTGCCAGTGGCTTCCTTGACGCCAACGATGCCCGGCACCTGCGCGCAGCGCAGGATGGTCTCGTTGCTCATGTCGGCGACGGTGCGGCCCGGCACGTTGTACAGGATCACAGGCAGATCGACGGTTTCGGCGATCTTCGCGAAATGGCGGTAGATGCCTTCCTGGGTCGGCTTGTTGTAGTACGGCACGACCTGCAGCGTGGCATCCGCGCCGACGTCCTTCGCGTGCTGCGTGAGTTCGATCGCTTCAGCGGTGGAGTTGGCGCCCGCGCCCGCGATGACCGGAATCCGGCCCGCAGTGTGCTCGACCGCGGTCTTGACCATCAGCACGTGTTCTTCGACCGACAGCGTGGCCGACTCGCCGCTCGTGCCGACCACGACGAGCGCATTCGTGCCTTCCTCGACGTGCCAGTCGATCAGTTTGCGAAACGCCGGCAGATCGAGGCTGCCGTCTTCTAGCATCGGGGTGATGATGGCAGGAATGCTGCCGCGGATCTGAACGCCGTCCTGGTGACCGCTGTGGTTGCCGTTAGTCATGAAACGCCATGAATTTGATCAGGTAAACCGCGATTGTAGCGGATTAGCCAGCCAACTCGTAACAAGGTGGCGGAGTTGGCCGTGAGGCATCATCAGCAGTGGCTGCTTGCCGAACCGCGCAGATGCGCTGAACGTAGGCCGGACGCGGCTCGGCGAGAAATCCGTCCTGAAACGCGATCACCCGCAGCTGGCCCCGCACGGTGTCGAGCAGTTCGCCTGGCGTGAGCAAAAACGCCGGATTGGAGGGCTTGCCGATGCTTTCGTTTCCTTGCGCGAAGGTCTCGTAAACCAGTACGCCGCCGGGCGCGAGCGCGCGCAGCAATTGCGGAAAGAGCGGCCGATGCAGGTAGTTGGTGACGACGACGGCAGCGAACTCTTCATCGCCAGCCAATGGCCACGGCGAACCTTCGAGATCGGCTACGACCGGCGTGACGAGCGGCGCGTCGCGCAGAAGATCGAGCGCAGCCGCGTCGCGATCGATCGCGGTGACGGGATGGCCGAGCGACGCAAAAAAAACGCGCGTGCCGCCCGGCGCCCGATGCGACGTCGAGCACCGCGCCGCCCGGTGCGATCAGGTGCGCCCAGTGACGCACCCAGCGCGACGGTTCACCGAGGCCGTGCAAGCCACTGGTAACGGGCGAACTCATCGCTGCGGTGCGGCGCCTCGAATGTGCATCAGTTGTACGACAGTCCCATTGCCTCGCGGATGTCGCGCATCGTTTCGGTCGCGAAGCGGCGCGCCTTGTCGCAGCCGTCGGCGACGATCGCGCGCAACAGCGATGGGTCATCCATGTACTTCTGCGCGCGCTCGAGCATCGGCTGCTGCTCGCGCAGAATCCCTTCGACGACCGGCTGCTTGCAATCGAGGCAGCCGATGCCCGCCGAGCGGCAGCCCTTCTGCACCCACTCGTGGGTCGCTTCGTCGGTATACACCTGATGCAGCTGCCACACCGGGCACTTGTCGGGATCGCCCGGATCGGTGCGGCGCACTCGCGCGGGGTCGGTCGGCATCGTGCGGACCTTCTTCGTGATCGTTTCCGCGTCTTCGCGCAGGCCGATCGTGTTGCCGTACGACTTCGACATCTTCTGGCCGTCGAGACCCGGCATGCGCGAAGCCTCGGTCAGCATCGCCTGCGGCTCGACGAGGATGATCTTGCGCGAACCTTCCAGATAGCCGAACAGGCGCTCGCGATCGTTCATCGACAGGCTTTGCGATTCTTGCAGCAGCGCCCGCGCGCGCTCGAGTGCTTCGTCGTCGCCTTCCTGCTGATACGCGTTGCGTAGCTCGTGATAGAGCTTCGCACGCTTGCCGCCGAGCTTCTTCGCGGCTTCGTTCGCCTTCTCCTCGAAACCCGGCTCGCGGCCGTACAGGTAGTTGAAACGGCGCGCGATTTCACGCGTCATCTCGACGTGCGGCACCTGGTCTTCACCGACCGGCACGAGCGAGCCGCGATACAGCAGAATGTCCGCCGCCATCAGCACCGGATAGCCGAGGAAGCCGTAGGTCGACAAATCCCTGTCCTTCAGCTTTTCCATCTGCTCCTTGTAGGTCGGCACGCGTTCGAGCCAGCCGAGCGGCGTGCTCATGCCGAGCAGCAGCGCGAGCTCGGCATGCTCGGGCACCTTGCTCTGGATGAACAGCGTCGCCTGCGCCGGATCGATGCCGGAAGCGAGCCAGTCAATCAGCACGTCCCACACGTTCTTTTCGATCACTTCGGGCGTTTCATAGTGCGTCGTCAGCGCGTGCCAGTCGACCACGCAGAAGAAGCACGGGTACTCGGACTGCAGCCGCACCCAGTTTTTCAGCACGCCGTGATAGTGGCCGAGGTGCAGCGACCCGGTGGGCCGCATGCCGGAGAAGATACGGTCTGGGAACATGGTTATCTAGAAAAGCGAAACAAGTGGAGTCAGAATTGCGGTGATCGCGCTATAGCCAAGCGTAACGAGTGGCTTTAACCAGAAACGCGTGAGCGTACCCGTCATCACGAGCGCCATCACGATGAAAAAGCCGTACGGCTCGAGCCGCGACAACGCGATCGATTGCTTCGGCGGCAACAGCGCCATCACCACGCGGCCGCCGTCGAGCGGCGGCAGCGGAAACAGGTTCAGCACGCCGAGTACGAGATTGACGCCGATGCCCGCGCCCGCCATGCGCGTGAAAAACGGTTCGTTGACGTTAAGCACCGCGAGCGCAACGCCCAACACGCCCCAGATCAGCGCCTGGATGAAATTGCACATGGGCCCGGCCGCCGCGACCCATAAGCTGCCCCAGCGCGGATTGCGCAGATTGCCGAACGCGACCGGCACCGGCTTCGCATAGCCGAACATGAACGCGCCGCTCGTCGCGAAGTACAGCAGCAACGGAATGGCGATCGTGCCGAGCGGATCGATATGCCGCATCGGGTTCAGCGACACACGGCCGAGCACGTACGCGGTGTTGTCGCCGAGCCAGCGCGCGACGTAGCCGTGCGCGGCCTCGTGCAGCGTGATCGCGAAGATCACCGGCAGCGCGTACACCGCAATGGTTTGTATCAGGGAAGAATCCATAACTCGCTATTGTAACAACGCGCTCGCGCGCGTCTGTCCGCTTTCGCTCACGCTGTTTCCTCGAGGCCGAACGGCTCGAGCGGGCCGCGCCCCGCCCGCACCAGCACCGGCTCCGAGCCGGTCAGATCGATCACGGTGGACGGCTCGCACACGCAAGCGCCGCCGTCGATCACCAGATCGAGCTGCTTTTCGAGCCGCGCGCGGATTTCCTCCGGGTCGTTCAGCGGCTCGGTTTCGCCGGGCATGATCAGCGTCGAGCCGAGCAGCGGCTGGCCGAGTTCCTCGAGAATCGCCAGCGTGATCGCGTGATCCGGCACACGCAGGCCAATCGTCTTGCGCGACGGATGCGACACGCGCCGCGGCACTTCCTTGGTGGCTTGCAGCACGAACACATACGGGCCCGGGGTCACCGATTTAAGCAGCCGATACTGCCAGTTGTCCACCATCGCAAAATTGGCGAGTTCGGACAGGTCACGTACGAGCAGCGACAGCAGCTGCTTTTCGTCGAGCCCGCGGATGCGCCGCAGACGCTCGACCGCATCCTTGTCGTCGAGACGGCAGGCAAGTGCGTAGGTCGAATCGGTCGGCAACGCGACCACGCCGCCGTCGTTGATGATCTGCACGGCCTGCTTGACGAGGCGCGGCTGGGGATTGTCGGGATGAAGCCGAAAGTATTGGGACATGGAGACTCACGGTGGCGGCAGACGAACTGCGGCGGATGGGCTGCGGCGAGCAGAGAGCTTGCCGCATCCAGCCGGCCCGCGCGCGCGACGTGCCGTATCGGCACGGCGCGCGGTCACAGCCAGCGTTCCCAGACGGGCTTCAGATCGGTGGGTAACGGCGGCAGCGCGCCGAGTTCGGTGCGGCCTTCGCCAGGCGCATGAAAGTCGGAGCCACGTGAGGCCTCGAAGCCGAAGCGACGCGCGACGTCCGCGTATTCGCGGTACTGGTCGGGCGTGTGGCTGCCCGTCACGACCTCGATCGCCTTGCCGCCGAGGTCGATGAATTCGCCGAAGAACGTGTCGAATTCTAGTTGCGAATAGGCGTAGCGACCCGGATGCGCAACGATCGCGACGCCGTTCGCGGCCTGTATCCAGCCGAGCGCGTCCGCGAGCTTGGCCCAGCGGTGCGCGACGTAGGCCGGCTTGCCGTCGCCGAGATAACGGTCGAACACTTCCTGCATGGTCGCGCAGTGGCCATGCTCGACCATGAAGCGCGCGAAATGCGTGCGCGACATCATGTCGGGATTCGACACGTATTGCAGCGCGCCCTCGTACGCGTCCGGAACGCCGAGCGTCGCCAATTGCTCGCCGATCGCTTCGGCGCGCGCGGCGCGGCCGTCGCGAGTCCGCGCGAGACCGTCGACCAGGATCTGGCTGGTCGGATCGATGCCGAGCCCGACGATATGCACGGTGCGTCCCGCCCACGTGACCGAAATCTCGACGCCGCTCAGGTAGTCCATGCCGAGTGCCTCGGCCGTGGCGCGCGCTTCCTGCTGCCCGCCCACTTCGTCATGATCGGTGAGCGCCCACAGCGTCACGCCGTTCGCGTGCGCACGGCGCGCGACGTCGGCCGGCGCGAACTGGCCGTCGGAAACGGTGGAATGGCAGTGAAGATCGGCGTTCATCGTGGTCCTGGTAAGGTTCTCCGATCATTTTACTGCAACGCAGTAAGGGTCCGCAGGGGTATCTCGCGACGCCGACTTCGGCTGCCCGCGTGCCGCGAGGTCAGGACCGGGTCGGCGCCAATGCCGCGACGTCCGGGTGACGCACGAGCGCCGTTTCGAACGAAGTTTCAGGCGCAGAAACCCTCGATCAGCGCTGCGATCTGCTCCGGCCGGTCGTGATGCACCATGTGCCCCGCGCCGTCGACGATCTTCTCACGCCAATCCGGAAACGCCCAGAAGCGCGCCTTGAATTCGCCGAGCGGGATTTCGCCGGCGATCTGCGCGAGCGTCGGCGAGCCGGCGGCCTCGACGTGCAGCACCTTTGCGCTGACCTTGCGCCACACCGCCATCACCTCGTCGAGGCGATACAACGTCGGGCCGCGAACCTTGTGCGCCGGATCGGCGAGCAGCATGAAGCGCCCTTCGCCGTCCGGCCTCGACCAGTGCTGCGCGAGAAACTGCGCGCGCCGCGGATCGAGGCGCGGATTGGTTTTGATCAGGCGCGCGGCGACGTCGTCGAGCGACGCGTAGCGCTTCAACCGCGGTGGATCGCGCAATTCGTCGAGCCAGTTGACGAGACGCTTCGGCGCCTGCGCCGGATGCGTTGGCGCGAGCCCGAAGCCTTCCAGATCGACCACGCGCCGCACCCGTTGCGGCCGCACACCCGCGTACAGGCACACGACGTTCGCGCCCAGGCTGTGACCGACGAGATTCACTTCGCCGCTGGGCGCGTAGTGTTCGATCAGCGCATCGAGGTCGCCGAGATAGTCCTGCACCCAGTAGCTGCCGCCGCCGCGCTCGGCGACCGGCCAGTCGGACAGCCCGAAGCCGCGCAGGTCAGGCGCGACCACCTGCCAGTCGCCGCCGAGCGCATCGACGACGAACTGGAACGACGCGGCGACGTCCATCCAGCCGTGCAGCATAAACAGCATCGGCGCGTCGGGATGACCCCAGCGCCGCACGTGCAGCCGGACGCCGCGCGCGGCAACGAACTCAGAGCGGGAAGTATTCATCAACGGCGCACCCACAAAAAGAATGGTCGTTCGATTATAGGGACAGCGGCGCAAGAAGAGATAACGGATTATTGAGGCGATGCTCGGTCGTCGGTTGCCTGCGTGGCTTGCGGGGTATCCTGGCGGGCGAGCGCGGCGAGTTCCGCGTCGTCGAAACCCGCGTCGCGGCGCGCTTCGAAATTGAACGGGCCGCGCAGTTTCGGCGCGTGATATTGGTCGGCGAGACGCAGATAGGTGGGGTGCGGATCGAGGCCGTCCGCGTCGCACAGGTGACGAAACCAGCGGTTGCCGATCAGCACGTGGCCGATCTCATCGCGCAGGATCACATCGAGAATCCCCGCCGACGCGTGATCGCCAGCCTGCAGCAGACGCGCGCGGATCGGCGGCGACGCGTCGAGGCCGCGCGCTTCGAGCGTGCGCGGCACGAGCGCCATGCGCGCGAGCACGTCGCCGCGGGTGCGCTCGCACATGTCCCACAGGCCGCCGTGCGCCGGAAAATCGCCGTAGTCGTGGCCGTATTCGGCGAGACGCGCGGCAAGCAGCGAGTAGTGATACGCCTCTTCGGCGGCGACCTTGAGCCAGTCGGTATAGAACGTGGCGGGCATGCGGGCGAAGCGCCAGACGGCGTCGAGCGCCAGATTGATCGCGTTGAACTCGATGTGCGCCAGCGCGTGGAGCAGCACCGCGCGCCCCTGCGGCGACTGCATGCTGCGTCGGCCGAGCTGGCGCGGTTCGACCAGTTCGGGTCGCTCGGGGCGGCCCGGCAGGCCGGCAGGCTCGGCGAGGTCGAGGCCGGCGTCACACAGAGCGCGGCCGTCGAGCACCGCCACGTACAGTTCGCGGGCCGCCGCGGCCTTCACGGCCGGATCGCGCTCGCCCAACGCAGCGAGCGCGGCGCGTCGCGCGCACGACGGCTCATCCTGAGAATTCGAGGCGGCAAAAGCGACAGAAACGGGCGAAGCGGCGGACATCATGGCAAACGGATAGGCGACGGGAACGAGAAAGGCAACGGGCTGGCGACGGACAAACGCCGGTTGTGTGCTTGAGCCGCCAGGCGGCTCAAGCACACAACCGTCTACAATACTCGATTCGACTATCCGGCGCACTTTCGGGCACGCCCATCAATTGGCGACGCAGGACTGCCAAACATGCACCGTGCAGGGCGCACGCCGCCCCGTCGTGTGCGGCAAGCGATCAGCCGACCCTCGCGGACGGGATCGGAGTCACCTGGAGCGTAGCACCGACCGATAAGGAGACATTGTGACGATTTACAAGCTGGGCGAAGCCGCCCCGATCATCCATGAAAGCGTGTTCGTCGCGGATTCGGCGAACATCATCGGCAACGTAACGCTCGAGGAAAACGCGAGCGTGTGGTTCGGCGCGACGCTGCGCGGCGACAACGAGCCGATCGCGATCGGCGCCGGCAGCAATGTGCAGGAGAACGCGGTGCTGCACACCGACCCCGGCTATCCGCTGACGGTCGGGTCGAACGTGACGATCGGCCATCAGGCGATGCTGCACGGCTGCACGATCAAGGAAGGTGCGTTGATCGGAATTCAGGCGGTGATCTTGAATGGCGCGGTGATCGGCCGCAACTGTCTGGTCGGAGCGGGCGCCATCGTCACCGAGGGCAAGGTGTTTCCCGACAATACGCTGATCCTCGGCGCACCCGCGAAGGCGGTGCGCGAGCTGACGGAAGCGGATATCGCCAACATGCAGCGCGGCGCGGCAAGCTATGCCGGGCGCCGCGAGTATTTCAAGGCGCAGCTCGTACGCATCGGCTAGACGGCCGGCGCGCGCAGCGCGCAAAGGCGCGGCATCACGCCGCGTCATTCCACCGAGGAAAAGTTGTGAGCGACCAGTTGCAAAAATTCATGTTCAGCGCGGCGCCGGTGCGCGGCGAGATCGTTTCCCTGCGAAATACCTGGCAGGACGTGCTGACGCGCCGCGACTATCCGGCGCCCGTGCGAACGATCCTGGGCGAAATGATGGCCGCGTGCGCGCTGCTGTCGGCGAACCTGAAGTTCGACGGCACGCTCGTCATGCAGATTTTCGGCGACGGCCCGGTCAAGATGCTGGTCGTGCAGTGCAGCTCGAACCTGACGATGCGCGCAACCGCGAAGCTGTCCGGCGAAGCCGGCCATACGATCGACGACACGACGGCGCTCGTCGATCTGCTGAACGCGAGCGGCCACGGTCGCTGCGTGATCACGCTCGACCCGACCGACAAGCAGCCCGGCCAGCAGCCGTACCAGAGTATCGTGCCGCTCTCGGGCGTAAATGGACCACTGAAGTCGATCGCCGAAGTGCTCGAGCACTACATGCATCACTCCGAGCAGCTCGACACGCGCATGTGGCTCGCGGCGAACACCGAGCGCGCGGTCGGCATGTTGCTGCAGAAGTTGCCGGGCGACGGCGGCATCGTCCCGCATCCGGGCGAGCTCGACGCGGATACGTGGGAGCGCGTGTGCACACTCGGCGGCACGCTGTCGCGGGATGAACTGCTGAAGGAAGAACCGGAGACGGTGTTCCGGCGGCTCTTCTGGCAGGAGAACGTCCAGCATTTCGAGCCAGTCACCGCGCGCTTCGAATGCACGTGCTCGCGCGAAAAGGTCGGCGCGATGCTGAAGATGCTCGGCCGCGGCGAAGTCGACGGCGTGATCGAGGAACGCGGCCATGTCGAGATTCACTGCGAGTTTTGCAATCAGCGCTACGAGTTCGACCCGGTCGACGTCGCGCAACTTTTCGTGGCCGGCGGACTCTCACAAGGCGTGACACCGGCGGCCGCGCAGCGGCACTGAACCGCGCTTTCGCTGCAGCGGACTACGTGCCTGCGAACTGATCGCGTCTAGCAACGGAAGTCCTGAGCGCGCCGCCCATGCCATGTCACGGCTCGGGCGGCGCGTTGCTTTTGATCGCAGCGTTGATACATTGGAAGCATATGGCGCCGCGCGTCGGGAGATGCTTCCTCGAGCCTCGGACCATGGAGATTCGATCATGAAACACTCGCTTTCGTTGATTCTGGCCGTGATCGCGGGCAGCGCGGCGCTAGCCGGGTGCTCGATCGATCCACCGGGCCCGTCGCCGATCTTGAGCCGGCTACCGCCTGATCAGGCTGAGGCCGTCAGTCATGCGCAGACGCTGACGCCTAAGGAAAGCGCGCAGTATGAAGCGATCGACCGTCAGGTCATGTTCGAACAGGATCAGACCATGGCCGCGGACGCCGCCGCGCAAGCCTGGTCGCGCTATTACTCGCGTTCGCCGCCCGTGAGGTTTTCTGCGGGCTTCTCGAGTGGCCGCTGGGGACGTGGCTGGGGAACCGGGATCGGCGTCGGGTTCGGGCCGTACTGGGGCTGGTAGCAGCGAATACGGCAGCACAAAAACAGGAAGCGCGGTTCACAACGAACCGCGCTTTTTTTGCGCCCTTCACACAGCAAGCCGATGCGAGCGCTCTAACCTCAGTGCGCCGGCTTCTTCTCCTTCGCAGCCGCCGCCTTCCCGCCGCGCTTGCGATCCGGCTTCGCGCGCGACTCCGGATTCGGCACCACGTGCAGCGGCGCGGCCGACACCTCACCGCGCGTCGAGGTATCCGCCGACGGCGGGTTCGGCACCGGCAACGGCTGGTTCGGCGACACGAACTGCACGAACACCTCGCCGTCCTTGACCATGCCCATTTCGTAGCGCGCCCGCTCTTCGACCGCGGCCGTGCCATTCTGCAGATCCTGCACTTCGCCCTGGATGCGCTCGTTGCGCAGCTTCGCGTCGGCATTCTTCTGCAGTTGCTGCGCGAGTTGGCCCTGCAACTCATGCACGCGCAGCCAGCCGCCGTGCCCCCACCAGAGCGGGTACTGGATCAACGCCAGCAGAACGATCAGGACAGCAGTGACAAGCCGCATGAAGTAAGCACAATAAATACGCGCCGCCCTGCGCTATACGCAGGGCGGCGAGGTCAATCAGAAACGAAGGATAACCGGCTCATCGAACGGCGTGAACAATCTGGCGAAAACGCTTAGCGCAAATTGTAGAACGCCGACTTGCCCGGGTAGCTCGCGATATCGCCGAGATCTTCCTCGATACGCAGCAGCTGGTTGTACTTCGAGATGCGGTCGGAACGCGACAGCGAACCGGTCTTGATTTGACCAGCGTTCAGGCCGACTGCGATGTCCGCGATCGTCGAGTCTTCGGTTTCGCCCGAGCGATGCGAAATCACGGCCGTGTAGCCGGCGCGCTTGGCCATTTCGATCGCCGCGAAGGTTTCCGTCAGCGTGCCGATCTGGTTGATCTTGATCAGGATCGAGTTCGCGATGCCCTTCTCGATGCCTTCCTTCAGGATGCGCGTGTTCGTCACGAACAGGTCGTCGCCGACCAGCTGGATCTTCTTGCCGAGCTTGTCGGTCAGCGTCTTCCAGCCTTCCCAGTCGCCTTCGTGCATGCCGTCTTCGATCGACACGATCGGGAACTTGTCGGCGAGGTTCGCCAGGTAGTCCGCGAATTCCGTCGACGACAGCTGCAGGCCTTCGCCCGCGAGCTGGTACTTGCCGTCGTGGTAGAACTCGCTCGCCGCGCAGTCGAGCGCGAGCAGCACGTCTTCACCGGCGCGGTAGCCTGCTTTCTCGATGGCTTGCAGGATGGTCGACAGGCATTCCTCGTTGCTGCCGAAGTTCGGCGCGAAGCCGCCTTCGTCGCCCACCGCCGTGCTCATACCGCGATCCGACAGGATCTTCTTCAGCGCGTGGAACACTTCGGCGCCGCAGCGCAGTGCTTCGCGGAAGCTCGGCTGGCTGACCGGCACGATCATGAATTCCTGGATGTCCAGGCTGTTGTTCGCATGCGCGCCGCCGTTGACGATGTTCATCATCGGCACCGGCAGTTGCATTGCGCCCGAGCCGCCGAAGTAACGGTACAGCGGCAGACCGGCTTCCTCAGCCGCGGCCTTCGCGACAGCCATCGACACGGCCAGCATCGCGTTCGCGCCGAGGCGCGACTTGTTGTCGGTGCCGTCGAGTTCGAGCAGCGTCTTGTCGAGGAAAGCCTGCTCGGAAGCGTCGAGACCCATGATCGCTTCGGAGATTTCAGTGTTGATATGCTCGACGGCCTTCAGCACGCCCTTGCCGCCGTAACGGCCGGCTTCGCCGTCGCGCAGTTCGATCGCTTCGCGCGAGCCGGTCGACGCGCCCGACGGCACCGCTGCGCGGCCCATCGTGCCCGATTCGAGCAGCACGTCGCATTCGACGGTGGGGTTGCCTCGCGAATCGAGAATCTCTCGACCGATGATGTCTACGATAGCACTCATGGTTTCCTCAAAGGATGACGTTGAATTCTTTACTGTGACCTTGCATCGCGCTGTCGAACCGGAGTTGGCGCTTTAGCGTCTACTCCGGTCCCATGCAAAGCACCTGCCGGTCTCCCCGACAGACAACTCGCGCGCCGATACGTTCGACGACCATTATGCGAAAGCGCCGCGGGTCGATTATCGAAGGTAACCGTGACACGCGGCGCACACCTGAATCAGTTGAAATCGCTTTCGAGGAACGGCCCGCGCTTGACGGCCCGGTCGAGCGTGACGAGCGTCTCGAGCAGGTCGGCCATGCGATTGAGCGGCACCGCGTTCGGTCCGTCCGACTTCGCTTGCGCCGGATTCGGGTGGGTTTCCATGAAGAGACCGGCGACGCCGACCGCGACCGCGGCGCGCGCGAGCACCGGCACGAATTCGCACTGGCCGCCCGAGCTCGTGCCCTGGCCGCCCGGCAACTGCACCGAGTGCGTCGCGTCGAACACGACCGGCGCGTTGGTCTCGCGCATGATCGCGAGCGAACGCATGTCCGACACGAGGTTGTTATAGCCGAACGACACGCCGCGCTCGCACGCCATGAAGCGGTCTTCGGACAGACCCGCTTCGCGCGCGGCGTTGCGCGCCTTGTCGATCACGTTCTTCATGTCGTGCGGCGCGAGAAACTGGCCCTTCTTGATGTTGACCGGCTTGCCCGAGCGCGCGCACGCATGGATGAAGTCGGTCTGGCGGCACAGGAACGCGGGCGTTTGCAGCACGTCGACGACCGACGCGACCTGCTCGATCTCGTGCTCGGCGTGCACGTCGGTCAGCACCGGCAGACCGAGCTGGCGCTTCACTTCCGACAGGATGCGCAGGCCTTCGTCCATGCCCAGACCGCGAAACGACTTGCCGCTGCTGCGATTAGCCTTGTCGTACGACGATTTGTAGATGAACGGAATGTTCAGCTTCGCGCAGATTTCCTTCAGGCGGCCGGCGGTGTCGATCGTCATCTGTTCGGATTCGACGACACAGGTACCGGCGATCAGGAAAAACGGCTTGTCGAGTCCGATTTCGAAATCGCCCAGTTTCATGCTTTCTCCTCGACCCTCGACTGCTGATGCGCGAGCGCCGCTTCGACGAACGACTTGAACAGCGGATGACCGTCACGCGGCGTGGACGTGAATTCCGGATGGAACTGCGCGCCGACGAACCACGGGTGCATGCTGCGCGGCAGCTCCATCATTTCCGGCAGATCCTCGCTCGGCGTACGGGCGCTAATGATGAGGCCACCGCCTTCGAGCTGGGGTACGAAACGGTTATTCACCTCATAACGGTGACGATGACGCTCGTTCACATCCGGGCCGTAGATCTCTTCGGCGAGCGTGCCGGGCTTGATC
This sequence comes from Paraburkholderia podalyriae, assembly GCF_014397785.1. Lineage (GTDB taxonomy): Bacteria > Pseudomonadota > Gammaproteobacteria > Burkholderiales > Burkholderiaceae > Paraburkholderia > Paraburkholderia podalyriae. Next base: position 346,697 of record NZ_VZQQ01000003.1, read on the forward strand.
GGGCAGCGCTGCGAACCGAGGCGCATCGTGCCGCCGAGATCCGACTCTTCGGTGCGCTTCTCGACGCGGCCTTCGCGGTCGTACCACTCGGTGATCAGCGCGACCACGCGGTTCTTCGTTTCCTGATCGAACTCGGTGCTGTTCGCGTCCTTCAGGCCAACGACGTCGCGCGCGAATTCGATCACGGCGAGCTGCATGCCGAGGCAGATGCCGAGGTACGGCACCTTCGCTTCGCGCGCATAGCGGATCGCGGCGATCTTGCCTTCGGTGCCGCGACGGCCGAAGCCGCCCGGCACGAGCACCGCATCGAGATGCCTGAGGCTCTCGACACCTTGCGTTTCGATCTCTTCGGAGTCGATGTACTCGATGTTCACGCGCGTAGACGTATGCATCGACGCATGGCGCAGCGCTTCGATCAGCGACTTGTACGACTCGGTCAGATCGACATACTTGCCGACCATGCCGATCGTCACTTCGTGCTTCGGGTTCTGCAGCTTCTCGACGAGGTCGGACCACATCGTGAGGTCCGCCGCCTTCGGCGTGAGCTTCAGCTCTTCGCAGATGATCGCGTCGAGACCCTGGTCGTGCAGCATCTGCGGAATCTTGTAGATGCTGTCCGCGTCCCACACGGAAATCACCGCGTCTTCCGGCACGTTCGAGAACAGCGAGATCTTCGCGCGCTCGTCGTCCGGAATGCGGCGGTCGGCACGGCACAGCAGCACGTGCGGCAAGATGCCGATTTCGCGCAGCTTCTGCACGCTGTGCTGGGTGGGCTTGGTTTTGAGTTCGCCGGCCGTGGCAACCCAGGGCACCAGCGTCAGGTGCACGAAGCACGCGCTGTTGCGGCCGAGGCGCAGGCTCATCTGACGCGCGGCTTCGAGGAACGGCAGCGATTCGATGTCACCCACCGTGCCACCCACTTCGACGATCGCGACATCCGGCTCGCCGCACGTCGCGGACGCTGCGCCGCGCTCGACGAATGCCTGGATTTCGTTCGTGATGTGCGGGATGACCTGCACGGTCTTGCCGAGATAATCGCCGCGGCGTTCCTTGCGGATCACCGACTCGTAAATCTGGCCCGTGGTGAAGTTGTTGGCCTTGCGCATCTTCGTGCTGATGAAGCGCTCGTAGTGGCCGAGGTCGAGGTCGGTTTCCGCTCCGTCTTCCGTCACGAACACTTCGCCGTGCTGAAACGGGCTCATCGTGCCGGGGTCGACGTTGATGTAGGGATCGAGTTTGAGGAGGGTGACTTTAAGACCGCGCGATTCGAGGATCGCGGCGAGGGAAGCGGCGGCAATACCCTTGCCGAGGGAAGATACTACGCCGCCGGTGACGAAAACATATTTGGTCATCGCTGGATGCTCGCGGGAAAAACGGATTATACCGTAAAGGATGGTCCCGACCCAGCAAAAAACGACCGCCCCACGCGCGCCGATGCCGCCTCGCACGCGCTGCGCGTCAGGCTGCTCGCTCCAGTTCGCGCAGCATGCGTTGCACCGCGCGTGCGGTTTCGATCGGCTTTTCCATCGGATACAAATGACTGCCCTCGATCCACTCGACGTGCCCGCCGGTCGCGCGTCGCGTCGCGTCGAGACCGGCCTGGCGCATTTCCTTCGAGCGTGTGCCGGCGATGAACCCGACCGGCACCGGCGCGCCGCGCGCGAGCCGGGCGCCGAGCGTATGCGGCAGCGTCCGGTAAATCTGGTATTCGGTGCGGCGATCGAACGCGAGCATCCGGGTGCCGTCGGGCGAGCTCTGCGGAATGCCGAAGTCGATATAGTCGGACAGCATGCGTTCGTCCCAGAGCGCGAACGCGGGCTTCGAATGGAAGTGCCGCCATGCTTCGTCGCGGCTCGTCCATTGCGTGCGGCGCTTACGCGTCGCGGCGGCGGGTGACAGCCGCTCGTCGAGCCCGGTCCATTGCGACACGCGCAGCATGCTGCTGCGCCAGCCGGCGATCACCGGCGAGTCGAGCATCACGACGCCTCTCACCCACTGCGGCTTTTTCAGCGCCGCCATCAGCGACAGATAACCGCCGAGCGAATGCCCGACCAGCCACACCGGCTGCTCGTACTTGCGGGCGATGTCGTCGAGCAGTTGCTCGACCAGATGGGGCCAGTCCTGCGTGACCGGAAAGCGCGGATCATGGCCGATGCGCTCGATCGAGCGCACGTCGTAGTCGTCGGCGAGTTCGGCGAAGATCGTCCGGTAAGTCGAGGCCGGAAAGCCGTTGGCGTGCGAGAAATGGATGATGTTTTTCAACTGCGGCTATCTCCGTTGTGTTTTTTACGCGTGGGCGGGTGCTTTGCCTGTGCCGCTGCTTATACCGCTGCTCTACCGCTGCTTATGCCGCTGCTTGCGCCGGCTGTCTGCGCCGTGACGCTCATCGAGCCGCGATGCGCTCATGGCTCCATCCAGTAGCGGCGCTGCGTATCGCGATAGCGCTCGAGCGTGAGCGCGGCGCCATCCTCACCACGCGCGCCCGGATCGACGTCCACCCTCACCGCGCCATCGCGATCGCTGCGGCCGAGTTCGATACGACGCGCCACGTAGCGCGCGAACACGCCCGCATTCGGATGGTGAAAGCGATTTTCGTAGCCTACCTGAAATAACGCGATGGACGGATCGATAGAGTCGAGGAACGGCTCGGTCGACGACGTCCTGCTGCCATGATGCGGCACGATCAACACTTGCGCGCGCAGCAGGTTGCGATCGCGTGCGAGCAGCTTGCGTTCGGTTGGCGCTTCGATGTCGGCGGTCAGCAGGGCCGTGAAACGCGCCATGTTCGCACCGACGCGCGGCGGCGCCTGGCCCGCGGTGGTGGCCGCCAAGGTGCTGACCCTGAGCACGCAGCAATGATCGTTCGCCTTACCGGTTAGCGCTTCGGCGTCCGGCCAGAGTACCGTGAACTCGACACCGTCCCACTGCCAGCGCTGCCCCGCCACGCACGGCAGCGTCTGCGCGCCATGCTGCTTCGCCTTCGGCCACAGCGCATTGCCCGGCTCCAGTCCGGCCACCAGCTGACGCACCTCGATCGCACCGAGCACGGCCGGCGCGCCGCCCGCATGATCCGAATCGGCGTGACTGATCATTAGCGTATCGAGCGTCGTCACGCCTTGCGCCTGCAGGAACGGCACCACCACCCGCTCGCCCGCGTGCGTCGATTCCGGGCCGGGCCCAGCATCGAACAGCAACGCGTGATGCGCGGTCTGCACCAGAATCGACGAACCCTGCCCGACATCGAGCGCAGTCAGACGGAACGCCCCCGATGGCTCGGCGAGCGCGCCGTCTGCGCTGGGAATCAGAAGCGGCAGCCACGTCAGCGGCGCCGCCCATCGCAGCGGCCAGCCGCGCGGCGCGAGACACCACAGCACCCCGAGCGACGCCGCGGCGAGCGCCCACGCGCGCGGCTGCGGCAACCACCATAGTGTCCAGCGCGGTCCCGACAACATCTGCAGGCTGGCCACGAGACTATCGAGCAGCGTGTGTGCGGCCCGCCACGCGAACGCATCGAGCGGCGCAGGCAATCCGACGCCGGCGAGCACCGCCGGCGTGACGAGCAGGCTTACCCACGGAATCGCGAACGCGTTCGCGAGCGGCCCGACGAGCGGAATCTGCGCGAACCAGTACGCGGTCAGCGGCGCAAGCGCGACCGTCACCGCGAACTGCACGTGCGCGGCGCTGCCCAACCGTTCGGCGAATGCGCGCAGACGCCGGATTGATACGGCGCGCAGCGCCTGCCACCCGCGTCGCGCCGCGCTGCCCTCCTCGTCCTCATCATGACGGGAAGCCCGAGGACCCCGCACCCGCGGGCGCCCCGACATCGCGAACAGGATCGCGCCGACCGCGCAAAACGACAGCCAGAATCCGGCCGACACGACCGCCCACGGATCGATCAGCAGCACGAGCCCGAGCGCCCACGCGAGCACAGTGGAGCGCGCTAGCTGACGGCCGCCGACGAACGCCAGCGCGGCGAGCGCGGCCATCCACAGCGCGCGCTGCGCCGGCACGTTGAAGCCGGCGAGCGCGGCATGCAGTGCGGCGAAGATCGCACCGGCCGTCACGCCGACGAGCTGCGCGGGCAAGCGTAGCGGCCAGTTGCGGCCGAGCCACCCCGAACGTCGCCATAGTGCTGCCGCGAGCCAGCCCGCCAGCCCCGCGACGAAGCCGATATGCAAGCCCGAAATCGCCACCAGATGACTCGTGCCGGTGCCTCGCATCAATTGCCAGTCGGCGGGGCTTACTTCGTCCTGCGCGCCGATCGCGAGCGCAACGACGGTGCCGCGATGCGGCGCATCGGCAAGCACCGTGTCGATACGCGCACGCAACGCGGCGCGCCAGCGGTCAACCAGCACGGCGAGCCCGCGCGCGCGACCGGCCAGGCGCCGCGCATGATCCGGCACGCTCACGTAGCCGGTCGCGCGGATGTTGCGCGCGAGCAGACTCGCCTCGGCATCGCGCACGCCGAAATTCGCATTGCCGTGCGGGCGCTTCAGGCGCACGGTCAGACGCCAGCGCTGGCCCGGGTCGAGCCGCGGCACCGCGGCGTCGCGCGCGATCCACGTGAGCTGGATCACGCGCGGGAAAGCGGCGAGCCGCGCATCGTTCGCTTCGACGTCGAACAGGAAGCGCGCGCCCTTATCGTCGCCCGTCGGCAATCCCCTGATACTGCCGACCACCTCGATATCGCGGCCTTCCCACGCGTGCGGCAGGCTTACCGCGAGCCGCGTTTGCGCGCGCACGGCTGCATAGCCGAAGCCGACGCAGATCGCCGCGCACCACACAGCGCCCCAACCGGCCACCCGCCGTACGCGCCCCACCC
>NZ_VZQQ01000040.1 GCF_014397785.1 Paraburkholderia podalyriae
GCCAGAGGCGCTTCCAGTCGCGCTACGCGCTCCTTCCAGCGCCTCTGGCGCAACCGCATTCGCATTGGTTTTCTTCAACATCAACCACTCCAGTTTGGATCACACGTTTTACCCCAAATCTGTGTCCAAAAAAACCGGAGGCGCCGCAGCTATCGCAAGTTCTTCCCGCTGTGGGCGCTTGCGCGTTACCGGCAACTGAAGCGCGACCGCACGACGCGCGTCACGGTCGGGATGTGACGGTGCCGGTGATGACAACTGCAACTGGCGATGCCCTGCCGGTGATCGCCGTGACCGGCATGGCGTACCCTGCCGCCCGCCGCGACGGCCGGTCTACGCGACGATGGCCACACGGCGATCGGGCCGATCCTGCGAGAACTGGTGCGGCAGCCGTCGCAGCTCGGCTCACTCATTCGGCTGGCCGCCGATGCCCGCGCGGCGCGCCAGTCGCTCGTAGAGGCGCGCCGCGCACTCGGTGCGGCCAGGGCGCTGCAGGCGACCTGATAGACGTCCGGGCCGCGTGCAATGCGGCCCGCCTTCACCCTCTTCCTTGTACCGCCGATGGCGTCCGGCATCCTCTCCGGCGTTTTTTTGAAGAATAAGGGAAAACCCTTATATAGGTTATAATCTCCGTGTAAACCCTTGATCTGGCCGCATATCAAAGACCAGAACACGCTGAAAGACGGGATGCCAAATGAATTTTCACACCAGAAAGTGGGTCAAGCCTGAAGATCTGAATCCAAACGGAACGCTGTTCGGCGGCAGCTTGCTGCGCTGGATCGACGAAGAAGCCGCCATTTACGCGATCTGCCAGATGGACAACCAGCGCGTTGTCACCAAATTCATGTCGGAGATCAACTTCGTCAGTTCGGCCCGGCAGGGTGACATCATCGAACTCGGCATGACGGCGACGCATTTTGGCCGCACGTCGATCACGCTGCGCTGCGAGGTGCGCAACAAGATCACGCGCAAGAGCATCCTGACCGTCGAGAAGATGGTGTTCGTGAATCTCGATGAAAACGGCGAGCCGGCGCCACACGGCCGTACACAGATCCGCTATGCGGACGAGGCGTTTGCCCGCTATCGCGAGAATTCGCGGCCGGTCGCGCAACCGCCCGTCGCAGTCGGAGAGGACGCCATGGAGCGCGTCGAAGCCGATAAGATGCACTGACGTCTGGCGGCCACGCTTTGTTCGTAACGAAGCAAAGAGACGGGCAGCACAAAAGAAACAGCCCGGCTGGATGGCACGCATTTTTGCAGAGGCGCCCAATGCTTTTGCGGTTGGCCGGATCGCGCATCTCGCAAAACACGGCGCCCATTTTTCTCGTATCCAACCAGGTGACGACCGACAAGGAATCTTCGACTGGCTGTGGGCGATGGGTTGGGTGAGTCAGGGCTTCGAGCTGAATTCACTCACATGGCTTCGAGCGTTGACTGCAGAAATACTCAAAGCCCAATGCCGCCGGGCTTAAAAGATGGGGGATCAAAGCAACAACTTGCGCAACGCCTCATCGGTCGACTCGCCGAAGAAGGTGCGCGCGTCGCCCTTGCCGAACACTGGCCGCATGTCTTTGAGCTTGCCGATGAATTGGTGCCAGATCACTCCATGCTCAGCAGTGCATGGCGCTGGTTCACAAAATATGCCGAGGTTTTCGTCGAAGCTTTGGGACGTAAACGGTATGAAATCGACAGCTCGAAATTGCGTTCCGTCGGGTTCCTCAAACTCGATACCCTAAGGTGCGCCAAAAGCTGCAGCCGCCCGAAATTTAAAGGCGCCTATCCAAAACTTCACGGCGTACCGCCCTACGACCTACTTTGTGAGTGCTCCGCCGAGGTGGACAACGACCGTCTCTACGCGGCCATGGCCGAAGAACGGGAAAAGCGACGGGTCGAATCAGCAGGCTCGACACCTCAAACGATCGCCGATGAAACAATCTGGACTGACTTCACAAACCTTATTAACGACCTGACTGACGCATTTCGGCGGATTGACTCCGTGGATCGCGTCGCGTGTCTGATCGAACCTGCCACCTCATGGCGCGATGCTGGTGGTCATCGCGAGGCCGTTGGCTCGAAAGGCTGCGAATCCGGTGAGCCGACACATTACAGGTTCTGTGTAACGCTATATCGCACCGAAGGTTCGAGCGTTCGACTTGAAGTGTACGATGCCCGCGACGAAGGCGAAGCGTCCTCCGGCATACCACGAGTACTCGCGGAGCAAGGTTGGACGCGTCCAGAAGAGCAGGAAGAAGGCTATGGAGCTGTCTGTTGGGAAAACCGCTTTGATGTAGAACTCTCGGCGCGGGATGCCGCTGCCGCGTGTCGGCCATTGTGGGCCAATCACATTACGACACGTTGATACTCGTCACGTCCGCGTATCACATGCCGCGTGCGCTGCTCGACTTTCAGTGCTTCGGCATCGAGCCGCAGCCGCAGATTTCCAGCGCGCGGCGCGTGCGGCTCGGCGTGCTGCCGCGCTTCGATAACCTCGTGGCCGCTGAGATCGCGCTGCATGAACTGGCCGGCCTCGCGCAATTTCACCTGTATCGCGCGATCGGATGGTTCTGACAAACGACGTGGGCCGATTCAGGCTCCGCGCGTTGAGGACGTCGCGATTTATCTAATCACGCGGATTGATACAAAACGTAACAAATGTTGCGCGGTTACAAAGCCATCGGCTGGAGCAGAATTTGCTTGATAGAATGCACTGTCTCTCTCCATGAACCTGCCGCGTTCGGCGGTTTTCAAACTGCCTCAGAGACGCCGGGGACCGGAACAAGCTGGCGCCCCAACTCCCTGGCTAACCTCTTGAGGGCATGTTCCCTGGTTTTGCGGACCTGTTCCTCATAGCGCGCGAGTCCCTTTTCAACGTAGTCGTCACCTTTGACCATCACGCGCCAGAACCAGGCGGCCAGCTTGCGCGCGAGCGCCTTGGTCGCCACCAACCCTCCGCGGCGTGCAGCGAGACGGCGGTAGAAACCACCGAGCGCAATATTCTTGCTGCGTACCAGGCTTTGCGCCATCATGCAAACCAGTTGTCCGGTCCGGTTGCGGCCGCGCTTTACGTGTTTCTTGCGTTTGCCGCTATCGCTGCTGCCCGGTGCCAGTCCCGTCCAGGCGGTGAAGTGTTTTTCAGTTGGCCAGACGCTCAGGTCGGTACCCACTTCACCGATCAGTTGCAGCACGCCATAGTTCGACAGCGCGGGCAGCTTCGTCAGATCCCGTCCGCCGCACATCTGTGCCAGTATCTCGCGCAGCCTGGAAATTTCCGGCGCGTTGACGCCGGTCTGTCTGGTGGACCTGGGCAGTGGCGCCTGTGCCTCATCGTACGGCGGCAGTACTACGGTGATGCGGTTGTCGCAATCGGCGATGAGTTTCTGGTAGTGGTCCCAGGATTGCAGTGCCTGGCCCAGCGCGAAGATGTGTTCGTCGGCCCAGGTACCCCGCAGGGCCTCGATCACGGCCTGTTCCTTTTTGCGCCGGATCTGTACGTCGCACAGTGCCACCAGGGCCTCAGGCGAACGCTCGCCGGCCACGATCGCGCGCGTCACCGCCATGCCGCTGACGCCGGCCAGGGACGAGATGACATCGTGCAGCTTGATGTTCATGCGCTCGAAAGCCTTCTGCATCAGTTGCACACAACCCGCTGCCGCCGCCACATGATCGGCGCGCAGGCGCAGGTAGTCCTGCAGCCGGCGGATGTCAGCCGGTGGCACGAAGCCGGCGTGCAGCAGACCATGCATGTGCAGCGTGGCCCCCCACTGGCTGTCAGCCATATCGGTCTTCCTGCCTGGCAGGTTGCGCGTCTGCCTGCCATTGACCATGCGCACTTCGAGACCGGCGCTTTCCAGCACACCATACAACGGCAACCAGTAAACGCCGGTCGCTTCCATCGCGACCGAATGCACGCCTTGTGCGAGCAGCCAGTCGCGCAACGCGTGTAGCTGCGACGTAACGGTACCGAAGAGGGTCCGAATTACTCCACGAACTTCCGACAGAAAGCCATTTTTTCGCTTACCGACGACGGCAAGAAGCATCGACAAGCGTCAGCCCTTTCCCGGCAAGGATTACGGCCGCTTCTGCTATGGGAAGGTGAAGCTCACGAAGGTCTTGAAATGGGATGAGCCCACGAAAATCGGCGGAGACACGGTCACAACGGTTACATACTCGTACGAGATGGTCGACGTGCCGAAATGGGCGGAAAGCAAGCAACTTCAATCGTCTTTCCCAGTACTTGGAACTGACGTTACTGGAAAGGGCACTGCGAATCTCGGCCTGTCGTTCGTTGACGGTCGGTGGCAGCCAGCTATCTGACTGCGTTCGCGCACGCGTGCGACCTCGACAGCGTACCAAGGGACCCAGGCAACGCGGCTCTTGGGGAAACCCGAGGAGATTCTCGGCGAAGGTAAGGACGATTAATACATCGGGCGCTGCATCGAGTGCGATTGGCGCAGACTGGAAACTAAAAACCCCGCAAGCGCGGGGTTTTTTATGCCGAACGCGGGGAGGATCAGCGGCGGATTCCGACCAGAGCGGACACGTCTCCGTGTTCCTTTTCCCACTGAGCAGCACGCTTGGCTCGGGCTCGCAACGCGTCAGGACTCATGCCGGGCTTCGACAGAAGTGCTTCCGCGCGCGCACGCGCTTCGCGCAACTGCTTGCGCTGCTCTTCCGACATGCGATCGGTCGCAGCACTCAATTCGCCACGGGTCACAAATACCGGATAGACATTCTTTTTCAGGCTCTTCGGTGCTTTGGCCCTCTCTTGCTGCGCCTTGCGGAGCTTGAGGGCCGCGCGCTTGAGCGTTCTGAAACTCATTTTTGGTACCTCCAAGGCCATATTACCTGACTCCGGCTGCTCTGAACAACGCTGGCGACTCGCGCCCGCCCTGCCTTCGAAGCTCTTCGTATCCGAAGTCTTTGTAGTAAGAAACCAGATCGGATATAGGATTGTCAAGGACAATACGCTCGGACTCGAACGAAATCGCCACGAAATCGAGCACTTGATCCATGATCGCCATCGCCAGACCGCGCGGTACTGCCCCCGCGTCCTTTTCGACGAACAACAAGCTGGTATGCAACCGAGACCTGCTCACTCTCAGCAGGGCGACGATGGAGACTGCCTGCCCTCGCTGTACACCGATAAAGCAACTGGTCGGAATCTGGCGGCATTTTCTTACTGCGGTGTCCCATGCAAGATCCGAGCCCCAAGGTGCGACGATCCTCGGTATGGCATCCCTACGGATAATCTCCAGCGCTAGCGGAGGGGGATCGGGCCAGAGCGTCCTTATCCCTGGCTCAGCAATGTCCAATGCCTCGCGAACCTGGGCGTGGAACAACGATCGTATATTTGTCACGTTTTTGTAATAAGAGCCGCGTTCGATGCATTTTGACGGAAAGCTCCCTACAGTAGCGGAACTGACGGACAAATCAATGTTCCCCACACGGCTCGGCAGCCTCGCGATTCTCAGCCTGAACGAAAAGCAGGATACGTGAAGCCGGTGCGAAGAAGGCCTGACGTATCCGCGTCATGGAACACGCCGCAACGCCGTGGGCAGCAACATTAGTGAGGCAGCCTTTCGCGCGCATCGCCGGCGGCTTCGGGTGGGAAACTAGGCCCGCCGCGCCTCGATGTGTACGAGAAGGTCCCTTCGAAATATTGCCATGCTCACGTCGACCTTGATCTGGCTAATTCAGATTGATCGCTTGCATTTCGCGCACGGCTCCCTCGGCCCAAGCATCGAGCTCGAACGCACCGAGCGCTGCCCCGACGTCCTTAGCCCAGTCGGGATGCGCCGCCTGCCACTTCACGATGCGATCCGTGCTGCGGAAATCGAGTTGCGACGCGATAAAGTGATTAAGCACCTTTGCCGGCACGCTTTCCACCACGAAGCGGGCGTTGCCCGGGTAGGCGATTGCAAACATCTCGACGACCGCATTCAAATCCTTCAACTGTTTAGACCGCGCAAGATCCGAAAGAAGAGTTAGCGTTGCGCCGGAGGGCGTGTTGTATTCCGCGGAATACTGAAGATTGAGCGCGCTCAGTGCGTGCTCGACTACTACTGGCGGTGTGCCGCGCGCGGCCGATTTGCCGCACCATTTCTGTGATTCGCTTCATTCGAAGGTTCTCCGCGAATTTCCTAATCTCATGGACGTCGTCCCTCGACGCCGCCCACACTCGTACCTCAGTCCACCCCGCGTCGAGACGCGCCTTGCGCTGCCTCCCCCGAAGTCCGCAAAGGCCCGGTCGGAATGCCACAACTATCTACCGCTTCACCTTCGCGGTGGCCCGTCATGTACCCGCGCAGGTGAGAGCGGTTGCCTGCCGTCCGTCCGAGCCGTTTCGAATGGTCACGAACCATCCCCTCGCGACGTTTAATCCTGATAAGTCGTATTACCAGGAATGGGGCAACTGAATATAAATCGGGTCGTTTGCATATGGAGTAACAACGTTATTGTTGTGATTTCAGCAAACTCCATGGGATACATAAATAGTAATTTTCTAATACATCATCTGCAGGAGATATTATGGCGAACAGGGCTGGAAGCGTCCATCCGCAAGGCTTGGCGCCTCTCGTCAGTCACGTGCGCGCCGTTCAGTGATGGACGCAGTGCAGGGCGGTCCGATCATGCCGGGCACTCCGCGGAGCGGAACTTAGCAATTAGAAAAAATTTAATTACGCAAATTCGTCGTTGCTGTTGCGAGCCGAAACAAGACTTCCCATAACCGGCTGTGATGTTGCGGTGGAACGTCTGTTTATACTGCATTCACGCATAGGGATCATTTTCTCCGCGAGAAAAATCCGGAGTCCCCACAATGGGATAATCTTGATACATGAAGATGCTACCGCAGCGCGACGCTGCAGTCGGTGCGACACACAGAGAAAGGTCGGCGCATCGCACTGCGACGCGCGGAAGGCAGGACGCGGGCACGCGCTAAGACAGTCGGGACGAGCTTCGTTTGGGACCTTGTAGGAAAGACGAATACCCCTATTGAGGATCGAAGCGAATTTCTTCATCGTTGGCATCAGCTACGTGCATTTCGACGTGGCATTCGGACGCAACGTGATCGTCGCGTCGCCTCTCGCCGTGATTTGCGACGCATGTTCGAACACGCGCAGACGCTCGGCATCCGCGATCAGTCGTTTCCTCGTCGTCGAGCGTCCCGTCGACCCGAAGCCCATCACCTTTTCGTATTCGCGCGGTCTGCCGTGCCTGAAGCGGTTGAAAAAGTCATCGCCCGGCAGACCGTTGTCTAGACTCATCAGGCAGCCGTAGTCGAGCGACACGCAGTCGCTCAGCGAGCGCGCCGCGTCCTCCAACGCGCGATAGCGGCTTTGTAATGGATCGTCGCGACCGAAAAGCGCGTGCAGTTCCTGATAAGTCACGAGCCTTTTGCGCTTCGCGGCACGCAATAGCATCGCGGCAATATCGCGGGTCCTATCCGTGTTCATGTGGTTCTCCTTACCGCGTGCTTGCAAAGACCACAACTGTTACCGCAGCTATGCGTATCGAGCCAGAAAGCGCCCCGCATAAAAATAATTCGGGATTTGAATCACGCAGCCAGATTAAGCAGATGTTACTGGACTGGGAATTCACAGCGGCACTTTGCGTGAATGCCCCGTTACCTCTATCCATTCAAAATCCCGCGAAGCGTTTTTCAATCTGCAGCATCCTTTTCGCAGGGTTGCGGCAAATATCGGCACCCTGCATCGAAGAGTGCACCCTAATAAACATTCACAAAACAGCAAGGTGTGCCAGAGCGAGCCGAACCGGACCGATTAGGTTATTTAAATCAGTTCAATCAGGTTAGCAAACGTTAAATTCAATCTCAAGATCTTTTAAGTTGGTAGAAAGAAAAACGTCATGTGACCGACCTACGAGAGGTTCAAAAACGATTTTTCTATCGGACGAAAGCCGCGATTGATTTTTTATTATTTTTGACACAGCCGTCAACTTTTCGATTATTTCTAAGTTGCGCGCCCTGCTTTGTGTCTGCCCGGGTAACCGATTACAGTCCGGTCAGCGACCACCAACGGTGGAGTTCTCCGATGTATCGACCGAATGACGATTTGCCAACCGTCGCACGGCGTCTCGCGGCGGGCAAGAAGCTGCTCGACGGCGTCGCGGCCGCCGTGGTCGCGAAAGAGATGGGCATGGCAAAGACGACGGTCGAGCGATATCGAAAGCTATTGGAGCAAGGTGGCCTGGACGCACTGAGAAACATGAGCGTCGGCGGCCGCCATTCCGCGCTGGCGGTGGCGGATCTCGACTGGCTGGCACAGGCGCTGAGGGCCTCGCCGCGAGACTACGGCTTCGACGCAGACGGCTGGAGCAATGCGCGCATGCGCGAGCTGATAAGCCGTCAGTTCGGCATTTCATACTCGCGAGTCTATGTGTGGCAACTGGCCACCAGACTCGGCGTCTCTTACCGGCTCGGAAGGAATGCGCAGTAACGCTGCGGCCGAGCTAAAGCACGCGCGTGTGCATCGGCTTATGCGCTTTCGCGAATCTTCGGCAGAAACTGCGGCGCCAGTTCAACCTCCGACCATCGGAATGGCACGGCGCCGCGGCTGCGCCGCACTTCTGTCACATGAAACCGCACGAGCCGCTGCGCGCCCGCAAATGCCGCGAGCTCGTCGCCGTCCCATATGATTTCCGCTTGCACCGCGAGATAAAGTAGATCGCCGGTCGCGAAGTCGATAAACAGCAGACCCGCGCGTGGATCGTGCACGAGGTTGCCGATCGTGTTGAAAAGCCGGTTGCCGCCATAGTCGGGCGTGGTCAGCGTATTCGCGTCGTCCACGCGCACGAAGCCCGGCGCACCGCCCCGATGTGAAACGTCGACGCCCTTCCCCAACCCCGCTTCCTCACTCAGATTCGCGCTGGCGATAAAGAACGTGTCCGCGCTCGCGAGCAACTCGCGGTCGGCACCGCTCAGATGGGCGGCGATGTCGGGCTGTGCGCGCGTCGCGCTCGCATTCCGTTCGGCGAAATACGGCGTGCGGCTCTGGATGTACTTCGGGCAATTCCCGAAGCTCTGCAACACCTCGACCTGCAACGTGCCACCGTCCACGGACCGTACGACGCCATTCGCCCGATTGCGCCGCCGCGTGCGCGGCTCGATGCCCAGCGCTCCGAGCTGCGCGCCGACGCGCCATCCCGCGGCGAGCGGATCGCCAGCCAGGGCGCCGCCCTCGATACGCAGCGTCCGCGCATCCGGCGACGAGACGAAACCCGGCGCACCCGCGCGCAGCGTCGCCCACGGCTGACCGCTCGCATCGACGCCGCCGATCACGACAAACGGCTGCGCGGCAAAAAACTCGCGGTGCTGCTCCGGCATGAAACGCCGAATCCCCCGACGTCCGATCGACTCCGCGACGTCACGCACACCCGCACGCTGCTGCGCATGCAGCTCGCCCGCGTGAAACGGCGACGCGTCGGCCCCCCAGCTATTCATCGGAACGAATTCGGACATGATCGGACTCCTGTGCAAAATCTGACGCGGCTCTGAACGCGCATCACGCCGCCAGCAACCCCGCCTTCGTCGACGGCATCGCGATGAACCGCGGCAATGCCTCCACGCGACGCAGCCACGCGCGAATGTGCGGATACGGCTGTAACGACACGCCGCCCTCGGGCGCGTGAGCGATATACGTGTGCGCGGCGATATCGGCGATCGTGACGTGCGTGCCCGCCACGAACGCCTTACCGGCAAGCTCCTCGTCGATCACATCGAACAGCTTGACGGCGATCTTCTTCGCGCGCTCGTGATCGAGCGGCGCGCCGAACACGGTAACGAGCCGCGCCGCGCACGGCCCGTATGCGATCTGACCCGCCGCGAGCGACAGCCAGCGCTGCACCGCCGCGGCGCCGGGCGGATCGTCCGGGAGCCACGACGCGTCACCATAGCGCTTCGCCAGATAGACGAGAATCGCATTCGAGTCGAACAGCGTCAGCTCGCCGTCCTGAATCGTCGGCACCTGACCGAACGGATTCAGCGCGAGGTACTCGGGCGTGCCGTTGTCGCCCGCCTTCAGGTTCAGTTCGATCACCTCGAACGGCAGATCGAGCAGTGTCAGAAACAGCTTCACGCGATGACCGTGGCCCGAAAGCGGCGTCGTGTACAGCTTGATAGGCTGGGCGGGTCTGGCGGCAGGCAAGGAGGGCTCCGGAGGCATTGAATGACATGCCGAGCATAAGGCGTAGGCACGCTTGCGCGGAAGCCCGATAATCCGGGAAACATAGTCAAGCGGGAATGGACAATCGATCATGGCCGATGTGCGCAACGTGAACCTGAACCGCCTCGCGATCTTCGTCGCGGTCATCGACGCGGGCTCGCTGAGCGCCGCGGCGACCCGTCTCGGACTCGCCAAGACGATGGTCAGCACGCACATGCAGCGGCTCGAGGCGGAGGTCGGCGCAAGCCTGCTCGTGCGTACCACCCGGCGGCTCGGTGTGACCGAGGCGGGCCGCGCGTTCTACGAGGCGAGCGTGAAGATTCTGCGCGCCACCGAAGACGCGCTGAACGCGCTCGGCGGGGAAACGTCGCCGGTGCGCGGCACGCTGCGCGTCAGTGCGCCGAACGACTACGGCACGCTCGTCGTCGCGCCCGCGCTGGTCGAATTGCGCCGCACGCATCAGCAGCTCGACATCGAGCTGCTAAGCAGCGACCGCTACGTAGATCTGATTGCCGATGGCATCGACGTTGCGATCCGGCTGGGTCGTCTCGCGGATTCCAACTATCGCGCGGTGAAGCTCGGCAGCTTCGTCAAGTGGCTGGTCGCGAGTCCCGAGTTCGTGCGGACGTGGGGCGTGCCGGGCACGCCGACCGCGTTGGAGGCGCTGCCCTATTGCGCGTTGTCGGTGCTGCCTCATCCGTTGATGCTCGATCTGCGGCACGTCGACGGCAAAACCGCGAGCGTGCGCTGCGCGTCCGCATTGCGTGTCAACACGGCCGATGCCTGCCGCGCGGCGACGCTCGCGGGCGGCGGCATCGGTCTGTTGACCGATTTTTCGATCGCGGACGACGTTGAGGCGGGACGGCTGATCCGGCTGCTGCCCGAATGGGCAACCGCGCCCGCGAGCATCCAGGCCGTGTTTCCGCCGACCAGCCACCCGCCAGCGAAAGTGCGTGCATTGATCGACACGCTCAAACGAAGGCTCGCGGCGGCCCCCGCGGATCAGAACGAAAACTAGCCTGCCGGTCCATTGGCGTTCCCGTTCCAGCCCTACGGCGGTTAGCTTCTATCCGCGCAAGCGCCCGATTTGCTCTACTGCGACGATGCGCGCCGCGCCCCGCGGCATCGCCCGATCGTCAATGTGGAGAGCTTATGTCCGCCGTTTCACCTCCTGCTCAAGGGGTTCTCACCGTCGCATGTCCGAGCGCGGCGGGCCAGGTTGCCGCCGTCGCCGGCTTTCTCGAACGGCATCGTTGCTATGTCGACGAGCTCACCGTATTCGACGACGAGCTCAGCGAGCGCTTTTTCGTGCGCTGCGTGTTTCACCACGTCGATCGCGACGCCACGCTGCGGATCGACACGCTGACGCAGGAATTCGCGCCGATCGCCGAACGCTTCCGGATGACCTGGGCGATCCACGATCTGTCGAGCCGGCCGAAAGTGCTGATCATGGTGTCCAAACTCGAGCACTGTCTCGCCGATCTGCTGTTTCGCTGGCGCATGGGCGAACTGAAGATGGACATCGTCGGCATCGGCTCGAATCACCGCGACCTCGAACCGCTTGCACGGCAGCACGGCTTGCCGTTCCATCATCTACCGATTACCGCAGATACCAGGCCGCAACAGGAAGCCCAACTGCTCGACCTGTTCGACTCGTCCGGCGCGGAACTGCTGATCCTCGCGCGCTACATGCAGATCCTGTCGGCCGAAACGAGCCGGGCGCTCGCCGGTCGCGCGATCAATATCCATCATTCGTTCCTACCCGGTTTCAAGGGGGCGAGGCCGTATCATCAGGCCCATGCGCGCGGCGTCAAGGTGATCGGCGCCACCGCGCATTTCGTCACCGACGATCTCGACGAAGGTCCGATCATCGAGCAGGGAGTCGAACCGGTCGATCACTCGTACAGCCCCGAACGGCTGCTGACGACCGGACGCGACGTCGAATGCATTACGCTCGCGCGCGCGGTGAAGGCGTTCGTCGAGCGGCGCGTGTTCATCAACGGCGAGCGCACCGTCGTGCTGCGCTAAACGGAAAAACGCCGCTGAAAAGCGGCGTTTTCAACTGCTGCGCCGACGCTTGCCGGCTTACTTCACCCAACTATCCACTCGATCCGAATGCGCGCTGATCCACGCGTCTGCGGCCGCGACCGGTTTTTCGCCATTCTGCGTGGCCAGCATCACCGTGTCGATCTCGCCGGGCTTCCATTGGAACTTCTTCAGGAATGCGACCACCGTCGGCGCCTTTTTCTCGAGCTCCGGATTCACCACGCTATCCACGTGCTCCGCTTCACCGAATACCTTCTTCGGATCGTCGAGGAATTTCAGCTTGTACTTCGCGAACATCCAGTGCGGCTTCCAGCCGGTGACGATGATCGGTTTGCTGGCCGCCTCCGAGCGCGCCAGTTCGGCCGTCATCGCACTGCCGGAACTCGGCATCAGCTGATAGTCGAGCCCGTAGGCCTTGATCGCCTCGCTGGTTTTTTGCATCACGCCAGCGCCAGCATCGATGCCGACGATACGCGCGCCGAATTCCGACTTCTTCGCCTGCAGATCGCCGACGCTCTTCACATCCGAGTTGTCCGGCACGATCAGACCGATCTTCGCGTCGTTGAAGTTCGGCCCGAGGTCGACCACCTTGTCCTTGAAGTTGTTCCAGTACGCGCCGTGCGTGACCGGCAGCCACGCGGACAGCGTCGCGTCGAGATCGCCGCGCGCGACGCCCTGCCACATCACACCGGCGGCCACCGGCACCAGTTGCACCTGATAGCCGAGGCGTTTCTCGATCACCTGGGCGGCTACGTTCGACGTCGCGACGCTATCGTCCCAGCCCTCCACGTAACCGATCTTGATGGTCGGCTTCGAATCGGCCGACACGCCCGCACTGCCCGCCGCCAGCATCACGCCCAACGCGCTTGCCACCACTATCTTTCCGATCAGTCTCATCGCCGTTCTCCCGTTGATCCATTTGCCCATTGACGCGTTAGCTATCGAACCGCTCATCGCTCCTTTAGAATCGCCAACCAGAATTGCCGGGTAGCGTTGTTTTGCGACATGCAGTTGTCCGCATGCGACTTCCACGCAAATCCGCCGAGTGTTTGCCGTGCTCTTGTGGTTATCAGTCGTGCTACTTGTCGACGACGAGATCGGTCAGCGGCTTGCTACAGCACAGCAGCACCATGCCCTGATCGATCTCGCGCTGACGGATACCGCCTGCGTGCTTCATCGCCACTTCACCGGACACGAGCTTTACCTTGCAGGTGCCGCACATGCCTTGCGTGCACGACGCCGGCAGCCGCACGCCCGCCTGCTTCGCCGCATCGAGCACATGCTGGCCGCCGCCGCACTCGATCTCGCGATGACTGCGCGTAAAGCTCACCTTGAAACGCGTTGCGGTTTCGACCGGGGCGGGCGCATCGCGCGGCGTGTCCGCGACATGCGCTTCAGCAGATTGCGCGGCCGCTTCGCCGATGGTCTCGAACGAAAAGCTTTCCTCGTGATAATGCTGGCGATCGAAGCCGCCTTCGTCGAGCAGGTTGCGCACCGCCTGCATGTACGGCGCAGGGCCGCAGGTGAAAATCTCGCGCTCCAGAAAATCCGGCGCCACGAGTTTTAGCAGCGGCAGCGTCAGAAAGCCGGTGATGCCAGGCCAATTGGTGCGCGTGCCCACGCGCTCACAGACGAACGCGGTACGGAAATGCGCCTGATTCGCGGCGATCAGATCGAGCTCGCGCGCGAAGATGATGTCGTCCGGCGTGCGCGCGCTATGCACGAAGACGATATCGCTGTCCTCGCCGAGTTCATGGTGCGCGCGGCTCATCGACATCAACGGCGTGATGCCCGAGCCCGCCGACAAAAACAGGAACTTGCGCGCCGGGTGCCGCGCGCAGGTGAATTCACCGGCGGGCCCCAGCACGCGCACCTGCATGCCCGCATGCAGATGATCGTGCAGCCAGTTGGACACGGGGCCACCCGGCACGCGCTTCACGGTAATCGAGATCGTATGCGGCCGCGTGGGCGGCGACGAAATCGTATAGCAGCGATTGACCCGCTCGCCGTCTATTTCCAGCTCCAGCGTGATGAACTGCCCCGGCTCGAACACGAACGCCCGACCGGATGGCGCGCGGAAGAAAAAGCTCTTTACGTCGTGCGTTTCGTTGCGGACCTGGCAGCACTCCAGCGTGTCGTCGGCGTCGCTGTTCCAGCGCGCGGGCAGCGCGTCCCAGAAGCGCGGCTGCGTGACGCGGCTCGGCGCGCCACCTGAACCCGGTGAATTCTTCTCGATGTCCGCTTCAAACATGGCCTGATCGCGCATCATGGTTGTCCCCCCGCTCCTCATCGCGGTATTGCGCTCAGCGCGCGAACGACACGACTTTCTCGTCGTGCAATGGCTGCGGCTTTGCGTCGAAATCCGCGAGACGGCCGATATACCACTCGCAGAACTTTTCAACGAGCCCCTCGGTGAACGGCGAGTACGGACCGGGCTGATACGCGCTGCTCGTCGCGCCGCGCTGCGAATACTCGACGAGCGTGCGATCCTGGTCGTTCGTCGCACGCCATACGGCGGTCAGATTGTCGACGTCATAATCGATGCCTTCGCGTGCGTCCTTGTGCACCAGCCATTTGGTGCGCACCAGCGTTTTGCCGGCCGACAGCGGAATCGCCGAGAAACTGACGATATGGTCGCTCATGAAATGATGCCAGGAATTCGGCTGGGTCCAGAACGACAGGCCGCCCAGATCGGCCAGCTTGAAACCGCCGAGCAGTTTCTTCGAGGCGACCTTGGCATCGAGCGTCTGTGATTCGCCGTCGCGATCGAGCGGTAGCCGTTGCGTACGAAAACCGGTGACCAGATCCGCGAGCCGCTCGATTTCCGCCGACGGCAACTGCATCGCCTCCCACTGCGCGGTGCGACGCGCGACCGTCGCCTCGAACGCGGCCATGCCCTCCTCGTTCGCGGGCGTGCGCTGATATCCGAAGCCGTATTCGTATAGCGAGATGGTTAGCTCGGGATGGTTCGCGACGCAGTGATAGCACTCGCGATTGTTCTCCATCGTCAGCTTCCAGTTGCCCTCCTCGATGATGTCGATCGACGCGGCGATCTTGCAGCCGGCCAGATCGTGCGGCAACAGATACGGCTCCATCGCGGCGCGCATCACGGAGAAATCGGCGGGCGGCTGCTCCGCGAGGCAGATGAAAATCAACCCGGCGAGATTCTCCACGTGCACCGCTTTCAGGCTATGTTTGCAGCGGTCGAACTGCTCGCCCATGTGCTCCGCGAACATCAGGTCGCCATTGAGGCTATACGTCCAGCTGTGATACGGACAGACGATATTGCCGAGTGAGCCCTTGCCGGTATTGCACAGACGCGCGCCGCGATGGCGGCATACGTTGTGAAACGCGCGCACCCGCATGTCGTCGTCGCGCACGATCAGGATCGAATCGTCGCCGATTTCCACCGTCACGTAGTCGCCCGGCTCGGGCACGTCGGGCTCGACCGCGACCTGAATCCAGTGCTGCCGGAAAATCGCGTCGATGTCGAGCGAGAAGATCTCCTCGCTCGTATAGAACGGCGCTTCCAGCGTGTAATTCTGCTTGCGGCGTTCGATCATTGCGCGAACGTCTGCGGAAACTTTCATTGTGTGCTCCGTTGCGTGTCACGTCTGGCGCCGCGCCAGGCCCTCCTGGTCGCATGCGGGCCCGAACCGGAATTCAGTAATCCACCAGTTGATGCTCGCGCAAATACGCGAGTATCACTTGTGCTTTTTCGACGGAACTCCCTTCAATTACGACGCTGCCGCCGCGGCTCTCGGTCGTCGTCGCCGACAGCATGCGCGCGTGGCCCGAGCGCTTTTCGGCGGCGGCGAGGCGCACCGGTTTCGCTGTGGCGGGGCCGATGGTCCATGCGGAGTGTTCTCGATCGGTACCGCGCCGGACCTCGGCGAGCGGCACGGCGGCGCACTCGATCGTGCCTTCGCGCAGCCGCGCATACGCGTACGACGTCGCGGCGTTCGCGAGCGGATGCACGGCGATCAACGCGGGCAGCCGCACTTCGACGCGCCGTCGCAAGCCCTTCGGCATGAACTGCCGGACCTGCGCGCAACCGTCGCGCAGAGCCAGATCGACGGCCGCGCCGACGAGCGGCACTGCCAGCGCATGCGCGACGCGATACGGCAGCATGCCGCTATCGAAACCGCCTTCGGCGCGCGTGCCGGTCAGCACCAACTCGTAGCCGCGCAAACGCGCGGCGAGTTGCGGCGCGGGATCGGCGTCGGGCGGCATCTCGAGCACTTCGACCGAACCCGCGCCGAGCGCCAGATACTCGTTCAACGCGGCGTTCGACGGATCGCCCGCGTGCAGCACGTCGAGCCTCGCGCCGCTGGTTCGGGCGAGCGACAGCGCCAAAGTCAACGCCGCCGCATCGTTACGGCTGTAGCGCGCGACGCCGTTGACCGGATGACGTCCGAGCGAAACCAGAACGGCGATCTTCATGCGAGCACTCCTTCGGCAAGCTGGCCAGGTTGCAGCAGCGCGGCCGAGGTGGCGCGCGCGGCGCGCGCCGCGGCCGCCGCCTCGTTGAGCGCCGCGATGGTTTCCTGCGTGTCGGCGATCACGGTCAGATTCGCGCGCTTCGCGATCGGCGCGCTCGCGTCGAGATTCACGGCGATCACGTGGCGGCAATCCTTGATGCCCTGCAGATGCTGCACCGCGCCGGAGATGCCGAACGCGATATACACGCTCGCCTCGACGGTCTTACCGGTCGCGCCGATCTGCTTGTCGCGCGTGAACTTGCCGTCGTCGACAGCGACCCGGCTCGCGCCGATCGCCGCGCCGAGGGTCGCCGCGAGCCGCTCGAACGCGGGCACGTCGCTGACGGCGTTGCCGGCCGACACGATGAAATCCGCCTCTTCCAGCGCGACCTGCGCCGCGTCGACTTCGTCGATGCCGAGATCGCGCATCGCGCGTTGTGCGTTTGCGGCTTCCACGTCACAGTCGAAGCGCCACGCGAGCCGCTCGCCCGCGCCGACGAACGGCAGCTTCGGATCGACCGCATTCAGCGCAAGCAGCACGACTTCGGGCAGCGCGCGGCTGGCGAGTGCCGTATTCGCGCGAATATAGGTGGCCGCATGGCCGGCATCGATCTCGACGACGTGCGTCGCGACGCTTGCATCGACCGCCGCCGCATAACGGCGGCCGAGCTCGCCGTCGCCGCTCGCGTTGTCAGGCAGCAAGACATGGGCTGGCGCGTAGGCCGCGACGCACGCGGCCAGCGCGTTCAGTTCATCGTCCGGCGCGTATGTGCGGCGATCGAACGTCGGCAATTCGATCAGCTTGTCGGCGCCGAGCGCGGCGGCATCGCCGGTGAATTCGCCGAACACGAGCAGCATGACTTCGGTGCGCGCGTCCGCGATCAGCGCGGCGGCGGCGAGCGTCTGGCGCGCGTGTTCATCGAGCGCGCCGCGGTCCGCGTGCGCCGCGACCAGCAGCACATGATGCGGCGTGGCCGTCGTGCGGCGCGGCTTCGGTTGTTCGTGATGCGCCGTGTGACGCGCATCAGCCAGCAACGCACTGCCGCCGGCATCCGTCACGCCAATCACGCCCAGCGTGATGCGCCTGCGTCCCTGTGCCGTCACGGTAAATGGCCGGCGCGGATCGATTCGTTTGAGCGTATTCATCATCGCGTTACTCCAGCGCCGCGGCGACCAGTTCGGCGACGTCCAGCACTTCCGGTCGCGGCCCCACCACCCCTTCGAGCATCGCCGTGCAATTCGGGCAGCCGACCGCGACGATCTCCGCGCCGCTCGCGCGCGCGTCGTCGATACGGATGTCGGGAATCCGCCGCTTGCCCGGGATATCGGTCAACGGTGCGCCTCCACCGCCACCGCAGCAACGTCCGCGCAGGCCGTGACGCTCCATCTCGACCACCTTGATGCCGATGCTCTTCAGCACGCGCCGCGGCGCTTCCGTCTCGCCGTTGTAGCGGCCCAGATAGCACGGGTCGTGATACGTGATGTTGCGCTCCGCGACGGCGGCAGCCGCGCGCGGCGACAGCTTGCCGCTCCCGATCAGTTCGTCGATCAGCGCCGTGTGATGCTGCACCTCGTAGAAGCCGCCGAGCGCGCGATATTCGTTGCGCAGGCTATGCAGCACGTGTGGATCGGCCGTGACGATGCGCGTGAACGAGTACTGAGCGAGCGTACCGATCAGCGTACGGGCCAGTTGCTGGAACGTCGCTTCGTCGCCGAGCCGCCGCGCGGTGTCGCCGGTATCGGTTTCGACGCCGCCCAGCACCGCGTAATCAACGCCCGCGCGGTTCAGCACCTTGACGAGCGCGCGCAGCGTGCGCTGATAGCGCATGTCGAACGCGCCTTCGCCGGCGATCAGCAGCACGTCCACGTGGCGGCCCGGCTGCGCGACCTGCACTTGCAGATCGACGGCCCAGTCGTAACGCGCGCCGATGTCGTAGCCGTTGATGCTGCCGGTTTCACGCAGATTCGCGAGCGTCGCCGGTCCCTTGCCCGGCACGCTGCCTTCGACGAGCGTCTGATTGCGGCGCATGTCCACGATCGCGTCCACGTGCTCGATCAGCATCGGGCACTCCTGCACGCAGGCGCGGCAGGTCGTGCAGGACCACAGCGTGTCCGCTTCGATCAGACTGGAGATCAGCGGCTTGCCTGGCGCGCCCGCATGCTGGCCAACCGGAATGCCGGGCGTCGGGCTGCCCGCATAGTGCGCGTCGGTGCCGCCGACCATGCCGGTCACCAGATCCTGGATCAGCTTCTTCGGATTCAGCGGCTGACCCGCCGCGAACGCGGGGCACGCCGCTTCGCATTTGCCGCATTGCACGCAGGCGTCGAAGCTGAGCAACTGGTTCCAGCGGAATTCGACCGGCTTGCCGACGCCGTATTCCTTCGCGTCGAGCAGCGGCGCTTTCAGCGCGGTGGGCGGCACGGCGTCGCGAGCTTCGGCAAAACCGGCAAAGCGCTCCTGACGCGGATGAAACGCCAGATGCAGCAGCCCGGCCAGCGCATGTTTCATCGGCCCGCCGCGCGCCGCGCCGAACGTCATCGTGAACGCGCCCGCCGCGATCAGCAGCGCGACCAGTACGGCGAGCGCGCCGGACATCGCCGTCGCCGGCAGCGCGATGAACAGCGCGAGACCGAGTGCGAACGCGCCGAGCAGCAGCGGCAACTGATCCCATGGCCCGCGCGACAAACGCGCCGGCACCGTCTTCGCGCCATGCCGGCGGCGCCAGACGAACACCGTGCCGATCAGCATCACCAGCGCGGCGACGAAGATCAGTTTGTCGAGCCAAGGCGAGTAGATCGCAAGGCCGTAGTTGACGAACACGAGCGCCATCGCGAGGAGCGCGCCCCCCGCCGTGGCCACGTGCGTGCGGGCGATGTACGGATCGCGCGCGACCACGTGATGCAGGTCGACGAAGTAGCGCTTCGGGATCGCGAGCAGATTGGTCCAGCCATAGGCGCCCGCGGCGGTCGCGCGGCCCTCGCGCCAATAGGCGGCGCGGCGCGCCAGCGCGAACGCGAGACCGGCCACCGACACCCACAGCAGGACGGTGATGACAAACACGGGGCTCATCGTCAGAAATCCTTGCAAAGGCGCAGCGCGTCGTAGATCGCGCCGTGAATGTTGTGCATCGAGATACAGTCGCCGACCCGGAACAGCAGGAAACGACCGTCGCCGAGCGGCTCGTCGAGACACGGCTGCGGTTCGGACGCGAACAGCTTGTGCACGTCGAGCTGGCCGCGATTGACCGATTCCGGCTTCAGCCGCCAGTAAAGCTGATCGTTCGGCGTACTGCCGTTTTCGATCACCACCTGGTCGACCGCGCGCTCTTCCTGCTCCTCGGTGTACTCGTTGCGAATCACGGCGATCTTCTTGCCGTCTTCCTCGTACACCTTGTCGAGCCAGTAGTTGGGCGTATGGATCACGCCTTGCGCGTACAGACGGCGATAGAAAATCGGGAACGTGGTGCCGCCGACGTCGTCGGCGACCTTCACGTCGGGCGTGACGATCTCCACGTTCGCGCCGCGGCTCGCGATGAAATCGGCGACGCCCGCGCCCGCATGCGTGCTGACGCCGTCGTACACGAGCACGTTGCCGGCCGGCTCGACCTTGCCGGCGAGCACGTCCCACGAACTGACCGCGAGCCCCGCGTCGACACCCCACGCCGCGACCTGCGACGTGAACGCCGAACCGCCGGTGGCAAGCACGACGATGTCCGGCTTTTCGGCCATGATGATGCGCTCGTCGGCGGCGACACCGAGGCGGCGGTCCACACCGAGGCGCTTCGTCTCCATGTCGAACCAGCGCACGATGCCCGCCATCTGCTCGCGCTGCGGCGCTTTCGCCGCCAGCATGATCTGGCCGCCGACGTGATCGTTCTTCTCGAACAGCACCACGTCGTGACCGCGCGACTTCGCGACGCGCGCTGCTTCGAGCCCCGCCGGTCCGGCACCCACCACGACGACCTTGCGCTTCGGCCCGCGCGACTTCGCGATTACATGCGGCATCGTCGCTTCGCGCGAGGTCGCCGCGTTCTGCACGCACAGCACGTCGAGCCCGTTGTACTGCCGGTCGATGCAGTAGTTCGCGCCGACGCACTGCCTGATTTCGTCCTCGCGGCCATCGCGGATCTTGATGACCATATGTGGATCGGCGATCTGCGCGCGCGTCATGCCGACCAGATCGACCATGCCGCTCGCGAGCAGCCGCTCTGCCTGGCCCGCGTCGCGAATGCTTTGCGCATGCATCACCGGCACCTTCACGACCTGCTTGATGCCGGCCGCGAGATGCACGAACGGCTCGGGCGGCAGCGCCATCGGCGGCATGCAGTTGGCGAGCGTATTGTGCGTATCCGCGCCGGAACCGATCACGCCGAGATAGTCGATCAGGCCGCTCTCGCTCATCGCCTGGGCAATCTCTTTCAGTTGCTCGTGATCGAGCCCATCTTCATGGAATTCGTCGCCGCACATGCGCAGGCCGACGCAGAAGTCGGCGCCGACGGCCGCGCGCACCGCCTGCAACACTTCGACGCCGAAACGCAGGCGGTTTTCGAGCGAGCCGCCCCATTCGTCGGTACGGAAGTTGGTGCGCGGGCTCCAGAACTGATCGATCAGATGCTGGTGCGCCGCCGAGATCTCGATGCCGTCCATGCCCGCATCTTTCACGCGCTTCGCGGCCGCCGCGAAGTCACCGATGATGCGGCGGATCTCTTCGACCTCGATAACCTTCGCGTTGCCGCGATGCACCGGCTCGCGCACGCCCGACGGCGACATCAGATGCGGCCAGTGCTCGCCGTGAAACGCCGAACGGCGTCCCATGTGAGTGGCCTGAATCATGATCTTCGCGCCATGCGCGTGCATCGCTTCGGCGAGCCGCGCGAGCGGATCGACAATTTGGTCGGTGGCGAGATTCACCGATTTCCACCAGCCTTGCGGGCTGTCGATCGACACCGGGCTCGATCCGCCGCACACGGCGAGTCCGACGCCGCCCTTCGCCTTTTCCTCGTAGTAGCGGATATAACGGTCGCCGGGCAGGCCACCCGGCTCGGCATAGACCTCCGCGTGCGCGGTACTGACGATGCGATTGCGCAGCGTCAGCTGGTTCAACGTGAGCGGCTTGAAAAGGTTCGGGTAACGCATCGCGATCGACCTCGGAATGCTCGGATTGCTCGGATTAGATTGACGCGAGCGGCGACACTTCGAACACGCAGTGCTCGTGTCCCTCCGCCGCGCAGCGCGCTTCTTGCGATTGCGACGGCGGTCCCTGGCGCGCACCTTCGGGTGCCGTATCGTTGACCCAGTCCATCGCGCCAGCGAACCAGCCGGCGAACATGTAGCAGAGCTTGCCGGTCTTGCCCGGTTGCGCGAGCACGAACGACGAGTGACGCAATTCGATCCGCGCATGCGAGCTGGCCGGATCGGCTTCGATGATCCTGAACAGCCCCCAGCCGCGCTGCGACAAACGGTTCAGGTAGTGCTCGAACACCGCCATGCCAGTCAGCCCATGCTGCTTCGCTTCCTTGTCGCACCAGAAATACGCGGACTTGTGCCCGGCCTTGTACAGAATTTCCGCGTACGCGTCGCGGCCGAGCGCTTCCTCGACGGCGACATGGTTGTTCGTGAAGAAATGACGCGGCACGTACAGCATCGGCAGCGCGTCGGTGGTCCAGACGCCGGTGTCCGGATTCACGTCGATGGGCAGTTGGGGTTGCATGAAAAGACTCCGTTTCTATCCGCTATAAAAGGAAGGGGTGACGCTCACACGTTCCAGACTTCGCCGAACACCCGTACCCAGTTCTTGCCCATGATCTTGCGGATGCGCGTCTCGCTCCAGCCGGCGCGTTCCATCGCGGCCGTGAGGTTCGGAAACTCGCCGATCGTGCGAATGCCTTCGGGATTCACGACCTTGCCGAAGTTCGTCAACTGGCGATAGCGGCCCTTGTCGTGCGTGATCCAGTCGAAAAACTCGGTGCTGTAGCCCTGCGTGAAATCGGTGCCGATTCCCACCTGGTCCTCGCCGATCAGGTCCACCACGTATTCGATCGCCTCGATATAGTCGTCGACGGTCGCATCCGCTCCGCGCTTCAGGAATGGCGCGAACATCGTCACGCCGACGAAGCCGCCCGCGTCCGCGATCTCCTTCAGCTGCTCGTCGGTCTTGTTGCGCGGATGCTCCTTGAGCCCGGACGGGCAGCAATGCGAATAGCAGACCGGTTTGTTCGACGCCGCGATCGCCTCCGACGAGGTCTTGCCGCCCACGTGCGACAGATCGACCATGATGCCGACGCGGTTCATTTCCTGAATCACTTCGCGCCCATAACCGGACAGACCGCCGTCGCGCTCGTAGCAGCCGGTGCCGACGAGGTTCTGCGTGTTGTAGCAAAGCTGCACCACGTTGACGCCGAGATCCTTGAACGCTTCGATATAGCCGAGGTTGTCCTCGAACGCATGCGCGTTCTGGAAGCCGAAGATGATGCCGGTCCGGTTCTCTTGCTTCGCGCGGAAGATGTCGTCGGTGGTGCGTACCAGCGTCAGGATTTCGCTGTATTGGCGGATCTGCTGCTTCATTTCGGCGATGTTGTCGACGGTCTTCTGAAAACTCTCCCAGACCGACACCGTGCAGTTCACCGCCGTAACGCCACCCTTGCGCATATCCTCGAACACCGAGCGCTCGAACTTCGAAATGTTCAGCCCGTCGATGATGATGCTGTTTTCGTGCAGTTGGCTCATCGTTTGCTCCACGCGTACTCAGTAAATAGGAAAGCGCTCGCACAGCGCGAAAATCTCGCGGCGCACGCGTTGTTCGGTTGCGGCATCGCCGTCGGGGGACCCACGCAGCCCATCGAGCACCGCGACGATCAGACGGCCGACCTCGCGAAACTCGCTGACGCCGAAGCCGCGCGTCGTGGCCGCCGGTGTGCCCAGACGAATGCCGGAGGTGATCGTCGGCTTCTCGGTATCGAACGGAATGCCGTTCTTGTTGCAGGTGATGCCCGCGCGCTCCAGCGCCTGTTCGACCTGATTGCCCTTGAGCCCCTTGGGTCGCAGATCGACCAGCAGCAGATGGTTGTCGGTGCCGCCCGTCACCAGATCGACGCCGCCCGCTTTGAGCACCTCGCCCAATGCCCGCGCGTTCGCGAGCACGCTGTCGATATAGGTTTTGAAGCCCGGCTGCAGCGCCTCGCCGAATGCGACCGCCTTGCCGGCGATCACGTGCATCAGCGGGCCGCCCTGCAAGCCGGGGAACACCGCCGAGTTGA
The DNA here is from genome assembly GCF_014397785.1 of Paraburkholderia podalyriae. Taxonomy (GTDB): domain Bacteria; phylum Pseudomonadota; class Gammaproteobacteria; order Burkholderiales; family Burkholderiaceae; genus Paraburkholderia; species Paraburkholderia podalyriae. The sequence goes on from NZ_VZQQ01000040.1 coordinate 23,962, forward strand.
TCTTCCTGGCGATCTCTTCGTCGTTGGTCAGCACGAAGCCGCCGCGCGGACCGCGCAAGGTCTTGTGGGTGGTCGACGTGACCACGTGCGCATGCGGGACCGGATTGTCATGACGGCCCGCCGCGATCACGCCGGCGATATGCGCCATGTCCACCATCAGCTTCGCACCGACGCCATCGGCGATCGCGCGCAGCCGCGCGAAGTCGAGCGCGCGCGGATAGGCGGAGAACCCGGCGATCAGCAGCGCGGGTTTGTGCTGTTGCGCCAGCTCCTCGATCTGCTCGTAGTCGATCAGCATCGTGTCACGCCGCACACCGTACTGCACCGCGTTGAACCACTTGCCCGACAACGCGGGCTTCGCGCCGTGCGTCAGATGCCCGCCCGCGTCGAGCGACATGCCGAGCACCGTATCGCCCGGCTTCGTGAGCGCGAGCATCACCGCGCCGTTCGCCTGCGCGCCGGAATGCGGTTGCACGTTGGCGAAGCGCGCGTCGAACAGCTGCTTGATGCGATCGAGCGCGAGCGTCTCGATCGCGTCGACGTTTTCGCAACCGCCGTAGTAACGCTTGCCCGGATATCCTTCCGCGTATTTGTTGGTCAGCACCGAGCCCTGCGCGTCGAGCACCGCGCGCGACACGATGTTTTCCGACGCGATCAGCTCGACTTGCGACTGCTGGCGCTCGAGCTCTTTCAGAATGGCGCCGCGCACCGCCGGATCGCGCGCCGGTAGGGAGTCTTCGAAGAAGGGATTCGGGTTCGACATGACAGGTCCGTGAGAACGTTGACGGGAAGGTGACCGCAGGTCGCCGGGGTAGCGCCACCGCTTTGCCTTGCGTCTATTCTTGACGGTCCGCCCGCGCGTCGATTTACGAATTCAGACGCGTTTTTTGCCTTTTCCGCCATGCGCGTCCTTTTTCGACAAGTCGGCGTGCTCCGCGCGCATGGGCCTGCACGACAAGACGGTCTCCCTGCGCCGATCGGGTGCGCCGCACGGGCGTCGCTGCGCCGTTCTGGTGCCGCGCGGGGCCGTTTCATCAGTCGATTGCCTGGCTATTCCAGGCTTTGTGCGCAGCGTCCAAGGGTTTAGCCTGATGGCACAGTAGTTGCCCTGATACTCAGAATTCAGGTAGTCGCCATCCCCCACGGCGACGCGACATTCATCTCAGGAATCACCGTTCTCATGTCCACCGATCGCACGGCGTCGCTGTCGCATTTCGCGTTCATGCCGGTTCACAACTTCACGATGATCGCCTTCACCAACGCGATCGAAGTGCTACGCATGGCGAACTATCTGACGGGCCAGCCGCTTTACCGCTGGTCGATCGTCAGTCCCGCCGGCGGGCCGGTCATGGCGAGCAACGGGCTAGCCGTCGATACGGGGCCGGTCGAGTGCGTCGGGCAACCCGATATCGTGTTCGTGGTTGGCGGCATCGACGTGCAGCGCTCCACCACCGCCGAGCATCTGTCCGCGCTGCGCCGTTTCGCGCGCATGGGCTGCGTGCTGGGCAGCCTGTGCACCGGCACCTATGCGCTCGCGCGCGCCGGCCTGCTGGCCGGTTATGCGTGCGCGATCCATTGGGAAAACATGTCGGCGCTGAAGGAGGAGTTTCCCGATACGCGCTTTCTGAAAGAGCTGTTCGTCATCGATCGCGATCGCGTGACCTGCACCGGCGGCGTCGCGCCGCTCGACATGATGCTGAACCTGATCGCACCGCGCGTCGGTAACGCGCGCGTCACGCAGATCGCCGAGCAATTCATCGTCGAACACGTGCGCGACACCAGCGCGCAGCAGAAGATGCCGCTCGTCGCACGGCTCGGCTCGGCCAACAAGTCGCTGTTCGAAGTGATATCGCTGATGGAGAACAACATCGAGGAGCCGCTGTCGCGCGAAGAACTCGCACGACTCGCCGGCATGTCGCAACGGCAGTTGCAACGACTGTTCCGCGAGCATCTGGGCATGACGCCCACGCACTACTATCTGACGCTGCGCTTGCGCCGCGCGCGCGAGCTGCTGTTGCAGACCGACATGTCGATCATGCACATCACGATGGCGTGCGGCTTCCAGTCGGCCTGCCACTTCTCGAAGAGCTATCGCGATGCGTTCGGCACCGCGCCGACGCGTGAGCGTCGCCGGCAGGCGCCTTCGCTCTCCAATGCGCCGGTGATGGCGGCTTGATTGATCAATCAGGCGCCGCGTGCCCGGCAGGCCACGCAGCGCTTTAGCGGCCAGCCAAACTCAAGCCGCCTTCAACAACCCGTGCGGGTCGATCACAAACTTCTTCGGCGCGCCGCCGTCGAATTGCCGGTAGCCCTCGGGCGCATCGTCGAGCGACACCACCGTCACGTTGACGATATCGGCGATCGGCAAACGATCCCAAAGTATCGCCTGCATCAGATCGCGGTTGTACTTCATCACCGGCGTCTGCCCGGTGTGGAACGAATGCGACTTGGCCCAGCCGAGCCCGAAACGCAAGCTGAGGCTGCCCCGGCGCGCGGCGGCATCGGCCGAGCCGGGATCGTCGGTCACATAGAGTCCGGGAATGCCGATCGCACCAGCCGCCCGAGTGATTTCCATCAGCGAATTGAGCACCGTGGCCGGGGCTTCCTCGTGTGAGCCGCTGCTGCCGTGTCCGTGTGCTTCGAAGCCGACGCAGTCCACCGCGCAATCCACTTCGGGCTTGCCGAGGATCTGCTCGATCTGTTCGCCGAGCGTCGCGTCCTTCGACAGATTGATGGTCTGGAAGCCCATCTTGCGCGCATGCGCGAGGCGCGCCTCGTTCATGTCGCCGACGATCGTGCAGGCCGCGCCCAACAGGCGCGCGGATGCGGCCGCCGCCATGCCGACCGGTCCCGCACCCGCGATATAGACGGTCGCGCCGGGCTTCACGCCGGCCATCACCGCGCCGTGATAGCCGGTCGGCAGAATGTCGGACAGGCAGGTCAGGTCGCGGATCTTCGCCAGCGCCTGCGCGCGGTCCGGAAATTTCAGCAGATTGAAGTCCGCATACGGCACCAGTACGTATTCAGCCTGGCCGCCGATCCAGCCGCCCATGTCGACATAACCATACGCGCCGCCCGCGCGCGACGGATTGACGTTCAGACACACTCCCGTATGCTGCGCCTTGCAGGTCGGGCAGCGTCCGCACGCGACGTTGAACGGCACCGACACCAGATCCCCGACCTGCAGCGTCTCGACGTCGCGCCCAATCTCGATCACTTCGCCGGTAATCTCGTGCCCGAGTACCAGGCCAACTTCGGCGGTCGTGCGGCCACGCACCATGTGCTGATCGGAGCCGCAGATATTCGTGCTCACCACTTTCAGGATCACGCCGTGGCCGATCGACCTGCCGCGTGGATCGACCATCTTCGGATAGTCGATCGACTGTACTTCGACCTTGCCCTGCCCCAGATACACGACGCCGCGATTGCTGCTCATTGTCTCGTCTCCATGTTCGTGAGCGGTGCGCCCCGCACGCTGCACGGCGCACCGTTTCACCAGCGTAGCGGCCGCCCGCAGCGACACCTGTGCCGAACACGACACGCGTTTGGCCGCAACCGACAACGCCGGCATCGCGCGGCTTGCCGCGCATAACTTTTTCTTTACCCTCACGCAACATATCGTCGTTTGCCAGCGCTTCGCGAAAGCCGGATAGTGCAGCCTCCCCCGAATCGCCGATCCACCGATTCACCGATCCACACTCCACGACCGAGGACCCGTTTGCAATGAAGACCCGAGCGCTCAAACTGATAACAACCACCACGTTCGCGCTGTTCACGCTGTCCGGGATCTCACCCGTCAGCCACGCGGCCGAGCCCATCGGCGCGCAACTCAAACCGGCCGTCGATGCCGCGATCCAGCCGCTGATGGCGAAGTACCATATCGCCGGCATGGCGGTCGGCGTGATCGACGACGGCAAGCCCTATGTGTACAACTACGGCGTCGCATCGACGCAAACCGGCAAGCCCGTAACCCGCGACACGCTGTTCGAACTCGGCTCGATCAGCAAGACCTTCACGGCGACGCTCGCGTCGTATGCGCAGCTCGACGGCAAGCTGTCGTTGTCGGACGGCACGGAGCGCTATCTGCCCACGCTGCGCGGCCGCCCGTTCGGCAAAGTCAGCCTGCTGAACCTCGGCACGCACACGCCTGGCGGTCTGCCGCTACAGGTGCCGGACGACATCCATAACGACGCGCAATTGCTGCGGTATTTCCATGACTGGCAGCCCGCTCATGCGCCCGGCACGTTCCGCACTTACTCGAATCCCGGCATCGGCACGCTCGGCCTGATCACCGCGAAGGCGATGGGACAGGATTTCACCGTGCTGATGCAGCAACGCGCGTTTCCGGCGCTCGGCATGAAGAACAGCCACATCGACGTCCCCGCGGCGAAAATGCCGGACTATGCGCAGGGCTATGCGAAAGACGGCGCGCCGGTCCGTCTGACGGGCGGCGTGATTTCCGCCGAAGCCTACGGGGTGAAATCGACCGCCGCGGATATGCTGCGTTACGTGCAGGCGAACATGAACCTGATTCCGCTCGACAGTCAGTGGCAGCGCGCGATCACGGACACGCATACCGGCTACTTCCAGTCCGGCGTGCTGACCCAGGATCTGATCTGGGAGCAGTACCCGTATCCGGTCGAGTTGCGCACTTTGCAGGCCGGCAATTCGCTGGAGATGGTCCTCAACGGGACGCCATCGACCGAAATCAAGCCGCCGTTGCCGCCGCAGCAGAACGTCTGGATCAACAAGACCGGATCGACCAACGGGTTCGGTGCGTATGTCGCGTTCGTGCCGCAAAAGCGCATCGGCATCGTGATGCTCGCCAATCGCAATTTCCCGAACGAAGCGCGCGTGAGCGCCGCGCATCAGATCCTCACGGCGCTGGATGCCGGCAAGCCCTGATACGGCGTGGACTTACGGGCGCAGCCGCGCGCGCGCTGTGCCGGCGATCCGCGCGAGCGCGTCCGCGCTCAGACGGGCCGCGATCTTCTCGACGTACGCATGATGCCGCGCTTCGAGTGGCGCACCGAGCTCCCGCGCGAGCAGATAGCGGATCAGCGCAATGCGCCGATGACGCAGCGCGATACTTTGATCGAGCAGCGCGAGCGCGGCGCCGGCATCGCGCTCATCGCAAGCGCGTGCCGTGAGAAGCGAGGTGGCCGCGCGGGTCGACGTCATGGCGAAATCAGCAAAGCGAGCCGCGCATCGCTCAGCACATCAACGGCTCGGCGGCGTCGAGCATGATCCTGACGAAGTAATCCGCGAAGCTGCGGCGCACGACGATGTCGAAACTGTCGGCGCCCGTGGGCAGCAACGTGATCGACGCCTTGAAGTAATGGCTCTGCGCGCACTGCCCCACCCCGAACAGTTGCGGATGCAGGTCGAGCGGACAGCCGCGCGCGAGCACGTCGCGCGTGCGGGTGCCGCTGATTTCGAGCACCGTGCTGCCGCTGCCGACATCGACCGCCGATGCGAACACGCCCGCGAACGCCGCGCCGAGCTTCGACTGAAACGGCGCCGTACGGGTCGCGTCGTGCGCGGCTTCCGAACGCACGAGCCATTCGTCAGGGCCGAGCCACACCATGTCGTAGCCGTTGCCGCGTGCGACCGTGTTCGCCTGTTCCGGCGGCTTGCAGCCGATCACCTGTTCGACCGCGCGGATGAACGCCGCGTCGCGGGTGTCGCCACGCACGTTCACGAGTTCCAGAAACGGCCGCTCGCCGAGCCGGAACGCGGCGCTCGCGCCTGCCTGATGCTGCTTGAGCAACGCAGCGACTCCCACCAGCGGCGACTCCTGCCATACGCCGCTTTGCCGCCCGGGCGTGCGGGCCACGACCGGCACTGTCCCGCCTGTTTCATTCCACATGTTGACGTGCTCCTTCGCTGTCGTAGAACACCGGACTCGCGATTTTCGCCGCGATCTGTTTGCCGCTCGCGAGCGGAATCGTGACGGTCGTGCCGATCTTGTCGAGACCGCCCTTGACGACCGCCATCGCGATCGAGCGCTTGAGGATCGGGCTGTAATAGCTCGACGTGACGTGTCCCAACATCGGCGCGGTGTCGCCCTGGAACGGACCCGCGACGATCTGCGAGCCTTCGGGGATCACGAACGACGCATCGTCCGCGAGCAGCCCGACCAGTTGCTTGCGCCCCGCCTTCGCGGTGTCCGAGCGGGCGAGCGAGCGCTTGCCGAGAAAGTCTTTCGACTTCGCGACGAGCCCGCTCATGCCGATGTCGTGCGGCGTCATCGAGCCGTCCGTATCCTGGCCGACGATGATGTAGCCCTTCTCCGCGCGCAGCACGTGCATCGTCTCGGTGCCGTACGGCGTGATGTCGAACTCCGCGCCCGCGGCCATCAACGCTTCCCACACCGCGCGCCCGACGTTCGCCGGCACGTTCACTTCATACGCGAGCTCGCCCGAGAAGCTGATGCGCATCACGCGCGATGCCGCCCCCGCCACGGTGCCTTCGCGATATGTCATGAACGGGAACGCCGCATTCGCGAAGTCGATGTCGTCACAGACCTTTTGCAGCAGCCTGCGGCTCATCGGTCCGACCACCGCGAACGTCGCCCAGTGATCGGTGACCGACGCGAGCCGCACGCGCAGGTCGGGCCATTCGGTTTGCAGCCAGCGTTCGAGCCACGTGAGCACGCGCGCCGCGCCGCCGGTGGTGGTCGTCATCATGTAATGCTGCTCGGCGAGGCGCACGGTGACGCCATCGTCGAAGATCATGCCGTTTTCGTCGAGCATCAGGCCGTAGCGGCACTTGCCGACTTCGAGCTTGGTCCACGGATTCGTGTACACCCAGTTCAGCAGCTTCGCGGCGTCGGGGCCCTGAATGTCGATCTTGCCGAGCGTCGACGCATCGAGAATGCCGACGCTCGTGCGCACCGCGAGCGCTTCGCGCGCAACCGCCGCGTGCAGGTCCTCGCCCGCCTTCGGGTAGTACCACGGACGCTTCCAGTTGCCGACGTCCTCGAACGCGGCGCCGTTTTCCACATGCCATTCGTGCACCGCGGTCTTGCGCACCGGATCGAGCCATTCGCCCAGTTCGCGGCCGGCGAAGGTGCCGAACGTGACCGGCGTGTAGTTTGGCCGGAACGTCGTCGTGCCGGTCTCGGGAATGGTCTTGCCGAGCGCCTGCGCGAGAATCGCCATGCCGTTGATGTTGCCGAGCTTGCCCTGGTCGGTGCCGAAACCCATCGCGGTGTAGCGCTTCACGTGTTCGACGGATTCGAAACCTTCACGCGCGGCGAGGAAGATATCGGCGGCCGCCACGTCGTTCTGGAAATCGACGAACTGCTTGGGCCCGCGCGTGGCCAGCTCACGTCCGCCGACGAGCCACAGCGGTTCCAGCTTCGTTTCGCTCAACTCGGCGACCTGCACCGGATTCGGCCGCGCGACGATGTGTCCGGCCGCGCGCGCCGCGTCGACGCCGGCGTCGACCGCGAAGCGGATGCCCTGGCCGAGCGTGAAGTCACCTGCGCAGGCGCCGACGCTGGTTTCCGCCTGGAGCGCCTTACCCGGCACGAAGCAGGCCTTGTCGTCATGCCAATGCGCCTTGCCGCCCGACTGCGCGAACAGATGCAGCACCGGGCTCCAGCCGCCCGACATCGCGAGCAGATCGCACGGCAGCTCGCCCTGTTGCGCGGCGATCCGCCCTTGCGCATACGAGGCGATCGCCACCGACGCGACGCGCAGCTTGCCGTGCGCCGCCGTGACCACCGTGCCGTTCAGCACCTTGATGCCATGGCGGCGGGCGAGCGCGGGCAGCGTGCCCTTCGATTCGCCCGCGCGCGGATCGATCACGCTCACCTGGGCGCCGGCCGCTTTCAGGTCGAGCGCGCATTGATAGCCGTCATCGTTGTTCGTGAACACGACCGCGTTGCGCCCCGGCAGCACCGCATAGCGATGCAGGTAGACCGACACCGCCGATGCGAGCATCACGCCCGGCAGATCGTTGTTGCCGAACACGATCGGCCGTTCATGCGCGCCGGTCGCGAGAATCACGCGTTTCGCGCGGATCTTCCACAACAGTTCGCGCGTGCCCTTGCGTTGCGACACGGGCAGATGATCGGTCAGACGTTGCGTGACCGTGACGAGATTGTGGTCCTGATAGCCGAACGCAGTGCTGCGGCTCAGGATCTTCACGTCGGGCAACTGTCGCAATTCATCCTCGATTTTCTGCACCCACTGCAGCGCGGGCTTGCCATCGATCTCCGCGCCACAGGACAGCAGCGTGCCGCCGAGCTCGGGCTGATCGTCGACGAGCGTCACGCGCGCACCGGACAAGGCCGCCGCGTGCGCGGCCGCGAGCCCGGTCGGGCCGCCGCCGACCACCAGCACGTCGCAATGCGCGAAGCACTTGTCGTAGCGGTCGGCGTCGCGGTGTTGCGGCGCGGTGCCGAGGCCGGCCGCGTCGCGAATCGCTTCCTCGTACTTCGGCCACAATTTGCGCGGCCACATGAAGGTCTTGTAGTAGAAGCCCGCCGGAATGAAGCGCGCGAACTTCTGGTTGATCGCCATGCGGTCCTTCTCGATGCTCGGTTTCGCGTTCACGCTGCTCGCGACGAGCCCCTGGTACAACTCGACCTCGGTGGCCCGCGCGTTCGGCACCGTATAGGCGCCGGTCTCGAGCTGCACGACCGCGTTCGGCTCCTCGACGCCCGCGGTCACGATGCCGCGCGGCCGATGATATTTCCAGCTGCGCGCGACGAAATGCACGCCGTTGGCGAGCAATGCCGACGCGAGCGTATCGCCCTGGTAACCCTGGTATTCGGCGCCGTTGAACGTGAAGCTGAGCGCGATCGCGCGGTTGATCCGGCCACCGGTCGGGAGTCGGTCTTTCTGGCTCATGATGCTTTGCCCTCTTGCTTGTTGCCTGCCTGTGCGTCGCTATTGTCGAGCGACAGCAAGGGTCGCTCGAACGTCTGGTAGCCCTGGAATGCATAGCTGACGGTGTCGCGCTGCGCCTTGAACCAGCGGCGGCAGCCTTGCGCATGCAGCCACTGCTCGCGATGCACGCCGCGCGGGTTCTTGCGCATGAACAGGTAGTCGCCCCATTGCTGGTCGGTGAGCGTGTCGGTGTCGACCGGGCGGACGATGTCCGCCTCGCCGCCGCACGAGAATTCGGTTTCGGCGCGGGGACCGCACCACGGGCATTCGATCAGCAGCATCTGTGTCTCCTCTTCGTTGCGGCGCGTAGCCTTAGTGAGCCACGGCGGCCGCGCCGTGCTCATCGATCAGATGACCGGTATAGAACCGATCCAGCGAGAACGGCGCATTCAACGGATGCGGTTCGTCCTTCGCGATCGTGTGCGCAAAGACCCATCCCGAGCCAGGCGTCGCCTTGAAGCCGCCCGTCCCCCATCCGCAGTTGAAATACAGCCCCTTGACGTCGGTCTTGCTGATGATCGGGCACGCGTCCGGCGACACATCGACGATGCCGCCCCACTGCCGGTTCATCCGCACGCGAGAAAACACCGGGAACATTTCGACGATCGCCTCGAGCGTGCCCTCGATGATATGGAAGCTGCCGCGCTGGCCGAAGCCCGTGTATTGATCGACGCCCGCGCCGATCACGAGATCGCCCTTGTCGGACTGGCTGATATACGCGTGGACCGCGTTCGACATCACGACCGTGTTGACGACCGGCTTGATCGGCTCCGACACGAGCGCCTGCAACGGATGGCTTTCGAGCGGCAGCCGCACGCCGGCCATATCGGCGAGCGTCGAAGTGTTGCCAGCCGTGACGACCGCAACCTTCTTTGCCTTGATGAAGCCCTTGGTCGTGTCGACGCCCGTCACCTGGCTGCCGTTGCGGCGAATGCCGACGACCTGGCAGTTCTGCACGATATCGACGCCGGCTTGGTCCGCGCCGCGCGCGAAACCCCAGGCCACCGCGTCGTGCCGCGCGACGCCGCCGCGCCGCTGGATCGATGCGCCGAGCACCGGGTAGCGGCTGTTCAGATTGATGGTCGGCTCGAGTTCCTTGATCTGGGCGGGCGTGAGGAATTCGGCATCGACGCCGTTCAGACGGTTCGCGTTGACGCGGCGTTCGGTGTCGCGCACATCCTGCAGCGTATGCGCGAGATTCATCACGCCGCGCTGGCTGAACATCACGTTGTAGTTCAGATCCTGCGCGAGCCCTTCCCACAGCTTCATCGCTTTCTCGTAGAGCCCGGCGGACTCGTCCCACAGATAGTTCGAACGCACGATCGTCGTATTGCGCGCGGTATTGCCGCCGCCGATCCAGCCCTTCTCGAGCACCGCGACATTGCGCACGCCGTGCTCCTTGGCGAGGTAGTACGCGGTCGCGAGACCATGCCCGCCGCCGCCGACGATCACGACGTCGTACTCACGTTTGGGCTCGGGGCTGCGCCATTGCCGCTCCCAGTTCTCGTGATACGACATCCCGTTGCGCAGCAGGCTGAATATCGAATAGCGGCTCATCGTTGGTCCTTTGCGGTTTTGCAGATGCTGTGTGCTTCAACACTCGATGACGTTCACGGCGAGTCCACCGCGCGACGTCTCCTTGTATTTCGTCTTCATGTCGGCGCCGGTTTCGCGCATCGTCCGGATCACGCTGTCGAGCGACACCACGTGCTTGCCGTCGCCCTTCATCGCGAGGCGCGCCGCGTTGATCGCCTTGATCGCGCCCATCGCGTTGCGCTCGATGCACGGGATCTGCACCAGCCCGCCGACCGGATCGCACGTCATGCCGAGGTTGTGTTCCATGCCGATTTCGGCGGCGTTCTCGACCTGGGTGGGCGTACCGCCCATCACGGCCGCGAGCGCCGCGGCGGCCATCGAGCAGGCCACCCCCACTTCGCCCTGGCAGCCCACTTCGGCGCCCGAGATCGACGCGGTTTCCTTGTAGATGATGCCGATCGCCGCGGCGGTCAGCAGGAAGTCGACGATGCCCGCGTCGCTCGCCGCATGCATGAACTTCACGTAGTAGTGCAGCACTGCCGGGATCACGCCGGCCGCGCCGTTGGTCGGCGCGGTGACGACCCGGCCGCCCGCGGCGTTCTCCTCGTTGACCGCCATCGCGTACAGGTTGACCCAGTCGAGCATCGACAGCGGGTCGCGCAGCGATTCCTCCGAGTGCGTGCGCAGTCGCTCGCACAGCTCGGCCGCGCGGCGCTTCACGCGCATCGGACCGGGCAGCTCGCCGCGCGCCTTGCAGCCGCGCTCGACGGACGCGGCCATCGTGCGCCAGATCGCCAGCAGGCCTTCGCGCACTTCGGACTCGGGCCGCGTCGCGGATTCGTTGCGCAACGTCACTTCGGCGATCGACAGACCGCTTTCGCGGCACACCCGCATCAGATCGTCGCCGGTGCGAAACGGATACGGCACCTCCGCGTTGGCGCGCTGTCCGTTCACGCGATCCCCATCGCGATTGACGACGAAGCCGCCGCCGATCGAGTAATACTCTTTTTCGACGAGCAACTGACCGTTTTCGTCGAAGGCCTGAAAGCGCATGCCGTTCGGATGCACGACGCCCGAACCCGGTGCGCCCGGCATCAGCTTGCGGTAGAAGCCGACATGTTCACGCTCGTCGAACGCGACCGGATGCTTGCCGAGCAGCACGAGCTGTTTGGTCGCGCGGATCGCGAGCAGCCGCGGCTCGATCAGGTCCGGGTCGAGCCGGTCCGGCAGATTGCCTTCGAGGCCGAGCAGCACCGCCTTGTCGGTGCCGTGGCCCTTGCCGGTCGCGCCGAGCGAGCCGAACAGCTCGGCTCTGACGCGGCGCACGAAGCCGAGCAGATTCGCGTCCTCGATATGCGACGCGAAGCGGCAGGCGGCAATCATCGGCCCGACCGTGTGCGAGCTGGATGGACCGATGCCGATCTTGAACAGATCGAAGACGCTGACGTTCATGGCGAGCCTTGTGCGTTGGGCCTTGCGCGTTGCGATGACCGGAGCGCTTCGCGCTGACTGATGCGCCCGGATGGAATGTACGTATTGCACCGCACGGCGGGCCGGATCGATAGAACAAAAACGGCAACGCAGTGGGATGGCGTCGTCAACCGAGTCACCGCGCGGGCCGCCGGGCACATCTCGCTACGCGTTTGCGACAGGCGCCCAGTTTGCGGCCGGTGATGCTGAAGGCACGCGGTGCTATGCTTGCCTCACCGTTTCGGTTAACGTTCGTTCCTCTTTCGCCGTTCCTTTCGCCGAACCGCCGCGCGCATGAATTCCGCTCAAACACTTGCCCCTCCCTCGCTCGACACCGCCACGAAGCAGCGCATCCGCTTTGGCATCATCCTGCTGCCGAACTTCACGCTGACCGCGTTCTCGGGTTTCGTCGACCTGCTGCGCCTGTCCGCTGACGAAGGCGACTTCAGCAAGCCGGTACGCTGCTCGTGGAGCGTGATCGGGGAAACCCTTGCTCCGGTGCGCGCAAGTTGCGGCATCCAGATCACGCCGTGGGAAACCTTCGAGGCCGCCGAAAAATTCGATTACGTGGTGGTGGTCGGCGGACTGCTGCACTCGGGACCGGCCGCGAGCGAGGCGACGCTCGCGTTCATCCGCCGCGCCGCCGCTCGCGACGCGACGCTGGTCGGCATGTGCACCGGCGTGTTCTCGCTGATGCGCGCGGGCGTGCTCGACGGCCATCGCATCTGCGTGAGCTGGTTTCACTACTGGGATTTCATCGAGCGTTTTCCTTCGGTCGACGAACAGATGCTGGTCGCCGACCGGCTGTTCGTGATCGACCGGCGGCGCATCACCTGTTCCGGCGGCCGTGCGTCGATCGACGTCGCCGCCGCGATCCTGCTGCGTCATTTCGAAACCGCCACGGTGCAGAAGGCGCTGCGCATTCTGCTCGTCGACGACCTGCAGAAAGGCAACGCGCCGCAGCCGCATCCGCCCGGTCTCGCGCCGGCCTCGCATCCGAAGGTCAAGCGCGCGATCCTGCTGATGGAGCAGCACGTGGGCCGCGCGCTGTCGCTCGACGAGCTGGCGGGCAAGCTCGATCTGTCGCCGCGTCAGCTCGAGCGGCTGTTCAAGGCGCAGACCGGCAAGGCGCCGCAGGCGTACGCGAAGCTGGTGCGTCTGCGCACCGCCGCGTGGCTGTTGACGAGTTCGGATAAGACCGTTGCGGATATCGCGTCGAGCTGCGGCTTTTCGGACGCGTCGCATCTGGGACGGGAATTTCGCAAACAGTTCGGCGTGCCGCCGATGATGTATCGCGACCAGCGGGGCACGGCGGCGCAAGCCGACGATGGCTCGTGCTACGACGAAACATTTCCGGGCCGCGCGCAGGCGATCTGAATTCGCGCGGCGCGCTACTCCGACAGGCGCCGCTCGACACTCGGCGCATGCCCGAACTGCGCGCGATACGCCTTGCTGAAATGACACGGCGAATGAAAACCGCACACCGTGGTCACGCGCGCGATCGACGCGTCGGTATTGCGCAGCAGCTCGCGCGCGCGGCGCAGCCGCAAGCTCAGGTAGTAATGCGTCGGCGACACGTTCAGGAACAGCTTGAACATCCGCTGCAAATGACGCTGTGACAGCTTGACGAGCCGCGCGAGTTCATCGAGCGACAGCGGCTCCTCGATGTTCGCTTCCATCAGCCGCACCACTTCGATCAGTTCAGCGCGCGACAGGCCGACCCGCGCGTCGACCGGAATGTGCTGGTAATCGGTCGAACCGCGAATCCGCTCGACGATGAACTGCTCCGACACCTGCGCGGCCACCGCGGAGCCAAGCCGCATGCCGACCAGATGCAGCATCAGATCGAGCGGCGCGGTGCCGCCGGTGCAGGTCAGCCGGTCGCGGTCGATCACGAACAGTTCGTCGTCGAAATGCACGTGCGGATAGCGCTGGTGCAACGGCGACATGTCCTCCCAATGCACGGTCGCGCGATAGCCGTCGAGCAGCCCAGCCGCGAGCAGCGCATACGGGCCTGTGCAGATGCCGCCGAGCGGCACGCGCTGAGCGGCCGCCTCGCGTAGCAGCGCGATCACCGCGTCGTTCACATACTCGCGCACGTGCCAGCCCGCGCACACGAACAGCAGGTCCGGCATGCCGGCCTCGGCGAGCGTGGTGGTCGGCTTCACCGTGATGCCGTTGCTGGCGGGCGTTGGCTCGCCGTCCGGCGTGATCACCGACCACCGGTAGTGCTGCGCGCGGCCCACGTAGTTCGCCATGCGCAGCACCTCGACAGCGCTCGTGAACGCGATCATCGAAAAGTTCGGCAAGGTCAGAAAGCCGACGTGGGCGACCGCGGACAGCCGCGCATCGGCTTCGGTGGAGACGATCGGGTCGCGCTTCATGGCCACGTTCGATAGCCGCATCGGATCAGCGCATCAGCCGTGTTGCGCCGCCGGCTCGCGGCGCACTTTCATCGCCTGGCGCAGGCCCGCGAACAGCGGTGCGCGTGCCTTGCCCGGCGCCCGGCCGAAACTCTCGGTGATGCGGTCCAGAATGATCGCCAGCATCACGACCGACATGCCGCTTTCGAAACCGAGTCCGATATCGAGCCGCTGGATGCTCGCGAGCACGTCGTTGCCGAGGCCGCCCGCGCCGACCATCGACGCGATGATCACCATCGACAGCGCCATCATGATGGTCTGGTTCACGCCGGTCATGATCGACGGCAGCGCGTTCGGAAACTGCACCTTGTACAGCAGTTGCCACGGCGTGCAGCCGAACGCCTGTCCCGCTTCGACGATTTCGCGATTCACGTGCTTGATGCCGAGCGCGGTCAGACGCACCGCGGGCGGCATCGCGAAGATCACCGTCGACAGGATGCCCGGCACGCGGCCGAGGCCGAACAGCATCGCGGCCGGAATCAGATAGACGAACGCGGGCATCGTCTGCATCAGATCGAGCACGGGGCGCACGACCATTTCGACGGTGCGGCTCTTCGCCATCCAGATGCCGAGCGGCACGCCGAGCACGAGACTGATCACCGTCGATGACAGCGTGAGGCCGAGCGTGATCACCATCTGATCCCAGAAGCCGGTGCCGTAGATCAACAGCAGCGCCGCCAGCGTGAACAGCGCGAAGCGCCAGCCGACCCGCCACAAGCCGATGCCGACGAAGAACGCCATCAGCGCCCACATCGGCACGGCCTGCAAACCGTGCTCGACCGCCGCGGCAAAACTCTCGATGACCTTGCCGATCGTGTCGAAGGTCTGCGCATCGTGATCGAGCAGGTAGTGAACGCCGTGATCGACCCAGGCGCCAAGTGGAATGACTTCAGACATGAGAACCTCGATGGCGCGTGAGAACGTTCAGCACGTTCGTCTTGTTGACCGAACCGCAGTAGGAGCCGTCCGCTTCGACGACGGGCAGCGGCGCGTGGCTCGCCACTACGCGCGCGACCACGTCGTCGAGCGGCGCGCTGCGGCGGATGCATTCGATCTGGTTGAGCTGCGGCGACGCGCTGCCCGTCGCATCGCGGCACACGAAGCCGCGAATCCGCCGCTCGCTATCGAGCACGAATGCGTAGTCCGCGCTGCCGTTGAACATCGCGGCGACGTTCGACGCGTCGATCTGCGGCGAGTGCAGCAGCGGCACCGCATCGGTCTGCATCAGGTCGCCGGCCGTCAGATAGCGGCTCGTGTCGATGCCTTCGAAGAACGCGCGCACGTAGTCGTCGGCCGGGTTCTTGATGATTTCCCGCGGCGTGCCGATCTGCACGACCCTGCCGCCTTCCATGATCGCGATGCGCGTGCCGATGCGCATCGCCTCCTCCAGATCGTGCGACACGAACAGGATCGTGCGCTGCTGCTCGCGTTGCAATTCGAGCAGCACGTTCTGCATCTCCTTGCGCTTGAGCGGATCGAGCGCGGAGAACGCCTCGTCCATGATCATCAGCGACGGGTTGACCGCGAGCGCGCGGGCGAGCCCGACGCGCTGCTGCATGCCGCCCGACAGCTCGGCGGGCAGTTTCTGCGCGAACGGCGCAAGGCCGACCTGCTCGAGCACCGTCAGCGCCCGCGCCTCGCGCTCCTTGCGGCCGACGCCCGCCACCTCGAGCCCGAATGCCGCGTTGGCCAGCACGCTGCGCTGCGGCATCAGCGCGAACGACTGGAACACCATGCTCATGTCCTTGCGGCGCAGCGCGATCAGCTCGGCGCGCGGCACGCTCGCGACATCGCGGCCGTCGATCAGCACCTTGCCGGCGCTTGGCTCGACGAGCCGATTGATCAGGCGAATCAGCGTCGACTTGCCCGAGCCGGACAGGCCCATCAGCACGAAGATCTCGCCCTCGCGAACCTCGAACGACGCGTTGTGGACGCCGACGATCTGACCGGTGCGGGCAAACACCTCTTCCTTGGTGGCGCCGCTGGCCAGCATCGCGAGCGCCTGTTTGGGGTTGGTGCCGAACACCTTGCACAGTCCTTCGACCACGACCTTGGGGGAATTCATCGAATGCTCTCCTCGCGTGCGGACGTCCGTCCGCGCTGTGCCTACATAGTTGCCAGAAAAAAGTGCGGCTAGCCGACTAATTGCGACAACCACATGAGGAAATGCGACACCCGGGCGCGGCGCGAGCGCTCGGCTCGGCGACGAAAGCCCTGTGGGATAAGGGATTGGCGCGGATTGGGCCGGCGCGCCGAGTGTGTCGCGCCAGAGCAGATCGTGCTCCGCAACGGCGGTGAGCGCGAGGCGCCCGCGAATCGCCCCGCTCAGGAAATCGACACGCCCAGCAAGCGCCCGACGCCGAACGTAAACCCTGCCGCGATCAGCCCGATGATGATCTGCCGCAGCGCCGAAAACCCCGCGCTGCGTCCGTTGAACAACGACGTGAACACGCCGATCGACGCGAGCGCCAGCATGCTCAGCACGACACACTGCACGATCGCGCTGACGCCATGCGTCCACAGAAAAGGCATCACCGGAAAAATGGCGCCAAGCGCGAACAGACAGAACGACACGCCCGCCGCCGACCACGGATTGCCGCCCAGTTCCGCCGGATCGAGACCGAGCTCCTCGCGGGTCAGGGTGTCGAGCGCCTTGTCCTTGTCGCGCATCATCTGCGAGGCCACGCGTTTCGCCTCGTTCGCGTCGAGCCCTTTGGCGCGGTAGATCAGCGCAAGCTCGTGCTCCTCTGCTTCGGGCTGCTCGTCGATCTCCTGGGCTTCCTTCGCGATCTGCGTGCTCGCGAGTTCGCGCGCATTGGTGACCGATAGCCATTCGCCGAGCGCCATCGAACAGGCACCGGCGATCAGCCCGGCGAGGCCGGTCAACAGGATCGCCTGGTTGGCGGTGCCCGCGCCGGCGACGCCCATGATCAGGCAGAAGTTCGACACGAGGCCGTCGTTCGCGCCGAGGACCGCCGCGCGCAGATCGTTGCCCGACGAGGCGCCCTTGTGCCACGACTCGGCCGACGCAATGCGCGCGCCGGGCGACAGGTCGGTATCGCGGGTGCCCGCGAGCGTCTGCACGACCGCCGCGTGATGATGTTCATCGGCCGACATGTGGCCCGCGTCGCGTTGGCCTTGATATTTGTTGCGGTCCGCGTATTCGGCGGCGGCGAGTGTCGGCAGCACGAAGTCCGCGCCGCACAGACGCACGAGCCCCTTCATCAGGCGCGTTTTGACCGCATGCCCGCGGCCTTTCGGTTCGATGCCGTTGGCCCTGAGCTTGTCGGCCCACACTTGCGCGTGGCTGAGTTCGGATTGCGCGAGATCCTGATAGACCTGCTTGCGGGTCTCGTCTTTCTCGACGTTCGCGAGCGTCTCGTAGAGGGCGGCGCTGTGCAGTTCGTCGGAGAGATTCGCCGTGTAGCGTTTCACTTCATGTCGGGTTGCCATGATCATGCCTCGCAACTGCCCGGCGCCTCGTCAACGATGAATGCGACGCCGGGCGTCCGCCTGTCCGTTACTGGCTGGCAGGCGCACCAACGCCGGCTTTCTTCTGGGCTGCCTGCAGCTTGTCCGGATAGTTCGGATCGTTCTGCGCCGGCTGGTAGCCCGCCTCTTCGAGTTTCTTCAACTCGGCGTTCTTTTTCGCGCGAGCCTGTTTGCGCTCTGCCTTGCGCTCGGCCTTGGTCGGCTTCGGAGTGGTCGTCGTCGCGCCCTGCTGGGCTGCGGCGTCCGTCGAGCCCTGTGCGACCGCGAGCGGAATCGTGCCGGCCACCAGTGCGACGACCGAAACGCCCAGCATGATTCGTTTAATGTCGAAGCTTTTCATCACTGATATCCCCTGAAAAATTGGCAACAACGTACGAGTTGCGTCTGCGAATCGTGAACCACCAGAGCGGGTCGCGCAGCCTCCACGCGAGCCCGTCAACAGGAGCTTACAGCCAAATAGCGGGATGCGGGTCGCGAGCGCGGAGGGCAACGTTCGTCGCTCGATCGACGGCTATTCATGGGTGATATCCTCTGCACCATTTCATGAAGTACTGCATGGCCCTATGAAACGCATCTCTACGCGTGTCGCATTGTTAGCGGGTCTCATCGCCACGCTTTATTTCGGTCTGTTCGACCATACTCCGCAAGGAAGCGAGTGTCGCCAATCGGCACCTGCCCACGGCCTGTACAGGGCGGAGCTTTGCCTGTTGCGATGGATTCCGGGCCGCAGTGGAAGCCCCGAATATGTCGGCCGGCTATTCGATGCCAGGAGCGGAAAGCTGCTTGCACAGCGCACTTTCAGCACGCCAGTCCCCGATCTGTTCTGGTCAACGGGCCTGCGATACTCGCTCAATCCGTATTCGCCGCCCGGTTATCTCGGTCCCTCCGTCGAATTTTCCCGCGGAGATGGCGGTCGAGGAGACTCGAGTATTTCGTTACCGCCGTCGTTCTGGGACAAACTGGTAGCCGCTCGTCCGCGCTTATAGCCGACTGCGTCGTATGCTCGCGCCCGTACCTCGTCCTAACGAAATCAAGACGACGCGCGTTTCCGTCCGTGATTGAGTTTTTGGCATGCCCGCCGCGCCAGGAGTATCGTTTAAGCGCGCCGGAAGCGCCAACACCAGAAGCGACATCAACTCATCGAGGAGGGTGAAACCGTGAAAACAGTCCATCTTTTGAAGGCGCTCGGTATGGCGTTGTGCGTGGCAACCGCAGCCAGCGCCCATGCGCAGGCGAGCGACGCGCAAGCGCCCGCCGCCACGGCAGCCGCGCCGGCCGCGAATGCCCAATCGACGCGCGCGGCAGATCGCAAGCTCGGCCGCGACGTGCGGCGAGCGCTCGGTAAAGCGCCTGGCTTCAATGTATCGAACGTGTTCGTGCGGGCGCGCGGCGGCGCGGTGACGTTGAGCGGCTCGGTGCCTGAGGGCGGCATGATCCAGCAGGCCGGCGACGTCGCGAAAGGCGTGCCGGGCGTGACCTCGGTGAGCAACAAGCTCACGCTGAACCTGCCCGGCCGCGGAAATGGCGGGGGCTGAGCGTCGGAACTCGCCGCGATCGTCCGGCCGAATAGCGCGGCCGCGGTGAGCTCCGGATCGAGCGCAATCATCAGCGCATCAGGCCCGCACGACGCCCGTCATCGGTCTGAGCGCGACTGTCCGCCCGAACAGCGCTGCCGCCGTACGCTCAGGATCGAGCCCGAGACTTTCACTCGCGGTGCCGGCGATCAACGCATCGAGCGAAGCGGTCGGTCTCAGGTCGCGCGACTGATACAGCTGATGCGGCGCGAGGCCCGGCCAATCCGCGATCACGCGTCCGCCGCGCACCGACCCGCCCAGCACCATCGCGACCGCGCCGGTGCCGTGATCGGTGCCGCCCGTGCCGTTCGCCGCCGCGGTCCTGCCAAACTCCGTCGCGACCAGCACCGTGGTGTTGCCCCACGCTGGCCCCATGCCGTCGCGCAACGCCGCGAGCATCGTGTCGAGCGCCTTCAGCTGATTCGCGAGCCGCGCGTTCTGCGCGCTGTGCGTGTCCCACCCGCCGGTCTCTATCATCGCGATGCGTGGACCGTCGTCGCGCGCCAGAAAACTGGCCGCGAGCTTGCCGAGGCTCGCCGGGTCCTGACGCGCGCCGACATCGCCCGCGAGACCGCGCGCGGCCATCGCCGATTCCCACAGCGGACGCAACTGCGCGTCCTGCTCGTACAGCTGCGACACGCGCGCGAGCAGATCGTCGGGCGCCTGCGGCAAGGCCGACGGCGCATACGACGTGACCGTGGCCGGCCCGCGAAGCGCCATCGGCACGGTCGGCGCGAACGCAATGGCGTTTTCGCGGGTGGCGGGCAATTGCGCGGCGAGCCGGTTGAGCCAGCCGTCCTTGATCTGATACGGTGACGTGCCGCCCGTTTCCAGCACGTTCTGTCCGTCGAAATGCGAACGGTCGCGATACGGCGAAGCGACCGCGTGCACGAACAGCGCCTCGCGCTGTGCGTACAGCTTCGCGATCTGCGTGAGCGCCGGATGCAAAGCGAATGTGCCGTCCAGATGCGGCGCGCCCGACGCATCGATTGCGAGCGGTCCGCGCAATGCGGCATACGCGGGGTCCGCGTAAGGCACGACGATGTGCAGGCCGTCGGCCGCGCCGCGCTGGATCACGAACACGAAGCGGCGCTCGGTCGCGACGTGCGCGAACGCAATACGCGGCGACACGAGGAGCGCGCCGGCACCGGCGGCGGCGACGCTCAAAAACTGGCGGCGTGACAGCATGGTATTCATCTCCGTTGAAAATCGGGCGAGACGAGCAATAGCGCGATCGCCGTCGACGCGCTTTCCGCGCGCGACACCGCTATCGCCGTCGGCCCGCTGAGCGAGCCGGCCAGCAAGGTCTGCCCAAGCGAGCGCGCATCGAGTCGGTCGCCGACGCGCGCGGCAAAACGCTGCGCGACTTCGACACGGCGCACCAGCGCGTCGGGCGCGGCCCAGCTCGCGGCGATATCGTCGTAGCCGGCGGGCGAACCGGGCCGCCACACCGGCTGACCGAGCTGCGTGAGAATCGGTGCACTCTGCAGATTGCCGAGGTCGTGCCAGCCGAGTCCGCGCATCGACGAAATGGTCCACTCCCATGGCGTCTTGAACTTCACCGCGCTCGCCGACCACGCTTGCGGCGTCTCGATCAACGCGCGATAGACGGTCGGCAGATCGCCGTCGCTGCGCGCGAACGCATCGGCGAGACGATCGCTGACGCCGGGCGGCGGATTGTCGGCGACGAAGTGGCGCGCGAGCTTCGTGCCGATATGCTGGGCGGTGGCCGGCGCGTGCGCGAGGTCATGCAGGATCGCGAGCGCCTGCTGCTCGCCGGCTTCGTCGTAGCGGCGTCCCATGATCGTGCGCGAGCCGGGCTCGTGCAGCGCGGGGCGAAACACGAAACTGCCGGGTTCGCCGTTCTGCTCCAGCGCGCGACGGTTCGCGTTGGCGCCGCCGTTGCCCGGATTGCCGATGAGGCTCCAGCCGGTCAACGCGCGCGCGAACTCGGTCACGTCGTCCTGGCGATAGCCGCTGCGCACGCCGAGCGTATGCAGCTCCATGATCTCGCGCGCGAGGTTCTCATTGAGCCCGCGTTTGTGGTCCGGATTGCGTTGCGCGGCGCGCAGCGCGGCCATGCTGTCGGGGCCGACCGAGCGGGTCTGGTCGAGGAACAGCTGCATGGCCGGATGACGCTCGACCGCCACCAGCATGTCCTCGAAACGGCCGAGCACATGCGGGCGAATCGCCTCCGCTTCGAACGATCCGGCGAGCGCCGCGACGCCGGGCTTTTCGGTCGACACCGCGAAGTGATTCGCCCAGAAATGCACGAGGCGTTCGATGAACGGTGTCGGCGTGGTCAGCGCGCTCGCCACGCGCGCATTGACCGACGCGCGATACATGTCGAGTATTTCGACGCGCAGTGCTTTTCGTTCGGATTGCCTCGCAGCTTGCGCGTCGGTCTGGCTGGCGGCTGCGGTGTTGCTTGCGGCGTTGCTCGCGTTGGTCCCCTCGCCTGCCGTCTGTTTCGCCTGTTGCTCGATCTGCATGCGCTGCTGCACGAGCTGCGTCGACAACGCGATCGAATCGGGCTGGTTCGCCCAAGCGGCCGGCCGCGGCTGATACTGCTCGAACTGCGCGAGCAGCCAGCCCTTCGGATCGGCGGGCGGCGTGTCGTCGGCGCGCGCGCCGAGGCCGAAGCGGTTCAGTGCGATCGCCGCGGCATTCAGGTTCGGTGAGTTGGCCATACGATCCTCGTCGGCAGGTCACACGCCTGCATATCCGTTAAACGGCCGGCACGCCGAAACCCGTCGCTATCGCGCGCATTTATTTATCCGCCCGATGCGGCATTCGCCGCCGGCTTCTTCGCGTTCGGCCCGGGCTGCGCTTCGCGCCATTGCCCGCGCAGCTTCAGGCTGTCGGCGAACTCGACGCGCTCCTCGGGCGTCAGCGTCGCCGCGAAATCGGCGACGCTCGCTTCGACCATCGCGCGCAGGCTGCTGTCGGCCGCCCGCGTGCGCGCGAGCGCGGCATCGAGCGCCGCGCGATCGAACTGCGGCGCGGCCAGCAGACGCAGCACCTCACGACGCCCTTCGCGTCCTTGGCGTGCATACTGCCGACCGTCGCGGCGCGCGTTCTTCAGACCGTCGATAAACGCTTGCCGCTGCTGCGCCGACAGCGGTTCGGCGGCGAAGCGCAGCGCGTGCTGGTCCTGCGCCGCCGTCGGCTGATTCGCACCGTGCGCAGCGAACCACTGATATGCGCCACCGGCAATCGCACCGAGCAGGAACACGTTGAGCACCGCGGAGCCCAGCAGCGCAAATTTCCACGAGCGCCCGTTCATTCGCCGCTCCAATCGGCGAAGGTGCCGCCGAAGCTCGAAGTCAGATACGAGGACTCATGCACGAGCGGCGCGTTTTCGGTCAGCACGAAGAACGACACCGCGAACGCGCCGGCCACGCCGCCGAGCAGCCCGACGCCGGCCACCGCCGCGCCCGACCACCACAAGCGCCGACGCGCGGCCGGACGTCGGGACGGCGCGCCGTCGATGATGCGGCGCTGCAGTTCGAGGCTCGGCTGCTCGATCTGATCAGCGCCGAGCCATGCATCGAGGCTGGCCGCGTCGCTCAACGCCGCGTCGGCTTCAACCCGATGCGCGCGCGCCCATGCCTGCGCGGCCTCGCGTTCGGGCTCCGGCCAGCGGCGTGCGTCGGAGCCGTACGCTGCAACGATCTGATGGAATCTTTCGGGCGTCATGACTTGTCCTTGCTCAGGCCGCTGCCGGCCAGTTGAGCGCGCAGATTGCGGCGCGCGCGGGTCAGCAGACTTTCCAGCGCATCGACGCTGACGCCCATCGAGGCGGCAGCGTCGACGTTCGACATCTCCTGGTAATAGCTCAGCACGAGCGCTTCGCGCTGTCGCGCCGGCAGCGCGGCGAGCGCCGCGCGCACGCGCGCGTGGTCGGCGCGTGCTTCGAGGCGTGCGTCGGGTGGCGCGGCGGGATCGGCCGAGTCGGGCAGTTCGTCGCTCGGGTCTTCGCGCTGGCCGCGCAGACGGTCATAGCAAAGATTGAGCGCGACCCGATGCATCCATGTGTCGAACTTCGCTTCGCCTTCACGCCAGCGCGCCGCCTGTTTCCAGATTCGCACGAACACCTCCTGCGCAACGTCCTCCGCTTCCATGCGATCGCCGAGCATGCGAGTGGCGAGCGCGAGCAGCCGCGGCAGCTTGCGCGCGACCAGCGAGCGGACCGCGCCGGGCTCCTCACGGCCCACCCGCGCGATCAACTCGGCGTCCGGATCGGGCGGCGCGTCGCTCAAGGCGCGCGGCTCCGTCGCGACCTCGCGCGCGCACATGCGCGTGCGGAGCGCATCACGGGATCAACGTCGTTCACTGGCCGCCGCTCCTTGATCTGTCGTGTTGTCGAGTTGTTATGGTTTCTTGCCGCCAAGCCGCTATTCGGCCTGGTATCAGGTACGCGATCAATATACGACGACCGCCGGCCGGTAATAGGCGGGACGTGCCGGATAGACCACACAGCCGGCGAGCGAGGCCGCGAGCAGAATCATCACGAGTGTTTTCATCGCCAACCCCGTTCAAGCCCAATGTCCTTCGATCCAGCGCCAGTGCGGCCCACGCTGCGCCCAATGCCCGGGCACCCAGCGATAGCCGGCGCGCACCGGCTGCCAGTGGCCAGGCGCCCACACGTATTGGCCATGCTCCCAACGCCAGCGGCCCTGGTCCCACACATATCCCGTCCGAGGCGCGGGCACGACTTCGACGCGCGGCGGCGGCGGTGGGGCCAGCGGCGCGATCATCACTTGCGCGGATGCCGGCCCGGACATCAGCGTGGCTGCGCAGCACAGCGCGGCCGCGAGCGTGGAACCCAGCAGACGAATCATGCTGTTGGTGTTCATGTCGGTTTCTCCGTTCAATGCCCGAAAAAGTCGGCGCCCGAAACGGGCCCGTTTCTACTTGAACGCGGCAGCGAGAAAAATCCGTCGCTGTGTCGAAGAAAAAAACCAGCGGGACAAGACCTCGTTGTCCGCCCGACGACGACCCGGCCCAATGCGGTATGCTCATCCGCTTCGCGAACCTTGTCTGTACCTCTCCCGATGGTCGATTTTCCTTTCGACGCCGTACTCTTCGACTGCGACGGCGTGCTTGTCGATTCCGAACCCATCACGAACCGCGTGCTCACCGAGATGCTGGGCGAGCTCGGCTGGCATCTGAGCGTCGAAGAGACGATGCGCATTTTCGTCGGCAAGACGGTCAAGGACGAAGCCGCGCTGATCGAAGCGCGCACCGGCTTTGCGATCACGGCCGAGTGGCTGACGCAGTTCCGCGCGCGACGCAACTTGGCGCTCGACCACGAGTTGCGCGCCATCGACGGCGCGCCCGCCGCGGTGCGCGCGCTGCAGCGGACGGTGAACGGACGGATTGCGGTGGCATCGGGTGCGGATCGCGTCAAGATCGAATTGCAACTGGTGAAGGCTGGCATTCTCGACTGCTTCGACGGACGCATTTTTAGCGGCCACGAAATGCCGCGCAGCAAGCCGTTTCCCGATGTCTACCTCGCGGCGGCCGCGGGACTCGGCGTTGATCCCGCACGCTGCGCGGTCATCGAGGATACGGTGACGGGCGCGACCGCGGGCGTCGCTGCCGGCGCGACCGTGTTCGGCTATTGCCCGACTCACCTCGGTCATAGCAGCGCGACCGCGTTGCATGGCGCGGGCGCGGTGCACGTGTTCACGCAGATGGCCGAGCTGCCGGCATTGCTCGCGGGATGGCTCAAGCGCTGATCGGCCGACGTGTTGGCGGTTGAACGACATCGGCCTGCCGCAAGTTGGCGGAGGCCGATCAGTATTCGGCCGCACAGATGCAGCCGACCAGCGCCGTAGCCAGTACAGACGGTCAATCGCGCCACATGGCATGGCGCGTGCAACGGACAGGCCCGAGCGCAAAGCATTTGCGCGCTCGATGCCCATTCAACGTTGCCGGAGATTCATCATGACCATCCTGACCCTTGCCGATCTGTCGCGCTGCGACGACCTCGACCATGCCGCTGCACAGTCCGTGCGCGGAGGCCACTCGTGCTTCCCACGCGAATATCCGCCGTCGTGTTATGGCGAAAAGCCGCCGCACTACAACCCGCCCCACTACAACCCGCCCTCGTACAACCCCTGCGAGCCGGTGCATTACGGCTGTGGGCCGGTCTACATGCCGGTCTGCCATCCAGGGCCGGGCAAGATCGTGCCGCTGTAAGCCGGCGGCCTCGCGCCGTTGTGTGCGACGGCGCAAGCACGCATGCATGCATGCATGCGGCCCGGTTCGCCACGACTGGGCCGCGTCGCGTGTTTCGTGCAATTACTCGAAGGCCGGATCGATCGGCACGCGATAGCCGACCGCGAGCCGGTTCGTTTCGTTGGCCATACCGACGATGGCCTGCAGCTCGCCGAACATCTCGTCGGTCATGCCAGCGCGACGCGCCGCGGCCGTGTGGCTCGCGACGCAATAGCCGCAATTGTTCGTCACGCTGACCGCGACGTACAGCAACTCCTTGACGAGCGGATCGAGCGCGCCGGGCGCCATCACTTCCTTCAGGCTGCCACATGTGCGCGTGAGCATCGGCGGATGCTGCGCGATGTACTTCCAGAAGTTGATGAACTCTCCCGCCGCTAAATCTCGTTCGCGGTTGTAGCGGGGGTTTCGCGGGTCGCAGACTTTGACCTGGCGCGTTGCCGCGACAGAGGGTTCGGTCTCGCCGCCACGCCAGTTCCTGGCGTGTGCGCATCGATCAGCAGGACCGACGCTGCGTTCTGGTCGCGTTGCGCTGTGTGCCCGCAATGTGGACACACATGCGTGCGCTGGGCGAGCGTCTTGGGCACAATCTCCCAGCACGCGGCACAGCGTTGCGACGGTTTTAACTGGCGCGTGTTCGCCACATGCAGCCGCGTACCATCATGCTCAATCCGGCCGACAGAATCTCGCGATTCAGCCCGGCCCTTTGCCTGATCATCCGACCGGGCTTTTCCTGCGTGCCTTTGGCCAAACGGCTCATATTATGTGCCAAGCTCCTCAGTCGCGAGTACCGCGCACGCCTTGACCATGCGCGTGGTTTCCTTGTGCAGGAATTCGCGGCGCAGGTTAGCGATGCGCTCGTGCAGCTTCGCCACTTGGGCGCCCAGGCGTCGATATCGTATGGAGCCGCGTGCTCCGGAAAATTACCGAATTAATAGAGTTTGTCGCTTAAATCGCTTCACCCAGCCATTCTCGCGCTTTGGTGGATGCGGACGTGTTAATCCACAGCCAGAAATACATCGATTCAACTTGACTAAACATACAAATTTTCCCGAGATGCTGCGCAAACCCCGCTCCGCTTCAAAAATTTTCCCATGAGGTTTTTCTCAGCGATCCAAACGCCCCACTGCATCTTTCGCAGGATTATTTGATCGCAAGATGGGGGGCGGCATAGTGCGGGTATCGCGTTAGGATTCCCGCGACCGGTTCGTTCTGGCTGCAAACGACGCTTTGAGTTCGAGCGCGATTCTCGGAGGCGGTTCTGACGTCTAGTCGTTAATTACCGCTCCTGCTGATCGGGGTTAAGATCGGAAAGACGCTTGTTTTTTGGTGTCTTTCGATGCCTTACGTGAAAAAATCGCGTGCTTTTTCATAAGTCTCAAAAAATCAGATGATCACGATTTGCAAACGCAAAAGACTATGGTAATGTTGCTCCACTTTCCGCGTCTCTGACGCAACGACTCGGCATGGTATCCATGCCAATTGCTTGACTGGCACCCTGCAATAGTGACGACTTCGGTCGAGCTCCCTTGCACTGCTGGACGGGCCTTTTTAAGAACGCCTCGGGCACGGTTCTTGTAGTCTGTCCAGCGAAAGCAGCTTCTACGCGTCTCTGACGCATCGACGAACGCCCCGGGCACGGCTCTCGTAGTCTGTCCAGCGAAATCCACCTTTCTGGCTGCAGTTCGCCGCACACCACCATGACAAAGCACGCGGCCTGAACTGCCCGTGTTCTTACTGCTTGTGCTGTCAACGAGCGCGGACTTCTGAAGCGCCGTCGACGCATCGACCCCGCCCGCGTCCATCTGGACGAATTCGGGCTAAGCCGACATCCATCGCATGCATCACCTGATGCAGAGGTCGGCCGAATGACTGGCCATTGGAGCGTGACAGAGCACTCTGTCGTGCGGATTATCCAGGCGACTGAGCTGGTTCCCGGTGCGACCGTGGTTATTAGCATGCGCCGATTGTCCGCTTGCGAATAATCGTACGCTTCCTCTGCATCTTTGAGACGCTCGAGCTACTCGAGCCCATCGATGGTTTCGGTCTGCGACGCGCCGCTCTGGCGCACATCAAACATTTCCCTCGCCCTCAAACGCGAGCTCGAGGTGACTTGCTCACCCGAGTTTCCGCCCACATCGTGCTCGCCCTCACGCGAGCCGTCATCGCCCACGTGCTGCATGCACACGAATGCGGTTCGACATCGAATGCGTCGCCAAGCGACGCGCGGTGTTCGTTCCGCCCCGGGCTCTCACTTCCAAGCGCGCAGACCTTTCCACCGGTGCCAACCGGGGACCCTCAGCTAAACCGCCTCTGCCCAATTTCTTGCACTTCCGAATCACACAGCAGATCAACGTCGCGCCCACGTTGATCCCGCTCAATCACGTGTCCTCCTGGGACACATCGCCATCGCAGCCGATGGCAACAGGGTGCCCTCATGCGCGTCCCGCCCGCGCGTGAGGCTCAGGTAGAGGCGGAAAAACCTGCACAGGAAAGGAGCCCTATGGGACGAAGATCAAGAGGCGTCAACCATGCCGCACAGATGAGCCGCGAAGCAGGCGGAAGCAAAGACTCACAGAAGCGCCGTCGCTTACATTGGAGCGAGTTTTCGCGTTTCGCCGCGCGGATTGGTCACACGCTGGAAACAGTCAACGAAGCGGAAGACTGGATGCTCGAGTTCTTTGTCTGGTTCCTCGTTGCCGGGGCGATGAAACCTGGCACGCTCGCGAACTATCGGGCGTCGCTCTCAGTGATACAGGGGACGACCGGACAGGATATGTCCCGCTCAACCCGCAGCCGCGACCTCCAGCTTGAGCGACGGGACCGGCGTGGCAGGCATCGTGCGCGCACGCAGCAGGAATTCAACGACCTGCTCGCCGCGGCGCAAGCGCTCGATGCAAGTGTCGTGCACGTGATCCGACTGATGCGTTGGCTTGGACTTCGCATGCGCGAAGCACTCATGTGTGGCAAGTCACTGGAAACCTGGCGAGATCTGATCTTGCAGGGCGATCTTCGCCTGCCTATCGAGCGGGGCGCCAAGAACGCGCGTCCGCGTCGCACCGAAGTGCTTGCGGATCACGTCGACGAAACGCTCGAGGCCATCAACGCAGCGTTGGCGTACTGCCGCGACCGCGATTTCGAGCTGGTGAGCGGCTGCCATAGCGGTCTGAAAAGCGCCAAATCCCGCCTCAAGTTGCGCTTTGATCAACTGCCAATGCGCCGGGAGCTTGCCAGTCACAGCCTGAGATTCACGTATGCCGTCGACTTCGCGAACGCCGCACTGGATCGCGGCGTACCGCCCGTCGATGTACTGACTCAACTATCCGACCGCCTTGGACACGGCCCGTCGCGGGTGAAGATGATCCTTGAGGTCTACTGCCGGCAGATCCGCCACCGGTTCCCCGAAAAAATCCAGTTGCCGAGCGACTTCGTTCCCAGACAGCGAACGAGGAACCTGCAGAGGTCGGCAACAGGTCGTCCAGACGACCAATTGCAAGGCGACGGCGCCGCTCCAAGACGACGAGGGCGGGTGCACGGACGGCGCGTCAAAATCAACCATGGAGGGAAACAAACCAAACATAAGCCATATTAATTTGCAATCCTCATCAAAAAGAAGACGACTTGAACATCTATTGAAGGAGCAAGACAACGTGCCTGAATCACCACTCACCGGGGACGCCCGCGCCACCCTTAATCGGTACAGCAGCAAAAGGGCCGTCGAAACGCTGCTGCCACTATGGTTGCAGTTTGAAGACTTCCTGCGCTCGCACAGTCTGTCGCCAGCATCCGTCCTCGATATTCCGGAGGATACGCTTCGTGCGTACGCGAGCTATCTCGACCACCGGGACTGCCACGTCGATGACGCGCTGGTTGCGCTTAGCGCGGTCCTTCTTGTCTGCCTCCTCGCAGGGTACAACGGCAAGATTTTGCGCGGCGTCGTAATCCCGCGCATTCGTCGCCCCGTCGAGAACCGACAGTGGGACGCATTTCGCTTGCGAACCTACCAGCGGCTCGAATCCTCGCAACGCGCCCGGAGTCGCAGACGCCGGGCCAAGCGCGAAGCGTGCGCACAGGACACGGCTCACGCCGACAACGCCCTCATGTAAGCAACGTCCTTAACGCTTTTCATCGCTCCATCTACATCTATCGAAGGAACAACCATGACTCATCTGATTGTGGCTCACTTTCAAAGCTCGAACAGTGCCGCGCAAACTTCGGCAGCGCAAATTCTCCACGCACGGACAGGAGGCTTGCTCCTGAATCCGAGCCTGCTCGGTGCGACCGGCGAGCAAGTGAGCAACGAAACTATGACGGACATTGAAAATGCACTTCAGGATCATTACTGCACCTTGATGACCTCGCGGCGCGGGGGAATCATCGATGTGTCACCTGAATATCGGATGGCAACGGTCGCATTCATTCAGGCGAGGCGTACCGTCCTCACCGAACTGAAGACGATCATTGTCTCGACGTCACCGGACGCAGCCTCACAGCAGGCTACCGTAGAAACGCTTGGCGCTATTTGTGCAGCGGGCGTAGCGCCATCCTGCATCCGGATCCTCTGTACCGACGCCCCAGCAAACACCGCCATCGAGGATGGCTACCGGGTAGTCGTTGACTATGCACGGGAAGCAGGCATCGCGGTGTCGCCGGAGGCTACGCTTTCTGTATCAACATCTTTTGCGAAGGCGCAGCAATTCAAGATGCCGATCGCCGCCGTCCTGAACCGCGCAGTCGACTTCGAAACAGAACTGACTGAAGCGCGGCTCAACGGTGCGCCGGAGAAAATCATGCACGCGCTAGCCCACAAGGTGATCGCACAGCGCGATCTTCTGGATGCGGCTGATACGTTCAAACGCGTAGCCGATGCACTCGGAATACCAGCCATCTCGCAGGACGAGTGGCGTGCCGAACTGGTCCCAGCCACGAACCGGAAGCGGACGAAGCCGACAACGCTCGATTAAGGGAGTTTGGTCAACACGGATCGACGGCCCACTTCCGCTCAGGGCCTGTTGGTCCGTGCAGCAAATTGGCTTTTGGTTGCCGAAGACTGCGTACCTATGCCATTCGAGACATGAGAGCACTACCATCGCGCCCGTATTGGCATTGCGCTGCCGACGTCCGTGCAGTTGAATCAGCTGGCCCTCACATTGCTCCATTGAACTATAGGGAAATTACAATGAATCAGTTCCATCGGATGACAGAGACTGAAAAGGCCCTTGTAGAATCTGTCGCTCGGGCTCTCAGCCTTCGCTGTGAGCCGTTACCACCACTGCTCACCGACGCCATCGCTCTAAACAGCGCACTAGCGCGCCTGGCGCGGCGCATTGACTATGAGACGCATATGTATCGGTGGGCGACCGGGGCCGAGTCCCTACGCATGACGTCCGCATACATGCGTCGACACGCGAAGTTAAAAAGCGCCGCCGTTTGGCATCGCACTACCCCGTGGGGAAGCTTGGCTTTGAAGTCGATGCTGCCCGTCTCCCCTAACGGGGTTGTTCACGGAAACTGCGACGCAATTTCGCTCGAGTTCCTGCTCAATGCCATCGCTGAGGATCCGCTAATCATGAGCACCCGCCGCGATGGTCCTTTCCCGCACCTACCAATCGACATTCTGCTGACGCAACGAATTCATGGATTCTTTGAACAATACAGTGGTCCCGGCGTGGTCCATCCGTTTGAGGGCCGCCACTTCGTCCAGGGATGCGTTGTCAATATATATTGCGACACAAGGAAGGCCGTAGCGCGAGCGGGCGTTGCCAGCGCGCTCTCCCGAATCATGACCGCGGAACTCGATGCGGATATCGTGTCGCTGGTGCAGGAGGCGCGTCGCACTCATGAAACGTCGCGACCCCATTGACCACTTACGCTGGCAATGTCGCGGACGCGCCTGGCGCCTGAAAGCACGACTGCGCCAGGAAGCGCCACTCTGGTGAGGGATGCCCGCCGCCGCTCGGCGGGTTTCTCGCTCTGAATTCACACCCCCATTCGACCTTCGTCCAACCCAGCGGCGCGGTTTCTCGCAAGGTGGCGGGACACAGAACGCCAATTTCGCGATGACCATAGGCCTTCGGATTGAACGAACCAGCTTTCTTTTGCCCTCACAGGGTGACTCTTGTTGTCGCGTCGAACCTGCCACGATTTTCTATCCCTCGCCAACGCACAGTCGACGGCAATTTCGCGGCATTGGAAGTTTTCACTCGTTGTGCGCTCGCGCCACACCGGAACAGTTGCATCGAGTTTTACTTAAGGCAATGCTGATCAAGTCCACCGAGTTGGTACTTCACGCGTTATATAGGTCGTGTTTAAAGAGGCAGGCAGAACAGGATGAAGCAGCAGACGCTGGCGATGGCAGCCGATCAAGGTGCGGGTTTCGAGACCCACCGCAAACGCACGCGGCGCGACGAGTTTCTCGACACGATGAATGCGATCGTGCCATGGTCGCAGTTGTGCGCGGTGATCGAGCCGCATTATCCGAAGCGCGGCAATGGCCGCCCGCCAATTGGTCTGGAGCGCATGCTGCGGATCCACTTCGTGCAACACTGGTTCAATCTGGCCGACTTCGCTTGCGAAGAGGCACTCTACGACAGCGCCAGCCTGCGTCGCTTTGCCGGAATTGACCTGGGTTGTGAAGCCGTACCGGACGCGACGACGCTGCTCAAATTCCGGCGCCTGCTGGAGACGCACAAACTGGGCGAGCAATTGTTTGCCGAAGTCGGCCGGGTGCTGCAGGCCAGCGGCATGAAGCTCAAAAGCGGCACCATCGTGGACGCGACGATCATCGGCGCGCCGAGCTCGACGAAGAATGAGCAGAAGGCGCGCGACCCCGAGATGCATCAGACCCGCAAGGGTCGCCAATGGTATTTCGGCGCCAAGCTGCACATCGGTGTTGACAGCCAAAGCGGTCTGGCGCACAGCGCGGTGCTCACGCCCGCCAATGTGCATGACAAGGTGCGACACGTGTCGCCGTCTGCCGCGCGTTAAGCGGCATGTAGTAGGCGGAAAAGCTCATTCTTGTCTTGTCACGCGGGGCGTTCGGGAAAAGATCGCCGTGCCGTGACCTGCTGTACGACCAGCAGTTGCCTATCCAGACATGCGTAACCGGTAACGGTTGGGTATGAAGCTCTGGAGACAACGCGTCTCTCGACTGACGGTTCACCCCGGCGACGGGGAAGGAATCGACACTGCCAGCCGCCGTGCGGTGTGGGATGCCAGGCAAGTTCCGCATGCGCAACATAAGTGAACTGTTGATAAACCTCGTTAGCACGAAGGGGCCAAAGCGGCTGTTAGGCCCTGACCAAAAGGTGTGCAGCCGGTTGCTTCCGTCTTGTCAGGGAGTACGTCGTCACAAGGGCTGCCGGGGAAGAGACAGGCGCTAAACGGACAGGCCCGGCGGAATGTTCGGGTCGGCAAGGATGGGAACGTGGTAAGCCCAATTGTCCAGGTTCAGCGCCCTTGGCCTCGGTAACGAGGTGGATTCAACGATGTGACGCGTACGAAGGTCGTATGCAGTGCCGGTGCGACCGGCGTCAGTACGACGCTTAATGCTGTGCTCGAGCCGTATGCGGGGAAAGCCCGCACGTACGGTTCTTCGGGGGCCCCACTGCCGACAGGCAGCGGGGCTACCCAATCACCCGCTACCGCAATTGCTGCACGGGAACGAGCGGCGCGTCTACGGCGATAGCGCCTATGCGAGCCAGAAAGCGCTGATCCACAGCAAGGCCCCCAGGGCGCGCGACTTCACCAATCAGCGCACCCGCCGTGCGGGCGGCGAAGTCGACGAAGTGCAACGGGGCAAGAACCGCAACAAGTCGAAGATTCGGGCCCGGGTCGAACATATCTTCTCGGTCGTAAAACGACTGTGGGGATTTACGAAGGTGCGCTATCGCGGGTTGGCAAAGAACGCCAACCGGGCGTTCGTCGCGCTCGCGCTGGCCAACGTCTATCTGTCGCGCAGGCAACTGACGGCATCGGTACGCCCATAGTGGGCGAAAGGCGGGCAACGCGCCCGCCTACAAGGCCCGCGAGGGCAGAAAAGCAATGGCTTAAGCTCGGCCTCATGACTTGGCGACGTTCAAGTCGCTGACACGTCGCCGATTTAGTGGCTTGTTCAGCTTAGCCTTAATACACGTGATCGCCCCGTCCTGCACAGGATTCGCCCAATGCGCGTCGCCCGAAAGCGCTCATCGGTCCCTGCCTCGTTGCGAATGCGGGTATGTTTGTTCGGATGAACCCGACTGTCGAGTTCGGTCTTTTTTCGGAGCCCGAAGGACTAACACTGCCGCAGGCGGGTAGCGTCGTAAGGATTGCGGAATCGGCTGCTCGATCCAGATGCGCATCGAAGCAGGTTGCGATTACGACTCCGGCATTGCGGGAATGTGTGGCGGCACCGGCTGGCTGAGGTTGGCGCCGCCGGTTGCCTCAATGATCGGAGCGTTTTAGGTTCGTCGACTGTACGTCGTAGCCGCCAATCGATTCGGACACAACTGCGACCAGTGCAGGTTCACATGGGACGCCGGCCGTCATCAGTAACAAGGCGCAACGCTAGTGTCGTGAGTTAGAAGTTCGTTGAATCAATTTCCCGTTCTTCCCGGAATGACGAAGTGCTGATTAAAGAGCCGTTCGGACTCGCGCAATCCTTCTTCGGTAAAGATCACGGACTTCGTCTTGTTGACTGGGTCTTCGATGAAGCCCCGTTCGTAGAGCCGGTTCAGCACATC
>NZ_VZQQ01000041.1 GCF_014397785.1 Paraburkholderia podalyriae
GAATTCGGGACTATGGTTCGGGCGGCCTTTACGGCTGCCAGGCCTCTGAGTTGGCTCTGACAAAATGGTGTCCACCACTTCGAAAATGATGGACATCACTTTGATGCCGATTCTTGCGCCCGTCTACAACGGCCATCGCGAGCCGCTTACTACGAAGCCGCTCTATCGCGGTCATCGTTTTCCGGTGGCAGTCATCAATTGGGTCGTGCGGTGGTATTGATCGACAGATCGAGCAATTGGTCCTGCTCGAGTCGGCGTACTGAGGCCAGAAATATCGCGTTGAAACATCGCTCGCCTGCCAGAGACGAAAGATCAGGTCAATCCCGGTCGGATGGATTTCGCGCCGACCCTGCTGATTCCTGTCGATCGGCAGCATGTGCTACTGGCAGCCAAGGTACAGCGCCTTCAGGATGTAGTTGAAGATCCTGTACAACGGCAGTCGCGGCAGCGGGCCTCGACGACCCCGTGGCAAATGAGGCAAGACAAATTCGTTGAATTGCGCTTCGCTCACTCCACCGGAATCCGTTGTCGGGCTTGGCGTTGGGCCATTTTCCATCAGCAAAGCTGATGGATTCTAGCCACTTCCACGACAACCGCTCGAATCCCGTACCCAGCCGGCCTCTCCGCCCCTTTCTAACCCCTGCGAAAAACCTGCAACCAGTAGTGAAGCACGCAGCAGATGTCGCTTGAGCGCCAAGCCGAAGCTGTCCATCGTCTGGCTTCGTTTCGAGCCGGTCGGTCGCGCAACGCACCCTGGATTTTTGGCTCGACACATATGCGTACCACGAGCCAGCCGCGCAAACATCACTGCAGTTCGGTGTTGTGAGACTGCCCCGCGCCATATAGCTGGCTCCAACGCGGGCTCATTGCCTCCGGTCGGTGTTCTTCATGAGAAACAATGTAAGGGCGGCAACCACAAGCGCTAGCGCACCACCAAAAGCGGCGATGTCACGGGTACCGTCCCAGACTACGGCCTCGCGCAGGAACAGGACGGCGAGGACTGCAATAACGACGCTGACCAAGTTTCCTTTCAGGTCTTCAAGATTGTGGACTTCCAGCCATTTCGGTAACGGTAGCTTGTCATCAATGAACAGCGAATAGAGACCGATACTGATGATGTAGACAGCGATAGCAATCAGAAATACATCGACTGCCTCAATTATCCCAACCGCGGATGTTTTTACCGACGTGGCAGAGACAGAGCCGGCCCGGACCGTATCAATGGCACTCGCGGATAAGACTATCGCCACATATAAAATCAACGCCACAGAACCCAAAAAAGTCGCGACGACGGGAACGATCATGATGTAGCGGCTCGAAGCCAAGATACGTCGCAGCATGAAAGGAACCTCTCTTAGGTAAGCATGTTTGAGCAAGTTGGGGACCGGTCACACTCTGCTCCCGAGCCTTCGTTTCCCGGGCCGCGTGTCGGCCGAGGGTGAACGGCCGCATCCACCTTTGCTCGGTCTATTCGCAGCGGCACCCGATGTCTTCGCATCCGTGCGTTCGTTGACTTCATAGCACTCGATCTTCGCGCGTGCGCTGACGGGCCGCTTATGTTGGCGAAACGCTTTTTCGAACAAGGGCACGAGTTTGATCACCCAGCGGTGTACCGTCGAATGGTCCGCCTCGAAACCGCGTTCCGCCATCATCTCTTCCTGATTGCGCGGGCTCAGCGAGTACGCCACGTACCACCGCACGCACAGCAAAATTACCTCCAGTGGGTAGTGCAGTCCGCCCGCACTACCAGCCGCTCCAGCATCTCACGCTTCGCGTTACCGCGTAACGGCGTGCCAGCCGCGCGAGCGCGAGATCGGCTTCAGTGGTTACCTACATATCAAGCCGCCGCTCCCCGTTGCCATCGTTTCCAGCTGTCGCCCGCCTTGCCCGGAAGGCGGCCTGCCGCTGCGCTGTTGTTTGTGCCATCGGTTTGTCCTCCTCAGTGTTACCCGGTAACGATATGTCCAATCTCGTTACCGGGTAACATAAAACGCCTAAAGGAGATAGCATGTTCCGCTTCGCACCGCGTCGTCCAGGAAAACCCGAACGGTACACACGAGGCCCTTACAGAGGAAGAGAAAGCGCCGCGACTGTGCTGCATCACGGTCGCGGCGTTTTCATGTGAAGTCAGGTTACGCGTGTTCGGCACCTTGAAGCCTCGCTGCGCATGGCGCCTCGACTACTGATTCGCCGGTGGCATCGGGTACGGCGGTGACGCACTGACGGCGGAACTGGCCGGTTGCCAACCGCCGCCCATTGCGCGGAACAGCGCGACCTGAGCCTGTAGTTGCCCCACCTGCTCCCGTATCAGGGCCGCCTGGCTGTCGAGCAGCGCGACACGGGCCTGATCGATATCGATGCGTCCAATATCGCCTACCGTGAATTGACGCGTTGTTTTCCTGAGCACCGCAGTGCGGCGCGTGACTTCTTCAATGCGGGCTTGCTGCAACTGCTCCTGCCGCTTCAGTCTGGACAGGGCCTGCTCGACATCGAATAGCGCACCGGACGCGGTTTTTTCATAGGCGCGGAGCGCCTGTTGCGCCTGCGCATCCGACGACTCCACCTGCGATTCACGCGCGCCGAAATCGATCAGGGGCAACGCCGCGGCCGCGCCGAACAGCCAGAACGTGCTGGGCCCGAGCCCTTGGCCAGCAATATTCCAGCCGTTGCGCGCGAGCAGCGCGCTCAGTGAGAACGTCGGCCAGTAGTTCAAACGCGCGGCGTCCGACTGCTTCACGCTCGCGAACAGCCGGTCACGCGCGGCGATAAGATCGGGGCGCCGCATCAACAGATCGACCGGCTGCCCCGGCGTGATGTCCGGCAGCGGCTTGGGCAGACCGCTTGCCGAACTCAGCGTGGCGGTAAGTTCACCCGGCTGGACCGCGCACAGATTCTCAAGCGACAGTTGCGCAGCGGCGATGGCTGTCTCGACATCCTGTTGTCGCGCCTCGACCTGTGCGAGCCCTGCGTGGGCCAAGTCGATCTCCGTGCTCAATACCACGCCGGCCTTGAAGCTGTGCTCGGCAATGACGATGAAGTCGGCGGCTATCTGGCGGCTTTGCGCGAGCAGCTCTCGTTGCTGCAATAGCCCGCGGTAGGTCATATACAGATCGGCGACTGCACCGATGACGCTGAGCCGCACGGCCTCCGCGTCGCCCGCCGCGGCGAGCGTCGACGCACGCGCCGCGGCAAGACGCGCGCGGCCGCGACCGAACACGTCGATCTCCCATTGCGTCTGAAGCCCTATGCGCCAGAACTTCGCATCGACATCGTTGATCCCGAGAAACTCCTGGAACTCCAGCTGGGTTTCCCCGCCGTGATAACTCGCGGCCTGTGCGCCCATGCCGACCGAAGGCAGCAGTTGCGAGCGCGCGAGGCGTATGCCGGCGCGCGCTTGATCGACGCGCGCAGCCGCAATCGAGATGTCGTAGTTGTGGGCGATCGCCGTCTCGATCAACTGGGTCAGCGCCGGGTCGTTGAATTGCATCCACCACGTCGCGAGCTGTTCGTCGCTAAGAGAGGCATGCGTGTCGGAGACGCCTGGCGATGACTCGTTGAAGTGCTGCGGAAGCGTCTGCGGTGAATGAAGTTTCAGTGAACCCGTGCAGCCCGATACTATCGCCACCACGAGCGAAGCCAGCGGCAAATGACGCGTGGCGCGCCACATCGAACGCCGCGCAACGCGTGACGCGAAGGACGGCACTGCGCGGATCCGGATCTCAGGGCTTGCCATGTTGGTCCCCGGGTTGTTGACCTTCTTCCCACTCCGTGCCCTTGATCGAGAACAGCAGCACATACAGCGCAGGAACCGCAACCATCGTCAGGACCGTCGCGAACGCAAGCCCTGCCATCATGGTGATCGCCATGTCCTTGAAGAAGGGATCCCATAACAACGGCGCCATGCCGAGAATCGTCGTGCCCGCAGCGAGCGCCACCGGCCGCAGACGACTCATCGAGCCGAAGATCACCGCCTGCATGCGCGGCACACCCGAGGAAACCTGGCCATCGATTTCCTCGACCAGCACCACACCGTTCTTGATCATCATGCCGATCAGGCTGAGCAGCCCGAGCAGCGCCATGAAACCGAACGCTCCCCGGAACAGCAGCAGACCGACCGTCACGCCGCAGATCGACATCGGCACGACCAGCAGCACCACCAGCGCAGGCTTGAGGCGACCGAACATGAACAGCACCAGCAGGATCATCCCAAGAAAGCCCATCGGCAACTGACGGAACAGGCTTTCCTGCGCGATGCTCGACGATTCGTGTTCGCCGCCCCACTCGAGGGTATAGCCGGGCGGCAACGGAATCGCTTCGATCGCATGCCGCACCCGGTTGAACGCAGCCACGCTGTTGCTACCGTAAGTGACACCCGCCGACACAGTCAGCGTCCGGATACGGTCGTTGCGCGAAATGATGCTTTCTTCTGTCTGCGGCGAGACTCCGTCCAGCACGTCACCGAGCGGAACATAGCGCCGCTGTCCGGCACTGAAGACCTGCATCGTGAGCAGGCGCTCCATGCCCTGTTCGCTATCCGGTGCCCGCAGGACAATCGGCAGCAACTGGTCGTGTTCGCGGAAGATCCCGGTCGTGATGCCTTCGGTGGCATACGCGAGCACGTCGTTCACCTGGCGCCTCGTCACACCGGCGGAGCGGGCGCGCGAGTCGTCGAACACCGGCCGCACCACGTTGATCGGGTTTTCCCAGTCGTCGCGGACCGATACGATGCCGCCGTCCTTGTGCAGGATTACTTGCGCCTGGTGGCCCAGGCTGCGCAGCACCTCGGGATTCGGGCCCAGGAAGCGCGCCTGGATCGGCGTCCCGCCACCCGGGCCGAAGCTCGGCCGGCTCACTGTCCAGCTCGCGTCGGGAAAGCGCTTCTCCAGTTGTTCCGTAATGGGCGGGATCATCCCGTCGATATCCCGCTGATCCTTCACCGTGACGATGAATTGCGCGTATCGCGGATCGCGGGTTTCCGGATCGTAGACGAGGAAGAAGCGCGTCGCACCACCGCCGATATAGGTGCTGACATTAGCCACACCATCTTGCGCGAGCAGGAACTTCTCTGCGCCACGGGTCTGTTCAGCGACCGCGCGAATATCGGACCCAATCGGCAAACGCATATCGACATAGAAGATCGGCGTCGTCGAGTTGGGAAAGAAACTCTGTTCGACGAAGCGGAACCCCCACATGCACACGCCCGTGAGCAGCGCCAGAAAAATCACCACCGGCACCCGGCGGCCCGCCACCCAGCCCAGCAAGCGCCGGTATTCGCGATACATCCGCGAGTCGAATGGATCGGGCTGCTCGCCCTCTTTGGCCCTGAACAGGTAATAACCAAAGAGCGGCGTCAGTCCGATCGCGATCACCCAGCTGAACAGCAGCGAGATGGCCGCCACCGCAAAGAGCGACGCGCAGAACTCGCCAACGGCGTCCGGCGAAAGGCCGATGCCCGAAAACGCGAGAATCCCCACGACGGTCGAAGCCAGCAGGATCCACTGGCCCTGCTGCAGCACTTCATTGGCCGCGTCGACATGCGACATGCCCTTCTGCACCCGCACGAGCATGCCCTCGCAAACCACGATCGTGTTGTCGGTGAGCATCCCCATGACGATGATCAGCGCACCCAGCGAGATCCGCTGCAACTCGATACCCGCGGCATACATCACAAACAGCGTGCCGAGAATCGTCAGGAACAGTTCGACACCGAGCACCACCCCGGCACGCCAGCCGAGCCCGATGCCCAGCGCCACCCCAACAATGGCCACCGCCAGCATCACGT
Source organism: Paraburkholderia podalyriae (assembly GCF_014397785.1). Classification (GTDB taxonomy): domain Bacteria; phylum Pseudomonadota; class Gammaproteobacteria; order Burkholderiales; family Burkholderiaceae; genus Paraburkholderia; species Paraburkholderia podalyriae. The sequence goes on from NZ_VZQQ01000041.1 coordinate 5,783, forward strand.
CGAACACGAAGCCCTTGACTGCGGCGTCGACGGCCTCAGGCTGATCGTAGAGCACATGCAGTTCAATCCCGAGCGGCCTGTTGCGTTCCAGCTCCCGCATCTTGGCTTTGACGTCCTCCCCCACCTTGACGACGTTCACCCGCGAGCGCGCGCTGATGCCGATCGTGAGTGCGGGCTCGCCGTTATAACGGATCAGGGACGTCGGAATCCGGGAATATCCGTAAGACACGCTACCCAGGTCGCCCAGCAGAACCGGCCCGGAGGTCGCCCCCACCGGCAGCGAGCGGACGGCATCGAGCGAATCCAGCGTGCCCGTGGGCGCGATCCGCATCAGCAGATCGCCCACCCGCTCACGGCCCGCTGGACGAATTTCATTTTGCAGCGCGAGCGTTTGCGCGAGATCGTCGGTCGAGAGATTGTTGGCCGCCAGTTTGGCCTGGTCCGCCTCGACCGTGACCTGCTCCTGCTGGTTTCCCGCAATCACGATGTCGGCGACATCCGGCAGCGTAAGCAATTGCTTGCGCAACTCGCGTGCGTATTCAAAGAGCTGTGCCTGGGAGTAGCCCTTGCCGGTGATGGCATAGAACATCCCATAGACATCGCCGAACTTGTCGAAGACGACTGTCGGACCCGCGCCGGGCGGCAGCCGTGGCTGCACGTCGCTCACCTGGCGACGCAACTCGTCCCATACCTGAGGCAGGTCGGCGGACGTGTACCGATCGCGGATCTGGACGCGAACTTCCGAATAACCAGGCATCGAGCGCGAGCGCAGAAAATCGATCTGCTCCATCTGCTGGATCGAGCTTTCGAGCCGGTCGGTCACCTCGTTCTCCACCTCCTTCGCGCTGGCGCCCGGATAGAGCGTAACGACGACCGCCGTCTTGATGGTGAATTTTGGATCTTCGAGCCGCCCGATGTTGACGTACGCGAACAGTCCGCCGAACAGCGAGACGAGCGTGATGACCCACGCGATCAAGGGCTTTTCGATCAGGGGGCGCGCGAGCTTCATTGAGTCACATCCAGTGGCCGCACCGCCTGCCCTTCCGCGACGAACTGCGAGCCGCCCCCGACGACCTTGTCCCCTGCATGCAGATCGCCCGCCACGATAGCGGTGTTATTGCGGACCTCGCGCAGATCGACCGGCACCGCATGCACCTTGCTCGATCCGGGGTCATAGCGCCATAGCCTGTGCTTGCCGTCGGGCGTGACAGAAAGCGCTGCGATCGGCACCGAAAGCGCAAGGTTCGCGGCCGGCGCCGGGTTCACGCCGATGCGCACGCGCACCGCCATGCCCGGCAGCAACGTCAGTTGCGCAGGCTGCCTGACGCTGAACAGCAACCGGTACGAACTCGAGGTGGGCGTGGTCTGTGTGGCGTGCTCGCGATAGACAAGCTGGAACACGTTGTCCGGGCGATCCGGCGTCCATGCTTGCGCGCGCAAGGCGTTGTTGAGCGGCAGACTTTCGGCGATGCTTTGCGGCAGTTCCACCCCGACTTCGATGCGCTCCGCTTTCTCCAGGTTGAACACCGGCGTGCCGGCCTGTACCGTCTGCTCGGTTTCGATGGTACGCCGCGCAATCCGGCCGTCGAACGGCGCGATAAGACGGGTATTGCGCAAGTCCCTGCGCGCGAGATCACGTTGTACACGGGCGACTTCCACCGCGGCCTTCAACTGATCGAACGCGCCACCCGACAGTATGCTTTCGTTGTGCAGCACCGCCTTGCGTTTGAGGTCATCGGCGAGCTGGTTGTATTGCGCGTCGGCGCGGCGCACCTGCAGTTCGTAAGGTTCAGGATCGATTCTCGCGATCAGTTGGCCCTTGCGCACGCGTGCCCCGTCGAGCACGCCGATCTGTACAACGCGCCCGGGCACCTCGAAGGCAAGTGACGAAATGCTGGTCTGCTCGACCCGGCCGGTGAACTCACGAAGTTCGTTCGCCCCCTCCTGCGTAACCGGCACCAGTTCCACCATGCGCGGCCCGGTTTCGGTCGCGGCCTCCTGCTGTCGGCCACACGCACTCAGTAACCCGAATGCCAGAATGACGACTATCCGCGACCGGCTCGCCGGTCGCTTTACCCCGTGCAGCATGCAGGACCCCACTGCAGGGCGGCTTTCGTGAGCGGTCATTCAGGCCTCTTAGGGTTAATCCAATTTCGCGTATGCGCACTATGCAAACATCTGCCGCCTCCAGTGACACCTCGACCGAAGCATCACCGAAAGCGCATTCCACGCAGACAGCGGCGCCGTTCTGGCGTCTATGTAGGCCGTGCGATTCAGGCAGGCGACGCGAGGCGAAGGCTTAGCCGCGTCCGCGCCCTCGTTCGGCACCGACGCTCGTCATGAATTCGTCTCGTCCCTGGCCCATGGGCGGCAGGACGTGCGTATAGGTTGTATTCGGGCTATCGAGGCTTGCCTCGCCCTGCTTTATATTGTTCAAGTCCGCGCCTCGGGTTCAACGTTGAATCCTGCCCGTCGCCACCAGGAAAATGGCCGGCAACGCACCGATCACGGCGAACGCGAAATTACCCATTCGGGCTGGGAGACGATGAGTGGAAAGTCAGTGTTCCGGTCGGTCCGTCAGACGGTCCCGCGGCTCTGACGGAAGATCGAGGAAGATAACGCGTCCCCATCCCCGGCATTGAACGCACAACCATTCCAGCCAGACCCAACAACGAAAACTTTTGCGTATCGTTTGTCATAGCGCGGGACGCCGGTTCATTAAAATTAGGCTGCCTGAAAAAGTATTTAAGTTCCCGAACAAATCGTTGTCAAGAATTTCGCTACCGCTGCCCGGTCGAGGTCGAGAGAAACCTCGACGTTGAGAACACTCAGCCAGATTGTTTTGCTTTTGTCAGCAGTAAACAAGTCAGGGATTGCGACGTCGAAGAAATCAAGAAGTGAACCGCCCCGGGAATGAACTGACCCCCAAGAGTTGGACACGACCTTGGAGGTCAGTTCAAACCGAACTGGCCAACGCTGGCGACGCGGGCAATGGTGCCGGTCTCAAGCATGATCGTGGCCGCGAGTACATTACCGATACCCGGCGCGGTTTTCAGCATTACAAATTCCGGGCGTAATCGCGTCTCGTGATGCAGGATCGTTTCGAGCGCAACTATCTCGCTCCGCAGGGTGCGCAGAACCACCATGTTGGCCATCAACGCGCGCTCGACATGTGGCGGTAACCCGAATGCGCGTATGGCCCCATCATCCAGTCGCTGGACGTGTTCGCCGTTCATCCGGAGGTTGATCTGCCGCGCCAGCAGGCTCTCGATGCTCAGGATGTGAAGCGTGCGCTGCTGCACAAGCTGCAGCCGCTTGCGGACGAGATCGCGCAACGCCCGCTCCGCTGGTGGATAGATGTAGCCTTCAGGCAGGAGGCCAAGACGGCAAATGTGAGCGAGAAACACCGCGTCGCGCTCGTCGCCCGCATACTTCAGGCCCTCGTAATGCTTGATTGCCGCGGTGTTGGCGAGATGCAGGGCAAGGCCCGAAGCGATCAGTCCGTCGACAAGCCAGTACCAGTTGAACGTAGCCTCCACGACTACTCCTTGAAGCTCATCCCTGTGTGGCTCGAGCGCAGCCATAATTAGCCGCAAATCGTTGGTGAGCCGCTTGCAGTAAAGCACCCGATCCTGGTCGTCGATCACAGCGACCACGGCATTGTTCGAGTGCAGATCGATGCCGCAATGCTTCATATGCGCCTCCTGACAGGTCGGTTGGTGGTTCGCACCGCAACTGTAGACCTTTGCCGCCCCTTACCTTGGGGGCGGCAAAGGAGGCCTTCCAGATGATTATCAACTCCGAGGCTCCCGCCCTTCCTAGCGGGCATTGGCGAGTGACAAGATTACTTCGCTCTACGGCTTCGGGCTTGCATACGTGCCCAAGGATCTCGTCGACGGTCACGTCAAGGCTGGCCGGCTGAGTTGGGTCCTCGCAGACTGGTTTCCGACCTTTGTCGGGCATCACGTCTACTGTCCGAGCCGGCGCAAATCGTCAAGAGCGGTGCAGCTCGTCGTGGACGCGCGGAATGCTGGATTCAGGCATCGGGCGCGGTAAGTGCCGTTTGACTACCGCAAGAGCGCGCGTCAGGCTGGGGAACACCAACACGGCTGCAGAAACCAGGCATGGACCATGCGGGTCGGGGAGCACGACACCTGAGTCGAGTAGCGATGCCGCCTTCCCCATCAGCCAGCGCGCCTCGTCGGCATTGCCTGCGACAGCGCGCTCGACGGCGGAGCCAATGAGCATGTCGTCGTCCGGGCGCGGCCATGCGCACCAGCGCGGCGAACGGCAAGACCAGCCAGTGTTCCGTTCATCGTCGGTCATGTAGCCCTCACATGAGGCAGTTGCACGCGCAACCATCGCGACTTAAAACTTTTCCGGACAAATTCCGGACAAAAACGCCGCCAGAAGCGAAAAAGGACCTACGGCTTTCACCGTAAGTCCTTGTTTTCTTTGGTCGGGGCGAGAGGATTTGAACCTCCGACCACCTGCGCCCCATGAAAGGAACAAATCTCCCCGAGCTGAAGAGTCTGTTCGCCGTCGCGGCGTGCGGCGCCATCCGGCACGGAATAGCGTCCTGTGGGATCCAACATTTTTGCGTATACAAACTGAGACGGCGGTGCGATCCAGGCGGTCGTCCTCACGATACTCTTGACGCGATGAACAGCGCCTCATCTGCCGACCAGTGTCGTGCCATCGCAGCATGGTTTGCTCGACCTCGAACTAGCCGAGCGCGATCCGCTTCCGGCCAGGAACCGCTTTTCCTTCAGGTTCGATGCGAAGTTAGCGATTTTTGGACACGGATCGGACACGGGGTGGGTGGGTGCCATGCAACGCTTTCGCGGGAAACCGCGAGAGTCCCGCCCCTGCGCTCCCCCGAAAGACGCTTCAATGCTTATCTGCTCTCAGGTTCGCCCGGCAGCATTCGAAAGCGCTTGCGAGGCTGAGGCGACGAGCCATGGGTGATTCCTGCCCGTCGCAAGGTTGGCGGACCCGCGTGCCCGCGCAGCGTTTCGGCGCAGATCGGCGACCCCCATCTGTCCCATCCCCGGCGAGTGCCATCTACAAAACAAACGACGAATTTGCGCTCACGCCCTTGGCTTGGCAGCCGGCAACCGGACGTGTCACGATTTACGACGCATATCGTCAACATTTTCGAGCAACCTGCCTCTTCTTAGCACCTGAATTTTCTGGCGGCAGGAGCTTAGCGACTGGGCGTGTGTCAGCCCAGTACTGAACCTCACGTGCGAGCCACCCTATCCTCCGCCCCGATAGCAACCGTGGCTCTGGAAACGTTTTCTCGCGAACCAGTTGCTGTACGGTCGACGGTGACAGAGAGAGGGCCTGAGCCACTTCTTTCAGAGAGAGACAGATTTTCATGGCGGCTTAGCCTTCGTCGGTTTCCGTTGGATCTTGACTACCGTCAATAGGACCGAACTGACGATGTGCGGCGATTCATCTTTGCGCTTGGTGTACTTCAAAACTTAATACGCGGCGTTAGGTGTAGCAAACGCACCGGAGAAACAAAAATGCCATTTTCCCGCCCAATTGCCAAATGAGGCGCTTCCCGAGACTACCGGGAAATACCATACGCTACACGACGCCAGGTCGAAAACTGCTTAACGCTCGTTTCCTGGCGTTGATCCTTCTTATTTCGATGTTCAACGGCGCTTCACTTTCGTCGGGCTGCGTTGGAAGAACGAAGGCTCGCGCTGTTCACCGCATTTCCAGACTGATCGCCAGCCCATACCCGTTGATAGCGGTTTGTGAAATTGTTCGATCGGAATCCACGAGAGGTGCACGGCGGCCGCAGGAAGGACTCGAGCCGTTGAAGCGCCCGCCGCGACGTCGCATATTTACTCGCGCAACATCGTCTAACCACCAGCAAGCAATTTTGCCCTGCGTCGAAGACCGGCATAGAGACCGTGTTACTTCCTTGGAGGATATGTCGCCGCGATCTCTTCCAAGCGATGCGACAGTTTCGTGAGCCACTCGCGCCGCTCTCTATCGTAGGTATGCCGGTTATAGATACCGATGATTCCAGGCTGGACATGACCGAGGACGGCCTCCGCGATTTCGTTCGGACAACCAAGTGTTGCAAGCAGTGTGCGGGTCGTGCGTCGAAGATCGTGGGCGGACCAATGCGTCACGGGTAGTCGCGGGCGATCATGGTTCGGTGCGATTTTGCAGTACGGCTGATGATAGTAGACGCCGTGCTGGACCACGGTCTGGCCCATCGTCTTCCCACGCGCCGAAGGAAACAGAACCGTCCCCTTTGCCTGATCGAGCCGTCGCCGCACAATTACTTCGGCGCGGCCCACGAGCGGCACTCGCAGATCCGTTGCTTTCTCGTTATTAAGGCCCTTTGTCTTTTGTTTGGGAATCGTCCACCAAAGACCATCGCTTTCGTCGGCGATCTCGGTGCTCTCCATAGCGACAATCTCGCCCCCTCTTGTGCCAGTCCACAGGTAGAGCGTCAATGCATCGGCGACAGTCAAGCTGAAATTCGGCAGCCATCGCATCGATGTGCTCAGTTCCTCTACCGAGAGCACCCTCTTTTGTGTCCCGGTATATTGGCCCTCGACCTTGCGCCCTTTGCTCTTCAGTCGCCCTCTTAGAACTTCCTTCCACCAGTTAGCGGTGTTTTCAGGAAGACGACCAGCATCGAGCGCGTAGTGCCAGGCACCGCCAAGCTCCATGCGAAGGCGAGCTGCGAGCACTGGAGTCGACCGATATGATTCGAGCAGATCGAAAGCCGCGGCGCGCGTGATGGTAGCCGCAGGCTTATCCGCGATAGGCCCTAACATCGCTTTGAAGATACGTGCGACCTCGACTGCACCTTTGGTCTTCCGGTTGACTTCTACATGCCCCCGCAGATAGTCGCGGCACAGTTGTTCGACGGTGTAATTGTTCGGTGATGGACGAGTAGCCTCTGCTTCCGTCATTCGACGCAGTGCGGAAAGCTCGGCGCCCGAGTCTCTCTCGACGCGGCTCTTCTCCCACGCGGCGATGGCTCCGGCAAACGACATTGCTGGCCATTCACCGAGCTTCACTTGCCGCATGCGGCTATCGACCGGTGACTTATAGCGATATGTCCACGATTTCCGGCTCGTAGACGCTTGCAAGCGCAGTCCGGGAAATCCATCAAAGGTCATGTGATCGCCGCTCGGCAGTGTGGCTGCGGCACGTGCATCGAAGCGCATTCTTCCCTCGGCGTAGGTTTTTCTGAGGGAAGAATATCCGGCGTAGGTTTCCTTGGCAACGCCGAAAAAACCTACGCCGACGTTGCAAGTTTAGACATACGGAGACAAGCGTCGATGTGCCGACTGGCGCCGCCAATAGGAGTTCTTTCTGTTTTATTTTCAACCACTTGCGGACTACTTTGGCTCTCCTTGGGAGACCGCAGACAGATCCCGGCTTCGCGCTATTCGTTCTCGTCGAAGTAATGCCCGAACTTCAGTTGCTTCGTACGGATATACCGCTCGTTCTCCTCGCGCATCGGAATCGCCAGCGCGACTCGCTCGCACACCGGAATACCGTGCTTCGACAGCGTGTCGAACTTCTCCGGATTGTTGCTCATCAGCCGCACCGACGTGACCTTCAGCGTGCGCAGAATGCCCGCGGCCGAATCGTATTCGCGTGAATCGTCGGGCAGACCGAGATCGAGGTTGGCTTCGACGGTATCGCGCCCCTGCTCCTGCAGCGCATACGCGCGGATCTTGTTCGACAGGCCGATGCCGCGTCCTTCGTGGCCGCGCAGATACAGCAACACGCCGCAACCCTCGGCCGCGATATAACGCAGCGCGAGATCGAGCTGCTCGCCGCAGTCGCAGCGATAGGAGCCGAGCACGTCGCCCGTCAGACACTCCGAATGCAGGCGCGTCAGCACGGACGACTGGTTGGCGACCTCACCCATCACGAGCGCGAGATGTTCGGCGCCGCTGTCGACCACGCGAAACACATAGGAAGTGAACGTGCCGTAGCGCGTGGGCAGCGTGGCGGTGGCGTCGAGCACGACGCATTCGCCGGTGACGGCGCCGTCCGCTGCGGGCGATGAATCCTGAGACGTGAGCATGGCGTTGAACAATGGTGCTGGCATGAACCCGGGCGAGCCGGGGATAAGGTGTGGACTGCGAGTTTACCGCTAATCGGCATGCCGCACGCGGATGCCCCTTCGCGGCCACGGGACGCTGCCCCCGCAACCAGCCCCCGCAAGCACACGCGCGACACCAGCACGACACACGGAACACGGGACACGACAGCAACCGCGCGAAACGCGCCAATCCAGCGCGCATCGTCCGGCGTGCCCCAGGTATTCCCGGTGTACCGCGGGCGCAGGTCGCGCCTATACTTGAACCGCCTGTCCCTCACGACAGCGCGCCACTTCGGCGTGCTGCACTGCGAAACGGAGCCGCTCCATGACAAGCGTTGCACAGCTTCTTAAAACGAAACCGAACCCCTCCGAGGTCTACACGATCGGCGCCGACGATTCCGTCTACGAGGCGATCCGGTTGATGGCCGAGAAAGGCATCGGCGCGCTGGTGGTGACCGACGGCGATAGCATCGCCGGCATCGTCACGGAGCGCGACTACGCGCGCAAGATAGTGCTGATGGACCGGTCGTCGAAGGCGACGCCGGTGCGCGACATCATGAGCAAGGCGGTGCGCTTCGTTCGCCCCGACCAGACGACCGAAGACTGCATGGCGCTGATGACCGAGCGGCGCATGCGTCACCTGCCGGTCATCGACAACGAGCGGCTGATCGGCATGGTGTCGATCGGAGACCTCGTGAAGGACATCATCGCGGAACAGCAGTTCACGATCCAGCAACTCGAGTTCTACATTCACGGCGAACGCATTCACGGCGAACGGCCCTGAGATGGAGCGCGGCGTTCGCTGATCGACAGCGTATCGATCGTCGTTGCGGGAGCGGATGCAAAAAAAGCCCAAACCTCGAAAAGCTTGGGCCAAGCTACCTTGCGGCAGCGGAGGTTCCTTCGGAAAGAGGAACGCAACGCGCGCACGGAAGACACGCTCGCGGACGCATCGGTGCGGCACGCTCGATTGAAAACAGTACCAGGTAAGAAACGCTGTGTGCGCCGTCAAAAGAAGCGCACACAGCGTCGTGGTGCCTGCTTGGTTACCGAAATTAGTTACCGAAATAGACGCTCTTCGCGCCGCTCATCGGCTGCGTCATGCTGCCCGCTTGCGACGACCCGCTCATCGGCGCACCGTAACCGCTCGTGTCAGCGGTCGGGCGGGTTTGCGCGACAGCCGGATTTTGCGCTTGCACGCGCTGTTCGGCGGCCTGGATGTCGGCTGGATAATTCGGGTCGCTCGATGTCGCCGGGTTGTAGCCCGCGTGCTCCAGTTGGATCAGTTCGCTGCGGACTTCCGCGCGGGTGACCGGCTGCTGGCTCGACTGCGCGAACGACATGACCGGCGCGGCGAGAACGGCTGCAATAGCAACTGCCTTGATCAGCGATTTCATGATGACTTCCCTCCAATGTGGTTTTATCTGCACCGCGGACACCGTGGGGTGCACCGCATAAGTTCAGTCTAGTCACCGCATCGCCAAGGGAAAACCCTTAATTGCGAGATAGAAAATTGTTTCGTTCGCAATAATGGCGCGGAACATTGTCGAACGCGTCGATTAGCATGATTTTCCCGTAACAATTGTCGGGATCGTAACCTTTGCGTCTGATGTTTCCAAAATACGTGGGGGCTAAGAAAAATCCGCTCCATGCACGCGGAGACGTCTGAATTGACGTACGCGCGTGGCCGCTGTCATGCGCCCGAATGCGGAAGCGTCAGTAGCTTGCGCGGTCCGCTGACGAACGCGCTGCCCGGCTCGAAAAATCGCAACGGCCGGTGCATCTCCCGCGACAGACCAATGCGCGTCGTCACGCCGATCGGTGCGTCGCCGGTCTCGATCACGCCGATCCATAGCCCCTGTCCCGTACACAGATCGCGGCCGTCGAACGCCTGCCCGATGCCGAACGCCACCGTCAGCCGGCCGGGTCCGCGCGCGAGATCGCGTAGCGGCACGCCGGGACGGCGCGCTTCGATCAGCGGGAGTCCTTCGAGCGGTTCGATCGCGCGCAGCAGGATGCCGGCGCCGACCTCCTCCGCTTCCGATGACATGTTCAGCATGTACGAGACCCCGTAGGTCAGCCGCACATACGCATGACCGCGCGCGAGGAACATCGACCCGTTGTACGGACGGCGTCCCGTGAACGCATGGCTCGTCGAATCGCCGAGCGGATAGGCCTCGGTCTCGACGATGCGTCCGCTGAGGCGTCCTTCGGGCAGATCGTGCACGAGGTATTTGCCGACCATGAAGCGCGCGAGCCCGACAGTGTCGACCGGCAGATCGTCGCGGCGCAACGGGCGGATGGGAAGAGGCTCGTTTCGCATGCGCTAGTTTCCTGAAATCGATCCTGAAAAGCGACATCGGCAGATTCGTTGTGCCGAAGCCTCATTTTCTCCGCCATCGAAGTTAACATGGCACTAATTGTTGTATTGTGTGCTTCCGGCCGGTCACACGGCCGTTTGCATGTTTCGGCCGCAAGCGTTCGCACGACTGCTGTAACTGTTCCATTTGCATTGCATCCCGCTGTACCCGCTGGTGAAAAAATCGTCCCCATCCGGGGACCGACGTTCCTACGACAACAGGAGATGGTTGAATGAAAGCATTCTCGGCAATCAAGATGATCGGCGGCGCGCTGGTCGTTCTCGCTTCCCTCAACGCGTACGCGCAGAGCAGCGAGGCGGCCACGTCCGCAGCGCCGGCGGCAACGACGCCGAGCGCCAAGCAGACCCGCGCGGCCAACCGCGCGTTGCAGCGCAAAGTCCGCGCCGCGCTCGCGCGTACGAAGGGCGTGACCGTCGGCAACATCACCGTGCGCGCACGCGACGGCGCCGTCACGCTGGAAGGCTCGGTACCGGAGCAAGGCCAGATCGAACTCGCGACGAACGCTGCTCAAGGCGTGGCAGGCGTGACGTCGGTGAAGAGCGCACTGACGATCCGCGCGATCGGCCAGTAAGCGGGTCGAACAGCTGAAGAAGTTGCGGTAAAAGCAGCAAGCTGGCGTCGACGACGAAACGCTCGCCCGACGCCAGTTCCCTCACCGGTCCCACCCTCCGCCGTCGCCCTCCGCCCTTATCATTTAATGGCTTAACGCCTGTCGTTAAGACATTACTTCAACTCCGGCACACGCACCGAAAGGAAGCCCGCATGACTTCGCCCGCGACTGTCTTGCCCCGCTGGACCGTCGGCGCGCCGATCCTTAGCTGGATCGTGCTCGGGGCCGCCTACGCAATCCCAGGCAACGCACTGCTGCTCGCGCTGGTCGGCGTGTCGCTATGCGCGGCCGTGTTCGCCGCCGTCCATCATGCCGAAGTGGTCGCGCATCGCGTCGGCGAGCCGTTCGGCACGCTGGTTCTCGCGGTCGCCGTCACGGTGATCGAGGTGGCGCTGATCGTCTCGGTGATGCTGACGTCCGGGCCCGAGAAAGCCGGCCTCGCGCGCGATACGTTTTTCGCGGCGGTGATGATCGTCTGCAACGGGCTCGTCGGGCTCTGTCTGCTGGTAGGCGGCATCCGCCATCGGGAACAGGACTTTCAGAGCCGCGGCGCGGCGGCCGCGCTGGCGGTGCTCGCGTCGCTGTCGGTGCTGACGCTCGTGATGCCGAATTTCACGACCACCAGCCCCGGGCCTGTCCTGTCGCCGTCGCAGCTCGCGTTTGCCGGCGTGTCGTCGCTGGTGCTGTACTGCGTGTTCGTGTTCGTGCAGACGGTGCGCCATCGCGACTACTTCCTCGCCGGCGTGCCCGACGAAGATGTCCACGCGGAGCCACCGGGCGCGCGCCTCGCAGCCGTCAGCGGCGTGCTGCTGCTGGTGAGCCTCGTCGCGGTCGTGCTGCTCGCGAAAGTGCTGTCGCCCGTGGTCGAATCCGCGGTGCTGAGCGCGGGCGCACCGCCGGCGGTGGTCGGGATCGTGATTGCGTCGCTCGTGCTGTTACCGGAAGCGTTTGCGGCGCTGCGCGCGGCGCGCGCCGATCGTCTGCAGACCAGCCTGAACCTCGCGCTCGGCTCGTCGCTGGCGAGTATCGGCCTGACCATTCCCACCGTCGCCGGCGTGTTCCTGTACATCGGTCAGCCCATCGTGCTCGGCATCGACGGCAAGGACATGGTGCTGCTCGCACTCACACTGGTGGTCGCGACGCTGACGCTCAGCACCGGACGCACGACGATTCTGCAAGGCGCGGTGCATCTATCGCTGTTCGCGGCCTATCTGTTTCTGTCGTTCGCGCCGTGATGCGATGCCGTATCCGGCGCAGGCGGGCGCCGCCTCAGTCTTCCCAATGCTCGGCGATCCAGTCGCGGAACAGATTCAGCTTCTGCTGTTGCGCGACCGCGTCCGGATACACGAAGTAATAGCGCCAGCCGGTCTTCAGCACGGTATCGAACGGCCGCACGAGGCGCCGGGCGGCGACGTCCTCGTCGATCAGCGCGAGATCGCTGATCGCGACGCCGAAGCCCTGCGCGGCGGCGTTGGTCGCCATGTCCAGCGTATCGAAGCTCGGGCCGAGTTCCGCGTCGATCGTGGCGGCGCCCGCCGCATCGGTTTCCGCGATTTTCGCGAGCCACATCCTCCAGTCGCGATGATCGCGCGTCGGATGCAGCAGCGTGTGGCGCGCGAGATCGGCGACCTGCGCGAGCGGCTTGTCCTTTAGCAGCTCGGGCGTGCAGACCGGCGTCAGACGTTCCTCGAACAGCGACACCGCCTGCACGTCCGCACCGGGCGACGAACCATAGATGATCGCCGCGTCGAACGGTTCGCTCTGGAAATCGACGTCGTGCTGCCAGGTGGTCGTGATCTGCACGTGCAGATCGGGATAGTCGGACTGGAAGCGCATGATCTTCGGCAGCATCCAACGCATCACGCAGGTCGGCACCTTGAGCGCGAGATCGGTGCGCTGCCTCGTCAAGCGCAGCGACATTTCCTCGATCCGCGCGAAGCTCTCCTTGACCGCCGGCAGCAGCATTTCGCCCTCGGCGGTCAGCGTCAGCCCCTTTGCGTGCCGCTTGAACAGCGGAAACTTGTAGTACTCCTCGAGCGCGATGATCTGCCGACTGACCGCGCCTTGCGTCAGGCAAAGGTGATCGGCGGCACGCGTGAAGCTGCGATGGCGCGCGACGGTTTCGAAGATCTGCAGCGCGTTCAGCGGCGGTAGGCGTCGCATCGGATGTCCAGGATCAGAAAAAATCATTGCGTGGCTGGAGCAGCGCCCGCCGCCGCCCTGCAGTCAACCCCACAGCATACGCGATCGGCCCCGCGCGCACGAGCCGGTGCGTGGGCAAACCCGCATGCGTTCGGCTCATGGCGCGCGTGGCAAGGTGCGCGCCTGGCGAACGTCGCACCGCGGTAGTGCGAAAAGCCTTCAGCAACCGCACCAGAACCGAGCTTTCCTCATACCTCGGCGCACGCCGGGATTCCTCAGCCAGATATGGACGTTAACCCGCATACGCCATCGCCCGTAGCTTCCGGCCGCGTCGCCAAACCGCTTGCCGCTGGGTTCGCGGGCGGCAAGCCATGAGCGTACGTCATGCCATCCATGCGCATATTTCGATTGTTGGGTGATTTTGGCAAACCTACAGTGCATCCACTCGCGGTATATCCGGCAGCGGTCACGGCGAATCATGGGCAACGGGCGTTCAACACAGGAGACCGTCATGCAGCAGATCAAACGAGGTAGAAGGCAGGCCATCAAGACAATCGGTACGGCGCTCGCGGCATCCGCACTGCCGATGCCGTTCCTCAATCTGCGCGCACAGGAGCACAACTTCAGCGGCAAGACGCTGCGCATCCTGACGTGGTCGGACGATACCGGCACGGCCGCGCTGCGCAACATCGCCGCGACATTCACCGCGAAGACCGGCGCGAAGGTCATCGCCGACCGCGCCGACGGCACCTCCGGCATGGTCGCCAAAGTCAAGGCGAGCGGCGATCGCCCGACCTACGACGTGATCACGCTCGCGGGCGTCGGCGCATCCGGCCTCGCCGACGCGGGCCTGCTGATGAAGCCCGACCTCGACCGCCTGCCGAATCTCAAGGAAGTCGCGCCGCCATACCGCACCGGCGCGAACGGCTTCGGCGTCGGCTATCTGCTGTGGTCCGACGGCCTCATCTACAACACCGCGACAGTCAAGACCCCGCCTTCGTCGTACGAGGCGCTGTGGGATCCGAAATACGCCGGCCGCGTATTCCTGCCGCCGCCCGAGTGGGCCGAAGCGGTCGATCTCGCGATCATCGCAGCGAAAATGAACGGCGGCTCGCAGCAGAACATCGAGCCCGGCTTCAAGAAGCTCGCGCAGCTGAAAGACCACGTGATGACGCTCGGCGAGAACCCGAACCAGGTGGCCGACCTGTTCCGCACCGGTTCGCTCGATATCGGCGGCATCTACTCGCCGGCGTTTTTCCCGGACCAGATCCGCAAGCCCGAGTACAAGATGGGTGTGACCTACGGCATGAAGGAAGGCTTCGCGACGCAACTGATGTTCACGGTGATCCCGAAAGCGCATCCGGGCGACACCGACCTGATCCACGCGTTCATCAATCATTCGCTCGATGCCGGCGTGCAAGGCCGCATGGCCGCCGACGTGCTGAACGGCCCGGTCAATTCGAAAGCGATGATTCCGGCCGAAAGTCGCGCATTCGTGCCGAGCCCGCAACAGATCGCCGAAAAAGCCGTGCTGCATGACGACAAGGCGCTCGCCGTGGTGCAGCCGGCGTGGATCAAGCGCTACACCGAAATCTTCTCGGCGTAACCACGATGCTCGCGCGCTTCTCGCGGCGTGCCGCGATGATGCCGGACGAGGCGGCGCCGGGCCCGACGCCCGGCACCACCGCTTCGGCCTTTGTTGCAACTGCCGTGACCGACCCCGCTGCTGGCGCAACGATGCTCGCGAGAGCCCGGCCCTGGCTGCTGCTCGCGCCGATCCTGCTGTTTCTGGCCATACTCGGCGCGGCCGCGCTGGTCGTGCTGCGAATGAGCTTCGGCACGTCCGGCAACGAATGGCGCAGCTTCACGCTGCAGAACTATGCGGACCTGCTCGACGGCTACTTCCTTAAGTCGTTGTGGCTGACGCTGCGGCTCGCGTTCCAGAGCATGCTGTGCGCGGTCGTGCTCGCGATTCCGGTCGCGCTCGCGATGGCGCGCACGACATCGCGGCTCGCGCGGCGGCTGCTGCTCGCGGGTGTGCTGCTGCCGCTGCTCGTCAATCTGCTGCTGCAAGGCTATGGCTGGCTCGTGATTCTCGGCCCGGCCGGTCTGCTCAATCACGCGCTGCTCGCGAGCGGGCTGGTCGAGCGTCCGGTGATGTGGCTGTATCGCGAGCATGGTGTACTGCTCGGGCTGATCCAGACCGCGTTTCCGCTCGCCGTGCTGCCGCTTTCCAGCGCGATGCGCGCGGTGTCGATCTCGTACGAGGAAGCCGCCGCGACGCTGGGCGCGACGCGCTGGCAAACGCTGCGTCACGTGCTGCTGCCGCTCGCGATGCCCGGCCTCGTGTCGGGCGCGCTGCTGGTGTTCGCGTACAACGCCAGCGCCTTCGCGGTGCCGCTGCTGCTCGGCGGGCGGCGCGTGCCGATGCTCGCGGTGCTGGTGCACGATCAGGTCGCGCCGCTGTTGAACTGGCCGGCCGCGTCCGCTTCCGGCGTCGTGCTGATGATCGCGACGCTCGCCGTGATGGCGCTGTCGCAACGGCTCGTGCGCCGCACCCAACGTCTGACCAGGGAGCCTCACGCATGAGCACGCCGCTGCCGACCTCGCGCCTGCCGAGCACCGAACCCGGTTCGCCACGCTTGCCGCGGCTGCCCCAGACGATGCCCGGCCAGCTCGGCCGCGCGAGCGCGCTCGTCGCCGGCGTGGTGCTGTTTGTCGCCGCGCTGCCGATCCTGACGATGATCGCGATGTCGTTCAGCGCGGCCGACACGCTCGAATTCCCGCCGCATGCGTACAGCCTGCACTGGTATCGCGCGGCGTGGCACAGCTTCGTGTCACCGGACGCGACCGATACGCTGTCGATGGGCGCCGCGCTGACCACGAGCCTCGTCGTCGCGTTAGCGACGATGCTGATCGCGACGCTGGTCTCCGTGCCCGCCGCGTACGCGCTGTCGCGCTACCGTTTTCGCGGCAAGCCGGTGGTCGAGCAACTGGTCGCGCTGCCGCTCGTCTATCCGCTGGTGATGCTCGGCCTGTCGCTGCTGCTGGTGTTCAACGTGCTGCCGGTCGAGCTTGGCGTCGGCCGGCTGATCATCGCGCACGTGATTCTGGCGCTGCCGTTCACGGTGAAGAACTGCGCGGCGTCGGTCGCGTCGATCGGCCCCGAGTTCGAGGAAGCGGCGCTCGTGATGGGTGCGAGCCCCGGACGCGCGCTGATCGACGTGGTGTTGCCGCTGATGCGCCCCGGCATTCTCGCCGGCATGCTGTTCGCGTTCATCGTGTCGTTCAACGAATTCACGGTGACATTCTTTCTGTACGGCATCGACACGATGACGCTTCCCGTCTGGCTCTATAGCCGTACGGTGTCGTCGCTCGATCCGACCGTGTTCTGTTTCGCCGTGGTTATCGTCGCGATCGACTTCGCGCTGATCTGGCTGCTCGAAAAGCTGATCGGCGACGAAGGCGTCGCACTGTGAACCCGCCACCCTGCTGGAGCCTGCGATGACCCATCTGACCTTGCAAGCCGTCACGCGGCGCTTCGGCGCCGTGCATGCCGTCGACGACGTCGATCTGAGCGTGCCCGACGGCAAGCTGGTGTGCTTTCTCGGCCCGTCCGGCTGCGGTAAGACCACGCTGCTGCGGATGATCGCCGGGCTCGAAACGCCGAGCTCGGGGAGCATCCATTTCGCCGGCCGCGACATCACGCGGCTGCCGGCCAACCGCCGGGACTTCGGCATGGTGTTCCAGTCGCTCGCGCTGTTCCCGCATATGACGGTCGCGCAGAACGTCGCGTATCCGCTGAAGCTGCGCAAGGTCGCGAAAGACCGGCAAGCGCGCCGCGTCGCCGAACTGCTCGAACTGATCCAACTGCCGCACATGGCGAACCGGCCAGTCACGCAACTGTCGGGCGGCCAGCGCCAACGCGTCGCGATCGCGCGCGCGATCGCTTCGGAGCCGCAACTGCTGTTGCTCGACGAACCGCTGTCCGCGCTCGACGCGAAGCTACGCGAAGCGATGCAGGTCGAAATCCGCCTGCTGCAGCAACGCCTCGGCATCACGACGATCATGGTCACGCACGACCAGCGCGAAGCGATGACGATGGCCGACGAAATCGTCGTGATGGAGAAAGGCCGCATCGCGCAGGTCGGCAAACCGCTCGACATTTATCGCGATCCGGTCAGCGAGTTCGTCGCCGACTTCATCGGCCTCGGCAACATCCTGCCGGTGCGATACGACGGCGCGGGCCTCGTGAGCCTGCCGGGCGGACGGCGCATCGCGGTGACGCCGAACCCGGGCACGCCGCTCGCCGATGCGCGACAACCGGCTGCGGCCGGCGACGCGATCCGCCTGTTGATCCGGCCCGAGGACGTCTGCGTGAAGGCGGCCACGGAAGCACCGAACCCGAACCGGCTGCCCGGCACGGTCACGTTCATTCGCGATGTCGGCGCGTCGCTCGAAGCGACGATCGATTGCGTTGGCTTCACGCTGACCGCCGCGACCACGCCGCGCGAAACGCCCGGGCTCGCGCTCGGCATGGCGGTGCTCGCCGAGTTGCCGCCGCACGCGTGCAGATTGATCGCCGCGCGCGCCGCCTGATACCCGAATCCATCACACACATTTGCTTCAATCACTACCGTATTACGAGAGAGGAACAAACCATGAACCAGCGCCCCGCTCTCCAACCGACCCGCCGCGTGTTCGCGACGCTCGCCACGACGCTCGCGATGGCCGCACTCGGCGCGCTTGCCGCGCTGCCGTCGGCCGCGCATGCCGACGCGCTCGACGACATCGCGAAGTCCGGCACCGTGCGCATCGGCGTGTTCGAGGACTATCCGCCGTTCGGCTCGATCGGTCCGGACATGAAGCCGGTCGGCTACGACATCGACGTCGCCGATCTGATCGGCAAGGCGCTCAATGCGAAGGTGGACCTGGTGCCGGTCACCGGCGACAATCGCATGGCTTTCCTCGCCGACCACAAGGCCGACATGCTGCTGTCGGTCGGCCAGACGCCCGAGCGCGAAAAAGTGATCGATTTCTCGCAGCCCTATGCGCCGTACTACCTCGCGGTGTTCGGCCCTAAGTCGCTGCAGGTGAAGACGGCCGCCGACCTCGCCGGCAAGTCGATCTCGGTCGCGCGCGGCACGCTCGAAGACCTGAGCGTGACGAAGATCGCGCCGCCGTCGGCGAACATCAAACGTTTCGACGATCCGAACGGCGCTATTTCGGCGTTTCTTTCTGGTCAGGTACAGTTGATGGTGGTCGGCAACGACGTCGGCGCGACGATTCTCGCGCGGCATCCGGCGAACGATCCGGAGCAGAAGTTCGCGCTGTTCAGTTCGCCCGATCACGTCGGTCTGAACAAGAACGAGCCGCGCCTGAAGGCGAAGGTCGACGAAACGATTGCCAAGGCCCGCAAGGACGGCACGATGAACGCGATTTCGCAGAAGTGGCTGCGCGCGCCGCTGCCGGCCGATCTTTGAACTCTGTGGCGTGGTTTCCTGAAGTCCGCGCCCCCACCTGATCCTACGATGGGCACGAGGCCATGACTTACGCATTCGATTTCAGCGGCTTCGGCCTTTACGCAGGGATGCTCGCGCGCGGCGCCGCCGTGACACTCGGGCTCACCGCCGTGTCGACACTGGCGGGCGGGCTCGTCGGTATCGCCGGCGCGAGCATTGCGGCGGCCGGACCGAAGTGGGCGCGCTGGCTGGTCGCGAGCTACGTCGAGCTGATCCGCAACACGCCGTTTCTGGTGCAGCTGTTCTTCGTCTTTTTCGGCCTGCCGAGCCTCGGCATTCATATCGACGAGATCCAGGCCGCGATTCTCGCGATGACCGTCAATCTCGGCGCGTACGCGACCGAGATCGTGCGCGCCGGCATCGATTCGATTTCGCGCGGCCAGGTACAGGCCGCGCAGGCGCTCGGCCTGCATGGGCGCCAGGTGTTCCGCCACGTCGTGCTGCCGCAGGCGCTCGCCAACGTGTTTCCCGCGCTGCTCGGCCAGGTGCTGATCGTGATGCTCGGCTCGGCCGTCGTGTCGCAGATCTCGGTGCCCGACCTGACCTATGCGGCGAACTTCATCCAGTCGCGCAACTTCCGCTCGTTCGAGAGCTACGTAATCATTACGGCGGCCTATCTGCTGATGTCGATCGTGTTGCGGCAGTTGTTGAACCGCTTCGGCCGTAGGCTGTTCGCGGGCCGCGCGGCACGTGGCCTCAGCAGCGGTAGCAACAGCAGTAGCGGCAACCACGGCTTGCCGCGCAACTGGCGCAGCCGCCTGATGTGGCGCGGCGCGCGCACCCTGCCGACGGAGCGTTGATCATGGTCGAATTCACGCTATGGGATATCGCCCGCAATCTGCTGCTCGCCGCGCGCTGGACCGTGCTGCTGTCGCTGATCGCGTTCGTCGGCGGCGGGATAGTCGGGCTCGTGCTGCTCGCGATGCGCGTGTCGCCGATTACCTGGCTGCGGCGCATCGTCGTGCTGTACGTGGAAGTGTTTCAGGGCACGCCGCTGCTGATGCAGCTCTTTCTCGCTTTCTTCGGCTTGCCGCTCATCGGCATCGACGTGTCGCCGTGGGCCGCCGCGGCCGTCACGCTGACGCTCTATACGAGCGCGTATCTGGTCGACATCTGGCGCGGCTGCGTCGAAGCGGTGCCGCGCGGTCAGTGGGCCGCGGGCGCGAGCCTCGGCATGACGTTCGGCCAGCAGCTGCGCTATATCGTGTGGCCGCAGGCACTGAAGATCGCGGTCGCACCGACCGTCGGATTTCTCGTGCAGGTGGTGAAGAGCACCGCGCTCGCGTCGATCATCGGTTTCATCGAACTGACGAAGACCGGCACGATGATCACCAATGCCGCGTTCCGGCCGTTTCCGATCTACGGCATGGTCGCGCTGATTTACTTCGCGATGTGTTTTCCGCTGACCTGGTATGCGCGCGTGCTCGAAAAGCGGCAGAAGGTTGGGCAGCATCGGTGAAGTGAGGGGAAGTGAGCTTGCCACCGCCTGCAAGTGAACGCCTTGTGCGCAATGTGATGCGTGGACGAGCGCTTCAACCAAGTCCGAATGTGGTCCTCAGGCTTGCATCGACCGGACCAGCAGGCATGAAACGGCGCAACTTGCTCAGCAACGATGCCTGTCCGGCTGGCGTGCGGCGCATACGCCAGGCGCCAAGCGCCGCTTCGACAATCGTGTTTGCCACGCCATCGGGCTCGGGGGCGCTTTTGACACTGTTCACGACTGCGCTCGTCGCAAGGGCACGCTCGCGGTCATAGTCGGCGATTTTCGAACCCGCCTGGGGCGCATTGATGTCGAGATTGGTCCTGGTAAAAGTCGGTTCGACCAGCGATGCGCGTATGCCGAACTGGCGCACCTCATGATCCAGGGTTTCGGTCAGCCCTTCCACGGCATGCTTGGACGCCGAATAGAGTCCCATGTAGGGCGCAGGGAGAAACCCGAGCACCGAACTGACATTGACGATCCTTCCACCGCGTTGCACCCGCATATGGGGGAGGACAGCCTGTGTGGTGCGCAGAATGCTGAATACATTGGTATCGAACAGAGACGAGGCCTCGGCGGCCGACGTTTCCTCGACCGCGCCAATCATGCTCGTTCCTGCATTGTTGACAAGCACGTCGATTCGCGTCGCGCGATCGATGACGAACTGGATTCCAGCCAGGACCGAAGCATCGTTGCGAACATCCATCTCGAGCAGCTCGACTCCCGTGATAGGCGCCGCTTTTGCGATGCTGCGCACGGTGCCAAATACGCGGCACCCCCGCCCGGCAAACTTCTCGGCGGCGGCGCGTCCGATACCCGATGACACGCCGGTAACAACGACAACAGTGGAATTCGACATGAACAGCTCCCTTCAGGTGGAATTGATGGTGTTTCTTTAACTGCGCGTGTCGAGCGCTTCCTGCAGCGTTTGCCCGGAAGGCTGCGCCTGCTGATGCCGATCTTTGCGCGAGCCAGCGGTACTGTCGGGTCGAATCTTGAACCAGATCGAATACATGGCCGGCAGGAACACCAGGGTCAAAATCGTCCCGGCGAACGTGCCGCCGATCAGCGTGTAGGCGAGGGTTCCCCAGAACACCGAGTGGGTCAGCGGAATGAAAGCGAGGATCGCCGCCATGGCGGTGAGGATCACCGGGCGGGCACGCTGCACAGTGGCTTCGACGACCGCGTGGAATGGATCCAGGCCCGCGTGTTCGTTCTGATGGATCTGCCCGATCAGGATCAGCGTGTTGCGCATCAGGATGCCCGACAGCGCAATGAGGCCAACCAGCGCATTGATGCCGAACGGCTGCCGGAACAGGATCAACGTTGGCACCACCCCGATCAAGCCCAGCGGGCTGGTCAGGAACACCATCACCATCGCGGAGATCGAGCGCACCTGGAAGATGATGATGATGAGCGTAACCGCCAGCATGATCGGGAAGAGCGGCAACATGGCGTTCGTCGCTTTGGCCGATTCCTCGATGGAGCCCGCCTCTTCGATACGGTAGCCGGTCGGAAGCTTGGCGATGATCGGTTGAAGCTGCTTCGTGATCGCCGTCGATACGTCCGGCGGCTGCAAGTTGTCGGCGATGTCGCCACGTACCGTGATCGTCGGCACGCGGTCGCGCCAGCGCATAACCGGTTCCTCCATGCGCACGTCGACCTTGCCCACCTGCGACAGCGGGACGCGTTGCCCGCCCGCGCCAGCCAGCGTGAAGTCGCCGATCCGGGCCGGATCGAGCCGGATGTCGCCGGCCGAACGCGCCATGACCTGCACGGTTCGGATGTCCTCACGCACGGCGGTGACAGGCACCCCGCTGAGCAGGAATTGCAGCTGTTGCGCCACGGCACTGGAAGTCAACCCCACCGCTTGCAAGCGATCCTGCTGCAACGTGAAGTGCAGCGTGGGCGTGCGCGTCCCCCAGTCAGCGTTGACCGTGCGCATCATCGGACTGACATCCATCGCCTGCTCGACTTCTCCCGCAATACCGCGCAGCTTGTCCGGGTCCGGGCCAGAGATACGGTAGGCGACCGGGTACGGCGAATACGGACCGAACACGAGTTGCGTGACCCGCACGCGCGCCTCGGAGGCGAGACCGTTGGCGACTGCCTGACGCAGTCGCTGCTTCAATGCGTCGCGCTCATCCTGGCTGTCCGTGCGCACTACGATCTTCGCGAACGACGGATCGGGCAGTTCCGGTCCCATCGCCAGGTAAAAGCGCGGCGCACCTTGCCCGACGTAAGCGGTGACGATCCTGGCTTCCTTCTGTCTGGCGAGCCAGGCTTCCACCTTCTGCGTGGCGGCGCTGGTTTGGGAGATGGACGTGCCATAGGGCATCTGCACCTCGACCAGCACTTCAGGACGGTCGGAGATCGGGAAGAATTGTTTCTTGACCACGCCCATGCCGACGATGGCCAGGACGAAGAGGCCGACGACCGAACCGGCGACCAGCCACTTGCGCGCGATGACGCGCGTGAGCAGTTGACGGAAGCGGTTGTAGCGCGGCGTGTCGTAGATCGCTTCGTGGCCGCCTTCGACCTTTTTGAAATCGGGGAGCATCTTTACACCCAGGTAGGGCGTGAAGACCACCGCGACGACCCACGATGCGATCAGCGCAATGCCGACGATCCAGAACATGTTGCTGGTGTATTCGCCGGCCGTGGAGCGCGCGAAGCCATTGGGCATGAAGCCGACGGCCGTCACCAGCGTGCCCGCCAGCATCGGCGCGGCCGTATGGCTCCACGCATAGGCAGAGGCGGCCACGCGGCTGTAGCCCTCCTCCATCTTCACCACCATCATTTCGATGGCGATGATCGCGTCGTCCACCAGCAGGCCCAGCGCAAGGATCAGCGATCCGAGGGTGATGCGGTCGAAGTTCTTGCCGGTTGCGGCCATCACGACGAACACGACCGCGAGTGTCAGCGGTACGGCCGCGGCAACGACGAGGCCCACGCGCCAGCCCATGCTGACGAAACTCACCAGCATGACCACCAGCAGCGCGACAAAAAACTTCACCATGAACTCGTCGACCGCCGAATGAATGTTGACGGCCTGATCGGTGACTTTGGTCAGGCTCATGCCCAACGGCAGCCCGGCGTTGACCGCGCCGACTTCGCTGTCCAGCGCCTTGCCGAGCTCGAGCCCGTTCCAACCATCGCGCATGACGATGCCCAGCAGCAGTGCCGGTTCGCCGTTGTTGCGGATCATGAACGTCGCCGGATCTTCATAACCGCGCGTGACGGTGGCGATGTCCGACAGCTTCAGCGTGCGGCCCTGCGCCACGACTGGCGTGTCGCGGATCTTCTGCAAGTTGTCGAAGGCACCGTCCAGGCGAATGAATAGCTCCGGACCTTTGGTCTCCACGGAGCCGGCCGGCGTCAGCGCGTTCTGACCGTTGAGTGCGGCGAACACATCCTGCGGGCTCACGCCCAGCGTTGCCAGGCGGTCATGTGAGAGCTCGACATAGATCCGCTCCGCCTGCTCACCGATGATGTTGACCTTCTTCACGCCCGGCACGTGCAGCAGCCGTTGGCGCAGCGTCTCGGCATCGCGAACGAGCAGGCGCTGCGGTTCACCCTTCGCCTTCAGGGCAAACAGCGCGAAGGTAACATCCGCGTATTCGTCGTTGACCATCGGTCCGATCACGCCGGATGGAAGATTGCCTGCCTCATCGCTGATTTTTTTCCGGGCCTGGTAGAACTGTTCCTGCACTTCCGACGGCGGGGTGCTGTCGAGCAATGTCAAGGTCGTGAAGGCGAGGCCTGGTCGTGTGTAGGTCTCGGTCCGGTCGTACCAGCGCAGCTCCTGCATGCGCTTCTCGATCTTCTCGGCGACCTGATCGTGCATTTCCTGCGCGGTGGCTCCGGGCCACGCGGTGATGATAGTCATCACCTTGACCGTGAAGGCGGGGTCTTCCGCCCGGCCCAGCTTGAAGAACGAAACGAGCCCCGCCAGCGAGATCAGGCAGATCAGGAACAGGGTGACGGAGCGCTCGCGCACAGCGAGCGCCGACAGGTTGAAACGGCCTTCGCTCACGGACGGACTCCCTCGGTCGACATCGCGACGGCTTGACCTGTCACCCGGACCCGCTCGCCTTCGCGCAGCAGCTGCGCGCCGAGCGCGACGATCCGGTCGCCTTGCCTGATCTCACCGGCGACGCGGGCACTATCGTCGTCCAGATGTTCGACGGTAACCGGCCGCCAGGAAACCTTTGCCGGTTCGCCGTTAATGACCCACACCCCGGGTCCCTTGCCCCCGTCCAGCAGTGCACCAATCGGCACCTGCAAACCACCCAGCACCGCGGAACGCGCGTCCGGAATCTGGATCGTGACCGTGGCGCCCAACGGCGCATTAGCCAGTTCTCCCTGCAGCACATACCGCGCTTCAAAGGTCCGGGTATGAGAATCCGCAGCGTCGGAGAGCTGGCGCAGCGTGGCCGGTACGCTCACGCCGCTGTTGCCGAACAGCGTGGCTTGCGCGACCGAACCGACGGCGGGGCGCAGGGTTTCCGGTAGCTGGACAACGGCCTCGCGAGGCCCGGCGTGCGCCAGGCGCACCACGGGCTGGCCGGCGCTGACGACCTGGCCCGGTTCGGCCAGCGTTTCCATCACGACGCCATCGCCGTCCGCCAGCAGTTCGGCATAGCCGGTCGCGTTGCGCGCAACGTCGGCGTCAGCCACGGCCGCGCTGAGCTGCGCTTTGGCGGCATCGGCCGCCGCCTTGGTCTGGTCATAGGCCGATGCCGATATCGCGCCGGTGCCGCGCAGGTCGCGATAGCGCTCCTCATCCTGCGCGGTCTGCTGCGCGCGTGCTCGCGCGGCGGTGACCGCGTCCTGCCGGGCCTGCGCGGCAAGCTTCAGATCGATGGGGTCGATGCGCATCAGCGGCTGACCGCGCTTGACAGTTTGTCCGGCATCCACCAGCCGCTCGAGCACCTTGCCGGAGACGCGAAATCCCAGGTCGCTCTGCACGCGCGCGGCGACGGTTCCGGTAAACGAACGGGACGCCGGGATCGCCGCCTGAGCAATGGCGGTGCGCACAAGGGGCGCCTCGGTGCGCGGATCGGACGGTGCTTTTGCGCCGCAGGCGGCTAGCGCAAGTGGCAGTGCACAGACGACTGCAGAGGTAACAAGGCGACGTCGGAGCATGAAAGACCCATTGACGGTGTGATCGGGACTTTCATTATGGTTATAGTGACTAAATTAGTCAATAGTCACACGTGGTTGTCGTGTCACGGCGACAGGCTGCGGAGTACCAGACTGGAGAGTTGCGCGGGCGCGAGCTCGGTGGTATCGAGGTTGTACTGCAGTAGCAATGGGTTGAGGTAGGGGCGCATAACCAGATAGATCGCCATGGCGGTTTCGTCCAGTGGCGTCTTGCGTTCGAAGTCTCCGCTTTGCCGGCCTTCCTGCAGAACATCCTGCAGCAGGTTCTGCACGCGCGCTTCGTAGGCCTGCACCGCCTGCCAGTTTTCCGTGGCTGCCGAAGCGGCGATGTCGTAGAGCTTACGGTCCTGGAAAAACAGCCGAAGGCTTGCTTCCGTAGAGACCTTGAACATGCGCCGCAGCTTTTCCGGCGGCAGCCCGGCCTCCGCGACAGCAGCCCGGACGTCGCTTTCGATCTCGTGCAGGCAGTTCGCGCAGATCATCTCGCCGATCGCCTGCTTCGACTCGAAAAACTTGTAGATGTAGGCCTTCGAAAAGCCGATGGCCTTCGCGAGATCGGAGACGGTCGTCTTTTCATAGCCGTACCGGCTGAAGTGCTCGGTGGCTGCGGCAATGATCTGATCCCGTACCTCGTGGTCGGCGGGGCCGCGCGCCGGGATGGGGGAAGTGGAGGCTTTTTTCATGGGTATAGCATACAGGAATGGACAACTAGTGACTATTTGGTATTATGGTCACGCCCAGAACCTTGCGAAGACGCCCATGCTACCCAAACCCATCCTTGCCGCGTTTATTGTCGCCAGCCTGTTGGCAGGCTGCGCTGTAGGCCCCGATTATGCCCGGCCCAATGTAGCCATGCCGGAGCGGTTCCAGGGCCAGGCCGCGGTGGATCACCGGCACGCGGCGGCCCGTGCCGACCTTGTCACGTGGTGGACGGGTTTCGGTGATCCGCAACTCACACGGCTCGTCTCGCTCGCGCTGGAACAGAACCTGGACCTCGCGCAGGCAGCCGCTCGCGTGTCGCAGGCGCGCGCGGGACTTGGCGCGGCGAATGCCGCGCTGCTGCCGTCCGGCAATGTCAGCGGCCAGGCGGCGCGAGTCTACCAGTCGGTTGAAACCCCGTTGGGGCGAGTCCTGAATTCGACGCCCGGTTTCGATCGCTACGGCAATGATTACGAGGCTGATTTCAACGCGAGCTGGGAACTGGATGTGTTTGGTGGCCTGCGTCGCGGGCGGGAAGCGGCACTTGCCGAATACCAGGCTTCGGAAGCGGGTGCGGTGGCCACGCGCCTGGCAGTGGCGGCGCAGACTGCCGATATTTACATCACGATTCGTGGATTGCAGGCCCGTCTGAAGGTTGCCCGCCGGCAGGTGCAGACGCAGCAGGATCTGCTCTCGACCATCAAGCTCCTGTATGGCAAAGGATTGGCGGCCGACCTTCAGGTGAGCCAGGCTGAAGGTGCGCTGGCCCAGGTACAGGCATCCGTCCCGGTCCTCGAGGCGGGTCTGGATGCGGCCATGAACGCGCTGGACGTGATGCTGGGTTCGCAGCCCGGCACGCATCGGGCCGAACTGGTCGAAGCTGGCGACATCCCGGTCGCCCCGCAGATCGCGGACACCGGATCGCCGGGAGAGTTGCTCAGGCGCCGGCCCGACCTGATCGTGGCCGAGCGTCGCCTGGCTGCGTCGAACGCGCGCATCGGCGTCGCGATCGCAGAGTATTACCCCAAGGTGTCGCTCAGCGGACTGATCGGCAGCGCCACCTCGGTGGCCAGCGGCAACCTGTTCAGTAGCGGCGCCAGTCAGGCCGCTGGCGTGCTGGGCCTGCGCTGGCGTCTGTTCGACTTCGGCCGCATCAACGCGCAGATCGGCCAGGCCAAGGGCCAGCAGGCCGAGATGCTCGCCGCGTACCGGCTGGCAGCGCTGCATGCGACCGAAGATGTCGAGAACGCTTTCTCGGCACTGGTCAAGCGCGAGGAACAGACTGCGGTGCTCGACCAGGGAGTGAACTCGCTCGGCCGGGCGCGAGCCGCCTCGTTCGCGGCCTACCAAAATGGTGTCGTCAGCCTGATTGAAGTGTTGCAGGCCGACGAGAACCTGCTGCGAGCCTCGGATGAGCGTGTGCAGGCGCAAACGGAATCGGCACGCGCGGCGATTGCTGCCTTCAAGGCGCTCGGTGGCGGTTGGCAACCGAGCGAATCCGAGGCGGTCGCCATCAAATAGCAACCGTACACAGCCGTAACGCCTAACCCGGAACGTGAAACCTGGCCATCGTTCCTTGCTTGATGAGGGCTTCGCCGCATGCCATCCGAACGAATGACGCGAGCAGAAAGCCGCGAGCAGACCCGGCGGCGCTTGCTCGACGCAGCGGCGTCGTGCATCGCCGAGAAAGGGTTTGCTGCGACCAGCGTGGAGGACATCGCCGCCAAGGCCGGCTATACCCGCGGCGCGTTTTACTCGAACTTCAGCAGCAAAAACGATCTATCCGTCGAACTGCTCCGTCTCGATCACCAGAAGATGCAAGAAAACTTGCAGAAGTTGCTAGACGCCGCTCCGTCCATCGAAAACCTGCAAGTACAACTAGCCTCGGTGTACGCGCAGTGCTATCGCGACGACAACCACTACATCATCTGGGCTGAGGCGCGCTTGCACGCCATGCGTGACGTGAAATTCCGGCAATGTGTGAACGCCCTATGCATGGAAAAGCGCGACATGATTGCGTACTTCATCGAGCAGTTCTGCAAGCGCCTTGACATACAGTTGCCAAGCCCTTTCGCCGACCACGCGCTCGCCGCTATCGCATTGATCGACGGCATCCTTTACTTCAACAAGACGATGCCCAATGAGTTGTCGAACGCTTCGGCCCAAGCGATTTTGAGCAACGTTTTTACAAAGATGTTCTGCAATGCGCCAGTCCTGACTGAAACTTAGTTTGGTCTTGCGCCTCCTCCACAGATACACCGACCAGCCGATCACCGCGCCGCCCGGGTCGACTGTCGCAGCTTCGCGACCTCCGCCACGCCGAGCGCCGGCGCGCCGTTGTTCCAGCCCGCGCGCACGAAGCTCAGTACGTCGGCGATCTGTTGATCGTCGAGCACCGCCGCGAAGCCGGGCATCGGGAACGGCGACGGCATGCCGTTGATCACCAGATCGCCGGTGCCGTTCAGCGTCACATTGATCAGCGACGACGCATCCTTCGCAAGCACGTTCGGATTGCCGGCGAGCGGCGCGAGCATCGGCGCGAAGCCGCGTCCGTCGACGCCGTGGCAATGCATGCAATACGCGGTATAGACGCGCGCGCCGGCATCGTGCGCGGGGCGATCGAGCGACACCTTCGTCGCCTGCGGATCGTACGTGTAGGGCGCCGCACCGTTGCCGCTGGCCGGCGGCAACGACTTCAGATACGTCGAAATCGCCGCGACGTCCTGATCGTTCATGGCTTGCGTGCTGTTGTTGATCACGCCCGTCATCGAGCCGAACGCCGAAGCGTGGCGATTCGCGCCGGTCTTCAGGAACGTGCGCAGATCCTCGTCGCTCCAGCGGCCAAGCCCGGTGTTGTGCTCGCCGGTCAGGTTCGACGCGAACCAGCCGTCGAGCAGCGCGCCGCTCAGGAACGCACTGCCGCTTTCGTCGAGCGCGCTTTCCTGGAACGCGACGCCGCGCGGCGTGTGGCACGACCCGCAATGCCCGAGCCCTTGCACCAGATACGCGCCGCGATTCCACGCGACGTCCTTGCCCGGCTTGTCGCGGTACGCGCCCTTCTCCAGAAACGCCATGTTCCAGAACTTCAGCGGCCAGCGCATGTTCAACGGCCATTTGATATCGGACTCGCGATTCGCCTGCTGCACGGGTGCGACGCCGTGCATGAAGAACGCGTACAGCGCCTTCGCGTCGTCGTCGCTGACCTTCGCATAGGACGGATACGGCATCGCCGGATACAGGTTGTGGCCGTCTTTCGCGACACCCTCGCGCAGTGCCCGCGCGAAGTCCGCTTCGGTGTAGCCGCCGATACCGGTCTGCGCGTCCGGCGTGATGTTGGTCACGTAGATGCGGCCCATCGGCGTGCTCATCGGCAAGCCGCCGGCGAACGGCTTGCCCTTCGGCGCCGTGTGACAGGCAGCGCAATCGCCGAGTTGAGCGAGATAGGCGCCGCGTTGCACGAGCGCCTGGTCGGCGGCGGAGCGGGTTGCCGGAGTTGCCGCCCCGGCAGGCACCTGCGCGAGAAACGGCAATGCCACGCACAACACCGCGCCAAGACCCTTCAGCGTGTTTTTCATGTCGGGCTCCTTGCGCGTTACGCGCTGTGCAGTTGACGGCCAACCGGCAACTGCCGCAGCCGCTTGCCGGTGGCCGCATAAATCGCGTTGGTCAGCGCGGGCGCGAGCGCCGCGGTGCCAGGCTCGCCGATGCCGCCGGGCGCCTCGCCGCTCTTCACGAGATGCACGTCGATCGGCGGCGTCTGGTCGATGCGCAGCATCCGATAGTCGGTGAAGTTGCTCTGCTCGACGCGGCCGTTGTTGATCGTGATCTCGCTATAAAGCGCCGCCGTGATGCCGAAGATGATGCCGCCCTGCACCTGCGCCTCGATCGTGTTCGGATTGACGGCCATCCCGCAATCGACCGCGCAGTTGACGCGCTTGACTGTCACCTCGCCCTGCTCGACCGCGACCTCGACGACGATCGCGAAGAAGCTGCCGAATGCGTGCATCACCGAAATGCCGCGCCCTTGCCCCTGCGGCAGCGCGCCGCCCCAGTTGCCGGCTTGCGCTGCGAGGTTGAGCACGTTCAGCGCGCGCGGTGATTTGCCGAGCAGGTTGCGCCGGTACTGCACCGGATCGATCTTCGCGTGCGCGGCCAGTTCGTCGATGAAGCTCTCGACGACGAACGTGCCGCGCGTCGGCCCGACGCCGCGCCAGAACGCGGTGGGCACCGCGTGTGGTTCCACGCGTACGTAGTCGATCAGTTGGTTGGGCAGGTCGTACGGCAGATCGGCGGCGACTTCCACGGCGTCAGGATCGAGTCCATTCCTGAACGCGGGCGGCGCGAAGCGCGCGATGATCGACGAACCGGCAATGCGGTGCTGCCACGCGATCGGTTTGCCGTTCGCGTCGAGCCCGGCCGAGATCGTGTCGTAGTAGTACGGCCGGTACATGTCGTGCTGGATGTCTTCTTCGCGTGTCCACAGCACCTTGACCGGCGTCGACACCTGTTTGCCGACCTTCACGGCCTGCGTGACCATGTCGGTTTCGAGCCGCCGCCCGAAGCCGCCGCCGAGCAGATGGTTGTGCACGATGATCTTGTCGGCAGGCAAGCCTGTGACCGCGGCCGCCGCATCGACGACGCGCGTCGGCACCTGCGAGCCGAGCCAGATTTCGCACGCGTCGCCGCGCACGTGAACCGTGGCGTTGACCGGCTCCATCGTCGCGTGCGCGAGGAACGGCTGCTGGTAGATCGTGTCGACACGCGACTTCGCGTCGCCGAACGCGCGGCCGACATCGCCGTCCTTGCGCGCCACCGCGCCGCCGTGCTGCGAGGCCGCCGCGAGATCGTCGACGATGCGCTTCATCGACACCTGCGCGCCCGCGCCTTCGTTCCACTTGATGTCGAGCGCCTGCAGGCCGCGCTTCGCGGCCCACGTGTGAGCGCCAATCACCGCGACCGCGTTGTCGAGCCTGATGACTTCGCGCACGCCGGGGATCGTCTTCGCATGCGTATCGTCGACGCTCGCGAGCGTGCCGCCGAACACGGGACAGTTCGCGATCGCCGCGTAGACCATGTCGGGCAAGCGCACGTCGAGGCCGAACTGCGCGGTGCCGTCGACTTTTTCCGGCGAATCGAGACGCCTGGCCGGCGTGCCGATCAGCTTGAAATCCTGCGGGTCTTTCAACCGCACGTTCTGCGGCGCGGGCAGCGCGGAGGCGGCCTGCGCGAGCTGGCCATAGCTCGCGCTGCGATTGCTGGCCGCGTGAATCACCTCGCCGGCCTGCGCATGGCAACTGGCCGGATCGACCTGCCACTGCTGCGCGGCCGCGTTGATCAGCATCACGCGCGCAGTCGCGCCGGCGTGGCGCATCGGCTCCCACGCGAAGCGGATCGACGTCGAGCCGCCGGTCAACTGGCCGCCGAGCAGCGGGTCCTTGAAGAGCGTTTCGTTCGGCGGCGCGTGATCGAGCGTGACCGCGTCGAGCGGCACTTCGAGTTCTTCGGCGATCAGCATCGGGATCGACGTATAGACGCCCTGTCCCATCTCGACCTTCGGTATCACGAGCGTGACCTTGCCGGCGGTGTCGATCTGGATGAACGCGTTCGGCGCGAACACACCGCTTTGCGGTGCCTCGTTCGCATCGCCGCCGATCACGCTGCTGCCCGCCTTCCGATCCTGGCTCGCGGCCGGCACGCTGAAGCCCAGCAGCAGACCGCCGCCGGCCGCGGCGCCGACCGTCACGCCGAACTTGAGGAAGCTGCGCCGCGAGATGCCGCGCGCAGGCCGCGTGTCGAGGTCCGACGGCTGCGCGCCGTTCTGTGCATCGAGCAATCCCTGCGACATGTCAGGCCCCCTTCGCGGCATGCTTGATCGCCGCACGCACGCGGTGGTAAGTCCCGCAACGGCAGATGTTGCCAGCCATCGCGGCGTCGATGTCGGCGTCGCTCGGGCTGGGATTGCGCGCGAGCAGCGACGCCGCCGACATCACTTGCCCGGACTGACAGTAGCCGCATTGCACGACGTCGAGTTCACGCCAGGCCTGCTGCACTTTGTGGCCCGTGGCCGTGGCGCCGACCGCTTCGATCGTGACGATCTTGCGGTCGCCGACCGCCGCCGCCGGGAACACGCACGAGCGCACCGCGACGCCGTCGAGATGCACGGTGCATGCGCCGCACTGCGCGATGCCGCAGCCGAACTTGGTGCCGGTCAGCCCGACGAGATCACGCAGCACCCACAGCAGGGGCATGTCGGGCGGGGCATCGACGGAATGAGTCTCGCCGTTGATATTGAACGTGGTCATGAGCGGCTCCGGTGGGGGCGTTGTTGTGGTCGCGCGGTTTAGATCGCGACGTCGCACCAGACCGCGAACACCTGCCGGTTTTGTTCGGCATGTCGCGCTAATACGCAGTGAAAAGCGGCCTGTGATCGAGCGGGTGTCGCCAGAAAGCCGGCCGATTGTAGTCGGGTCGAAAGAAGTTCGCTTTGAAGCGGCCAGGCGGTACATGTCGCGCTGTGCGCGCTGGATCGCATGTGTCGGCGGGACCGATGCGTTACCATCAACGGATTGATCCGTTAGCGTGATCGCGCGACCCGCTGCATCGCACTGCGCGGCGTTGCGATGCACGATTCCGTCGAGTCACCTCAGCCGCAGGAGCCGCCGATGAACGACCCGCAATGCACTCAATTTCTCACGGACATTCGCCGACCGTTGCTTGCGCTGCACAAGGCGATTCTCGATCACGAACGCGCCGCGTACGAAAAGGAGTTCGGCCCGGTGACGCCGGCGGCCTTCTTGCAAGTGCTGATCAACGGTTCGGGGTTTCGCTGGCTGGCGCCGCTATCGACGGTGATCGCGAGCGTCGACGAAATTCTCGACGACGCAGAAGCCGATGCCGGCGACCGTCTCGCGACCGCCGAGGCCGTGGTCGGCCTGTTCTCGCCCGATCAACCCAATAACGGCTTCCTGCCGCGTTATTTGCCGCTGTTGCAGGCCGATCCGGCGATCCTGCATTACCACGGCGAGGTTTCGCGGTTGCTGCGCGGTGTGCAAATCACCTGACGGCGGTTCGCCCGGAGCACGGCGGCGGCGTCTGCGCTGGCTGCCGGCTCCTGTATTTCCTCACCGTTGATAAACGGCTGCGGATCGAGGCCGCATCGTGGATGGTCGGTACTCTTTCGCAGATTCGGCGGACTGCTGCCGCGTGACGGTACTTTCGCAACGATTTGACGACCGCCACAATGCGCGGTCGATCAAACTACCTGGCTTTGCTGACTAAATTCAAGGTGAGCTTTCGCGGGACCGCCGAAGCTCAGCCGCGCCCCTGCGGTAGATAAGGCAGCGGATCGACCGGCTTGCCGTCGCGCCGCACTTCGAAGCCGACTGACACACGCGAGTTGTTCTCATCGCCCATCTCGGCGATCTGCTGTCCCTTGCGGACGACGTCGCCCATCTTGACCAGCAGCTTGCGGTTATGCGAGTACGCGGTCAGAAAGTCCTTGTTGTGCTGCACGATGATCAGGCTGCCGTAGCTGTTCAGTCCCGTGCCCGCGTACATCACCTTGCCGTCGGCGGCGGCTCGCACCGGATCACCCGCTTTGCCGCCGATCTCGATGCCGCGCGTTTCGCCCGGCTGGAACGCTTCGACGACGCTGCCGGCGGCAGGCCACGCAAGCGTCACGCTGCTCGCATGCCGGCGGGTTTCCTGCGTGACTTCGCGGACTTCGGTGGCGTTCGGAGCCGGCGCGGCGGACTGCGTCGAGGCTTGTGCCGAGGTTTGCACTGACGTTTGTGAAGCAGTCTGCGTTGTGGATTGCGCCGCGGCCTTCGCGGCGGCCGCCGCATTGGCTGCCTTCACCGCGCGCACCGTCTCCGGCGACGCGACGTGCAGCACCTGCCCCGGCTTCAGCCGCGCCGACGCCTTCAGCCCATTCCACGCCTGCAGCTGCTTGACGCCGATGTGATGATGCTGCGCGACCCGCGCGAGCGTGTCGCCACGCCTGACGCGATAGACGAGCGGCGGCGATTTTTTCAGCGGCGTGTTATCGCTGGCACCGATCGACAGCGGTGCGGCTGCCGTCTGATCGCTAGAGGCGGTTCCCGCCGTATTCGTCGCCAGCACGCCGGACGCCGTGGCGGCACTGCTTGCCAAACCATTCTGCCCATCCGGCTGCCCGAGGTTCGCACATCCGCTGACGGCCAGCGCAACCCATGCGCCGGCCAGACTGGCCAATATCGTTCTGTCGAAACGCTTTGTCATCTTGCTCGACTCCTGCTGCATAGATAAGCAAGCCGGAATGCCGCGATGCCGCGGGCAAGGCGCGCGATCTTCGGCCGCGCGGCCTTCCCGACGACATGGCGAAGCCGCGTCGTAACGCGCTCATCCCGTGCCTGTCTGCCAATCAAATTTCTCGGGGATTCTAAAGTGTCGTTTAATAAAAACGCCCGGCCCCACACACTCTGATACAGACGTTACGAGCCGTATTTCCGCGTTACGACGGCCCGAGTTCGGGACGCCGACGACGCACACATCGCCGCCTGCCTGCGGCGCGCGCTCACACTTGTTGACATTCGACTTATCGGCAGGCGCGGGTCGAACTTGAATGGCCGGGCGTCGCAGCGGAGAGCGCAAAAAAATCAGCCTTCGAAATCCGAAGGCTGACTTTTTGCGTTGACGGGCGCCGAACTAGAACCTATGCCGGATCGCCGCGCGCACGACGACCTGCTTCGACGTCGACGACGGCGACTGCGTGCCGGGGATGAATGCGTAATCGAGGATCGACAGCGTCGAATCGCCGGTGACCTGTTGATAGGCACCCTGCAGATAGACGTCGGTACGCTTGGACAGGTTGTAGTCCGCCATCAGGCCGAACGTATGGATGCGCGGCTTCACGCCGCCGTTCGATGCCTCGTAGGTTTCCATCGTGTACACGTACTGCGCGCCGACGAACAGCACCGGCGAGATCTGATACTTGCCGTTGATCTCGAAGTTCTGATACTTGAGCGAGTTCAGCAGTACGCCCGGTGGTGTAACGGGCACGAGCGGCACCAGCGGCTCGATACCGAGATAACCGTTTGCGGTCGGCTCCAGATAGTTCGAGTTGCTATAGACGAAGCCCGCTGTCGCGGGTCCGAACGTATAGGTAATGCCGCCGCCGAACACGCGCAGGCGCGTCGCGACGAAGCCGGCGTCGTTCGTGGTGATCGCGCCGTTCGAACCGTTGCCCGGATTGTCGGCCTGCAGATAGGCCGCGGCGACCA
Source organism: Paraburkholderia podalyriae (assembly GCF_014397785.1). Lineage (GTDB taxonomy): Bacteria > Pseudomonadota > Gammaproteobacteria > Burkholderiales > Burkholderiaceae > Paraburkholderia > Paraburkholderia podalyriae. The sequence continues at coordinate 41,138 of NZ_VZQQ01000041.1, forward strand.
GCAGCCCGCCGTACGTGTACTGCCCGCCGAAGCTGTAGGCGCGATTGTTGGCGAAGCTCGTGTCGTTGCTGAAGCTGTAGGTGCCGCCGAACTGGAAGCCCGAGATCGCCGGACTCGTGTACTTGACCGTGTTGTCGAGGCGGAACGTGTTGTCGGTGTTGTCGTTGTCGTAGGGATGCGAGAACAACGCGCCGGCCCAACTGCCGTTGGCCGTGGTCTGCGCCAGATAATCGACGACCGAATCGTATTGTCGGCCGAACGTCAGCGTGCCGTACGACTGCGAGCCGAGTCCGACGAAAGCCTGCCGGCCGAACAGGCGGCCGCCCTGGCCGAGCCGCCCGGAATTCAGATCGAAACCGCCCTCGAGCTGGAAGATCGCCTTCAGGCCGCCGCCGAGATCTTCGGAACCCTTCAGGCCCCAGCGGCTGCCATGCGCAAGACCGCTCGCGAGTTCATAAACATGGCCGCGGCCGACATTGTTCGTATAGTTGATGCCTTCGTCGATCACGCCATACAGCGTGACGCTAGTCTGCGCGGCGGCAGGTGGAGCACAAACGGTACACGCAGCAATGCAGACAGCCAGCGCGAACACTTGCTTGTTCATGACGATCTCCCTGCACCGCTCTTTCCGGAAATCCTCACACGACATCGTCTGTCCGTCCATGAGAGGATGTGCCGATCGTCGAGAATGTTGCTAATTCTCCACTGCGCGTCGCTGCCTCTTTTTTCGTGACGCCGCTTCAGGTAAGCGACAGCCGCTGCTGTTGATCTCGCTGCGTCATTGCCACGAAAAGAAATATAATCCTGCGCCATTGCTGCGATGCAACGGAACTTGACGCCGCAGCGAAGGTCATCATGACAGCCCGTTGACGACTGCCTCGTGAAGGCGGCCCGAAGCGACCTCGAAGCGGACCAGGCGAAACCAGCATTGGACGCCTCCCCGCCGCAGTATCAATCCCATATTAAAAAGCCCCGTGAGACGCCCGCCGCGCTGGATCAGTGCGCCGTCGCACGGGGCTGCTTTTTTGACGCAAACAATGACCAGGTCCTCCTCCCGTCTGATCGAACTCGACTTTTTTCGCGGACTGGTTCTGCTGATCATCGTCGTCGATCACATCGGCGGCAGCATTCTGTCGCGCATGACGCTGCATGCGTACGCGCTGTGCGACGCCGCCGAAGTGTTCGTATTCCTCGGCGGCTTCGCGACCGCCACAGCCTATGCGGCGCTCGCCGAGCGACGCAATGAGACGATCGCGCGCAGTCGCTTCCTGCGCCGCTCGTTCGAAATCTATCGCGCGTTTCTTGTCACCGCCGGGCTGATGCTGCTGGTCAGCGCGGTGCTCACCGCCTTCAGCATCGACGGGCCGAATCTCGCCACGACCGATCTGGACGACCTGATCGACACGCCGCTTGCGGCGCTGCGCGACATCATGCTGCTGCGCCGCCAGCCGTACCTCGCGTCGGTGCTGCCGATGTACGCGTTCTTCGCGCTGCTGGTGCCCACGATCCTGCCGCACGCGCGCAGCAAGCCGTGGCTGCTGCTCGCCGGCAGCGTCGCGCTGTGGGCCGGCGCGCCGGCGATCGGCAAGTACCTGCCCGCCGCGCCCGACATGCAGTGGGACTTCAACCCGTTCGCATGGCAGCTGATGTTCGTGCTCGGCGTGCTCGCGCGCTGCCAGCCGGTTTATCAGCGGATCAGCGCGCACCGCTTCGGCTGGCTCGTGAGCGTGCTGGCGTTCGCGGTGGTCGTGGGCGCCGCGTACTACAAGCTCGTTGTGCCGCATGCGCCGCTGGCCGCGAGCCTCAAGCAAAACCTGTCCTACCTGCGCGCGGGCAACTTCGTCGCGATCGCGTGGCTCGTCGCGAATCTGATCGAGCTCGGCTGGGCGAAGAAGGTCGCGCGCCGGCTGCCGTGGATCGGCTTGATCGGGCGTCAGGGCTTGCTGTGCTTCATTGCCGGCGCGGTGATTTCGCTGGTGGTCGACTCGGTGCTCTACGCGGCGACCGACGGTTACCTGAACTATCCGCTCGGGCTGCTCGCCGATGCCGCCGCGGTCGGCGCGCTGTTCGCGGTCGCGCTGGGCGCGGAGCCGCTGAAGCGGTTGATCGGGCGGTTCGTTGCCGGGCGGCTGCGGACGTCGGGCTGAACGAAACGCGCCGTCTGTCGCCCTGCCCGTTCCTTTTCAGACAGGGCGCCATTGCTGATAGCATGACGGCCGCGCGCGAATCCCGCGCCAGCCGGCCTTCCACACTGACATGCGTCGATTCCTCTGTTTCGTCCTCGCACTGCTTGCCGTCGACGCGCCCGCGTTCGCAAGCACGGTCGCGAGCCACAGCTTCCACTCCGATGCGCTCGGCCGCGACTGGAACTACACGATCTATCTGCCGGGCGGCTATCGCGCGGACGGTCCGCGCCTGCCGGTGCTTTACCTGCTGCACGGTAATAACGGCGACGCCAACGACTGGCTCACGCAAGGTCATCTGCAGAGCGCCGCGGACACGCTGATCGAGCGCAAGGAGATTCCGGCCGTCGTCATCGTGATGCCGCAAGGCGGCACGGACTGGTACGTCGATCGCAAGGAAAAGATGGAGAGCGCGTTCTTCGACGATCTGCTGCCCGAAATCGAAACGCGCTACGCGGTCGCGACGCAGCGAGGGGGCCGGATGATCGGCGGTGTGTCGATGGGCGGTTTCGGCGCGTTGCGCTACGCGCTCACTCAGCCCGAGATGTTTTGCGGCGCGCTGCTGCTCAGTCCCGCGATCTATGCGAACGAGCCGCCGCGTGGGTCGGCGGCGCGGCGGGTCGGCGTATTCGGCGAGCACCAGTTCGATCCGCGCGTGTGGCACGAACTCAATTATCCGGCGCAATGGGACCGCTACATGAGCCGGCCATACCGCCTGCCGATGTTCATCGCTTCCGGCGACGACGACCTCGACATCCAGGCCGACGCATCACTGCTGTACACGCATCTGCGGCTCGCGGGCAATCCCGCGGCGCTGCGGATCATCGACGGCGGCCACACGTGGGACGTATGGAGCGCGCTGTTGCCCGCCGCGCTCAAATACACGCTCGGCTGCGTGAAGCCGCCCGCGCAGGAGCATCCGTCGAATCAGCGGCCTTGAGCCGGGGCGGCACGGCACCGCGCGCGCAACACCATCCTGCCCCGCGCCCATCGACGCCCGCGTTACCCGACGAGATCGGTCCACAGCACCATCAGCACCGTCATCAACGCGGGGCCGATGAAAATCCCGAGCAGCCCGAACGTCTGCGCACCGCCGAGAATGCCGAACAGCACGAGCAGGAACGGCAGACGGGTCGAGTTGCCGATCAGCACCGGCCGCACGAAGTGCTCGGCGACGAATACGACGATCACGCCGAATACCAGCAACCCGGCCGCCGCGGCCATCGAGCCCTGCACGAGCAGCCACAGTGCCGCGAGACCGAACACGATCGGCGCGCAGAACGGCAGCATCGCGGCGATCGCGGTGACGAAGCCGAGCAGCGCCGCGTGCGGCACGCCGGTCACAAAATAGGCGACGCCAAGCAGCAGGCCTTCGCCGACGCCGACCACGATCAACCCGGACACCGTGCCGCGCACCGCGGTCCCCATGTGCGCGACGAGGTCCGCGCCGCTATCGCCGAAACCGCGTCGCGCGGCCTTCAGCAGCGAGCCGGATAACCGCGGCCCCGCCTGAAAAATCACGAACAGCGTGACCAGCATGAACGCGAACACCATTGCCGCGTGCGCGGCGCGCGCGCCGAAATGTCGGCCGAGCGTCATCACCGTGTCGCTGTGCAGGCCCTTCATCGCGGCCGAGTCGCGCAGCGGCTGAGCGAGATTGGCCTGCCACCACGTCGTGATCTGCTGCACGCCGAACGGCAGACGGTTGATGAAGTCCGGCAGCGCGATGCCGTTATCCTGCACGCTGCGGAACCAGTCGTTCAGGTCGTGCGCCTCGCGCAGCGCCTGCGCGAGGCCGAGCCCGACCGGCAGCAGCACGAGCACGGCGATCACCAGCGTGAAGACCGTCGCGAGCAAGGTCGTGCGCCCCTTGAACCAGCGACTGCCCGCCGCCTTGTGCAAGAGCGGCCACAGCGCAATCGCGACGACCGCGGCCCACGCCACCACCACGATGAAATCGCGCACCACCCACAATGCGAGCAGCACGAGCCCGATATAGAGCACGACCGCTGCGGCCTTCTGCCTTTTCAGGTGCTCGGTGGCGACGGAGGACGCTTCGGGAGGGTTGGGAGGGACTGCGGGAGGGCGTGGAATCATGTGAACTCTTGTGTTTTTAAACGGTATGCGAGTGAGCCGACCTGAAAAACTCGAACCCGGTACACTGACGCCTCAGTTTCGCCGGCCGACAATCACATACATCTTAAAGGAAGCGTTGCCGGCCCTTTCCAGGCGGCTCCCCTTGTCGCGCCATGGGCAACACAGCGTTGCAAAAAAGCGTTCATTGTTAAGAACTCACATAAAAAGGGCTGCAACGTCCGTCATTTCAGCTAACCGCGAATGTCAAGCCTGATTGTTGCTATATGCGGAACAGTGTTTCAACGGGGGCACAATGGCTCTTCGGCGCGCGCGGGACTAAATTCGGCACTCCACAATACGGAGCCGATGATGACCCTGGAGTCCATCCCCCTCGACGGTAGCAATGGCGTACGCATCGAAATTCTCGAGAGCTCCGAAACGACGCTGGTCATCCGCTGGGTCGAGCCGGGGCGCTGCCATTATGGCGAGCAGCGCTGGCGCCGCCGCTCGGCGCATTCGTCCGGCACCTGCGCGGTGTCGCGCCGCAAGATCCGGCGCGGTGACGCGGTGTTCAAGCCGGCTGAGCGCCCGGCGCCGTCGAATGCATCCGCAATGATCTGTGCGGAAATCCTCGAACCGCTGCTCGAAGCGGCCTAACGCAAGCAGCGTTCCCACCTCTGCAAGCGGACCGCGCTGGTTTTGCCCCCGTTGACCCCAAGCTCGACCTGCCTACTGCCCAAGTGCCCTTAACGCCTGCGTGCCCGGTCGCCGCGGCATCGCACGACGCGCCACGCCGCAGGCCCCGCTCCCGGTTGCCGCCCCGCGTCTCGTGCGTTAAGGTGGGACTCGTTGCGCCCGCTCGAGCGCCGGCTCGCTATCCGGCGCCGGCGGCGCGCCTTCCACCACCGCGCCGCGCCCGCCGCGACGCCGTTTGAGGGCCGATCATGGCAGAAGACACGCCGCAGACCCGCGCGGCCACCGCCGTTTCCACGCCTCCCGCTTCCTCCGCTCCTCCCGCTTCGCTGATCCCGCCGCAGCAGTTCTCGCTCGACGTGCTGCTCGAAAAATATGCGAAAGGCGACGAGCAATCGGCCGACGATGTGTACCGCCGCGTCGCGCGCGGCGTCGCCGAGGCCGAGCCGCCCGAGTTGCGCGCGTCGGTCGAAGCTCAGTTCATCGACAACCTGCGCCACGGCGCGCTCGGCGCGGGCCGCATCATGAGCGCGGCGGGCAGCGGCATCGCCGCGACGCTGATCAACTGCTTCGTGCAGCCGGTCGGCGATTCGATCCAGGACGTTGACGACCAGGGCTTGCCGGGCATCTACGTGGCCCTGCTGCAGGCGGCCGAAACGATGCGCCGCGGCGGCGGCGTCGGCTACAACTTCTCCGCGATCCGGCCGAAGGGCGCGCGGGTTCACACGACCAGTTCGGCCGCCTCGGGTCCGTGCAGCTACATGGACGTGTTCGACGCGTCGTGCCGTACCGTCGAAAGCGCGGGCTCGCGGCGCGGCGCGCAGATGGCGGTGCTCGACTGCAACCACCCCGACCTGCTCGAATTCATCGAAGCCAAGCATTCGAAGGGGCGCTGGAACAACTTCAACGTGTCGGTCGGCGTCACCGACGAATTCATGCGCGCGGTCGAAAACGACGAGCCGTGGCAACTGGTCCATCGCGCCGAGCCGTCGCCGGCGCTGCGGGCGGCCGGCGACGTGCGGCAGCGCGAGGACGGCCTGTGGGTCTACAGCGAGCACCCGGCAAGCGCGATCTGGGACCGCATCATGCGCTCGACGTACGACGTCGCCGAGCCCGGCATCGTGTTCATCTCGCGGATGAACGAGGACAACAATCTGCGCGCCGTCGAAACGATCCGCGCGACCAACCCGTGCGGCGAGCAGCCGCTGCCCGCATACGGCTGCTGCAACCTGGGGCCGCTCAATCTGACGCGCTTCGTCGTCGATCCGTTCGCGCAACTGCAGGGCCGCCAGCCGTCGTTCGACTGGGACGAACTCGCGCGCCGCACCCGCACGCAGGTGCGTTTTCTCGACGACGTGCTCGACGTCACACTGTGGCCGCTGCCGCAGCAATACGACGAGTCGCGCGCGAAGCGGCGTATTGGCGTCGGCTTCACTGGCCTGGGCGATACGCTCGTGATGCTCGGGCTGCGCTACGACTCGCAGGAAGGCCGCGATTTCGCGGTGAGCATCGCTCGGCTGATGCGCGACGAGGCGTATCGCGCGTCGGTCGAACTCGCGAAGGAGCGCGGCGCGTTTGAGCTATTCGACGCCGCGCGCTATCTGGAAGCCGGCACGTTCGCGTCGCGCCTGCCCGACGACATCCAGCAGGCAATCCGCCGCGACGGCATCCGCAACAGCCATCTGCTGTCGATCGCGCCGACCGGCACCGTGAGCCTCGCGTTCGCGGACAACGCGTCGAACGGCATCGAGCCGGCGTTCTCGTGGACTTATACGCGCATGAAGGTGATGGCCGACGGCGGCCGCGAATCGTTCGACGTCGAGGACTATGCGTACCGGCTTTATCGCGAGCTCGGCGGCGACGTGAGCCGGCTGCCGGACTATTTCGTCAGCGCGCTGCAGATGTCGGCGCGCGACCATCTCGACATGATGGCGGCCGTGCAGCCGTACGTCGATACGTCGATCTCGAAGACCGTCAACGTGCCCGCCGACTATCCGTTCGACGCGTTCGAAAGCCTCTACTTCGATGCATGGAAAAGCGGGCTGAAGGGCCTTGCCACCTATCGCCCGAACGACACGCTCGGCGCGGTGCTGAGCGTGGCGCCGGCGCAGGCCGACGACACGCTCGCCGAGATGGACCAGGACCCGCTGCGTATCGCGATCGATCATCGGCCCAAGGGCGAATTGCCGGCGATCATCGAGAAGGTCGAATATCTGACCCAGGCGGGCAAGAAGTCGCTGTACGTCGCGGTGTCGTTCATCGAGGTGACGGGGCGGCTCGGCGGCGACGACGTGACGATCGAGCGGCCGATCGAGTTCTTCATTCCAACCGGTCAGCGCGACGAGTCGCAGCAGTGGATCACCGCGACGATGCGTTCGCTGTCGCTTGCCGCGCGCGGCGGCTTTGTCGCGCGCAATCTGCAGGATATGCGCAAGGTGTCGTGGGATCGCGGCCAGGTGCGGCTTGGCGACGTGCAGCGTCTCGACGGTCATCGCGCGCCGCGCTGGCACGATTCCGAAGTGGCCGCGCTCGCGTTCGCGATCCAGCAGATCCTGTACCGACGCGGCTTTCTCGACGCCGAGGGCAATCAGGTGTCGTCGCGGATGCTCGCGCGTTTGCCGCGCGGGCAAATGAAAACCGACACCGCGCTAGCCGCCGATTTCGGCATCCGTCCGAATCCCAACGATAGCGCCGACACGTTGCTGCAGCCGAACGGCACGCAAGGGCTGCATACGATGCTCGGACGCAAATGCGGTTCGTGTGGCGCGAATGCGGTGATTCGCAAAGACGGGTGCGATTTTTGTACCGCGTGTGGAGAGGTGGGGGCGTGCGGCTAGTGTGACGCTCAGCCCGGCAGTTTGGCCGCCAGCACGTCCACCTTGACGATGCCCGGTGGCGACGCGAACAGCTCGCCGGCCTTCTCCATCAACGCGGCCGCGACCTTGCCGTTCAGATGCGCGTCGCGGCCGGCTTCGTCGTCGAACGCGTCGAAAATGCCGTACGTCGACGGACCGAGCTTCAGACCGAACCACGCGGCGGTGCCCGGTTCCTGTTCGACGAGCGGCAGGCCGCCGAGCAGAAACGCCTCGACTTCCTTTTCCTTGCCGGGCTTGGCTTCCAGACGGACATACAAAGCGAGCTTGACCATCATGCGACTCCTGGTGAGTGCGGCAGCGAGCGGTCCTTTCAAAGCGCTTTGAAAAGTATAGGCGGCGTCGGCCGAAGCGGCGCCGGACTTAACGCGCGGGCAAGTCACGCCCCCGGAAAGCGCAGTTCGAAACGCACGACGCACGGCAGCGGACACACCACGCGCGCGCTGCCGCCATGCAGATACATGATCGCCTTGACGATCGCAAGCCCGAGTCCGTTCGATTCGGTAAATGCGCTGCGCGCCGCGTCGCCGCGATAGAAGCGGTCGAACAGCCGCTCCAGCTGCGCGGCGGGAATCGGTTCGCCGTCGTTTTCGACCGTCACCAGCGCGCCCGCCGCGTCCTGCGCGCCGCGCAGGCGCACGATCGTGTCGCCCGCGCCGTAACGCACCGCGTTGACGACCAGATTGTTGATCGCGCGCCGGCACAGCAGCGGATTGGCCGACACCACGCCCGCCGCGTCGACTTCGAAACGCATCCCGCGTTCGTCGGCCAGGCCTTCGAAATAATCGGCGATTCTGACGAGCTCGCCATGCAGATCGACCGGCTGCCGCTCGATCGACAACGCCGCATGATCCGCATGCGCGAGAAACAGGATGTTCTCCGCGATATGACTCAGGCGATTCAACTCCTCGAGATTCGATTCAAGCAGTTGCTGATATTCGTCGGGTTCGCGCGGCTGCGCGAGCGCCACCTGGGTCTGGCCGACCAGCGCGCCGACCGGCGTGCGAATCTCATGCGCGAGATCGGCGGAAAACTGCTGCAGGCGTTGATAGCCGTCGGCGAGACGATCGAGCATCGCGTTGAACGCGTGGGTGAGTTGACGCAGTTCCACCGGCGCCGCCTCGTCGTCGAGCCGTACCGCCAGATTCGTCGGGCTGATTTGCGCGGCGCGGGTGGCGATTTCGCGCACCGGTCGCAGCGCGCGGCGCAGCACGCAGTAAGCGAGCAGCGTCGCGGCCAGCATGCCGGTCAGCGTCGCCAGCACGATGCGGTTGCGGTACTCGGCCAGCATGCGCATTTCATGCGTCATCGGATGGCCGGCGATCACCTCGACTTCGGCGCCATCCTCGCGCGCTGTCGCGCTCGCGATTGCCCAATGTACCGGCACGCCGTCGGGCAGGCGCGTTTGACGGATGTCGGCGGCGCGCGGCGGATTGCCGGCCGGGTGGGTTGGCAGATCAGGCACCGCGAGCCTGGCCGGATTCACGTCGACGAACGGCGCTTCGCCCGGCCGGCGAAACAGCAACACGTCCTCTTCCGCGCCGAGCATCGTCTCGAACAGCAGCGGGCGCTTTTTCAGTTCGCTGACCGAATAGAGGTCGTGCACGATGCGGATGAAATGCTCGACGCGGCCGCTCAGCACGACGTCGGCGCGGCGTTGCAGCGAGACTTCGGCGGAATGATAGAAATAGGCGCCAAGCGAGCCGATCACCGCGCAGGCGATCAGCGCAAACAGCAAGGTGGTGCGCGCAATCAGCGAGCGTTCGGTCCACAGCTTCATGGACCGTCACCGAACGTGTAGCCGATGCTGCGCACTGTGTGGATCAGCTTCTTGTCGAACGGGTGATCGACCTTCGCGCGCAGGCGCTTGATCGCCACGTCGACCACGTTGGTGTCGCTATCGAAGTTCATGTCCCACACTTCCGACGCAATCTGCGAACGCGACAGCGCTTCGCCCTCGCGGCGCACCAGCAGATGCAGCAGCATGAACTCCTTGTTGGTCAGCGCAATGTCGACGCCCTCGCGCGTGACGCGGCGGCGCAACACGTCGAGCTTGAGGTCGGCGACTTCGAACACGTCGCTCTCGCGGGTCACGCCACGCCGCAACAACGTGCGAATGCGCAGCACCAGTTCGGTAAACGAAAATGGCTTGACGAGATAGTCGTCGGCGCCGAGTTCGAGACCGCGAATGCGGTCGCTGACCTGATCGCGCGCGGTCAGAAAAATCACCCGCAGATCGCGTCGTGCGCGCAACGCCCGGATGATCTCCCAACCGTCGATGCCGGGCAGCATCACGTCGAGCACCACCAGTTCGTAGTCGTGCTCGAGCGCCAGGTGCAGGCCGTCCGTGCCGGTGCGCGCGAGATCGACCGCGTAACCATTCTCGCGTAGGCCCTTCTTCAGATAATCGCCGGTCTTCGGATCGTCTTCGATGACGAGAATGCTCATGATGCTCGTTGCTCCTGCGTGCGATTCGACCCGAAAGGCGCCGCCGCGCGTGCAAAAAACGCCTGATGGAAGCGCCTGAAAAAACATGCGGCGCTCCCGGCGGTCATTCTACGTGGCCACCATAGGCCGTTGATGACGTTTTTGTCATCCTGCCGTCACTCTGAGGAGCCAACGCGGAGCCTACTCTGAGCGCGCCGTTCACCACGCTGTATCCCCTTTCCTGGAGTTGCCTCATGAAGACCCGCATGAAGATAGCCCGCGCACGAACGCTGCGCGCCCTCGCCGTCCCCGCACTCGCCGCCGCGCTGTTCGCGACGATGTCCGTGGCTTCGGCCCAGAACGCGACGCCGACCGGCGTGCGCGGCACGGTGACGTCGCTGTCGGGCGATCTGCTCAAAGTCCATACGCGCGACGGCCAGGACGTCGACGTGAAGCTCGCCGCCGACACCCCGATTCGCGGCGTCACGCTCGCCAACGTCAATGACATCAAGCCGGACAGCTACGTCGGCACCGCCGCGATTGCGCAGCCCGACGGCACGCTGAAGGCGCTCGAAGTGCATGTGTTCCCGGCGAGCATGCGCGGTTCGGGTGAAGGCCATCGGCCGTGGGATCTCGGCGCGAACAGCACGATGACCAACGGCACGGTCGGCTCGCTGGTGGTCAGCAACGGCCGCACGATCACCGTCAAGTACAAGGATGGCGAGAAGAAGATCGTGATTCCGCAGGACGTGCCGATCGTCAGTCTGGAGCCGGGCAGCCGCGCGTTGCTCACGCCCGGCACGAAGGTCGTGCTGTTCGCGCACAAGGATGCGGACGGTTCGATGGCGGCGAATTTCATTTCGGCCGGCGAGCATGGGGTGACACCGCCGATGTGAAGCGACGCGTCGTTCCCACTTTTCCACCTTGCCTTTCAAGCCAATGCCACAATCGCAAGCATTTCTGATCGTTCATCCTGTCGTCGTTCGCGTCACGCATTGGATCAACGCGTTCGCAATGGTCTGCATGGTGATGAGCGGCTGGGCGATCTATAACGCGTCGCCGATCTTTCCGTTCCGGTTCCCCGCATGGGCGACTGTCGGCGGATGGCTCGGCGGCTCGATCGCATGGCACTTCGCGGCGATGTGGCTGCTGTGCGCGAACGGGCTGCTGTATCTCGCGTATGGCGCGGCGAGCGGTCATTTGCGTCGCAAGCTGCTGCCGGTGCATCCGCGCGACGTGGCGCGCGATGCGGCGCTTGCGTTGCGCTTCAGACTGCCGCACCGGCCCGGCGCGTACAACGCCGTGCAGCGCGCGCTGTATTTGTTGGTGCTGCTGCTCGGCGTGCTGCTCGTCGCATCGGGACTGTCGATCTGGAAGCCGGTGCAATTCTGCTGGCTGACCGCGCTGTTCGGCGGCTTCGATCTTGCGCGGCGCGTGCACTTCGTCGCGATGGCCGGCGTAGTCGGTTTTGTCGTCGTGCATCTGCTGCTGGTGCTGCTGGTGCCGGGCACATTGCCGCCGATGTTCACCGGACGCGCGCGGCGCAGCGCGCCTCGCATCGATCCAGCACCCGACAGGACTCGCGCATGAGCACCCCGCAACCAACCGATACCGCGCACGATACGCACGCCGATGCAGAAGACGCGGGCCGCTCACGCATCGTGCTTGCCGAGCACCGGCCGTGGATCGAGCAATTGCAACGCCGTTTATTTCTGCGCTCATCGCTGTCGATCGGCGCGCTCGCGATGCTGTCCGGCTGCAACCTGCAGGACAACGATTCCGTCGATAAGGTGCTCTGGGCGATGTCGCGCTGGAACGATCGGGTGCAGGCGTGGCTGTTCGATCGCAACAAACTCGCGCCGACCTATTCGGCGCGCGATATCACCGATCCGTTTCCGTTCAACGCGTTCTATCCCGAGTTCGATGCGCCGGATGTCGACGGCTCGACTTATCGCCTCGAAGTATCGGGGCTCGTCGCGGACAAACGCAGTTGGAGTCTCCAACAGTTGCGCGCGTTGCCGCAGGCCTCGCAGATCACGCGTCACGTGTGCATCGAAGGATGGAGCGCGATCGGACAATGGAGCGGCGTGCCGTTTCGCACGTTTCTCGAACGGATCGGCGCCGATCTGAGCGCGCGTTATGTGGGCTTCAAATGCGCGGACCGCTACTACTCCAGCCTCGACATGGCGACCGCGCTGCATCCGCAAACGCAATTGACGCTCGATTTCCGCAACGCACCGCTGCCGGCCAGATATGGCTATCCGCTGAAGCTGCGCGTGCCGACCAAGCTCGGCTTCAAGAACCCGAAGCATATCGCCGCGATCTTCGTGACCAACACGAATCCGGGCGGCTACTGGGAAGATCAGGGCTACAACTGGTTCAGCGGGCTTTAGACCGCGGTGACGTAACGCGGCACCGGCTTCGGCACGCGCGGCGGCGGCGCATCGTGCGCGACCCGCATGCGCTTGACCTCGTCGACGGGACTCAGGCCGAACAGCCGCTTGAACTCGCGGCTGAACTGCGACGGGCTCTCGTAACCGACCCGCGCGGCAGCCGCGCCCGCATTCAGGCCATCCTGCACCATCAACAGACGCGCATGATGCAGACGCGTGGTCTTCACGTACTGCATCGGCGAGGTCGCGGTGACCGCCTTGAATTGCGCATGAAACACCGCGAGGCTCATGCCGGCTTCGGCCGCGAGCGTATCGACATCGAGCGACGCGTGGTAGTCCGCATGAATGCGCCGCAGCGCCTTCGCGATGCGGCCGAAGTGATTCTGATGCGTGAGCGCCGCGCGAATCGCGCCGCCCTGCTCGCCGGTCAACACGCGATAACAGATTTCCCGCACGATGCCAGGCGCAAGGATCTGCGCGTCGAGCGGCGACGCGAGCGCTTCCATCAGACGCTGTACGGCGTTGCTCAGCGCGGAATCGAGCGGCGTCGAGTAGATGCCGACCGGTTCGTGCTGCCCGATGCCCTGGGTTTCGTTGAGCGCCATCAGCAGCTCGGCGACCATCGCCAGATCGACGCGCACGGACATGCCGAGAAACGGCTCCTGTTCGCTCGCCTCGGTCTCGCATTCGAACGGCAACGGCACCGACAGCACCAGGTACTGCTGCGCGTCATACTGGAACACCTGATCGCCGAGATAGCCACGCTTGCGTCCCTGACAGACGATCACGATGCTCGGCTCGTACATGACCGGCATACGCGGCATTGGACGATTCGCACGCAGGAAGCTGACGCCTTCGAGGCTCGAGCGCGTCATGCCGGCATTCGGCGCGAGCAGATTGAACAGTTCCAGCACGCGGCGTTGCGCGGGGTCGTCAGTAACGGAATCGACAGCTTGAGTGGACATGACGATAAGGTGACAGCCAAGAGAATAATGCTTTGAATTTAGCATCAAACAACCTATCGCGGTGCCCCATCGGAGTTTTAGGCAAGCCTTCAAGACGATCAGGTATTCCCCCAGCGGCGCCGGGCTCCTAACATGGGAACCCTGCCGGATCGCCTTTTCGCCGCGCGCAGCGTGCGCGGTCATCGGCCGCCATGAGCCGACAGATTGCCAACGGCGGCCACGGCGCTTGCGCCCCGATCCCGGTTCATGCTGCGGCCCGCCGCATTCGCATCCTCGTGTTGCGGATCGCCGGCGCGTCGCAGGTTGCGCCATCACCCTTTTTGCTGGAGCTACCCATGAGCATGACGTATGCCTATGCAGCGACCGACGCCACCGCGCCGCTCGCCCCGTTCGAAATCCAGCGTCGCGCACCGCGCGCCCATGACGTGCAGATGGAAGTGCTGTACTGCGGCGTATGCCATTCCGACCTGCATCAGGCGCGCAACGAATGGAAGAACACGATGTACCCGGTGGTGCCGGGCCACGAGATCGTGGGCCGCGTGACCGCGGTTGGTCCGAGCGTGACGAAGTACAAGGCCGGCGAGCTCGTCGCGGTCGGCTGTCTGGTCGATTCGTGCCGCACCTGTGCGAGCTGCGCGGAAGGTCTCGAGCAGTACTGCGAGAACGGTTGGGTGGGCACGTATAACGGTATCGATCGCGTCGACGGACAGGTCACGTACGGCGGCTATTCGACGCAACTGGTCGTCGATGAAGCATTCACGCTGCGCGTGCCGGAAAATCTCGACCCTGCGGGCGTCGCGCCGTTGCTGTGCGCGGGCATCACCACGTATTCGCCGCTGCGCACATGGGGCGTGGGCCCGGGCAAGAAGGTCGGCATTGTCGGCCTCGGCGGTCTCGGCCATATGGGCGTGAAGCTGGCGCGGGCGATGGGCGCGCATGTCGTGCTGTTTACGACGTCGCCGTCGAAGATCGAGGATGCGAAGCGGCTTGGCGCGCATGAGGTGGTCGTGTCGAAGAATCCGCAGGAAATGGAAGCGCATGTGAATAGCTTCGATTTCATTCTGAATACGGTGGCTGCGCAGCATGATCTCAATCCGTTTTTGAATCTGCTCAAGCGTGATGCGACGATGACGTTGGTGGGTGCTCCGGAGCACGATCATCCGTCGCCGCAGGTGTTCAACCTGATCTTCAAGCGGCGCCGGCTGGCGGGGTCTCTTATTGGGGGTATTGCCGAGACGCAGGAGATGCTCGATTTCTGCGGTGAGCATGGCATTACTTCTGATATTGAAATGATTCCGATGCAGAAGATTAATGAGGCTTATGAGCGCATTCTCAAGAGCGATGTGAAGTATCGGTTTGTGGTTGATATGGATTCGTTGAGGAAGTAATAGTGGTTTTATTGCCGCGCAGCGGGTGGGTTTTTGCGCCTGCGGCGCGGGTTCTGTTTGTTGTTGTGTTTTTTTGCCTTCGCTTTTTTCGCTGTTCTTTGGGTGTTGGCCTTTTCTTGAGGGGGTGTCCCGAATTTTGTGTAAACAGGTTTTGATTTAATGGGGCATCAGCCGGTCTTCAAACTGGATAGTGAAGCGGTTCAGGGCTGCTTTCCAGTCCCGGATCGGCATCGACCACTTCCTGCTGATGTTGTTCAGCGCGAGATAAAACAGCTTGGTCACGGCCTCGT
>NZ_VZQQ01000042.1 GCF_014397785.1 Paraburkholderia podalyriae
CTGACGCTCGCACCCTGCGGCAGGATGCCAAGAACGGAGCCGTTAGGCGTCTTGCGTACATGCAAACCGACCTGCGACGGGTCCGCGAGCTGACCAGCACGACCCCGCAGAGGCTTGTCCTGCGCGTACTGCGTCACCCGCCACCGCCGCGACCAGTACGCCGGTTTCTGCCGCTTCGGGAAGTTGCCATCGTAGTCGGCGTTGGACATCAGATGCATGTACAGGGTGTAGAACGTCAGCTTCGTGCCGCGCGGAAACTCCATCTCATGCCGCACGAGAGCAAAGCCCGTACTGTAGGGAGCCCGAAGCGGCACGTTGCTGCCGTCCACGCTCACTTCGCTGATCGGACAGTCGCTGTCGGCGCGATAGGCGACCAGCACGCCATTTGCGATGCAGCGTAGTCCCGCGTCGAGATCGAGCGCCTGCCCCGCGCCGGCCTCCGTGATGTGAATCCCACCGTGCCACATGCCCTTGCGGCTGACGAGGTACGAACCGGACGGCTCGTTCAAGGCGAGCAGCCGGTAAATCTCGTGCTCATCGGTGAATCGGACTGACGTTCGGGCATTGCCTTGCGCCTTGCGCAGAAAGGGAAAGGCAAATGCCAGTTGCCTGAGGCTGGCCGGTGGTGGCGTTTGCGGGTGATGCGGTACCGACTTGCTCGTCATGGATTGGGTGCACTCCGTGTAGATGAGGTCGCACCACCTTATGACGGATCGAGAGCCAGCATCAATGCGGCACGCTCTGAATTTATGCAAACAATTGTCAAATGACAATCTGCCGCGCTGCCGGTGGCCCGTGTCGATTACGACGATGCACAAGGGCTCGTGACGGGGGCGCACTCGATACCCGGCAATCCGTACGATGGCCATGCACTGGCCGAGGCGCTGGAGCAGGCGGCGATCCGAACGACGTGAAGCCGGAAGTGGCCGTTGTTGATCGCAGCTACAAGGGCGTCGCCGTCAATGGCGTGAAGCTTTATCACCCGGGACTGCGACGTGGAAGCACGGGGTCTGCGCGCGATGATCCGAAGGTGAAGCGAGATCGAGCCGGCCATCGGTCACATGAAGGCGGACGGCAAGCTCGATCGGAACTGGCTCAAAGGTGCGCTCGGCGACGCGAGGCACGCAGTGTGCGTGCGGCGCCGGCCATAACGTGCGGATGATTCTTACGAAGCTGAGGCTCTTCTGCGCCATTGTTCTGATCGCTTTGCTCAACCGCCCAATCGCTGTGGCATTTCAACCGTGAGGCAAGGGCCGACCAAAGCGAATTATTCAGAACCGACTAGGTAATCGCGCCGGACAGATTAAAACAGGCGGCCACCTTTTTATGCCTTGCGTTGAAAGAGTCATGCGTGTAATGGACGCGCACTACAGACTTTCAAGCGTTAGAGGCGCTTTCGGCAGGTTGACACGATAGAGCGCGACCGGCACGCAACCGCAGCTCACGCCTCCAACGCCGCCCGCGCACACAACTCATCGGTCACGAGCCCCGACAACCACCCCCCCTTGAGCACCGCGATCAGCGCCTCGCGCTTGCGCAGCCCGCCCGCGAAGCCGATGGTCGGCCGGCGCGGCGGCGTGTCGAGCGCGATGCTCGTCACGCGGCGGCCAGTCGGCGATTCGACGTGCGCGCCGGCCGCATCGATCGGCAGGCCGAGCATTTCGGCGACCGCGCCGTTGTGCATCAGCTCGTTCACCTCGCCTTCCGTGATGAAGCCGTCCTCGTGCAACGGACAGGTCATCCCAATGTTGCCGATGCCGACGAACGCGACATCGGCCTGCGCCGACAGAGATTCGACGATCCGATAGAGACGGTGATTGCACCACTGCGCGCGCTCGGCCTCGCTGTCGGCGAGCAGCGGCGCGGGCAGCAGAAAATATTTGCCGCCGGTCTTTTCCGAAATATGCAGCGCGACGTCATAGCGGTTCGAGGAGCCGTCCTGCGCGATCGCGCCGACCATCGATACCAGCCGATGCTGCGGACGGTCTAGCTGCGCGATCTGATCGACCGCGGCCTTCAGCGTGCGGCCGCTGCTGACCGCGACGACCATCGGCTTTTCCTCGCTCAGATAGCGTTCCATCACCTGCGCGCCGGCCACCGCGAGCTTGCGGTCGACTTCCTCGGGGGTATCGCCGTCGATCGGCACGATCTCGCACAGGCTGAGGCCATAGCGCTTCGACAACTGATCGGCGAGCGACAGGCAATCAGCGAGCTTGTGATCGACGCGCACGCGGATCAGGTTCTTTTCGACCGCGAACGCGACCAGCCGCTGCGCGACCGGTCGCGACACCTGCAGCTTCTCGGCGATTTCGTTCTGGGTATTGCCCGCGACGTAATAAAGCCACGCGGCGCGCGTAGCGAGATCGAGTTTTTCTGTGGATCTGGGCACGATGATGTTTCGCTCGGGTTTTGCTTGAACTGTGCCGATGATAGCCGCCGGTCGCGCATCAGCGCGCCGACCGGCAGCGGTTAACGCTGTCAGGCGAGGGGTGCGCGCGCGGCATCGAACAGCGGCCGTACGTGGCGATACAGCGCGCGATACGCTTCGAGCCGCGTGCGCAATTGCGCGTGGCGGCGCGGATTCGGCGTGAACTCCTTTTCGACGGGCGGCTTGGTCAGCACGGTGGCCGGATCGCCACCGGCGGCGAGCCAGCCGAGACGCGCCGCGCCGAGCGCCGCGCCGGTTTCGCCGCCGCCGTGCTTGACGGTGACGGTGTCGAGCGCATCGGCGAGCAACTGGGCCCAGTAATCGCTGCGCGCGCCGCCGCCGAGCAGCGACAGCACCTTCGCCTCGGTGCCGGCCGCGCGCAGCGCGTCGAGGCCGTCGGTCAGCGCGAGCGTCACGCCTTCGAGCACCGCGTAGCCGAGCAGCGCGCGGTCGGTTGCGTGAGTCATGCCGAAGAACACGCCTTGCGCGTACGGGTCATTGTGCGGCGTGCGCTCGCCCGACAGATACGGCAAAAAGAGCGGCGCGGTGGTCAACGCGTCGGCGGGCAGCGCCTCGATTTCGGCGAGCAGTGTCGGCTCGTCGGTCGACGTCAGCTTGCAGACCCAGCGCAAACAGCTCGCCGCCGACAGCACCACGCTCATCTGATGCCAGCGGTCCGGGATCGCATGACAGAACGCGTGCACGGCGGAGGCCGGGTTCGGCCGGAAACTGTCGCCGACCACGCACAGCACGCCCGACGTACCCAACGACACGAAGCCGTCGCCCGGTTGCGTCGCGCCGATGCCGATCGCGCTCGTCGCGTTGTCGCCGCCGCCGGCCGCGACGATCACGTCGTTGCGCAGGCCGAATTCGCGCGCGAGTTCCGGCAACAACGTGCCGGCCGGCGCGCTGCCCTCGCGCAGCGCCGGCATCTGCGCGCGCGTCATGTTGCAGGCGGCCAGCAGCGAGTCGGACCAATCGCGCTTCGCGACGTCGAGCCACAGCGTGCCGGCCGCATCCGATGGATCGGACACCTTGCCGCCTGTCAGCTGCAGACGCAGATAGTCCTTCGGTAGCAGCACGCAGGCAGTCCTGGCGAAAATCTCCGGCTCGTGACGGGCGACCCACAGCAGCTTCGGCGCGGTGAAACCGGGCATCGCCAGATTGCCGGCGACGCTGTGCAGATCGGGTGCGCGCCCGGTCAGCTCCGCGCATTCCTTGTCGCTGCGCATGTCGTTCCACAGGATCGCCGGCCGCAGCACGCGGTTCTGCGCATCGAGCAGCACCGCGCCGTGCATCTGCCCCGACAGGCCGATGCCGCGAATCTGCGCGAACTCGTCGGGATGATGCGCGCGCAACGCGGCGAGCGCCGTGCGCGTGCCCACCCACCAGTCTTCGGGGTTCTGCTCGGCCCAGCGTTGGTGCGGACGGGAAACGGTGAACTGCGAGCCTGCGGTGCCAATCACGCGGCCGTCGGAGGCGAGCAGCAGAACTTTCACTTCGGACGTGCCGAGGTCGATGCCTAGGTACATGGGAGCGAAACCTTCGTCGTTGGGGATGCGCTACTTTAGCGGTTCATCGCACGCGCTGTCATGCGCATTAAGCCTGGCTCGTCGCACCGCGTTTCGCGAGCCATGCGTCGACCCGCGCGACGGCGCCCGCGAGCGCTGCTTCGAGCTCGGGCGTCTGTGCCATGCCGCCCCACAACAGCCGGTCGGCCGCGAACGCGCGCAGCGGATCGGGCGCCGTGAAAAAGGCGTGCGCGATGCGCTCGTCCATCACGCCGTCCTGATACGCGTACGGCAGCTTGCCCGTGTGCCAGCGTTCGAGAAAACGGAAGAACAACGCGGGCAGCATCGCGGTCGCGGCCGGCGTGACGCCGCGCTCGAAGCATTCGGCGAGCGTCGGTGCGATGAAGCCGGGCAGCTTCGAGAAGCCATCGGCGGCGACGCGCTGGTTGGTGTCGAGGATATGCGGGTTGCTGAAGCGCTCGAGCACGACGTCGCGATAGCGTTCGAGATCGAGCGGGCTCGGTGCGAGGCACGGGATCACGTCCTCGGTCACGTAGTCGTACGCGAACTGGCGAATGTCGGCGTCGAGCGTGCCTTCGTGGATGTAGTTCAGGCCGACCAGCGTGCCCGCCCACGCGATGCAGCTATGCGTTGCGTTGAGGATGCGGATCTTCGCTTCCTCGTACGGCTGCACGGAATCGACGAGTTCCGCGCCGACGTTCTCCCAGGCCGGGCGTCCGGCGATGAAGCGGTCCTCGATCACCCACTGGATGAACGCCTCGCCCATCACGGGACACGCGTCGTCGACGCCGGTCGCGGCCTTCACGCGTTCGCGCACGTCGGGCGTCGGACGCGGCGTGATGCGATCGACCATCGAGGACGGGCACGAGGTGTGATCGTCGAACCATTGCGCGAGATCGTTCGCGCCGCGTCGTTCGAGAAACTCGCTCATGCCCGCATGAAAGCGCTCGCCGTTGCTGCGCAGGTTGTCGCAGGTCTGCAGCGTGACGGGCCCCGCGCCGCGCTTCACGCGCGCGTCGAGAATCGCCGCTAGCGCGCCGTAGATCGTCGTGTGGCCGCCGGCGAGGTCGGCGG
This sequence comes from Paraburkholderia podalyriae, assembly GCF_014397785.1. Taxonomy (GTDB): domain Bacteria; phylum Pseudomonadota; class Gammaproteobacteria; order Burkholderiales; family Burkholderiaceae; genus Paraburkholderia; species Paraburkholderia podalyriae. The sequence continues at coordinate 5,035 of NZ_VZQQ01000042.1, forward strand.
CGAGATCGGCATTCGCGGTGTCGAGCCGGTCGTTCTCGTCGAGGTAATAGCCGCCTTCGGTCACGGTGAACGCGATGATCTTGCAGGCCGGATCGGCGCCCGCTTCGATCAGTCCGTCGAGACTTTCGCTCCACGGCAGCACGCGCTCGATCGAGCGGATCGTCTCGTAGGCGCGCTCGCCTTGCGGCGTGACCGTTTCGAGTGTGTAGACGCCGCCCTGCGCGGCGAGCGCTTCGAGCACCGGGTTCATGTCGCCGCGAATATTGCCGACGCTTAGCGACCAGCGCGGCTCGCTGGCCGCGCTCGCTTCGTTCAGCCGGTGCAGATACCACGCCTGGTGCGCGCGATGAAACGACCCCGCGCCAATGTGCAGGATCACGTGTGCGGCCGCGCCGCTGCCTTGTCCGCTGTTCATGTTTGTCTCCAGAAACTCGTTCGCGGCGCTCGCGGCGCGCGTTTTGTGCGTGCAGAGCATTTGCTCTGTATGTGAGCGAATGATCGTACCCGGAGAAACGAAAGTCAAGGCGACGGCGTGGGTTTTCGTGGCGCAACGCGGCATCCTGGGTGCGCCAGCCGCCGCGACGAGCGCCGGAGGTCGGCAAACCCGCCGCGCCACGCATATTGCGTTGCATCAAAAATTGACCTCGTGCGTGTCCGGAGTAACCCGAATACAAAAAAGTATCGGTCCGCGGTTTCTTTTAAAGTGGTCGCCAACGCGTTTGGCGGTTACTTTTCGCTTTACAAGATCAAGATCGGCGGCGCCTACCGCGCGCCGCTTCATGGAGACAGACAGTGCAACCTGATCTCGAAATCGTGGCCGTACGCCACGATGAATCGTTCAAAGTGTGGTCGCATGGCTATCCGTATCGCACGGTGCGCTGGCATTTTCATCCGGAGTACGAGATCCATCTGATCGTCGCGACGACGGGCAAGATGTTCGTCGGCGATCACATCGGCAGCTTCGTGCCCGGCAATCTCGTGCTGATGGGGCCGAACCTGCCGCACAACTGGGTCAGCGACGTACCGGAAGGCGAGAGCGTCGCGCAGCGCAATCTGGTCGTGCAGTTCGGCCAGGCGTTCGTATCGAACTGTCTCGAGAGTTTTCCGGAGTGGCGTCAGGTCGAGGCCCTGCTCGCCGACGCGCGCCGCGGACTGTCGTTCAGTCTGCGGACGTCGGCGCAGATCAAGCCGCTCTTTCTCGAACTGCTCGCGGCGCGGGGGCTGCGCCGCCTCGTGTTGTTCATGTCGATGCTCGAGATCCTGATCAACGCGCCGGATCGCGACACGCTCGCGAGTCCCGCCTATCAGGCCGACCCGACCAGCTTCGCGGCGACCCGCATCAATCACGTGCTCGCGTATATCGGCAAGAACCTCGCGAACGAGTTGCGCGAGTCGGAGCTTGCACAACTCGCCGGCCAGAGTGTCAGCGCGTTTTCGCGTTATTTCCGCCGCCATACCGGACTGCCGTTCGTGCAGTACGTGAACCGTATGCGCATCAATCTCGCGTGCCAGTTGTTGACCGATGGCGAACTGAGCGTCACCGACATCTGCTTCAAGGCGGGCTTCAACAACCTGTCGAATTTCAACCGGCAGTTTCTCGCGATGAAGGGCATGGCGCCGTCGACGTTTCGCCGTTATCAGCAACTGAACGATGCGAGCCGCGACGCTTCCGAGCAGGCGGCCGCGTATGGCAGGGGCATCGACAACGCGCCGGCGATCGTGCTCGCGCCGGGCTTGCCACGTAGCGGCGTCGCGTATCCGGTCACGTAGTGCCTGCCAGGTAGTCCGCTGTTTCGGTCCACTCGCGTTTCAACACGCATCGATCGCGCTGCGCGCCCGCAGCGCGACGGGCGTGCTCATTTCAAAAAATGGAGACAACCATGAAGCCGTCTGCTTTTCCGCTCAATCCTTCAATGAAGTTGGCGCGCCGCGTCGCCACGCTCGCATTCGGTTTGTCGCTCGTGGCCGTATCGGCCGCGCAGACCGTGCAGGCCGCGCCGCTGAAGATCGGCATGACGTTCCAGGAACTGAACAACCCGTACTTCGTGACGATGCAGAAAGCGCTGAACGACGCGGCCGCATCGACCGGCGCGACCGTCGTCGTGACCGACGCGCATCACGACGTCAGCAAGCAGGTCAGCGACGTCGAAGACATGCTGCAAAAGAAGATCGATATCCTGCTCGTCAATCCGACCGACTCGACCGGTATCCAGTCGGCGGTCACGTCGGCGAAGAAGTCGGGCGTGGTCGTGGTCGCGGTCGATGCGAACGCGAACGGTCCGGTCGATTCGTTCGTCGGCTCGAAGAACTACGACGCGGGCGTGATGGCTTGCGACTACCTCGCGAAGTCGATCGGCGGCAGCGGCGAAGTGGCGATTCTCGACGGCATTCCGGTCGTGCCGATTCTCGAACGCGTGCGCGGCTGCAAGGCGGCGCTCGCGAAAGCGCCGGGCGTGAAGCTCGTCGATACGCAGAATGGCAAGCAGGAACGCGCGACCGCGTTGTCCGTCACCGAGAACATGATTCAGGCGCACCCGAACCTGAAGGGCGTGTTCAGCGTGAACGACGGTGGCTCGATGGGCGCGCTGTCGGCGATCGAATCGTCGGGTAAGGACATCAAGCTGACGAGCGTCGACGGCGCACCTGAAGCGATCGTCGCGATCCAGAAGCCGAATTCGAAATTCGTCGAGACGTCCGCGCAATTCCCGGCCGACCAGGTCCGCATCGCGCTTGGCATCGCGCTCGCGAAGAAGTGGGGCGCCAATGTGCCCAAAGCGATTCCGGTCGACGTGAAGATGATCGACAAGAGCAACGCGAAGGGTTTCAGCTGGTAACGCAAGCGCAGGCCGCCGCCTATGGGACTCATGCGCGGCGGCGCGCGGTAGGGGAACACGCGATGGACACGATTCTGAAGCTCGACAACATCAGCAAGAGCTTTCCCGGTGTGAAGGCGTTGCAGGGCATTCACCTCGAGATCGCGCGCGGCGAGATTCACGCGCTGCTCGGCGAGAACGGCGCGGGCAAGTCGACGCTGATGAAAATTCTGTGCGGCATCTATCAGCCGGACGCAGGCACGATCACGCTCGACGGCGAGCAACGCCACTTCGCGAACTATCACGACGCGGTAGCCGCGGGCGTCGGTATCGTGTTTCAGGAGTTCAGCCTGATTCCGTATCTGAACGCGGTGGAGAACATGTTTCTCGGCCGCGAAATGAAGAACGGCTTCGGCCTGCTCGAACGCGGCAGGATGCGGCGCGCAGCGGCCGCGATTTTTCAGCGGCTTGTTGTCGCGATCGATCTGGCGGTGCCGATCAGGCAACTATCGGTCGCGCAGCAGCAGTTCGTCGAAATTGGCAAGGCCTTGTCGCTCGATGCGCGCGTGCTGATTCTCGACGAGCCGACCGCGACGCTGACGCCCGCCGAAGCCGCGCACCTGTTCACGATCATGCGCGAGCTGAAGCAGCAGGGCGTCGCGATGATCTTTATCTCGCACCACCTCGAAGAGATTTTCGAGGTGTGCGACCGCATCACGGTGCTGCGCGACGGCCAGTACGTCGGCACGACCGAGGTCGCGCAATCCGACGTGGGCCGGCTCGTGCAGATGATGGTGGGACGCCGGATCGAAAGCAGCTTTCCGCCGAAGCCGACGCCGCGCGCCGACGCGAAGGTCGTGCTCGACGTCGTGCGCTTGCAGCTGTTCAAGGACAGCCCCGAGTTGAGCTTCACGCTGCGCGAAGGCGAGATTCTGGGCTTCGCGGGACTCGTCGGTTCGGGGCGCACCGAGACCGCGCTCGCGGTGATTGGCGCGGAGCGCGCATACGTGAAGGACATTCGCGTGAACGGCGCGGCCGCGAAGCTCGCCGATCCCGCCGATGCGCTGCGCGCGGGCGTCGGCATTCTGCCCGAAAGCCGCAAGACGGAAGGGCTCATTACCGAGTTCTCGATCAAGCAGAACATTTCGATCAACAACCTCGGCAAGTACCAGTCGCTGCGTTTCTTTATCGACCAGCGCAGCGAAGCGCGCGCGACCGCGGACATCATGAAGCGCGTCGGCGTGAAGGCGCCCACGATGCACACCGAAGTCGCGACGCTGTCGGGCGGCAATCAGCAGAAGGTCGTGATCGCGCGCTGGCTCAATCACCACACGAACATCCTGATCTTCGACGAACCGACGCGCGGCATCGACGTCGGCGCGAAGGCGGAAATCTATCTGCTGATGCGCGAACTGACCGCGCGCGGCTACTCGATCATCATGATCTCGTCCGAGTTGCCGGAGATCGTCGGCATGTGCGAGCGCGTCGCCGTGTTCCGGCAGGGCCGCATCGAAGCGCTGCTCGAAGGCGACGCGATCGAATCGAATGCCGTGATGACCTATGCGACCGCCGGTTCGGCTGGAGCCTCTCATGAACATGCCTAATCCTTCCTCTTCGCCGAAAACATCGAGTGTCAACAGCGACACGCCGGGCGCGCCGGTGCGCTTCACGTGGGCCGCGCTAAAGCGCTCGACGCTGTTCTATCCGTTCATCGGCCTGCTGGTCGTCTGCATCGTGATGGTGTTCGCGAGCGACAGCTTTCTGTCGGGCGCGAACATCGAGAACGTGCTGCGCCAGGTGTCGATCAACGCGATCATCGCGGTTGGCATGACCTGTGTGATCCTGACGGGCGGCATCGATCTGTCGGTCGGCTCGGTGATGGCGCTCGCGGGCACGCTGTCGGCCGGGCTGATGGTCGCCGGCATGAATGCGGTGGCGGCGCTTGCGGTCGGCATCGCGGTCGGTCTCGGCTTCGGCGCGGCCAACGGCTTTTTCGTCGCGTTCGCCGGCATGCCGCCGATCATCGTCACGCTCGCGACCATGGGTATCGCGCGCGGTCTTGCGCTGATCTACACGGGCGGCTATCCGATCGACGGTCTGCCCGACTGGGTCAGCTTCTTCGGCAGCGGCAAGATTCTCGGCATCCAGGCGCCGGTCGTGATCATGGCGGTGATCTATGTGATCGCATGGGTACTGCTCGAACGCATGCCGTTTGGCCGCTACGTGTATGCGATCGGCGGCAACGAACAGGCGACGCGTCTGTCCGGCGTGCGGGTGGCGCGCGTGAAGCTGATCGTCTACACGATCGCCGGTGTGACGTCCGCGTTCGCCGCGATCGTGCTGACCGCGCGTCTGATGAGCGGCCAGCCGAACGCCGGCGTCGGCTTCGAACTCGACGCGATCGCCGCCGTCGTGATGGGCGGCACGTCGATCTCCGGTGGACGCGGCTCGATCATCGGCACGCTGATCGGTGCGCTGTTACTCGGGGTCCTGAATAACGGCCTGAACATGGTCGGTGTGAATCCGTACGTGCAGAACGTGATCAAGGGCGGAATCATTCTGCTCGCGATCTACATCAGCCGCGACCGCAGAAAGTAACGCTCCCTTCCTCACCTCCCTCTTATCGCAGGACCATGCAATGACGACTCAATTCGACCAGCAGAACATGACCGCCATCGTCTGTCATGCACCGAAAGACTATCGCGTCGAACAGGTACAGAAGCCGCGCGCCCGCGCGCATGAACTCGTGATTCGCATCGCCGCGTGCGGTATCTGCGCGAGCGACTGCAAATGCCATTCGGGCGCGAAGATGTTCTGGGGCGGCCCCAGCCCGTGGGTCAAGGCACCGGTGATTCCGGGTCACGAGTTCTTCGGCTATGTCGAGGAACTGGGCGAAGGCGCGGCCGGGCATTTCGGCGTGCAGAAGGGCGATCGCGTGATCGCCGAGCAGATCGTGCCGTGCGGCAAGTGCCGCTACTGCAAATCCGGCCAGTACTGGATGTGCGAAGTGCACAACATCTTCGGCTTTCAACGCGAAGTCGCGGACGGCGGCATGGCCGAGTACATGCGCATTCCGCCGACCGCGATCGTCCACAAGATTCCAGACGGCATCTCGCTCGAAGACGCCGCGATCATCGAACCGCTCGCGTGCGCGATTCACACCGTCAATCGCGGCGATCTGCAACTCGACGACGTCGTCGTGATCGCGGGCGCGGGGCCGCTGGGTCTGATGATGACGCAGGTCGCGCATCTGAAGACGCCGAAGAAGCTCGTCGTGATCGATCTCGTCGAAGAACGGCTCGCACTCGCGCGCGAATACGGCGCCGACGTGACGATCAATCCGAAGCAACAGGACGCGCTCGCGATCATCCATTCACTGACGGACGGCTACGGCTGCGACGTCTATATTGAAACGACGGGCGCGCCGATCGGCGTGAATCAGGGGATGGACCTGATCCGCAAGCTCGGGCGCTTCGTCGAATTCTCCGTGTTCGGCGCGGATACGACGCTCGACTGGTCAGTGATCGGCGATCGCAAGGAACTCGACGTGCGCGGCGCGCATCTTGGGCCCTATTGCTATCCGATCGCAATCGATCTGCTTGCGCGCGGACTCGTCACGTCGAAGGGCATCGTCACACACGGCTTTTCGTTGGAAGAATGGGATGAAGCGATCGGGATCGCGAATTCGCTCGATTCGATCAAGGTGCTGATGAAGCCGCGCGCGTGAATCGCGGGCGTGGCTTTTCAACGGAGACCCTATGAACTACGTCATCGGCGTCGATATCGGCACGCAAAGCACGAAGGCGCTGCTGGTCGACGAGCACGGCGCGATCGTCGCGCAGCATGCGTCGGCGTATCAGCCCGATACGCCGAAGCCGTTGTGGGCCGAGCAGTGGCCCGCGGTGTGGCTGAAGGCCGTGGTCGAATGCGTGGCCGCGTGCGTCAGCGAGGCGAAGGCGGCCGGCATCGCGCCGCGCGCGATCAAGGCGCTGTGCGTGAGCAGTCTGTACGGCGGCTCGGGCATTCCGGTCGACAACGACATGCGGCCGCTCGCGCCGTGCCTGATCTGGATGGACCGGCGCGCGACCGCGCAGGTCGACTGGGTGCGCGAGAACCTCGACGTCGAGCGGCTCCATACGATCACCGGCAACGGAGTGGACAGCTACTACGGTTACACCAAGATGCTGTGGCTGCGCGAGAACCAGCCGGACGTGTGGGCGCATACGCGCTATTTTTTGCCGCCGAACGCGTACGTGATCTACATGCTGACCGGGGAGGTCGCCGTCGATCATAGTTCGGCCGGCAATATCGGCGGCGTCTACGATATCGCGCGGCGCGACTGGTCGGACGAAGCGCTCGACATGCTGGGCATTCCAGCGACGATGATGCCGGAGCGGCTGGTCGAATCGTCCGAGGTGGTGGGTGGGCTGTTGTCGCAATGGACCGCGCAGCTCGGACTGGCAGCGGGCACCGCGATCGTCGCGGGCGGCGTCGATGCGGCGGTGGCGACATTCGCGGCCGGCGTCACGCGCGCCGGGCAGCATGTTGCGATGATCGGCACCAGCATGTGCTGGGGCTACATCAATCAGCGTGTCGACGCACGGCACGGTTTGATCAGCATGCCGCACGTTTTCAACGGGCGGCACGACATTTACGTATTCGGCGGCGCGATTACCGCGGGCGCGTCGGTCAGCTGGTATCGCGAGCAGTTCTGTCACGCGGAGATCGAGGCCGCGCGCGCGACGCCGCATGGCGATCCGCATCGGCTGCTCGAAGAAGCGGCCGCGCAGGTGCCGGCCGGCGCCGACGGCGTGCTGTTCCTGCCGTATCTGATGGGCGAGCGCAGTCCGGTGTGGGATGCGAAAGCGAGTGGCGCGTTCGTCGGACTGTCGCTCTTTCATACGCGCGCGCATCTGTATCGCGCGGTGCTCGAAGGCGTGTCGTTCGCGCTGAAGCACAACATCGAGGCGGGGCGCAAAGGCGCGCAATCGCTCGACGACAAGCTGATCGTGGTTGGCGGCGCCGCGCATTCGGACCTGTGGATGCAGATCGTCGCCGACGTCACCGGCTATCCGGTCTACACGATCGAGCAGGACGTCGAAGCCGCAATGGGCGCGGCGTTGCTCGCCGCGCTCGGTGTCGGCCTCGTGTCGCCCGAAGCGGCGCAACGCGGTTGGATCACGCTGATCGAGCGCGCTCAGCCCGACGCACGGCGCATGGGGTTGTACGAGCAGCGCTTCGGCGTGTACGTGGATCTCTATCCGGCGCTGAAGCCGGTCATGCATCGCTTGCAATCATCATGAACGCCACTTTCGATTTCTCCGGCCGCTCGATCCTGGTGACGGGCGCCTCCAGCGGCATCGGCCGCGCGACGGTCGAGGCGCTGCGCGCGAGCGGCGCGTCGGTCGTCGCGGCCGCGCGCAACGGCAACGAGCTTGCGCGGCTCGCCGAGCAAACCGGCTGCGAGCCGTTGAGGCTCGACGTCGCCGACGAAGCCGCGATCGACGCAGCATTGGCATCGCTCGAACCGTTCGACGGTCTCGTGAATTGCGCGGGCACCGCGTTGCTCGAACGCGCGCTGGATACGACGGCCGCGAGCTTCGATCGCGTGATGGCGGTGAATGCGCGCGGCGCGGTGCTGGTCGCGAAGCACGTCGCGCGTGGCATGCTCGACGCGGGGCGCACGGGTAGCATCGTCAACGTGTCGAGCCAGGCTGCACTCGTCGCGCTCGACGATCATCTGAGCTACTCGGCGTCGAAGGCCGCGCTCGATGCGCTCACGCGCGCGTTGTGCATCGAGTTGGGGCCGCACGGGATTCGCGTGAACAGCGTGAACCCGACGGTCACGCTGACGCCGATGGCGGTGCTGGCCTGGAGCGATCCCGTCAAGCGCGATCCCGCGTTACAGGCGATTCCGCTCAGGCGCTTCGCCGAATCCGCCGAAGTCGCCGCGCCGATTCTGTTTCTGTTGAGCGACGCGGCGTCGATGATCAGCGGCGTGTGTCTGCCAATCGATGGCGGCTACACCGCGCGTTGACGGGCGAAATGAAAAATCAGAGCATGGTGCGCACGTGCCACAGCTCGGGGAACAACACGACGTCGAGCATCTTGCGCAGATACGGCGCGCCGCTGGTGCCGCCGGTGCCCTGTTTGAAGCCGATGATGCGCTCGACGGTCGTCACATGGCGGAATCGCCATTGGCGGAACGCATCCTCGAGATCGACGAGTTCTTCGGCCATCTCATACAGCTCCCAGTGCTCGGACGGATTGCGATACACGTCGAGCCACGCCGCTTCGACCGATGCATCGTGTTCAGTCGGCTTGGTCCAGTCGCGCTCGAGCCGCGCGGGCGAAATCGCGAAGCCGCGCCGCGCGAGCAGCCGCACGACTTCGTCGTAGAACGACGGCGCTTCGAGCGATGCCTTCACTTGCGCATACACGTCGGCGCGATGCGCGTGCGGCTTGAGCATCTGCTCGTTCTTGTTGCCGAGCAGGAATTCGATCTGCCGGTACTGGTACGACTGGAAGCCCGACGAGCTACCGAGGTAAGGCCGCATCGCCGTGTATTCGGATGGCGTCATCGTCGCGAGTACGCTCCATGCCTGCACCAGCTGCTCCATGATTCGCGACACGCGCGCGAGCATCTTGAACGCGGGCGGCAACTCGTCGCGATGCACGGCCGCGAGCGCCGCGCGCAACTCGTAAAGCGCGAGCTTCATCCACAGTTCGCTGGTCTGATGCTGGATGATGAACAGCATCTCGTTATGATCCGGCGACAACGGATGCTGCGCGTCGAGCACCGTGCCGAGCGACAGATAGTCGCCGTAGCTCATCGACTCCGCGAAGTCGAGCTGCGCGTCGTGCCAGCCGCTGTCGGTCGTGCCCGGGCAAGCCGTCGAGCCGCTCGCGGCCGGCGCCGAAGCCGTCTGTGCGTGCCCGAACGGGCAACCTTGTGTGAGCGGTTCTTCTGGCAAGCCCGGCGTGTGCATGTGATCGTTCATGCTGCAATCCTCAGGTAACGGCGCCGCGCTGGGCGAATTCGGGAGCCCGCCATGCGTCGCGGGCGAGCACGTCGCGCAACGTTTCGACGGCGTCCCACACGTCGACGAAGCGCGTGTAAAGCGGCGTGAAGCCGAAGCGCAGCACGTGCGGCTCGCGATAATCGCCGATCACGCCGTGCGCGATCAGCGCCTGCATCACCTCGTAGCCGTGCGGATGTTCGAAGCTCGCATGCGAGCCGCGCTGCGCATGCTCGCGCGGCGTCACGAGCTTCAGTGGAAATTCGCTGCAACGCGTCTCGACCAGTTCGATGAACAGATCGGTCAGCGCGAGCGACTTCTCGCGGACCGCCTGCATGTTCGTTTGCAGGAACACGTCGAGCCCACATTCGACGAGCGCCATCGACACCAGCGGCTGCGTGCCGCACAGGAAGCGGCCCACGCCGTTGTCGGGCTGATACGTCGGGTTCATCTCGAACGGCGCGCGATGCCCCCACCAGCCCGATAGCGGTTGCGTGAATTCGTTCTGGTGGCGCCTCGCCACCCACACGAACGCGGGCGAACCCGGCCCGCCGTTCAGATACTTGTATGTGCAGCCGACCGCGTAGTCGGCGTTCACACCGTTCAGATCCACCGGCACCGCGCCCGCAGAATGCGCGAGATCCCACAGCGCGAGCGCGCCCTTGTCGTGGATCAGCTTCGTCAGCGCGGCCATGTCGTGCATGTAGCCGGTGCGGTAGTTCACGTGCGTGATCATCACGATCGCGGTGTCCTCGCCGATCGCGTCGGGCAGCCCGGACGGATCGTCGACGAGGCGCAGCTCGTAGCCGCGATCGAGCTGCTCGATCAGGCCCTGCGCGATATACAGATCGCTCGGGAAGTTCGAGCGCTCGGACACGATCACGCGACGCTTCGGATCGCGCGCATCGGCGAGCCGCACCGCGGCCGACAGCAGCTTGAACAGGTTGATCGAGATCGTGTCGGTGATCACGACTTCGTCCTCGGCCGCACCGATCAACGGCGCGAGCTTGTTGCCGAGTCGGCGCGGCAGCGCGAACCAGCCCGCGGTGTTCCAGCTGCGTATCAGCCCTTCGCCCCATTCGGCGGCGATCACGGTCTGCGCGCGCTGCGCGGCGGCGGCCGGCGGCACGCCGAGCGAGTTGCCGTCGAGATAGAGGGTCGTCGGCGACAGCGCGAACTGGTCGCGCAGCGCTGCGAGCGGGTCGGCGCTGTCGAGTGCCACGGCTTCGTCACGATGGTTCATGGTGGATTCGATCGATTGGGTTGTCGGGTGGGTAGCCCGCCGGGCGGCGTCCGTCAGCGCGTGGCGGGCAGCGCGCGCAGCACCGCGCGCACCGGGCTCGCGTCGAGCGTGGTCAGCTTCAGCGGCAGCGCGATCAACTCGTAGTCGCCCGGTTCGACCGCGTCGAGCACGATGCCCTCGAGAATTGCCATCCGATGCGCGCGAATGCGGTGATGCGCGTCCATCGTCTTCGATTCCTGCGGATCGAGCGACGGCGTGTCGATGCCGAGCAGCATCACGCCGCGCGCGGCGAGCAGGTCGACGGTCTCGGGCGCGACCGCGCAGAACGCGCTATCCCACTCGCGCGCCGGCGCTTTTCTGTAAGTGCGCAGTAAGACTCGCGGCGGCAGCGCGTCGAGCGAGCCGGTCAGGTGTTGTGGCGTCACAACAGGCGATGCGCCGATACAGTGAATCACCCGGCATAAACCGAGATACGCGTCGAGCGGCACGTCGCCGATCGCGGCGCCGTCGGCGTCATAGTGCAGCGGCGCATCGGTATGCGCGCCGGTGTGCGGCGAGATCGTCAGACGCGCGACATTGACCGGCGAGCCAGCCTCCATGCGCCAGACGCGCTCGATGCCGACCGCGGTGTCGCCTGGCCAGACGGGCGTGGCGGTATCGACGGCAGGAGTGATGTCCCAAAGTGCTCGCATGACGGTTTCGACCGGAGGTGACTATCCCTAAATGATAGAGGTCAAGTCGAGAAATGTGATTGCGAAAAAAGCTCCTTACCAGCCGTGTCTTGGAACATAATTTGAGTTAAACGGAAAAGGGAGACCGAATATGAACGCGATCTCGCTCGACGCCACCGATTGCCGTATCTTGACGGTGCTTCAGCAGGAAGGACGGATCAGCAATCTCGACCTGGCGGAGCGCATCTCGCTTTCGCCATCGGCCTGTCTGCGACGACTGCGTCTGCTGGAGGAGCAGGGCGTCGTCGAACACTACCGCGCGTGCCTGAACCGCGAAGTATTGGGGTTCGAGCTCGAAGCGTTCGTGCAGGTATCGATGCGCAACGAGCAGCAGAACTGGCACGAGCGCTTCGCCGAAGCGTTGCGCGACTGGCCCGAAGTGGTCAGCGCGTTCGTCGTGACCGGCGAAACGCACTATCTGCTGCGCGTGCTCGCGCACAACCTCAAACACTATTCGGATTTCGTGCTCAATCGCCTGTACAAGGCGCCGGGCGTGTTGGACATCCGCTCGAACATCGTGCTCGAGACGCTGAAGGAAGATTCAGGCGTGCCGGTGTCGCTCGTGAAGAAGAACGGCGGCCACGGGGCCGCGCATAGCGAGCGCTGAGCGTGACGGGGATGGGGCGCGCCGCGTGCGCCGCGCCTGACTGACTGCCGTTGCGGACGCTACCGACGCAACCGCAGCGCCGCGCCGCTCAAAGCGGCTTCAGGCCGTGGAACTGGCCGCTCTGGAACACGAGCGGCAGCATTTGCGCAGCATTTTCATGCACGCCGCAGCGCTCCACTTCGCCGACGAAAATCACGTGGTCGCCTTCCTCGTAGCGGCTGCGGTTATGACATTCGAACCACGCAAGCGCGCCGTCGAGCACCGGCATGCCGCTGTCGCCCGCCGCGTGCGAGACGCCCTCGAAGCGGTCGCCCTTGACGGTCGCGAAGCGCTTGCACAGATCGAGTTGCGTCGCGGCCAGCACATTGACCACGTAGTGACTGTTGGTGCGGAACACCGGCATCGACGCCGAGCGTGTCGCGAGACTCCACAGCACGAGCGGCGGAGAGAGGGACACCGAGTTGAACGAACTGGCCGTGATGCCGATCAACTGGCCGGACGCGGCGCGCGTCGTGATCACGGTGACGCCGGTCGCGAACTGGCTGAGCGCCTGCCTGAAGGCGGACTGGTCGAAGTTGGGTGGGCTCGCGCGCTTCATCGGGGCGAGGTCCCCGGCGCGCGCCGTGTGAAAGACGGGCCACAGCGCGAATGAAGGCGCGCATCAAGGTGGAGACCCGCGCGGCGGGAAGCGGATGTTTCGAAAGTCATGGTGAAAGTCGTTGATTTCCGCCAATTTTAACTGCAATCGCCGCACGCGCCGCACGGCGATGCGTGCGGGGCAGCGGGGCGTCGGCTTCGACGATCTCCTCGACGGGCTGCACCCGGACATTGCCGATCGCGCTGGATCGATGCGTGGGCGCGGCGCTTGCGTGAGACGCACGGTTATTCACACGTCGCGTGCTGGCGTTTCTATACTCGATATCTGCACGGCCGGACTTGCGGGCATGGCGCGACGGGTGCCTGACTCGTGCCTTTCAGGACGTGTTTTCGGCCATATATTCGGATGCGGTGGCAGACCGGCGGCGCTATGCAGGCCGGCTGCCGATCATTGTGTGAATCTGATTCTGGGGTGAAGCTTATGAACGAGACGGCAACGCTCGGCGGTGGATGTTTCTGGTGCCTCGAAGCGGTGTATCTGGGCGTCGAGGGCGTCAATGCGGTGGAGTCGGGTTATGCGGGCGGCCACACGCGCCAGCCGAGCTACGAGCAGGTCTGTGACGGCGACACCGGTCATGCGGAAGTGGTCAAGGTCGACTTCGATCCGGCGAAGATCAGCTATCGCGAGATTCTCGACATCTTCTTCGCGATCCACGATCCGACCCAGGTGAACCGGCAGGGCAACGACGTCGGCACGCAATACCGCTCGGTGATCTTTACGCATTCCGACGCGCAGCATGAAGCCGCGCTGCAGGCGATTCGCGAGATCGACGAACAGCGCATCTACGACGGCCAGATCGTGACCGACGTGCTGTCGCTCGGCGACAACTACTGGCCCGCCGAGGCCTATCATCAGAACTATTTCGCGCAGCACCCGAATCAGGGCTACTGCTCGTTCGTGGTGGCGCCGAAGGTCGCGAAATTCCGCCAGAAGTTCGCGCACCGGATCAAGGCGGGTTGAAGGCGCAGCGCCGGGATTGGAATCGGCAGCGGGCGGAGGCGCAAGGCCGCCCGCTGGCTGCCGCTCATCAATGCGATTCCTGCGCTTCCGACCGTGCGTCATCGGCGCCAACGCCTACATCGCCGTCATCCTCGCGTCCCCGCGTGAGCCGCACGCAGGCTTCGACGATCTCTTCGGCCAGTTTCACGCAGTTGAGCGGCGCCGATCCTTCCGCCTTGTTTGCCGTTCAACGGCTTGTCAACGTCACTCGTCCCGCTCTGGTCCATCAATGTCCGGCCTGCTATTCGTCAGAATCGCGCCACGGCGCGCGCTGATGCACGCCGCCGCGGCGCGACCGGATCACAGCCGGATCACAGCGGTTTTTCGTACATGTAGCGGCGCGACCACGGCAAGGTTTTCGCGCTGCGGCCGGCTTTGCGGCACACCACCTGGAAGATCGACACGTCGTCGTTTTCGAACGCATACGCGCAGCCCGCCAGATACACGCGCCAGATGCGGAATTTTTCGTCGTCGACGAGCTTGCGGGCTTCGTCCGCATGCGCTTCGAAATTCTCGGCCCAGATGTCGAGCGTGTGCGCGTAGTGACGGCGCAAGCTTTCGACGTCAACCGGTTCGAGCCCACCGCGTTGCATCGATTCGAGCGCGAGGCTGATATGCGGCAGCTCGCCGTCGGGGAACACGAAGCGGTCGATGAACTCGCCGCCGCCGAGCGCGGTCTCGCCGCTATCGGCGTCGCTCGACGTGATGCCGTGGTTCATCGCGATGCCTTCGTCGGCGAGCAGATCGTGCATCTTCTGGAAATAGCCGGGCAGCTTCTTGCGGCCGACGTGCTCGAACATGCCGACGCTCGTGATGCGGTCGAACTGCCCCTTGATGTCGCGATAGTCCTGCAGGCGGATTTCGATCTGGTTCTCGAGGCCCGCCGCCTTCACGCGCGCGGTGGCGAGATCGAACTGGTTCTGCGACAGCGTGACCCCCACGCACTTCGCGCCGAACTTCTGCGCGGCACGCAGCACGAGCGCGCCCCAGCCGCAGCCGATGTCGAGCAGACTCTGCCCCGGCTGCAGCTGGATTTTGGTCAGAATGTGATCGATTTTCTTCAGTTGCGCGGTCGCGAGGTCTTCGGTGCCGGTCTCGAAGTACGCGCACGAGTAGACCATGTTCTCGTCGAGCCACAGCCTGTAGAACTCGTTCGAGACGTCGTAGTGATACTGGACGGCTTTTTTGTCCGACGTCTTCGAGTGATTGAAGTAGCGCCGCACGCGCGCGAGCTTGCCGGCGCTCGTCACGGTGCTGCGCGCGAGCTGATAGCCGATATTGATGATGTCCGACAGCTTGCCCTCGATGTCGATCTTGCCTTTGACATAGGCTTCGCCGAGATTGTCGAGGCTCGGCTCGAGCAGATAGGGCAGCGCGGTCGCGCTCTTCACGTGTAGCGTGACCTGGGGCGCGGCGAACTGCCCGAAGTCGTGTTGCTGACCGTCCCACAGCACGAGGCGTGCGGGCAGGTTAGCTGTGGCTTTGACATCTTCAACCCACTGTGCCAGCTTTTTCTCCCAGAACATGCGATCTCTCCGTGTTCGTTGATTTAAAGCAAAGCTGTGTGGATCGCGACAGGGCGCGGCGCATTCCGTCGGCCGCGCAACGCAATCCGGCCGACGCGCGACGCTACGTTGGCGCCGCCGCCGGCGTGATTCGTCCGCTCAGGGCGACAGGCGCGTGATTTGCCAGTTGGCGCTTTCTTCCGCGCGCGTGTAAAGCAGACGATCGTGCAGCCGCGACGGCCGTCCCTGCCAGAATTCGACCGCGTCGGGCACCAGACGATAGCCGCCCCAATGCGACGGACGCGGAGGACTGTCGCCGTATTGCAGGCTGATTTCGCGTTCGCGTACTTCGAGCTGCGAACGGCTTTCAATCACCTGACTCTGGTTCGATGCCCATGCGCCAATGCGCGAGCCAAGCGGACGCGACGCGAAATACGTGTCACTTTCTGCCTCGCTCGTTTTGACGACGCGGCCTTCGATGCGTACCTGGCGCTCGAGTTCGATCCAGTGAAACAGCAGGCTCGCGTAGGGGTTCGCGCTCAGTTCGCGCCCCTTGCGGCTCTGGTAATTGGTAAAGAACACGAAACCGCGCGCGTCCACACCCTTGATGAGCACGATGCGTGCCGATGGGCGGCCGCGCGTGTCGACCGTGGCCAGCGTCATTGCATTCGGCTCGGGTAGCTTGGCGTCGATTGCCTGCTGGAACCACGTGTCGAATTGACGGAACGGATCGTGGTCGACGTCGGCAACGTCCAGTGAGCCCAGCGAGTAGTTTTTTCGAAGCTCGGCGAGTGAGATCATGTTCTTATGTGAACGCTACAGTGGGCCAAGTATAGCTAAGGCGTCAGGTTTTTGCGCGCGAGCGGATCAACGTGGCGCGAGGCGCAAATTGCGCCCGCGCAAGCCTGCAACGTTGCGTCGCTGCCCGGTCCTGCGCGGCTGCTTTCACGTGTTCAGGCAAAATACGGGCTGCGCTCCAATTTGCCAAAGCCATTTGCCAAAGCGCCGCCACCTGCTCCGTTCAGCCTGTGTTTTCGAGCCCTGCCATCATGTCCAGCCCCACCGCGCAATCCGATCTTACTACCAGCCTCGACGCCAACGAAACCGCCGACCGCGCGCGCCGTTTCGGCGGTATCGCACGTCTATATGGCGCGCCTGCGCTCGCCGCGTTCGAGGGCGCGCACGTCGCGGTGATCGGCATCGGCGGGGTGGGATCGTGGGTCGCGGAGGCGCTTGCGCGCAGTGCGCTCGGCATGCTGACGCTGATCGATCTCGACAACGTCGCCGAAAGCAACACGAACCGGCAGATTCACGCGCTCGACGGCAACTACGGAAAACCGAAAGTCGAGGCGATGGCCGAGCGCATCGCGGCGATCAATCCATACTGCGACGTGCGGCTGATCGAAGACTTCGTCGAGCCGGACAATTTCGCGGCGACGCTCGGCGGCGGCTTCGACTATGTGATCGACGCGATCGACAGCGTGCGCACGAAGACCGCGCTGATCGCGTGGTGCGTCGAGCGCCAGCAGCCGCTGATCACGGTCGGCGGCGCGGGTGGTCAGCTCGACCCGACACGTATCCGCATCGACGATCTCGCGCTGACGATCCAGGACCCGCTGCTGTCGAAGGTGCGCGGGCAGTTGCGCAAACAGCATGGCTTTCCGCGCGGTCCGAAGGCGAAGTTCAGGGTGAGCGCCGTGTATTCCGACGAGCCGCTGATCTATCCGGAAGCGGCCGTGTGCGATATCGACACAGAAGCCGAGCACGTGAGCACGTCGCCCGGGCACACGGGGCCGGTCGGCTTGAACTGCGCGGGGTTCGGGTCGAGCGTGTGCGTGACCGCGAGCTTTGGTTTTGCGGCTGCGGCGTTTGTATTGCGGGAGTTGGCGAAGAAGGCGGCGGCTTAGGTGGCAGCCTGGGTGGCAGCCTGGGCAGCGGTTTGATCCGCTCTGGCCGAGGCTGCCATCAGGCAAGGCACGACAAACGATCAATACAACGACGCGCTCAGCTTGCGCCGCCACTGCGCTACCAGTTCCGGCTGATGCGCGGCCAGATCGAACACCGACAACATCGTCTTGCGGCCGATATCGTCGCGGAACGCGCGGTCGCGCTGCACGATCGCGAGCAGATGTTCGAGCGCCTGCGCGTATTTGCGTCGCGCGATAAACGCATTCGCGAGATCGAAGCGCGCTTCGAGATCGTCGGGATTGCCCGCGACGCGCGCTTCGAGCGCCCCGGTGGGCGGCAGATCCGCGGCGGCGTCCACCGCGTCGAGCCGCGTCTTGATCGCGTTGAAACGCGCGTCGATGCCTTGCGTGGTTTTCGGCGACAGCAGATCGACTTCGTTGCGGGCCTCGTCGATGCGGTTGTCTTCGAGCAGCAACTCGATGCGGTCCATGCGCGCGTCGTCGAAGCCCGGGTCGTACGCGAGCGCCGCTTGCAGCAGATCGTAGGCGTCGTCGCGGCGGCCTTCGGCGAGCGCAGTCTGCGCTTCGATGCGCGCGGCCGGCGCGCCCTGCGGCACGAGCCGGTCGAGGAACTCGCGCAGTTGTCCTTCCGGCAGCACGCCGATGAACTGATCGACCGCCTGGCCGTCGGCGAACGCGATCACGTGCGGAATGCTGCGCACCTGAAAGTGCGCGGCCAGTTCGTGATTCTCGTCCACGTTGACCTTCACGAGCTTCCATTTGCCGGCGGCTTCGGCTTCGAGCTTTTCGAGCATCGGGCCGAGACTCTTGCAGGGGCCGCACCACGGCGCCCAGAAATCGACCAGCACGGGGGCCAGCATCGACGCCTTGATGACGTCCTGTTCGAAAGTGGCCAGAGAGGTGTCCATTGCGTCCTCGTCGATAGAAACGGTTTGTAGCCACGTGGGGCCGAATCGCACGAATTCAATGCGTACCCTGTTGCGCGGGTCCGGCGCCGTTACTTGTGCTGCGGCAGCGGAATCCAGTCGGTTTCGCCGGGCACCTGGCCCATTTCCTGATTGGTCCATGCGAGCTTCGCGGCTTCGATCTTCTCGCGCGAGCTCGCGACGAAATTCCACTCGATGAAGCGCTCGCCGTGGAGCTTCTCGCCGCCGAGCAGCATCGCGCGCGCGCCGTGCGTGCTCGCGAGCGTGACGGTTTCGTCGAGCGCGAGCACGGCCATCGCGCCCGCCTCGAGCGGCGTGCCGTCGATCTCCAGATCGCCTTCCACCAGGTACACGCCGCGCTCTTCGTGCTCCGGTTCGAGCGCGAACGCGCTGCCCGGCGTGAAGTCGGCGGCGACGTACAGCGTGCCCGAGAACGTCGCGACCGGCGCCACCGCGCCGAACGCGGTGCCCGCGATCACGCGCAGCGTCACGCCGTTGCGCTCGACGACCGGCAAGGTCGCCGCCGCGTGATGCGCGAACGACGGCTCGGTGTCTTCATCGGCGAGCGGCAGCGCGACCCAGGTCTGGATGCCGTGAATCTTCTGGCCGCGCGCGCGGTCTTCCGGCGGCGTGCGCTCCGAATGGACGATGCCGCGCCCGGCCGTCATCCAGTTGACGTCGCCTGGGACGATTTTTTGTTCGGAGCCGAGGCTGTCGCGATGCATGATCGCGCCGTCGAACAGATAGGTGACGGTCGCGAGACCGATGTGCGGGTGAGGGCGCACGTCGAGGCCGGTGCCGGGTTCCAGGGTTGCGGGGCCCATGTGGTCGAAGAAGATGAACGGGCCGACGAGGCGTGCCGCCATCGCCGGCAGCACGCGGCGCACGGTCAGGTTGCCGATGTCGCGCAGATGCGGTTTGAGGACGGCTTTGATCGACGAAGTCATGGCAGGCTCGACGGGAAAGTGGAAGGAGAGGCTCGAGTGGACGATTCTACTGCGCGTCGCGTGCGGCCGACGGCAAGGGCACACGCGGGTCATCGGCGGGCGCAATGAACCGGCGTCGCCGCCTCCGCTACACTGCCGGATCGGACCATCACATTGGAGACCCGGATGTCGCCCAGGGACTTGCTGCTCGCGCTGGTCGTCGTGATCGCGTGGGGCGTCAATTTCGTCGTGATCAAGGTCGGCCTGCATGGCGTGCCGCCGATGCTGCTCGGCGCGCTGCGCTTTTCGCTCGCCGCGGTGCCGGCCGTGTTTTTCGTCAAGCGGCCGCAGCTGCCGTGGCGGTGGCTGTTCGCCTACGGCGCGACGATCTCGTTCGGGCAATTCGCGTTCCTGTTCTCGGCGATGTACGTCGGCATGCCGGCGGGGCTCGCGTCGCTGGTGCTGCAGGCGCAGGCGTTTTTTACGCTGATCTTCGCGGCGCTGTTTCTGCACGAGCGCTTGCGTTTGCCGAACGTCGCGGGTCTGCTGATCGCCGCGGCGGGCCTCGCGGTGATCGGCCTGCGGGGCGGCCACACGATGTCGCTCGCCGGTTTCGTGCTGACGCTGGGTGCCGCGTGCATGTGGGCGCTCGGCAACATCGTCACCAAGAAGGTCGGCAAGATCGATCTGGTCGGACTGGTCGTGTGGGGCAGCCTGATTCCGCCGCTGCCGTTTTTCGCGGCGTCGTTCGTGTTCGAAGGGCCGCGCGAGATCGCCGCCGCGCTGAGCGGCATCAGCGCGCTGTCGATTTTCGCGATCGTCTACCTGGCGTTGATCGCGACGTTGATCGGCTATGGCTTGTGGAGCCGCCTGCTGTCGCGCTATCCGGCGAGCCAGGTCGCGCCGTTCTCGCTGCTGGTGCCGATCGTCGGACTCGCGTCGGCGTCGCTGCTGCTCGGCGAGCAGCTTTCCGCGACGCAGGTCGCGGGTGCGTTGCTCGTGATGGCGGGGCTCGCGGTCAACGTGTTCGGCGGCTGGCTCGTGCAACGCGTGATGCCGGCGCGCTGAGCAACGGTGATCACGTCATGCGGCTCTTCGCGAGCGGCGGATTCGCCGCGAAATAGCGCTTGATGCCGGTCAGAATCGCGTTGGCCATCTTTTCGCGGTACGCGTCGTCGTTCAGGTGGCGCTCTTCGTCCGGATTGCTGATGAACGCGGTCTCGACGAGGATCGACGGGATGTCCGGCGCCTTCAGCACCGCGAAGCCGGCCTGCTCGACCGAGCCCTTGTGCAGCTTGTTGATGTCGCCGATCTCTTTGAGCACGAAGTTGCCATAGCGCATCGAGTCGCGAATCTGCGCGGTGGTCGACATGTCGAACAGCGTGCGGTTCACGGTGGCGTCGTCGGACTTGATGTTGATGCCGCCGATCAGATCCGACGAGTTCTCCTTGTTCGCCATCCAGCGCGCGGCTGCGCTCGACGCGCCATGCTCCGACAGCGCGAACACCGACGAGCCCTTCGCCTCGGGCGTCGTGAACGCATCCGCGTGGATCGACACGAACAGGTCCGCGCCGACGCGGCGCGCCTTCTGCACGCGCACGTTCAGCGGCACGAAGAAGTCGGCGTCACGCGTCATCATCGCGCGCATGTTCGGCTGCGCGTCGATCTTCGCGCGCAGCTTCTTCGCGATGTCGAGCGCGACGTGCTTCTCGTAGGTGCCGCCGCCGCCGATCGCGCCCGGGTCCTCGCCGCCATGACCCGGATCGATCGCGACGGTGAGCAGTCGCACGGTGTTGCCGCGGCCCGGCTTGGGCGTGGTGAACGCGTAGGTGTCGTCGCTATTGGCGAGGTTATCGTTGTCGAGGCCGTGCGCGGCGCCGTTGCCACCCTTGTTGCGGGCGATCGCGGCGGGCGGCGCGAGTGGCGCGGAGGGCGCGGAGGGCGTTGCCTGTCTGCCGGCAATGACCGGCGCTGACGGCGCCGTCGTGCCATGCGTGGGCGGATGCGGCACGCCCGCGGCCCCGCTACCGGCGCCGCCGTTCTGCGCGTAACGCTCGAAGAACGCCTCGCTGTTGTCGGCGGGCGGCGCCGTGCCGGGGCCGGCGAGCGTCGCGGGCGGCGCGCTGTTTTCTTCGTTGAGCGCCTGCTGCTTGCGCTCGGTCTGCGCGAGCAGGTCCATCAACGGATCGGGCGCGACAGCCGGATACAGGTCGAACACGAGCCGGTACTTGTACGCGCCGACCGGCGGCAGCGCAAACACCTGCGGCTTCACCGAGCCCTTCAGGTCGAACACCATGCGCACCACGTGCGGCTGATACTGCCCGACCCGCACCGACGAAATCTGCGGATCGTTTGGTGTGATCTTCGAGACCAGTTCCTTCAGCGCCTGATCGAGGTCGAGGCCGTTCAGATCGACGACGAGCCGGTCCGGTCCCTGCAGCAGTTGCTGCGTGTTCTGCAGCGGCTGATCGGATTCGATCGTCACGCGCGTGTAGTCGCGCGCGGGCCACACGCGCACGCCGAGCACCGAGCTCGCCAACGCCGGACGCGGCGCGACGAGGCCGAGCACGAGCGTCGATGCGCCGGCGCGCAGGATCTGCCGGCGCCGCCAGTTATGCGTTGCGCCTGCCGCCGATTCGATCGAGTGGAAGGGTTTGATTAACATCTTTCGAGACATGCCTTTCCTGATTCGCTATAGGCGCGTGCGACGAGTACGCGTGCGTCTGCGTTTGCGTCTGGGTTGCCGGCGAGCCCGAGCGAGAAGACGAGATCCGGCACGCCGAGCAGCGGGCCCGCGCGTTGCGGCCATTCGACGAGGCAGACCGCGCCACTATCGAAATATTCGCGAAAGCCCGCGTCGGCCCATTCGGCCGGATCGGTGAATCTGTACAGATCGAAGTGATAGAGCGCGAGTTCCCCAGCGGGTCGCTCGAGCAGATACGGTTCGACGAGCGTGTAAGTCGGACTGCGCACGCGGCCGCTGTGACCGAGCCCGCGCAAGGTCGCGCGCACGAGCGTGGTTTTGCCGGCGCCGAGATCGCCGACGAGTTGCACTTGCAGGCCGTGGAACGCGAGGCCGCTTGCGGTGCCCGGCTGGGTTCGCGGTCCCGGCTGCGAGGCTGCGCGCACGCTTTCGATCGCCTGTGCGAAGCGCGCGCCGAACGCCTGCGTGGCGGCTTCGTCGGCGAGCGCGAAAGAGCGTTCGAACAGGACGGGAGCGGACGGTAGCGTCGCGTGATCGGAATTGACGGGCATTCTCGTAAAATGGCGTGATGAACCGAAGTCCGAAGTCCCCTGTTTCCCGCACGCCCGCATCGGCCGATGATGGCGCGCGGGCTTCTGATGCAACGTCCCGTTTCGACGAAGCGGCGCTTGGTGCGCTCGCGCTCGACATCAAGACGTGGGGCCGTGAACTCGGTTTCGGGGCGATCGGCATTAGCGATACCGATCTGTCGGCCGCGGAAGCGCCGCTTGCAGCGTGGCTCGAAGCGGGTTGCCACGGCGAGATGGATTATATGGCCAAACATGGCATGAAACGCGCGCGGCCGGCCGAGCTTGTGGCCGGCACGCGACGCGTGATCACCGCCCGCATCGCCTATTTGCCCGCGCGGACGCGGGGTGAAAGCATGCCGCAAGACGTAGCGCAACCCGCCTCACGCCCGACACCCCGTGCGGGCGACTGGCGCGCGGCCGAGCATGCGCGGCTCGCGGACCCGTCGACGGCGGTCGTCTCGATCTATGCGCGCGGCCGCGACTATCACAAGGTGATGCGTCAGCGCCTGCAACAACTGGCCGACCGGATCGAGGCGGCGATCGGTCCGTTCGGCTATCGCGTGTTCACCGACTCGGCGCCGGTGCTCGAAGTCGAGCTCGCGCAGAAAGCCGGCATCGGCTGGCGCGGCAAGCACACATTGCTGCTGCAGCGCGACGCCGGCTCGCTGTTTTTCCTCGGCGAGATCTATGTCGATGTGCCGCTGCCGACCGACGCCGACACGTCGCCCGAGGTCGCGCCCGAAACGCCGGGCTCGCATTGCGGTAGCTGCGCGCGCTGCATCGGCGCCTGTCCGACCGGCGCGATCGTCGCGCCATACAAGGTCGACGCGCGGCGCTGCATCTCGTATCTGACGATCGAGCTGAAGGGCAGTATTCCGCTCGACATGCGGCCGCTGATCGGCAATCGCGTGTACGGGTGCGATGACTGCCAACTCGTGTGTCCATGGAACAAGTTCGCGCAGGCCGCGCCCGTCGCCGATTTCGACGTGCGGCATGGGCTCGATCGCGCGTCGCTGGTCGAACTGTTCTCGTGGAGCGCCCAGGATTTCGATACGCGCATGCAGGGCAGCGCGATTCGCCGCATCGGTTATGAGAGCTGGCTGCGCAATCTCGCGGTCGGCATGGGCAACGCGTTGCGTGCCGCGCCCGCGAGCCTTGACGCCGATGCGCGCGCCGCGATCGTGCGGGCGTTGAGGCAGCGGGTCGACGATCCGTCCGCGCTCGTACGCGAGCATGTGGAGTGGGCGCTCGAAGCGGCGTAAAGTCGTGGCAATTCGGTGTCGGCAATCTGGCACGCTAGAGGAGCAGGCAATCATGTTCAACGCAGTGATCGATGCGCCGTTCGGCAAGATCGGCATCCGGCTCGAAGGCGAAGCCGTGCGCGAGATCGTCTATCTGCCCGACTCGACGCGCAACGTCGCGCCCGACACGCCGCTCGCACGCGAGGTGGCCGAACAGATCGAGCGTTATTTCGAGCACGCGTCAGCGAAGTTCGAACTGCCGCTTGCCGAGTGCGGCACCGCGTTCCAGCGGCGCGTGTGGCAGGCGATCAGCGACATCCCGCCCGGCGTCGTGCTGACTTACGGACAACTCGCGAAGCAGCTCGGCAGCGTGCCGCGCGCGGTCGGCCAGGCGTGCGGCGCCAATTTCTTTCCGATCGTGATTCCGTGTCACCGCGTGGTGAGTTCGAGCGGCATCGGCGGCTTCGCGCATGATGGCGGCGACGGCTTCTTCCGCAACGTGAAGCGCTGGCTGCTCGCGCATGAAGGTGTGCCGTACGCATGAGCACGAGCACCACCACCGATACCGCTATACACGTCGAAGACACAGCCGTCGCATCACCGCTGCTGCTGACCAGCTCCGCATCGATCGACGCCTTCTGCGACGCGCTGTGGCTCGAGCATGGCCTGTCGCGCAACACGCTCGACGCGTATCGCCGCGACTTGCGGCTCTTCTGCGAATGGCTCGCGCACGCGCGCAACGCTTCGCTCGACACCGCGAGCGAAGCCGACCTGAACGCGTACAGCGCGGCGCGGCAAAAGGACAAGGCGACTTCGGCGAACCGCCGGCTGTCGGTGTTTCGCCGCTATTACGCATGGGCGGTGCGCGAGCATCGCGCGGCCGCCGATCCGACCTTGCGTATCCGCTCGGCGAAGCAGCCGCCGCGATTTCCTTCGACGTTGAGCGAGGTCCAGGTCGAAGCGTTGCTCGGCGCACCCGACATCGACACGCCGCTCGGCTTGCGCGATCGCACGATGCTCGAGTTGATGTACGCGAGCGGCTTGCGCGTGACCGAACTGGTCACGCTGAAAACCGTCGAGGTGGGACTCAACGAAGGCGTCGTGCGCGTCACTGGCAAGGGCTCGAAGGAGCGGCTAGTTCCGTTCGGCGAAGAGGCGCACGCGTGGATCGAGCGCTATCTGCGCGAGGCACGCCCGGCGCTGCTCGGCCCGCGCGCGGCCGATGCGCTATTCGTGACGGCACGCGCGGAAGGCATGACGCGCCAGCAGTTCTGGAACATCATCAAGCGACACGCGCAGGCTGCGGGCGTCCATGCGCCGTTGTCGCCGCACACGCTGCGGCACGCGTTCGCGACCCATCTGCTCAATCACGGCGCGGATCTACGCGTCGTGCAATTGCTGCTCGGTCACACCGATATTTCGACGACGCAGATCTATACGCACGTCGCGCGAGAGCGGCTGAAATCGCTGCATGCGCAGCATCATCCGCGCGGGTGAGCACGACGTGAAGCGAGCGGGGTGGCCGCCGCGCTTCACAACAATTCGCGCAACCTGTGCTTCAGAATCTTCCCGGTCGACGCGGCCGGCAACGCCGCGAGCACCTTCAGCTCGACCGGCCGCTTGTATGGCGCGAGCCGCTCGCCGCACCAGGTCATCAATTCCGCGAACGTGACCGTCGCGCCGGCAGTCAGCTCGACGAACGCGATCACCTCCTCGTTGCCCTCGACCGCGCGCCCGATCACCGCCGACTGCACGACCTGCGGATGCGCGTTCAGCACGTGCTCGACCTCGGCCGGATACACGTTGAAGCCCGAGCGGATGATCAGCTCCTTGCTGCGCCCGACGATATGCAATGCGCCGTCCGCGTCCTGCCGCGCAAGGTCGCCGGTCTTCAGCCAGCCGTCCTCGGTGACGCTCGCGCGGGTCTGCTCAGGGTTGCGGTAGTAGCCGAGCATTACGTTCGGCCCGCGCACCCACAGTTCGCCGATCTCGCCCGGCGCGGCTGCGCCGCCGTCGAGCCCGACGAACTTCACCTCGACGCCCGGAATGACCTCGCCGACCGAGCAATCGGCGCGCGGCGCGTCGAGCATGGTGTGCGACACGGTCGGGCTGCTTTCGGTCATCCCGTAGCCGTTGTGCAGCGGCAGACCGTACACCGCTTCGGCCTGCGCCTTCAGCGCGGCGTCGAGCGGCGAGCCGCCCGAGTACGCGAAGCGCAACCGCGGTGCGGACCACGCGTGGTCGTGCGTGTGCAGATGTTCGAGCAGCTTCGCGTGCATCGCCGGCACGCCCTGGAAGATCGACACGCGCTCGCTGGCGAGGGCGCGGCGCACCGCTTCGGGCACGAAGCGCGGCGCAAGCCGCAGCGTCGCGCCCGCATGCAGGCTGCCGAGGCACACTGACGCGAAGCCATACACGTGCGAGATCGGCAGCACCGCATAGACGACGTCGTCGGGCCCGACCTTACGCAGCCGGCTCGACACGGCCGCGATGTACAGCAGGTTGCGATGCGACAGCATCACGCCTTTCGGCGCGCCGGTGGTGCCGGTCGTGTAGATCAGTGCCGCGCATTGGCGGTCGCTGGCGGCTTCGAGCGGTTCGGCTTGTACGCTGACGTCCGCCGCATACGACCATGCGCCGATGTCCGGCGATAGCGTGGGTGCCGGTGTCGTTTGATGACGCTGCGCATGCTGGCGCGCATCGGGCGAGCTTTCGACCGCATATGCGACGACGCGCGGTTGCGCATGCGCGCGGATCGAATCGAGTTCGGCGGCCGACAGACGAGCGTTCGACACCAGCGCCCACGCATCGAGCTTCGCGGTCGCGAACAGCAGCACGATTTGCGTGATGCTGTTCTCCGCGACGATCATCACGCGATCGCCGCCGCGCACGCCCCAGCCGCGCAACAGCGCGGCGGCGGCATCGACGGCCTGCAGCAGTTGCGCACTGGTCAGGCGGCGCGCATCTTCGATCAGCGCGACATGCCGCGGATCGCGCGCGGCGGCGAGCGCCGGAATGTCGCTGATGCGAGGGGGCAAGGCGGCGAGCAGCGCGGGGATGTCGATCGTGGAACGGATGGATGAAGCCTGCTTCAACGCTGTCTCCTCTTTACCAATTCGCTTGCCCTGTGTGCAGTATCTCGCACCACGCCGGCATATTTTCGAACGATCGTGCCACAAACGTCGAACCCGCACAATTGGCCTTCCGGCAAATACCCGTGGTGCCCACTCGCCATTACAATGCGCCGATGAGCAAATCCAGACACGTGTCCGAAACCCCCGCCACGCAGCTGCTGCGCCGGCATGGCGTGACGTTCGGCGAGCATCCTTACGACTACGTCGAGCATGGCGGCACCGCGGAATCGTCGCGCCAGCTCGGCGTCGACGAGCGTCACGTCGTGAAGACGCTGGTGATGGAAGACGAGCACGCGAAGCCGTTGATCGTGCTGATGCACGGCGATCGTACCGTCAGCACGAAAAATCTCGCGCGGCAGATCGGCGCGAAGCGCGTCGAGCCGTGCAAGCCCGAGGTTGCGAGCCGGCATTCGGGTTATCTGATCGGCGGCACGTCGCCGTTCGGTACGCGCAAGCAGATGCCGGTGTATGTCGAGTCGACCATTCTCGAGATGGACCGGATCTGGTTGAACGGCGGACGGCGCGGCTTTCTCGTTAGCATCGAGCCAAAGGTGCTCACCAATCTGCTAGCAGCAAAACCGGTGCAGTGCGCGAGCGTGGACTGACGCGGATGCGCGAGTTGACGTTTGCCTGAATGTTTTTCGCGCTGGCACGTTCGGTAGAATGTGCGCCGCCCTGTTTCGACGGGCATGCCCTGTTGCGGTTGGGGTATCGAATGTCAGACCGCGATCCTTATAAGAGTCCCAGATGCAAATCCTGATCGTCGCTGTCGTTGCCTATCTGATCGGTTCGCTGTCGTTTGCCGTGATCGTGAGCGCCGCGATGGGTCTCGACGACCCGCGCTCGTACGGCTCGGGCAACCCGGGCGCCACCAACGTGCTGCGCAGCGGCAGCAGGAAGGCCGCGATTCTGACGCTGATCGGCGACGCGTTCAAGGGCTGGCTGCCGGTGTGGCTGGTCGTGCATTTCGGCGCGCGTTACGGGCTCGACGAGCGCTCGATCGCGATTGCGTCGCTCGCGGTGTTCCTCGGCCACCTGTATCCGATCTTCTTTCGCTTCAAGGGCGGCAAGGGCGTCGCGACCGCGGCGGGCGTTTTGCTCGCGATCAATCCGACGCTCGGCGTCGCAACCTTGCTGACCTGGCTGATCGTCGCGTTTTTTACCCGCTACTCGTCGCTGGCGGCGCTGTGCTCGGCGCTGTTCGCGCCGCTCTTCTATGTATTCCTGTTCGGACCGCGCATCGTGGCGCTCGCGGTTCTGGTGATGAGCCTGCTGCTCGTGTGGCGGCATCGCGGCAATATCGCGAAGCTGATGCGGGGGCAGGAGAGCCGTATCGGCGACAAGAAGAAGGTCGCGAGTCCGGCGGCGGGCAACGATCTCTGAAGTGGGCTGAGCCGCATCGCCCGGCTCGATGTGAAGCGTTGTCGAGTGCGCGCAAGGCGCGTTGCAAGCCTCGCGCGCCGTGCCGCCTAGTCGCGGAAGTTGTTGAAGTCGAGCGGCGTGTCGGTCACGTCCTTGCGCAGCATCGCGATCACGCTTTGCAGATCGTCCCGCTTCGCACCGGTGATGCGCACCGCATCGCCCTGAATGCTCGCCTGCACCTTGATCTTGCTGTCCTTCACGAGACGCACGATTTTCTTCGACAGATCGCCCGACACGCCCTTCTTGATCTTGATGACCTGCTTGACCTTGTCGCCGCCGATCTTCTCGATCTTGCCGTAGTCGAGGAAGCGCACGTCGACGTTGCGCTTGGCCATTTTCGACAGCAGCACGTCCTTCACCTGACCGAGCTTGAAGTCGTCGTCGGCGTACGCGGTGATGTCGTTTTCCTTGTGTTCGACGCGCGCGTCGGACCCCTTGAAGTCGAAACGCGTGGAAATTTCCTTGTTGGACTGTTCGATCGCGTTCTTGACTTCGATCATGTTCGCTTCGCAGACGACGTCAAACGATGGCATTGCTTTCTCCCAATAGTGCGGCAGTGCGCGACGCGGCCGGTCGGCTGCGCGCGGGGCACTCGCTATAATCACGGACCGGACGTCATTTTACCGACGCCGCTCTCTTTTGCCCAAGGCCGCCGCGCTGCGTCGTGACGGCGGGCGATCCGGCGTCGGGCGGCGTCGTTGCAGTCGTCGTACGCGTCATTGGTCGTTTTCGTTGCTTCTCGTTGCTTCCCGTCGTTGCCCTGTTGCCACTCCGATGTCCCGATCCGCTCTTGCCGCTTCCACTGTCGCGTCCCTCATTTCCGGCTATCCGCTGAAGGCCCACAATACGTTCGGCTTCGACGTGCGCGCGCAGTTCGCGTGCCTGATCGAGCGTGAGGAGCAGTTGCTCGCCGCGGTGCGCGATCCGCGCGTCGCGGGCCTGCCGCGCCTCGTGCTCGGCGGCGGCAGCAACGTCGTGCTGACCGGCGACTTCGCCGGGCTCGTACTTCTGGTGGCGCTGCGCGGCCGCCGCGTGGTGCGCGAGGATCAGCACGCGTGGTATGTCGAGGCGGCCGGCGGCGAGCCGTGGCACGAGTTCGTCGCGTGGACGTTGGCGCAGCGCATGCCCGGCCTCGAGAACCTCGCGCTGATTGCTGGGACGGTTGGCGCGGCGCCGATCCAGAACATCGGTGCATACGGGCTCGAATTGTGCGAACGCTTCGCGTCGCTGCGGGCGATCGAGCTCGCGACCGGCGAGGCGGTCGAGCTCGACGCCGATGCGTGCCAGTTCGGGTATCGCGACAGCTTTTTCAAGCGGGAAGGGCGCGAGCGCTTCGTGATCGCGTCGGTGACGTTCCGGTTGCCGAAGGCGTGGCAGCCGCGCGCGGGCTACGCGGATCTTGCGCGCGAGCTGGCGGCGCGCGGTCATGCGGCCGCCGCCGGGGAAGCCGATGATGCGGCGATGCAGCCGACCGCGCAGGCCATTTTCGATGCGGTCGTCGCCGTGCGGCGCGCCAAGCTGCCCGATCCGCGCGAACTGGGCAACGCGGGGAGCTTCTTCAAGAATCCGGTGATCGACGCCGCGCAGTTCGAGGCGCTCAAGCGCCGCGAGCCGGAAATCGTGTCGTATACGCAAGCGGACGGCCGTGTGAAGCTGGCAGCGGGCTGGCTGATCGACCGATGCGGTTGGAAGGGCCGCGCGATGGGCGCGGCGGCCGTGCATGAGCGGCAGGCGCTGGTGCTGGTGAATCGCGGTGGCGCAAGCGGCTCGGAACTGCTGGCGCTGGCGCGGGCGATCCAGCGCGACGTGTCCGAGCGATTCGGCGTGGAACTGGAGGCGGAGCCGGTTTGCCTGTGAGCGGCAGTTCACTCGTTTCGCGCTGAATTTGCGCGCGAAGCTTCACCGACGACGAATGCAAAAAGGCGCCGGAAGTTTCCTCCCGGCGCCTTTTTTGTACCGCGGTTCCCGCAGGTGTCTGGGCGAGCGGCTCGCTCAGTGATTGAGCTTGCCGAGCAGCAGGTATTCCATCAACGCCTTCTGCACGTGCAGACGGTTCTCCGCCTCATCCCACACGACGCTCTGGGGTCCGTCGATCACTTCCGCGCTGACTTCCTCGCCGCGATGCGCGGGCAGGCAGTGCATGAAGAGCGCGTCGGGATTCGCTCGCGCCATCATGTCGGCGTCGACACACCAGTCCGCGAAAGCCTTCTTGCGCGCTTCGTTCTCGGCCTCGAAGCCCATGCTGGTCCAGACGTCGGTGGTGACGAGATCGGCGCCCGCGCAGGCTTCGTTCGGGTCGTCGAATTCCTCGTAGAACGGCGCGCTTTCCGCCGAGACGAGCGCGCGGTCGAGCTTGTAACCGGGCGGCGTGGACAGGCGCAGCTTGAAGCCGAGAATCTGCGCGGCTTCGATCCACGTGTACAGCATATTGTTGGCGTCGCCGACCCACGCGACCGTTTTGTCGCGGATCGGACCGCGATGTTCGAAGTACGTGAAGACGTCCGCGAGCACCTGGCACGGGTGGTATTCGTTCGTGAGCCCGTTGATCACCGGCACGCGCGAGTTTTCGGCGAAGCGCTGGATGATGTCTTGGCCGAACGTGCGGATCATGATGATGTCGACCATGCGCGAGATAACCTGGGCAGCGTCTTCGATCGGCTCGCCGCGGCCGAGCTGCGTGTCGCGCGTGCTCATGAACACCGCGTGACCGCCGAGCTGGAAGATGCCGGCTTCGAACGACAGGCGCGTGCGCGTCGAATTCTTTTCGAAGATCATCGCCAGCGTGCGGTCATGCAGCGGGTGATAAGTCTCGTAGTTCTTGAATTTGCGTTTCAGGATGCGCGCGCGTTCCAGCACGTACTCGTAGTCTTCCAGCGAGAAATCCTTGAACTGCAGGTAGTGGCGAATTTTCTTGGCGGTCATGAAACGAATACGGCGGTCTGACCCGGCAGGGGTGCCGGACTGCGCCGCCGTCGATTTGGGTGGTAAGTCAATGCAGCATAAAGGATTTCGCCTCGTTTGACGAGTCGGCCGGAAAGGCGGCGCAAGCTGTCCGAAAGCGTCGTGACAGGCTTCGCGGGATTATCGGAGGGCGCTTGTGTGCGGCTTGTGTGCGGTGCGGAAAAGGCCTCGCTGCGCTATAATCTGCAGGTTATCCCAAGGCCCAGCAGGCGGGCGTTTCGCATGAGGAAACGCGGTTCGCGCGGCGCAGAAAGCCTGTCACGGCGTGGCCGTCACGACAGACGCCAGAGCGGTTCAGCCGGTTTGCCGCAGCGGTTCTCGTGGTGCGGTTCGTCGTTGTCGCGTTAGCGCCAGATTCCACGCACGTAGCAAGTGGCTGCAAGCGCTTGCCGTGTATGCCGCTCGCGGTGAATTCTGGCGTACAACTGGCCTCGCCGGTTGGCCGTCATTCCGCTGGGCAGTCACACAGGTATTCCTACATGGCCGAAGCAGCTCCAATCGAATATTTCATTCAGGGTATTACGTCGGCCGGAAAAAAGTTTCGGCCGAGCGACTGGTCGGAGCGGCTCGCGGGCGTCATGTCGTCGTTCGGACCCGGCGTGAGGAAGGGGCCGAACGCCTATATGCAGTACTCGCTGTACGTACGGCCGACCATGATCGGCGACCTCAAATGCGTGATTCTCGATTCTCGGCTGCGCGACATCGAACCGATGGCCTTCGATTTCGTTATGAACTTCGCGAAAGACAACGACCTGCTCGTCACCGAGGCGTGCGAGCTGGAACTCGAGCAGGCGCCTGCGCCGCAAGCCAAACGGCACGTGATCTGACACAAGCCGATCGGATCGGCAAAAGCAAAAAACAAAAACCCGCAAGTAGCGGGTTTTTTTGTGGCTGGTGGTCCATCGAAACAAAAAAGCCCGCCAAAGCGGGCTTCTTGCAGCGGAAACAGGAGGTAGCCCGCCGAAGCGGGCCGACCGGAATTACTGCACTGCGGGCGCTTGCAGACCCTTGAGGGCTGCGGCGAGGCGGCTCTTGTTGCGAGCTGCCTTGTTCTTGTGAACGATGTTCTTGTCGGCGATGATGTCGATGGTCTTCGACGATGCCTTGAAGATTTCGGCGGCCTTAGCGTGGTCGCCTGCCTCGATTGCCTTGCGGACAGCCTTGATAGCCGTGCGGAACTTCGAGCGCAGTGCCGAGTTGTGCGAGTTTGCCTTCGCGGCCTGGCGGGCGCGCTTGCGTGCTTGTGCGGAGTTAGCCATGACGGTTCCTTATCCTGTTCCTGTTTCCAGTACCTGGCCTTCGATGATGAGGCGAGGTGCTGCTTCTCGATCCGAACCCTTGGAAGCGATTGCCCAAGGGCGCAAAAGTGTCGAAAAAATCGATCGAACTACGCGAAGGCGGGCCCGTGTTTCGCGGCATCCGGTTGCATTGACAGGCGGCGCTGCGCCAACCTGACAATCCCTTCCGAAGACCGTTTGAAAATTGAGCAAGCTTCGAAACCGACGATTATAGCAACGAAATCAGGCACGTGGCAACGGAAAACGCGCGAGGGCGCCACAGTGAGCGGTCCAGCGTCATGTTGGCGCTTATGCGCTGGTCCGCTCGTACGAGGGCGCCGATCGAAGCTGCCGGTGGCGCCCGGAATACCGTAAAAAGCACAAATAATTGCGCTTCCCAGTCGATGGCGGCGAACGTCCGCGTGGCAAATCGGTCCGAATCGCGTTCCGGCTCGTCGCCCGCATTGGCGGGACCCGTATAATAAGCGCCCCATGAATCTATTCCGAGCCCTGCTGACGGTCAGCGGCTTCACGCTGCTGTCGCGCGTGACCGGACTGGCCCGTGAAACGTTGATCGCCCGTGCGTTCGGCGCCAGTCAATACACCGACGCTTTTTACGTCGCCTTTCGCATTCCGAACCTGCTGCGCCGCATTTCCGCCGAAGGCGCGTTCTCGCAGGCCTTCGTTCCGATCCTCGCCGAGTTCAAGAACCAGCAAGGCCACGACGCCACCAAGGCGCTCGTCGACGCGACCTCGACCGTGCTCGCGTGGGCGCTTGCCGTGCTGTCAGTGATAGGCGTGATCGGCGCGTCGGGCGTCGTGTTCGTCGTCGCGTCGGGTCTCGCGCATGAGGGGCACGCGTACCAGCTCGCGGTTGCGATGACGCGCATCATGTTCCCGTACATCATTTTCATCTCGCTGACGTCGCTGGCGTCGGGCGTGCTGAATACGTACAAGAACTTTTCGCTGCCCGCGTTCGCGCCGGTGCTGCTTAACGTCGCGTTCATCGTCTCCGCGGTATTCCTCGCGCCGCGCCTGCAAACGCCGGTCTATGCGCTCGCCTGGGCAGTGATCGTCGGCGGCGTACTGCAATTCGTCGTCCAGTTGCCGGGCCTCAAGAAGATCGACATGGTGCCGCGCATCGGCCTGAACCCGCTGCGCGCGCTCGCGCATCGCGGCGTAAAGCGCGTGCTCGCGAAGATGGTGCCGGCGATGTTCGCGGTGTCGGTCGCGCAGATCAGCCTGATCATCAACACCAACATCGCGTCGCACATCGGCCTTGGCGCGGTCTCGTGGATCAACTACGCCGACCGGCTGATGGAGTTTCCGACCGCGCTGCTCGGCGTCGCGCTCGGCACGATCCTGCTGCCGAGCCTATCGAAGGCGCACGTCGATGCCGATTCCCACGAGTACTCGTCGCTGCTCGACTGGGGGCTGCGCGTCACGTTTCTGCTCGCCGCGCCGAGCGCGATCGCGCTGTTCTTTTTCGCGCAGCCGTTGACGGCCGTGCTGTTCAACTACGGCAAGTTCGACGGCAACGCGGTCGTGATGGTGAGCCGCGCGCTGGCCGCCTACGGCGTAGGCCTGGTCGGCCTGATCCTGATCAAGATTCTCGCGCCGGGCTTCTACGCGAAGCAGGATATCAAGACACCGGTGAAGATCGGCATCGGCGTGCTGGTCGTCACTCAGCTCAGCAACTACGCGTTCGTGCCGGTGTTCGCGCATGCGGGTCTCACGCTGAGCGTCGGGCTCGGCGCTTGCGTCAACGCGTTGCTGCTATTCATTGGTCTGCGCAAACGCGGCATCTATATGCCGTCGCATGGCTGGCTCAAGTTTTTCGTGCAGTTGCTCGGCGCATGCCTCGTGCTCGCCGGCGTGATGCGCTGGTTCGCGATCAGCTTCGACTGGATTGGCATGCGTAACCAGCCGGTCAGCCGCATCGTGTTGCTGGGTGCGTGCCTCGTGCTGTTCGCCGCGCTATATTTCGGTATGCTTTTGCTGATGGGCTTCAAGCACGCGTATTTCAAAAGGCGAGTGAAGTGATCACCATGTCGCGGGTTCTCGATTATTTCAGTACGCTCGTCGCCGAAGACGAGAGTCTGCCGCTGACCGAGACGGCGCTCTCGATCGCGCAGGATGCCTATCCCGACCTCGATCTGCAGTCGGTGCTCGCCGAGATCGACGAACTGGTGCTGCGGCTACGGCGTCGCATGCCCGACGATGCCGACATCCGTCAGAAGGTCGGTATCCTTAATCGGTTCTTTTTCCGCGAACTCGGTTTCGCGAGCAATCTGAACGATTACTACGACCCCGACAACAGTCATCTGCACGTCGTACTCAAACGTCGCCGTGGTATTCCGATTTCGCTCGCGGTGCTCTATCTGGAGATGGCCGAGCAATTCGGCGTGCCGGTGCGCGGGGTGTCGTTTCCAGGCCACTTCCTGCTGCGCGTGACAACGCCCGATGGTGACGTGATGCTCGATCCGACCACCGGTCATTCGCTGTCCGAAGCCCAAATGGTCGAGATGCTCGAGCCGTACGTCGCGTCGGCTGGGGATTCGGTCGGGCGCGCGCTGCGAATCCTGTTGCAACCGGCTACGCGTCGCGAGATCGTCGCGCGGATGTTGCGCAACCTGAAGGCGATCTATCTGCAGACCGAGCGCTGGCAGCGTCTGCTCGCGGTGCAGCAACGGCTCGTCATTTTACTGCCGGACAACATCGAGGAAGTGCGCGATCGCGGCTTCGCGTATGCGCGGCTCGATTATCTGCGGCCAGCGCTCGAGGATCTCGAAAGCTATCTTGGCGATCGCCCCGATGCGGAAGATGCCACCGTGGTCGAGTCGCAGCTGCATGAATTGCGGCAGCGCACGCGGCACGATGGCGGCGAGTAGCGACGCGCATTTCCACGCTGCATAAAGCGCAAACGCCTGCACATGTCACACATGCACAGGCGTTTTTTTCACCGGATGCGGGGCCTGGCCGCGCATCGGCGAGCAGATCGATCGCTACGCGATCGTCACTTCGGCTGCATACGGATCGCGCCGTCGAGTCGGATCACCTCGCCGTTCAGCATCGGATTGTCGAAGATCTGCTTGGCAAGCATCGCGTATTCGGCCGGTTTGCCGAGGCGCGGTGGGAACGGCACCATCGCGCCGAGCGCATCCTGCACTTCCTGCGGCATGCCGAGCAGCATCGGCGTTTCGAAGATGCCGGGGGCGATCGTCATCACGCGGATCGCGTTGCGCGACAGGTCGCGCGCGATCGGCAGCGTCATGGCGACCACGCCGCCCTTCGACGCGGAGTAGGCCGCCTGGCCGATCTGGCCGTCGAACGCGGCGACCGATGCCGTGTTAATGATCACGCCTCGCTCGCCGTTGGCGTTCGGCTCGTTCTTCGCCATCTGCACCGCGGCGAGCCGGATCATGTTGAACGTGCCGATCAGGTTGATCGAGATCGTGCGCGTGAACAGATCGAGCGAATGGGGGCCATCCTTGCCGACGGTCTTCACGGCCGGCGCGACGCCCGCGCAGTTGACGAGACCGCGCAGCGTGCCGAGCTTCGTCGCGGCTTCGACGGCCTGTTGCGCGTCCTGTTCGCGGCTCACGTCGCACTTGACGAATACGCCGCCGAGTTCCTTCGCGAGCGCCTCTCCGGTGTCAAGATTCAGATCGGCGAGCACGACCTTGCCACCGTTCTCGACGAGCAGGCGCGCGGTGGCGGCGCCGAGGCCCGATGCACCGCCGGTGATCAGGAACACATTGTCACGAATCTCCATGTCTTCTCCTTTGCTACGGTTGTTCAGTGCTGGCCCGATCGAAGCATGATTCGACGATCGATCTTAGCGGTCGTCGTGCGATGCGGAAAGCGACGCGGGCGGCGGCATGCCAGCGCTATGGAAAGCTAAGTAACCATCCGGAACGATCCGCACCGCTTGCCGCCTGAGACTTTCTCGCCCCCAATAAAAAACCCGCCGATGTGGGCGGGTCTTTCGTCAAACGCAAACAGTGCCACAGCTCCAGACCGATCCGGCTTACTTCAGCGCGTCGAACGCGCGGGCGCGAATTTCGTCGACGCTGCCAAGGCCCGAAATGCGGCGATATTGCGGGGCCTTCACGGAGCTCGACGTATCGCCGTTTTTCGCCCAGCCGTTGTAGTAGTCGATCAGCGGCTTGGTTTGCGATTCGTACACTGACAGACGCTTCTTGACCGTTTCTTCTTTGTCGTCGTCGCGCTGAATCAGCGGCTCGCCGGTGACGTCGTCGATGCCCTCGACCTTCGGCGGATTGAACGTCACGTGATACGTGCGGCCCGACGCGGGGTGCGAGCGGCGGCCGCTCATGCGCACGATGATCTCGTCGAACGGCACGTCGATTTCGAGCACGTAGTCGATCGCGACGCCGGCCTGCTTCATTGCTTCGGCTTGCGGGATCGTGCGCGGGAAGCCGTCGAACAGATAGCCGTTCGCACAGTCCGGCTGCTGCAGACGTTCCTTCACGAGGTTGATGATCAGTTCGTCGGTGACGAGCTCACCGGCGTCCATGAAGCGCTTTGCTTCGAGGCCGAGCGGCGTGCCAGCCTTGACGGCCGCGCGCAGCATGTCGCCGGTGGAAATTTGCGGGATGCCGAACTTTTCCTTGATGAAGTTGGCCTGAGTGCCTTTGCCGGCACCCGGTGCACCCAACAGGATCAAACGCATGAATATCTCCAGATCTATGTGAATTCTTGGTTGACGCGACATGCTTCCCGGCGATTCTCGCAGGTTCCGCATCGGCTACCGTTGGCTACCTCGCGCTGCACGTCGAATGCGACGGCGCTGCAAGACCCGAACGGCGCGACCGGGACAACCCGCGTATCGCCTGCGCTGGGAGGCGCGCATAACCGTTCGATTATGCCACGGCTTCCCGCGCTCAAGACCCGAATAAAGCCCGTACGCGCGCGAGATCGGCGGGTGTATCGACGCCGGGTAACGGCACGTCATGCGTGACGAGTACCGCGATGCGCTCGCCATGCCACATCGCGCGCAGCTGTTCGAGCGCTTCGACCTGCTCGATCGGCGAGATCGCGAGACTCGGGTACGTGCGTAGGAATTTCGCGCGATACGCGTACAAGCCGATGTGCCGGTAAACGATGGCAGGCGCGGGCGGCGTGGGCATCGACGCGACGTTGGGCCAGTGCGCTTGCCACGCGTCGCGCGCCCACGGGATCGGCGCGCGCGAGAAATACAGCGCGACGCCTCGCGCGTCGGGCACGACCTTGACGACGTTCGGATTGAAAATTTCGGCGGGATCGGTGATCGGATGCGCGGCCGTCGCGATAGCGCAGTCGCTCGCCGTCGCCAGATGCGCGGCGACGCCGCGCACGAGCGCCGGGTCGATCAGCGGCTCGTCGCCCTGCACGTTAACGACGATCGTGTCGTCGCTCCAGCCGAAGCGGGTCGCCACTTCCGCGAGACGGTCGGTGCCCGACGGATGATCGGCGCGCGTGAGCACCGCTTCGAAGCCGTGATCGTGCGCCGCGTCGAGCACTTCCTGCGCGTCCGACGCGACCAGCACCTGCTGCGCGCCCGATTCGCGCGCGCGCTCCGCGACGCGCACGACCATCGGCTTGCCGCCGATGTCCGCGAGCGGCTTGTTGGGCAGACGCGTCGACGCCAGGCGGGCCGGCACGACGGCAATAAACGGATGAAGGGCGGTGTGGGTCATCGGATCAAGGACGGGCGGCGATCAACCGCAGGAAGAAGCTGCGCGCTCGACGGGCACGCAGGTCGGACATAAGCCGGAGCGGGAAAACGGCTGCGGATCGATTGCGGAGCAGATGCGGGGCGGACACTGGCATTGAAGCTTGCCTTGGCCCTCGCGTGAGCGAGACGACGCGACGCCTCGCACTGCAGCGGCGCTGCGGGTCAGGCGACCGAGCCGGGATTCAGATCGACCGGCGTGCCTTCGACGGTCTGCCGCGCTTCGTCGACGAGCATCACCGGAATGCCATCGCGGATCGGGTAGGCGAGCTTGTCCGCGTTGCAGATCAGTTCCTGCGCGGCGCGGTCGTAGCTGAGCGGGCCCTTGCAGATCGGGCAGACGAGGATTTCAAGCAGGCGAGCGTCCACGGACTTTCTCCACAACTAATGCAGTGAGGCGATGATCGAGCGCGGCTTCGACCGGGACTACCCAGATGCGCGCATCGTGCCAGGCCCCGAATTTTACCGCATCCTTTTCCGTAATCAGGATCGCGTCGGCGTCGATGTCGGTGAAAGGATTGCGCTCGAACGCGTAGTGATCGGGCAGCGCGCGTGTCGTGGGCGCGAGGCCCGCCGCGCGCAACGTCGCGAAAAAGCGCTCCGGAGCGCCGATGCCGGCGGCGGCCAGCACGCGCTGACCGGCGAATTGCGCGAGCGGACGGCGCAGCGCGGGATTGTCGAGATGCCACGCGTCGGCGGGCGCGAGCTGCAGTGCGAACGTGTTGGGCCACCCGGGCAGCGTGCGCGCGTACGGATCGTTGATCAGCGTCGCGTCGCGGCGGCGCGACAGCGGCTCGCGCAGCGGCCCGGCCGGCAGCAGGAAACCGTTGCCGCCGAGCCGGTGATCGAACACGACGAGTTCAACGTCGCGCGCGAGCCGATAGTGCTGCAGGCCGTCGTCGCTGACGATCACGTCGACATCGCGGTGCGCGGCGCACAGCGCCTGGGCGGCGACGACGCGATCGGGACAGACCCACACGGGTGCGCCGGTGCGGCGCGCGATCAACAAGGGCTCGTCCCCGCCGACGCGTGCCGACGAACCGGGCGTGACCTGGATCGGCGTGCTCACGCGCGCGCCGTAGCCGCGCGACACGATGCCAGGCGTGAAGCCCGCGGCGCGCAAAGCTTCGACGAGCGCGATGACGGTCGGCGTCTTGCCGGTGCCGCCGACCGTCACGTTGCCGACGACCACCACCGGCACGCCAACGCGCACCGACTTGAGCCAGCCGAGAGAAAACGCGGCGCGGCGCGCGGCCGCGATTGCGCCGAACACGCCGGCGAGCGGCGTCAGCGCCCAGGCGAGCGGTCCACGTTGCTGCCATTCGCGCGTGAGGCGCGCTTCGAGTCGGTCGCTGAGTTCGCTCATGGGCGGGTTGCGGGCACGGACTGCGCGCCGTACGCACTACGCAGGGTCAACATCAACGCGGTTCTCCGGGCAATCGAATGCGAATACGGTCGAAAAAATGAGGTGCACCTGGCGCGACGATAGGGCTCGCGCATGACGGCCTCCGGCCGGCAAGCTGTCCGCTGCGCTGCGCGATCGGCATGCCGTCGAACCCGCCACTCTAGCGCGCGGGCGTCCCGCCCGGCAAGTCGCGTGGGGCCTGACGCACGCGGGTCCACCCTATGTGCGCTTGCCCACAGTCTGTGGATAACTTTGTGGAGAACCTGCCATCCGATTGCCCGGAAGGGCCGTTCCATTTGCTTTGGATCGCGGTGCTCGCTCGCCATTGAAATGTAAATTTCATATAAATCAAGGGTCTGCCAAGGAAATTATTGACGTTGGCAGCCGTTCTGGCGGAATTCGTCAGGCGAGTCCCGCCATGTGGACACTTTTAACAATCCTGCGATTCCGGCTGGACGGCGCTCGTCGCTCGGTCTATCGTCTGTCCGGCCAGCGCTATTTATTCCTCGCATGACTCCAGAAAATCCTTTTGCTTCGGCGGCCCCACCAGGCGGTGAGGTCGTCGTTCCCGTCTCCGCGCTCAATCGCGCGATAGGCACGATGCTCGAACGCTCGTTTCCGCTCGTTTGGGTCGCGGGTGAAGTGTCGAACTTCACCCGCGCCGCGAGCGGCCACTGGTATTTCTCGATCAAAGACGCGCAGGCGCAGATGCGCTGCGTGATGTTCCGCGGTCGCGCGCA
Organism: Paraburkholderia podalyriae; assembly: GCF_014397785.1. Taxonomy (GTDB): domain Bacteria; phylum Pseudomonadota; class Gammaproteobacteria; order Burkholderiales; family Burkholderiaceae; genus Paraburkholderia; species Paraburkholderia podalyriae. The sequence continues at coordinate 45,580 of NZ_VZQQ01000042.1, forward strand.
GTATGCCGAATTCATGCCACGCGAAGGCGATCGCATCGAGGTGCGAGCCCTCGTCACGATGTACGAACCGCGCGGCGAACTGCAGCTGAATATCGAAGCGGTGCGCCGCACTGGGCAGGGGCGTCTGTACGAAGCGTTTCTACGGTTGAAGGCGCAACTCGAGGCCGAGGGGCTGTTCGCCGCGGAGCGCAAGCGCGCGCTGCCGACGCATCCGCGCGCGATCGGCATCGTCACGTCGTTGCAGGCCGCCGCATTGCGCGACGTGCTGACGACGCTGTCGCGCCGCGCGCCGCACATTCCGGTGATCGTGTATCCGGCGCCGGTGCAGGGCGCGGGCGTCGGCGCGAAGCTCGCGGCGATGGTCGATGCGGCCGGCGCGCGTCGCGAGGTCGACGTGCTGATCGTGTGTCGCGGTGGCGGCTCGATCGAAGACCTGTGGGCGTTTAACGAAGAAGTGCTCGCGCGCGCGATTGCGGAAAGCGTCATTCCCGTGGTGAGCGGCGTCGGTCACGAGACCGATTTTACGATTGCCGATTTCGCCGCCGACGTACGCGCGCCCACGCCGACCGGTGCCGCCGAGCTCGTGAGCCCGCAGCGCGTCATACTGCTGCGCGAACTCGATCATCGGCACGCGACACTCGCGCGCGCGTTCGGCCGCATGATGGAGCGGCGCGCACAGCAGCTCGACTGGCTGGCGCGCCGGCTCGTTTCGCCGGCCGAGCGGCTCGCGCGGCAGCGCACTCATCTGCAGCAGTTGCGCGTGCGGCTCGCGTCGGCGGGCGCGCGGCCGGTGCGCGACGCTCGTGCGCGATTTTCGCTGCTGCAGATGCGCTGGCAACGCTGGCGTCCGGATCTCGCGGCCGAGCGCACCCGCGTCAATGCGCTGGCGCAGCGTCTGAATGCGGCGCTATCGCGCCAGCATGAACGTCAGGTCGCGCGCATCGACTTGCTCAGCGCGCGACTCGAAGTGCTGAGTCCGCAGCGCACACTCGAGCGCGGTTATGCAGCCGTGCTCGATGCGCAAAGCGGTCGCGCGATTCGCACGCCTTCGTCGCTTAAACCCGGACGTCGTTTGACGATGCATCTCGCCGAAGGCTCGGCCGATGTCGCGCTCGCCGACGTGCAAGCGCGTCTGACCGACGGTTTCTAACGTTTCGCCGACGGGCGGGTGGCGCGCGTTTTCTCTGTTCCGACGACCCGGGCACGCGCAATGCGCGCCTTTCACGAGGGCCTTGCTCACGGCAAATTCGCCATGCCGGACGCAAAGGCCGTTGGTTTGCGGGGTTATTCCAACTCGCCTACAATCGAGTGCTCGATAGCGTCATCCGCAGACTCCCCACAACAGATACAGAGAAGGAAAGCACCATGGAACATACGCTCCCGCCGCTGCCGTTCGCGAAAAACGCGCTCGCTCCGCACATGTCGGAAGAGACGCTCGAGTTTCACTACGGCAAGCACCATCAGACCTATGTGACCAACCTGAACAATCTGATCAAGGGCACGGAATTCGAGAAACTGTCGCTGGAAGAGATCGTCAAGAAGTCGTCGGGCGGTATCTTCAACAATTCGGCTCAGGTGTGGAATCACACGTTCTTCTGGAACAGCCTGTCGCCGCAAGGTGGCGGCGCACCGACCGGCGCGCTGGCTGACGCGATCAATGCGAAGTGGGGTTCGTTCGACAAGTTCAAGGAAGAGTTTGCAAAGACCGCTGTCGGCACGTTCGGCTCTGGCTGGGCATGGCTCGTGAAGAAGGCTGATGGTTCGCTCGATCTCGTGTCGACGAGCAACGCCGCCACGCCGCTCACCACCGACGCCAAGGCACTGCTGACGATCGACGTGTGGGAGCACGCTTACTACATCGACTATCGCAATGCGCGCCCGAAGTTCGTCGAAGCGTACTGGAACATCGTCAACTGGGACTTCGCAGCGAAGAACTTCGCTTGAGATTGCTGTAGCGTGACAATATAGTTTGGAAAGTGCAATAAAGATTGGAAAATCCGAACCAGGTGCCGCAATAAAGTTTGGAAACGGTAGTAAAAATGAAAGCCCTCTGACATGAGGGCTTTCTGCTTTCTGGGCAAAACCATCCGTTGACGCTCGGTGCCCGGTCCATAAATGTTGTAGCAACACCATCCGCCCCAATATCAGGCAGGCCGACGACAATTTGAATAGCTGGCTCAAGCACAACCCGCTTGCGCTCAGAGTGTAAAGACCGACGCCGTCGCCGGCGTATAGGATCCGCCGCGTCCAATCGGCGTCACGGCAGCCAGCCGGCCGCAGTTCTTGAGGTTTGTTCGTTCTTGAGGTTTGTTCGTTCTTGAGGTTTGTTCGTTCTTGAGGTTTGTTCGATGCCTGCCCATGTCCGTGGACTCGGGGTGCGCGCCGGCGCGTGCAGGCAGGCGTTGAATAAACCTGAAGGGAGGAAACCGCGGAGTGCTCTGATGCAATGGGAGTCTTCGGGGCTATGGCGATTGATTGCCCGGGATGGCGAGCGGTGTTGCGGGATGCGTGGTCAGGCGGGATGCTGGCTGAGGGCTGATGCTGTGCCGAAGCGGTGCAGTGGCGCCGTCGTGATGGCGGAACGGACGTGCAAGGGCCTGTGCGAAGCGACAGACGCAAAGGTCTGCTCGTGGGCCGCGTTGCCGCAAAGCCGAGGGTCGGGTTGTTCGTCCTGGAACAGTGGCGCTCATATCTCGCCCCGGCGCGTGGGTGGTGCGCGAATCGGTGCAGTGCGCGCAAGGATATCGATGACGATCATCGGCGCGCCGCAGTGCCGGCAGATGAAGGCCGGCCGAGTTTCAACGAGAGTCTCTTCGGGTGATGTGTTGACCTCCGCCGCGACGTGCAGCAGTTCGCGGACCTTCGCGAGACTGGTGCGGCGCACCGGGTTGGCGAGCAGCCCGTAGTGACGGATGCGATGGAACCCGCCGGGCAACACATGAAGCATGAAGCGGCGCATGAACTCGCCGGCTTCGAGGGTCATGGTCTTGTAGCGGGTGTGCCCCTTCGCACGGTAGTCCTTCCAGCGGAAGGTCACGCCGCGTTCATCGAATGCAAGCAGGCGCTGGCTGGAGATCGCGACGCGGTGCGTATAGCGCGACAGGTACGCGAGCACTGCTTCGGGTCCTGCAAAGGGACGCTTTGCGTAGACGACCCATTCGCAGGCACGCAGCGGCGCAAGCCACACGTCAAAGACAGCTGGGTCGGCAAGTTCAGCGTACTGGCCGAAGAACTGCAGGTGGCCATGCCGGTGCGCGTCCGTGAGCGCTTCGAGGAAGCGCCTGCGGAACAGGCGCGAGAGCACACGTACCGGCAGGAAGAAGCCGGGCCGGCATGCGATCCACCGCTGACCATCGGGCGACAGCCCACCGCCGGGGACGATACCGTGTACGTGCGGATGATGCGTGAGTGCCGAGCCCCAGGTGTGCAGCACGAGCGTCGCGCCGATCTGGGCGCCGAGGTGCTTCGGATCAGCGGCAATGGTGCATAGCGTTTCGGCGGCGATATCGAACAGCAGCCCGTAGATGACGGCCTTGTTGTACCAGGCGATGGCACTGATGGGCGCGGGCAGCGTGAAGACGACATGGTAGTACCCGACCGGAAGCAGATCGGCCTGGCGTGCCTGGAGCCAGCGATGCGCAGCACTGCCCTGGCACTTCGGGCAATGACGGTTGCGGCAGGTAACGGAGTGCACTCCGTTACCTGCCTTATGGGAAGTTCTGTCTAACGGGGAGTTGCAGATCAGATTCGACACGAATGCGGCTGGCCGCGTCGGTTTTGGTGTCTGGTTGGTCGCCGGTCAACTCCCCATAAAATCTCGGTTCTTCTTTGCTATGGTCGTCTGGCCTTCCCCGGCAACCCTCATAGGAGGACGTGATGCTAGACACCTACCTGGTAGCACCCAAAACCCTGGAACGCCTGCGCTCGGGGCCCAGCGGAGCCTTCATTGATGACTTTGCTGATGCGCTCGAACGGGACGGATACTCCGCGGCCAGCGCCGTACGTTATCTGCGAGCCGCCGACCATCTGGGCCGCTTCATGCTGGCGCACGGCGGCACCCTGGCCGATGCGGATCCACAGACTCCAGAAATCTTCTATCGTCATCTGCCTACCTCCGGAAGCAAAAGGAGGTAAAGCCAACCACCATCTGTATTTCGGTGCCAAGCGCTTTCGCGAATACCTGATTGAGATCGGCGTCTGCCAGGACAACAAGCCCTCGATTGCCGAGATTCGAGAGCCGGCAATCGTGAGCGGTTTCCGGCGATGGTTGCACACGCACCGAGGCGCGAAAGCGTCGACCATTCGGCTCTACTGTCGTGATGCCGCAGTGATGGTGGAGGTGCTTGGTAGCAATGCGACCCAGTGGGACGCAAAGCACATGCGCACGTTCCTGTTGAACAGTGCCTGCAACTGTGGCATCGGTACCGCAGAAAAGCTGGTCACCAGCGCGCGGGCCTTCCTCCGTTATCTCGGTGTTCAGGGTTTATGTCGAGCCGGACTCGATCAAGCGGTTCCGGCGTTGGCGCACTGGCGCCTGGCGACACTGCCACGGTGTCTGAGCGCTGACGAAGTTGACCGTCTGATTGCCGCATGCGATGGCAATTTACACGGGCGCCTTCGCGATCGCGCGATTGTCCTGTTGCTGGTACGACTCGGGGTCCGCGCTGGTGACCTGGCGAACCTTCGCATGAGCGATATCGAATGGGAAACCGGGACACTGCGCGTCTCGGGAAAGGGGCGCTATGAAGTTCGTCTACCGCTGCCGCAGGATGCCGGTGAAGCACTTCTGCGGTACATCGAGTCGCGACCTCGAGTTGCCTGCAGCGACCACGTCTTTGTTCGAAACATCGCCCCCTTCAAGCCGTTTATCTCAGGCGATTGCATATCGTCGGTAGTGAAGCGCGCACTAAAACGTGCCGGGGTGAGTTCGCCCGCCAAAGGCGCCCATCTGCTGCGCCACACAGCGGCGACCGAGATGTTACGTCATGGGCTTCCCCTCGACCAGATTGGCCAGGTCCTGAGGCATCGCGGCATCGACACCACGGCCTATTACGCCAAGGTCGACGTCGCGCTGCTCAGGCAAGTCGCGCAGCCATGGCCGGAGGTGACGAAATGATGCCGGCCGTGGAGTCCTATCTTGCCGCGCGGCGTGCGGCCGGCTTCAAACTATTGAACGCAGACTATCTGTTGCACAGCTTCGCGTGCTTTGCCGGCAAGCGCGGTGAAACGCACGTGCGCGCGCAAACTGCAATCGACTGGGCCGCCGAGGCTGCGTCGGTGGCCCAGCGTGACGCGAGGCTAAAGACCGTGTGTCGGTTCGCCCGGTATCTGCGTACCGAAGATCAAAACCATGAGCTGCCGCCCGCCCGGTACTTTGGCTACCGAAAGACACGCCGTGTCCCGTTCATCTACTCGCGCGCCGACATCAAGCGCCTGGTCAACGCAGCCTTGCAATCGGGTCCTCGCGATATGTTGCAACCACAAATGTATGCGACATTAATCGCCCTGCTATCAGCCACGGGCATGCGGATCTCTGAGGCCCTGAACCTGCGGCGTGCCGACATTACCCCCGAAGGATTACTCATTCGAAAGAGCAAATTCCAGAAGACCCGTCTGGTTCCACTTCACGAGACGGCGGCGGAGGGTTTGCAGGGGTACTTGACCCTGCGGCTGCAGGCCCGTCCGGGTGACGACCATGTGTTCGTTGATGACGATGGTCGACCACTCAGATATACGGTCGCTTACTGGATGTTCCAGAAGCTGTTGAAGATTGCCGGCATCGGCACCACCCACAACGGCCACCGTCCCCGCCTGCATGAGCTCAGGCACACGTTCGCCGTCAGGGCACTGGAGGTGAGCCCGGAAGGCCGGGACCGCGTTGGGCGGCACATGTTGGCCCTTGCGACCTACATGGGTCACGTCAACATCAACGCCACCTATTGGTATCTGGAGGCTACTCCCGAGCTTCTGCATGACATTGCTGTCGCCGCAGAGGGGTTTCTCACTGGAGAACAGAAATGATCCCGATCGCACCGCACATTGTGGCATTTCTTCGTCAAACCTTGCTCATGAGAGAGGCGCCAGCCAACACACCTGCGACTCCTATGCTTGCACCTTTCAGCTCCTGTTCGAGTTCGCCGCCGGGCGACTCAGGATGACGCCGTCGTCGCTAGCGCTGGAGCAGCTCGATGCGAGACTGATCAGCGACTTCCTGGAGTATCTGGAAGATACGCGCCAGAACTCGCCTGGGACTCGCAATGTCCGGCTGGCTGCAATCAGGTCATTCTTCCACTTCCTTGAGTATCGCGAGCCCGCGATCCTCGAACAGGCGCGACGAATCCTGGGCATTCCCTACAAGAAAACTGATTCCCGGTTAGTGCCGTATCTGGGCGAGGAAAAGGTTCGGGCCCTGCTCGATGCGCCCGATCCGTCAACGCGCGAGGGGATCCGGGACCGGGCGATGCTGCATCTGGCCATCTGCGCTGGACTGCGTGTATCGGAACTGACGGGTTTGCAAGCCGCCGATGTTGTGTTCCCGTCGATGAGCATCCGTGTTCACGGCAAGGGTCGGCGCGAGCGCGCGTTGCCCCTGTGGAAAACGACCGCTAATGCATTGCGTGCCTGGATGGTGGTACGGGGAACCGTTGCAGTACCGGAATTGTTCGTCAATGCTCGCGGTGAAGCAATGAGTCGCTGGGGTTTCGCGTATATCCTTAAATGCCACGCTGAGACAGCTCGTCATACGTGTCCCTCGCTATCGAAGAAGCAGGTATCACCACACGTGTTGAGGCACACCTGCGCAATGATAGTACTACGAAGCACTCAGGATATTCGGAAAGTGTCCTTATGGCTCGGGCATAGCGATCTGGCGACCACTGAAATCTACACTCGCGCTGATCCAACTGAGAAGCTCGAAGCCCTCAACGCGATCGTCCCACCGCATCTGCGCAGGGGTTCGTTTCGGCCATCCGATAAGGTAATCGCCATGCTCAGGGCCAAGCTTTAATGGAGAGTCAATGGGGGTGGGGAGTCCGCTTCGCGCTAGCTCCGGGGCATCCTCTCCCCGTTAGACAGAACTTCCCATAAGGCAGGAGTTGTAGGCAACCTCGATCCGGTCGCAGCCGGCGCAGCGCAGCACATGCCCCCCCAGTGCCGCACTGCGGCACTGTTCGATGGCCGACATGACCTTCAACTGCCCCAGGCTCAGCGCTACCGTGCGCCGCCACGCCGGCCCGCAGGCGCGGAAGATATCCGCGACCTCCAGCACGGGGTGCTCCGCGTGCGGCCGGGCTAGCCGGCGGGCAGGCGGTCCAGCGGACTGACCACCTTGCGCAGGAGGTCAGTGGCAACCTGGGTATAGAGCGTGGTGGTCTCGATCTGCCTGTGCCCAAGGAGCACCTGGATCACGCGGATATCCTCCTTCTGTTCCAGCAGGTGCGTGGCAAAGGAATGCCTCAGCGTGTGCATGGATACGCGCTTGTCGATGTTTGCGGTCTCGGCGGCCGCATGGATGGCGCGGGTCAGTTGCCGCGTGCTGAGCGGGTCGATCGGATCGAGGCCCGGAAAGAGCCACCCGCCATCGAGCATGCAGCCCTG